>CAWAVP010000030.1:0-63577 GCA_963785495.1 uncultured Planctomycetales bacterium | reverse complement strand
TCCAGATCGTCACTGCCGATATTCGGATCGATGGCCAGTGCAGCTTGGGACGGTAGTCCGGGAGCGTACTGCAATTCACTGATAATTACCGGGCCAACACGCGGCACCGCATTGACCGCCCCCAGTGTCCGCTCGGTTTGCGGTACCAAACGGCCCGAACCGTTGGGTGACCTACCGAACGATTCTCCAGACGACGAAGTGCCAAAGTGCACGTTGTCGACGAACATGGAAATCCCGCCTCCGGCGGCGGGAATCACCAACCATACGTCGTCGCCTTGGCTACCGCTAATCGCAAAGTCATTTGGACCGGGATTAGCTGGCGTCGGATTAAAACGACTCTCGTCAATCACAAAATACTCGCCAGGCCCCAAGATCGTTCCGGCCGGCAGCGCATATCTGTAATTGATTTCCCGAGTCACTTAGATACCAACCACTCATATCGATTGCTTGGGCGGAGGTATTGAGCAACTCGATGGAATCGCTAAGTGCCAATGGCGGATTGGTGTTCGCCAATACTTCATTAATGACAACACCGACTGGCGCATTGCCCTGCTGCCCGGGCGACCCGCCATAGTCCGTACTGGCGCGCCAGCTATCGACGCGACTGAAATCTTCGACAGGTGTTGCCAAATCAATCAATTCCAGCGACGCGCCACGGCCGTTGGCCCGCGCCGGCCAAGGATCGTCGTCCGCATAGTCCAACTCCAACACCAGGGCGCCCGCCGTGTCGTGCAGTTGCAACAACTCACCTCCGTTACTCAGCGATCCTGAGAATTGGCCCACGACATCCGGTTGATCGCCATACCGTTGCTGAAATGCCGGGACATCGGCCGCAACGACGACATGTTGGCTGGCGCGAGCGTATATTGCGGAAAGGCGAAGCGAACGCCGCCCTCAAGGTGGATCCCGGTCAAATCCAACGAGTTGGTCGAACTGGTGTTGACCAGCTCGATAAAATCGAACAGATTGCCGTCACCAAATCCGGCCGCGACTTCCCCGGGGCTGGGATCAGCCGCGTGATACATCAATTCGCTGATCCGCAAATGATCCAACACGGGACGTGCAACTGTGCTGGTCACATTGATGCGATCCACACCGACGACTTGGCCGCTGTAGTCGATTGCCTGCAACGTCAGATGGTTTTCTCCAGGCTGCAACGGGATCACCGTTGACCAACTGGTGCTGTCGGCCCATTGGATGTCCAAGGGCTCGTCCGCGCCTTCCACCCAAACTTGACGAACGTTGACCCATCCTCGACCATCGAGCGCAATTGACGGTGTATCGACGGTCGCTTCTTTTGTAGTAACCTCCGGAAACGACTCGCCCGCAAGTTCCGGCACGATCAAAAAGTCGTTGCTGCCAACCAAGCGATTCAGACCTTGAATGGCCAATACGTTCTCGCCAGGTCGCAGTAAGTTGATTTGGCTGGTGATATCGAATTCCGAAAACTCGACGGCATCCGAATTGCGGCGAGATGCGGTTGGCCGGAATCCCATTGAGGCGTAGTCGGTGCGTTACCTTCAGCAATCTTTTGACCATTTAAGTATGCGACAAATCCGTCATCGTATTTCATGCGGAGTTTCAATCGATCAAACTGGCCGGGATCTCCGTCCACCTGAAACGGAATGCGAATGTAGGCGGTCGAATTGACGCCCAGCATCCCTGTCACTTCGTGCGTGATCAGCTCGTCAAACACACCTGGCGAGGCCTCGAAACCAACTCCGGCGGTACCCGTCTGCCACTGTTCGGAAACAACAAAGTCCGGTTCCGTCCATTGCTGCCCCAACTGATCCCCGCCATTTTCCCCAGTAGGAATGAAGACCTGTGCCTGATTTGTCGCATTGGCCAGTGCCGTGGACTGGATGTTGGCGGCGTCGGTCCCAATCTGAAAGACGACTTCCTGTGGCAGCCGACTCATTACAAAATTGCCACGCTGATCAATGTTCGTTAATAGTCCCTTCAGATTATTGCCCAACAACGTGCCAAAATTACTGGTCCAGTGCTCCATTTCACGACGATTGAAAAGCGTTGTAATCATGTGGTGCAACTGTCCCAGGAAGACATGTTCGTATGCCGGCTGATCAATCAGTTTGCCGATGTTTTTGTTGCCATGTAGCGGAGCCGTGGCGGACTGGGAAAACACGAAGTCCCAATCCCAAGGAAGGGCCAGGATTTTTCCATCCTCTGGGCGAACGTACAAATCCAGATTGTGGGGATTGCCTTGGCTATACGCGTCGCCAATGCCAAACAACGACATGATGGCAAACGTCGACATCCACTGTTCGACATCGATCAGCTGCGACATCGTCTGCGATAATTCATCGCCCTCCAGGCTGAACGCCTTAGCCAGCGCGATCAATGGCGTGTAGTCGTCTCGATCGCGGTTGTTGTGGATTAAAAATGGCCAGCGGTACAATTCTTTGTCGTCGCCCAAGTCTTGGATATCGAATTGGGACACCCATCCAATCGGTTGGTAGAGTTTGAGGCTTTCCGGGTCGCCGTCGACCGTGGTCTGCATGACGCGAATGCCCTCGAACTTAAAGAGCGTCCCGTCCTGACCATTTTCGAACTGCTCGCTCAAAAACACATCATCTTGCGCCGCCAGAAACGTCAGCGTTGGGCCTCCTCCTTGGCCGGTTGGTGTCGTCAGCTGCAGGATATCATCGTAACTGCCTCCGGGATTCCCTATCGCCGCCGTGAAGTACTTGACCAGAATCTCACTTTCTCCGTT
This sequence comes from uncultured Planctomycetales bacterium, assembly GCA_963785495.1. GTDB lineage: Bacteria > Planctomycetota > Planctomycetia > Pirellulales > Pirellulaceae > CAWAVP01. The sequence continues at coordinate 60,846 of CAWAVP010000030.1, read as the reverse complement.
CTGATCAAGACGCACCGTATCGTGCACTCCGCGAAACAGTTGTTCGGAATTGAACCGTACGTTGTAGCCGGTGTTGCCGACATTCTGCCGCGAAAACATACTTCCTTTTAATCGCGCCCCAACGTCGTAGAAGACTTCCTGATTGTCGTAGATCACGGTCGCGCCGTGCCGGTTATTGTTGACCATCTTCACCCGATCGTATAGCGCAGCGCGAGTCACTAGGAATCATGATCAGGCGAAAGTCATGGCGCAACGGGTTGAGACTCGGATTGTCGTCGACCTTATACAGGGCACGCGAGTCGGGTCCTGCCGCCGGGAACATCGTCACGGCTCCACGGTTGTCGGTCGCCTGCACATAAAACTGCACGACGTCCCGGCGCACAGGCCGGTGGGATTGTGGCCGAATACCGACCATCGGCGCCGGCCGACATCGGCACGGCGGTAAAAGGTGTCACACCATCAATGGCATAAAACAATTGGATATCGGACATCCCGTCGGGATCCTCCACGTCGACACTGACTGTCACGCTGTCCGTCGTCGACGGTATCAACGGTTCGTGTCGCAATCCGTCATAGGTGGGGCCAACATTGTCAACTCGTGTTGAATTCGGCATCCCCGGAGTACCACTAGATGACGGCTGTGAAAGAATGGTCGTCCTAGCAGCATCCTTGTAATACAATTCCGTATGTAGTTGCGGTGTGCCGTTAATCCATTTGGCATCGTACGAAATCTCGTAGGTTCGTCCGTCCACAACTCGTGCCTGATTGGCCAACGTGGTCTCCGCATGGTTACTCAAGTAGTTCATCCGGGCCTCAGCAACCAGTCGTAAAACTTGATTGCCGGGATCATCCGGATCGGCAATTACGGAGCTGCCCTGATGCGTGCCCACAAGCCGCCATTTATCCGCCGGCCCACCCGGCGTATCGGCCTCAAAATCGCCGTTCTGAATGAGTTGTTCGGTGGCCTGTCCCGGGTCCTGAACGACGCGGATGTTATCGAGCCACACTTCGCCGGGTCCGAGCAATCCCATCACGAATTCTTGGAAGTTGATGGGGGGATCATAAACCACCGGCGCGACGGTTGCCGTATAACTGATGTGCTCCCATGTCGATCGTTCCGTTTCGTCGCTTGATGCCCAAACTTCTCCGCGCGAGTTATCGGCAAACGGATCACGAAGCTCTAAACTCGATCCTCCACCGTCGGCATACTGCGGCCAGCGGCCGTCGTCAAAGTAATGCACCTCGTCCGCCAGATTCTGTTGCCCGTCCAGCAATTGAATACGTTCGTCGCTGTCCGCTAATTGCCCAGAGAACTGACCGACAACGTTTATGTCAGGATAGCGAGCGGCCAACTCCGTGGCATCGCGTGCAATCACCAAGTATTGATCTGGGCCCAAGACCGTTCCGGCGGGAAAATCAAAACGAACGGCGTCTTGTAGTGCCCAACCACTTAAATCGACCGGCGTGTCTCCGCGATTGTACAACTCGATCCATTCTTCATCCGATGCGGCAAATGGTGTCTCAGAGGTCAGTTGCCGTTGGATGCTCAGGTCGGCTCCAAACACCACATCGGGACTGAAAGCCAAGTTTTGATGGACTTCAACCGCGAGCGTATTGGTGCCCTGCCGCAACAATTCGCTGGGCATCACGACGGGCCCCTCATAACGCACGTTACCAACCGCGGAGTCAGCAGTCGTCTCCGCGTTGACAGGCCCGGGGGGCATGTTGAACCGCTCAACCTCGACGCCGTTCAAGTAAAACACGGCCGCCGTAGTCGACAACATGCCGCAGATCCAAGCGAACTTGATCCGTCGGACCATCCCAATCAAACGACGTCCGAAAATAGTAAGTGACCTGTCCCAATTCCAACGGTGTGTTCTTGGGTCCGGGCAGATCCGAGTTTTCCAAATAAAAGAGACCTTGCCCAGAGGACCATTGGCTGTCATCGAACGCCGGATCACGCCAGGCAGTGCCCTGGTCAGCACCGGATTGATTGAAACGCCACACGGCGTCAATCGGCAGTACCGTATCGGCGCCGTAAGTTGCCGCGATCGCATACGTAGGGCTCGCCTTATACATGACTTCGTTGATCACGATTTGATCGTGGAAGGCAAATTGGTTTTCACTGCCGGGCGTGGCCGATGCAGGAAACTGCCATCGCCCATCCAGCGAGCTCGATCGCCCTTGCAATCGATCTTCCAAGCCACACCGTCTAGCACTTGCGTACGATCGGCAGAAACCAAGAATATGCGATCTCCCGACTGCGGCTGAAAACCTAGCTGCGCCGCGTTTACTGCCACGTATCCTCCCGAGGGCAGCTGTTGATCCGCAAAGACGAAATCCAACCCCGGGGATTCGCTACTGACCAGCCGGACTCCACCAAGTGACACGGGCTGATCAGCTCTGTTTTGGACTTCGACGAAAAAGTTCCCATCACTGGCCGCCGCCACCTCGCTCAATTGCAGCACGTCGCGCAGCGGCGAGACGTTTTCGAGATTCGGCTGTCCAGGCGTGCCCCCCACGTTGCCGCTAAACGTCCAGTTGGCCGCCGGTTCCGACGCACTCTGAGCGTGCCGCTTGGCCAGTGACGCGCCTGAGCCATCTGCGGCAGCGGGCCAATCGCCGTCGTCTCCATAGGCGACAACATCCATCAAACGCCCTGTATGATTACGCAGCTCTATGCGGTCGCCGGAATTGGACAGTTGTCGGCCGTACGGTCCAATCGCTCCCTCGTAACCTTGGGCCTGTAGCGCGGTGGGCGAAGCGGCAATCACCAGATATTCGCCGCCCCCCAGAATTGTCCCCGTCGGAAAGGTGAAGTCGACCGCGTCACCCAGAGTCCACCCGGACAAGTTCATGTCAACCGACATCTGATTGTGCAGCTCAATCCACTCCAACGACTCGTCGCCGGTTGCTGTGTTGTACATCACCTCATTGAAGACCACGGTGCTATCGAGCACGCGCCGCGATTCCAATAATTCCAATTGAGAGCTAACGCACGAGCCGATACGCGTGCGACGACGCGAACGAAGAAAACGAGAACGTTTCACAGTTAATGTCACCCGTTGAGTTGCATGGCACGCCGCGCGGCACGATCAAGGCATTTCGATCGGGACGTACGCAATGACGATCCGCCACGCGTCGTCATCCCATAGAATGGATCGTGGTTGCACCGAGCTTTCTGCCGCACAAGGAATATGCTCAGTACGCACGAAACAGGTCCGACCGGCACTCCGCAGTATACACGAAGCAGCTAGGTTCCATGAAGAAAATACGGCAGGCCGCAATCGCCGCGACGCTGGTATGCGTCGCTCAGTTCAACCGGCGATGGCGAAATGCCAACCACCCGCAGGCCGCAATCGCCAACAATGTGATGGCACTCGGCTCCGGCACACTCGCCACGGCCGCGCGGGCCCCTGCTCGTAACCGCCATCAGCCAAGGCAGTCACTAAGTCGCTGCTGTCCGTGCGGCCATCGGCATTGAAATCGCCAGTGGACCATTGTGAATCGACGTCCGCCTCGTATGTTCCCGAAGATAGCACGGCCACCAAGTCGGCCGAATTGAATTCACCGTCGACGTTGGCGTCTCCGAAATAGGTAACGCGCAGGTCCTGAACCCAGATGGTCAGGTCCGAATTGTTTACGGCACCGTCGCTGTTGAGATCAAATTCCGTGGGATTGCCACCCCCCACGATCTCTGTGGTCAGCATGTCGACATCACTGGCATCCAGCACGCCGTCCCCGTTAAAGTCACCCGGTAGCGAGCCCGCCAGACGGCCATACACTTCGATCTCGTTCAGCCCGGAGCTAACTTTCCCCTCAAGGTAGGACACGGCGATGAACTGTAGATACCGAGCATCAGCCACCGTCAGCCCGTTGTCCGACGTAAACACATCGGCCGGAATCGGGATCATGCCGGATGCATCCGAGAGATTTCCAGACAGGATGGCAAAGGGCGACACCAATTGATTGTTCCCGTCGACTTCTAAAGCCCCCAAAATGTAGAACTCGTCCGTGCCGCGGTCGTTGTAGCCCTGATTGTGCGTGTTGCGCAGATCGATTTCATCAATCGTGTATACATCGCCCAGATCGAGCGTGAAGTACTCTTCGTCGGTCTGTTCTCGGCCTAGCCAATACGAAGAGCGAGCTCCTCCGTCGATATGCAAATCGGCAATGCTGCCATCGGTTACGCGAGTCGCAGGAAAACCGCCTCCGTCAAACGTCTGCCCCTCGCCAACATTCCCACCATCCCAGGAGCCACTGCCATCAATGATGGGTTTGCCCAGGGCCACATTGTCGCGAGGCAATGGCGTAGGCTCGTGCTTAACCTGATCGTACACCTCGATCTCGTTGAGCCCAACGTTGTCGTTGAAATAGGTCCCGCTGGCCGTTTCAAAGCGAAGATAGCGGGCGTCGGTCGCAGCCAGTCCGTTGTCCGCGGTAAAGACCGTCTCCAAAACGGGCGATACGCCGGCCGAATTGGGCAGCTTCCCGTGAGAATTTCCACAGGATTCACCAGTTGGTTCGCCCCGTCGACCGCATCCGCCGCCAGGATACGGAAGTCCATCGTGCCGCGATCGGCGTATTGGCGGTTCGTTGTATTCCGAAGCAAGATCTCCTGAACGTTCACCGATTCGCCCAAATCCAAAGTAAAATACTCGTCCGAAACTCCCTCGCGGCCTAGCCAAATCGTGTTGTCGCCATCGGCGATGCTTCCATCGGTCACGGCAGTCGCCGGAAACTGGCCAGCATCAAAATCTGCACCGACACCCACCGTACCCCCATCCCAAGCACCACTGCCATCAATGACAGGTTTGCCGTACGCACGGTTGGAGGTAACAAAACTAGACGAGTAGACTTCGATCTCGTTGAGCCCCACGTTACTGTTTCCATAGGTCGACGAGAGCGACTGGAACTTCAAATAGCGAACGTCCACCGGGTTAAAGCCATTGTCCGACGTGAAGCTCTCGGCCGGCAGATCTTCCTCGAACGATGTCTCAAACAAATTGCCGCTGAGCACCGGAACGGGATCGATCAACTGATTGTTGACATCGACCTGCTGGGCACCGAAAATCACGAACTCTTCCGTACCACGATCGTTGTACTGCCGATTGTGCGTATTGAATAAATCGATGCGATCGACGTTGTAGACATCGCCCAAATCCAAGGTGAAGTACTCGTCCAAAGTCCCTTCACGTCCCAACCACCAGCTGGGCGTCGCATCGTCGGCTTCGTACGTGACACCGTCCACGGCCAGTCGGGCGGGGAATTGTCCACCGTCGTACGGCGCTCCTACGCCAATGGTGCCTCCATCCCAAGAGCCGCTGCCATCAATGATGGGTTTGCCAAGTGCCACATTCAATTGCACTGCGCAGTCTTGGCGTTCAACAGCAGGATGCAGGCGGCAAAACAAGCGAAGAGGCGGGAGGGTGATGAGGGCAAAGCAGCGATCGGATGAATTCCGTATCTACACATCGTGGGTTCCTCAAGGTGGGATTCGGCGAAAGTCCAACGCGCGTGCCGCAACGTGACGGCACGCACCAACCGGGTTCTCGATCGCCAACGATGCGAGATGATATCAGATCGCCGCTCGGATGCAAGGATTTTCTAGACGTCGCGGCGATGCGTCCAAGCAAGAATCCGTTAACAGCGGCCGTCGTTGATGCCGCTCCGCGAGGCGAGTTTGTTTCAAGACTTGGTCGTTCGGGAGGTCGTAATGGACACTCGCCGAGGACCATTAGCGGCGCAGAAGTGAATAAAGCCCCAGCGATGAGCGGCGGGATGCGGATTTCCGAGTGGGCCCACCGGCGGGAACAACGCGGACCAAGTAGCAACGCCCCGCCGTCAGAACGACGCAGCACGCGACGCGTCAACAAAAAGGCGGGAACCCGTCGTCGCTAAAATGGACAGGCGGGTTCCCGCGTAAAAGATTCGTGACAGCTATCGCTCAATCGTGGTTGAATGCCACGATTACCGTTTTAAGCGTCCAAACGAGAGACCTTGGTCTGTGGGCGAACTCTCAACAGGTCGGAAACTGAAGCGATCGGCATCGATCGCCTTGGTCTTGCCGACCATCGTCCCCTGCTCACCGCTTTCCAAGATCAGCATGTCATTCGCTACGGTGTACGTGCCGCTGAGCTTCACGGGTTCCTGACCCGCGGCCGTACTGTTCCAGACGAAGTTACCGTCCTCATCGAGCTGAAGATTGAAAGACGCAGCATCCCGTTTTGCCTGCCATTGACCAATTAGATCGGTCGTAGGCGCGGACTCCGTCGCATCGGCCACCGCCTCCGGTTGTTTCTCACCAGCGGCGGGAGGCGGAGGCGTGGCGGCAAGCTCTTGCGTGGTGTCAAGGGCTTGCAGCATGCGCTGCGCGACCTCATCCTTGGGCTGCTCCTGCACGACAACCTTCAGTGCTGCGATCGCTGCATCCGTGTCGCCACAGATCAGACGGTGATAGGCCAACACGAAGTGCGGTGCGCCGTCTTGGGGGTGGCTCTGACAAAAGCGATCCAGGGCATCCAATTGCTGTTCGTACACATTCACGCTGGAATACAAACCGCTTAGTGTAGTCCAATCCATTCCCGGCGCTACTGCCAGCAAGTTGTTGAGCACGGCAGCGGCTGGCGCATAGTCGCCCGTGGCAAATAGACTCAGCGCTAGCAATTCATGCACGACGGGATCATTGGGAGTCAGCGCCACTGCCTGCTCCAGTAAAGCAGTCGCGGCGGTGAAATTGTCTTGCTTGAACGCGGCCAGCGCTTTGTCGGTCAGATCGTACGCCTGCTGCTGCTCGCTCGTCTCCTGAGCGGCGCAACTTCCGTTTGCGTCTGATTGGTCGTGGAATAATCGTTGACGACGATCGGCTGCGAGTAATCGTAGACCGGCGACGAAAACGTCGACGACGCATAGTACGGATTCGAATAGCTATAGGCGTAAGGATAGCCCCAACTGGTCGTTAACGCCCCCAGTCCCCAACCCGCGGCGCCCCAGGCAAGCGGGACATACCAGCTGCTGCCCCAATGTCCCGACCAGCAGCCATGGTACCAATGGTCATGGTGCCCATTGACGTAATGGTCGCGCCAGTCATGGGCCCAATTCCCGCCGCGGCCCGGCCGGTTGTAACCCCAACCTCCCGGACGATTGATTCCCCAATTGTTGCCGATGTTGATGTTGTTGCCGCCACCGATGATGTTGTTGTTGTTGTTTCCACCACCGATGATCGGTCGATCCGGACGTCCTGGACGATTGCCGTCCCCAATGATGGGGCGATCGCCGGGTCGACCCGGACGTCCGCCGTCAGGGCGATCCGGTCGATTGCCATCTGGGCGACCAGGTCGATTGCCATCCCCAATGATGGGGCGATCGCCGGGTCGACCGGGACGTCCGCCGTCGGGGCGACCCGGCCGATTGCCATCCGGACGACCGGGACGGTTGCCACCGCCGCCAATATTGGGGCGATCGCCGTCGCCAGGGCGGCCGGGACGATTCGGGCCGATGTTACCAGGCAAGGTGGTCGGCCGGTCGGCGCCGGGCCGATTCGCCAGGGCTGGTCGTTCCGCCGGACGGGTTGTAGGTCGCGATCCCGGGCCGGGGCGCTGGGCTAGGCTAGGTCGACCGTCCGTGGAAGCACCAGGGCGAGTGCTTGGACGATTCGCAATACTAGGACGATCACCCGTCGTCGGTCGGCCGGTTCCTAGGGAGGGACGTTGAGTTACGGGTCGCGTCGCACCGGGGCGATTGGCCGCAGGCGGCGATCCACCCGGTCGAGTCGCGGTTGGTCGCGAGACGTTCGGGCGCGACACATTGGGCCGGGAAACCTTGGGATGCGACGGCGGTTTCGATAGGCTTGGTCGCGCCGCAGGTCGTGACATGGAGTGGTGAGCGCCGCCACTTGGTCGCGGATGTGCACCACCACCGGCGCGACCCATCGATGGGCGCGCTCCACCTCGGGCTCCGCCGCCTCCGCCACGGCCACCACGAGCTAAGACGGGCTCCAAAGGCGAAAACAACACCAGACCGATGACACCAAAACAAAAAATGCGATGCAGCTTGGGCATGACTTTCTCACTCAATTTAACAGCGTTCTGGGGGGAGGAAACGACATAGCGGGCGACGCGCTAGTTTGACTGGGGCGGTCGACGCACAATCGTCATTTCCACATCGGGTTCCACACCGTCTCCAATGATGCGGTCCAACCCGCGCATCACAAACCGATCCTGTCCCTCAGGTTCAATCACGAAGGTCGCGGAACCCGTCGCTCCGTCCGGCAACACGGCCGAGGTCTTGAGCACCCACGCATCCCCAAGTCGGGTCCACAAGCCGCCGCCAAAGCCACCGTCGGCATCAAACACCCAAGACCGAATTTGCTCGTACAACGGATCCCATCCCAGTCGCTGTTGGCTCGAGAGCTGCTCTTCTCCGTCACGAGTCACCACATAGTCCATCAGGATGTAATTGGCGTCCTTGCTCCACTCACAGTGAATCTGGACCAGTGATTCCTCACCTTCGTCTACCCAGTCCCCAATCAACCACTCCAACGGCTCCAATTGTTGATGCGGGCTCAGTTCCGCATCGGCCGGTACGTCGCGGCCGGAAGCGATCAACCAATCGCCATCCTTTAGGACCCAGGTCATCGTCGATCGGCTGATCGCACGAGGCCCCGGCTTGGGTGAACTGATCGCCCGTACCATATCTCCGGTCGCCAGCTGAGGTGTAATCGTGCGAACCGATTGCAGATCCAGTTGCATCTTCGCTTCGGGGAACTCACTGAAGAATCCACTGAACAGCTCTTCCAGAGCGGAACGCCCCGAGTGGATCGTGCCCTGCTCGTCGATCAGTTCGGCCGTCGGCAGAAAGAGTGCGGTTAAACGATCGACTTGCTTTGCATTGAATGCCTCTTGCAGTTTTTCTAACTGAGCGGTGATCGCATTTTCCGTCACGACGCTTCCGTCGACGGTCACCTGCTCCTGGGCCCTGCTGATGCCGGGCCACAGAATTGGAACGAGGGCCAGGAGCGTTAGTGAAAAGTTTATGCGGGACATTGGTGTACGTCTCCAAATACTCGGGAAATGTTTTGCGGCTTCAAGAACTGTTCGGAATTCTAGCTCGGGTCGTCTAAATGGCTAGAACCTCGCTACGCCATCGGAGGGACGTGTCGCCGGACGGCGCCACCCCCCCATGTTTTGCCACTCGTCCCGCGTGACGTCCAGTGTGCGAAATCCCCCTAGACGACTGACGGGGGGACAACGGTGCCCCAGGGCGCCCCTTCGACACCCGTCGGATTTCGGAGCGGAGACCGCAGGAATATCAGCGGAGCTGGGCCGGTAGGAGCCAACCGCCCCCCACTGGAGATTGCATTGGAAAGGCAAAGCATGATGAACCCCACAGGCAGCAAGAAAACCACCCATCCCCGTCGACTTCAAGCCGAGTCCTTGGAAAATCGGCAGCTGCTACATGGCGGCGGGTTCGGCGGCATTCTGACTCTTGAGGACTGGGTGCAGGCCGCTTTTCAACGCCTGGATAGTAACGCGGACGGCCAATTGGCGTCCGACGAGGTCCCTGCGGACGCGTGGACGAAACTGTCCGGTGCGGACACGAATACCGACGGTGGAATCTCGTCAGACGAGCTGCTGACTCTATTACAGGACGCCATGTCCCCTGCTGGCCCCCAATCGGGTCACTTCGAGGGGCATAGACATCGAGGATCGGGGCACGGAGAGCGACACGAGGGTAAAAATGCCGAGCTCACGGTCGCGGAACGCGTCGACAAGCTTTTTGAAATAGCCGGCGACGACGAACTGCTGAGCGAGAGCGAAGTGTCGGCTTGCGTCTGGACGCGAATCGCCGACGCCGACGCCGATGGAAACGGCTTGATCTCCAAAGACGAACTGACATCTCAACTGGAAGCTGAGGCCGAAGCCCGGCTCACTGCAATCATTGACAACGTCTTTGTGGCGGACCAAAACGGTGATGGCCTGACCGCGGATGAAGTTTCCGCGCGAAAATGGGAACGGTTGTCGACCGCGGACGCTGACGGCGACGGGATCGTGAGCCAGGATGAGCTGCGAACGTACCTCGAGACCAAGCGGACGACGGACGAGACCGACGCATCGAACGGGGGAACGGCGACAGACAGTGACAGCGACGACCAGGGCGACGTGCCGATGGCTGCCGTGTCTGCGACCCCGTACGCTCGACCGGTCCGTGCGGGCCACTCCTTCGGACGACGACGGTAGACGATCGTCGACGACGACTAATGACGGTGGCCGCTTCCCATGCCAAGGAGGCAAGACACGGAGCTTGCCTCCTTGGATGTTTTGGCAGTGGATGAAGTTCGAGCACACGCAACGGAGACGATTTAGGTACAATCAGGTTATTACTCCCGGAGGCTCGGGCCACGGGCGTTTCATTCCTCTAGGGTGCAAGAAGCCTCATTACCATGGTTGAATCCGACGTCTCGACCATGATTCATTCGGTACGGCAAGGTGACCCCGGCCAGATGGGGCCGCTTCTCAATCTGTATCGCAACTACCTTGCGATCTTGGCAACAACGCAAATCAGCGAACGCTTGCGGAGACGAGTGAGCCCGTCAGATATCGTGCAGGAGACGATGCTATCGGCATATCGCGACTTCGAGCAGTTTCGCGGTTCGACGGAGCGGGAGTTTTTGGGCTGGTTGCGCAAGGTACTGCTTAACACCATTCATCGTGCCGTGGAAGTTCATCTGCGGGCCAAACGGCGAGATGTTCGGCGAGAGGTGTCGCTGGAGCAACTGGGAGGCCAATTCGATCGGTCGGCGACGAACTTCCTAATGGCCTTCGTCGACGACGGCCCGTCGCCCAGTGCTGCCGCACGTGAGCACGAAGCCTCCGTAGCGATGGCGGACCAATTGGCCAAATTGCCGGCACACTATCGCGAAGTGATTATCCTGCGAAACTTGCAAGGCTTGTCGTTTGACGACGTCGCCCAACGCATGAACCGCACCTCCGGTGCCGTGCGAATGCTTTGGTTGCGAGCGATCGACCGTTTTCGTCAGGTCTATGAGCAACAGCAAACGAGATGACTTCCTCGCTATTTCACGACCTGAGTGCTGAGCCGTCGGTTCTGGATCAACTGACCGACGAGCAGCGGCTTCGATTGACGGATCTGCTGGATGGGTATTTGTCCAGCCTGGAAGGCGGTGTGCCTCCCGATATCAACCAATTGGTGACCGACCATCCGGATCTTGCTGAGCCGTTGACTACCTACCTGCGTCATCTGCGCGCCACTGCATCAAATGGCAGCCGGTTTTAGCGAAGTGAAGCCGGACCGTTCGGATTCGGATCCCGCAATCGTCGGAGGGGATAAACGGTTGGGCGATTTTCAGCTGTTGCGCGAGTTGGGGCGCGGCGGCATGGGCGTCGTGTACGAGGGCGTCAGATTTCGCTCGACCGACCTGTCGCCCTCAAGATTTTGCCCTTCGCCGCGGTCTTGGATGCTAAACAGATCGCCCGTTTCAAGAACGAAGCTCAGGCGGCGGCACAAATCCAACATCCGCATATCGTCCCCGTCTACGCCATCGGCGCGGAACGAGGCGTGCACTACTATGCCATGCAATTGATCGACGGGCAGCCATTGGATCGCGCGATTGCACAACAGCGTGGCGACGTATCCGTCCAAGTACAACCCTCGTCGACCGCAATGATGTCGGCACACACACGACCGGTCACCAACATCTCGACTGTAGCCGACACAAACGCCGCCATACGAGATACTCGTGGTGCGGAAGACATCGCCGCAGTTTCGTTCCTGACGTCGACGGCCGGAACTCACCGGGCCTATTATCAAACGGTCGCCCGCCTTGGCATGCAAGCCGCCGAGGCGTTGCATGCCGCCCACGAGTATGGCGTCGTACATCGCGATATCAAGCCATCCAATCTATTGCTCGACAAAGACGGCAAACTCTGGATCACCGACTTTGGCCTGGCACGATGCCAATCCGATACAACGCTGACGTCGCCGGGCGACCTGTTGGGTACGGTGCGGTACATGAGTCCAGAGCAGGCCTTGGGCAAAACAGCACTTGTCGACCATCGCACCGATATCTATGCCCTCGGAATCACGCTGTACGAACTGCTGACGCTGCGCACGGCCTTCCCCGAGGACAATTCACGGACGTTGCTTGTTCAAATCGAATCGCAAGAGCCACCACGGCCGCGCTCACTCTGCCCCAGCATTCCCCCTGACCTAGAAACGGTTATTCTCAAAGCCATTTCAAAAGTGCGTGAAGACCGTTACGAAACGAGCAGACAATTTGCCGAAGACCTGTCTCGATTCATCGAAGGTCGGCCAACGATTGCTAAGCCACCAACCGCCATCGATCGCCTCACCAAATGGGCGCGGCGGCATCGTCGCACGGTGATTACGGCCACGTCCGTTGGAGTGCTGGTGTTGCTGGCGTTGGCCATTAGCACATTGCTCGTGGCGCGAGCGAACATCGTTGCAGCGCACAATTTGCAGCGCGCAAAAAAGCATTTTCAACAAGCCCGCAATATCGTCGACTTGGGCACGAACGTTGCCGTGCAATTGGCAGCCGTGCCTGGAGCCGAAATCATTCGTCGCGACTTTTTGGAGGAGTTACTGTCGTACTATCAAAAGTTTTGCGCGAAGTGTCTGACGACCGGTCGCTGCGTGCCGATTACGCCGCCGCCAGTGGCATGATCGGAAAGATTCACACCCAATTCGGCTCTCGTGATCAAGCGGTGATAGCCTACCGTCAGGCGCTGCGTTGGTTTCGTGACCTGGCTAATGAAAACCCCGCCGTTCCCGATTACCAGCGACAACTGGCCCTATGCCAGAATAATCTAGGACTTCTTTACGCGGAAATGGGCGACACACCTGCGGCCATGGATGCATATCAGGAAGCGGTTCTGGCGAAATCGGCGCTCGTCCGCGAGTTCGCCGACATTCCCCAGTTCCAAGCGGACCTGGCGGTGACTTCGATGAATCTCGCTTTGCTCCGTGAACAGTCCGGTGAACGTGAACTCGCGCAGCAGGGCTATGAACAAGCGATCAAATTTCATCAACGGTTATCGAATTTGTACCCGGAAGAACGTACATATCTTGAGCGATTGGCGACCGCGTACAACAATTTGGCAAGCCTGTTTGTTGAATCCGACCCGGCCCGAGCACTTCAGTCGTACGAGAGTTCGCGGCGCCACTACGAACAACTCATGGACCGATATCCGAAGTCCATCGAATATCAAAACTCGCTCGCACTCGCCCACAACAACCTTGGGTCGTTGCTTTCGAAAACCGGGCAGCTGAGGGATGCGGAAGCGGCCTACGGGCGGGCCATCGAACTGCAGACGCGTCTGGTTGCTGCCGCGCCCACGCTCAACGTCTATCGCAGCGACTTGGCACTCAGCTACAACAACCTTGGGTCGCTTCAGACCGAACAACGTCGGCCTCAGGAAGCCGTGCAATCGTACCGCCAAGCCCTCAAGTTGCAAAAATCCCTTGTCGCACAACATCCCGACGACATCCACGACCGCAGCCTGCTGGGCGGCATCTACAACAACCTTGGCATTGCTCTGCAAGCGTTAAAACAGGATGAGCAGGCAACTTCGGCATTTGCCGCTGCGGTTGATTCTCAGCGGACGGCCTTTGAGGCCGCACCACAAGCGGCGCGATATCGTGAATATTTGAGTAAACACCTCTACAATTATGGACGTGCGTTGCGGGCGATTGGCAACGCCACGGCAGCAGCGGACGCCGCAATCGCCCGTCGGCAACTATGGCCCAACGATCCGCGACGCTTGTTTGCGATTGCTGAGGAATTGGCAGAGGCCGCCAACTTGGTTCGCGACGATGCATCGCAACGCGATTGGGTCGCCGCACAGGATACTCAGGTTGTGGATATGCTACGTGAGGCGGTCGACGCCGGGATGGAATTGCCGCTCGTCCGAGCCTGGCCAGATGCATTCAAGGGAATCATTTCGTACGAACAAGCCACTCGCCTTGCGTCGTCCAAATCGTACTTAGGTAACGGGGCTCCGTAGGATCGTCAGATGTCATTAAACCAACGATCAATCGCCCACCGATCGAATCGTGTTCGACTCGGAATCGAACACTTGGAACATCGTGAATTGCTATCGATCTCACGTGGGTTTGTCGGTGACTGGAATTTACAGGACCGGAGTCATGTGGAGTCGCATGCCGAGACGCAGATCCACGGCCGAGAACACCTGGAAACGCGCGAGGTTCTCGCGCCTGCCTCGTTCAATGCGGTACGAACCGTCGCCGACTTTGACGATTTTCGTCCTACACCCGGTTTCAAGGATAGCGAGGACGCGTTGGAACTTCACGACAACGATCGGTTCCACGACCAATCGCAGGAGTTCATTCACTATGATCTCCCATTCCAGTCGGCGAGCCGCCCGAGTCAGGGCATTTTGCTGGTGAATTGGCCGACTCCGGAAATCGTGGTTCCATTGCGTATCGTACAAATCTCTCTCGTAACAGCAGCACCACAAGGCGCATCGTTAGTTGCGTCGAACTTGAATCTGCCATTGTCGGTGGCGTCCCTGGGCAGCCCGCCAGTGGCACGCCCTGCCGTCGCTGGCTCGGATCGTACTCCTTGGCAACCCGCGGATTCCTTGCTCGCCAACAATGCGGCGGCAGCAAGTTCGTCCGTGTCACCGACTCCCCAAATCCGCGTGAATTCAGAGGCCGTTGCGGCGCAACATCCAGCAAGCGAACGGGAGGCCATCATTGCCTCCGCCCTGGCGCGCTCCGCCATCCCGCGCACACCACTCGATCTGCCCACCAATAAACTGCAAACACTTGAACTGCATCCGTTTCTCGCTTGGGAACGCGTTACCGAGATCGAAGAGGGCAAACTGCTCGATCACCCCGACGGAGGACTGATTGATCTGCGCCGCTACGACGATCTGCGTAATGTCCCATTGCGACAAGAGGATTCAACAGCGGGTGATCTCCATAAGCCACTTGCCGAAGACTTCACCGAAGACGATTCAACCGTACTTCTTCCCGGCGACGAAAGTCTGTCCTACGATGACCTGCAAGTGGAGGAAACGCCGAAAGCGCTTGCGGATGGAACGGAGTCTCTGGATGGCTCTTACCAGCTTACGGAGGCGGAGCAACTGGCTCTTTGCGAATCCGGTGAAGGTGGACTAATTGATCTGGCGCACGATGTTGCCGAAACCATCGCTATGGGCCAGTCACATCAATTGCCGCAAATGCATTTTGACGCTTGGGCACAGAATCAGTCCAGCTTGGCTACGGCGTCCGCAGATTCGGTTTTCATCGAAGCCAGCTTGGGCGTCTTCCGCGCATTCGAAATCGCTGGGCCTGCCGGGGAATTGGCGGCTTGGATCGATGTAAACGAGCAGCGTCGCAATGCACATTCCGCCGACGCGTCCACGACGGCATCTACCTTTGCGGCTACGGAGCCGTCACCCGCGATGCTGTCCGAACTGGATGGCAAATCTTGGTATTTGCGCGGCATCTCGCTGGTTGTGCCCGCTGCCGTCTTCGCGGCCAGTTGGGTATCGGCGCGTCGCCGACAGTCCGCGAAGATTCGGCCGTCTTCATCCCGCATTGACCCGAACTTGTGTGACCTTCTCTTCGCACGACAAGCCGCCCTTCCGCTGGATACGTAAGAACCTAGACCAACACCGGCGCACAACACTTCGTTGTCGCACTCGCACCGTGCACGTCCAGAATCGCCGACGGATGCTTCGCAACATTTCACTCCGTGGTTACACGTAGCGTCCCCATTGAAGAGCAAAGACTAGGTCACCGCTATCGAATCGACCATCACCATTGCAGTCGCCGGTAGACCACGTGGCGATAAAATACGTTCGCGATTCATAGTAACCGGACCGAATAAATATGGTTAGATCCGTCGAATCGAAAAAGCCATCGAGGTTGGCGTCGCCGTAGCTGGTACCAAAGATGACTTCGACCAACTTGTCGCGATCCGACTTGTCAAGTCGACCGTCACCATTCAGATCGAAGGTCTTATCGAATACTTTGTTGCGCACGCGCGAGTTCAGCGCGTCGATGTCGGCATCCGAGAGGCGACCATCGTTGTTCAGATCGCCCAGGAGCTGAATACGTTGAGGAGCGTAGAGCGACAGAATGGCATTCGTATCGCCCATGCTTAGCCCGTGAAACGCTGCATTGGGCGAAACCGAGGGATACATCACGTCCGCAGGGTTGTCCGAATGTTCTAGACCGAGCGCATGGCCGATTTCGTGCACGGCCACCAATAGCAGATCCGTAGCGGAACCTCGCAACGCATTGCCGATTTCCCAGCTCTCCGCACTATCGAATTGAACGTCGCCCGCAATGCGGCCATAGTTCACGTCGTCCGGCAAATACGCCTGTGCCAGTGTGCCGCCGGGACCATCGATCGGTGTAAATCCAATGTCGATGGAATCGCGCTGCCGGGGCACAGTCGTCTCGGTAAAGTTTAAATCCGCCACATCGGCCCATGCCGCGAAAGCAGCATCAATCGCCTCACGAAACGCAGTCTCGTCAATCGATTTTGGCACGTCACCAATGTAGTAACTTAGCGAGGCGTTGCCCTGCCCTGTGCCGTCCCAGCCAACGCTACTCAGACATTCTCGCGATTCCAGCAACTCAAATGTGCGACGTCTCGTCCACCTCATGGTGATCTCCTTCGTCCGCAATCGATTCACAGGAGGGTCGGCTGAAGGGGAAAGCGTCCGGGACGAGGGCTGATAGCATCCTCAATCATGCAGCCCTCAATCCCGGCCGTCGTCGGCGAGCCCCTTCTCTGTCCGGCCACCGTCAACGCAACGCCTGAGCCCAATCGTGGGCTTTTCGTCTTGCTCCTATTGTTGAAAGGACGGATTCGCCCATGGATTGCCACAGTGCAAATCAAACCTCACCTCACCCCCCGTAGGCCGGGAACGGCAGACCACAGTGACGGCTTGAATATCGCACTCGACCTAAGACGACGACAGCCAATGGATATAGATGACGGTGGCGGCGATGGCCGTCCTCTTGTTTCTCGATGCTGTTCCGATAACCTAATTGATGTGGCGACATGACTTTACTCGCAGCTTTGGCTGTACGGAATATCACCTTCTCCCGCACGGCTGTGAGCTGCCTCCATCGAAGGAACGCGCCGTGCTGCAAATGCTTTCAGGCGGAAGGCTGCGCTACTATCTCTTAATCTGGCTCCCGCTACTCAGCATCTTCGCGGTGTCCCTTTCAGCTGCGGAAGAGACGACGTCGGTCGATGGTCTGCAGACCGAGTTTGTAGAACGCATCGGTCCGCTGCTCACGGAGTACTGTCGGGAATGCCATTCGACCGAGACCCGCGAAGGAGAATTGGACTTAGAGCGGTTCCGCACGCTGGCTCTCGTGCGTCTCGAGCCGACCATTTGGCAGCGCGTAGCCGAACAATTAGACAGCGGTGAGATGCCACCACAAGATGCGCGTCAACCAACGGCTGAGGAGCGACGCGAACTGCGTACTTGGGTCGGCAAGTACTTGCATTTTGAAGCGATCGCGCAAGCGGGGGATCCAGGACCCGTTGTGTTGCGTCGACTGAACAACGCGCAATACACGTATACGGTCCGCGATTTGACGGGGATCGCAACGATGCAGCCGGCAAAGAGTTTCCCGCCGACGGCGGCGCAGGAGAAGGTTTTACCAATACCGGCAGCTCGCTGGTCATGTCGCCCTCTGTGCTCACCAAGTACCTCGATGCGGCGAAGCAGATTGCGTCGCATGCCGTACTGCTGCCGGACGGCATTGGCTTTTCGCAGTACACAACTCGACGCGACTGGACCAACGAACTTCTGAGCCAGATTCGCAATTTTTATCGCGATCACACTGAGCCAATGGAGAGTTCACAGGTCCACTTGCAGGGCTTGGTGTGGGAGTCGGCCGACGGCGGACGACTGCCCTTGCGCATATCTGTCAGCGACACTCAACGAACGTGATGGGCTTCGCACGGGCGAGACCAGCATTGAATCGGTGGCCAATCGGCGTGGTTTGAGTTCCAAGTATCTCGGTCAACTCTGGACCGCGTTGAATAGCCAACGACCCTCGCTACTTTTGGATCCGCTACGGAGTCGGTGGCGAGATGCTGACATCGGTGACGTTGATGCGATGGTCAAGGAGATTAGTCGTTGGCAAAACCGACTTTGGACCTTTGGCCACGTTGGACACATTGGCAAGGTAGGAGGCCCCAGGGCCTGGCAGGAATCCATTAGCCCGCTCGTGACACGACAGGATGTTCGCGTAAACATGCCCGAAAGCGAAGACGGTGAAATCACGCTCTATCTCATGGCGTCAAATGCGGGCAACGACGAACCACGCAGCAAACTCGTCTGGCATCAACCTCGATTCGTCGTGCCGGACGCTCCGATATCGCGTTAAGGGACGTTCGTAACCTTGCCAGGCAGCTTACGATTCTCCGGCAACAATTATTTGCGAGTGCGGAAGCGTGTTTGGCAGTCGCTGCCGAGTCATTGGAGGGAGACCGGCCGACGGATCCGACCACCCTTGCTGCAACTCATGGACTTGACGAGCGCGTGTTGAGGATTTGGCTCGAATACCTAGGAGTAAGTCCGGACCAACCGGCACACATTGACGGCTATTTGTCGACGCCGATATCGCAGGCAGCGGGATATGACTTTATCCAGGGATGGGGGACGGGCGCTGACACACCCAATCTGGTCACGAATTCGTCTGAGCAGCATGTGCGAATTCCCGGCAACATGCCGCCCCACAGCGTTGCCGTGCATCCTGCGCCGACATTGCGAACAGCAGTCGGCTGGCGCAGTCCTAGCGACATGGTAGTCCGAGTGGAAGGTCAGGTGCGGCACGCCCATCCCGAATGTGGCAACGGCGTTACTTGGACGTTGGAGTTGCGACGTGGCACGCATCGACGACGGCTGGCCGCGGGTACGGCGCAAGGAGATCGAAACGTGCGCATTGGCCCGATCCCGCAGTTGGCTGTTCATCCGGGCGATTTTGTGTCGTTGCTGATCGGCCCCCGCGATGGCAATCACGCCTGTGATTTGACATCGATTGACTTGAACTTAGTGGAACAGAATCGCGAAGGGCGACAATGGAATCTGGCCGCCGATCTGTCGCATGACATTCTGACGGGCAATCCACATGCGGACGCCTGGGGCAATGCGGGCGTCTGGCATTTCTACGCGGAACCGGTGAGCGACGAGCATTCGACCGAGCAGCTCATCCCACCCAATTCCTCGCTCGCTCGTTGGCAAGTTGCGGAAAGCACCGAGGAACGCGCGACATTGGGCCATCAGCTCCAGACACTCCTCTCAAACGGGAGTCCCACCGACGACGATTCGCCAGATGCCAAGCTCTACCGACAACTGGCGTCGTTCCGCGGTCCACTGATGATCGCCGCACGACGCTACACAACGCGAGAGGCGGACAAGACATCACACGCGGACGCAGCCGGGCTACCCGTCGCAGTCGAAGCCCAGATCGAGACATGGGGTATCGATACCAATCTTTTCACGACCGAAAGGGCGCAGTGCCGCCCAACCGTCAAAGCCTAAGCGTCGCGACTCCCAGCTGCCTGGAAATTCGCCTGCCTGCCGACTTGTTGGCGGGCACCGAGTTCGTCGCGACGGCAGCACTCGATCCGACCGAGGATGGTCGAGGTGTCGCGCAGGTTTCGGCGACGACCACGCGGCCGGAATGCCCAAACGGCGTTCATCCGGATCTTCCGCTCATTACGGCCGAAACCGGTTCAATGCGATCGCGCATTGAAAAAGATCTGCATGAGTTTCGCGAATTGTTCCCGGCAGCGCTCTGCTATACACGGATCGTGCCGGTGGACGAGGTCGTCACGCTGACACTTTTTTACCGCGAAGATGACCACCTGCGTCGACTTCTGCTGACCCCACAACAAACCGCGGAATTAGATCGTCTCTGGGATCAATTGCATTATGTCAGTCGCGACGCCCTGACGCTGGTCGACGCGTTTGAGCAGCTTTGGCAGTTCGCTACTCAGGATGCGGATCCTTCCGCGTTTGAACCTCTGCGTCAACCGATTCTGGACCGGGCTGAGCAGTTTCGCCAGCAGCTACTGGACACCGAGGCCACGCATGTAGACGCGGTGATCAAGTTCGCTGCACAAGCGTATCGCCGGCCCCTAATTGACCGAGAAGTTGACGATCTGCGTCGCTTGAATCGGATTCTACGCTCGGAGGGCATCGAACATGAAGAAGCGGTACGTCTTCTATTGACGCGAGTGTTAACGTCGCCCGCATTCCTGTATCGAACCGAACGAAGTCGTACGCAGGGGCAACCATCGGACGCAAGGACAACGGTCACAACGGTCCCCGCGACGCACGCGATCACCGACTGGGAATTGGCGTCGCGATTGAGTTATTTCCTGTGGTCGTCGTTGCCGGACGAGGAACTGCAAGCGGCGGCAGCCACCGGCCGATTACACAATACGGACGAATTGCGGGCACAAATAGACCGCATGTTGTCGGATCCACGCATCCGACGGCTCGCAACCGAATTCGCCTGCCAGTGGTTACACGTATACGACTTCGATACGCTCGACGAAAAGAGTGAAACGGTTTTCCCTGAGTTCGCTGCGTTGCGTGGAGCGATGTACGAAGAGCCGATACGTTTTTTTACAGACTTGTTTCAACGCAATGGTTCCGTACTAGACATCGTTGATGCCGATTATACTTTCGTTAATGGCGACTTGGCGAAGTTCTACAACATACACGAAGTACGTGATCAAGAATGGCAGCGTGTGGAATCGGTCAAGCAACACGGGCGTGGCGGCATACTGGGTATGGCATGCATCCTGGCAAAACAATCGGGAGCCTCACGGACAAGTCCTATTCTACGAGGCAACTGGGTGTGTGAGGTCTTGCTCGGCGACCGCTTGCCGCGTCCTCCCCAGGGTGTTCCGCAATTGCCCGACGTCGTGCCCGCAGGCCTGACGGAACGTGAGCTGATTGAACAACACAGCGCCAATGCCTCCTGCGCAAAGTGCCATACACGGATTGACCCTTTGGGATTTTCTCTGGAGGCGTTCGATGGCATTGGCCGCGACCGCCGAGGCGCAATCGGGAAACCCTCGATCAACACGTCCACTCGCTTGGCCGATGGCACGCCCCTAGACGGCTTGAGCGGTTTGCGGGCCTACGTGATGACTGTACGACGAGCCGATTTCGTTCGCCAATTCTGCCGCAAACTGCTAGGTTACGCCTTGGGTCGAGCGGTACAACTATCCGACGAACCGCTATTAACGACGATGCAAACGCAACTGGAAGCCCACGATTATCGAATTCGAACGGCCGTTGAAGCCATTATTCTTGGTCATCAATTCACGCATATACGCACGGCCGCAAAGCCCCATGCAACACAGCTGACTCCGTAGTGGCCTGAGGTGGAGGCGGCGCAAAGCAATGTCGTGTTTAACATAAGGAGTCAACGATGCACTACCTGAGTCGCAGGACGTTTCTTCGCGGGGTAGGCGTCACCGTCGCCCTCCCTTGGCTGGAATCGCGTTTGGTCTGGGGTGACGAATTAACGGATCGTCATCCCGGCAGTCAACCTCCCGTACGCACCGCCGTGCTGTTTGCCGGCAACGGCTTTCACAGCCAGGAATGGTGGGCTCGAGGTGAAGGCCACCAGATGGAACTCGGCAAAGTGCTTGCCCCGCTGCACGACCTGCGGGAAGATCTGGTACTTATCCGGGGGTTGTACAACGAGCAAGCCCTGAAAGGCAACATCCACAGCTCGCAAACGGGCAATCTTTTATCTGGAGCTCCTCTGGCCTCTGGTGGGGAAATCCGCTCCGGCACCAGCTTTGACCAACTGATTGCGCAGCGGTTTGGCAAACAGACGAAAGTTCCGAGCCTAGTACTGGGATGCGAGAAATCGAATCCGTCCGTGCACAAAAACTATTCGATGCTGTACAGCTCGCATATTTCCTGGAGCTCCCCCACGGCGCCAACTCCGCTGGAACTTTATCCCGCACTGGCCTTTGATCGATTATTCAAGGACGAGGTCCAGCAAGGAGATCAAAGCGTGTTGGACGCGGTGCTAGAAGACGCTCGCGACCTGAGGCGTGCAATTAGTGTTGCGGACCAGCGAAAGCTGGACGAGTTTCTGGATGCGGTCCGCGATGTAGAACAAAGGATCGAGCAAGCGGGAACTCGGGGAGAGCTGCAGGGATGGCGACCAACCCTGCGAGAACCCAACATCCCGCGGCCCGCGGACGGAATCCCGCAAGATATCGGTGAGCACATGCGGATGATGTGCGACATTTTGATCCTCGCGTTTCAAACCGACACGACGCGAGTCGGGACCCTCAAACTGAACAACGACCATTCATCCTTGCGTTTCCCGAATCTGGGCGTTGATTACATGATTCACCACCTACTCTCGCATTCGGATACCGCGGATTGGCTGAAAGTGAATCAGTTTTTCGTAGAGCAATTGGCCTACATCGCTCGGAAATTGGCCGCAATCCAGGAGGGAGAAAGGACGGCCTTGGACAATTCAATGCTGTTGTTTTGTTCGAGCATGCTTACGGGTAGCCACGATGCCACGCAACTTCCGGTCGTACTGCTCGGCGGCGGCGGTGGGCGAATCCAAGGGGGACGCGTGCTTGACTATCGCGACAAACCGGATCGTCAGATGTGCCGATTATTCCTGTCAATGATGGACAAGGTTGGCATCCAACTGACGAGCTTTGGTGATGCGCGTGAAGCGATGTTGGAGATCTAGATCATCACACAAGAGGCCTACTATGCGTTCCCATTTGGTAAGCGTCATGTTGTTTGTCGTAACGGCGATTTTGTCCTGCCGCGTTGGACTTGGACAGACTGTTGAAAAGCCGATTGAACCCGACATCGTGTACGGGCATAAGGACGGGTTAGCACTTACGATGGACCTGTTCCGGCCGGAAGGCTCACCGAACGATGCCGTAATTATGTTCATGATGAGCGGCGGTTGGTTTTCCTCGTGGTCTCCTCCAGACCAGGTGCGAGGCCTTTTTTTGCCTTACCTCGAGGCCGGATATACGGTGATCGCCGTGCGGCACGGTAGCAGCCCTCGCTACTCGCTGCCCGAAGCCGTCGCGGACGTCCGCCAAGCCGTAAGGTACACGCGTCAACACGCGAAAACCCTTGGCATTGATGCCGATCGAATCGGGGCCATGGGAATGAGCGCTGGCGGACACCTGGCCTTGATGTTGGGCACAACGGGCGACGATGGCGAGACGAAGGATCAAAACGAGCTGAGTACCGTCTCCAGTCGCGTCGCTGCGGTCGTCGCCCTGGTGCCTCCAACTGACTTACGCGTCATGGCGTGGGAATCCGAAGAATCTCTGCCCGTCTATCGGAATTTCCCCGCCTTGAACCTGCCGCTGGACGACGCCAAACAGAATTCGCCGCTGGTACATGTCAGTCCTGACGATGCCCCGTCGTTGGTTTTCATGGGAGGAAAAGACGAACTGGTTCCCGCCAAACATGGTCATTGGATCGACGACGCGTTCCAACGCGAACACGTTCCCTGCAAATTGATCGTCTTTCCTGACTCAGGCCATGGTTTAGAGGGAGAGGGGAATCGTGCAATCCTCGTCCGCGAGACCATCGCGTGGTTTGATCAGTACCTAAAACAGCCGGCTAACTGACATTGCCTTCCTGCAAAATGGCGTCGGCAAACGGACGCGATGACGTTCATTCGAGTGCCACTCGCGCAGCAATTAGAACATCGCCCAGAATTTGTCGACGGCGCCGTGGGCAGCAAGGCTGATTGAGTTTTCGTTTCCAACGTGTCCACGGGTAGAGTCGTGTCGTCAGAGCTCGGCTTTCGGTCAATGCCCAACATCGATAAGCCGTCTCTCCACAACGACGTCGGTTCCGTCGTCGATGTGGAAAACGTATCAGGCGTCGGCGGTAAAGCGGCAGGAACGTAATGCCCGGCGGCAAACACAAAGACCAGATCGGCCGTCGTGAAGTCTCCGTCTTCGTTCCAGTCCCCCTGCTCCCACGTTGAGTTGCCCACAATTTGGTCTTCGTACTGTCCGGCCGCGAACACCAGGACGAGGTCGCTGGAATTGAAAACTCCATCATGATTCGCGTCCCCCGCAATCACGGTGGGATCGGGACCCCTGCCTGGCGTCCCGCCCGGTTGTGGGCTGGCTCGCCAACCAACAGCAAGTTGCCACAACTCCAAGTCGGTACTCGACTCGTCAATCGCCTGCAACGAATAGCCGCCGCCATCGGTGGTCGGCTGCCATCGATCGGAGTACTTGAATTGCTGGATCAGCGCACCCGAGACCTCCAGCGAGATGGTCTCGGCGCTGTTGCTCAATCCGCCCGTCCATTGCCCGGCCACACCGACAACTTGACCGTAGCGTACCGCGAAGGCGGCCAGATCTTCGACAATCACAACACGGGCGTGAGGGGCCAGTTCGGTGATGTCCGTTCTAGCAAAGTCGAATTCGACGCCCTCCACATTGCCGTCGACCAAGGCCGTTGCCAGACGGACTTGCGCGAGGTCGACGGCGGAGTCCGATACATTGACAAGTTCAATAAACTCAAAATCATCGGCGTCACTAAAACCGGCTACCCGTTCGCGATCGGTCGGATCAGACGGATGATAATGCACCTCGGCGACGTGCAAGTTCGTCGCGTCGGCAGGCACAATGTTGTAGCGAAACGTGACCTCACGCAGGGCTGACCATTCGTCACCGTCCAGTGCGCGTGCGCGGAGCGTCGTGGTACGGTCAAGCTGTATTGCGGCCATGTCGGCGATGCGCGCGGCGGGATTCAATTCACCACCAGGCTGGCGTGGATCGCTACCATCCAGGGTATAGTAGACGACTCCAGCCTCGGCCGCCAATGTGAGCCGGTCCGTAACGGCGAGTGGTCCGCCGTTTTGCACCTGGCCGTTCACCTGAAAGTCGGCGCATTCGATGGACGGATAGATCTTCGCTCGTCGCAGTTGTTCGATGACCGTTTCGGCACGGCCACCTGGTCCTTGCGGAGCGTACCGATTCAACAGCCATTCAACGGCCGACTCCCACGTTTGCGGAGTGTAACTGCGACCGCCCCAGCGAGCGGACTCGGCAATCATGGGCAAACGAATCTGATCGGCCAGAGCAGTAAAATCTTCGCGAAGTCGCTCATCGCTAAACATACCGCCGTCGTAAAAATAATTGAGTGCACGATCGGCCATCAGCATGCGGAAATCCTGATGCTGTTTGACGCCACCTCGAAGGTTCCAAAGATTGTCGGGGCCACCTCGACTGATCACATTGGCGCCCGGCGTCGACCGCAGAATAACGTCGCTATCCCAAGCAAAAAAGATGTAGCCGGCGCCCGGCTCACGTTTTCGCGCCGCCATCCAGTTTTGGTTCGTGTTCCAATCCCAATCATTGCCACAGAAAAACTGAAGCAACATATAGTCCGCATAGTTATCGACATCCAAGTATTGTTGTAGTTGCGTGTAGTCGTCGATGACCTCTGTGCGTTCCATCTCGCGCCACGCGTCCAACGTACCATCAATCGGTGTACCGGCGTTTAAGGCATCGTATTGAATGTTATAACCGCCCAAATAGGACGCCATAAAATCGGCGTTCGGACGTTCCATCAAATGATGCATTCCCCAATAAGTGCCGTTGATGTAGACGTGCACGTAGCGACCGTGAGGAGCCAATTGGCCCATCTCCAATTGCCGATCGAAGGCCCAACGATTGCGCAGATAATTCCCACGTCCACCAGCGGGATGCGTCCAAAAGAACGTGTCGTGCGAGCCCGTCCGTAAGAGCAATTGTTGAAACTCATCCGTCGCGCCGTCACCAAACAGATCATAAACCAACGACGATTCGCCGTATTTCGACTTGAAACTCAACCGCATATTCTTTTTTGGCGAATTCAAGCTGTGACCGCCGTAGTGCTCAACTCCCGCGTCAATCTGAAATCCCGGCGTACCATCGGGAAAAATCATTTCCACCGAGGTCCCCGTCTCGGTCAGCGAGACACGACCCTCGGTTACCAGCGAGATCGTCGGCAGAGCTAACAGAGCGGATTCCAGTTGCGGCCCCCATTGAGGATCGTCGACGACCGTCGAGGAAAGTACGCTTTGTTGCACAATATCCGCCGTGAACAGATAGGTCTGTGTATCAATCGTTGTTGGCAGCAACCCCGGCTTGTAGGCAGCGGCCCGCAGGGTCGTGGTTCCTTCGATGGAGACAACCGCTCGCGGCGACACATCCTCCGACGCGGGCGCCACCTGCGTCCCATGTGACAGCGTTGGGTCGCTCCCGTCGGTCGTATATACCAGCATCGCCCCAATCGTCGGCGTGGTGATTTCGACCGTGAACGGTTCGTTAAAGAAGCCGTGCCCGACACTTGCGACCGGATCGGCCACCGACCCTGGAAGACCTTCCGTATTCGCGTCCCCCGGCGACGGTGCAGGCAGATACGCAAATTGGCCGTCCACTTCCCCGTACGAAACGTCGACTCGCTGCGGCGGGTATGATGGCGCCAACTCACTTAACACCGTGTCTTGACCGAAGATCAAGCCCAAGTATCCACCGTCGCGGCCTAGCGTGAAGTTGGTATGCAGCCTTCCATTTTGATCCTGCGCCGGATCCTGGATATCCAGTCCGGAAGCGTACACCATCAAATAACCATTAGGTGCAACCGTCGTACCTGGTGGAAACGCCCATTTGTGAGGTAAGTCGGGATCGTCGGTCAGGTACATTCCTGTCAGATCGACAGTCTGACTCACACGGTTGGCGATCTCGATCCAGTCCGGTGTTAGCGATTCCTGGATCATTTCCTCACCCGGATGCAACGCCACGCGCGTATCCAAGAAGCTCGCGTTGGTGGCCATGAATTCGCTGATCACTACCGGTGTCGGTGTAATCGTTAGATTGACCGTGGTCACGGCAGAATCCGCGATCGTATCATTAACTCGATACGAAAACGTGTCGTCGCCAATGAAACCACGTTGGGGCACGTATTCCAAAGAGCCATCTAAGTTCAACTGCAGACTACCGTGCATGGGACCATCGACCAGATGTGCCGCCAACTGCGGCGCATCGACGTCCACATCGTTGGCCAACACGCCACGATCGACCGGAACGATCAACGGCTGGTCCGGTAACCCTGCGTAGCCGTCGGCGCGAGTGACCGGCAGATCATTGATCGCCTCGACCACGATCCTGACCGTCGCCAGAGGCGAAACATCCGTCCCATCGTCTATTTGATATGTGAATTCGTCCTGGCCAAAGAAATCACGCTGCGGGGAGTACGCCAGCGACCCCGTGGAGTCCAGGGACAACACACCGTACGCGGGCGGATCGACCAATGTCACGGTCAAAATGTCCCCGTCCTGATCAACGTCGTTGTGCAGCACGCCTGATTCGGCATCCAGCGTCAGCCATCCGTCTTCCTCGATTGTCAACTGATCGTCGGCGGCGACAGGTGGTGTATTGACGACCAACGTCACGCGGCTGGTCACGGACCGCTGCGTTCCGTCGTCGATTTGGTAAGAGAATGTCGTCACTCCAGCGAATCCCTGCGGGTCATATTCAAACGAGCCGTCCACACCTAATTGCAGGAAGCCGGCAGACACGTTGTCGACCAACAGGGCCTGTAAGTCCGCCAAATCGACGTTCAGGTCATTGGCCAACACACCCTCGGATGCGGCAACGCGCAGCGGCTGGTTAGGGATCGCCTTGTAGACATCAGCCACCGGTTCTACCGGATCGTAGGACGGAGCGATCTGCAGCATCACCATCGTCGGTTCCGATGCGCGAAAATCGTTGGCCGTGTAGGTGAAGCTATCGGTGCCAAAAAAGTTCTTGGCCGGCGCATACAAGAACGCACCGTCCGGCTGAAGGGTCATCTTGCCGTGTTGTGGCTCCTCGACAAGTACCGCTGTCAACGGGTCGCCCTCGGCGTCCACATCGTTGACCAGGACGCCCCCTCCCGCCGCCTGATAAAAGGTCAGATCCTCGACCAACGCGTATTGATCAGGAAATGCCTGGGGCACCACGTTGTCATAGTACTGACGAAACCCTTCCAACAGCGTATCGACTTCACCGTCGTCTAATGCGCCGTCGTAAACGCGCACATCTGCCAACACGCCGTCGAACGGCTTTTCACCGAATTTCTGCGATCCCATCGAGAAATGAAGCCCTGTTAACGGATCGGCGTGTCCGATCAACTCGACCGCCGGGGTAGCGTCGACTTGCAGGCTGAGCGTCGCGTCGTAACGACGATAAATGGCCGTGTGCCAGTGGCCGTCGTTCCAGACATCGGGTGTGTAGAGCGTGTGCGAAGACAATCCTTTACCATAGCCGATCCCTGCGGCGAGCTGCCCTTTTGCATTGATCGAGATCCCCCAGTCGTTGGCGAACCCGAGGCTGCTGCCATCAACGATGGTCGTGTTCTCAAACCAATTCCCCGTTTCTCCCACCAACTTATCAGAGCCCGTGGCGAAAACGACCGCGAGCGTAAAATCTCCTCGGCCACTCATCGGGCTGTCCAGACGATCAACAATCAGCTGGTCATACCCATCGCTGGCGTCGAACTGGATGACAGCGCGTCCGCCCAATGCGTCTTCCTTTAGAGAGGGCATTCCCTTGCCGACCGCCGCGATATCGGCCACCGAGTCATCCCACTTCGCCACAGCGATCCCATCGTCCTGAAGCGTCACGAGATCTTCGGCTCGCCAATGAGCGATCAGATCCCCAGCAAGCAAGCAGCGAGTCTCCAACGACTCGAGCCAAGCACAGCAACTCGATCGTTGATTCCTTGTCCGGTTGTTCGTGCGCACAAAGCTACCTTAATCGAGTCATCCGACTCGGTCGCAAACCTGTCGTACGTCGCCTCTATTCGCGACCGGAGCATCATTCCAGCTCGGGACCGCAGAGTGTCCAACGTGCCTCATCTTACTCGATCTGCCAAACCCCGCCAATAAAACGATGACGGGAAGGCGTGCGAACACACGCGTCCGTTTTCCCGAGGGGAGCCGATACCCGTAGACCGGATGAGGGAGACGACCCGTAAGCCGGATGAGGGAGACGCTGCTACCCTCGGCGTACTCCGCGAATCGTTGACATGGCGTTCGAATGGTTTAGGATCGGTGCACCGGATTGAAGGGGCCATGCCTCGATGCGCGCCCAATGACAACTGCAGTATTGCGACCGAACCCAAGCCGATTGTGAGGAACGACCATGAAACGAGCATCTCATTTAGTCGCTTTGTTAATGATCAGCACCGTCGGTGCGACAGCGCACGCACAGACGGTGACGGGGGGCACGGCCGAAATAACAGGCAATGGCGTTGTCGATTCCGGCACGAATATTCTCTACATCAATGAAGATATACCGTTCGACTTTAGCGGTACGGGATCTGATCAGGGCATGCTGACCAACTTTCGGTTTTGGGTCAGCGACAGTCGCGTCACGAGTAGCGTCGTTACGCCGTTCGTCGCCGAGCCGCTCACGGATTTTCCGGAAACGGGAGACGACTTTGTGATCCGAGCGATCGGCACGACGCGTGAGGCAGGAACGAATTGGCAATGCGGGGGCTTATATCAGTACCCGTTCAGCGACACGGATCAATTCGCAGTCCAAAATGGCTGGGTCGTCGGCATCCTGACCTCCGATCCGCTGGGCGAGCGCGACGACGCCCTGTCACCGATTCCCTTCATTGCGGATGCCGGCATCGAAGGCTGGTTGACCTATTCGGCCACTCCGGCAAATGCCGCGCCGGCAATCGAACTGAACGAACCGATTCTGGAGGGTGTGTCGGGAACCAACATCGACGCCTACGGATTTCGCGACTATCAATTCCAAATCGACGCCGCCCCCGGTGATGTGCAACCACCACTCGATCCAGGTGGCAAGGTGGGCGAGGCCTGTCCGGCGCCACCACAACCAGCGGGCGGTAATGTAGCCGGAGCTGCAGACGTGATGAGTGACGGCGGTCCTGACGGCTGGACCAACATCCTCTATATCAATGAAGAGCGTCCGTTTGATTTTTCCGAATTCGGGACGGACAAAGGTGTCACGGATGAAGTGAGTTTCTATGTGGCCGCCGGACGCGAATTCACGGGTCTCGTTACTCCCTTTGTCGCGGAACCTCTGGTGGACGACCCACAGACGGGCGACGACTTCGTGATTCGCGCAATCGGTACGACACGCGAAGGAGGCGTCGATTGGGAGGACATCGGCGTCCAGACTTTTCCGTTTAGCGATACCGAATCGTTCGAAGTCCAGGACGGCTGGCTGGCCGGCTTCCTATCATCCGATCCGCTGGGCGAAAGCGACTTGGCACAGTCTCCCGTTCCGTTCGTTGGAGACGCCGGTGTCGACGGGTGGCTGACAGGCACGGACACGGCTGCGACCGGTGCACCGGTGATCGAATTGAATGAAGCGATCATCGAGGGACTCAGCGGGACAAATGTCGATGCGTACGGTTTTCGTCAGTACCAGTTTCAAATCACCGCCAGTGTGGGCGCCACCGGCGAACCGGGTGATTTCAACGGCGACGGTGTCATCGATGCCACGGATATGGACCTACTGACCAACGAAGTCGTGATGGGCAATAATCCCATCAGCTACGACCTGAATGACGATTCATTGGTCAACGAGGCAGATCGAACCGTGTGGGTCGAAACGATCAAAAACACCTACTACGGCGACGCGAACTTGGATGGGGAGTTCAACAGTAGCGATCTGGTCCAAGTCCTGGGCGCGGCAAATACGAGGACACCGAAGAAGATAACGCCGGGTGGGAAGACGGGGATTGGGACGGTGACCTGGATTTCACTACCACGGACTTTGTGATCGCCCTGGGTGGTGGAGGTTATGAAATCGGGCCTCGAGCGGCCGTCAGCGCCGTCCCGGAACCGACAACCTGGTCGCTATTGACGCTGGGGCTGCTGTTAGGGTGGCGCCGCCCCCGCCGCGGCCTTCGATAACCGCACGGCTCTGAATTCCCATGACGATGCGGGGATGGCCGCCTTTCCGTTGGCCTTCCCGCGTCGCAAACCGATTCGTGTATCTCTGCGGTGGTCCATCGCATCAACGTGACCGCCGCCGAGCATCTTCGTCCATCCAGCGTTTCAAGACGTCGGGATGATCCAGTGCCGGAAAGTCATTCACCGCGTCCCAATTGAACTGCTCGTCTAACGGGTCGTATGCTCGATCCGGGTCGAAAATCCGAGGATCGACCTTAACCGCCGTGTAAGCCGCGAGGTCGGGTGTGGCGTGAAACATGTCCGATAAATCACTGGCCATCGCATCATACTGGTTGATATACGGTATGCCGTGGATCAAATTGATCGTCTTGATGATGGACGGGATTGACGTATGCACGTGCGATACGTGCCCACGTCGGGCGTAGGGACTAATCACCAAACATAGGCTGCGATGTGCATCAACGTGGTCCCGTCCATTCTGAGCGTCATCTTCCGTAACGAAGATGGCCATCTCTTTCCAATACGGCGAATGTGTCAGCAAATCGACGACTCGAGCCAGCGCCAGGTCATTGTCGGCCATGTACGAGGCGAAGTAAGGATAGCCTTCGCCGGGACGTTCACCGGCACCGTGATCGTTGGGCAACGACATGGTGATGACCGAGGGGAACGGTTCAGCTCCGGAAAGCCAACGCTCTCGCAGATCGAATTCGAACATGTCGACGCGGAATTGATCGGGAATATTCGTGTTGTAGGTCGCGAACCTCCGGGACGTGGCTCGAACAGCGGTGCTGACAACGGATAGTTACTGGCGATGCGCACGCCCGTCAGCTTGTAGTCGTCACCGGGTCCCTCCGCTACTGCCGGCATTTCGAACCCCAAACCAAAATTGAAAAACGACACACGACAGCGATCAAAGTGATCCCAAAGGCTGCCGGCCTCCGGGTAATCCTCGGGAATCAAACCGGCGGCCGATCCCACAACGGCACGGCGGCCCGGCGCCGTGCTCTGAATCAAGTGACGCCGCCCTCCGCCGTAGGAAGCTGATGTGCTCGTTTCACAAAACACGCCAGGATAGACACCCTGCAACCAGCGATGCCCGTCGGCCGAGTGGTCGGAATCGCAGTAAAAGTTGTCGCAGGAAGCAAACTGGCGCGCAACCGCTGGTGATTTGGCATCACATTGACACTTTCCTGCGAATCGTTGGGACGCGAACGCGACTCGACGCGCACATCAATGCCAAAATCGGCTAAGCTCGGTTCACCTCGACCGCCGGATAGTTGGCCCAAGACTTGGTCGTATGTGCGATTCTCCTTGGCAATGAACACGGTGTATTTGATTGGAGACACGTAGGCACCGGTATAGGGCGGAATCGGATTCTGCTCGCCCCGTTCCCAGGGCCGCCGCGCCGTGCGGCGTACATTATTGGTCAGGACTTGGGCCGTCTCACCCGCCAACTGGTCATCGCTGGGCACGGCGAATATCGAGACGGTACCTCGCATCAGATTACCGATCCCCGACCGTCCGCCTAGATCGACCCCAGGGCCTCCGTTGGGTCCCGCGCCAAACCCCTTCGCATTAGCGACCATCAGATGCCGGCCATCCGGCGAAACGGCTGAGCTGGCTGGGAAACCAGCCCACCGGGAGATGCCCCAACACAGCCATCGACTCGGCGTCGATCACCGCCACCGCGTTAATCCCCGCTTCCGCTACGTACAGCCGCTTGCCGTCCGGCGATAACACTAACCCAAAAGGAATGATGCCGCGCATGCGATCCAGTGGCGCGGGCAAGCGAATTCGTATGTCGCGCATGCGCTGCTGCGTGGCCACGTCTAACACCGTAATCGAGTCGTTCTTGCCGTTGGAAACGAAGACGTGTTGGTGATTCGCGACGATAGAATTGGGGGCCGAACCACCGAGTGCCGGAATGCCCTCCACACGTTCTCCCACCAGCACGCCCGTCTTTGTTTTTGCGATCACTTTCGCCGATCCCGGCGTCGAAATATCCAGCGTGTAAACCGAAACCGACTCGGGAACGTTCGGATCACCCAGGCCAGGGACCCGCTTGCCCTCCACTTCGGCGCCCTGCTTCATTTCTGCCGACAAATAGGCGAAGGGAGGAAACGTCAGACCCGTTTCTTCGAATCGCTGGGGATCAAAACCTTCCACCACGCTGTATTCGAACATGCCGATGTTGGCGACAAATAGGCGAGTTCCATCGGGAGAGATACAGACGCCAAATGGGTATCGCCCTACAGGAATCACATCGACGACCTCTCCACTGCCCAATTCGATCGTGACCACACGAAAATTCATCTGATCGACGACATACACGTGTTGCTCGTCGAGTGACAATACCATGTCGCCCGCGTAGCTATCGGCCCAGTCGCGTCCGCGAAACGGCTGATTCAAGGAAATCGTTCGCAGCCGACGTTGCGTTTCGTAGTTCCAGACCATTACTGTGCCATCGTCCCCGCCCGACGCGTAGAACTCCGGCTGGGAAGCGTGGCGAGGGATGACAAGCCCCATGAAACAAGCATTCAGGATCCCCGCGTCCGTTTTCACTCCCTCGGGGATCGATCGCAACTGCGGAGCCGCTGACAGCGGTTCGCGGACAATGGAGAACGAAAATGGTTCCGTACCACTGTTGGCCGTGATCAGTGTACGGCCGTCGTCGGACACGCCCAGACCATAAGGATGTGGCTCCACAACGATCTGACGACCGCGAGGTGTCAATAGACGCCCGTTGGGAATCACCGTAACGCCCTGCGGGTCCATGTGCGTATAGGCCGCGACCGCCGGCGCGGAAAATACGACACCCTCAAACACACTGGCATCCCCGCCGGTCACATCCGCAGCCCGTGCCACCCCTGGCCCAAAAATCACGACAGCTAGCCACGCCAAACGGCGAACATGTACGATCAACATGCCAAGCTTCCTTCCTCCCGTTCCCCGATTTCGCCTTCGACATTACCACTCTGGTCAACGACGCTCTGAACACTAAACTGGTAGGGTCTGGTCAGAGTCGATGGTCTACGTGGGAGTTTATCACAGGAGTTCTTAAAATGTCGCGTACGGTCTTTCCTTTGATTATCGGAGCACTGTTGATGACCACGCATGCCGACAGGGTGCAGGGGCGGATAAACCCGAAGCGTTAAGCTTTCAAATGAAGAGTCTGGATGGGAAAGAGGTTGATCTCTCGAAATATCAGGGCAAAGTCGTCATGATCGTGAACGTGGCCAGCCAGTGCGGACTGACACCCCAATACAAGCAGTTGCAGGCGCTGCACGAGGAATTCTCCGATCAAGGACTGGCGATTTTGGGATTCCCGTGTAACCAGTTTGGCAAGCAGGAACCGGGAACGGCGGATGAAATTCGTGACTTCTGTTCCAAGAATTATGGCGTCGGCTTTGATCTCTTTTCCAAGATCGAAGTCAACGGTGACGGCGCCGCCGACCTGTACAAGTACCTCACGCATTTGGATATCAAACCCAAGGGTGCCGGCGATGTTAGTTGGAACTTCGAGAAGTTCGTTCTGGATCGTCAGGGCCACGTCATCGCTCGCTTTGAACCGCGCACACGACCTGATGATCCCCAGGTACTGGACGTGGTGAAGAAGGCGCTAGACGAAAAATAGTGCCGGTCTCGCTCCCTCACTCCGTGGTCCGGAGCTGGGAGCGACCACAGGGCACGCGTGGAAAAATCAGGACGGTTCGAGCGATTTCGCAAGCGTTCGGGCCGTCCTTTTTTTGTTGCGTTCAAGGATTGAAACCTCCAGCCCTTATCAATTCCCGGTTTTTATATTGACCCCCAACAACAGTCCACATAGACTCTACATTCACCCAAAATCCCTCAATTTCACCATTTCCTACTGATTTCCCTGAGGTCACGCTAGTGAATTGCGACGGCGTCAACGCCATCTTGCGGACAACGCGATCCGGCTCGACTAGCTAGGCGAGAATGACATCGGGATTCATGCCGCGCGAAGAACGCGCGGCGCATCGGGTGCCGGAAGCAATACGGAGGACTTGCCAGGGACGGGGTCCGCGTAGACGAGTTGACGTTTGTCGAGGCAGGGGGTCGCAGTATCGCATCAACGTGATGTGGCGGCACACCGTCTGGTCACAACCCTGCCGATACACTTTCACGATACCGTCAACTGGTTTCTTTTTGTTTCCTTATCATACGGGTAGCTGCTCTGATGCTTAAGACAATCAATCGAAGGACGCTCGTCATGGCCGCCATCTTCGGCCTCTCGACGACGGCACCATCCTGGGCCGTGCCGATCACGGACGGATTGTTGCTATGGCTGGATGCGTCGGATTCTTCCACATTATTTCAAGATGCCGCGTTGACGATCCCGGCTGCTGCGGGCGATCCCGTGGGCGGTTGGGCGGACAAGAGTGGCAACGGCTACAACGCCACACAACCGACGGCTGGATTGGAGCCCATGTTGGACCTGACGGCGAT
Source organism: uncultured Planctomycetales bacterium (assembly GCA_963785495.1). Taxonomy (GTDB): domain Bacteria; phylum Planctomycetota; class Planctomycetia; order Pirellulales; family Pirellulaceae; genus CAWAVP01. Next base: position 25,374 of record CAWAVP010000030.1, on the reverse strand, counting down.
GAATGGGCAGCCGGCGGTACGATTTGAAAGCGCAAGCGGGGACGGGATGTTCATCGACGACGCTCTCTCATTGGCCCGTCCCTATACCGTGTTTATCGTTAACCAATATTACGGTGACACGAAGGGCCGCACGTTACAGGGCCAAGACGCCAACTGGTTGCACGGCCTGTGGAGTGGGAATATTTCTTCGTACGCCGATGGATTCATCGGTGGCAACCCTCCGGCCGATACCAGCTTCGTCTATGTTGCAGATACAACGGGTGTGCCCGCCGGCGATAGCACATTGTTTGTGAATGGACTGGACATGACAGTGTCATCCGCCCCGGTCGGGCAACCTGGCCGTTTGGGTCTGGTATCCGGAGGGATGTTTCCAGCGGAAGTAAGCGACGCCGACGTTTCCGAAGTCGTCGTTTACAACCGTGTGCTCGACGCGTCCGAGCTGACGGCAGTGCGCAACGACTTGTATACCAAGTACAACGTCACGACGTTGCTTCCGCCGGCTGACACCAACACGGTCCTATCGGGCGCGATCGGCACATTCACCGGTGGTGATCCCGGCGAGGGCTTGGACCTCAGCGGCGAATTTGCCTACGCCATCAACGTGGGCGGCCCAGGCGGTTCGGTGGTGGAAGACGCCACATTTACGGACGGCAGTATCGCAGGCATGGATGGGGGCTCAAGTCCCGGCGCGACCATCACGGTGGCCAATGAAATCGTCGACTGGCACGCGCCTGAATACGGCGACTCGGCAAACGACGACGGCCTGGAGACGGTCATGCAATCCATTCGTTGGAATAATCCTCCCGGCGTGGAAGTCAATTTGGACGTCACACCGGGCCAGGAGTACAAGCTGCAACTGCTGTTTGCAGAGCAATGTTGTGACCGCGGCTTTGACATCACTGTTGAAGACGAATTGGTGGTCGACAACTTTAATGTCCAAGTCACACAGGAAGGCATGGGGAACACGAGCCAGGGCGTCTTTTACACGAAGTCGTTTGTGGCAGGCGATGACGTCCTGAACATCCTGTTGGGAGGCGTCAATCCGCTCGCTTCTGACAACAACCCCATCCTCAATGGTGTCACCTTGGAGGTCGTGCCCGAGCCGAGCAGCTTGGTGTTGACGCTCCTGGGATTACTGGGCGTAGCGGGGCTGCGCCGTCGCTAGGAAGACCGACATCCAGGACAGATGAAAACGATCGCGCGTCTGGAAACGGCCGGCGATTGGATTGAAGTTTAACGACTACGTAATGCGGACGGCGCTGCGAGTATGCGGGCCGTCCGCATTTTTTGTTGGGTGAAGCCATCGACTCCGGACAGCCAGGGCTTCGTCCATCGACGGGATGCAGGTAAACTAACGGGTCCATAACGCACACGCCGTTACGTACTGCCTCGAATGTGTTCCCGCGGGGAACGACCTGTTGGGCGACCCTGATTCAGATTGGCGTGAAGGACAATCCCTTGGCAGACGGTCCGCTACTGCAGATCCGAAAACTGTCCAAGTCTTATGGTGGCGTGCACGCCTTGCGAGACGTTTCGCTGGAGGTTGCGCCGGGTGAGGTGCATGCCCTGTGCGGCGAAAATGGTGCCGGCAAATCCACGTTAATCAAGATCCTGACAGGTGTGGTCCACCCCGATCACGGCGAGGTTGACGTATCTGGGATGCGATTGCCGTTTGGCGCGGTGGCCGCATCGGAGCGAGCTGGGCTGGCTGTGATGCATCAGGAATCGACGGCTTTTCCAGATCTGAACGCCATTGACAACATGTTTGTCGGCCGAGAGTTGACGCGCTTCGCCGGCTGGCTGCTGAATCGGCCGCAGATGCGAGGCGAAGCCAAGCGGGTTCTGGATCGACTAGGAGAGCAGATTGACTTGCAGCGGCCACTGGGAGAACTGCCGATTGCCCAGCGGCAGATGGTCGCGATGGCTCGTGCGCTCTGACACGACTGCCGTCTGTTAATCATGGACGAGCCGACTGCTTCGTTGTCGGCGCGGGAAACACGAGTGCTTCTGCGGTTGATCGACCAATTACGGCGCGACGGCGTGAGCGTGCTGTATGTCAGTCATCGCCTGGAAGAGGTGTTTCAGATCTCGGATCGAGTCACCGTGCTGCGCGATGGACAGCGGGTGGGCACCGTGCTCACGCGCGATCTGACAACAAACGACTTGATCGAAATGATGGTGGGCCGTGAAATTCATGAACTCGAGCGCCTCGCTGATTCCAAATCAACCGCGGGCGCCGTCGCTCTGGAAGTACAAGGGTTGACGCGCGAAGGCGCATTTCACAACGTGAGTTTCGCGGTTCGTCAAGGCGAGGTGGTCGGTCTCGCTGGACTAGTGGGCGCCGGACGCTCCGAAGTCGTGCGCGCAATTTTCGGTATTGATGGATATGAATCGGGACAGATCGTCGTGGCCGGAAAAACTCTGCCGCCGGGCTCCGTGACTGCGGCCATCGCCGCCGGCATCGCGCTCGTCCCCGAGGATCGCCAGCACGAAGGACTGGTCTTGCCCATGTCGGTGGCTGCCAACCTTTCGCTGGCCGTGCTGCGTCGCTTGCAACGAGGCGGACTTGTGCAAAGGAACCGCGAACTCGCTCTCGTGACTGAGCAAATGGAACACTTGCAGGTCAAAGCCGCTAGTCCCGATGTCCCGGCAGCGACGCTATCGGGTGGCAATCAACAAAAGCTGGTGCTCGGCAAATGGTTGGCCAGCCACCCGCGCGTCTTGATTTTGGACGAACCCACGCGCGGCGTCGACGTGGGCGCGAAGTCACAGGTCCATCGTTTGATTCGGGACTTGGCGCACCAGGGAATAGCCACACTCATGATTTCCTCGGAGTTGCCCGAGTTATTATCCGTCAGCGATCGTATTCTGGTCATGGGCGAAGGCCAGCTAGTTGGCCAGTTGGACGGGCGAACTGCGCAGCAAACCCAAGTTCTCGAATTGGCGCTTCCCGACGGGCAGAGTCTCACATCGGCGATCTCGCCGGCCAACGATGCAGGAGCACCCGACGCATGACGCCGCACCGTCAACTTGGGCTCAATATAATTCGTCGCCGGGAACTCGGTCTGGTCCTGCTGATCCTGGCCGTCACTTTGATCGTATCGGCGATCGATCCAGGCTTCCTGCACGCGGGAAATCTGCGCGATATTGTTATTCGCTCGTCACCGACAGCCATCGTCGCTTGCGGCGTAATGCTGGTGATCGTCACGGCCGAAATCGACATTTCGGTGGGGTCGCTGATGGCCCTCCTGGCGGCGGTCATGGGAATTGTCTTGTCACAGCATCACTGGGCGTGGCCCACTTGGGTCGGTGTGCCGTTGATCTTGATGTTGGGCACGTTGATCGGCTTGACGACTGGCACGCTGGTGACCGTCGGACGCGTGCCATCCATCATCGTCACCCTGGGTTTGCTGACCGGACTCCGCGGGCTGACGACGTTGATCATGCGAGGTGAGAACATTGATGGACTTCCGCCGTCAATGAGTGAACTGAGCAAACAGGGCATCGTTGGACTACCCATCGGTGTGTGGGCTGCTGTCGTTGTCTTAGCACTGACGGCCATCATTATTTCGCACACTCCCCTAGGCCGGCGACTGTACGCGGTGGGCAGCAGCGCCGATGCCGCGGCCACGGCAGGACTCTCCGAACGAAGGCTGAAACTTTTCGTATTCGCGTACACGGGATTCCTGACCGCGCTGGCCACCCTGGTCGATGTACCGCGCCTGCCGAAAATCGAGGCGGGTATTGGTTTGGAATTTGAATTGCTGGTGGTCACCTGTGTTGTGGTAGGAGGCGTCTCCATCGCCGGCGGTCGGGGCTCTCTGGCCGGCGTTGTATTGGCCGTCCTGCTGATGACCATGATTCGTCCCGTGCTGACGTTTCTGGATATCGGCGAGGCTGGCGAGAAGTGGACGAAGGCCATTCAAGGGTTGTTTATTATGCTGGCAGTGGTCAGCGACAGCCTATTTGGTCGGCGCGGCCGGCGTGTTCGAAAGGAGCAACCATGAAGGGTGCGTCACGGACGCTGTCTTTCCGATGGTGGCACGAACTCGTGTTGTGCACCTTGCTAGTCGGTTTGCTGCTCGCGGCTGGGTCACTGGTCCCCAACTTTCTGAATTGGAAAAACCAACTGTACCTTTCACGCCACCTGTGGGAATTTGCCCTCCTGGCCTTAGGGATGACGCTCATCATCATCACCGGCGGCATCGATCTCTCGGTGGGGTCGGCGATGGGGCTGTGCGCCGTCGCGTTCGGGATAAGCTATCAAGCCACCGAGTGCCTCGGGGTGGCGTCGCTGGTGTGCCTGCTGGTGGGACTAGCGGGAGGAGCGCTTAACGGCCTATTGATCGCCCGCTATAAGGTTCACCCGCTAATCGTCACGCTGGCCACTTACGCAATGTTCCGTGGAGTGGCCGAAGGAGCCAGTCAAGGTGCAGCCTATTCGCGGTTTGGCGATCGATTTGGCGACATCGCCCGCGGCAGTTGGTGGGGCGTGCCCTATCCAGGCTATCTGTTTGCCGGTCTCGCGCTGCTGTTCGGCATCTATCTGGGGCGTACGGCCGGTGGCCGCTTCATTTATGCGATCGGGCACAACGAGCAGGCAGCCCGGTTTTCGGGTATCCTGGTAGATCGCATCAAGTTTCGACTTTACGCCTTGTCCGGTTTGCTGGCCGGCTTGGCCACGATCGTTTATGTCTCCCGATTTAACACCGCGAAGGCCGACACGGGCAAAGGCTTTGAACTGGATGTGATCACCGCGGTCGTGGTCGGAGGTACCAGCATCTTCGGCGGACGGGGCAATATCGTAGGCACCGTCTTGGGCCTGCTCTTGATCCACGAAACGCGCCTGTTTGTCAGCCGTTTCTGGGGTATTGAAGAGCTAAAACCGATTGTGATTGGCAGCTTGTTGATAATCTCGGTGCTGGCCTACCGGCTTGTCACCCAACAACATCGCCAGTGAATCGCGAGACCGCAATCGGGGGACGATCAGCGTTTGACATTGCAGAAAAGGAAAACCTCATGCAACGCTTCGTGTTTTTCGCCGCAGTGTGCTGCTGCATCGGCGGTTGTCAGGGTAGTGACACATCCAGCAATCAAAGCGGGCCAGAAACACTGAAGATCTGCCTGCTTCCCAAGATTAAAGGCATCAGTTACTTTTCCTCGTGTTACGACGGTGCGTTGGAAGCCGCTCAAGAATTGGGCGATGTTGAACTGATCTATGATGGCCCCACCGACGGCGATCCGAAAAAGCAAGCCGAGATGATCGAGACGTGGATCGTGGACGGCGTCGACGTCATCTGCATTGCCCCCAACGCTCCCGACGTCGTGGCGAACGCCATGAAGGACGCCTTGGCCGCCGGCATCCATGTGATTACCTGGGACGCCGATGGGGTCCCCGACTCCCGCGAATTCTTCGTCAATCAGGCGACCCCTCAGGCCATTGGCGAGGGGATGGTGCGGACGATGATCCACGATGTGGGCGGCCCCGATGTAACCGGCGACGTCGTGATCATCAGCTCCGACGCCACCTCCGCCAACCAAAACTCGTGGATTGATGCAATGAAACCGGCGATCGAAGCGAGCCGGCTCAACTTGGTGACAATTAAGTACCCCGGCGAAAACGCCAGCAATGCCCTCGCCGACGCCCAGGACGTGATCAAGAAGTACCCGAATCTAAAAGGAATCTTCGGCATCAGTTCGGTATCCTTTCCGGCGCGGCCGAGGCAGTCGCTCAAAGCGGTAAAACGGGACAGGTCATGGTCACCGGCCTGGCGACACCCAACGACATGAAGCGTTTCGTCCATGATGGAACGGTCAAGTCGGTCGTCCTCTGGAATACCGTGGATCTGGGCTATCTGACCGTATATGTGGCGGAGGCCGTCGCGGCCGGTAAATTGACTCCCGGGGCAACAACGTTTCGCGCCGGACGATTGGGTGAAAAAACGGTCGAGGGAAACAGTGTGTTGTTGGGCGACATCATGGTCTTCACCGACGACAACATTGACCAATACGACTTCTGATTCGCGGTGTCGCAGGGATTGGCTAGGTGGAGAATCGCTGCGGATTGACTAGGCGAGGGTGCGGGCGACGACAAACACCGCCACCGCCACGATGCCACCGGCAAAGACACGCTGCAACATCGGCCCCGACAATCTCCGCGCGGCCCGCCCACCCAGCGTCAATCCCAGGACTCCCCCCAACACAAACAGCGAGGTAAGTTCGAGCGGGATGTGGCGTCCGGCCGTCAATTGCGACGCAACTCCCGAAATGCTGACCAGGACGATGACCAGCAGTGATGTCGCAACCGCACGGTGGATCGACATACCACTGAAGAGCACCAACGCAGGGACAATCACAAATCCGCCGCCGACGCCAAACATCCCTGACAAGAACCCCGTGGCGAGGCCCACCAAAGCCAATACCATCGCGCAACGCGATGTAAGACGAAGATGGCCTTCGCTGGTTCTCTGACAGGCAGGGGCCCGCCGCACCGTACCCTCCAGGCTGTGGGCTGACACGCTTGACTGACGCCACATCCTTACGGCAACGACCAGCATCAACAGCGAAAACATGATCAACAGAGCCGGCTCGGAGATGTGTGCAGCGGCCCACGTTCCCAACGGTGCTCCCATCATCCCGGCCACAGCAAACCAAATGCCCGTGCCCACTTCCACCCGATGATCACGGATGCGAGGAATGACGCCGATCAACGCTGTTGCGCCGACCGCCGCCAACGAAATGCCAAAGGCATCGCGTGGCGAAATCGATAGCCCGTAGACCAGTAGCGGTACCGCCAACAGGGATCCGCCGCCTCCGGTCAAACCGAGCGCGAATCCCACGCAGGCCCCAAACAATACGCTCAGCCCTACGTCCATCGATCTGTTCCAGTCTCACTCATTCCGCGGTTAGCTGCTAGTGACGGGTAGTTTAGACGTGGTCCAGGCTTTGTAGCCTCCCACCAAGTCCATCACATTGTCGTAGCCGTTGCGCTGTAGCAAACTCACCGCTAATGACGAACGATAACCACCCTGACAGTGTACGACGACGGTGCCCTGCTTTGGCACATCCTCCATGCGGTCTTCCAAGTGATTCAAAGGGATGTTGACGCTCCCTTCCAAATGTCCACCCTCCCATTCCTTGGCCGTGCGTACGTCCACCACGGTCAAATCGGAATCGTATTCTCGCAGTGCCGTGGCAGTGATCCGCGAAATGTGTGCGAGCAAGTCGGAACGATCTCGCAGCGCATCCATGCCGCCCTGCAAATAGCCTTTGACGTTGTCGATCCCGATGCGACCCAACCGCATGATCGACTCCTCAACTCGTTCCTCGTCTGCGATAACCACAATCGGCACATCCTTGTTCAGAATTGTGCCGGCCCACGTCGCATACTTCCCCTCGATGCCAATATTGATCGCGCCTCGCAAGTGAGCCCCGGCGAACTCCGCCGCGTCTCGCGTATCCACGATTTGAGCGCCACGTTGCTGCAATTGCAGGACGTCCGCCAAGTCCAGGCCGCGCATCGCCTCCTTCATGGCAACGTCCAAGCTGGGACGGTCCTGGCGATTCAAGATCGCATCATGCACGAAATACTCCGGCGCCTCTGGTTGTTCAGAGGAAACCATCGTCACAAATTCTTCTCGGGACATCGGCTGCAGCGCGTAGTTGTATTTGCGCTGTTCGCCCAACGTGGAGACGGCTTCCGTACTGAGCGATTTGCCACACATGGATCCGGCACCATGGGCCGGATAGACGAGCGTTTCGTCCGGCAGCTTGAGCAGTTTGTTGCGCAGCGAATCATACAGCATGTTCGCCAACTCGTCGGCCGTAACTCCAATCGACGCCAGCAAGTCGGGTCGGCCGACGTCTCCTAGAAAGAGCGTATCGCCGGTAAAGACGGCATAGGGTCGCTCCTTGTCGTGTTGCGGGTCGAATACCAGAATCGAGATGCCTTCCGGCGTGTGCCCCGGGGTCTCCAGGGCCTCCAATCGCACGCGCCCCAATGACAACACATCGCCGTCTCCCAAAGGCAGGAATTCGAATTCCGCCTGCGCTCGCTTGCCTAAGCAAATCTTTGCGCCCACCTTGTCTCGCAACTCAATATGGCCGGCAACGAAATCCGCGTGAAAGTGAGTCAGCAAGACGTACTTAATAGTAAAGCCGTGCTGCTGTGCTTCGTCCAAATAAATCTGCACGTCACGCTGCGGATCGATGACGGCCGCCTGCTTCGTTTCGTCGTCGGCGACCAGGTACGAAGCGTGGGAGAGACAGTCTAAGTAGAAACGTTGTAGATACATCGATTTGATCTCCTTCGTGTCCGCCAGGACGTTTTTCCGGCAGCCAGAGCAACTTCCGTCATGAGTGGTTCACTCGATCGACATTTAGGACGCGCACGATACCGCTACGCGGAACAAGCTTGATTGCCAGACGTGGTAGCGCGATTCCAGGGCATCTTGGCCAACAGCATCCCCATGCCGCAGGTATCGGTGACACCCGAATAAATCAGCCCTGCGGCGACGAATGCACTGATCGCCAAAAACGCAGGATGGAAGTAGCTCAGGCCGACGCCGGTCAGCACCATCAGCCCGGCTGCAATCCGGACCTGCCGTTCCAGGGAAACAGCCTTTTTACCTCGTTCCACGGGCAGGCCCGCAGCCTCCCACGCCAACGTTCCGCCAACGACGTTCACAACCTCCGGGTAGCCGCAACTAATGAATTTCTCGCAGGCCTTGTTCGCCCGCGCTCCACTACGACAGATCACGTACAAGGGCCGTCCCGTTGTCGCACCGTTGCGACCTTCCATCACCTTGAGCGGGTTGAGCGTATCCAGGGGAACGTTACGGGCCACCGTCGCATGCACCTCCCGAAACTCGGCCGGGGTGCGGACATCAATCAGATCCACAGACTGTCCCTGCTGGTGCAGCTGAAAAACTTCTTGGGGGGGAATGGTTTTGACGTCCATCACAATGTCCTCCTACGACTCAACTCGATCACTTTCCGGTCGGAATACGCACAGACCGCCCGTCGCAATCGCCCCGAACCAGAATCCACTAAAATATCACGAGACTACGAGATAAATGGCAAAATAAAAGAGCACGGGTCCGATCGAGCGTTTAGCGGTCGTTCGGCAAGAATTTGCTCTCGATGCAGTCGATGATCTTCTCCAAATGCGGTTCGGCGACGCCGTAATACACCCGCCTCCCGTCGCGCTCACTGGTAAAGAAACCACAGCGTTGCATTAACCTCAGGTGCTCGGAGGCCAAATTCTCGGCGATCCCACAGTCCTGAGCGATTTGGCCGACCGTGTATCGACCATGAAGCAACAATTGGACCATTCGTAAACGGACCGGATGAGCAAGCGTCTTGAGACACTCGGCGGCGCAACCGAGCGCCTCGAGGTCGGCGGGGGGTAGAGGTCGGGTCTTGGCAGCATTCATCGGCAACTCCTTCACTACCCATCATGATATCGCCACATCACGATATTTCAATCACAGATTTTATCCGAATGCCAACGGCTGTCTCCTGTGGGTATGACGGACCACCCGCCCCGCGGGCTCCCGATGGACCGCCGCCGCCGAGCGAGTTGTCAGCATTCCATGTGACCAAGCCCGTGGTGTGCGTCAGGAGACCGCGGCCGACATTGTTTGTGGTTTGTGGGAGCACATCTTGGCGATTGCGCCCTCTGGCATCCTACCACGTCACATCGTGGCCTCCGTCGCGGACGCTCCCCATGCCAACCTCAAGACTTCGGGACGTCGTAGCCCCAAGCCAATCCACACAAGGACGCCGAGGATCACGGGGAAAAAGAAGGGTTCTGCGACACGCAGATGAGTAACCGTCGCGCCGCCCAGGTAACCGGTCAGCAGAATGGCCGCGACAAACGCGGTTCGCGGAATCAGGAACAAGATGGCGAGCAGAACTTCCAGCAGGCCGATCTTGAACATCAGCTCAGTCGTGAATCCTATTTTCTGAAACATCTCCGCCTTACCTTCCCACTCCGTGAACTTCCCCATCGCACTGGCGCCGATCAGAAATGCGGCGAGAAGCCCACTGAGTATCCAGCCGATCAGGCGAGCGCGTTTCGAACCGTACATACTTGTCATCCTTCGAGGTGAGCAACTGTGGCAAGGAACTCGACTTTGTCAGATCGAATCAATCACGCCGGATCGGCCGACACCATCACCATCCAACCAACACGGAATCGATCGGTCACCATACCGTAGCAGGGTGACCAAAAGGTTTTGCTCAACGGCATCTGCACACGGCCGCCCTGCGCCAGGGCGTCGAAGGCCGCATGGGCCTCCGCTTCTGTCGTCACGCTCAGCGCAAGGCGGAAGCCGTCAAATGTCGATTTGTCGTCGCAGCCATCAGACATCATGAGCCCGACTCCTTTGATGCGCAGACTGGCATGCATGATCTTCTCTTCAAAGCCCTCCTGCAACATGCCGGGTGGGGTTGGGTCGGGACTTTCGTTGAAGCGCATCATCATTTCCAACTCGGCACCTAAGGCGTCGCGGTAAAATTGAATCGCTTCTTCGCAGCGGCCGCCGAAAAACAGGTAGGGGGTGATCATCGCGGCTGAGTTTGACATTTTTTGCCTCTCGCAGTATCAAAGGGAGGAATCGGGCGAGTATGCCAGGGCCAGTACCGATTTGTCGAGCGGCCGCCCGACAAATCGACAATCCCGGCTCATTTTTTTCTCCGGAAGTCACCAGAGCCCCTTCCCGATTACCGCTACATCATGTCGCGGAGCAGTCCCAGGTCCTGGTGGCGGCCGACTACCAGCAGTAGCTGATCCGCTTGCATCTTGAAATCGCCGGCTGGAAACATCGTCAGTTTTCCTGTCATCGAATCCTTCACGCCCACGATCCAGACGCCGTACTTCTGCCGGATGTTCAAATCCTGGAGTGTCTTGCCGGAGAACGAATCCGGTACCGCGATTTCCAAGAAGCTGTAATCCGGATCGATCGGAAGGAAGTCGACGACGTTCGTCCACGTCATGCGATCCGCCAGTTCCTCGGCAATTTCGATTTCTGGAAAAATGACTCTGCTGACCCCCAGACTCTTAAGCAGCTTGCCATGCTCCTGGGTTACCCCCTTCACGACAATATTGCGGGCGCCCAATTCTTTGGCATGTAGCGTTGCCAGCAGTGATCGGGTGATGTCTTCGCCCATGCTGATGAAAACCGCATTGGCCTGTTTGACCGGCAGGTGCTCGATACTCTCCCGCTCCGTGGCATCGCCGATGATGGCTTCATACAGTACATCCTTCATGGCTTCCACACTTTCGCGCGTCGCATCCATGCCAGTCACGCGGCAACCATTCTTGCACAAGCGTCGTGCTAACGCCGCTCCGAAGGAACCGAGGCCAATGACGACAAAATTCTTGGGAGTTGCCATGTCAATTATCCAATCAGGGGTTCTTCATCCGGATAGATGACGTTGCCGTTGCGCTCGCTCAACGAAAGCGCCAGAAAGACGGAAATCGGACCCAACCGCCCCAGGAACATCAGTAACATGATCACGAGCTTGCCGGCAGCGGTTAGCTGGCCGGTCACGCCCGTGCTAAGACCTACGGTGCCCAAAGCGGAAACCACTTCAAACAGGGCGTCGAGAAACAGATCGCTCGTGTCGGTATGGGGCGCGCCGGATTGTTCCAAAATCAACAGCGTCGTCAGTGCCACGGCGGCCACGACCGTGAACAACATGGCGGTTGCCGTGGCGCGATCAATCAGCGCTTGAGGAATGGTTCGCCGAAACAGATTCAGGCGGCGATGCCCCCGAAACGTCGACAGGGCTTGAAACACAAGCACCATCACGGTCGAAACTTTGAATCCGCCGCCCGTGGAACACGGCCCAGCTCCAATGGCCATCAACAGTATGCTCATGAACAGTGTGGCGTTGGTCAATGACGTCACATCAATGGTGTTAAATCCCGCCGTACGACACGTCACGGAATGAAAAACCGCCACGAGCGGCCGCTGCCAATACGGCAGCTCATCCAATACGCCGTCCCATTCAAGCACCAGGAACCCGAGTGTCCCGGATAAAATCAATAGCGCCGTGCCGATCAGCATAATCTTGGAGTGAAGTGCCAAATGAATCCAGCGTTCGCCACGCGGCAGATGTCGGCACCGCAATAAATCCAAAACGACGGGAAAACCCAACCCCCCGACCACGATCAATCCGCAGATCGTCAGATTGACAACTACGTCGTTTTGGTACCGCATTAGGCTGTCATCATGAAGGGCGAACCCAGCATTGCAAAACGCGGATATAGAATGGAACAACGCGCCACCAAATCGCGGTCAGCAGCGGATAGCTGCTTAGGTTGCGCATCAAGAGGATGATAAAGCCCAAGCCTTCGCATAGTAGGGTAAGGGCGAAAACTCGACTGAGAATCCATCGCAAATCGGCGTTGCCTTCCGCGCCCAATGTCTCCGCGATCACAGCCCGCGTACGCAGGCCATGTCGTTGGCCGAACTGCACCATAATAAAGGTGGTCACCGTCATGATGCCGATGCCACCGAGTTGGATCAGCAGCAAGATCACAAGCTGCCCAAAGAACGAGAAATCATGCTCCGTCGAACGGACGGCCAAGCCCGTGACACACGTCGCGCTGGTGGACGTGAAGACCGCGTCCAACCAAGTAATCGGTCGTTCCTTGATGCCTCGGCAAAATGGTTGCGCCAGCAACACGGTACCGAGCAGAATCAGCCCGAAATACCACAGGAAGGAAGCCCGAGCCGGGTACTTAACGACAGAACCAGTAACTTGAGGCATGCTTGTGCGTTAGCTCGCGGTCAGCAGGCAAGAAGCGGCGAACAAGCCCATGATTGTTGACAAATAGTCGCCATTCGCACAAGCCCGGGTTGGGCCCACCAGGACGACGGTCCGGCCACCCAGGAACAGCGGGCAACACCGCGTACGGGATATTCTCGTAAAACGCACCCCGGCTCGGTACACAAGCCCAAGCACATCGCCGACTGCTGTTACACGCCCTGACGAGGTCGCCGGCGAACATCCCATGCTCACCCCCCCACCCGAACGGCTGATGTAAGACTCACGTCGCGATCATTCGCCTGTGGACGGCCCGGCGTGCTGCGGCCCGTGCGAATCTGTTCCTCTAACAGAGCCGTTAGCTGCTGTACGATTTCCGGCTGTTTGTCGGCAACATTGGTCGTTTCCCCGGGATCCTGGACCAGATCGTAAAGCTGCCTCGCCGGCAGGCCCTCGTCGAGGGCGACTTTGGGTGTCGGCTGACTCCATCCGCCAGAGCCCGGGCAGAGAATCAACTTCCAGCGACCGGCACGAATCGCGAACGAACCGTTGATCGAATGATGGATTGTGCTGGCGCAAACGGCGTCTTCGGGTCGAGCTTAGCGTCCAGGACATCCAAAAAACTCACGCTGTCCTCCGCGGCATCGTCGGGCAGAGGTCGTTGAACAAGGGCGGCGCATGTCCGCATCAGATCGGTTAAACAGAGCGTTTGGTCGGATACCCGTCCCGCCTTGACTCGATCGGGCCAGCGGACAACAAATGGAATCCGGTGTCCGCCTTCGAAAATATCGGCCTTATGCCCTCGGTAGATGTAACTCGGGTCGTGGCCCCATTGCGCCAATTCATCGAAGCGAGCCCGCGGCGAACAGCCGTTGTCGCTGGTCACGATCAATAGCGTCTGCTTGGCCAGTCCTGTCGTGTCAAGTGCCTGCAAGATTTGCCCGACAACGTCATCGACCTGTAATACGAAATCACCATAGGCATTTGTACCACTTTGACCCTGAAACGCGTCGGTCGGCAAAATGGGCGTATGAGGCGCCGGCAAGGCCAGGTACAGAAAGAACGGCCCACCTACATCGGCCCGATCGCGAATGTAATTGACGGCTAGCTCCGTCATTTTCGGCAATACCAGCTCGTGGTGAAAGTCCGCGCCCGTTGGACCTTCTCGCCAAAAGCCTTGGAAGTCGGTGTTGACAGTCGTTCGGTCGGGCTCCGCCGTCACGTGATCGTCTTGCACGTAAACATAGGGAGGCATATCCAACGAACCACTGTGACAAAAGTATGTGTCAAACCCACAGGTGGACGGCCCGTAACGCACAGGCTGACTGAAATCGATCTCCGTTGGTCGCTGATCCTTATGCACCAGTCCCAACCCAAATGCCACTTGCCAAAACAAGCGGTGTGATATCCGTGTCGCTGCAGAAAGGCCGCGACGGTCAACCTTTGCGGGTCGATCAGATGAGGCGATGTTCCGTCCAAGACACCGCGCGCACAGGCGAGTCCTCCAAGCGTAACGTCCCGTTAGAATTCCGTAGCGTGTCGGCGTGCACACGGAGGATCCGGAATGCGCATCGTTAAAACGCAGTCCATCGGCGGCCACTTGGTCGATGTGTGTAGTCCGCCAAGCGGCGGCGCGGTTGTAGCAGGAAACATCGCCGATTCCTAAATCGTCGGCCAAGATATAAACGATATTGGGGAGTTCCGACGCATCGCCACGAACATCTGCGGTAACAGCGGCTTGCCCGGCGAACAAGATCAACAGGAAATAGGGACACGAACGGTAGGGCAGGAAGTAGTACATCGGTTGCGAATCCTCGTGAGGTAAACCTCGGCCTTAGACTTGGGGCAACTCCCAGGGCCGGCGATATGTCGTGCGAGATCGTAACGCATTCGCCTCGACGTCGTGAAATTGTTCATTGCCGGCGTCCAGCAGCAGTGAACGATCGACGCGCCAGGCGATATTGGCGGCGTGACACATGACCGAAGAAGGATGCCCGACCTTCGCCAGATCGGCGTGGGGCGCACGACGCGACTTGACGCAATCCAGAAAATTGCGGACATGTTCGCGTCCTCCGTTGTCGCCTTGATCTTCAGCGATGACCTCTCCATCGGGGGTAAACGCGCGCCATCGTTCGTTACCGAGGATGATATAGGCGCGATCGCCGTATAGGGTCACTCCCTCCGTCTCGCCCGTGTATTTGTACGGCGCCCAAATCCTCATCTCGTAGGTCACAATCCGACTTGCCGCGCCTTCGACCGTAAACTCATAGTCGACCTGGAGTGTATCGGGCCACTCTTGAGCGTCGTCGAAGTACCATTTGCCGCCGAACGCCGAGCATCGGCGCGGCAGGTGCGATAGAGACTTTCCGGTCTCCGCCCGCACGGCCGTTGCCAGTGCCCAACGGGCCACATCCAATCGATGGACACCGTCGTTACCCAAGTCGCCGGTCCCATAGTCAAAGAACCAGCGCCAGCTACCATGAAACCGCAGCGGGTTGAAGGGTCGCGCCGCGGCCGGACCCAGCCACATATCGTAATCCACGCCATCGGGTGTCGCACTGTCGGCGGGCCGGCCCAGTGGGCGTTGTCGCGCACTCTCCCAGGACTTCGCCACCAAGACTCGCCCCAGTTTTCCGGAACCAATAAACTCCATCGCGGTGGCGAAGTGACGGCTGCTGCGGGACTGCGTTCCCAGTTGGACGATGCGTCCGTGTTTTTGCATCGCCTGGACCATTCGTTGTCCTTCGACCATGTTGTGGCCGTCTGGTTTTTCCACATACACATCTTTACCGGCGGCACAGGCCATGATCGTGGGAATGGCATGCCAGTGGTCAGGCGTGCCGAGCACGACGGCATCAATTGACGTGTCGTCCAGGATGTGGCGAAAATCGTCATGTGCCGCAACCGCCCGCGGCGAGGCTGCCGTCGCGATCTCCGCAGCCTTTGTCCGACGCGTCGCATCCACGTCCGCCACGGCAATCATCTGGCAGTCGGGCTGCTGACAAAATAAACGCAATAGGGCAACGCCACGACCTCCCGCACCAATCAGTCCAACGCGCACGCGATCGCTGGGATTCGCGACACAAACTGTGGGCAGAACGCAGGTGAATCCACCGAACGCAGTGGCCCTGAGTCCCTGGTGCACAAATCGCCGTCGCGTCATTTGGGCCACTGTTGATTCTCCTATCTGCGCAACACGGTAAAACGGTTGTGGGATTTATTTTATCAGATTGCCAAGTAATCACATCCACACGTTGTCCGGTCCGCATTGCGATTCAATCGTCCCCTCCTAGCCAGACAATGTCGGCCGGTGGAGTACACGTACTGAGCACGTCCCGAGCCAGGTTAAACCAGCCATGACAGTGATCTAACACCCAACTATCACTCGAAGCAATCGTGTCCGAGGTCGCGGCCATCAGGGGATCGGGGTTTGGCACCAATTCCGTCGATAGGTGCCATGCAGGCTGGCCAGATCGCGAATGCAGCCGTCACGACATCCCAGCAGTACCGCGTCCGCAAGCGCGATTTCGACGGTGATCAAGACATTGTAGCCGTCAATTACCAGTATCTGTTGGCGCTGATCGTCGTCGGGATGCCGTCCGCGGTGTTTGCGACGATCGGGCATGGCATGGCCTTCAACGCATTGCCGAGACGCCTACGTTCGAACCGTTATCGAGTCCCTTTTGCCGCCGCTTGACGTCGTCCTGGACCGAACACGACACGCCCCGGCATCGCCCCCGTAAATTGACGATCTCGCATGACCGCCTGACCGTTGACAAATACGTCAACCACGCCAGTTGCCAACTGATGAGGTTGCGCATAGGTCGCGTGGTCCTGCATCTTGTCGGCCTCGAACACGACGACGTCCGCCCAATAACCAGGTTTCAGCAAACCACGGTCCTGTAGACGCAGATTGGCGGCAGGTAGTGAGGTCAGGCGGCGGATCGCCTCGCTCAGCGAAATGACCTGTTCGTCTCGCACGTACATGCCCAGCAAGCGGGCAAAGTTGCCGTAGCGCGCGGATGCGTACTCGTATTGAGAAACACACCGGCAGGAGCTTGCGACGCCGCATCGGAGCAAAAGCTCACCCAAGGCAGTCGTATCTGTCGACGAACATTTTCTTCCGACATCAGAAAATAGACGGTGCCCACTCGGCTGCCATCTTCGACTACTAAATCGATGGCGGTTTCCTCCGCAGATTTGCCGCGCAGTTGCGCAACTTCGGCAAGGGACTTGCCGGTCAAGGGCTTCAGACGGGGATTGCGAAAGTCGACCAACAGGACTTTGTCAGGCGATCCGGAGAGCAGCAGCAGATTCTCCCAGTCGTCCGACGAAAGCGCGCATCTCACGCAACACTTTCAGACGTATCCGCGGATCGCGAAGGCGTTGCGACCAGGCATCATATCCGCCTTCCTGTACCCATGGCGGCATCGACGCGTCCAGCCCTGTCGCTGCCGCCGTATAGGTGTACATATCGGCCGTCAGCTCCACACCATCCGCCCGCGCCTGCTCGATCGTTTTGATCACCGCGTCCAATTTAGGCCAATTCGGTTCACCCGCCGCTTTCAAGTGATAGATTTCGGCGCGAATACCGGCCGCCCGTGCAATACTAATCGCCTCGTCAACACCTTCCAGCAGTTGATTACCTTCGCTCCGCAAATGCGAAATATACAGTCCGTCATACTCGGCAGCGACTTTGCACAGCTCGATCAATTCGTCGGTTTTCGCGTAGAATCCGGGCGCGTAAATCAAGGCCGAGGCAACTCCCAGGGCACCGTCTTTCATCGCTTCACGAACAAGCTGTTTCATGCGAGCGAGTTCACGGCGCGACGGAGCTCGATCTTCAAAGCCCAGTTCGTGCACGCGCACGGTTGTGGCACCGACAAACGACGCCACATTGCAGGCTACACCTTTGCGCGTCAGATATTCCAGATACTCATTCAACGTCGTCCATTCAATGTCGTAGCGAATGTCGCTCTGTCCTTGCCGACACCATTGCTTGAGCGGCTCATTCCATGGCCCCCAAGACATACCTTCGCCCAAAACTTCCAGCGTAACTCCCTGTCGGATTTCGCTCTCGGATCGACCGTCTTCAATCAGCGAATCCACGGCCCAACTCAGCATATTGATGAAGCCGGGTGCAACGCTCAACCCCCGTACATCAATGATTTGTTCAGCCGAGTGACCATTAAGATCGCCGATGTCGGCAATTCGATCTCCCGTAATGGCAACATCCGCCGTCACGGCCGCCTCCCCGGAGCCATCGTATACCGTTCCACCGCGCAAAATGACGTCGTAGTCCGCCGCCTCCCCGGTTATTGTCGGCCCCCAGAGCAGCCAAACGACAATCAATACTTTCATGCATCGCCACATCATTGACACCTTCATGGCTCGAGACCACTCTTGCTGCGGTAAGATTCGGATCGACGCACGCGTCGCGCAAACTGGTGGCCACGGGCTACACGTGCGACGAATTAGATTGTAAGTTGTTTGTTAACCTGCCGCGATACACGACGGGGCTCGCAGCGACAAACAATGTGAGCCTGATCACGGCAATGGATCAGAGAACAAGGCGATCTCAGTCGATCGGACCACCGTGAAAATCCGCCGATACACCGATGACGATGTGGATCCAATATACACAGCCGTTTGCGAGTCCGCAGCGGAACTGCTGCTCTGGATGCCTTGGTATACCGCCAGCTACACGAAAGCCGATACGGTGCGTTGGGTGGAATACACACAGCAGGCGTGGACCAACCGACATGAATACAATTTCGTCATCCAGGACTCCGCAGGATCCTGCTTGGGGAGTTGCGGTTTGAATCGGCTGGACAAATCGAATCGCACCGCGAACTTGGGCTATTGGGTCAGAACATCTTCCACCGGCAAGGGCATCGCGACCCGCGCTGTGCGACTACTTCGCAAGTGGGCGTTCACGCACACTGACTTTCACCGATTGGAAATCATGATGTCGGTGCGCAATCCGGCAAGCCGCCGCGTAGCGGAAAAAGCCGGCGCCATTTGTGAAGGACTATTGAGACATCGATTGTGGTACGGCACGCGAGCCGACGACGCCGCGATGTACGTCATTCTCCGCGACCTCTCTCAGGATCGGGAGAGGTGACTCACATGGGTGCGTTCTCCCTCTGAGAGAAGGTGGCCGCAGGCCGGATGAGGAGACGATTTGCAGCGGCATCCCCTCTCCCTGCATGCCGCACCCGCGGCTAGCGCGGCGACCATTCGCGTCGTAGGGCATTCACTTCCGGATGTGTCGGCGCCAATTCGTGCGCACGCTTCAGCGTCGCACGTGCCTCGTCGCGTTTCCCCACT
Source organism: uncultured Planctomycetales bacterium (assembly GCA_963785495.1). Lineage (GTDB taxonomy): Bacteria > Planctomycetota > Planctomycetia > Pirellulales > Pirellulaceae > CAWAVP01. Next base: position 6,267 of record CAWAVP010000030.1, on the reverse strand, counting down.
TCGTAGCGAACTTTCGCCAACTTCACGAGTGTCATCACATTGTTGGCATCCTGCAACAAGTTCATCGCCAGCGTATGCTCGGCGTTCAACAGCGTACGCAATCGATCGTAATTCGCGAACGCCGCTTGCGATGCTTCTTGTTTGCCTTCGCGGCTCAACAGCAATCCCAGCCAGTAGTGCGCCGTCGCAAAATACGGGTCAATTTGCAAGGCGCGTTGATAGTTAGCCTCGGCCTGCAAAGCGTCGCCCTTCAAATCGTAGGCCCTTCCCAAATGTGCGAGTCCCCAGGCCTGCTGACCACGGATTTGGTTGAATTGTTGCAGCAATGGGATGGCTGTTTCCGCCTCCCCAATAGCCAATTGGTTAATCGCCATTTCGCCTAGAGCGAACGTGTCGCGAGAGTCTTGATCCAACATTCGGCGTAGCCGCTCAATCGCCTCTCGGTAGCCACCTCGTTCGTATAACAACATACATAGGCCTTCGTCCGCAGGTCGAAAATCCGGCATGCAACGCAGGGCCTCGCGGTATTGTTCTTCCGCCTTGTCGTGCAACATCAACTTCGCGTACGTCTGCCCCAAATAGTAATGCCCTTCGGCCAAGTGGGTGCAATCCTGACCGCTTGCTGAAATTGATCCAACGCTTCGGCATAGCGCTCGCGTTGATAACTCTGGTAGCCCTTGCGAAAAAAGGCACCAAACTGTGCTTCGGCCTGACCCTGAGGCAGGGCCTGAGAGCGGGCCGCGGCCGGAGTTAAACGATGCATGTCTTCCGTTCCCTCCGCATCGGGGGACGAATGGACGTCGACACCTCCGGGGGATCGGGAAGGGGTCGAAGAACGTGCGGTAGGGGACTCGCTAGGAAAAGAAGATTGCCGGGTCGAAACCGTCGGCGAGTTTTCGTGCAGCGATCGACGTAGCCACACACCGCCGCCAATTCCCAGCACAAAACAGGCACCCACGAGCAGGGCTGTCGCGAGCGGGCCAATTCGTACCCGACTCACTGACCTTCCGGACGCGCGACGGGTGACGGAAGATCGGGCTTTTTTTGGCTTACGCGAACGCGACATCAAATCGACTTTCCGGTCCCAAACGGGAAGATCGGTCCTCGCAACCGCTGATGGGGGAGGATTCTAGCTGACTTCATTCTACAATAGTCAGAATATCGGACGAGTCATGGCAATGTCCGGGGCGATGAGCAGCAGCGAGAATTACGCGGAACGCGTTTTCAGGAATGATCAATGTCACAAAGGAACCGAATATGGCCAATCGGAAGTGGCTACTCCCCATCTGCCTGGCGGTGGTAGGCCTGGGGGTCTTGCTCGGGGCTCTGGGGCCGGCATGGTTTTCCGGCCATGACGTGTCGAAGTCAACGGCCACGAACCCGACGGCCTCGGCATCGACGGCCAGTGACTCGAGACAAACAGCCGACGGGCCGGCAGCCACCGGGGCAAACCAGATCGGGCCCGAATTGGTGGACGTCACGGCGGAGTCCGGCATTGATTTCCGGCATTTTAATGGCCAGACCGGCCGTTATCAGTATCTGGAAGTCATGGGCGGCGGCGTCGTGACCTTCGATTTCGATCAAGATGGCGACTTGGATCTCTATTTTGTCAACGGGAATCGAGTCGATGGAGATCCCGATCCCAAGGTGACGAATCGTTTGTATCGGAATGATGGCGGACTGCAGTTTCGTGATGTCACGACGGCGGCCGGAGTCGGCGACATTGGCTATGGCCAAGGTGCTGCAGCAGCCGACTATGACCAAGACGGTGACTTGGACCTCTATGTGACAAACTACGGCCCCAACGTCCTCTTTCGCAACAATGGCGACGGTACGTTCACTGACGTGACAACGGAAGCCGGAGTACAGGATGATGGCTGGGGACAAACGGTCTGCTTCGCCGACTTGGACCGCGATGGGTTGCCAGACCTTTTCGTGCAGAACTATTTGCAGTACGGCTCGACCAAAGGCGCTGAGTCATTCATCTATGTTGGTCAAGAACGGGTTCCAGACTACCCGTCGCCCCTCGGCTTTCCTGGTGCGACAGATCACCTGTACCGGAATCAAGGCAACGGTACTTTCCAGGAGATCAGCGGCGAAGCCGGTCTGGCTCGATACACGGGCAAAGGCATGGGTCTGGCTTGTGTCGACTACGATAACGATGGCCTAGTCGACGTTTTTGTGGCAAACGACACAATGGAAAACTTCTTGTTTCGCAATCTGGGACAGTCCCATTTCCAGGAAGTCGCTCACTTAGCCGGCGTCGCTTACAACACGGCAGGTGTCCCGGAGGCATCGATGGGCGTCGACGCCGCGGATTACGACAACGATGGGGACTGGGATCTGATCGTCCCCTGTTTATCACGGCAATTCTTTACGCTGTACCGAAATGACGGCTCTCAGTTTACGGATGTCTCCTCCCTGTCGGGTCTCGCCCAAGCCACTGCCGCAGCCACTGGCTTTGACGCTCACTTTCTGGATTTTGATAACGACGGCGATCTTGATCTGTTCTTCACGTGTGGAGGCGTCAGAATGAATGAGAACGCCCCCGCCCGAGCCACCTATAACCAGCGCTACGGGATGCCAGATCTCCTGCTGGCTAACGATGGTAGCGGCCACTATTCAAACGTTTCTCAGGACGCCGGCGCGTATTTCCAGCGCGCACTGATCGGCCGCGGGTCGGTGGTAGCGGATTTGGATAACGATGGAGATCAAGATCTGGTGGTATCGAATCTTAGTGAACGAGCAGTCGTGTTGCGCAACGATACCGCCGGTGGCCATTGGCTGCTACTCGATCTGGTTAATCGACACGGCCAAGTCAATCCCGATGGAGTCAGCGTTTGGGTTACGATCGACCAGCGCCGACTTCACGCCACCACATACCCTGGCACAACGTTTTTGTCGCAGAGCGATCGCCGCCTACATTTTGGCCTCGGTGAGGCAACGATCGTAGAACGATTGGAGGTGACATGGCCGGACGGACACATGCAGGTTTTGGAAAACGTGGCCACCGACCAGATACTGCGAATCGAACAGTAGTTGCAGCCTTTACGGATCTCCGTCTGCCAATGGGCCACGTCGACTTGTGACGGGACAGACGTCGCCTATATAATGTCCGCCGAGGCGGAGCGGTAATTCGGTCAAAATGCGGTCTGACGTCGACTGTGGATCCCGACAGGCGCTGCTGAGCGGGGTTAGCGCGAACACTACGGACCTTGATTTCGCTCCCTCAGGCAGCGGCATCAAGTTGCCTGCGTTTGCCTTTGTCGCACCCCTGTCGTAAGCGAGGCCGATCGTCGCCACAGTTACGGTTCATACCGGTTGGTATCCGCGCACATAGGATGAAGTAATGCGACAGTCGCAACAGGCCGCTCACAGCGCCGGCAGTTTAAACTTTCAAGGGTATGCGACAGACGGTTTTTATGACGAACTAATCGATCGCAACGGCCGACCTCGATCGGCAGCGGCCCTGCTGCTACAACGAATCGAAGAGCTGCCGGAAGGTGAGTTACTGCAACGTCAGCAGTTAGCCGAACGTGCGTTGTTTCGCATGGGCATCACGTTCGCCGTCTATGGAGATACGCAGGGAGTCGAAAAGATCTTTCCGTTCGATATCCTGCCGCGGATTGTCGCGGCCGACGAATGGGCGGTCTTGGAACGTGGACTGAAGCAGCGGATTCGTGCACTGAACCTGTTTCTCGACGATGTTTATCACGATCAGCAGTTCATCAATGAAGGGATCTTGCCACGGGAGATCTTGCAAGAGCGCCTAGAGCTTCCGTGAACCCTGTATCGGCCTAAAGCCGCCTCGCGGCATCTGGTGCCACATTACCGGCACGGACTTGGTGCGCGACCGCGACGGCACGAGTCTACGTGCTGGAAGACAACTTGAGGTGCCCGTCGGGTGTGTCGTACGTGCTGCAGAACCGCTTCGTCATGAAACGCATTTTCCCTGGCTATTCGATGCGTCTGCATGTGCGTCCCGTCAATGACTACCCGAGCCGCCTGCTGCAACCTCTTCGAGTACTTGGCACCGGAAGGCGTTGGCCAGCCCGACCGTCGCCGTGCTTGACGCCGGGAGTGTACAACTCGGCCTACTACGAACACTCGTTCCTGGCCCAGCAAATGGGCGTCGAACTCGTCGAGGGGCGCGATTTGGTGGTCCGCGACGGCTTCGTCTACATGCGAACGACCGACGGGCTTTCAGCGAGTCGACGTGATTTATCGCCGCATCGACGACGATTTCATCGATCCGCAGGCATTCCGCGAAGACTCGATGCTCGGCGTTCCCGGCCTGATGGACGCGTATCGCCAGGGACGCGTGGCATTGGCCAACGCACCGGGAACGGGCGTTGCCGACGACAAGGTGATCTACGCCTATGTCGAGAAGATGATCCGCTATTACCTCGATGAAGAGGCCGATCATCCCGAACGTGCCGACCTACGTCTGCTTCGACGATGAAGAACGCAATTATGTGCTGGCAAATCTCGACAAACTGGTGGTGAAGGCGGCCAACGAAGCGGGCGGCTACGGCATGTTGGTCGGCCCCCATGCGACCGAGTGACGAACAGCGGCAAAGTTTGCGAACTTATTCAAGGAGAATCCGCGAAACTACATCGCCCAACCGACGCTTTCGCTCTCGCGTATTCCGACCATTATCGACGGACATTTCGAAGGGCGCCATGTCGATCTTGCGGCCCTATATTTTGTACGGAGAAGACGATCTCGTCCTCCCCGGCGGCTTGACGCGCGTAGCACTCAAAAAGGGCTCGCTGGTCGTCAATTCTTCGCAGGGAGGCGGCAGCAAAGACACGTGGGTCATCGCATCTTCACCTCAACAGACTTCCTTTCAAGAGCAATCTCAATAATTTCATGCTGAGCCGCGTTGCCGATTCAATTTACTGGATGAGCCGTTATGTGGAGCGGGCGGAGAATCTCGCGCGTTTGTCGAAGTGACTCATCACATGTCGCTTGATTTGCCAGCCGGTTCCGAGCAGCAGTGGGGAGCGTTGGTTTACGCTTCTGGTGACCATGATTATTTTAAGGAGCAATATGGTGGACCAACGCGTGAAAACGTCATTCAATTCCTTACGTTCGACCGCGACTACGGTGAGTCGATTCTGTCGTGTGTGATCGCAGCCGGGAAAATGCCCGTAGTGTCCGACGACGATTGCCTCGGAGATGTGGGAGCATCTCAATCACTTCTATTTCGCGGTACGACGACGCCGCGAAACGCGGCACTCTGGAATCGCCGAACGATTTTTTCCAATACGTTAAGAATGTCCAGTCATCTATTTGTTGGAACCACGGTGACAACTATGTTTCGCAGGGCGAAGGCTGGCACTTTGCCAGATTGGGACGAGTTTTGGAACGAGCTGACAAGACTTCGCGAATCTTTGATGTGAAATACTTCACTCTCTTGCCAAGTATTCGAAGATGTCGGTACTCCGATCGACGATCTGCAGTGGTCGGCGGTGTTGCGGAGTGTCAGTGGATTCGAGATGTATCGCAAACGCCATCATGGTATTACGCCGAAACGGGTTGTCGGATTTTTGGTTATCGACCGTCTTTCCGCGGGCAATCATGCATTGTGTCGAAACCGCTAATCGGTCGATGCATGCGATCTCGGGTTCACCGGAAGGCACTTTTTGGAATTGGCTGAGAAACGGCTCGGGAATCTGCGAGTGAATTGGCTTATTCCGACAGTGGATGAAATTATCAGCGTGGGGCTACACGAATTTTTGGATTCGCTGCAAACGAAACTCAATGATGTCGGTGAAGCCATCTATCAGACTTTTATTGCCATGGGGCAGGACGACGAGGCATCTGCCTTGCAGACGGCCCGCTCTCGACCCGCACGCGAGTCGAATTCTCGTTTGGTGCCTTAATGGGTCACGGCCGTGCGAAAGTGCGTACGGGCACCACCAAGGGACGATGGTGTCGCAGAATTGCGGCGACTTCCGGCGTCGGTATGAATCGGTCAGTTCTCTCGAAAATCGAGGTTTACGGCATGGGCGACACGGGAGGGTATCAAACGTGGATGAACTAGAAAGTAATGATGCCTGGAAACAACTCGGACGGATCATTGACGAAGGCACGATTGAGCAGGCAGCCGAGTTCTTCCAACGTCTGCCGATGGTCAGGCGTCGCTAGTCGTCTCTCGCTTGAACGAAGAGCAACAGACACGCCTGTTCAGTCGGATGGATCCCGAAGACGCCGCCGGCTTACTTGGGCAAATGATCGATGCACAAGCGGTCGACGTGCTG
>CAWAVP010000029.1:0-152175 GCA_963785495.1 uncultured Planctomycetales bacterium | reverse complement strand
GGCTGAGTCGCGGATTGCTCTGCACGGTCAGCACGGCGATCTGCATTGTTGGTGGGACATCGTCACTCTTCCAACGACCGGCGGTTTCACCGGCGGCGAGGGGCATGAGGTCTTTTGGGGACGCGGCACGAGGTCTCGGGACAACGCGCCGGGGCGTCATAATTTATGCTGTCGCTCCAGACGCGTCGCGACGGTAGCGCGGCGATGCTGTCGGAATCACTACGAACGTGCGCAACGAAATCTAGCGAGCCGCCGTGCTCCGCACGCGATCGTTTCGGCATGGTCGGTGTGATTGTCCAGCGGTCGGACGATAATCTTGGAGATCGCCACGAGTTTTGCTTCAAGCGGCCTATATTTTTCTAAGTAGATCACGTGTTGGATCGGAAAACGAAGCCGCAACGGCCGTCATTGACTGCCGGACGGCGACGGCGACGAAAGTTGGCGTACGGCGCGCGACCAAATCTTGAAACGACTGGCCGTGAACACTGGAATGATGCGTGGGAAAGCGAGCGATATGGCCGGTATGCCGATGTTTAGGCTACGACAAATACGCGGAGTTGGTCGCGGTCTTGAGCCTTCCGATGAGGCTCAGGTGGCCGAGAACGCGAGGGGCACGCGCGAATGACGGAATCCGTATTCATCCTGATCTGGCTGTTGCCCTGCGTTTTGGTATGTATCATCGTAGGCGCCTATGTGGGCTATGGATTTGCCCTGCGGCGTCACGGCGAACAAATCCATGAAGAGCGCCAGAAGACGCTCGAAGCACTTCAGAGTGTTGTGCGAAGTGCGGAGGAGTTGACGTCGGAAGTCGATTCACACAGCAACGAATTGGCATCGGTCGGACGCACGGTCGACGATTTGGCGATGTCAGGCGAATACGAAGTCGTAAAACAGACGTTGCTGCAACAGATCGCCTTGGCGTTGGAATCCAATCGCCGCATGGAGCACGATTTGGTCTGCACGCGATATCGATTGGAAGAGCAGGCTCAAGAACTCGACCGTACTCGCGCAGGAGGCTCGCCGGAACGAATTGTCGGGCGTGGGAAACCGCAAATCGTTTGACGAGACGCTGCGATTCATGCACTCGAAATTGAATCGCCATCACGTGCCGTTCGCTCTGCTGTTAATCGACGTCGATCATTTCAAATGGATCAATGATACGCACGGTCACAAGGCGGGCGACAAAGTTGTGCAGTTGTTGGGCGCAAGCTTTCGGTCCGTGCTCCGGCCCGGCGATCATGTGTCGCGGTATGGTGGGGACGAGTTTGCCGTGTTGCTGGAAAAAGGTGACCTGGTAGTGGGCAAGACCGTGGCCTTGCGGATTCGCGAAAAAGTGGAGCGTTCTAACTTTGATGTCGGAGAGAACGACGCACGCATTGCCGTAACGCTCAGCATGGGCCTGGCGATCTGCCAATTAGACGACTCGCCTGAGTCCCTGATTGAAAAAGCCGATGCCGCGTTGTACCGATCGAAGCAAAGCGGTCGCAACCGGCTGAGTCGCTACATCGACGAGCTGCGTACAGCGCGGTCGAAGATGCCTTCAGCGAGCAGGCGTTGTCTTTCAACGAGGCGGTCCAGTCGTCTACCTGACTGGACGGGCCCCGCGAGGGGGCCCCGTGGCCCGCCGTGTTGCCGGCCTTGCTTTGTCAGGGCATGTCGGTGGTGTTTTCGACGGGCAATGGGAGGCCCAAGGTGTTGCCATCCGGGCGGAATCCATCGGCGTCAACGTCCACGTAGATTGGATTGGCGACCGCGGTGGGCGTGTCGTCTTGATGGCTCGGGCCGACGACCGGACCTAGCTTCAAGCCTTGCCCCGCGGCCACCACGACGATGTGGGTATCGACCGTGAGTTCCAACTCCAGTGTGTGGGCAAATTTCACGACATCCGATTGAAATAAGTCGGGACGGGTTCGTCGCTGGAAGTCGTAAGCGGGCTGCGGTTGACCGTTGAAAAGTAGGAAGACGCGATTCACGTCCAGCCAATTCGCGCACTGCACACGAATCTGCAACCGCACGCGACCCTTTTCACTCTGCAGGTCATCACCTGCGATCGCGGTCCGTTCGCTGCCTCCTGCTGTCGCCGTCGCGGTCACCTCCATATACGGTCCGTTGGTCATGATGATGTGCCCGGCCTCGGCGGCGGCCACCATGTCGGCGGTGGTAATCCGTGCTGGATCGTCGGACGGGCTACGCAGGTAGTTGCGCAGCCAACCCGATCCATGGAAGTTGTAGTGGGCGTCGGTATTGACGACTCCCGGGATCCGATAGCCCTGATTGAGCAATTGCAGCCAATTGTAAATCGCATTGCCGCGTTCTCGGGCAGTCGGCAATTTCGTCGGGAAGTTCAGGATGTCTTGCGGCGGATGGACTTCCACCACATCCATCGAGGCAAACATGCGTTCGAAACCACCGTCGGGGATTCCATCCAAATCGCGATCCCCCAGGATCTGCATTAGGTTTGGATGATTGCCTTGAACGACTTTCTCTGACCGCTGGTCCCACAGCACCAAGCGTTCGATCTGCACCACGGGGTTCTCGTCGGTCGTTCGCGCCGCCGTCCTGCGTGCAGCGGATGATAAACCAAGGGGAAAGCATTTTGGTGGTTCACCGGCAAGGGAGAACCGGTCAACTCCATTCCGGAACAGGTCGCCATCAAGTGTCGGGCTTGGAAGAAATCCAGGTGATCTTCGTAGGTCGAGATTCGGTTGTGTTCGGTACATGGTGCAAATTCCAAGTGTTCGCAGAGCAAGTTCAAAACGCGACCTCGTTGACTGGACGTGTTGTCGCCCGACGGAGTCGCATGACTATGGAAATCACTGCTGACCCAACCCGGCGTTGCTACACTGTGACGTAAACGAGCGGCCAGTGGCGAATCCTCGCCGCGAGAAACTTCAATCGAAGTGAAGATCGCATCGTATTCGGGCCCGTGGCTGATGATGACGTCGTATTGGCCTGGGGCCAGTTCCTGGCGAAACTGTCCATGAGGGGAATAGACCAGGTTTTGAATACCCTCGATGTACGTATCGGGACCAAAAAACGGATCTGGCGTTGATTGCTTTCCGCGGAACTCGACTTTGCAGGCGATCCGACGACCTTGTTCGTCTGTAATTTGGCCGTGCACGTAGCCGGGCAACTCCAGCAGAATGTCGCGTTGTGTGTCTGCGGTGACCTCCCACATTTGCTCGACCAATGGTCGTCCCAAACCGGAAATCTCGAGCCGGTATGTGCCGCTTGGCACCGAGAAACGGAGCAGTCCCGCGGTATCCGTGCGCCCCTGACCCAGTGGACGATCCGCCTCAAAGAGCTTGACGCGCAGCCAGTTGTCGATCGGGCCGGCGGAATCTCGTACGGAAACCTCAACCGCATGCAGTTGCTGTCCTTCACGGCGACGCAACTTTCCCTGCAGCTGCAGGGTATGAGCGGCTGGAATCACATCACGTACCAGCGTATAGGCTTCACCGGGCTCCAATCGCAGTTCAGCGCTATCGTCCTGCTGCCAAGCCAAGAGTGGTCGTCCCTGCTCGAGACTCTCTCCCTGCGCAACCGGTTGACGCCCCGTTCCGACGACCGCATAAGTCTGGTGCCACCATTCGTCTTCGGCGATGAACAGGTTGGCTTCCGGCACCAGTGTGAACGCGAAACTGCGATCTGCACGGATGGCATCCTGCAGCGTGATGTTGATCGCTTCGGCGTGTGGGTTCGTGTAGGTCGATTCGACGTGCAGCCAGGGTTCTCCATCGACCAGGCGATAGAGCACGTCCAAACGGGGTTGGTCGGCGGTTTCTAGCGAACTGCAACGGTACAGTACTTCGCGACCGGATGGCGAGACCTCTGCTTGGGCACCGCCCGCGATTAAAGGGTACTCGCCTGCGCCTGGATAAAACGCACTCAACTGATCATTAGGCGCCGCGCGTTCGGTCAAATCGATCACCGTGCCTCCCACATTACGGACCGTCATGTTCGCGTTGCGACTCGCTAAGGGCTGCGCAATGACGGCGATAATCGAGTCGTTTCGCAACACCAGATCGCCGTAAATGCAGTCGACTTCCTTGCCTGCCGGAACCCACTGCTCCCAATTGTCTTCCTGCAGCCTGGCCCATTCCGCGGACCAAACATTGCCTGGCGCTATGTAGGCGACCGTGATCAAAACTAGCCAGCATCTCAGGCAAACGCGACAGAGCAAACTCATGGTGTCAATCATCTCCTCAAAGGGGGTGGACAACGCAGTGGTAGCTGCGCCGACCTGCATGGGTCGATCGCGACCGATCAGTATGGACGGTCACCTGGGGCGATGCAATCATGGTCTGGCATGCGGGCGAATTCTGCTCCGGCGGTCGTTGCCGCTTTCGACCGGTGCGAGAGTGCGATATAAATCAGGGATGGATTCTGCATCATCGTATCCCCAGTCTCGCCTGCGTCGGCTCCGATACCTTCCCGCCGTCCGCCGCATGGTTCAAACAACGCATCTGGCGGCTGATCAGTTGATCTTGCCGCTATTCGTCCGATCTGGGACGGGCATTCGGCAACCGATCGCGTCGTTGCCGGGCCACTGCCAGTTGAGCGTTGATCAGTTCGCACGTGAGCTAGAGGAAGTGCAGCGGCGGGGATTAGCTGGCGTCTTGCTATTTGGGATTCCCGCTCACAAGGATCCCTTGGGTAGTGACGCATATTCGGCGGAAGGGATCATCCAGCGGGCGATTCACGAGTGTAAACGGGTGGCGCCGGAAGTCCTCGTGATTTCGGACGTTTGCTTTTGCGAATACACCGACCACGGGCATTGCGGCGCGCTGGAACAGCGTGGCGACGTGTGTGACGTGGACAACGATGAAACCTTGGGTTTGTTGGCAAAGCAGGTGATCAGTCACGCTCACGCGGGCGTCGACGTTGTTGCGCCCAGTGGCATGATGGACGGAATGGTGGGCGCGATTCGGTCGGCTTTGGACGAGTCGGGTTTTGAGCAATTGCCGATTTTGAGTTATGCCGCCAAGTACGCCAGCGCGTTTTACGGTCCCTTTCGCGATGCTGCCGAAAGCGCAGCCTCAATTTGGAGACCGCCGAACATACCAGATGGATCCCGCAGCGGATCCTGATCAAGCACTACGCGAAGTGCAGTTGGATCTGCAGGAGGGCGCGGACCTCATCATGATCAAGCCGGCCCTGGCATATCTGGACATCGTACAACGCGTTCGCACGGCGTTTCCGGGCGTGCCCCTGGCGGCCTACAACGTGTCGGGCGAATACAGCATGATCAAGGCTGCGGCGGATCAAGGTTGGTTGGATGAACGTGCCACGGTGTTGGAATCGCTGTTGGCAATGCGGCGCACTGGAGCCTCTATTCTGATCACCTACGCGGCCAAGGACGTGGCAATGTGGCTCAACGAAGACCGCGTTGCATGGGAGGCGAGGCGAACATGAAACACACCAAAAGCCATGAGATCTTTACCCGAGCGCATCAATTGATGCCTGGGGGCGTCAATAGCCCGGCTCGTGCGTTTGGAGCCGTAGGGGGCGAGCCAATCGTCTTCGAGCACGGTCAGGGCGCTATCTTTATGATGTCGATGGCAATCGTTACATCGACTACATCGGTTCCTGGGGACCGATGATTTTGGGGCACGCGCATCCGGCTGTCGTCGAGGCCGTCTGCTATGCGGCGGCACGCGGCACGAGTTTTGGCGCACCAACCGAAGCCGAAAACGTCTTGGCCGAATTGATCGTGGACGCTGTACCGTCGATTGAAAAGGTCCGCTTGGTCAATTCGGGCACGGAGGCGACGATGAGCGCCATTCGCGTCGCTCGGGGCGCCACGGGGCGTGACGTGATCGTAAAATTTGCGGGCAACTATCACGGGCACGTCGACAGCTTGTTGGTGGCGGCCGGCAGTGCCGCGGCCACGCTGGCCGTTCCCAATTCGCCGGGAGTGACGGCCGGTACCACCCGAGACACGTTGGTGTTGGCGTACAACGACACCGCCGGCCTCGACGTCGCTTTCGATCGGTACGCCGGGCAAATCGCCGCGGTGATCCTGGAGCCCGTGGTCGGCAACATGGGCTGCGTGGTGCCCACGCCCGAATTTTTAGAACGGTTGCGAACGCTGACCCGCGACCAAGGGACCGTTCTGATTTACGACGAAGTCATGACCGGTTTTCGCGTTGCCTACGGTGGAGCACAGTCCCTGCAGCAGATCACGCCGGACCTCACGACACTAGGGAAAATTGTCGGGGGAGGCCTGCCACTAGGAGCCTACGGAGGTCGTGCAGACCTGATGGAGCATGTCTTGCCGGCGGGCAAAGTGTTCCAAGCGGGGACGCTGAGTGGGAATCCCATTGCGACGGCTGCTGGAGCGGCCACGTTGCGGCGGCTGCGAGATGTTCCGCCCTATGCCCATTTGGAACAACTTTCCGCCCGCCTAGCCCAAGGACTGACAGAAATCGCCCAAGCCGCCGGAATGGAGCATTCGTTGGCGCGAGTCGGCAGTATGATGACCTTGTTCTTTAACCCCAACGTTGTATCGAATTGGGATGTCGCCAGCCGTTGCGATACCGGTCGCTTTGCGCCTATTTTTGGGGGATGGCCGATCGCGGTGTGTACATGCCATGCAGCCAATACGAAGCGCTGTTTGTCTCCGCGGCGCATACCGCTGACGACATCGACGCCACGATCGCCGCGGCTGCCGAGGTCTTGCCGACACTGGGCGATTGATTTTGACGCACGTGACAAATGTCGACGTGTCGCACCGGTCGTCTACACGGTGCGTCGTTTCTCTTCGGCCGCGCTCTGTCGATAATATTGGGGTACGAGCTGCCAGAGATCGACGGTTTGGCTGTCGTGGCAGCGACGCAGGCCCATACGTCCCAGCGCACTGGCGCTAACCGTCCATTGCGTTTCGGCGACCGTTCGCACGTGCGACGGCACGTGCGAACGCCAGGCCCGTAGCCCGTCGCCGATGACGGCGACGCCGGCCGGCAAGGAGGGTAACCAAGTCTGAGCGTCGACGATTTGAGTTGGAGCGACGCACTCGACGTACGCGTTGGCTCCCCGCCGATAAGCCGCAGCAAACAACTGCCTTCGTTGCGCGTCCAATACCGCCCACACCGTTTCGGCGTCGGCAATGACCTGACTGGCCAGCACGGCCAAGGTGTTGACTGCCGCCAATCGGCAGCCCGTCGCGTAGGCGAACGTTTTCGCGGCGGTGACGCCGATTCGCAGCCCGGTAAACGACCCCGGACCTTCGCAAACTGCGAACAATTCCACGTCGGCCGAGCGCCAGCCGACCTGCCGAAATGCGTCGCGCATTTGCTCCGCGAACGTTTCCGTGGTTCGTCGTCCGGTGGCCAGTCCAGCATCGTAAACGACTTGGTTGCCGTCCAGTAATGCCAGCGAGCCGGGCTGGGTGGCGGTTTCCAGGGCAACCGTTCGCATTGGGATGCGCTTTCTTCAGTGGAGGACGATAGGCCTTGGCGTGGGGCAGGTTACTCGACAAGCTAAACTGCTGGGGAGGGATTGGCTAGATCCCCTTGCGGTGGTTGTTATGGGAACCGGCGGAATGGAACATGGGCGTCGCCGCTCATGGCGCGAGTACTTGCTCAACCAACTCGCCTCAGATCCTCAAAGGGACACAATACTGTGACGAGCAGTTCGATACGACAATTCGCACGAGTCGTTGCCGCGATGGCGGCCGTCGTGATCGTCTTTGTGTTGGTGAGCGGTGCCGTTTACGGCTGGTCGCTTGTCGAAAAGCTGTTGACCCGCTGTGCCATGCCAACTGGTTTGATCTGGGGGGGCATGCTCACATTGGCGTTGTGGGATTGTTCCGCGCGCGTCGTCGGGGTGTGCCGTTGCTGCTGCTCTGCGTCGTCTATTGGTTCTTTGGCAGTACGTTCGTGGCCTCTCGTTTTGTGGGCTTGCTGGAGGCAGATTATCGTCCGGTCGATCCCCCCACGGCGCCGACGTTTGACGTCGTGGTCGTGCTGGGAGGCGCAAACTTCTGGGATGACGAAGGCCACGTCTGGCTCAGCCCATACGGAGATCGGCTGATGTTGGCCCTGCGACTTTACCATCAGGGCAGGGCCAAGCAGCTGGTGACCACCGGACGATTGTACGATTGGTATGACAGCAAGGGAGTGAACATGTCCGAGGCGACCGAGCGGATTTGGACCGAGGCGGGGATTCCGGCCGACCGCATTACCCAAGTGGGCGGAACCAATACGTCGCGCGAGATGGTCGAATTGCGGAAGCTTCTGGGGGACAACCCGCCCGCACACGTTGGGTTGCTAACGTCGGCTTTCCACATGCCGTCGCACACTTCGCCTAGCCAAACAAAATGGACTGGAATTTACGCCGATCGCCGCCGGATTTCTACGCCTCAAGGAGCCGCTTCCGCTCTCGCTGATTCCCTCTGCGTTCGGTCTTCAGCTGTCCGAGCTGGCCACCAAGGAGTATTTGGCGGCGTTGTTGGGGCGCTGAATGGGGCGTTATTAATGGGCTGACGGGACGCGACGGTGAGCGGTCGACACCACTATGGCACCTGCAAGGTGGCCGTTCCCGTTGCATCCTGACGGTCCAGGTACCGGCCCAGCAAGCCGACATTAAACACGTGGGTCAGGTAACGTGACACGGCTTCCGCAGGCGTTTCCTGCAGCACGATGATGTCACCGGGTTGAATGAGTAGATTTTCCCGCGGGTCTCGCAAAGCGCGATTCAGGTCGACGCGGATGTTGACCTGTCCCCCGTTGGGGGTGTGCCGTAGGATCGTCAACAGACTGGGGCTGGATCGATCGATTCCGGTGATCGCCGAGGTGGTCTGGCTAAATCCCCCTACCAACGCGCCGCCACTGACGACGGAACCTCCCACTCTCAAGATGGCTTCCACGACGCGGATATCGTTATCGCGTGGTAATGGGACCTCGCGGGCCGGAAGCAGACCTCCGGTGTAGTAGACGTCGGTTTCGCGCGGCGGGACGAAGACGATGTCCCCGCTCCGCAAGCGGATTTCTTCCTCACTGAAGGGCCGTTTCAAGCCCGGTTTGATCCGTAGGGGAATCCGCACGGTTTGGGGCTCGAGATTGCTGTCGGTGGCGGCAGTCGAAGGCCAATTCTCCGGCAGCGCATAACCATTCGGTCCGCCCGTTCCACGGAAAATAATGACTTCATTAGCCGCCGTCGGACCGGGTAGACCGCCCGATCGAGTCAATGCCGTGAGCACGTCCGCTTCGGTCTCCGGAATCTCCAAGATGGTGCCAGTGCCTTGGGCCTGTTGTCCAAGCGATGGGGCCGAGCCGAAGAGTCGATAGGTCGGATCGTTGAGAGACGGCCGCGTGTTGGGAGCGTCCTCGCGGACAATCAGCACGCGGGCTTGTCGCGGTCGAACGAGCGTCACTAACACGTGCGCCTCTTCCGGCTTCAGGAACTCTTTCTCACCATTCGTATAGGCCGTCGTGATCGCGTCCTGCGCTTCCACCAAGGTCATGCCGGCCACTTTGACTTTCTTGACCAAGGGAAGAGGAACGCTCCCTTCCTCATTGATCGGGATTGGAAAGCCAATGGACGGCGGCAGGTCAGCGACTTGGGGGAAATTGATCGGCGGCAATTGATCACGTTCTCCCAAGGTGCCCTCAATGTATACACCGATGATATCCCCAGTATCCAAGCGATACGGTTTTTGTGGTTTCACCCGCAACCAGGCCAACGGGACCTGCTGAAATGCCTCCTGAGACTCAGCCAGTAATTCGGGCGGCAGCAAGTGCGCGGGCACGCCGTTGGCGACGGGATTGGTGATGGCAGCGCAGCCGGAGAGACAGAGGATCCCGATCGCCAGGACCAGTCTCGGCAGTGAACCATTCAAATAGGAGGTTCTCATGGGGATCTTCCGCTGCTCCGTGTACCCTGCTGGGTTGCGTCTCAATCGATCTTCGCCGTGTGTTGCGGCGTCACGTCACCAAGCCGCGCGAGGTGACGACAATGTGACCTTCGGACGGACTTGCGTGGGTTGGCCAGATCGCAGGTGTGGTCGCCCACGACCGGCGTGGCGCCGGCACGGCCGTCGTTGCTATTCCTTTTCCTCAATGATTTTCCATTGCGTAGGGGGCTTCGGCTCGGCGGGCTGCCAGCCGTCCCCCGACGATTCGCCGTTGGGAGTCTCGGGGGACGCCGTACCAGAGGACCGCCCGGCCGTGGATGATTCGCTGTCGTCGGTCGCGCCTGACGTTTGCTCCACCGATTCCGCGGCCGGCGGGGTGATTGGCAGATCGGGACCACGGGACGCTGGGGGATCGGTTCGTGAAAACGACGTGTCGGCCGACACCCCGTCCACAAGTTCCAAAGTGCGGACCTGCGGAGGATGGAAGTCCATTCCCTTGGTTTTGCCAGCCAAGGTGGAATCATTGAGTTGGCCGCTGACGAGGGGTGTCACGGCGGCGGCTGCCAAGACCTTGGATGCAGGCTGTTCCTCGACCGCGGCGTTGGCTGTCGCGTTGGCTGCGATCGTGGCCGGGTGGTTGCTGCCTTGCGAGAGGCGCGGCAAAACGTGTTCCGGCAAAGGGATCGAATTCGTCAACGCCCGCTGCGGTACTCGCCGTGTTGGCAGGAGCCGGTACTTCTGCCGACGCGGGAATGACCTTTGATGATGACATTTGATTGGCCAATGACGACTGTGTCTTCCACGGCGGGAGTGGAGGCCCGATGGCGTCTGCCTCCAACGTGAGGCCTGTCGCCGTGGAATCGATTGCGTCGAGGGCCGTCGATGTCACACGGGGTTCGGTCCCCGTCGCCGACTCAGTGCGCGGCGTATCGGTCGTCGAGCTCGCGGCGTTCGAGGAAAGCGTGCGTAGCGGTTGCGGTGAGCCCACAATCGCCGGAGCGGTGGTGCCCTCAGCCTGTGATTGTGATGTGCGTGTTCCGTTCTCGTCCTGCGACGGGCTCAACGCCGTCTCGCGTGGTGTGGCCGTCGCCGTGGGCTCGATTCCTGCGTCATCGTCAATTTTCGGTGGCAGAGGGAGTTCGGAATTGGTCGCGGGGTCGAGTGGCAGGGCCGGCGTTGGCTCCTCCAGAGGGAGCTGCTCTTCCATCTCAATATATTCACCCTGATTATATTGGCTCTCCTCTGCCGTTTGGCCGGCGAGCAGCGAAGATGGAATGATGGCTCGGTCGCGATAGCCTTTTTGCTTGGCCACTTGCGCCACATGCTCAAATCCCGAATACCATTGGCGGATTGCCGCCTGACCCTGCTCGTTGCGGAACGGAAGTCGCCAATATCGACGCGGCGGCATAGTCGGAGGACTGACTCGTCCTCCGGCATACACGTGGTCGACGAATCCCTGCAAGAACCCGCTCTTGTAGTCCAGGCTGACAGGCAGATCGCCCGCTTCGGCCGCAACAAGACTCCATTCTTCTTCCGCCCAGCGGCCGTATTCCCGGCACGATATCTTGCCATCCGTGAGTCGCGGATACTGATTTAATTCTTGATGCAGGGTTCGGTTGGCCAGTTGGAAGGGCGAACATCCGACCAAACCGCAAAGACCTACGAGGATCATCGGCCAGATTTGAGGCATGTGCATACGAACCCTGCGCTGCCGCTGCGGCGCGGACGCGTTGGACTCCTCGGTTAAGTTGCCGGTCGATGGGCGATGGATTAAGCGGCTCACGATTCTTATCGTTCCCCGGCGGTATTAAAGGATCTCCGAGCCTGCCCCAGTCGAGTGGCAATCTGCCGCTTCAACTGGCTCTCAGGCATTCGGCAAAACGACGTTTCACCGACCGGCATTCTTTGCCAGTCCGTGGCGGGGCGGAAGTTATCAATCGTGGGGGCACGAGTCTAGGCGAATTGACTCGTTTTTTTGACGTGGGTCGCGGCAACGCGGTAGCAGGCGGCGTAGCACCGACGTTCACCCGACCGTTTTGGCTACGGTTGCTTGAAGCATCCAGGGGCTGGATTACTCTGGAACTAAGCACTCCTCTTGCGATCGCCACCGACGACAATTGAACGTCGTCGGACGGTCAAACACCATTGATTCCGACACCCGTGGAGCAAGCTAATGACTCATTGGGGAAGCAAACGCCTTTGGCCTTGCGCACTGCTTGCGCCAGCCATGTTGACGAGTCGAGCCGATGCAGGCCCGGTGAAGTTCGAGGTGATTCCGGCATTCGCGCCAAACGGGATGAACTCGCCGAGCTGGGTGCCTTATACGTTTCGCGCGATTGCAGCTATCCTCGCGAACACCGAATCGGGGGATCGAACCGTCGATCCGACGGCTTACGAGCGGGTGACGGGCCCGGTTCCGGCGTCGGAATTGATCTACACTCCATTTCCTTCATGGCGAGGTGCGGCCAGTCCCGACGCCGCGCTCGAGCGCCAATTTTCGGCAGGAGTACGGCAACCGCATTCATTTTGGTTTACACGTCGTCGGCGACGCCGATTGGGATTTTGCCCTCGATGACCTGACGTGGGAGCTGCGGAGTGATGACCCAAGTGGGCGATTCGACTTTGCAGGCGATTTTTCAGGGGCTACTTACTCAGCGACGCGAGTGGGGATTAACTACGGTCCCGATGGTGTCCGTGGAGGGGGCGATGACACCATCATCACCGGCGGACCGGGGACGCAGCGCGTGCACGAGCTCGCGTATGTCGGAGTCGGCGACGGCTTTCACGCGTTCGACCCGCAGGCACCAAACGATCAGGCCGATATCGACGAAACGCTCGCCGGGCTGATCGCTGGCTGTGAGGACCCCCATGACTGTGTGATCAATCTGACCGCGACTTACGCCTTGCCTGACTCGGGTGCCGAGCACCTCACGGCCTCGAACAGGGTCACGATCGTCTTAGTACCCGAACCGCTCTCGTCCCTCTTGTGTGGGGTAGGAGGGGTTGTGGCCTGGGTAATCGGCCGCCGCCGCAGGAAGTGATTGGTTAGCCAGCATAAAATGCGTGCATGCGCGTTGAATTAGTTGGTCAACGAGTTTAGACTAAGTTTCGCACGGAGACGTCTACGTTAATCGTTTAGGCATGTCCGGCGATGACGGCACCAGGGAGAATGCTTCGATGAAGAGATCTGGAACAAGAACACTCATTCAGGGTGCGTGCGTGGCGATCGTGTTGGCTTTGGTGGCGATTCCGCTGTCAAATCTGATGGTCGCCCAGACGTCGGTACCGTCGACCTCGGAGGTCTCGGTGTTGTCCGACACGGCGCCG
This sequence comes from uncultured Planctomycetales bacterium, assembly GCA_963785495.1. Taxonomy (GTDB): domain Bacteria; phylum Planctomycetota; class Planctomycetia; order Pirellulales; family Pirellulaceae; genus CAWAVP01. The sequence goes on along the minus strand of CAWAVP010000029.1, from coordinate 138,992 downwards.
GCGGCTGAGATGGGTCAGGCGGAAGGTTCCTCGTCGGTATCGGCGTTAATGGCTGGCAATGCGGTGGGTGCTGAGGCGGTAATTGACCTACGGCATCCTGCGAGCCCCTTTATCCCATAGGCGGGATCCCCCGCGTGGGATACCCTAGTCGGATACCTTCGTCTGGATCCCGAAGTCGGATTCGCGTATTTTCGCCTGGTCTTTTATTTGCCCGATTCGCCTTCGGTTGATCGTTGTCTGCGGTGGCGGCTGCCAGGAGCCTTTATTTCTTTACGTCCAGAGGTCGCGATCGAGCAGCCGATAATTGACGGCCTCGTTCACGTGGGCGGCCTGGATGTGGCTGGTGTGCTCCAAGTCGGCAATCGTGCGTGCTACGCGCAGGATCCTATCGTGAGCGCGCGCCGAGAGTCCCAATTCGTTAACACTGGCACGAATTCGCTCTCGTCCTTCGCGGTCTAGCTCACAGTGCTGGCGAATTTGCCGGCTATTCATTTGTCCGTTATATCGTGATATGTCGGTGCCGAACCGTTCTCTTTGCACCTGCCGGGCTCCTTCTACCTGATCTCGCATTTCCTGGCTGGTCAGCCCCGGCGCCTTAGCTGCGAGCTCTTGGTAGGGCACACTACCGACTTCCAAGTGAATATCGATTCGATCGAGCAGTGGTCCACTGATTTTGCTCATATAGCGATCGATTTGTGGCGGAGAGCACTGGCAGGCGCGGCGAGGGTCGTTGCGGTAGCCACAGGGACAGGGATTCATCGCGGCGATCAACATGAAATCGGCTGGGAACGTTGTGGACCGCAGGGCGCGGGAGATGGTCACGTTACCGTCTTCCAAGGGTTGTCGTAGGACTTCCAGCGTGCGTCGATTGAATTCGGGCAGTTCGTCCAAAAAAAGCACCCCGTTGTGCGAGAGGCTGATTTCGCCGGGTGATGGCGGGCTACCTCCTCCAACCAGGCCTGCCTCGCTGATCGTGTGATGTGGGGCACGAAAGGGACGTTTGGCCATCAGCGGCTGACCAGGTTGCAGTCGCCCCAGCGCGCTGTAGATGCGAGTCGTCGCAATCGACTCTCGCGGTGTCAGTGGCGGCAGGACACTTGGTAGGCGCGCGGCCAACATCGTCTTGCCGGTCCCTGGGGGGCCGACCATCAGCAGGTTGTGGGCCCCGGCGGCCGCAATCGTTAGACTGCGTTTGGCCATTTCCTGTCCCCGCACATCCGCGTAGTCGTCCTCGTAGCTGGAGAAACGCTGGAACAATTCGTCCAAATGCGATGGGGCGGGCGAGATGTCAATTTCGCCGGCGAGGAACGCGACGGCTTGCGTGAGATTACTGACCGGAATCACATCGATTTTTTCAACGACGGCCGCTTCGGCAGCACTCGCGGTGGGGACGATGACGCCACGCAGCGTTTGGTCTTCACTCGCCCGCATGGCCATCGACAGTGCTCCTTTGACCGGCGGCGCCTGGCCCTCTAAACTCAACTCGCCCACGACGGCATATTGTTCGAGGATGTCCGAATTCACCTGGCCGCTGGCGATCAAGATTCCGAGGCTGATTGGCAGGTCGAACGAGGCAGCCTGCTTCGGCAGCTCGGCGGGGGCCAGATTGATGACGATGCGGTCGTAGGGGCGGACGAAGCCGGAGTTCACCAGCGCCCGCTCCACGCGGTGCGTGCTTTCTTTGACCGCCTGTTCGGGGAGGCCCACCAGCACGGTCTTGGGCATCGCTCGCGGCGAAACGTCGACTTCTACTTCCACAGGCAGGGCATCAATACCGACCAACGAAAACGTTTTAAGGCGGGCGAGCATCGTGTTCGTTGGGCTCCTTCCGGTATAACGAATCGCTGCCGAGCCGCGTGGCGCAACGCGGAGCCATTGCCGCGCACCCGTCCCCGGTCATACTTGAGTGCGGAAGGGCCGATCGCGGGACCGACTGGCCTGATGGCGAAGGTGTCAGCTCAATTCCGGTAGCCGATCACGTGGTGGCATTCTGACCGTCAACGTCGCTGGTCACAACACGCATTGAGAGTCTGATCGGGGTAAACAGATGACCGACGTTTCGATCGCAGGGCTAGGTGAAGCGCCCCAAGCGGTGCTCATAGTTGGCGCCTCCGTGCGCGCTGCCGTGCAATCGCTACAGCGCGCGGGTATCCGGCGCGTGATCGCGGCCGATCTGTTTCAGGATCGTGACCTGGGATTGGCCGCCCGTTGTCGACTTACACCGGGCTACCAAGAGCTGCCCTATGAGGTTTCACGTTGGCAACCCGACGCCTGGCTGTACACGGGGGCATTGGAGAATCATCCGCAGCGCGTAGCGGAAGTGGCCATTGCTCCGCTAGGGAATTCGCCCGACGTTTTGCGAGCAGTCCGTGATCCCTGGAATGTCGCCGCAACGCTGCAAGGCGCCGGTCTGCCCACACTCGCTTTAGCCCGCCGCAGCCGGGGCCTGCCACGAAACGGCGGCTGGTTGCAAAAGCGATTGGCCTCTGCTGGCGGCCGCAACGTGGTCGTGGTCGATCACTCGTTTCTCGAGACAAGTGACCCCTCGGTTTATTTTCAACAGCGGGCGCGAGGGTCTTCAGTGGCGGGAGTATTTGTGGCAAATGGTGAAGCCTGTTGTTTGCTGGGAGTCACACGGCAGTGGGTCGGAGTGGGCGATCCGCGGGCCGGACGATTTCAGTACCTGGGATCCTCCGGACCGCTACCTTTATCGGCCGCGTTACGCGACCAGTGGCGCCGCCTTGGCGACGCGCTAGTGCGGCGGTTTGCGCTGCGAGGACTCTTTGGTGTGGACGCGGTTCTGGAGAAGGATCGCGTTTGGCTGGTTGAGGTCAATCCGCGCTACACCGCCTCGGTTGAAGTCCTGGAGCGCACAGCGCGATGGAACGCCTGGCAGGTTCACTGGCAAGCGTGTCGAGCTGGACACTTGCCGGCGCGGGATGTCCTGACGTCGACGGGAGTGGCGGCGAAGCGAATTCTCTTTGCGCCGGTCGACATGGACGTGAGCGAACGGATGTTGACATGGGCCGAGGCCCAAAACGTGGCGCGACCGTGGCCCGTGCTGGCCGATCTACCTGCCACGGCCGGATGGGTCTCGCGCGGCAGTCCGCTGCTGACGATATTGGCGGGCCCTACTCCGACGTACGCGTTGCAGGCGGTGGAGGCTGAGATATCGAACCGATGGCAGCAAGTCTTGAGGACCCTGACGCTGGCCCCGCATTCGGGTGTGATCGATCCCTAGGAATGTGGGGCGAAAGTCGGCCCGTCGCGTCTCACCGTTGACGCTTCAGGTCGGTCGTCCCGCCATCGATAAGCGGGATTACATTAACAGGACGACGCCGCGGATGTCACGAATCTCCCGATAGATCGCCAACACCTCGGCAGCCGACTCGACATGCGGATGGAGTGTAACGGCGACGTGGCGGCCGTTGGGTGTCTGGCGGACGCGAAACGGCGGATCCTGATCGGACTGCTGGCACTCGCGAATCACGAGGACGACCCTCGCCACGAAATCGTCTTCGGTGCGCCCGATGACTTTTACCATAAAATCGCAGGGGAAATCATGCGTTGCTTCGAGCAACCGCAGGCTCGCTTCGATTTGTTCGTACTCGTTGGAGTTCATTGTGTGAAACGCGGTCTCTCTGAAATGCGGTCTCTCTTAATTACGGCGGAGCGAACCGTGGTTCCTGGTCGGCCGTGAACGGCTTGCTTTTGTCGACTCGGTCTTTCGGAAAGCCACACGCGAGTCGGCCCGTCTCCGCTAACGCGACCCAGGTGTCGCGACATGGGCTTAATCGCTTGTTTATCGTATTTTACCGGCCCCTCGTGAGGTGGGCAAAAGTCGTTGGGTTCGGCGAAAAAACTTGCTTCTGCCGAAGTTGCCGATTACAACATGCTCTGGGTGAATCTAATCGAATTGCAGCTTTGGCGGGCGGCCGTCCGTTCAGCTTCCTCGCCCATTCGTATTCTCGAGGCGACGATTCGAGCGTGTGCACGGCTAACGGCTGCGCGGCGAGAGGCTGGCGTTCAACCAACCAGGCTACCTGTTTGCGCCGAAGAGCGATAAAAGGGCGAATTTGATGCCCGCGTAGGGCATTGGAGGGAATGAACTCAAATGAAGCGAACATTTTGGAAACCGTTTTCACAGCGACGCAGCCGTGTCGAGACATCGGCACGTGTCCGACTTGAGCAGTTGGAGCCTCGCGTCGTGCTGGCAGGAGATTTGATGCTGGCCGAGGTGATGACTGCGCAACGATCAAACGATCGACGACGAAGACGGAGTTCCCTCCGATTGGTTCGAAGTTTACAACGGCGGCAACGCGACCGTTGACCTCACCGGCTGGTTCGTGACCGACGAACTTGCCGACCGCACGAAATGGATGTTTCCTGGAGGCAACGTTTCGCCGGGCGAAAGCCTTCTGGTGTTTGCCTCGGGAAAGGATCGTACCGATGTCAATCGCCCGTTGCATACGAACTTCCGTTTGTCGGAGAGCGATTACCTGGCATTGTACGAGCCGGATGGTCGCACATTGGCCGATTCGTACGACACGTTCCCGGAACAGTTCTTGGACGTTTCTTACGGTGTGGGGCAGTCGCTGGCGGATCGATTGTTGGTGGGAGTCGACGGGACGCACCAGACACTGTTTCCCGCATCCGCTGCCGAGGACGTGGCGGCCAGCACCTGGACCACCTCGGACTTTGACGCGACAGCATGGACGGCCATCGATGGTGGAATTGGCTTTGATGATGATGTGGCCGACGGCGATTTCAATCCGTTGATTTCAGCGAATGGTAATGTCGCCGCGCAGATGCAGGGCAAGACGGCATCGGCCTACATCCGCTCCGAATTTGAATTGCCTGCGGAACTCCCCACGTTCAAAACGATGGATCTGTCGTTGAATTATGATGACGGTTTCATTGCTTACTTGAACGGTCAGGAAGTGGCCCGCGTCAATGCTCCGGACACGGCTGCGTGGGACGCCACGGCGACGCAACAGCACGGCGGGATCGAAGCCCTATTCGACTATCAAGACTTTGCCAGTGCTGACCAAAAGGACGACTTCACGCTCAAGGGCGATGCGCAGTGGAATGGGGATCGTTTGACGGTTACGGCCCCGACGGCGGACCAGACGAGTGCTGTGTGGCGGACGCTACCGATCGCTTTTGGGCCCGATTACACGTTTTCGACCTCGATGGTCTACGACATTCATACGCCGGGCGGTGGATTTGCCGACGGGGACGGCGACGGCATTGGTGGCGAGGGCATGACCTTCACGTTGCAGGCATCCAGCGACCAATTGCTCGGTGCCCCTGCCGGCGGATTGGGGATCGACAATACGGGAGCTACGTTCCTGTCGATCGAACTGGATTCGATTGCTTCGGGTTCGTTCGATCCGGATACTTCCTTGCCCAGTCACTTGGGCATCACGACCAGCGCCGATGGCAATGTCGCACGCGTTGCGGTGCCACGCTTTAACGGCAATGGCTTCTTGGCGGGCCAGCCCGGACCGGGTGTGAACCTGATCTATTTGTGGATGGACTACGTTGGCGAAACCGGGCAGTTGGATGTCTATATGGCAACGGACGCCACGAAACCCGAGGCACCGACACTATCGGCCACCATTGATATGGCGGAGTTGTTTGGCAGCGATCCGGAACTGTTCGCCGGTTGGACGGCCACCACCAGTAAGGCGTTCAATGGTCACGACGTGCTCTCCTGGGGCATGACGACCGGCGTCGGTCAATTGGGACGAGATGCGGAATCATTTGATCTGACGGACCACGTCGAACTCTTGCAACCGGGTAAGAACGTACTGGCCATACACGCTCTCAATCTGACGGCCGACGATGAAGACTTCTTGCTGCGTCCCGAATTGCATGTGCAGCAGGTGGAGCTGGGCGAAGTTGGCTACTTTTTGACGCCCTCGCCTGGAGAATTGAATGGCCCCAGCAGCTTGGCGCCTTCGGACATCGTGACGTTCTCGCAGGACAGCCGCGTCTATGTCGAACCGTTTACTTTGGAATTGGTCCCGCCATCGGCCGACGCCACGGTGTACTACACACTCGACGGCTCCATTCCCGACGAAACCTCGATGGTGTATTCCGATCCGCTACCGATTGACGGACCCGTCCGCGTGCGGGCCCGTGCGGTGCAGCCCGGTCACTCGCTCAGTCAGATCAACACCGTCGGCTTTACGCAGCTCGATGACACGCTGAGCAACTTCGAGAACGGTGACGCGTTCCATTCGAACTTGCCGCTGTTGGTTTTCGAAGGTTTTGGCAACGATCCGGATCGCACGACGCGATATCTCTATTCGGGCGTGAGTTATTTGATCTCGCCCGGTGCCGACGGCGTGGCCTCGTTGCTGGACACACCCGACTACGTGGGACGCGCTGGTCTGCGGGCTCGTGGCCAGAGTTCCGAAGGTTGGCCCAAGAAACAGTATGCATTGGAGTTCTGGGAAGAAGGGAATGACGATTCTTCCAAGCGGCTGACGGCCGCCGATGCCAAGGACAGAAACGTTGAGGTTTTTGGCCTGCCGGCGGATTCCGACTGGGTGCTGAACGGTCCGTATTCGGACAAAACGCAATTGAACAACTATTTGACCTTCAACTGGTACAAAGACATCGGTCTTTACGCGCCGCGGGCCCGTCTGGTGGAAGTCTTCGTCAACGGCGACGCCAGCAAGCTGGACTACCAAAAAGATTATCGTGGCACGTATGTGCTGTTAGAAAAGATCAAGATCGACAAGAATCGCGTGGATCTAAAGGAGCTGCAGCCGGGCGACGTCAACGAAGACATCATCTCGGGCGGCTACATTTGGAAGAAAGACAAGTCGGGCGTTAACGATGCGATATTCCGGACCACGCGAGGACAGGAATTGCGGATGGTCGAGCCTCAAGGGCGACCGCCGCGCACGACCGATGTGCGCCCCGGCGAAGTCTCGGACGTGCAGTTGGAATGGCTCAACAACTACGTTAACGAATTTGAGGCGGCTCTTTACGGACCCAAGTTCGCCGATCCCAAGGACGGTTATGCAAAATACATCGACATCGATTCTTGGGTCGATACTTGGCTGATGGTCGAAATGACCAAGAACATCGATGGGTTCCGGCTCAGTACCTACTACTACAAAGATCGTGGCGGCAAGATCCACCAGGGTCCGGCCTGGGATTACAATCTTTCCTTGGGCAACGGCAACTACTTGAAGGGAGCGTACCCCGAGGGTTGGTATAAGGACGGATTGGATTCGGGCACGTATCCCTACTGGGCCCGTTTGTTCGAGGATCCGAACTTCTCACAGCGCGTTGCCGACCGCTGGAACGAACTGCGGCAGACCGTGTTTACGACAGAGAAGATGATGGCGGACATCGATGCCGCTGTGAATCTGATTTCAAACGGCAATCCGAATCTTACCAAGCCGGCCGAAGGCGAACCGTCCAATCCCATTTGCGCAACTACGAACGCTGGACGACGGGCGGCTACGGCGAGACGACGTATTTCTGGCCCAACTGCTTCTTTGGCGTCGACGACTGCCCGCCATCGCCGTTACCCACCGACCTGAGTTCCAACGGCAGGCCCAACAGCTACGATGACTACATCTATATCATGAAGTGGTTTTTGCAGAACCGACTTGAGTGGATGGATACTCAGTTTGCTGCACCTCTGGACGCCACGCCACCGAGCGGTGCTTTGGAAAAAGGTAGTCAGGTCACGATCACTGCGCCGGAGGGCTATGACGTCGTCTACACCGTCGACGGCTCGGATCCCCGTGTGCCGTTGATCGTTGAGGAAGAGTACGTTGCGCTCGATACCGGCGCCACGGGGCAGGTTGTGGTGCCGACGGACGGCACGATGATCGGGCAGTGTGACGACGGGATTCGGCTAACGAATCCGGATGCTTGCTTTATCAACCCTGCCTATCAAGTTGGCGCAAACGGCGAAACCTGGACCGACGTGACGACGCCCATCGGATACGACATCGACGGAGATTACACGCCTCTGCTCGGTAGCGATATTCAGGACTTGATGCAGGGCAAGAACTCGTCGGCTTACATCCGAATTCCGTTCGAAGTCTCCGCCGATGTCGCGCGACGCCACGTCGATGAAGTTGAGTGCCCGCTACGACGACGGGTTTGTCGCGTATCTGTGGTACAACACGTTGAAATCACCCGTGGAAATTGCCCGTGCTAATGGCGGCGCGAAGAGTGTCTTCCCTATTCGCGCTTTGGGGTTTGATGCGGTGGCCGAACAAACGAATCCCGATGAGTCCGCCGTACAGTATGAGGACTTCGACGTGTCCGGCAGTACGCGTTATCTGCGCGGCGGCGAAACGACTTACCTGGTTATTCAGGCCCTCAACGAAAGTGCCGCCAGCAATGATTTCCTCATGGACTTCAAGTTGACGATCGGCACGGAGCGGGAAGAGCTGAATCCGGCGGTGATTCGTTACGACGGTCCACTCACGGTCGATCGCAACGCGAATATTATCGCCCGCGGCTACAACGAATCCACGGGCGAATGGACCTCGCCTTCCGTACTGACCTACATCGTGGATGCGCCCACGTTGGCAATCACCGAGATCAATTACAACCCGTATGATCCGACACCTGCTGAATTGGCCGTGAATGCGGAATTGAAGAACGACGATTTCGAGTTCGTCGAACTCAAGAATGTGGGGACGCAGTCCATTAATCTGATTGGGTTGCACTTCGATGGCTTCGAATCGACGTTGGGCAATGTGGACCTGGGCGCCGGAGAGTACGGCGTGGTGGTCCGCGATCCGGTCGCTTTTGCATGCGGTACGGCAGTGACGTCAAGGTTCTGGGGGAATTCTTCAGCGGTGCCTTGGATAATAACGGCGAAACCCTACGCCTGCTCGATCAGTTCGAGACACCGGTCGTGGAATTGAACTACGACGACAGTGCCATCTGGCCGCAGGCCGCCGATGGCAACGGCGCCACGCTGCAGTTGAAAGACGACAGCACGACGCTCGGCGATCAATTGAGTAAATACTACAGCTGGGAAAGCAGCCTGGAATACGGAGGTTCGCCTGCCGCGGCCGGCGCCGAAAAGATCGGTATCGTGATCAATGAAGTGTTGGCCAACACCGATCCGCCGTCGGAGCTGACCGATTCGATTGAGTTGCGCAATACGAGTGACCAGTCAATTGACATCAGTGGTTGGTATTTGAGCGATGCCGCTGGCAATTTGACGAAGTTCCAGATTCCCGCGAATACCGTGCTTGGACCGGGACAATACTCGGTGTTCAACGAAGCTCAGTTTAATGCGGATCCGGACAACGGCTTTGCCCTCAGCGGTTATAACGGCGACGATATCTATCTGACGATTGCCGACGCTCAGGGGAAACCACAATCGATTGTTGCCGACGTGCATTTTGGTCCTTCGCTCAACGGTGAACCGTTCGGTCGCGATGCACACGGTTGGCTGACCCCGCTAGAAGCCCTAACGTTGGGCAGCGAGAACGCCGCACCGCGCGTGGGCCCTGTGATTATCAGCGAGGTGCAGTACGATCCCGACGAACCAACGGCGGCCGATTTGGCCATCGACAGCACGTTCACGTCGGGCGACCTGGAATTCGTCGAGATCTACAATCCGACGACGCAGCCGGTCAGCCTGTTGGATTGGCGAATTCGCGGTGGCATTGATTACAATTTCTTGCCCGACGCCTCCGTAGATCCTGGATCGGCTCTGGTGGTGATCCGCTTCAACCCGGGGTCGCCCGCAAACGCCACGCGACTGGCGGCTTTCCGAAATCACTACGGCCTGGATGAATCGACGTCGATTGTCGGTGGCTATAGCCAACAGCTCAGCGGCACCGGCGAGCGCGTGACGTTGCTGCGCCCGATATGTCGATCACGGACCCGATCGTGCGACCGTTGGTGCAGGAAGATGAAGTCGTTTACGACGATCGGCTCCCTTGGCCCGATGACGCCCATGGGACGGGCAAGAGCTTGCAGCGGAAATCGCTGGCGCTTTACGGAAACGATGGGACGTCATGGAGTGCTGTGGCGGCCACGCCGGGGCGAGCCACGTTTGAGGATCAGCCGGGCGACTTCGACGGTGACGGGCAAGTCAACGTGGTCGACATTACGTTGATGTTCGAACAGTTGCAGTCACCCAATCCCGATGCGTCCTACGATTTAAACGGCGACGGGCAAGTGACCGATGCGGATCGTGACACGTTGATTTTGGACGTCATGGGCACGACCTACGGCGATGCCAATTTAGACTACATGTTCGAATCGCAAGATATCGTCCGCGTGTTCCAGATCGGCGAGTATGAGGACGGTATCCCGGGCAACTCCACTTGGGACGAAGGCGACTGGAACGGCGACGGGGACTTCGATTCGAATGACCTCTTGCTGGCCGCACAAACGGGTGGCTATGTGACCGCCGCACCTCAGGCCGCTGTGGCGGCCTTGCCGCCGCGACGCGACTTGGGTCTGATCTCCGCGCTGGAGGCGGATCGAGTACTCAGCCAAATGGCTGTCAATCAGGGGAGGAAGTCTGAACGACAAGGTGATGCGTCAGCGACCGACGATACCTCGTCCGCCAAGGTGCTGTTGCTGGTCGATGCCGAATTGGACAAGTCACCTCACGAGCCCTCGTTGGTCAACGACGCGGCTCAGCAGGCGGCTGGCTTGGACGACGAACTGCTCGAGCTGCTCGTCTCGGACGTCTAGGCGGGTTCAACAACCGATCACGTGCGGCGCTGCGGTCCGTTTTCATTTAAACTCTGAGTCCTTTACGCGATCTGCGTTTGCGACAAGCTGCCCGAGGCGGCTATTCACTTCTGCGCTGCCAATGGTGCTCGGCCAGCAGCGCGAAGCCCAGATTGCTCGGACTCCCGTTGGTCGTCGTCGCCCTTTGGCCGCGCGAACATCAATAAATTGTCCAAGCGGCCCATCCGGAACCGCACGGGATTGCCTACTGAGACCTTCTTCCGGCGAGAGCAGGGACTTGATTTGGCGCGGACGCGGACACTGCTTCAACCGCTACGGCGAGGCCAGCTGAAGTTCGGCCCAAGGAACCAGTTGTTCGCGAAAGATCTTGGCGTTGTGACGAATGTCGACGGGCAACGCGGTATGGAGCAAAAGGTGGTCGCGCGAGATGCCACGCGTCAGATCGTGGCCTTGAGCCCGTTGATAAAGTTCGTCGAGTAGCCGTTGTTGAGCCTGGGCACCGCGTGGGTACTGGCCTGGCCAAGGTTCGCTTATCATCACGGGAAGCTGTTGACCGCTTGGACCAATTCCCACGAGCGCCGATCGGTAAATGGCGGGGTGTTGGTTCACGATCGCTTCACAGCAGACGGTGAACATGGTTCCCGACGTGGTTTCCACACGGTGTGCCTTGCGACCGCAGAACCAGAATCGATCGTATTCGTCCAGATAGCCGGCGTCCCCCAGGCGATGCCAGAACTGGTCGCCGTCCGCGATTTTGGCGAGCGCATTGGCTTCGGTCCGCGTCACGTACGCGCGGGTCACGACGGGGCCCTGTACGATTAACTCACCAATTTCCCCCGCGGCCAGAGGTTGTCGCGTCGCGGATATCGGCGATCGGTTGCTCGTCGATACGAATGACTCGCCACTGGATATTGGGAAAACGTCGCCCGACACAAGTGCCCGCACCCCGCGCCGTTTGAGCCGCAGTGGTCTGCAAGACTTCACTGGCCGATATTGACGCCACCGGCAGTGACTCAGTGGCTCCGTAGGGCGTGTGGACATCCCCGTCAGGGGCGATGGCCCGTTTCATCCGTGCCAACACATGCGGCGGAACGGGGGCGCCGGCCGAGAGTACGCGGCGCAGCGAGGGCAGTTGAATTTGCTGCTGTTCGCAGAACTGTCCCACGACGTTCCAGATGGCGGGCGAGCCAAACGCCTGCGAAACTTGCCAATCGTCAATGGCTGTTACCAGTCGTTGGGGATCGACCTGAGCGGGACGACGGGGATCCATGTCTGGGATCACCGTCGTGACGCCCATCGCACAGTTGAACAAGGCGAACAGAGGAAAGCCCGGCAGGTCGATCTCCCCGGGCTGGATCTGATAGAACTGCTGCAGCTGCTGGACTTGGGCTGCGAAGTTCCCATGGGCATACCGCACGCCCTTAGGCGGCCCCGTACTGCCGGTCGTAAAAATAATGGCGGCGTCATCACGCGCATCAATTTCTGGGGGCTGGAAGCGGTTCGGATCGGTGCGACGCAGTGCGGCCAATGTTGTGCCGCCCCAAGCCCACCGCGGGCCGACGGTCACATTCAGCCGCGTCGAGGAAATCGTGCGCGATATAGGCAACGGGCCGCTTGCGCGATGGGAATCGCGACAAAGCCATCGGGACGGACATCGGCGAGGCATTGGAGCAGGTGTTGACGGCCCATCCCGGGATCAATCAACACCACAACCGCGCCTGTCTGGAACAGAGCGAAAGTCAACGCAATGAAGTCAATGCCCGGCCGCACCATTAGGACGATACGGTGTCCGGGCTGGACGCCGATCGCCTGCAATCCGGCGGCCAACCGGTGACACTGTTCGTCTAGCTGCCGGAACGTTACGGTTTGGTAAGCTTTGCGTCCGCGCGGACGTGAATGACGGGGCGCCGCGATCGCGATGGCACCGGGCTGTATCGCCGCGATGCGTGTCAACTGGTGCGCAATATTCGCTGCGGAGGCTGGGGCATCCATCGTCGGGCCGCCGGAAAAGGACTGCGTGGGTGTCATCAATCCAGTTCGATGCGTGTGCCGAGCACATCGAGGAATTTACGGATCCAGGCGGGGTGAGCGGGCCAGGCTGGTGCCGTTATCAGACGCCCGTCACAATGCGCGTTGTCGAATCCTTCACTGGCTTCAATGTACGTGCCCCCGGCAGCGGTCACTTCGTAGCGAACCGCTGGGTAGGCACTACACCATTTGCCCTTGAGTACACCTGCCGCACTCAAGATTTGAGCCCCATGGCAGATTGCGGCGATTGGCTTATCGGATTGCGCGAAATGCTGGACGATCTGCAGCACGCGCGGATTCATACGCAAATACTCTGGGGCTCGGCCGCCCGGGAATGAGCAGGGCGTCGTAAGCGGTGGGTTCGACATCTTCGAACGTGGCATTGAGACGGAAATTATGTCCTCGCTTTTCGCTGTACGTCTGATCCCCTTCGAAGTCGTGTATGGCTGTCGCCACCGTCTCTCCCGCCTGTTTGCCCGGGCACACCGTATCGACCACATGGCCGACCATCAACAGCATTTGAAAGGGCACCATGACTTCGTAATCTTCGACATAGTCGCCCACCAAGCACAGGATTCTCTTCGACATTGTGGGAGCTTCTCTTTTGCAACTGAGATGAAACACGTTGTCACTAGGGCCGACGTCTGGCGACTTCGGTTTACTATCGCATATCCGGCGGCGGCTGAAAATGGTGGCCGCGAAGTCTGAGGTGTTGCCAGTGTGATCAGCTACCCTGGTGATCCTGTAGCCGCAAAAGTTGAGTTTCCGTGGGAAACCGCTCGACGCGAAAACGAGGCGGGTAAAGGGACTCTTCCTCGCGTAGGAATTCTCCCAACAGACGCTCCGCGTGTGGCCAGCTGACGTTGATGCCTTCCACGAGGGGGTGATCGCGCGGCTGGTCGTGTCGCAGTAGGCAAATGCGATCCGTGCGCGGTAGCAGCAGTGTCTGTCCTTCGCGCCACACGCAGAAACTTGTGGGCGGTTGTTTGGTCCGCGCTGCCGTGCACGCGGTATTCCATCGCCTCGACGTGGGGTTCCGTCGAGTTAAGCCAACGTTGTAGCAGCGGGCGCTGTTCCGCATAGTCCTGTTGTTGCGACTGCATGCCCAGGGTCTTGAGCAGCGCATAGGCCGGATGGTCCAAAGAGGGAAGCCAGCAGGTCCATTCGTCATTGCTCAGGCGAAATGCCAATCCTGTGATAGGACGCGGCTGGGTCAGCAGTTGTTCGAGCAGCAGCGCGATGATTTCCAGGCCGTGCCGGTCTTCAGATCCCGTCACCAGCAGTCGATCACGATTGGGAAGCATCACGACGGGATCACCCACGACCTCCAATTCACGAATCAATTCGGGTAACAGCATCCGGCTAAGATCGTAGTGGTCACCAGTGGATGAAACGTATGAATGGTCGTCAATGGTAGTAAACGTGGCGTCGATCTCGCCCAAATTGTTCAGTCCCTGTTCGAAGGCTTCGTAGAATGTCACATTCCATTCTTCGAGATGAGACGCTTGTAGCATGACCATCGCTTCCGGCAAATCGTACACGGCGCCCACGCCCAGGTGTTCGGCCAGCGGTTGGTAGGGCCAGAAAAAGAGGCATCCGAGTCGATCCAATTGCTCAACTCCAACAGGCTGTAGTACGAACGGTTTCGGACTGACAATAAAATGTCGCTGCTTGCGTCGCTATATTCGTCCGGTAGTACTTTGTGAGTCGCCAGCAGCGATCGCGTCGCGAACCGGAAAAATCGCTCGCGATCGCGAATGGGGTGCGAGAGTATTCGTCATACAGGTTTTGCAGATTCGCATAACCCGATTTCCTTCTCGCCCTGCAAAAAGCACAATCGGAAGCTAAGCCGATCGAATCGGGCCCGGGCAGTATCACCCGCCTGAACCAGTCGCTCCATCAGGTGGAGCGCAAAGTCTTCCCGAGAAACGTGGCCGCGAAGATGTTCAAGCCAATTCATAAGGCAATCAGTACAGGAGGTACTTAAGGCGACGTTGCCGAAACGCATCGAGTTCGGCGCCGAAGAGTTGGCGGATCTCTGCGCGTGATGCTGCCTGGACGACGGCGTTCCAAACGGCGTCGTCGGCTAACAGTCGATTGTAGGCCTCAGGGTTCCAGTCTTGCCGGTACAGGTGTCGCAAAGTGCTGGCGATCTGGAAGCCCACATCCAGCGGATTGATTTGGTCCCGCTGGGTAATCAAGATGTGTACGCCGTGGCAATCGGTATCCGCAAAGACGCTGGTGTGGGGACGGAAATCGACAGGTGTGAAGCGGACGCCGGCGAGTTGACTAGCGTTCAAGTGCTCGGCCAGTTGCCGACTGTCGATCCAAGGGGCACCGATGCGTTCAAAGGGCGTGTCCGTGCCCCGGCCAACGGATAGATTGGTCGTTTCCAGTAGCCCGATGCCAGGATACAGAATCGCTTGGTTCAGCGTTCGCATGTTGGGCGATGGATCAATCCAGCGCAGCCCGGTTTGGTCGAAGTACGAATCGCGATTCCAACCTTGCACGGGAATAATTTCCAGGTCGACGTCCAATCCCTGTTCGGCAACGAACATCCGTGCCAGTTCGCCCACGGTCATCCCGTGGCGGATCGGCAGCGTGTGAAATCCCACAAATGATTGTTCGCCGTCGTCCAGAACGGGCCCGTCGATGATCGTGCCGGAGATCGGGTTGGGGCGGTCCAGCACGACAAATCGCTTGTGGTGTTCGGCCGCCGCTTGGAGTGCCAAACCCATTGTTGACACGTAGGTATAGAACCGCGTTCCAATGTCCTGAATATCGAATACCAGCGTGTCGAGTTGCTCCAGTTGTTCGGCCATGGGACGGCGAGTTGGGCCGTAGAGGCTATAGATCTTGAGTCCCGTGGTGGCGTCCTCCGCATCGGCGATTTGCGCGGTGTCCAGCTGACCCGCAATGCCGTGTTCGGGGCTGAATAACGCAACCAGTTCAACCTGCGGTGCCTGACGGAATAGCTGCACATTGCTCACACCATCGCGATTCACGCCGGTGTGATTTGTGATCAGCCCCACGCGCTGTCCGGCCAGGGCGGCGAAGTCCGTGTCCTGCAGTACATCCAAACCGCTTTTCACATCGCCCGTCGCGGTTTCGATCTGCGCGCTGGTGCGCGATCGTTCCAATTCCGGATCGATCGCGCTGGCTACAATCGTGGCGATGCGACCGGCTAACGCATTGACGTTGCCCTTGCCCTCGGGATGGACCCGGTTACTCAGGAAGATGAAGAACAGGTCCAATTTGGGATCGATCCAGAGGACCGTCCCGGTGAACCCGCCGTGACCAAAGGCCTGGTCTGAAAAGTTCTCGCCGCGGTTGGACGAGTAGACACTCAATTTATCCCAACCCAGGCCGCGTTGATTGCCGGCCACGTCGTACGCGCGTGTCATCAACTGGACCGTCGCCGGGCTGAGGATACGTTGGCCGGCGTAAATACCTTGTTGCAACATCATTTGCGAGTACACGGCCAGATCTTCCGCCGTTGAGAAGAGTCCGGCGTGGCCGGCAATACCTCCCAGTCGATACGCGCGAGGATCGTGGACTTCTCCTTGCATCCAGTGTCCGTCACGCTGTTCTGTCGGCGCCGCGCGAGCTTGCAGTGACGGCCCCGGCAGAAAGCCGGTGTCGGACATGCCGAGTGGGGCGAATAGGTGCTTCTGCGAGAATTCATGCAGATTCATGCCGCTGGCTTGATGCACTAATTGAGCCAAGACAATGAAGTTGACATCGGAGTACACGAAGCGCGTACCCGGTTCAACATAGGGCTCGGAACTGAGGATACGCTGCCAGGCCACGCTCGGGCCCTCGTCATAATCGCTCAGAGGATTGTCCGGGACCAAGCCGCTATGGTGCGTCAACAATTGCGATAACGTAAGCTCGCGTTTGCCGTTGTCGGCGAACTCGGGAAAATAGTCGGCCACTCGATTTCGCAGCCGAAGTTTGCCCTGTTCCAGCAGGATCATGACGCTGGTGGCCGTCGCGACCGGCTTGGTGATCGAGGCCATATCGAATACGGTATCGGTCTGCATCGGTTGAGGCTCGGGCAGGAGCTGTCGCTGGCCATACGCCTTGAGCCAAGCGAGCTTGCCACGGCGTCCAAAGGCAATGACGCATCCTGGCATCCGGCCCGCTTCGAGTCCCTCGTTGACGACAGCTTCCAGTGGGGTGAGTCGGTCGATGCGGAAGCCGACTTCGGCCGGCGCGACGAGTGGAAGCCGAGGTGGCGCGGCGAGCGATGTGGTCGCAAGCCACGCGAGTGCGCAGCAGATCGACCAGTCGAGCGGCCGACGGCCGCGGGGCAGGAAGGGCATCGTGGGTAATCTCCCGGTGGTCTTGTGCTCCGCGCCAACAACCTACGGTGTGTGGCAAGATTTCAGCGTGGGGTTCCATTGTTCATCACGTCGTTTCCGGTGACAATCAAGGGATGCTCGAAAAACTAACAACTGAAGGCCGAAATCCCGCGTCCGAGGCGATCGATCAGCTTTCGACCCTTGAGATTGTCCAAATCATGAATCGTGAGGACACTCGGGTCCCGGAGGCGGTGGGACGAGAACAGCAGGCCATTGCGGCGGCGGTCGACGAAATTGCCGACCGAATGCGCCGCGGAGGAAGGTTGTTCTACGTTGGAGCCGGGACCAGTGGTCGGCTCGGTGTGCTTGACGCTGCCGAGTGCCCACCGACGTTCAATACACAGCCGGATCAAGTCGTCGGTATCATCGCCGGTGGCGTTCCGGCCTTGACTCGCTCGGTTGAAGGCGCGGAGGACCATCCGGAAGTTGCTCCCGGTGATCTGCAACCCTACCAAATCGGACCGTTGGACTGCGTGGTCGGGATCGCGACCAGCGGCCGTACTCCCTATGTGATCGCTTCGCTCAAATATGCCAGCGAACGAGGTGCTTACACAGTTGGGCTCGTCTGCAATCCCGATTCTCAGCTAGCGGCGACGGCCGATTTGGTCATCGCGCCAATCGTCGGTCCGGAAGTCATTAGTGGTTCGACACGGCTAAAGGCCGGCACGGCGACGAAGTTGGTACTGAACACGTTGACGACGGCAACTATGGTGAAACTGGGCAAGACCTACGGGAATCTGATGGTCGATCTGCGGGCCACGAACCAAAAACTTAAGCTCAGATCGCGCGGGATTGTCGTCGAGCTAACGGGAATCGATGAATCCGCCGCTCAGCATCTGCTGGATGATGCCGATGGAGAATTGAAGACTGCGGTGGTTATGCAATTGGCAGGAGTGACGGCTGATCAAGCGCGAGCTCGATTGGCAGCCAGCTATGGTCGTCTACGCGAGGCGATTGCGGGATTGATCGATTAATGTCGCCGTCTGGCGAGATGCGACTTGTTGCACGGGGAGTCGCCAGGCAGGAACGCGGGGCCGGTCGATGGGGATCAGCGAAGGCAGCTTGTTGCTGGGAATCGACGGCGGCGGCACCTCGACCACTGCCTTGCTGGCCCAGACGCAAGCGTCGGGCTGGGTAAGTTTGGGTCGAGGCGAAAGCGGGCCCAGCAATCTTGCGGTCGGGACGCGTGACGCCGCCTGGACCAATCTGCTCGCCGCTGTGACCGCCGCGTTTGACGATGCCCGACGGCAACCGCGGCCCGTCGCTTATGCCTGCTGCGCTGGCAGGCAGTGATCGATCTTCCGTCCGTGAGCCTTTGGACCGCTGGTTGCAGGCGCAGAGCATCGCGTCGTCGTGGCGTCTTGTCCACGACGCGGTACCCCTGTTGGCCTGGGCGCCGGCGGAGGAAACCGCCGTAGCCCTGATTTGCGGTACTGGCTCGCTTGCCTGGGGGCGAAATGCCCAAGGACACGAAGCGCGAGCTGGCGGGTGGGGTCCGTTGCTTGGCGACGAGGGAGCGCATCTGGATCGTGTTGCAGGCGTTGCGGGCCGCGGTGCGGCAGGTCGATACGCGCGGACCCCTGAGCTCGCTGAACGCGGCGCTACCGAGTCCATGGCAGCAGCAAGACCCGAGGCAGTGGCCCGTTTTGGCTCAGGCCTTGGATCGCGAGCAAATCGCCGCCATGTTCCCCCGCGTCGCCGCCGCCGCCGACGTGGGCGATTCCGTCGCCGCGGAAATCTTGAGCGACGCGCTGGACCATCTGACGCAATTAGTCCTCGCTGTGGCACGGCAACTGGACGCCATCGATGCGATCGATCGCTTGGTGCTGACCGGAGGCGTATTGCTGCACCGTCCGACATGGCCAACCGCACTGATCAGCCGACTTGCTCAGCAGGGGGTGCGGGTAGGTCAGGTGGAACGGATCGACGACCCGGCACGTGGCGCTGTGGAAATTGCCTATCGTGAGGCCTCACGTTGAGCGTTTGCATCGAAAACGTTACGATCGGCACAGCGATTCCGTGGTTCGCCCGCCTCGGCATTTCCGAACGCCAGCGCCGAACCGCCGGTTCGAGTTTTCCAACCACTTGATTGATTGACCCTATGGGCCTTGTCCCACCTGATGAGATGATTTGTCGCGTTGATCCGCTGCCCGATGTGCCCTTGCCACTGTTAATTACAGGGATTGCGGGAGTGGCCGGTTACAATGCGTTGCATTACTTCCGACAGAAGTACGACGATCAGGTGATCGGTGTGCGGCCGACTCGCAATTGGCGACTGCAGGGACCGGGAATCGTCGCTTGCGATGTCGAGGACCTAGGATCGCTGCAGCAACTATTCGACCAGCATCAGTTCGCCGCCGTACTGAATTGCGCTGGGAGCTGCGCCTGAAGTCGTGCGAGCTGGACCCGTCCATGGCGTGGCGCATCAATGTTGAGGGTCTCCGCAATCTACTGTCGGTGTTGGCGGGGACCCGTACGCGGCTGGTTCACCTGTCGATCGACTTGGTCTTCAGCGGCACGAAACGAGGCAATCATCGCGAAGTCGATGTCACGGATCCCGTCACGGTCTATGGCAAAACGATGTCCGTGGCCGAGAGCATGCTGCAGTTGGCTCGGCCAGACGCTGCTGTGTTGCGGATTTCGCTGCCGATGGGAATCAGCTTCAACGGGCACGCAGGCGCGATTGACTGGATTCAATCCCGATTTAAACAGTGCAAACCGGCAACTTTGTATTTTGACGAGATCCGTACGCCAACCTATACGGACTGTCTGAGCCGGGTCTGCCAGGCCGTGTTGGCCTGTGAACTGAACGGTCTGTATCACGCCGGAGGGCCGCGTCGCTTGAGCTTGTATCAGATTGCGCAGATCGTGAATCGTGTTGGCGGCTACGATCCCGATCATCTAATCGGTTGTCCGCGCGTGGATGCAGGGCCGATCCCTCCGCGGGCCGGCGATGTCACGCTGGATTCATCGCGCCTCGCATCCGCCTTAGGTTTTGCCCCCTTTGATCCCTGGCCCTTCGATTCGGAATTCGTGCCGACTCACCGGGACTGGCACCGTGACCGTCCAGGGGGTGCGCGAGGATCCCTGGAATTGCTCAAAGACGTCCTCTACCGCAACCCCGGCCGTTCCTATTAAACGCAGCGTGCACAGAGGCGCAGAGGCGCGCAGAGATGGATCGGACTTTTCAGCATAGGAGACCTAGTGCTGGACGGCGTTCATTCGGCAAATCGCCCATCTTCGTGCAGATCCAAAACATGAATGACGCCTCAACTTGTCGTCTGCGTTGAAAAGAAAACGCCCGCGTCGAGAATCTTGAGCCGAACAGAATTGGGCCGTCGGCCAGATGAAAGCCTTGGGATACGTGTCTGGCGGCGACTTCGGAATATCCATCACCACGAGCGCCTTGCGCGGCGGTCAGGTTTTGCGAGGGAACGCGGGATCATGGAAGCGGCCGTTTTCACTGATTGCTTTGGCATCGACAAAGATCTGTCCTCCTTGCCGCAAATCGCAAACCATGTCCCAGTGCAAAGCCGACTGATTGCGGCCGCCCGTCTCGGGGTACGCAGCTCCTACGGCGGCGTGAAACGTGCCGCCAATCTTCTCATCGAACAATGTGTTCTTCGTGTACTGCTGCACCGAGTAGTTGGTACCGATGGCGATTTCGCCAAGGATGCGTGCACCGTCATCTTGGTCCAGCATCGCGTGCAAGAATTCCTCGCCCTTGGCCGCGGTCGCGTCCACAACGCGGCCCTGTCGAAAGGTCAGGCGGATGCCGTCCACTTCCCGGCCTCCATGGACAGCGGGATAGCTAAAACAAACGGTTCCTTCCGTCGCGTCTTCCAGGGGACCAGTGAAAACCTCTCCATCTGGAAAGTTTTCGTGGCCATCGCAGTTGATCCATGTGCGATCTGCGATGCCCAGCGTTAGGTCGGTGCCCTGGGGGGTAACGAAGCGAATCTCGCCCTTGGCATTCAGCATATCGGCCAAGCGTTGCTGACGTTCGCTCAATTCACGCCAACCCGCGGATGGATCGTCCAAGTGTAGCAGGCCGGCCCCAAAGACAAATTCCTCGTAACGTGACAACGACATTTCCGCATCCTGGGCCGAGGCTTGGCAGGGGATTTGTGTACCTACCCAGCGGAGTTCGCCGCGTGCAGCGCGGTTAAAACGTCTGCAAGTACGGACGTCGGGCCTGGCTCAGCATGGCCTGGCGACTCAGGTGTAATCTGGCTTAACGACTTGGTGTTCTCCGGTCCCCAGGCCGTAATCGATGCGTCGATCGTCTCGACCTGATACTGTGCGACAGGATCGACGAACATCAATTGTGCGTCACTGCCTTCACTCAAAAGAATCTCTTTGCAGACATCCGGCTGTATATTCAGCAACGGATGTCCACCGGCAGCCAAAGTCCGTCGGTAGATCTCGACCAGTAATGGCGTACTGACGGGCGAACCGGATATCAGGACGACATTGCCCGGCTGGATTTGGGTCGAGTAGCGGACCAGGACGTCGGCGAGTTTTGCATAGCGGGGGTCGCGCATAACAATCCCACGGGATTCCAAGCCGTCGCCAGCGCTAGGGACGCGGCCATTGATGGTAGAAGAGTAAACCCACGATCGTTTTTGCGTCTCGAATCTGACCTAGCTGGATCATGTCCAGAGCTTCATTCCAATCGACAACCAGGTTCTCGATCTCCTCGCCGACTTCGCGTTGAGGCGGACCAGGCGTGAGGTCGGTTGCTAAGAACAAATGCATCATTTCGTCTAAGATGCCCGGTGCGGCGTAAAACGATGTGAGTTGCCGCAGTTGATTGGCCCGATATCCGGTTTCTTCGATCAATTCCCGCGCGGCACATTCCAAAGGACGTTCATTTGCTTCGAGCGTACCGGCCGGTAATTCGATCAGCGGCTGATCGATTGCGACGCGAAAGTTGCGAATCAAGCAGACCTGCTGGGCGTCGACGACAGGCAAGATCACGACCGAGCCTCGGTGTCGAATCACTTCGCGTCGCTTGATAGTGCCATCAGCGAGCTGACGTTCCACACGCTGCACGCGAAAACGGGATGTATCCAACAGTATTTCTTGTTCCACGCGGTGTTCTTCTGGCACAGAGGATACTCGATTGAGGCCACGGCAGCCGCCATGGTTTGTGTTCTTGCGTGACGTTAATCCAAGTGGACGCCGGCCTTCATACTAGGAAAAGTTTTGGACGTTGACTAGCGTCAGCCGCGTTCGGGTTTCGAAACGCGGGCCGTCACGGCCTAGTACGAGTGCTTTGTGGGGCCGGGTGGTGGAGGTCCACACGTGATAGCATTCTCGGCGGGTCCTCCCCCCGCAGGCGGTCCTAAAAGATTGAATGAGGCGGTAGCAGTGATTAGAATAAGGCATCGCCTTTCGCCAGCTCGGAAAGCCTTATCTCGTTGGTCGTTCCTGGTTGAGCTGGTCGTGTCATTTCGGACCATAACATGCGTGATCAGGGAATCTGGAGCGTCAGCCTGGGGCGTTGGAACGGCGTGCAAATCCGTTTGCACATGTTCTTTCTTGTGTTTGCGGCATTCACGGTCTACCTCAGCTGCCTGGATGCGACGATGCCTTCGGCAGAGGGGTTTTCATGGATTGGTGTCGCCTGCGTACTCGTTCTGCTGGGGAGTGTGATTGCTCACGAACTAGGGCACTTGGCGGTGGCCAATCGGTTGGGGGCGAGTTTGGACGAAGTGGTGCTAGGACCGCTGGGAGGGCTGGGGCCTTCCCCGGGGCCCTTGGAGCCGTCCGGCGAATTCTTGACGGCGCTGGCTGGCCCTTTGGCAAGTCTAGGCCTAGTTGTTTTGAGTGCTTTTGGATTGGTGGTCTATGGTGGCGCGGACGTGCTGGGGTTGTTTCATCCCTTTGCCCCACGTGACATCCTGAGCGGCTCGCCACTTCTCGTTGGCCTGAAACTGACGCTGTGGATCAACTGGCTGTTGCTGCTATTGAATCTAATTCCTGCCTTCCCATTTGACGGTGGACGTGCCGTGCGTGCTGCGTTGATGATCATGCATCCGCGGAGCGAACCTCAACGTGCGGCGTGGGCTGCGGCGCGCGTGGCGAAGCTAACGGCATTTATCTTGGTCGTACTGGCAATCCTTAGCTATGGTACAAATCCTGGATACCCCGTACAGACGTGGTTCGCTTTAATGCTCCTGGCGATTTTTGTTTTTTTCAGCGCCAAGAAGGAAGAGATGATTTCGCACCAAGCGGCATCGGACGAAGCCTTGTTCGGTTACGACTTTTCCGCAGGCTACACCAGCTTGGAGCAAAGCGGCCCGAAGTGTTCCACCAAACCGGCGGCGGGGCCGCTGATTCGCTGGTGGAAGCGTCGACGTGAACTGCGCGAACAGCGGCAGCGCGAGATCGAGGCCATGGAAGATGGACGCGTCGATGAGATCTTGGCACGGGTCCACGAGACCGGGCTCGATAGTCTTTCTGTCGAGGATCGTGAGCTGCTGCACCGGGTAAGTGCGCGTTATCGTAGCCGCACACGCTGAGTGGCTGAGACTTGCCCTCGATCGACCGCCAGACGTGAGAATCAAGTCGGCATGGCACGCCAAGAATTCGATCGCGAAGACATCATGCGCGAAGCGACCGGCTTGGTCGATCGTATGGAAATCCGTTGTCCTGACTGTGCGGATGCCGTCGTGATTGGTTTTCGTCGCCAGGGCACGCTAAGTCTGTTCATTGGGCAGGACGAGGTCTATCAGTTTGATACGCATCAAGCACTCAGGCGAGGCTATTGGCAGGGACGTCTGCTTAAGGCCGAAGCGGGCCGGTTGATCGAGTTGACGCGACACCGCACGAGTTCGGCAACGCAGCTGCTGCGACGTGAGCTTTCAGCCGGCGAACAGCGCGCACCTCGATCGGCTGGCGTCGCGAGTCATCTGGTTGGCGCGACAGTCTGAGGACGGCGCAGTTCGATCTCGTGGCCGAGATCGCGGGCAGCGGCCATTCCGTTGTCGCGGCGCACGCGGGCGTGGCTGGAACAGTTTCCGGCGGCATCGCCGCTTGTCGCGTCGAGCCCACGAGTTTACTAGCGTGCCCGCCTAATTTGAGGGCATGCACTGCGGCGCGCGCAAGCACCTCGCGCGGCCTCTAGAGAGCGCAAAAAATCTTGCCGTAAGCCTAAGTCGTTTTATTCCAGTAGGTTGGCGCGGTGCCGCGGGCTTCGCACTATTATCGTTTCGAACTGGCACGCAGCTTGCTTAAAGGATGCGATAACCGAGTGAGGCTGACGCGACGCGTCAGTCGAACTTCGAGTCAGCCTTGGCTGAGGATGGCCGGGATCAGATCTGACGGATCAGAAACAAGATAACGGTTGACATCGAAGTGAATGCCCACCTTCCCCGGGCTTTCAGGCCGGACAGAGAAGCCGCCGCGTTGTTCCGCCTCCAATGCGGTCGGCTTCTTCTGTCCTTTTTTTATGCGCCGTCGGTGGCTGTTGTCGGCGTGCTGGCAAGACGCACGCCGAACCGCGCAGGGGCCTCCCACGGCCTCATTCCGTAGTCGAGCTGACGCATGTTGCTGCCAACTCCCTGCGGGAGATGATGGCCGGGGGCTCGATAATCGTACCACGGCGAATCAAGCCCAAGCGCCGCAGATCGAATTGCGACTCTACGCGTCCGTCAACGCGGCTAAATCACTTTCGTGCTGCCGGGCATCGCCACCGGGTAAAAGCCGTTTTCGTCCGGTAGGACCGGTGGCGTGGCGTTGAAGTCCGTGATGTCGTCGATGGGTGAAATGACGAGATCCGAATTCAGGCAATCGTCCCAGTTGAGCATCTCGCCGGAGTAGGTTGCCAGTCGACCGTAGATGGCCGTCATGGTGCTCAAAGCGCCGTATTCCGCTTCATTGGGACGTTCACCTTTCCGCAACACGGCGAACAAATCGTGATGTTCTTGCTGGTGGCCATTTCCACCGCCACGTCCGTAGTTCCAAGTGGCATTGCCGCTCAGGTCGTAGATCGTGCCATTACCGATGTTACATGCACCTTGTGTACCGTGGGCATGTTCGGACACTGCACTCCACGTGTTGGGGATGTGTCGACATTGGCTGAACAACTTTGAGCCGTCGGCGTAAGTGAACTCCACGATATGATGGTCATAGATTTGGCCATATTCCTTGCCGGTCCGCACCTGTCGACCTCCCTGGCCTTGCGCAGAAACGGGGTAACCGTTCTTCAGCCAATTGATGACATCCAGGTTGTGGATGTGTTGCTCGACGATGTGATCGCCGCAGAGCCAGTTGAAGTAATACCAGTTATTGATTTGATATTCGGCTTCAGTTTGGCCTTCCTTGCGGGGACGAACCCAGACGCCGCCGCCATTCCAGTAGGCTCGCGTAACGACAATGTCGCCGATGGCACCATCTTGTAGGCGTTTGATGGTTTCCATGTAGCGTCGCTCGTGCCGGCGCTGGAGGCCGACGGCGACGGCCAGATTCCGCTTCTTGGATTCCTCGGCGGCTTTGAGCACGCGACGGACACCGGCTGGATCGACGGCCACCGGCTTCTCCATGAAAATGTGCTTATTGGCGTTCACCGCTGCCTCGAAATGCTGAGGACGGAAACCGGGGGGCGTGGCGAGAATGACCAGATCGATATCGGAGTCCAGGACTTTTTGGTAAGCATCGAGACCGACGAATTGACGGTCTTGCGGGACATCGACTTTGTCCTTGTGTTCTCCTTTGAGTCCACGAAGGCTCTGTTGCAGTTGGTGATTGAAGGCGTCACCCATGGCGACCAACCGCGTGGCGCCTTCAGTATTCATGGCTTGGCTGGCTGCACCCGTACCGCGTCCGCCGCAACCGATCAAGCCGATACGGATTTCATCGCTGCCAAACGCATGCGCTGACCGGGCAAACGACAATTGCCCCGCGACGGCTCCGCCTGCGATAAGTAGCGAGGAATCCTTTATGAATTTCCGCCGGGACGATTGACCGCTTTTTTGGGAATCAGGCTTTCCGCTCATCGGGTTCTCCATAGACTTGAGATCAAGAGATTCAATCGGTGGGCATTCTGCTTAGGTGGGATGTTAAGCAAAATAGAAGTCATGTGCAGCCATCATCATACCGTTACCGGCAAGGCGGCTCAAATCGCCTCTGCGAAAAACCGGCGGTCCGCGTCAATTGGTCGCGTGGTCCGGGCATGGGCCGCGACCGCCCCCGGATTGCTCATGTTATTGAACGTCCTGAGTGCATGGTGGGTGGTAGGAGTTGTCGGGCGAGCGGCCGAAGCGGGTATTAAGCGATACGAGCGTCGCGAGCGGCATATGGGGACGGAATTCGAGATAACGCTTTATGCGGAAGATGACGAGGTGGCACGGCAGGCGTGGGAAGCAGCATTTGCTCGTATCGGGCAATTGGATGATCGGTTGAGCAATTATCGGTCGGCAAGCGAGCTGTCTCGGCTGAGCAATTCATCACCTCACACCGCCGGGGTCCCCGTCAGCGATGACCTGTGGCGGGTGCTGCAGTCGGCCGACCGGGTCAGTCGGCTGTCGGAGGGTGCGTTTGACGTGACGGTGGGGCCGCTGTCGAAGTTGTGGCGTCGCGCCCGACGCGATCGTCGTTGGCCCGACCCACAGCGTCTGGCGCAGGCACGTGCGTCCGTGGGTTATCAGCAGGTGAAATTCGATCCCGCGCACGAGTCGGTCCGATTGAAAGCGGCGAATATGCTGTTGGACCTGGGCGGCATCGCCAAGGGATATGCGCTGGACCAGGCGCTGATGCAACTGAGGCAGCATGGCGTCGCGAGGGGGTTGATTAACGGGGGCGGTGACATCATGGCGGGGGATCCGCCACCCGGGAAGGCTGGTTGGCAAGTTGGTGTGGCGGGACTGCGGGCCGACGATCCGATCGAGCAGTGGTTGACGGTGCACAACTCGGCGGTCGCCACATCGGGTGATTTGTGGCAGTTTGTGGAGATTGACGGCCAGCGTTACTCACATCTGATCGATCCTCGAACAGGGATCGGCCTGACCGAGCGGAGCAGTGTCACGGTCATTGCGCCCACCGGAATTCAGGCCGATGCATGGGCCTCGGCGCTGTCCGTCATGGGATCGGGGCCCGGATTTCGCGTATTCCGACAATTTTCAGCAACGGAAGCCGCGAGTGGTGCGGCTGGTGGGCGGGGCGGTTCAGGTCGAGGAGACGCCGGGGTTTGCCCGTTACCGGTCCGCGAGTGACGACGATCGCCAGTCGCGTGAGGACCACTAAAGCTCGGATGTCGGCCGCTCCGGCGGCGCGATCGTCTGCTCTCGGTCGGCGTTCTGCGTCAGTTCCGCAGGCGGCGAGAGCAGCAGTAACTCGCGGATTTGTCCGTCGCGTTCGATCTGCAGTGAGGCGGGCAAGTTGATACGCTGCGCCAAATTCGCAAACTCGTGTGAGTCGCTGAACGTATCGCCGTCGAGCTGGTGAATGCGATCACCCACGCGCAGTCCGGCCTGATCGGCCAATGAGTGCGGGATCACTCGGACCAGCATGACACTATGGGGCTCGGCCGTCGAATGACGCCAACTAATTCCCAGCTGCCATGGTACACCGTCGAGTCGCACGTCAACCGTTTGGGGTGTCGCATTGTTCGGACGGATTACGGTCAAATCCAGATGGCTGGCGACCACCGCAAGTTGTTGGAGGGTCGATGACGAGAGCAAAGGGTGCCCATTAACGGCAACGAGGCGATCGTCGGGATGCAGTCCGGCGTGTTCGGCGGCTGATGCCGGTCGAACGCTGCGAATGATCAGTCCGGGAGGACCCTGGGGATCGACGGGATCCCAAGAGATGCCCAGGCGAGGCACAGGAGCCGGGAGCGCTTGTTCAAATTCTCGCTGACGTGTTTCGCCTTCGTACCGTGCTGCGTCGCGAAAGGTTGACAGGACGTCGTCGTCGCAAAGTCGAATCAGGGTATTGAACACCAGCCGTGTCGTGGATTGCATTCCAACCAGATTGAGTCCATCGATGTCGTCGGAGGGACGATGGTAGTCGGCATGTAGGCCGGTGTGGAACATCAGGACGGGAATCCGTCGCTGAAAGAAGGTGTAGTGGTCACTGTTTTCTTCGAGCTTCCAGGGAAACTTGAGAATGAGATTATCCGGAAAGTTGGCCTCGGCAACCGTTCGTCGCAGTCCAGGCATCGAACGCGAGCCGATGACTTCGAGCGAGTGATTGCGGAGGCGGCCTATCATATCCAGATTCACCGCCAGCTTGATTTGCTGCAGGGGAATCGTGGGCTGGTTGACCCAGTGCTGAGACCCCAGCAATCCTTTTTCTTCCCCATCCCACAAGGCGAACAGAACGCTCCTACGCGGTCGTAAGTCGGCCTCGGCAAAGGCATCGATCAGTTCCAGGATTCCAGCGACGCCGCTGGCATTGTCGTCGGCACCGTTGTGGATAAATCCGATCGGTCCGTTACTGTTCCTCCGTGTTCCATAGCCGACATGATCGTAGTGGGCCCCAATCAGAACGTATTCGTCCTTTCGGTCGGGGTCAGTCCCGGGCAGCACGCCCAAGATGTTGCGGTATCCGTTGCCGAAGAGCTGGAAGTATTGCCCCTTTCCGGCCGCTGGCTGCAAGTGACGCTGGAAGTGGTGCACCAAGTAGTTACCGGCCGCGTAGCCTCCGCGCGTGCCGGCCTCGCGTCCCTCCAATGTGTCGTCCGCCAAGAGTTGCGCGTGTCGTTCTAGGTCGGCGGCCACAATACTGAGGCGGCGCGTGCGTAGATTTCCAATTCGTTGGCGGCGGTCGGTTGCGAGAGCTGCCCGGCGAAAAGCCCGGCCCAAAGAACCAGCCAGCGGACACACGGTTGACCGGGGGCACGTTGCTGCTGACTGCAGCGAGTGTAGGGCAAGTGGTGAGAAAACATCAGCAGGGGACCTGGCCGGTAGCCTTGCAGCAGCACGGGGAATGAAGCAAAATAGGGACCTCGGTGGGCTCCGCCGGACGAAATACGGTTCTGGCAGCTGCCATTGATTCGGAGAGGTGGCTGAGTGGTCGAAAGCGCCGGTTTGCTAAATCGGTGACCTGGAAACGGGTCCGCAGGTTCGAATCCTGTCCTCTCCGCTCAACACATGTACGGTTTTCGCAAGCCCGAGTTTGCCATCGGCAGGCTTGGGCTTTTTTCTTCGCTGACTTCGCTAAGCTAACAAAGTGAGTCTCTGCAGCGTTCGTGTCAGCTGCAACGCTCGCGCGGCCTGTACCTGTAGCAGCGACAGCGGACGTGCATCGGTGCGGGACGATGCTAAAGGCTTTCCAGGAACGCGATCAGGTCGTCTTGCTGGCCGGGCGCGATTGCCAATCCCTCTGGCTCTGGGTGAATCGCCAGGACGTCCGCCAACGATCGGGCACGATTGTCGTGGAAGTACTGTGCCCGTTGGCCTAACCCTCGTAAAGAAGGGGGATTGAATAGCGTAAGTCCATGCCCGTCTTGCAGCCCGACGTCGTAAACGTCCGCCGTGGTGTATTCAGGAGGTGTGTGGCAGCGTGTGCAATCGAGCTCGGCGAAGATCTGTTGTCCCCGGGCGATGGCTGCGTCGTCCTGTCGACCACGGGCGGCGGCGACCGAGGGAGGAGGGGTGAGTGTCTGCAGAAACTGGACGATGGCCGTGTCCTCGGCCTCCGTCGGTGTGCGTTGCTCAGCCGCTCGCATTGTGAGCAAACGCGATTTATGTACCTGATCAATCAGGTGCTGTTGTTGTCCGTTCCATGCCCAGGGAGCGGTATCCGCCGTGCCCAACAGGGAAGGAATCCGCTTGGCTGCGCCTAGTGTGTTATCGCCCAAATTGTCGTTCAACAATCCGCAGGTATGCCCGTCCGTGTGGCAACTGTGGCAACTGAACCAACCGTGCAATGATAGGCTCGCATCGTAAAAAAGCCGTTCTCCTTCCTGGGCGACGGTCAAGTTGAGTGGTGGCCCTAGACGGATGGTCCGCTGGACCTGCAGCGAATTCAAGTCGACGACCGACACGGTATCGTCAAAGCGATTGGCCACCCAGGCTTCGTGACCGTCGGACGATACCCAGATACCGCTAGGACGACGTCCCACCGCCAGTCGGGTGAAGCGGCGTTCGGCGGGCCGCCGAACGGCAAGTTCGCCTGTACCGGCCAGCACAATCAGTTGATCCCCTCGGGATGTCAGCAGTATTTGTTCGGGATCACCGGCGGCGCGTCCTTCTTGCCCCAAGGGGAAGAGGCTTCCGAAAATCTTGGGCGGATGTCCCATCGTTTCCGAGTGATCTCCCAGCAAGCGATCTAGTTCGAACGACCGCACCAGGTTGGACACGACGTTGCCCCAGAAGACGTGATCGCGCGTTGTCGGAATGAAGTCGTTGAGCATTTGATGGGTCAGCATCAATTCGTGACCGTCGTTGCCAATCGCCATCCCTCGTATGTTATGCCCGGGGATTTGAAAAACGGCTTGCAGGCGCAGCGGATTCAGCTCGACGACGGCTAGGCCGGACCCAAATGCATCGGCGACGACTACGTGTTGTTGGTCGGGACAAAGACATTGCAGACGCGGGGCAAAGGGAAGATCAAGTGCTGCCTGAAGCTCAAGTTCGCACAGAGTTCCGTGCGTGGCGATGCCGTACCGCGAGATTTGATGTGCCCATAGCGATGTTACGGTGCACGAGTTGCCGTCCGCTGCGACCAGAATGGTCTCCGGCCGCGCGGCGACCGGTCTGTGGGCAATTGGCCGAAGGCCCGCGGACGTGGATCGGATCACCACCAATTGGTTTGATTCGCCGTCGGCCGCGATCCACAGTTCACGGCCGGGTACGCGCACAACGTCATTGAGTTGTGCAGCGATCGCGAATTCTGCCGCGACCATGTCGCCATCCCAGGGAATGAGGCTGATCGTTCCACTGCGGCGATTCACGATACCTAATCCAGTGGGCGTTTCGACGATTTTCACGGGCTGACGCGGGCCGCCGAGACATTGTGCGTCATCGGCATCTGTTGGACTTTCACACAGCAATAGACCGCAACACACGGCAAGCCCCCGACATATGGCCTGTATCCCGGCACGTTCGCGCATGGGTTGTCCTTGCTTCTTGTGTCGATGGTCCGTTCGTTCGGCGTGACCACCTTATGATAAACCGACGCGAGGCCGCATTCCAAGCTGCCGGCGGCTGCGGGTTTTCCTTGATTGATCCCCCCGTATAGGTCGACAGCATACCGAATCGCGAGCAGGGCGGTGTACAAACTGGTGACGATTGTCCGCAGGGGTGTCGTGTTTTCTCACCGTGGGTGACGCGCAAACGGTCTGCGACCAGCGCGGACGGTGTCCTTGGTGTCAAGCGACACACTTGTCGTGGGGGCGACGCAGCTGCATTGAGGCGAGGCGCGGACCGCGCGCCGGTCCGCTTTCGGGACCGGGAGCAGCCAGAAATGCTATGTATCCAGGTAGGCCCAAGTTCTTCCGCTCGATGTGACCCTCGGAGGCCGTCTCATGCTTGGCGACGCGACTCCT
This sequence comes from uncultured Planctomycetales bacterium, assembly GCA_963785495.1. Lineage (GTDB taxonomy): Bacteria > Planctomycetota > Planctomycetia > Pirellulales > Pirellulaceae > CAWAVP01. The sequence continues at coordinate 107,396 of CAWAVP010000029.1, read as the reverse complement.
CACCGCAGTGAGGGTCGGTATTACATTAAGACTGGTATGACGCGCGTGACGGTGACCGTCTTCAGCGACGACGGGCCGCCGGAAAAGTTGGTCGGGCAATTGCTCGATGTGTCGCCGCGGGGCATCAGAATCGAAGTCAACGGCCGCCTCGAGCCCGGACAGCCAATCGAATTGTCGATCGAAGTACCGAGCCAGTCGTTGAGCTTTGAGCGAACGGCGGTCGTGTGCTGGCAGCAGCCCCGTGCAACAAAAACTTGGTGGACGGGGTGTGAATTGACCCAACCGCTTCAGCCTGAGGCAATTGAGCAGCTGGCGAAGGCTCATGTGCTCAACCGCCGTCGGGATCCGCGTTATCCCGTCGACAAGCCGGCTCGGGTCCGAACCGAGCTATCGAACGCGACGACGGAAGCGAAATTGGTTAACTATTCCAAAGGCGGCTTCTGTCTGTTGTTTGACGAAAAGATCCAGTTCGAACACGAGCGACTGTTGTTAATCATCACGCTGCCCGACAACGAGAAGGAGATGGCGATTCCGGCTCGCGTGATGTGGACCAGGCAGGTTCAGGGAGCGTTCGGTGTCGGTTGTGCCTTCACGGGAATGGACGGATTCTTGCAACTTCGGCAATACGCTGGACCTCATGGGCAACGTCGACGGTATCTCGTGCGGGCGACAACGCCCGTTATCTCAGCGTGGATGGCTCTGGCGATGACCATTACGATTGGTCTTCAGACCAGCTGGCTGCTTCAATCGCGACCGCAGCTGGCGGCCGTCCTGCGCGACCGTTGGTCCGAATGGGTCGTCGAACCCATTCGCGATCGCTTTCCGTCGGACGGGGAACCGGACGGGGCGAACGCTGACATGGAACAGGCAAGATAGGTCGGCGCGTCGAACTGGGAGACGGCCGCCCAACGCGGTGTTGGCTGCACGTGGTTCAGTAAACGATAACCGACCTTCAACGATCGCTCTTGTCAAGATTGCCGTCTGAAGGTAATAGTAATGCCTGCGCGTTCGAAGTTGCCGCTGTTGTGCTCGTGCTGCTGTAGCTTGTGAGATAGTGTGTCAGCACGCCAAAACCATTCGACCTCGGGGAATATGCCGCGGCGCGAGACGTCGGGCGACATCGAGGTGGCAAGCTTGGGGAGGGAACCATGAGCTCACAAATTCTGGTCGCAGCGATCAGTTTCGCAGTTGTCGTCCTGATTACAGCAGGCGTGTTCGAACGTCGGGGCGCCTCCGGGGCCGACGGCCTCTAGTATTGAATCAGCGAGAAGGCCTCGTACGGGGCCATGCGCGTGCGTCCGCCAAGCGCGGTGAGTTCGATCAGGAAGGCGCAACCGACCACATGCGCGCCTCCTTGTTCGACGAGCTTGCAACACGCTTCGATGGTGCCCCCGGTCGCCAGCAGATCGTCGACAACCAGTACGTTCTGGCCACTCCCCAGACCGTCCGTGTGCATCTCAAGCGAGTCTTGACCGTACTCCAATTCATAATGGAACGCATGTGTCTCGAAGGGCAGCTTACCCGGCTTGCGGACGGGCACGAATCCCACGTTCAACTCAAGCGCCAACGGGGCGGCGAAAATGAAGCCGCGGGCTTCCGCAGCGACAATGGTATCGATCGATTGTCCCTGGTATTGTGCCGCCAGTTGCTCGATCGCCGCGCGGAATGCCACGGGTGAGGCGAGCAGGGGAGTGATATCGCGAAACAGGATGCCTGGTTTGGGGAAATCCGGTACGTCGCGGATATAGTCTGTCAGTCTGACTGCGTTGGCTGGTGCCACAATTGAGGTTCCCGTCTTGGGCGCAGAATGGGTCGATACGCGGTGGTGCCGGCGAGAATATCGGGCGTCCCACCGGGACGAAAGGACTAGGATCAGGAGACGCGCGTGTTCCCCGTGCGACGGTCGGTCGGCTCCTTCAGGCCCTCCGACAATTTTCCGAGTGCTTCGGTTTCAATTTGACGGACGCGTTCTCGCGTCAGACCCAAACGCTCGCCAATCTCTTTTAACGTATGCGGCTCAAGATCATCCAGTCCAAAACGCATCCTCAACACGGTCGCCTCGCGAGGATCCATGTGTTGCATCATGTGAAGGACGTGATTTAACACATCGTGTTCCAAGAGTTCGTCTTCGGGCGTCTTCGTCCGCTCATCCATCACCATCTCGCCCAGCGACCAGCCCGCCTCGGACTGATCGGTTTGGGGCGTCGAACTGTAGATGTTGATGGCCTTCTTGATAATCGGAAGTTTTTTCTTTGGCAGGCCCAGGACGCGCGCGATTTCCTCGACCGTTGGCGTTCGTCCCAGTTCTTCGGACAGACGAGCGTTAGCACGCCGCCACTTGGATAGGAGTTCGACCATGTAGGCCGGGATACGAATGGTTTTCGCGGAATTGATCAGAGCGCGTTTAATGGACTGCTTGATCCAGTAGCTGGCATACGTGCTGAACCGCGTGCCCATGCTCGGGTCAAAGCCTTCGACGGCCCGCAGCAACCCCAAATTGCCCTCTTCGATCAAATCCTGGAGGCCCAGGCCTTTGCCCGTATATCCTCGGGCGATATTGACGACCAATCGTAGGTTGGCCCGCACCATCTGATCGCGAGCTCGTGTATCACCTTGTCCGATGCGTGTGGCCAATTCACGTTCTTGCGCCGCGGTGAGCAGCGCCGTCTCATTGATTTCACGCAAGTAGGTCTCCAGAGGCGTCTGGACGCTAGCATCAGAACCGCCCGTACGACTTGGCGATTCGCTCGAAGATCGTGATGGAGTCATGGAATGTGCCCGCAACAGAATGAGTTACCCGATGGAACAATCAGAACATCGTCGTCAAGCGTACAGTTTCTGTAGCCGTCCAAGTCGGCGTAGAGGTAGAGTGAATGTTTGCAGGTTGACGACGGTAGCGATGGCGAGGGCCGGGTGGATTCCAGGGTCGTAGCGGAGCGCTTCCCTGAGGCCCATGGCATGCACCCATTGGCGGAGATCTCGCGGGAACCAGGGTATTATCGGCAGGCAAACAAAAAGCGGCGAGTCTTCCTTGAGGATGACTCGCCGCCTGTGCTAGATCCGCTTGGATTTCGTGTCCTCTGTGGCGATGAGTTGCCGCAGATTTAGTCGTTGCTGTCGTCTTTCGGGGCATCCGTCTTAATCAGCGGACCCGATTCGCCCAAACCACCTTTGAGGTCCTGTGACGCGATACTGGAGGACGAGCGGGCCTGATCGCCCTCACCGCCCGAGGTGGCTGCGGCTTCGTCTTCTTCCGCCCAATCGACGCGTTTCCGGGAGAGGCCAATCTTACGGTCTTCCGTGTCGACTCGCAGAATCTTGACCTCGATCTCGTCGCCAACTTTGACGACGTCTTCTGGATTCTCGACTTTATGATCGGCCAACTCCGATATGTGTAACAAACCTTCCAGTCCGTCCTCGAGCCCGACAAACACGCCGAAGTTGGTGATCTTGGTGACGGTTCCCTTCACCAGCTCACCAGGCTGGTAGCGATTGGGGATGTCATTGGCCCAGGGATCTTCCTCCAGTTGCTTCAGCCCCAGGGCAATACGCCGCCGATCCTGGTCCACGGACAAAACGCGACATTCCACCTCTTGCCCTTTCTCGAGCATCTCGTTGGGATGACTGATTTTGCGTGTCCAGGACATATCTGAGACGTGAAGCAAGCCGTCGATGCCTTCTTCGAGTTCGATGAACGCCCCGTAGTTGGTCAGGTTGCGGACTTTGCCTTTGATCAGGCTGCCTTCTGGATAGCGCTCCGCCACATCTTCCCAGGGATTCTTTTGCGTCTGTTTCATCCCCAGCGAAATCTCTTGCTTTTCCTTGTCGATGCCCAGCACGACGACATTGATTTCGTCACCGATTTGCACCAACTCGTTGGGATGACTGATTCGCTTGGTCCATGACATTTCACTGATATGGACCAGCCCCTCGATGCCTTCTTCCAGTTTGACGAAGGCACCGTAGGACATGACGTTGACGACTTTGCCTTTGACGGTCGAACCGACTTGGTACTTTTCTTCGACGTCATCCCACGGGCTGGGCGTCATTTGCTTCATGCCCAACGCAATTTTTTCCCGTTCGTAATCGATGTTCAGGATCATCACGTCGATTTCCTGATCGATCGACACGAGCTCCGATGGGTGTCCGATTCGACCGTGACTCATGTCCGTGATGTGCAACAGACCGTCGATTCCCCCCAGATCGACGAAGGCACCAAACTCGGCGATGTTCTTAACGACTCCCTTGCGGACCTGGCCGACTTCCAGTTCACGCAGTAACTGTTCGCGGTCCTCCTGCCGTTGTTTTTCGATCAACGATCGGCGGCTGACGACGATATTGCGGCGGGCCTCGTCGATCTTTAGCACCTCGCATTGCACGACCCGCCCGATGTACTCACCAATGTCATGTGGCCGTCGAATGTCGACTTGGCTGGCCGGCAAGAACACGTTGACACCGATATCGACCAGCAATCCGCCTTTGATCTTACGAGTGCACGTCCCCGTGACCACCTGCCCTTCCTTGATGGTCTTCATCATTTCCTGCCAGGCCAAGATCTTCTCGGCCTTGCGCTTGCTCAGGCTGATCATGCCGTAGGGGTCGAGCGCACCCCCGGTCGCGTCTTCAACATCCTCCACCAGGACCTTGATGCGTTCGCCAATCGTCGGTGTTTGTTCTTCTTCTTCCCATTCCGAAAGCGGAATTGTCCCTTCGCTCTTGAAGCCCACGTCCACCAGGACCCGATCTTCGTCGATGCGAATCACGCGACCTTCGACGATGCTGTTCAGATCGACGTCCTGATCCGATTCGATGGTGCTAAGGCCGGTTTCTTCGGCAAGGCTGAGTGCCGCGTCGATTTCGGCGAGGAATTCCTGATCACTGTCCAGACTGCGAATTAAATTACGGTTGACCATTACTTACCTGAAAAACTTACGTCGAGTGTCCCGCGAACCGACTGCCGAAAGGCGAACTCCGCTCGATGGCTTCCGATCCCACCGGCGGCCGCCCGTGGAAGCCGATTCTTAACATCGGATTCTCCACGGCAGGCGAAACACCAAGAGCGAAAAAGGATACACGACCCCCGCCCGCGTCATTCCACGCTGGCACGACGAAAGCGGCCGAGGGAAAACTCAACAACCTAACAGAACCCAACACTCCAAGCAACCTCGGCAGCAGGCTGCTCAGCTGGCTTCGATGGTGGTGTGAAGCGAGGTCGAGCTCATGTGGTCGCGCGTTGAACGGGTGCGCCTGCGACGTGCGAACATGCACCGGCCACGGTGTTTGGTGATAACGCGCCGCTGCCTGGCAGCTCAACAGCGCCTCACGCAGGCGCGCCATCAGGGCGTCGTCCGAAAGCACCTCGATCTCCTCGGGAGAAATGGGGGGCCCAAACTGGATCCCGATGGGGGTCGGCATGGGAAAAGCCCGCGTCCGCGGCCAGGCCTGGTACGCACCCACGATCGCCACGGGGACCAAGGGGACGCGACCGCGTCGCGCCAGTGCCGTGATCCCGGGTTTCAAGGGACCGATTTCGCCATTGATCGTCCGCGTTCCCTCGGGGAAGAGCAGCACCATCTCACCTCGCCGAAGACGACGTAAGGTTTCCTTCAGGCCTGCCAGTCCCAATCCCTCACGCTCGATCGGTATCGCATCGTACCACCGAATCAGCCATCGAAAGGGAGCAAATCCAAACAAAGATTGGCGGGCCAAATAGTTCAGTCGACGATCACAAGCTAAGCCAACCAGCACGGGGTCCAGGTAGCTCTGATGGTTGGCACAAATCAGTGCCCCTCCGTCCGCCGGCACATGCCCTCGTCCCTCGCAACGGATGTGAAATAGGAGGATTCCGACAAGACGGGCAAGGAGCCGAGACAAATCGTACGTAACTCGCTTGGCCCAACCTCGCGGAGCCTGGCCCACTTGATCACGCGTCATGGGGATCCCTCTGAACGCCCCCGCCTTCCGGCTGCGAGTCACCGTTGCCGTATTGTATGTAATGGGTTGGATCCGGCACATGCAGTTCCGCAAAGCCGCGTTTTCGCAACAAGCAGGCATCGCAGCATCCGCAAGCGGCGCCATTCGGCGCGGGGTCGTAGCAGCTGGTCGTCTGGCTGTAATCAATTCCCAGGTTCAGACCTAGCGCGATGATCTGGGATTTGGTCAAATCGATCAGGGGCGTGTGAATCCTAACCCCCTCGCCCTGGACGCCCGCTTTTGTGGCCAGCCCGGCCATCTGCTCGAACGCCTGAATGTATTCCCGCCGGCAGTCGGGATATCCACTGTAGTCCAACGCGTTTACGCCGATAAAGATGTCGCGTGCCGGTAGAACCTCGGCCCACGCGAGCGCAAAGGACAGAAAAATCGTATTACGTGCCGGCACGTACGTGATGGGAATCTCGTCCCCGATTCCCTCAGCGCTGGACCGTTTGGGGACGGCGATGGCCGACGTCAGCGCCGAGCCACCGAAGACGCGTAGATCGATTTCGACGATGACGTGCTGCTCAATGTCCATCTGGCGCGCGATACGTTGCGCCGCGTCGACTTCCAGTTGGTGTCGCTGCCCATAGGCAAACGTCATTGCGCAGGGCGTAAATCCTCGCTGTCGCGCGCAAGGCGAGCGTGGTAGTTGAGTCCAGGCCTCCGCTAAGTAGAACGACGGCTTTTTTCCCTGACACAGCACAAATTCCTGCTAAACTGGGCCGCACTGGCCTTGACTCGGAGTAGCCTGACCGGAACGACCGACAAAGTCCGCCTCAAGTTCCCAATCGTGACAACCGAAACCGAAAGGGAGACTGGACCACACGTCATGTTTGCGAGCGCGAGGGCCGACGATGCGTTGCCTGCTGTCTTGGTGCGGATGCCTGACCTTACTTATGTGCTGCGGTTTCGCCATGTGTGCGAACTCGCATGATTGCGATTACGCCGCCTATGGCGGTCTACGGCAGCGGACGGATATGGTCCACGGACGGGTGGGGTCCGTGTTTGACCCCGCCCCTGAGGTTAGCTACGGGGTCGCGAACGGGCAATCCCCGCAAACCGCGATACCCGAAGCGGCGGCCGGGGAAGCCGAGGATCGCCAATCCACGGTACCGTCGCCCTCGGTTGACTCACGAGTACCGGAGGGAGCGGAACAGCCACCGTTGCAGGAAGGGACAGACCGGGAGCTTCCCGATGGGACGATTGAGTTGCCGGAGTTTGGACCGGAGGATTTTCCGTCCGATGACTTGCCGTCCCCACGAACACTGCCGCCCGATCTTCCCGGCAACGGAGATCGCAGCGCCCGGCGACACCCCTTGCAGGGTCTATTCGACGACGAGTTTTAGTCTTAGTCTTTGTCTTAGTCTTAGTCTTATGTTTTCGTTTCCGTTTTCGTTTTCGTTTTAGTCGTCAAGTCGGAAGACTTGACGAAGGCGGCATGAATGGGCGAACCGAATCGAACGACGGGTAATATTCCGGCGACGTCGGATCCCCCGCATGCTTGCGCGAGATTCTGAAGCAACTGGGACCGGGACTGATCATTGCCGCCTCGATTGTGGGTTCCGGCGAATTGATTGTCACCACGAAGCTCGGCGCGGACGTCGGCTTCACGCTACTGTGGTTCATTATCCTCGGCTGTGTGATCAAGGTTTTCGTGCAGATCGAGTTGGGTCGATATGCGATCACGCATGGCCAGACCACACTCCAGGCCCTCGATTCCGTTCCCGGGCCGCGACTGGGGCTGGGGTGGATGGTGTACGTCTGGCTGGCCATGTACGTGGCCACGTTTTTCCAATTAGCCGGCATCGTCGGATCGATCGCCGAGGTGTTTCGGCTGGGAGGTTCGGACTGGGGTGAACGGATGTGGGCCGGCATCGTCGCCCTCAGCTGTGCCGTCTTGTTAGCGGTTGGTCGCTATCGTCTGATTGAACGCGTCTCCACAACGATGGTGGCCCTGTTCACGGTCTTCACGATCATGGCGGTGGCGGCACTATACTGGACCGACTATGCGGTTACCGCGACACAGCTCAGCGAGGGACTGCAGTTCCGTCTGCCTGACGATTTCACGATCGCATTTGCCGCCTTTGGCATCATCGGCGTCGGGGCCTCGGAATTGATCTATTACCCTTATTGGTGTCTCGAAAAGGGCTATGCGAAGTCCGTCGGTCCGAACGACGGCAGTGACGAGTGGGGAGTATGCGTGCTTGGGGTTGGTTCCGCGTGTTATCAATCGACGCTTGGGTGTCGATGGTGATCTACACGGGTGCGACAATCGCGTTTTACTTGCTGGGAGCCGCCGTCTTGCATGGCAAGGGAGTGGAAGTAACGGATCGCGACCTAATTGCGAGTCTCTCGCACATGTACAGCGAGTCGTTTGGGTGGCTGGGACTGTGGATCTTCCTGCTGGGTGCCTTCGTGGTCTTGTATTCGACGGTGTTCATCGCGACCGCTTCGAACGGTCGACTATGTGCCGATTTCCTGACGCTCTGCGGCCTTGTGCACCGCACGAACGAACGTCACTACGCGCGGATCGTCAGCGTGACGTCGACGGTGCTTCCCATTGTGTATCTGTTGATGTTTCTATTCGTCAAACAACCGCTCCGGTTGGTCTTGATTGGCGCCCTGCGCAGGCCTTGATGCTCCCCCTGCTCTGCGTGTCTGCTCTGTATTTCCATCACTGGCGCGTGGACCGCCATCTCCGGACTGGGCTACTTTGGACCGCAATGTTGTGGTTTGCCTCGATTTTGATGATTGCCGCCGGCACGTTTGAGCTGACGACACGCCTGCAGTCGCTGCGGACCGTGGTGTCCCCGCCGAGTACGGTGCCGGCCGACGCAGTTTTGGAGGCGGGCGAGTAGGCAGGCTCTTGGACCGCATGTCCGCAGGCGGAGTGCGATTCGTCCCTCTAGGTGCGCAGGTTTTCCCGCGACCTGAAGTGATACCGTGGTCGTTCACGCTGAATTGGCGATAATGAACGACCATGCAGCGAGTGGACGAGATGAGCCAGGAGCGAAGGAACGAGTCATGGAGCGGATCTTTTTGGGGTGGCATCGCCCCGCTGCTCACGTCGGTCGCGGACTACCTTTGGGAACGCTATGTGGTGGAGGGCGTCTGGGAGTTGAGCGGTGTTATCCTGGTTCTGCCGGGCGCCCGTGCGGGACGCAAGTTGAGTGAAGCGTTGGTGGACCGTGCCCAAGGAGAGCAAGTTCCCCTGTTTCCACCCGTAGTCACCACGGTGGGCCACCTTCCCGAGTTGCTTTATCAATGTCGGCGTCCGTTTGCGACGCCTCTGACGCAGCAATTGGCTTGGACGGAAGCGCTGCGGCAAACTTCTCCCGGCGTGCTTGGCCAATTCCTGCGCGGGATCCCCTCGGCCGATGATGACCCGCACTGGTGGGAATTGGGCGGCTTGCTCTGGCGTCAGCATCGCGAGCTGGCGGCAGATGGACTCGATTTTCCCCACGTGGCAGACAGTGGTGCTGAGCTGCCCAGTTTCGTTGATCAGGCGAGGTGGCAGGCGCTGTGCGCGTTCAGCAAGCCTACCTGCGGCGACTTGATGAATTGGGACTTTGGGATCGGCAAACGGCACGCTTGGTCGCGATTGAACATGGCGAGTGCCGATCGGAACGCGATCTCGTCCTCGTCGGCACCGTTGACTTAAACCGCGCCCTGCGAGAAATGCTCGATCAGGTGCGCGAACGCGTGACCGCACTCGTGCCCTCCGATCCGGCCTGGCAAGCCGGCTTTGATGCCTACGGTTGCCTTCGGCCAGCATGGTGGCGAGATCGCGAGATTCCTTTGCAGGCCTCTCATGTCCGCGTTGTCGAACGCCCTGCGGACCAGGCGGCAGAAGTCGTTTGCTTTCTCGCGGAACTGGACGGGCATTATGCGGCCGAGGAGATAACGGTTGGGGTCCCTGACGAGACATTGGTGCCGCTGATTGAGGGCGAATTGCAGCGGGCCGGCGTACCCGCTCGGTATGGCCCGGGGCGATCGGTCGAAGCGAGCCGTCCGGTTCGATTGGTGCGGGCGATGATTCAGTACCTGACCGATCAACGCCTGGAGGACTTCGTCGATCTGCTGCGCCACCCCGATCTCTTCGCATGGTTGCGACAAAACATACCCGGCGTAACAGACGAGATGGCAAAATTGGATGATTTTGTGCGCGAGCGTTTGATTGACAGGACGGTCGATGTGGTGTTTGGCGACGACGAGGCTAGCGCATCTGCTCGACGCCTGATGGATCAAGTCGGAGAACTGTTGGGGCCGTTAATGGGATCGCCACGTCCGCCCGCGGAGTGGGCAGCGGGCGTCTTCGAAGTGCTGGCTTCCGTTTACGGCGGTCATGACGTGGATCCCGACGTGCCGGCCGATCGGTTGGTGCTGGGAGGCGGGGAGATGCTCCGCGATGGCCTTATCGAGTTGCAGCGTGTGCCGGCCGATTTGGTGCGCCCGGTAGCGGCGAGCGAAGCCCTGCTCATGGCGATCGCCTCTCAGTCAGGGCGACAGGCGTCGGCCGCTGCCGCAACTCAGAATGTCGAATTGTTGGGGTGGTTGGAGTTGCCACTGGACGATGCGCCCGTGCTGGCGGTTACGCAGTTCAACGAGGGGACGATTCCTAAGTCCGCAAGTTCCGATCTGTTCCTGCCGGATACGTTGCGAGCGCATTTGGGATTGGACGACAACTGCGCGACGCTATGCCCGAGACGCGTATGCGTTGGCCGTGCTGATCCATACACGCCAGCAGTTTGCGGTTATTGTCGGCCGGCGCGACGATCAGGGGAACCCGCTGCTGCCCAGCCGGCTACTGTTTGCGACGGACGACGAGCATTGCCGGCAACGCTGTCTTCAGGTGTTCGGCGGAGAAGATGCCGGACAGGATGTGGCCGTCGAAAGCCGGCCGAACTCTGCCGTCGCTAGGGCTGATTTGGTCGTGAGCACCGCAGCCGATGTGGCAGCGACGCGGCACCGTTTTTGTGTGCCGCGACCACCGAGCGGGATCCAAATCGAGTCCTTGAATGTGACGGATTTTAAGGCCTACCTGGAATGTCCCTATCGTTTCTATCTGTCACGCATTTTGGGGCTTCGATCGGTTTTGCGTCCGCCTCAAGAATTGGACGGAGCGGCGTTTGGGATTCTGTTGCATCAGGTCCTGGAACGCTTTGGTGAATCGCCCGCCCGTGATTCGGCCGACGGAAACGAGATTGCCGCGCATCTGCTGGAGATATTGCAACAGGTAATGGTTGAGCGTTTTGGTGCGTCGCCTCGTCCCGTGGTACAAATTCAACGAGCTCAGCTTCAGCTGCGATTGCAGGCGTTCGCGAACAGCAGGCCGCGTGGCGGCAGGCCGGATGGCGGATTCTGATGACCGAGGGACAGCGGAGAACGGTCGCGACGCGATGGCCTGTCGATGACGCTTTCATTCACTTGCGCGGGCGCATCGACCGTATCGACCAACACGATTCAGGCCAATATGCAATTCTGGACTACAAGTCATCCGAGGAAGGAAAGTCGCCACGCGCGGTACATGCGTCGGGCAGTGGCCGAGGACCGGTGGGAGTGGAGCACTGGTGCGATCTGCAATTGCCATTATACCGTCACCTCGCCGCGGAATTGGGCTTACAGGGAGAACCCAAATTGGGTTTTATCACGCTTCCACGTGACCTGGCTAACACCGGTTTTCGGATCGCCGACTGGACGCGTCAGGAACTGACAACGGCCGACGAGGCCGCCCGGCGGCGGTGCGCAAGATGTGGGAAGGCGTGTTCTGGGAGCCTGCGGATATGGATCCTAGTTTAGATCCGGGACTCGATCGAATCTGCCAGGTGCAAGTTTTCGACCGACAATTGGAGTCAATCAATACGAGCTCTAGGGAAGGGGAATCATGAATCGGCGTCACACGCCATTGCCCGCCTCCACAGCAGCTCCTGATCACACCCGTCAAGACCAATGCTTGCCGCACGTGATCATTCGCGCATCGGCCGGCACGGGCAAAACGTTTCAATTGTCCAACCGGTACCTACAGCTGGTGCTGACGGGCCTTGGTCCCGAACGCATTCTGGCCACGACGTTCACGCGCAAGGCGGCGGGAGAGATCCTGGATCGCATCCTGCTGCGGTTGGCGGTGGCCGCCGAGGGCCGCGAATCGGCCGAGCGGTTGGCGCAAGAGCTTGGTTTGCCGGCGCTGTCGCTGCCGGATTGTCGTCGGGCACTGCGCATCGTGACGCGCAATCTTCACCGCCTGCGGATCGCCACCTTAGATAGTTTTTTCCTGCAGGCCACACAGTCGCTCAGTTTGGAATTGGGGCTGCCACCGCGTTGGCAGATTCTGGAGGAATCCGACGAGCTGGAATTGCGCGAGCAAGCCATTGCCGCCATGGTATCCTCTGGCGAACCAAGTACGGTCCTAAAACTGCTGCATTGGTTGGCCAAGGGGGCCACACATCGTGGTGTCCAGCGTTTACTGAACGACACCGTAGCCAACATGTATTCGCTGTACCTCGAATCCCCCGCCGACGCCTGGCACCGCTTGCCACGTATCGCGGGGCTAAAGGGCGAGGATTTGGTACAGCTGCAGGCGGAACTGGAGACTTGGTCCGCGGAGTTTAATGGTGACGCTCGCCTTCGCAAGGCGGTGGTCGCCCTGCTGGGACAATTGCAGGGCGAAGCCTGGGAGGACATCGCAGGAAAGGGATTGGGACGCAAATTAATCGATGGTGATCCAACCTACTACAACAAACCTGTGCCCACCGATCTATTGCAAATGGTGCAGCGGATGGTGGAGCATGCCCGCGCGATGCTGCAGAATCGATACGCCCTGCAGACAGAGGCGAGTTACGAGCTGTTGGATCGATTTCATCAGGAGTTTGAAACGCGTAAGCTGCAGAGACGCGGACTGCGTTTTCACGACCTGGCCCGTTATCTGGGGCAGATCGAAGCGACCTCGCACTTGTCGCAACTCAGTTTTCGCCTCGATACTTCCATCGATGCGTTGCTGCTCGATGAATTCCAAGATACATCCTTAGATCAGTGGCGCGTCATTCGACCGTTCGCACGTCACGCAACCGCCGCGACGCCGCGCCGTTCGTTTCTTTGCGTTGGTGACCTCAAACAAGCGATTTATGGCTGGCGCGGCGGCAATGCGGAATTAATGGATGCGGTCGCCACCGAACTCAGTGAATTATCCGATTTGTCACTCGACCGCAGTTTTCGTTCGGCGTCCGTCGTCATTGACGCGGTCAATCAGATTAACATCAAGATGGACCAGCACGACAACTTAGAGCAATGTCGCACGGCTGTTGAAATGTGGATCAAACGATTTCCGCATCATACAACCAGCCGGACGGAGCTGCCCGGTTACGTTTCGCTGGAAACGACCGATTGGGCGGGGGTGGTCGAAGAACAGCGGTCGCGGGCTATTGTCGCGGCCGCCGACCGCGTTGAATGGCTACGTTCCCAATCGCCGCGACTCGAAATCGCCGTGCTCGTACGAACCAATCAATCGGTTGGTCGCGTGATGTTCGAGCTGCAGCGTCGCGGCATTCTGGCAAGTGAAGAAGGAGGAAATCCTCTCACGAATTCGGCCGCGGTCCAGCTTGTTTTGTCACGACTGACGCTATCAGACCATCCTCAAGATTCTGCCGCTCGCTTTCATCTGACGCATTCACCCTGGGGAGCGATGCTGGGATTGAAGAGCCACTGCGACGATGCGGCTGTGGAGAGATTGAGTGTCCTAGATCGTTTGGTGTTGGCCGACGATGGCTATGGGAACGTCGTGAATGCATGGATTGAGCAGCTGAAACCGTTTACGAACTCTCGCGAATGGCGACGACTCAACCAACTGGTGGAGATGGCATATCGGTACCAGAACCTGATCGAATCCCCGCGAGACGTCGGGTATCATCGGCAACACGTGCGGCCGATCGCGACGGCTGAATTCATCGCCCGCGTCACTCAGCAACGCGTCTCTGACCCCACGGAAGATCCCGTGCGTGTCATGACGATTCATCAATCCAAAGGGCTGCAATTTGATGTCGTGATCCTGCCCGACCTGGAGCGGAAACTAGATCCACATGCTCCGTCGTATGCCGTCGATCGACCCCGCGCGACAGATCCCATCGAAACCATCGTACGTTGGATACCGAAAAATGTGCGCGAACTTATGCCGCAGCACATTCAACAGGTGCATGACCACGATTTAACGCGACAGGTTCAGGAAGAATTGAGTGTCCTGTACGTGGCATTGACGCGCGCGGTCCACGCCCTGCACTTGATAATCGCACCCAGCCAACAGGCGGCGGGCGGAGCGTCGCCGCGAGACAAAGCGGAAGCGAAGAAGATGCCGCGCACCATCGCCGGGTTAGTGCGCGCGGCGCTGACAGACGGCCTCCCACTTGTTCCCTGCCAAACTGTCTGGGAGTGTGGCGACCGGGAATGGTGGCGCGGGACGACTCCGCACGTGGCTGCAAGTAAGCGAGATCGAACCATAACGCTTCCGCGTGTCGCACTCCGCGAGACTCGCAATACCCAGCATAGGCCGACCGACAAGGTTGTCCGACCGTCGATGCTGGAAGGTGGTGGTTGCGTGCGGCTTGCAGATCGCTTAAGTCTGTCGGGGCAACTCGCCATGCAGCGTGGCTCGTTGATCCACGCCTTTTTCGAGCAAATCGAGTGGCTGGAAACGGGGGTGCCCGACCACGACACGTTGCGTGCGGTGGGACTGAGCATGGACGTCGATCTGGAATACCTGGAACATGGGATCACACAGTTTCACGACATCATTGCCCGTGCTTCCATCCAAAATGCGTTGGCCCGTCGACGTTACCAACCCTGGTATGACGCATTGTCCTCTAGTGAGTGTACGAGCCCCCAGTTGGATGTGCGGCGCGAACAACGACTGTTGGCGCACGATGGTGGCGATTGGCTCAGCGGTAGCATCGATCGCCTTGTTCTCTTGCGACGAGAGGGACAACCGCTGGCGGCAGAGATCCTCGACTTCAAGACGGACGCGATTTCGTCAATCGAATCGCGGCAGAGGCTGGTTGAATTCTACCAACCGCAATTGCTGGCCTATCGTCGTGGAGTGAGTCACATGCTGCGTTTGCCGGAGTCGAAGATTGCCACCACGCTCATGTTTTTGGCGGATGGTCACCTGGAATCGATAACGTACGTCAACTGACCACTGCATGTAGTCGATTACCGGACCTGCCTGATGCCTCTGTCCGGTAGACACCGTCGTTGGAACTCGGTGCGTGACATCATCGTGGCAGTCGGTCGTGGCAGTCGCTTGTAATGATCGAATCAATTCTCGGGCGCGTCCAACTGCAACAGCAAGTCGATTCGCCTGCCCTGCCGCTCGATCGTCAACGTGATCGTTTCGCCGGGCAATTTTTGCTCGACGAAAGAAAGGAAGTCGTCACGGGATTTTACCGGCTGGCCATCGACGGCCAGGATCCGGTCCGCGTTGGATTGGTCCAGACGCGAACGTTCATAGACGTAGAGGCCTCGGTTTACTTGTTCTCTTGCAACGCGAAAGCCTTTGAGTCCCGATCGCTCACCGGGCCCTCCAGGTTGTAGTCGAGCGACCAGCAAGCCCCGGTCGGTTTGCACAGTGACAATGCCGGTTTCCGGTCGAATGACGCGACCATTTTGAATCAATTGAGGTACGACGCGACCGATTGTACTAACGGGAATCGCAAATCCAACGCCCGTGTTTTCGCCTGTCGTACTGGCGATGGCCGTGTTCATGCCGATCAATTCGGCGCGGCTATTCAGGAGGGGACCGCCCGAATTTCCTCGATTAAGGGCGGCATCAATCTGAATGATTGACTTCATACGGCGATCGCGAACCGCCGGCAACGAACGGTTGAGACTGGAAATGATACCCGTGGTCAAAGTTCTCTCCAATCCGAATGGATTGCCGATCGCATAGACGCGTTGACCCACGCGCAATCGCGATGCATCACCAAATCGAACCGGGAACAAATCCTCCGCGGGTGCGTCGATGTGCAGCACCGCAATGTCGTTGAGTGGGTCTTGGCCGATCAACTCGGCATCGTACGTCTCGCCGGTGAACAACGTCACGCGAACTTCGCGCGCGTTGCCGATTACGTGGAAATTCGTCAGCACGTGGCCGTCCGTATCAACAACGGATCCTGATCCGGACCCCTCGGCGACCTCGATGAAAAAGGGGAAATCAGGCCGAATGGTCCGTGTGGTGATATTAACGACACTGCGATTGCAGTTTTCGTAGACGCGGATGTTGCGGATTTCCTCTGCGGTCCATTCATCCTCCGCCTCCGGTGCGGTGATGGCATTGCCGTCGAATCGCGTTTTGTCGGTTTCTGAGCGTCCGACGACCCGGGCCTGATGAGGATACTCGGCGGGCGTCGTCGACGCCCGTTGTGCAACCGCGCACGGCGAAATGGCAAGGCTCAGCCAGATTCCTGCAATCAGGCAAGCCTGCATGTGTCGAGGCGTCGGCAGCCAGCCAACTCGGGGCCTAGATCGATGGGCGATCCGCCACGATTCACCATCGCGGGGCGAGCCTGGCGAGGGTAAATGTTGGTTGGCCACGATTGAAAGCGTATGAATGAAAGCTTGCATCGCGATAGTCCCCTTGGGGTCTGCCGAGAGATCACCGATTAACGTGCGCCGCAGGGCGCGACGTACGGATGACGTTGTTCCGGTAGCTGACTCCACGACAATTCGGACAGGCCGCTCACCTAGTCGCAACCGTCGAGATGTGCCCAATGCAGGTCGTGACCACCGTGTCGCAGTAGGGAGAAGACGCGTGGTTGTGGCCACCCGCCAAACTCGCCGCGGAACTCCTACCATAAACCGGACAATCCGTACAGGGCGATCGCGACTCAGAATGATCGGGCGAGGCGAGCGGACTGGACTGTGGTGTCCACGGCCAAGGTGCGAAGATCTATTTGCGGCAACCGCCCACCTAGAAGCCACGTGTTTGTGCATTCGCGGCCGCATGTGATCGACCCGCGGCGGTCCGGACGGGGAAATTGCCCGGACCGCGGGCATCGGACACCAACTACGGGTTAAATTTTTTCGTTCTAGACTTAAGGCTATAAGGCTATTGGATATGTGCCCTGCGTTGTCTCGCCCTTGCGGCAGCGTTTTTGGGATCGCGACGTGGGGAAGTGTGACTTTGGCGAGTTCTCGCTTCCTGCCTGGCGACTGCGATATGAGTCAGCAACAGAGAGAATCCTTGAAATGTATGCAAACGCACTGCGCGGTCGACGCCGTGTTGGAAAGGTTTGGTCCAACTTACTGAGACAGTTCTGGTTTGACACAAATCCCGGCGGAATCGACGCTTCGATCTTAGAAGATCGGACACTCTTCAGCGCAACTCCATTGTTGCTCGGCGACGTGGATGTTGATGTGCAGGAAGATGCTCCAGATACGCACTTGCATCTTCCTGACCTCTTTAAAATCGACGACGGCGGTGGACAGGTCCAGTACAAGCTGGTCGACAATTCGGCCCCTGGTCTGTTCGAATCGCTGCAGATTGATCCGGCTCATGACCTGTTGCTGCATTCGGGACCGAACCAGCACGGAACGGCGCATTTGACGTTAACAGCCAGCGACGCGAGCGGAAACACCGAGCAATTGACGGTGAACTTCAAGGTGGCGCCGGTGAACGATGCGCCGACGATGAAGAACCTGCAGAACCATACGATGACGGACACGACGGCTGGCGTGACGGTTGTGGATCTGTTTGGCGCTTTCGACGACGTCGAGGATGCCGATCAAGATCTCACCTTTCGCGTGATCAACAACTCCGACCCGACGCTATTCACTTCGTCCACGATCGACATGGATCGTGGGCTACTCATCCTCCAGCATGCCGCCGGAAAAACGGGCACGGCTCAGTTGACGATTACAGCTACCGATAGCGGTGGACTATCCGTAGGAATGGATACCGCGCCCACCGTCTACACGTGGATGGGGGGAACGGCAGGTGTCAATCGGCCAGATTATGCGAGTATCGGCGTGCAAGATCTGAAGTTGATGACGCATTGGTATTTCTTCGAATATCAGGAAAATGGCACGTACGACTACAGTAAACTGGACGTACAAAAGTTCACGGATTTGCTCACAAATTATTCCGGCGATCCATCCATCCCCGTAGTTTTTGACATTGAAAACTCGTTCTATGACAACACGCCCGCAGGCCGCGATCGATTTGCCGAAGTGTTTGATTTGGCCCATCAACTTCGACCCGATTTGGAAATCGGCTTGTACCGTTTTATGCCGGAACGATCGTACAATGCACCGGTGGGTTTGGCGGCTGCTCAACAACATTTGGACTGGGGGATCAATTCGTATTATTCAGCGAGAGCTGACTACTATCAAACAGCCTACGATGACTGGCTAAGTCGAAACGCCTTGTACCGTACGCAGCCCACGACTACGGCCCTGGGAGGCGAGCCCGTCGCCGATTTGGTCGATTCCATTCACGCATCGCTCTACACACTGACGTTAAACGTTGACGCTGACCCGTACTATCGTCCGGCCACACTCGATTCCACTGCGGATCGCTTTTTTGTCGACGGTCCGTCTTTTGACACGGTCGACGTTGTTCGGATTCGGCAGTCGGCGGGATCCCATAATTCACTCGGATTGTCGGAAAGCCATGACTACTACGTTGTCAACGCCGATGCCAAGAGTTTTCAGTTGGCATTGACGCCCGGCGGCACGCCGATCGATTTTGCGCAGGACTCGACGAATGAGGTCTTTATTGGGGCAGTGGGCCCCAATTGGGAAAACATTTGGCACGATCCCAACGTGGTCCATTGGCAGGATTATGCCGAGGCCAATATTGCCGAGGCGCGAAAGTTCGGTAAGCCGGTTTACGTTTGGGTATCTCCCACGTTAAAAGGAATGGGGGCTGAATTCCTTGATCAGGACTTTTTCCGTTGGCAATTGGAAGTCCTGCGGCCCTTAGTGGACGGGATCGTGATTTATGACCTGCCCACGTCCAATCCTGCGCTGCAAGAACAAATGGGTTGGTGGCATGGCTTAAGTGATTTTATGGGATCTTTGGAAGAGCCGGCGGGGACCGTTTCAATTTCGATTTCTTCGAATGCGACTCACTCGAACCACGCGCCGATCGCTCAAGCCGACCAATTCAATACCTCAGCCGACACGGCGTTAAACATTGCAGTGACCGCGCTGTTGGGTAATGACCACGATGCGGACGGCGATCCCCTTGCCGCGACCATCGCCAACGCGCCAACGCATGGCACGTTGCAGGACCTGGGTGACGGGCATTGGAATTACACGCCTGCGCAGGATTTCACCGGAACCGATTCGTTTCAGTATCGGGCATTCGATGGTCACCAATACTCGGACCCAGTGGCTGTGACGATTCACGTGGCCGGAACCAATCACGTGCCGGTGGCGGCGAATGATTCTCTCGCGACTGCAGAGGATCAGTCCCTCTCAATCGCGATCGCGCAGCTACTGGCGAACGATATTGATGCAGACGGAGATCATTTGCAATTCCATCTGGCGGATGGCCCAACTCACGGAACACTTTCGCAACAAGCCGATGGCAGTTTGGTTTATCATCCGGACGCGAATTTTCACGGTGCCGACCATTTTACGTACACCGTCCATGATGGCCATGCCTCGTCGCAGCAAGCTGCCACAGTCGCGTTGAATGTGGAAGATGTGAACGACCGTCCCGTGGCCGTGGCCGATCGGTTGCAAACGACAGAAAACCAAGGACTCGACATCGATCCCCAGACCTTATTGCTGAACGATCGAGACGTCGAACACGACCCGTTGATGGTGCAAGTCGATCAGAATCCCAAGCACGGGCAACTTCACCTCTCGAGTGATGGCACGTATCAGTACGTTCCCGACGAAGGTTTTGCAGGAACGGATCGGTTTACCTACCGGGCTTCCGACGGACAGTTGCTTTCGGCGCCGGCACAAGTCGACATTGCCGTCGACGCGGGCGAACGGGAATTGTCGGCGCGACCCGATGCGTTTGGCCTGGCCGAAGACGGTCATTTGGTACTGCGCCCCGGACAACTGCTCGCTAATGATCAAGGAGCCGCTCCGGCCGATCTGCAGATCGAACTGGTTGACGCACCTGTGCATGGCCATGTCCGTTGGACGTTGAACGGCTCGATCGTTTATGTACCGCGGAAGAACTATCACGGGCTGGACCGGTTCAACTATCGGATTACAGATGGAACGGAGTTTTCGGAAGTTGTTTCCGTCCAACTTCACGTAAAGTCTCGCAACGATTTACCGTTCGTGCGCCCGGATACCTATCGGATGGATCAAGGCGAGGTGCTGCGGATCAACGGAGATGGCGTCATGGCAAACGATGTCGATCGTGATGGCGACCATCTGCGCGTGAAGCTTTCGCGAGGTCCGGTGCATGGGCAGTTGTCGCTACGTCGAGACGGGACGTTTGCTTACCGGCCGGAGGCGGGTTTTCATGGACTCGATTCGTTTGAATATCGCCTCATCGATCAACACGGAGGCGTTACCGTAGGCGCGGGCCAGGATTCGCGTCGCGCCCATGAATCCGTTGTTAGCCAATGGTCCGCTGCTTTACGAGACAGTACCGCGGCACGTCCTGCGAGAAACGTCGCCGGGCAACGCCGGCTCTACGCCACACCCGACCGGGACCCACCAGAACCCGGGTACGCTTCACCCGGCCAGCGAGTCGAGCACACCCGACAATCCACTCGCAAGCCAGCTGTCACAGATCAGTCCCTATAATGATGTATTGAGGCGGCTGGGATTGTTGAGTCGATAGACGCGTCGCCGAGAAAACGCGACGGCGGCGCACCTTCGTAGGCAAAGTGCACTGTGCAATCGGAGCCGGAACTGGGAGTTCCATCGGCTAAAACGGGAACACCCAGGGGATCAATAAGATGGCCGTGGCGCCGACGGCCAATGCGACGGGTGTCCCCACACGCAGATAGTCGCCCGGCCGATAGCCTCCCGGGCCCATCACCATCAAGTTGGTTTGATAACCGATGGGCGTTAGGAACGAAAGGGAGGCGGCCAGTGCGATGGCGATGACAAACGGCCGCGGACTCAGCTGCGCCTGTTGGGCGACTCCGATTGCCAACGGGAGTAGGATCGTCGCCACGGCATTGTTGGTTATGGTCTCAGTAAACAACGCTGCCATGCAATAAATGACGAACAGCAACATGGTCGGGTGATGGCCAATTCCATGGACCATAAAATCCGCAATGGCTCGGGCCGCACCACTTTCGTCCAGGGCTTTGCCGAGTGCCAGGGCACCGACGATTGTTAACAGGACTTGGATGTTCAACGAGGCGCGAGCGTCCGGCATGGAGATGCAACGAGTGACAATCAGCAGACCGGCAATACAAATCCCGGCGACGGCCGGAAACCCGCTGGAAGCGAACAGCGGGATGCGATCGCGGACGACATCAATATTGGAAAGGACCAACCACGCGATCATCACGAGCCCCAAACCGCCCGCTACCCAGGCTCGGTCATGTCGTCGTGGGGAATAGCCTTCTACACTGCTGACCAAGTAGAAATCCGTATTGTTGCGATGCTGGGAAACGAAATCTTCTCGCGTTTGCAGCAGCAGCGTGTCGCCCGGCTCAAGCTCTATCTCACCGATCTTCGATCGTACGCGCTGTCCGTTGCGATGTACGGCAACAACGGCGGCGTTGTAGCGACGGCGGAAATTGGCGGCTTTGATCGTCGTGTCAATTAACGGGCTGGAACGCGACAACACGGCTTCAATCATGTGGCGACGCTGGTCGTGGCCCAATTGCTCGCCATAGACTGATTCGGTGGCGGGCACGAGGCCCGAGATTTTTTCCAGATCGACAATCGTGCTCACCACGCCGACAAACACCAATCGATCTCCTTGACGTACGACGTCATCCGGACCGACGGGGGTGACGAGATCGCCATCGCGGTCGATTTCGATCAGGTACAAGCCCGGCAATTCGCGCAGCCCAGCCGCCTCCACAGTCTGTCCGATCAATCGGCAATCGGGTTGGACCAGCATTTCCACGACGTATTCACGCCGGTTCTCCTCCAACTGTTCGATCATCTCGCTTCGATCGGGCAAGAGTTTGCGGCCCAATACCAATAGCACCACGGTACCGGCAAGGGCGCACGGCAGACCGACCCGGCCGATTTCGAACAAATGCATGGGCCGAATGCCTTCAATGAACTTCCGGTGGACTTGTGGGTCGATATGGGCCGGTGCCGGATCCAGGCGAGCGGCCACGGTGTATTTCTCGTATTCCTGCTTGAGAATGCCATTGACGATCAACGTGGTGCTCGTCCCAATCAACGTGCAGACGCCACCTAAGATAGTCAGGTAGCTGACTGGAATCAGCAAACGTGATGGCGATATGCCTCGCCGTCGGCACCAGTCAACGACGACGGGGACCATCATGGCGACCAGCGCCGTATTCAGAAGAAAAGCCGATGTTGCGACCAGCACGATCGCCAGACGTCGCAAGGCCACGACTTCCTGGTCGACACGCCCCAGCAACTTCTGTCCTACCCAGTCCAGCACACCGGTGGCACTAAGGGCGGCGGCCACGACCAGCAGGCTGCCGATCGTGATTACCGCGGGATTGGAAAACCCCGCCAACGCCTCGCCCGGAGTTAGCACGCCGGTGAGTGTCACGGCGACCGTCGCGCCCAGAAACAATAAGTCCACGGGGGCCCCGCGCCGGACCTGCAGCACCACAAACACCGCGGCGGTAGTTAAGACAGCAATCCAACCATGAAAACTAAACATGTCTCGGCTCGCTCTGTGGGCAGCAACGTGTCGCAACGTAGGATGTCGGATCGTCGCCGAACCGATCGCCTCCGCCCGTCTAAATCGGATGCGCATCTGATCCAACGTGAACTTTTGCGACGCTCAGGCGTCTACTTTCACCGTACGGCGGGGGATTCCGCCACTGAGCGCGTTCCCCGACCGCCATCCGCCGCCGATTTCGCGCCATCTCCATACGCCGTACT
Organism: uncultured Planctomycetales bacterium; assembly: GCA_963785495.1. Classification (GTDB taxonomy): domain Bacteria; phylum Planctomycetota; class Planctomycetia; order Pirellulales; family Pirellulaceae; genus CAWAVP01. Next base: position 84,410 of record CAWAVP010000029.1, on the reverse strand, counting down.
GCAGTCCCGCTGGCGACGGGAACCCGGCGGGCAAGGTGTGCCCCCAACGGTTTTCGGCAGAGAGCTTAGGGCTGGGTTGTTGCCGGAAGTCTATTACAATAGGAACAGGCCTTCAAGGCACGCAATTGACCACGGAATCCATCGCGCTTGAGGAGGATCAACAAGATCGTGACCGAACGGGATCGTACACAAAGTCTGATTAGTGAAAAAGCTGTGTTGGTCGGGGTCTTTCTTCCGGATCGAAAACGTCATGACGAGCAGCTTGACGAGCTGCAGGGTTTGGCGGAAGCCGCTGGCTGCCAGGTCGCCGGCCTGTTGACGCAACGCCGCGAGCAGCCCGACTCCGGTTCGTACCTTGGGAAAGGCAAGGTCGAGGAACTGAAATTGCTGGTCGAATCGACGGAAGCCGACGTCGTCATTTTTGACAATGATCTGACGCCCGCGCAAACTCGCTCTCTAGAGAAGGCGACGGAAGTCAAAGTCATCGATCGTACCGAACTGATCTTGGATATCTTCGCCTCACATGCGCAAACGTTCGAAGCACGCTTGGCCGTCGAATTGGCTCAGCTGGAGTATTCGCTTCCGCGGCTAAAGCGTATGTGGACGCACTTGTCCCGGCTGAAAATGGGCGTGGGCATGCGTGGTCCGGGCGAAAAGCAGTTGGAAGTGGATCGTCGCTTGGTCGAAAAACGCATCCATGACCTGCGGGTCGAGCTGCACAAAATCGAGAAACGGAAAGAACGTCAAGTGGCCGGGCGACGCGATCACATGACGGTGTCATTGGTGGGATATACGAATGCCGGCAAAAGCACACTGATGAACTGTCTGACCGACGCAGGAGTGATGGCGGCGGACCAACTGTTTGCGACGCTCGATACCCGCACACGACGATGGCAATTACCCAACTGGGGCCCCGTTTTGCTCAGTGATACGGTGGGCTTCATTCGCGACTTGCCTCACCGCTTGATTGCGAGTTTTAAGGCGACGCTAGAAGAAGCACATCAGACCGATCTGTTGCTGCACGTGTGCGATGCAGCCAATCCGGCCGTGCTCGATCAGATATCAGCTGTTTACGATGTGCTCAAAGAGCTGGATATCCAGGAGAAGGATACGCTGCTGGTCATTAATAAAATTGACGCGCTAGCCAGTCGAGTGGCGTTGGAGGCCGTCTTGCGGCGTTATCCGCGGGGTATACCGATCAGCGCGCAGACGGGTGAGGGCATCGATCGGTTGGCGGCGGCCGTCAGCGATGGCGCTCAGCTCAACGTTCCGCGATGTGGAAGTCGAAACCGGTGTGGCCAACGGACGCCTATTGGCCTATTTGGCGGCACATGGAGAGGTGTTATCACAGAGCTACGAGGGAGAACGGGTGCGCATCCACTGTCGTTTACCGCAAAAATATCTGGGACGCATCCACGATTCCGGCACACAGGTCTGGGATCGCGCCAGCGGAGACTGCCTCTGGCCAATCGCTGACGACACATCCTCTGCGCCCAGGTGCCGTCCACCGAAGGGTCCACGTCTTCGCTGGGAATCGAGGATGTAGCCTGATGAACGGCGTACAGGGCCCGTGGTCTGGGAATGACGGCGACGCGTAATGGCATTTCGCAGACTTGATGGTCAACGCGTGCTGCTCACCGGCGGATCCAGTGGTATTGGTGAGGCCCTCGCACGCCGCCTGGCCGCCAACGGCACCAAGCTACTGCTTACGGCCCGGCGACAAGATCGCTTGGAGAAGCTGTCGCGCGAGCTCCGTGAATTGAGTGGAGGCATTTGTTATTGCGCCGGGGATATCACCGATCCGCCGACACGGCATCAGCTCATTCAACTGGCCCAGCAGCGTTGGGGAGGCTTGGATATCCTGATCAACAATGCGGGTTTGGGCGCGGTCGGGCCGTTTGCCGATGCGCAGCCGGATCGGCTGCGACGAATCATGGAGGTCAATTTCTTCGCTCCTGCGGAATTAACGCGATTGGCACTTCCACTCCTCAAACGTGGCCAAGCACCCCTATTAGTCAACGTCGGGTCCGTCTTGGGCCATGTGGCGGCGCCTAAAAAAAGTGAGTACTGCGCCAGCAAATTTGCGCTCCGTGGCTTGACCGACGCCCTTCGGGCCGAGCTGGCACAGCAGGGTATCGATGTCCTGCTGGTCAGTCCTAATACAACGCGCAGCGAGTTCTTTGATTCGCTGTTGGAACAACAAGGCGAGGTGGCGGTCAATCCCTGGAGCATGTCGCCCGACCGTGTCGCTCGACGGACCGTGCGCAATGCAATTGAGACGGCAGCAGCTGATTCTGTCGATCGTGGGACGCAATTGGGTACGGCTCAATGCGCTGTGTCCCTGGTTGGTCCGGCGCCTGCTGAAGCGGTTTGGCTGATCCGGCCGCTCGTGGTGGCCCGCCCCAATTCGGCGAGGGGCCCAAAATCCAGGTGTAGCCGGTCACACGGTTTGTTAAACTGGAGGGTCCTACCGAGGTCGCCAGGGAGGCCTCATTGCTCAATCTCACCCACCAGGAGCTGGAGATGAACCGTCGCACACGCCGTCAATTCTTAGAAGATTCCATGTTCGCCGCCGCCGCCGCGACGAGCGCAAGTTATGCCATGCCGGTATTGGCCGACGAACAGCAAAGCAGTAGCCCCCACGAAAAGTTGAGCGTCGCGGTAATCGGGGTCCACGGGCGAGGTCGGTCGCATCTGGATGCCTTTTTGGCTCGGCCGGATGCAGAGATCACTCACATCTGTGACGCCGATATGGCGGTGGGGCAACGTCAGGCAGAGAAGGTCGCCGCGCGACAAGGTCGTGCGCCGGCCGTAGTGCAGGATCTTCGCAAGTTGCTGGAGGATGATTCGATCGATATCGTTACCGTGGCCACGCCCAACCATTGGCATGCTTTGGCTGCCATTTGGGCCATGCAGGCCGGCAAAGATGTGTACCTGGAAAAGCCCGTCAGCCACAACGTGGCGGAAGGTCGTGTGATTGTCGATGTCGCGAGGAAAACGGGACGCATCTGTCAAACCGGAACACAATGCCGCTCGAACCCTGGCATGCGGGAAGCAATGGAGTTTTGCGCAGCAAGGCGGGATCGGAAATGTCTCGGTCTGCGCGCGGCCTGTGCTATAAACGCCGCCCGTCCATCGGACCACGTGGCCAGTATGAACCGCCGGCGTCGGTGGACTACAGTTTGTGGCTTGGCCCCGCGCCGATGGCGCCCGTCACGCGACCACAGTTCCACTACGATTGGCATTGGCAATTCCCCTACGGCAATGGCGACCTCGGCAATCAGGGAATCCACCAGATGGATCTTGCCCGCTGGGGATTGGGGGTGAATCAGCTGAGCAACGCCGTCATTAGCTATGGCGGTCGGTTCGGCTATGAGGACGCAGGAGAGACCGCCAATACGCAAGTCGTCCTACACGACTATGGGGACAAGGCGTTGGTCTTTGAAGTTCGCGGATTGCCCACAGACGATTATAAGGGGGCAAAAGTCGGTGTGATCTTCGAGGGTTCGGAAGGATACCTGGTGATGACCAGCTATTCCGACGGTGCGGCCTTCGACCTGGAAGGTAACAAGATTAAGGAATTCCATGGCGGCGGTGACCATCACCATTACGCGAACTTCCTGGCTGCCGTCCGAAGTCGGCAGCACGAGGATTTGAACGCCGACGTGCTGGAAGGACACCTTTCCAGTGCGCTCTGCCACCTGGGCAATATTTCTTACGTGTTGGGTGAGACGGTGTCGACGAACGAGGCATTGGAACGCCTGCAGGCAACTGGATCGGCCGACAACGTCCAGGCCACCTTGGAACGCACTGTCGAGCATTTGAGTGCGAATCAAGTGGATCTCGGCACCACGCCGTTCCGTCTGGGGCCCATGTTGAAGTTCGATCCAAAGGCCGAAACCTTCGTGGATCGTGCGGAGGCGGAACCTTTGCTGACGCGAGAATATCGTGCGCCGTTTGTCGTTCCCAGCCGAGCTCAGGTGTAAGCGAGCCAGCGTGGCAAGGCGGTCGGATGTACGGCGGGGTGAACCGCTGGCAGCCAACGCCGTGGGCGGTTGCTGACGAGCGGCCACGGCGAGCCTTCCGTGCGCAGGGGATATTCCGCTGATGATGCCCGTCGAGCTGCTGTTGGATGATCCGCCCTGCTTGGTCGTAAACAAGCCGGGCGGGCTGCTTACCCAGTCGCCGCCCGGAATCGACAGTTTGGAAGACCGCGTCCGTATGTTCGAAAAGCAACGGCGCGGGATTGAAGGCAACATTTATCTGGGTGTGCCACATCGACTGGACCGACCCGCGTCGGGCGCCATCGTCTTTGCACGCAATATCCGCGCAACCCGGCGGCTGTCCGAACAATTCGCCGGTCGTTTGGTTGACAAACGCTACTGGGTGCTGGTGGAGGGCTCACTCGCCCACCGCGCGGGCACCTGGCGAGATGCACTGCGCAAAGTACCGGACCAGCCGCGAGTGGAGGTGGTGTCGAATACGCATCCAGAGGGACGGCTCGCTATCTTGCACTACGAAGTACTCCATGAGGGAGCGTTCGGCAGCTGGCTGGAGATCCGCCTGGAAACCGGGCGCACGCATCAGATTCGAGTCCAGTGTGCGTCGCGGGGTCTGCCGGTATTGGGCGATTTCCAGTATGGGGCCATCCGCGACTTTGGGCCTGCCGTGGACGACTGGCGAGCGCGCTGGATCGCGCTGCATGCACGTCGACTCGCCTTTGCTCATCCGAAGACTCGCGAACGCGTCATGGTCGAGGCGCCGCTGCCGCCCACCTGGCGTTCGTTTGCGCCGCTGGCGGGCTGGCAACCGACCGCCAGTTGAGGTCAATCTAGGTGATGGTCTTCAGCCGGCCCACATATTCGCGCCAGGGCGGTTGGCCGGTCTCGTTCGGCAAAAGCCGACACAGCAGTGCGCCGAAGTGGCGCGCGAGGGACCGGAACGGGCGCCGGATGAGCTAGGTTCTGTTATGATAGACGTTCTGGAGCGCGGGACTCGTCAGAGGTGCCCACGCATAGGTCGATGGCCTCTTGTTGATGATGGATTCCACAAGAGGGGAATAGCGGGGTCCGCGACAGTGCGTGGACCGGACGAACCTGAGTGAGCCGCCAAGGGCTGGCTCGATGCGAGAACGGGCGAAATGCCCGAGCCGGCTTATGATACATGTCCGCGAGCTGACGAAGTCCTATGCCGACCTGCGTCGGGGGCAATTCGTCGCGCTGTCGGGGTTGACGTTCGACGCCTACCCGGGCGAGATCTACGGTTTGCTCGGGCCCAACGGCGCGGGCAAGACAACGGCGCTACGGATTCTCAGCACGGTCCTCCGTCCCAGCGGAGGTTCCGCGACCGTCGCCGGATTTAATGTGCTCTTACAGCCAGCCCGAGTTCGCGAACAGATTGGCTTTGTATCAGCCAACACGGCCGTATACGACCGCATGACCGCCAGTGAGATGGTGGAGTATTTCGGCCGGCTTCACGGACTGAGTGGCCCGGTGTTAGCCGAGCGGATGGATAGCCTGTTTTCCCGGCTGCAGATGAATGAGATTCGCGACGTCTTGGGTTCCAAGATGTCAACCGGCATGCGGCAAAAAGTCTCGATCGCTCGTGCTCTGATCCACGATCCTCCGGTGATCATTTTCGATGAGGCCACTGTCGGATTGGATGTGCTGGTTGCGCGTTCGCTGTTGAATACGATTTCCGAACTGCGAGATCACGGCAAATGCATCGTGTTCTCGACTCATATCATGCGCGAAGTCGAACGCCTTTGCGATCGCATCGCCATCATGCATCGTGGACACATTCTGTCCGAAGGACGTCTGGAAGAGCTGCGAGAGCGACACCGCGAAGAGGATTTGGAAGAGATTTTCTTCCAACTGATTTCGCGTCATGACGAACAACGAAGGGCATCATGAATTGGTCGAAAATCAGACTGATCTTTTTTCGTGAGTTGCGCGATCAGTTGCGCGACCGACGAACGCTGTTCATGATCGCCGTTCTGCCGATGTTGTTGTATCCCCTGATGGGAATGACCTTCTTGCACATTGCGCAATTTCTGCAAGAGAGTCCCACCTCGGTCGGATTGTTAGGAGTCGAGGCGTTACCTGAAACGCCCCCTTTGGTCGCAGACGATCGATTTGTACCAGAGCTGTTTTCGCGACCGGAACGCGCGCGGTTGTTAGAAGTGGAACAGATCGAGACGCCGTCGCCCGCGGCGGTACCGAAATGGGCGGAGCAGGCGATCACTAATGGGGACTACGACGTCGTCGTCTACTTTCCTCCTCGCTTCCGGGAGCAGTTGATCGAATACACGACGGGCGGCGACGAAACGCACCAGCGGCCTCCACGGCCACAGCTCTTTTTTAGCGGTGCCAAGGATCGTTCTCGAGTGGCTTTCGAGCGGGTGTCGGTCGTGTTAGACCGTTGGCGTGCGGCGTTCATCGAAAAGACACTCCAGGCGCGTCATGTACCTATCGCAGCTGCCGAGCCATTCGTGATTGGCGACCAGGATGTGGCGGAATCGTCTGGGCGTCGCGCTGCCATGTGGTCCAAAGTCCTCCCTTTCGTCCTGATTGTGTGGGCCCTTACCGGCGCATTCTATCCGGCGATCGACTTGTGCGCTGGCGAAAAGGAACGGGGTACGCTGGAGACCCTGTTGTGTAGTCCTGCCGAGCGCCACGAAATCGTATGGGGCAAGTTGCTGACGGTGACCTTGTTCAGCGTGGCCACGTCGCTGCTGAACCTGATTAGCATGACCGTTACTGGTGCACTCGTCTTGTCACGCATCCAGCTGCCTGGCAACTCGACGTTTGGCTTCGGTCCACCCCCGTTCAGTACCATGTTGTGGATGGTCGCCGCCCTGATTCCGTTGGCGGCGTTGTTCAGCGCCCTTTCCTTGGCCCTCGCGACGATGGCACGCAGCACCAAGGAGGGACAATATTACCTCATGCCCCTCATGCTAGTCACAATGCCGTTGGCCATGATTCCGGTCATCCCAACCACGGAGATCAGCCTAGGAAATGCTTTGATTCCGGTGACAGGCGTGATGTTGCTGTTGAGGACGGTCATCGAGGGAGACTTGTGGGTCGCCGTCAAATTCGTGGTCCCAGCGTCGATTGTAACGGGGATCTGTTGCCTACTGGCCATTCGTTGGGCAGTGCATCAGTTCAATGACGAATCCGTATTGTTCCGCGAGAGCGAACGTTTCAGCCTGCGACTGTGGCTCAAACACTTGGTGCGAGATCGTGGGGTCACTCCCAGTCTGGCCGAAGGCTTTATGGCGGGAGTGTTGCTGCTGATCCTCCAATTCTTTGCGCGACTCATTTCGCCTGCTCCCACCGGCTGGAATGATTTCGTGGTCTCGACTCTAGTCGTCCAGCTGGCGTTGATTGCCTTTCCCACACTATTGATGACCCTGATTCTGACCGCCAGTGCGTCGCGTACGTTGTTGCTTCGGCCCGCCCGCTGGACGACGTTGGTGGCCGCCATTTTTTTGGCGTTTTGCCTGCATCCGGCCGCCGCGGCATTTCGCGAATTGGTTCAGACGTTGTATCCGCTGGGACCCGAGACGATGGATCTCCTGGCGGAATTATCCAAGCTGATGTCCGATGCACCCATGTGGCAGGTTGTGGCGTTGTTGGCGATCACGCCCGCCATTTGCGAAGAGCTTGCCTTCCGTGGCTTTATTCTTTCCGGCCTGCGTCATCTGGGGCACAAAGGAATGGCGATCCTGGTCAGCAGCTTGTTCTTCGGTATCGTTCACGGCATGCTGCAGCAGTCGATCAATGCCTGTATTCTGGGCATGGTGCTGGGAACCTTGGCGGTACAGACCGGTAGCCTCTTGCCGTGCATCCTGTTTCATGCCACGCATAACGCATTGCAAGTGCTGGGTTCGTCCGTGCTATCGCCCGAGTTTCTTGAACGCCACCCCGGCATGGACTTGTTCTTGGTTCCATCTTCCAGCCTTCCCGGTGTGCTGACGTATCGATTGCCGATCGTGATTGCCAGCTTGCTGATGGGGGGGTTGGTGCTGCGGTGGTTTTGGTCGCTTCCCTTCAGTCCCTCACCCGAAGAGCGACTGCAGGATGCCTTAGACCATCAATCTGCGGCCACCGCTTAACGGCGACGTTTGTGCGGTTATTCTTCGGGTGCAAAACGCCTAGGCAATCAGGCTCCGGTAGGACATGATACCGTGGGCGGGGCGTTGGGCCGGCGCCGAGCTGGATCGGATCGGCGAACGCATTCGAGTGCATCGAGCGGCAATGCGGCGAGTCGCACCCCTCGAGGTTTTTGCCCGAAATCCAAGGATTCACCCGACCGGCGCACGCTGACTTTTGCCCCCGTTCCATCTAAGTTGAGGGGGTGTTCAGGTTCGAACGGGGCCTCGGGGTGACAAGCGATGGAGCGTGGGGATACCGATGTGGAAGCGATGGCAGCCAGCGAGTTTGCGCGGTGAGGAACTGGAAGCTCGCCACCTACTAGCGCTCGATTCCCTGATGATCACGGAGTTCATGGCGGCCAACGAGACGGTGCTGGCGGACGAGGATGGGGATTTCAGCGATTGGATTGAAATCCATAATCCCACCGACCAAAGTGTTTCGCTACTCGGCTGGACATTGACAGACGATGAAGCGGAACCGAACAAGTGGCCTTTTCCCGTCGGCAGCTTGGCCGCTCACGATTACTTGTTGGTGTTCGCCTCGGGTAAAGATCGTCGAGGGCTGGATGCGCCGCTGCACACCAACTTTCGTCTGGATGCCGGCGGCGAGTTTCTGGGGTTGGTCGATCCGTCGGGAACCATTGTATCGCCGTTTGGCGAGATCTATCCGCCGCAACGCAGCGACGTGAGTTTCGGCGTGCCGATCGCGCAGCAGGCGTTGGTCACGAATGACGCCGCGGCGCGTTGGTATGTTCCTCAGCCCATTGACGAGAGTAGTGGGACGCGTTGGACGACTCCGGACTTTGACGATTCGCAGTGGTCAACGTCCAATGGCGCGGTGGGGTATGATCTCCGCGCCGGGTATCCGAACGTCGGCTTCGAAGCGGCCGATCTCACGGACTGGTCAGGATCCGGCGAAGTCCGCGCGGTTACCGCGGCGACGGGTGCCACTCCTAGCCAAGGTACGTGGCAGGCCTCGCTGATGGCCAACGCGAATTCGGTCACCCGCTTCAGTCTAGAAACGTTCCTGGGATTGTCGCGTTCGGCGCTCAACCGTGTCGGCAATGTCTCCGCGACGCGTGGTTCGGCGATCAAGCGGACACTTGTCGTCGAAGCCGGGACGACAATCGAGTTGGATTGGAATTTTCTGACCGACGAGCCTTACGTCAACGGATCCGAGGACTTCGGCTTCGTCTCGATTTCGCCGGGCGATCAGGTCATCAAGCTCGCCAGCGTTACGGACGCGACACGACCCTCAGATACATCGTTAGATCGCGAAACCGGCTACCAAACGTTCCAGTACACATTTGCAGAAGCCGGCGAATACACTTTGGGAGTGGGCGTCATAAACGACGCGAATCAGTTTGTCGATTCGAGCTTATTTGTCGACAACCTGTTGATCGACGGCATCGGCTCGCTCGAGGACACGTTCAATAGCATCATCCAGACACCCGTCGACGAAGCGCTGGCGCGGGTCGACTCAAGTCTTTGGTTACGCCAGCCGTTTTCCATCAGTGACTTGGCCGGAATTGAGTCCCTGCAAGTTCGTTTGCGCTACGACGACGGTGTGGCCCTCTACGTGAATGGTCAGTTGGTCGAACAGGACAACGTGCCGGCCGACCTCCGCTGGAATTCGGTGGCACCCACTGATCGAGACGACTTGCAGGCATCGGCGTATGACGTCGTTACATTGGATACCAACTACTTACAAAGTGGCGAAAACCTGTTTGCCGTTCAGACGTTGAAGTCCGCCGTCGACGATGAGAATCTGTTGGTGCAAATTGACGCGACGGCACTGGGCGAAATCGGAACCGTGCCGGTCTTCTTTGAGCGGTCCACACCCGGACTCGCAAACGTCACGGATTCGTATGACGTCGCGGAGCAGGTGCAGTTTAGCGATCCTCATGGGCTCTACGATCAAGCGTTCGAGCTGGAGCTGACCACGCCGACGGTCGGTGCAGAGATTCGTTATACGTTGGATGGTTCGACTCCAACGCGTCTTAATTCCATGCCATACGAGGGATCGATCCGGATCGATCAAACACAGACCGTGCGGGCGGTCGCTTTCAGGGATGGTTTGCGACCAAGTCGCCCGACGACGCAGTCGTATTTGTTTATTGAGGATGTCCTGACCCAGGATCGGAACCTTGCCTTGTCACGAGGTTTTCCCGAGGTCTGGAGCCAAGATATTGTCGCCGACTATGAAATGGATCGGCGTGTGATCGGTCAAAATGGTACGGATCTCTTCGATGGTGTTTACGCGGCCACCGTTCGCGATGATCTGAAGTCGTTGCCCACGTTGTCGTTGGTCATGGACAATGGAGATCTGTTTGGTGCGCAAGGTATCTATTCGCACCCCTTCGAACGCGGTGTCGAATGGGAACGACCGACCTCACTGGAATTGATCTATCCCGATGGCCGGGAAGGATTTCAGATCGATGCGGGGCTGCGGATCCAGGGTGGGATCTCCCGGTTTATCTCCAGCAAATTGTCATTGAGGTTACTGTTCAAGGATGACTACGGGCCGTCGAAACTGGTGTTTCCGTTGTTCGGCCCGAATGCAGGACAGACCTTCGATTCGATCTCTCTGCGGTCCAGCAGCGGTGAGCACCTGGCGGGTGTCGGCATTCATTTTATCCGCGATGAATTCGTCCGCCGTTCCCAGTTAATGACCGGCAACGTCGCCTCACACGGCACGTACATGCACCTGTATATCAATGGACTCTACTGGGGACTGTATAATCCCACGGAACGTATCGACGGGCAGTTTGCCGCCAACTATTTCGGTGGAGAGAAAACCGATTACGATGTTCTCAACGCTGGCGACTTGGGGAACGAAGGCATCAGCGCGGTCGAGGGCTCGCTGGATGCGTGGAACCGCCTGGTCCAATTGGCAGGCGATGTCTCGGCCGCACGCACGCAGGAGGAAAAGACGGCGGCCTATCTGCGCCTGCAGGGCTTAAATCCCGACGGGGCGCACAACCCGGAATGGGAATCGTATCTGGACGTCGACAACTACATCGACTATCTAATTACGCAGGTCTACGCACGTAACTACGATTGGCCCCGGCGCAACTACGACATCGTGCGCCGTCGTGGCCTCGATAGCACCGGATTTAAATTCTACGTTTGGGACGCCGAGTTTACGCTAGACGCGGGTTCGCGGGAATCGATTACCGACGTCACTCGTGACGGTCCCGGTATTCTCTTTCGCTTGCTGGACACCAGCGAAGCGTTTCACGTGGCCTTCAGCGATCGAGTTCAACTGCACTTTTCACCGGGCGGAGCCTACTATGTGAATCCCGAAAATCGCGTTTGGGATCCCAATCATCCTGAAGATAATGTGCCCGCCGCTCTGTATGCCGGGACGGCCGACACCGTCGTTGCTGCCCTGGGTCCGGAGTCCGCACGTTGGGGGGATGAGCAAGCGCGGAGTGGGCGACTCTTTATTCGTGACACCGAATGGGCACAGACGGTCGACCTGAATTTGCGAGAGTTCTTCCCCAATCGTTCTCGCGATTTCTTGGCGGATTTGCGGCGCAATGAATACTACCGCGACGCGCCTCGTGTAAGTGTCCCTGGCGGGATGATCATGGCCGGCCAAGTGATTGAAATCCAACCTCAAACGGGTGCCGTGTACTACACGGTTGATGGAACCGATCCACGCGACCCCGACGGATCACAGGCCGCCTCGGCGCTGACCTATGAAGTCCCTCTGGTGATTGACGCACGCACCACGTTGCAAATCCGCAGCCTTGATGGTACGGAATGGTCTGCGCTCCAGTCGGTCACCTACTATACGGACGCCGCGCCCGCTTCGCCCGATTCGCTGCGGTTCGCCGAACTGAATTACAATCCTCACGATCCGCTCACCGCCGTCGGCGAAGCCAACCTGGACAATGATGAGTTTGAGTTTATTGAAATCGCCAACGTTACCCAGCGCACCGTCGATCTCCGCGGTGTGCGACTCGCCCGCATCGACAATCAGGGCGTTGAGTTCACATTTGGGACACAATGGCTGCCGCCCGGTGAGCGAATCGTCGTGCCGCGGAACCGCACCGCGCTGATGAGCCGCTATGGCACCGCTCTTCCTCTGGCCGTCGGCGTGGACAGCGACGCTGACCAGTGGGTCTATCAGGGACGTCTAGGGAATGGCGGTGAAATGCTAACCTTGTTGGCAGCGGACGGCCAACCAATTCAACGCCTGTCGTATGCCGATCAGGCCGGCTGGCCGACACGCGCTGACGGCGGCGGCAGCTCGCTGGAAGTCGTCGATCTCACAGCCGATTTGAATGATCCAAACAACTACCGAGCGAGTCGCGCCGTAGGTGGATCGCCGGGCACCGTCGGTCAGCCCGCCACGCGGGACATTGCGATCAACGAGGTGCTGGCCAATCCGGCGATCGGTGGCTTGGATCAGATCGAAATCTTCAATGCATCGCCAATGACCGTGGATCTTAGTGGCTGGTATCTGTCAGATTCAGACAATGACCTCTGGCAGTTTCAGGTTGCCAATAACACACGCTTGCCTGCAGGTGGCTATCTCGCGTTCGACGAACGGCAGATCGGTTATGGACTCAGTGGCGCTCAAGGTGATGATGTCTACCTCATCTCGGTCGACGCGACAGGACGCCCTCAGCAATTTGTCGATGTCGTCCACTTCGACGCAACCGACGCCGAAGTTTCGCTAGGTCGCTGGCCGGATGGCGAAGGTCTGCTGTTTCCGATGCAATCGGTGACGATCGGCAGACAGAATTCCGGACCGCTGTTGGGCGATGCACTCATCAGCGAAATCCATTTTCATCCGCGTGATCCCGATGCCAACGGGCCACTGACGGAACGGGATTTCGAGTATGTCGAGGTCTACAATCGTACCGACCAGCCGTTGGATCTCAGCGGTTGGCGAATCGCGGATGATACGGGTGCCACCATTTTTGCCGTGCCTGCCAAGACGGTTCTGGAGGCGCAGGAGGTAGTCGTGATCGTCGGTTTTGATCCGGTGATTAATCCTACGCTCCGCGGGGCATTTGCTTTGACGTTTTCCCAATCGCCCGACGTTTTGGTAGTCGGTCCCTTGGCCGCGACGTTGGCCGATCAAGGGGGTACCGTGCGTTTGGAAAAGCCCGGAGTTCCTTCCGCTGCTCCGGAGGACGCGGCTTGGGTGCTCGTCGACCGAGTTACGTATGACGATCAGTCGCCCTGGCCAAGCGACGTGCACGCTAATGGACAATCGCTACAACGCGTGTCGGAATTAGCGTTTGCCGACATGGCTAGCAGTTGGATCAGCGCGCGAGCCAATCCGGGGCAGGTCCGTTTCTTCGTGACACGACCCGGCGACGTGACGGGAGATGGTCGAATCGATATTGCCGACGTGGATCAACTGTGCGCTGCGGTCTGCGCCGCCGATTCGGCGTCCAATTGGGACGTCAATCAGGACGGGCAAGTCGACCTGCAGGATTTCGATCGTTTGGTCCGTGACATTCTCCAGTCACCGCTTGGAGATGCCAACTTGGATGGCGTCTTTAATTCTGCCGACTTGGTCGCCGTGTTTACGGCCGCGGAATATGAGGACGACGTGCCTGGCAATTCGACATGGGCTGAGGGAGACTGGAATTGCGATGGCGATTTTACGACCGGCGATATCGTAAGGGCCTTTCTGTCCGGAGGTTATATGGCCGCAAGTCGCGCGATGGATGCTGCATATCGCGACGTGCCCAAATTGGCCGCGACCGCGGCCGCGCACCACGCGGTTGTTGCCATATTCGTCGATCCAGGCCGGCGGGAAAGGCCGAATTTCGTCGGGCACTCAAGTCGGAAATGGACAACCGCATTCGCACAGCAGCGCCGCCAACCGTACGTTGTTGATCTGTCGAGTCAACGGACGTTGCGCAGCAAGCGAATAGACGATCCGACGGACAACGTCCGGGCCAGGGAATTGGACCGTGAGACTCTGATCATCGAGCGCTGACGAAGGTTTACCTGAAGGGCATGCTGCCGATCAGCTAATTCCTGAATTCGCGTCCGCTGACCGGCATGGAAACAAACCGTCGTGAGCAATTCTTGACGTCTTTGTGAATTCGCTTGCCTCGGGTTTGCCGCAGCGAATATACTCAAACGACGGAGTTTTGCGGCCCTTGGAGCACCAACGCAATGCGTTGCGCTCCTGTCGTCTCGTTGTTGCAATAGGCGTCTTGCTGTTCTGCCCGCGCCACGACTTGGCATGTAGCTGAGCTGGATCGCGGTATCTGGGTAGGCGACGCAGCAAGGCATTGCGCGAGCTGCCTCAGAGCTCCGATGTGCGCACGACATCTGTTCCACTGTGCGCAACCTGTCCGCCGGTTGGTGATTGTGGGTTCCCGCAAATGTGCCGTGCGCGGGCGTGCAGTGCGGCGCAACTGAAAATGTAAATGGCGTTGGCCCTCGGGGGCAACGGAAAAGGGATATTCTTTGCATGTGGCGAAAACAACCGAATACTGAGGGACACTCCATCAAACGCCGACGTATCACGCGCTCCATCTATTGCGTCGAGTCTTTGGAGGACCGGTGCCTCTTGGCCGCCGTTCCGGTCATTTCTGAGTTGATGGCCAACAACGACCATTCACTGGCCGACGAAGACGGACAGTATAGCGATTGGTTAGAACTGGCGAATTTGGGTGATCAGCCAATCTCGCTGCAAGGATGGTATTTGACGGACGACGCGACGAAACTAACGAAATGGCCGCTACCGAATCTCACCTTGGCGCCCGGCGACCACCAATTGGTGTTTGCGTCGGGGAAAGATCGCCGTGACGCTGAGCAGACGTTGCATACAAATTTTAAACTCGACACGGGCGGTGAATACTTGGCCCTTGTCCAATCCGATGGCGTTACGGTCGTCGATGCTTATCAACCGAACTTTCCTATCCAAGTGCCCGATGTATCCTATGGCCTGTATGGGGCCGATCGACAAGCCGGTTACTTTGCATTGCCGACACCCGGGGCGGCCAACACGCAAACCGGTTCGGAATTGCCCCCGCAAGCGATTGTGATCAACGAGATCATGTACCATCCGGCCAGTGAGAACGATGCCGAAGAGTACATCGAGCTGCTGAATGCGGGTACGGCCAATGTCGACCTGACCGGCTGGCGACTTACGGGAGGCGTTGACCTGACCTTGCCGGCTACAACGCTCGCGCCGGGCGCTCTGTTGGTCGTGGCCGCTGATATCGCAGTTTTTCAGGCCACGTATGCTGCCGTCCCACAATTGGTTGGACCCTGGATCGGTCGCCTGAGCAACAGCCGAGATACGCTGACGCTACGCGATCCGCTCGGATATGTCGTCGACCGCGTGGTCTATGCGGACGAAGGCGACTGGGCGCAGCGCGAGCGTGGTCCGGACGACCGCGGGCATCAGGGCTGGGTCTGGTCTGACGATCATGACGGAGGCGGTCGATCGCTGGAATTGGTCAATACGGGTTTGCCTAACGAGTTCGGTCAGAACTGGGCGGCCAGTCAAGTGGATGGCGGCACTCCTGGCGTGACGAACTCCACCGTCGCGACGGATTCGGCACCGTTGATCGTTGATTTCCAACAGGTGCCGATCATCCCGCAAGCAGCGGACACGGTGACGGTCAGCGCACGAATCGTCGATGAACTGGCCGTGGGGGCCCAGGTGTCGCTGTTTTGGCGCGCCGATGGCGCAGCTACGTTCGAACAGGTCACGATGGCCGACGACGGCCAAAACGGCGACCCGGTCGCTGACGATGGAGTCTTTCAGGCAACGCTTCCGTCGCAGCCGGACCGCACGATCATTGAATACTATATCGCCGCTCAAGATTCCGCCGGTCATCAACGCACCTGGCCCGCGGCGACGGCCGACGCGGGACAGGTCACCAATGCGCTGTACCAGGTGATTGACGAGTTTAATCCGGATAGTCCGTGGCAGCCCGGAAATCCGCCGGTCTACTACCAGATCATGACCGCCGCCGAACGGCAGGAATTTGCCAACATCGATCGCCGAAGTGACGCGCAGATGAACGCCACGTTCATCAGTGTCAACGGCGAAGGTATCAAGCTCCGACACAATGTGGGTATACGGATTCGAGGCAGCGGCAGTCGCAATGAGGCCACTCCCAACAACCGTATTGACATCCCGTCGGATCGTCCTTGGCAAGGCGTGACGGCGCTGAATTTGAATGTTGTCAATATTCGCAATCAAATCGCTGGTAGTACCTTGTTTCGTCTATCCGGCGTGCCGGCTGCTGACGCGACGGGCGCGGTGATGTACAGCAATGGAGTCGATTTGCGAGGCGGGCAGCTTTATGCACATTTGGAGCCGCTCAACAGCGACTTCGCCGACAATCACTTTCCGGGTGACGCCAACGGCAATCTCTACAAAGGACGGCGACCCGATGAATCGCCGCCTGGCGGGCGAGGTGCCGGCTTGGCCTATTTCGGACCCGATCCGGCGCCTTATGTCAGCTACACGAAGTTGACCAACGAGACGCAGGCTGACTGGTCTGATGTGATCAACCTGACGGACATTCTTAACAATGCTCCGGACGAAACCTACTTGCAACAGTTGGCGGAAGTTATCGATATTGATCAATGGCTGCGTTTCTTCGCCGTGAACGTTCTGGTGAGCAATACGGAAGGTGGTTTGGTTAATGGCGATCGCCTTGGCGACGACTATGCAATGTACCGCGGAGGCGAAGACACACGCTTTCGCATGGTCGTGCATGATCTGGACTCGATCTTGGGGCAAGTACAGCGCGGAATCTTCACGGCGATCAACATCCCCGCCTTGAACCGCTTTTTGCTTCATCCCGAAATACGGCCTCGCTACTATCAGATACTGTTGGACCTGTGTGACAACGTATTGTCGTCGGAGTCAACGGCTGAAGTGCTGGCAGACGCCTTACATAACGTAGCGAATCAACAGCAAATCGACGGTATCGTCGGATTCCTACAGCAGCGTGCCAATTTTGTGCGATCGATTGTTCCCACCGGAGTGGCCACGGAATCGGCACTGCCTCGCAACAACGGGCGAGTCGAAACCGCGGAGACGGCGTTAGGCCTGTGGGGGACAGCCGACTTTCGCGCCAATTCGGTATTGGTCAATGGGACACTAACACAATTTGATTCCTTGAACAGCAGTTGGCAGCTCGGTTCGTCGATTGCGACCGTTGTGCCGTGGAATTCCACTTGGCAATATCTGGATGATGGTAGCGACCAGGGAACAGATTGGGTACAGACGGATTTTGTCCCGGATGCCCGCTGGCAGCAGGGCGAAGCGGAGTTGGGCTACGGAGATGGTGACGAGACCACCGTGATCGGCTACGGTGTGGACAACAACAATCGTTATGTCACGTCGTATTTCCGGCAAGACTTCCAAATCCCGGATGCATCTCGCTACGCTTCGTTGACACTGGATGTCGTTCGCGACGATGGAGTCGTTGTTTTTCTAAATGGTCAGGAAATCGTACGCAACAATTTGCCCAACAACCAAGTGATCGACTATCGTACTTTGGCGAACAGCAATGTCTCGGGGGGCGCCGAACGGTCCGTGTTCAGTTTTGGTGTGGATCCGTCGCTGTTGGTCGACGGCAAGAACGTATTGGCCGTCGAGGTGCATCAGGCTTCTGCGACCAGCGACGATGTGAGTTTTCGTGCCCGCTTGCGAGGCAGGTTGAGTCCGGCGAACGCGGGCGCGCCGTTGACGCCGGGTGTCAATTACCTGGTCGTGCAGGCGATGAGCGGCCCCGATGGAACAGGGGATGTCGTCGCCACCGAGCGCATCGACGTCTGGCGAGACGTGGCAGCGACTGTGATCGAAGGTCAATTGCCAGCCGGTGACACGACGTGGACAGCGGCTGCCGGACCGTATCAGGTGCGCGGAAAAGTTGTCATTCCAGCCGATGCTAAGCTGGAAATCGCGCCTGGGACATCCGTTTACTTCGAACAAGATGCTGAGTTGGTGGTCCGTGGCACCCTGGTCGCCATCGGTACCGAACAGGCTCGCATCCGTTTCACCACCGTGCCGGGTGTCCCCGACGTACCGGATCTACCCGGCTTGCCGTCGGGACCTCCGCGTTGGAAAGGGATTCATTTTGTTGATACTCTTGCCAATGAAAACCAAATTGCCTACGCCGACATTGAGTACGCACAGGATGCGATGGGCTCGATCGGCGTTACGGATAGCGAGCTTGTCGTCAATCAGGTCACCTTCCGCGGCACGCATCGGCGGATGATCTATGGGATGAATGCTTCGATGGTCATCCGTGATTCGGACTTTCCGGATATGTTTGCCGTCGACGAAAATCCTGTCGAGCTGAAGCTAGACAACGTGTCCGAGCATATCAAGATCATGGGCCGGACACCCGAGGGTGGCCAACTGATTATTCAGGGTAACCATTTCGGCACCAACAAAGGGCACAACGACGTTATCGATGCGGACAGCAATCGTGTTAGTCAGGGACCCATTCTCCAGGTGCTCGATAACGTCTTTACTGCAACCGGCGACGAACTGCTAGATCTGGGGGGTGACGTCTACGTCGCCGGTAACTGGTTTCAAGGCGTGTCCAAGGATGACTTCACCAGCGATCGCGGCTACGCGAATGCGATTTCGACGGGAGACGCGGGGGCGAATACCACGATCGTCGTCGCACGCAACGTGTTCTATGATGTCGATCACGCGATTAACCTGAAGAATCAGGCGTCGACGATTTTTGAGAACAACACGGTCGTCGCGGTCCATCCGGACTTCGACGATCGCTTCGGCAATCCGAATGTGGGTTCAGCGGTCAATTTGTATGTGGATGAGCCCGGCGCGACACCGGCCAAGGGGGCGTACGTGGCGCGGAATGTCTTTTGGGATGTACCACGAGTTTTTGGCAATGCCGATCTGCCCGCAGATCATCTAAGTGCGCCTCCAATTGTATGACAATCTGATCACGACTTCGCTGGCGGAAACCGGAGTGGGAACGCGACCGGGAACGATTTTGGACCTGGGCAACGGTAATGCAATCGATGATCTGCGTCCCGTCGATCCGACCGGGCCCGATTTTGGGCTCCGGCCCGGTAGCTGCCGCATTGGATCCCAATTTGCCCTTGCCTTGGGGCGCGGCAGTTTCCGGAGATGCTTGGATCGATGGTGCGCCGACCTCACCGACCGTCAGCCGCGATGTGACACTCACGGTGGGCGGTCCAGGGTTATTCGCCTTTCGCTACCGCGTCAATGGCGGAGAATGGTCGGCACCCCAGAGCATTGGTAGTGGTTTCGACTCCCAGGGCACTGTACGGGTAGGATACATCGAGTTAACTGGCTTGACCGATGGTTCCTACCGCGTCGAAGTGCAAGGTCGGGACTTTGCCGGGAACTGGCAGCAAGAACCCACTGTGTCGCCGCAATGGACTGTTGTGGGCGGACGAGAGTCCATCGTGATCAGCGAAGTGCTGGCCAGTAATCAGAACGTGCTAAATGATTTTGGTGCGCGACCGGATTTGATCGAGTTATTCAACGCCGGCAGTTCGTCCGTGAATCTCCGCGGGATGATGCTGAGCGACGACCCAAACCGGCCCAACAAATTCTCCTTCGATCAGAATCTGATATTACCCGCCGGAGCCTACCTCACGTTGCTGGCCGACGACCGTGAGACTCCCGGGATTCATGTCGGTTTCGCGTTGCGGAGCGAGGGGGAAGGTGTCTACCTTTTCCGACCCGACGGCGAGCCGATCGATGCCGTGGAGTTCGGGATGCAAGTCACCGATTTCTCAATCGGCCGCGTCGGCCCCGCAGGCCAATGGCAACTGACAACGCCTTCGTTTGGCGCGGCCAATACCGCCGCACTGACCGGCGATGCCTCGCTCTTGCGTATCAATGAATGGTTGGCCAGTGCCAGCGGCCAAGCGGATTTTGTCGAGTTGTACAATCCCGACTCGCTGCCGGTCGCCCTCGGCGGTCTCTGGCTCTCCGACGCCGGCGACGCCACGCCGTCACGGCATTCAATTGCCCCCCTCAGCTACGTTGCTTCCCGCGGCCATGCGGTGTTCTATGCCGATGGGGACCCGGAGGCTGGAGCGGATCACCTGGATTTTGGCCTGTCGTCTCACCAGGAGACGCTGCGATTGAGCGATCCACAGGGACGCGCGATCGATACGGTTCCCTACGGGCCTCAGTTCCGTGGCCAATCGCAAGGGCGATCGCCCGACGGGGAGATCTCGTGGAGTTTCTTCGAGTTGCCGTCGCCTGGCTGGTCCAACGGAGGCGGATTCCCGGGTGATTTGAGCCGTGATGGCGTCATTAATGTCGACGACGTCAATCTACTTTGTGGGGGCATGCGTAGTGTACCCGCCGACTCGGCTTTGGACCTGAATCGCGATCAACGTGTTGATCTGGACGACCTGGCGTACATGATTGAGGTGCTGCTCCAAACCAACTTCGGCGATGCGAATCTAGATGGTGTTTTCAATTCGGAGGATTTGGTTCAGATCTTTCAAGCGGGTGAGTACGAAGATGACCAGATGACCAATTCGACTTGGGCGACGGGTGACTGGAATTGCGACGGCGAATTTGGCACTCCCGACCTCGTGATTGCCTTTCAGTCCGGCGCTTATGTGGCCGCCGCTCGTCCGCTGGCCACCGACGCTGCCGCGGCTTCGGTCGCGGTCCAAATCGCGTCGGCGCTGGACTCGAAATTATGCGCCACCGATGGCAAAACCGACGGGACGGCGAGCCAGATCGGGAGGTCGACTCCTGATGAGCGCCGCGCCGACACGCCTGCGTGCCACCACCTGGAAGGGGGCGTCGTACGCTCGGCCGATGATCACGCCTCGCGGGATCTCATCTTTGCCAACTGGGATTCTCGCAGTGACAATGCTCGGCCGACGCCACCACAAATCGAGTTTTTCGCCCGCGAACGATCCGTGTGACTCTGGTCTAACTGGTGATTTTACAAGGACTTGGAGTTATTCTTGGCTTTTTTAAGGATTTCCAGCCTGCGCCTGCGGTGGTCGCGATTTGGGGTCTGCTTAAGTTTTAGGCAATCGGCTCGTGCCAAAAAAAATGGCAGCGGTGCTGGCATTGGAGGCAATCAGCCTGGGTTGCTGTAAGTGCTAGCTGTGCAGTCGTTTAGATGCTGCTCTTGACTTGGAAGCGGAGATTGCGGCATAACCGCACTGTCAGTGGTCGCGACTCAAGGTTGAGAGGTATTTCCAAGCAAGGAAGATATTAGGAAGGAGCCAAAACATGGAATTGGTTCATCAGCACGTTCACCCTCCCGTACATCACCAAGAAGAAACGCGCGAGAGCAAGGTGTTTCGAGTCGCTGCCGAACTCTATCGACAGGATCCGGACTGGGTGACGTTTTTTCGAGAGGTGCTGGGAGTCGAAGGCGTGGTTCGCCGCGTCTTTACCAGCCCGGCCGACCTGGCCCGTTTCGAGCAGTCGAATGAGTACGCCGAGATTCAGCAGATGCTCGCCAAATTGCGTGAGCGTGCGGGCGAGCCGGTCGATTCGCGTGAGCCAACTCGAGTCATCACGGTACGTTTGCCCAAGAGTCTGCACGAGTCCTTGCGGACAGAGGCTCACGAGCGAAAGACCAGCATGAATAAGCTGTGCATTTCCAAGTTGTTGCAGATCGTGGATGAGTGCCTGATCCCGAACGATTAAGGCGATCTTGGCTCCTCATTCCCGGTCATTAAGACAGGAGCGGACCTCAGTCGAGAGTCCGCTCCTTTTTTGGTAGGTCACTCGCGGCGGTTGAGGGCTGGCAGTGCGGTGCTTGACCGCGCAACGACCCACTTTATCTAGCCTGTGTTATTTGAGGCTGGGCTGCCTGGCACGTTAGTCACGCACGGCGTCGGGCGTAGCCGACGAGGCCGAGGCAACCGAGTAGCGCCATCAGGGCCGACGCCGGTTCGGGCACTTGGGTGACGACCAGGTTGTCGAAGACGCCGAAGCTGAATTCGGGTTTGTTTGAAACCGAGCCGAACGGGTCGCGGAAGGTGAGAGCCAAGGTCCCGCCAAGGTCGAAACCATCATTCTGCGCGGCATCAATCGTGCCGATTTCGAAGTCGTCCACCGCGAATTTGGCCGTGCCTGCGTCCGAGTCCACATCGACGGTCAGCACATGCCAGGCATAGCCCAATGTACCGTCCGGAGCGGTCACGATCGTATTGGTCGGGTCAAAAGGGGCGGCACCCTGAGCGGCGGGCGTGCTTTGGCCGGGAAACTTGGCCACCAGTTCGGGAACCGCCTGCGCGTCCTGGGACGAGATCGCGTATTGGCCGCTGGCAATGTCCAGTTCCGAGCCGTCCACAAACAGTTGATAGTCTGCGCCCGAATCGCCGTCCGTATTGCCCATGAACATCGCGCGCATCGATCGGGTTGCCGGTGGCGGGATCGAAGCCTACCGCGCCGCCGCCCGCTTCCGTAGTACCCCCGCTGCTATTGTAATTCAGCCAAAAGTCGACCTGAACTCGGTATTGGCCGGTCAGCGGTAGGTCCATCGGATAGGCCGAAACGGTCGCGGCTTCAGCTGGATCGACGATGTTCGCCGCCATGCGGAGGCCGGTCGTGCCGGTACCGTTGGGCGCGGCTGGGATGCCGAAAGGGCTGTAATCGAATCCAAACGTGTATTCGGTGTCGGCATCGGCCACAACTCCCCAACCCGCTCCGTCGTCGAGGTCCGAAGTGAACAGTTGGGCGTGGCTCGTGGTATTCGTACTGAGCACCACGAGTCCGGCGAAGGCAAGAATCAGGTTGAGTTTCATCGCGAATTGTCCTTCAATCGTATGCGGCTTTAAAAAACTTCTCTTTTGGACCAACAAAAAACGCCTGTCGCCGCGTCCGTACCCTGCGCTGAGGGACTAGGGGCGCGCCGATAGGCGTTCGGGTTAACGACGTTTAACAGTAGCGTTATCCTTGTACCGTAACTAGACGACCTCCGGCTTCCCGCTACGATCTCCACGTCGCAGGGTCGCGTGTGCTGTCGGTAACTGGCTATCCTATAGTCAAGATCTGGAGGATAACGTTTGCGTCCTTAGGTTGTCAAACGCCGTCGGTGGCAACGTCACTCGGGTAAAACGCGGGTATTCTAGGTGTTGAACAATTGGGAACCGTCATGCGCATCGGAATCTTTGCCGACACGCACGATCACCTGAATCACATTCGCCGTGCGGTGGCGCTGTTTAATCAGCGTCAGTGCGAATTGGTGGTTTTTGCGGGCGATTTGGTCTCGACCTTTGCGATTCCTCCCCTCCGAAGACTACAGTGCCCGCTGATCGCCAGCTTTGGCGACAATGAGGGTAACAAGCTGGGGATTTATGGAGGCATGCAGATCGTCGGCCAAATTGGTGAACCACCGTTTGGATTCTCCGCGGCTGATGGCACGCGGTTTTTGGTCACGCACCAACGTGAACTCGTCCGTAGCCCGCGGATCGAACAGGACGTGATCGAGGGCGCCGACGTGATCGTGTATGCACACACGCATCGTCCTTATATCCACCACGATCTACGAGGACGCCTGTGGATCAACCCGGGAGAGACGAGCGGCTGGACGTATGGAGATCCGACCGTCGTACTGCTTGACACAGCGCAGCGAACCACCGACTTGATTCACCTGGCCGAACTGCCGCCGGTCGACGACGAGCAACAGCCAACCGTTCGTACATTGCCGTCTTCGGCCGGTCCGTCCTAGGCAATCCTCTCACAATTGAGGACGTGGCGGCCGGACGGGCGCTTGCCAAAGGACTGCAACCCCGCGCGGCGATTTTGCGTCGAAACACCTTGTCGCCAGAGGTGACGTAGAGCCAATTGAGCTCCGGACCGCCGAATACGACATTCGACAGCCACGCCGCCTGACGCTTCGCGATGATTCGGTTCACGCGGCCCAGCGGGGCGACGACATGTAAGCCCCATTGTGTGGTGACATACAACCGGCCGTCCGTATCGACTGTCATGCCGTCGGCAACGGTCCGTCCCGTATCGTCGGGACGATGCAAGTCGCCAAACCAAACGCCCGGCGATGTGCTAAAGATCCATCCGCTTGTATTTGGTACGAATAGTCGAAACGCCCGTTGGTGTCCGACACGAACAAGAGCGTGTGGTCAGGCGAAATCGCGATTTCGTTGGGAAACTCGATCGTGTCGTCCACCCACGACGTTCGCCCGCACGATCGACGTACCAGACTTTGTGGTTCGTCGGATAGCAAGAGTTTCCAATGACGCGTTGAATAGTCGTCGTTCGCTGTATTGGGTGCAGGGTAGTCACGCCATAGCCAGCGTAACCCATCGGGCAGGATCTCTTCGACCAGGGAATCGCGCGTAGCGGTCCCCCCAGGCTATCGTACTCAAAGCTGCGATTTATGCGCGGCTGCGTTGTGTCCCGGGGAAAATGTCGCTCGTCCAGGAAAACGGACCCTTGACCTCGCCCTCTGGAGATCCGCCGCGCGCGTTGAAGGGGGAGCGGAGGTCAGCACGAGACCGATCGCCACGAGGAGGATTTTGGCTGTTTGATTGATCAGGTGGTTCATGCTGTCTTGTTCAACCCTCACGCGATAAGGCGATTTCGCAGGACGTGTTACGGTCGGGGATGCCCGCCCCATCAGCCCAGCGAATGGCTTGGCCGACCATCCCACGGACGAGGCAGTCGTGGTCCTCCAGACGGCCGAAAACGACGGCAATTCGGGGCTGGGCCGCCTCGTTGCGTCCCGCTCGCAACCGGGAATTTCGCCTGGGAGCGTATCGCCTGAGCCTCACGATTCCCAGCAAAAACACGTGCCGGAGGCGAAAAAGCTTTGACACGCCCGGTCTCTGCTCGTGTATGATGGGGGAAGTTGGTCATTACAAAACGCGTGTCTGCAAGTTAACGTGACCGCGTTGTCACGGCATCTCAAGGAGACTGCCATGAGCCTTATGAAACGTTGTGTGTGCTTGTTGGCCTGTGGGGCGGGCCTGTTTCTTTTGGCACAGGACGCTCACGCACAGATCTCCATTCGTCGCACCCCGCCGACCGCCAACTCTCAGATCAGCGCCCTCAAGAAAGCGGGGGGTGGCATGAAGAAGGCAGGCGGCGGTAGCATGAAGGGCATCAAAGGCATGGGCGGCATGATGGGGTCCAGCAAAATGTCGAGCCCGAGTCGTGGTGCCAAGAAGGGTTCGGGCAGGGCGACCAGTCGGCGCCAACATGGCTCGAGCCGACATCGTCGGTCCATCTCCATGACCAGCCACCGCGGTGCCTCGCGACGACGATCTTAGCGTTGGGTTCGCACGTTTACCATCGGGCCGCCTGTCAGCCCGACGCTCACCATCTTGAGCGGTTCTGTGAGACACGATCCGCGCTGCCCTGATCTGGACTTCGGTCACCTCGTCCCAGCGGGAAGAAGGGACGAGTGCGCGGGAGGTCGGCAAGCAGACTGAACTTGTAAGCCGGGTTCTGTGACCACGAAGGACGCGGCCGATGATCATTTATCTGGGACGCCAATTGCTTGACGCCTCAAGCGGCCTACCCGAGAGTCGTGCGGTTCGGACCAAACCGCTGTCGCGCCGGTGGCGCGGCATTCCCTCTGCTTGACCTTGCTCCGGGTGGGGTTTACCGAGCCGGGCAAGTCGCCTTGCCCGCTGGTGAGCTCTTACCTCACCGTTTCACCCTTACTCGCAGCATCTCGGCCGAGACACTGCGGGCGGTTTGCTTTCTGTGGCACTTTCCCTAACCTCGCGGCCGGTCGGTGTTACCGACCACCCTGTCCTACGGAGCCCGGACTTTCCTCCCACGCGCCGCCAAGGCGACACGTCAGCGATCATCCCGTTCAGTATGCTTGCCGACTTCTCGCGGCGGATCCGCGGTCAGCTCGGTTGCTCATCATAGCCCGTCGGACACCGGCCGACCATGTACTTTGGTTCCCGTTCGCTGCTGGGCTACGTCCGCGCGACGCCGATGGCTAAGGCGATCCAACCCGCGATGAAACTCACACCGCCCAGCGGCACGATCATGGCGAAGGCTTTGATCCCGGTCAATGCGTATACGTAGAGGCAACCCGAGAAGAGCACGATTCCAACCAATAGCAGGCCTGCGGACCAACCACTGCTTTCACTGCCCAGTTGTCGTTGCCAGAGGGCGATGGCCAGCAACGCAAGCGCGTGGTACATGTGGTACCGCACGCCCGTTTCCAGCGTCGCCAGGCGGCGCGTCACGACCGCCTCTTCCAGGCCTTGGCGAGCGAGCCAGCCCGGTAACGCGTGAGCACCGAACGCGCCGACAATGACAGCCGCCGCGCCCAGAAGACTGGCTAAGATCCAGAGGGTTTTGGGAGTCATGCGAGGTTACTCCTGGGCCAGGTCGGAAAGCCGGACGGTTACGATTCCGTTCCGGTGGGCAGATGTGTGCCGAAGAATCGCAACCAGTTACCACCAAAAATGGCGGTGATACTCTCGTCGCGATATCCTCGCTGCGAAAGTAGCGGTGCGAGTTGTTGCAAGTCGGCAATCGAATCGAGTCCTGTGGGGGTCTGCTCCGTGCCAAAACCTCCATCCAGGTCACTGCCGAACGCGACTTGGCGGTCGTTGCCAGCCAGTTGGCAGAGGTGGTCAATGTGATCCAGTGCCGCGTGAATGGAAACGACGTCGCGCGACGTTTGGCCACGTTCCCAACCGGGATACATCATCCACGCATCGAAGGCGATACCGACCACACCGTCGCGGTCGAACAGACGGCGTAGTTGTTCATCGCTGAATTGTCGTTGGCCCGGCACCAGCGCACGGCAATTCTGGTGACTCGCGATTACGGGACCGGAAAAATGGTCGAGCGCTTGGAAGAAGCTTTGGTCGCACAGGTGCGTCGTATCAAGAACAATACCGAGTCGTGCAAATTGATCGAGCAGCGCGCGGCCGCTGTCCGTCAAAGGACCATCGTCCCCTGTTCCGCTCGCGTAACGGCTCGACCCGTAGTGTACTAAACTCGCGCAACGCAGACCCGCGTCATACCATTGCTGGGCCTGCTCCGGTTCACAGATCGCGTCGCTCCCTTCCATGGCCACGATGATTCCCAGCGGCAGTTGACTGATATCGTTGGCCGTTTGCCACGCCTGCCAGTGCTGCTGTAGCTGCTGACGATTGGTCAGGACGCGCAGGTGGCCTCGTTCGGCCAGGATGTGGTAGTACGCCAGATGGCCTTGGGCAAAGGCGAAAACATTTTCGTGTCGAGGGAAATCCAGGCTGCCCGCATGCGCTGCGGTGGCCGAACCGTATGGTACGCGGCCCATCAACGTCGCCAGGCAGACGGCGACGCGTCCGCGCCGTAGTTCCGACAAACTCACCGTTGCATGACCGCGCGAGGGGTGATCGTCAATCCGGGCATCCAGGCGATTCAGCTCGTCAAGCGGCAGCAACAAGTCACGCTTCCACGTCAGTGCGTTCCACGCCAGGTCCAAATGCGAATCAAACAATAGCGGCATCACGGTTCTCATTCAAAAAAACGTTCCACGAATTCACGCTGAGGGGGGCGCGTCAATATCGAGCCGAGCACGACGGCTGTCAGCGAGGACAGCAGGGCCCACACTAAGGGGCCGAAGTTCAGTTCATGCAGTAGACGCAGACCCGCCATCTGACTGGCGGCCTCGGTAGAGAAGATGCCAAACGTGACGCAGCCCACGATCATGCCGGCAATCGCGCCGCTGGCGTTCAATCGCCGCCAATATAACGACATGGCGACGGGAGCCAACAACGAGGCCGACAAATAGCCGCTGGCATCCACAATGATCTTTTGCAGATATTGTGGAGGATGCAGGGCACCCAGCGTGGCCAAGATGCCGACGGTGATTGTGCCCAGATAGGTGACCTTCTTGAGTAAGTGTTCGCTGGCATGCGGCACACAACGTTGATAAATGTCGCGTACCAGCGACGAGGCGACCAGTAGCAGAAAGCTGTCCACACTGGACATCACCGCCGCAAACGGCGCGGCAAGCAGCAGACCGGCGAGCCACGGTACACCCGACTGGGCCGTGGAGTGCAGGGCCATTTCAGGCATCGCCCGGTCCGCATCAATTTCCATGCCTGGTAGTAACACACGCGCGCAGCAGAAAATGACGACCAACGAGAAGTAAATGAAGGAAAAATAGATCGCTACGGTCGCAATCGAGAGCTTGAGGATCTGTGTGTTGCGAAAGGCCATGAGCCGCACCATATTACTGGGCTGACCGGCCGCCCCAAACGGCCAGAACACAAAGAAGCTGAACGCCAGACTCAAAGGCAAGAATCCAGCCGCCTTGGTAGGGTGCGGTCCCGGAGGATAGATGTACACTCCGTCGCGATCGGCGCCAAACGCGTACGCTTCGCGCTGCGTTACCGTTGCCGTCACTCGTGATTCGATCATTGCTTCGGCAATCGCCTCGCGATCTCCGTCCGACGTCAACTCCAACACGCGACCCTCGACGTCTCGCACGGCCGAAGTGGGCACGTCGATCCGCTCGGCTGTCCGCACCAGGCCTCCACTGGCACTGCGCAGCCACGTTCCCTTGGGAATTGCCGGGCGATCGTAGTCCGGGTTCACGTGGATCGTCGCCTGTCCCATTCGAGGTGGACGTCGTTCCGCGAGTTGTCGGGTGGCGGCTGGTAGTCCACCGGTTAACCGTAATGCCAACACCAACATCACCACCACGCCCAGAAACATGATGATGCCCTGCATCACGTCCGTCCACACGACGGCCCGAAAGCCACCGTATACGACGTACACAATGACCGCGACCGAGAATACGGTCAGGCACAGCAGATAGTCGGGCTCCGTACCTCGCAGTCCGGGAACTCCAGCAGTTGACAACGCGACCCAGTGCACCGCGTCGTCAAACGCAGGGATACCTCGCAACAACACAATCAAGATCTTGCTACCGGCCTGAAATTGTGCCAGCAAAAAGTAGAACATGAAGACCACGATCACGATGGTGGCGACCACGCCCGCCGCCGGGCTGCCGAGACGATGTTCGATCAAATCGGGAATCGTGACAGCATCGGTTAAGCGACCCACGCGATTGAGCCGCTTGCCGAGTAGTCCCATCGCGACCAAGGGAACGACCATGTAACCGGCGATCCACAGCGCCAACACCCAGCCGTGCGTGTAGATTAGGGCCGGGAAGCCGACGAAGCTGCCGCCCGATGCGCTGGTGGCCGCAAACGTCAGGGCAAATGCCCACACACCCAAGTTGCGGCTTCCGAGAAAATACTCGTTGATGAACCCGCCGTCGGATCGCTGTCGGCTGGAGAGCCACGCGAGGGCGAACACGCCAATCAAGTAGACTAAAAAACTGAGCAGCGCCGCTGTGCCGGAGGTGGCGGTGACGTCAGCCATCAAGCAGAATCTCAGTTCACTCATCGGCTTCTCCCGCCGCGGGCTCATCTTTCAACCAGCCAATCGCAAACCAGATGGTGAACCCCGAGGCGAATAGCCATGGGACGGCGATGCCCCAGAACACCCATGCCGGTAGACCGATCACCGTCGGCAACTCGCTGCCCGTCGGCGATACGTCACCGACGATCTCCGTGGAACTGCCGTCGTTGCTCAGGTAGCCACTGGCGCACGAAAAGATGACCCAGGCGCAAAAGACGCACCAAGTGATTAGAATCAACCACGATTCTCTAACGGCAGTGCGAGCGTGTCGTTTCACGCCGCTATGGTAACAGCGCGGTCACCACAAGGGATAGACCCACGATTCCCCAGCCCAACAAGCTGGGTTCAAGCCAAAGCCACCAACCCAAACCGACCAGCACACAGGCGACGGTCGTCCATTGCGAAAGAGCGCCGGGATAGCGCGGCCAGCGTTGCAGGGCCAGGCCCAGCAAGCCGACGAACAAGGCGATCGCAATCCGCAGTGACGTGGACCACCGTGTCGCCGGCCGAAAACTAAGTGGCTGTTCCAGCAGCTGACCGGGGATCATGCGGTAGTGGACGGCCGCAGCAGCGGGCAAGGCGTCGATCCAGACGTTAGTGGAATCGCTTAGGTCGGTGTCCAACTGCAACTGCTGGAAAACGGAGTCGACTTTCAATTGCGGGATCACGCCAGCATGCCGCTGACGCGCCTGTTGAACGGCCTCGTCAAACTTTGTGCTCGCTTCTTCCCCTCCTGGCTCCATAGACTGCAGGCGACGTTGTGTCGTCAGGAAGCGGCGCCCCCAGACCGTATACCAGCGTTCCAGATCCTGGGGCGTAAAGTCGGTGGCCAACTGAGTGGCTTGTTCCATGACATCGGCGTAATGGCCCAGACGCGATTCGTCCAGCAGCGCGGCGGCGGCCGCTTCGCCGGGAAGTTGCAATTCCCCCGGTGTCAGTTGGTAAAGTGTTAACAGAGTCCGCTGAACGGGAATCTCGCGATCCATGTCGTCGCGGTTGCTGGCGGCGTACCGCAATTGAGGTGCCGACACATGCGCAGCCGTGGCCGCGTCGTCCGACGTTTTGCTCGCGAAGACCACACGCACGCGCTGTGGCAATTCGTTAGAAGCCAGCTTGACGATTTGACGCGACAAAGGAGCGTGCGGCGGCTTGGGTTCGAGTTGCAGCCGGATAGGTGTTTCATCAACGTAGATCGCGACGGGGCGTAGTCCGACCGGGAACGGCACGATGCATTCATCCAAACCGTCCGGCCACAGGTCGAACATGGCCAAGCCTTGTACGTGAGCTTCCGAGCTCCACGCAATATGGACATCCGCCATCGACACCGACGGCTCGCCGACCGCCGATTTTGACGCTAAGCGAATCGCTTGAAATTGGCTGCCCGGGATGCGATAGGCTTGATAATTGGCATTGGCCTGCTTGAGGTTGTCCGGCGCATTGACGCCATCGATTGGGTCCAGGCCCGCCAGACTCCATACGATCGCCTGATCATCGAGTCGATCGGGCAAGAACAACCGGCGCTCGATCGTCCCCTCATCCAACAAGCGGATGTTGGGTACCGCCAGCGGTTGACCGGGGGTGATTGGGATGGTGCCCGAAAACAGGATCGGCGACAGAGGATTGAACGGTTGTTGCGGTAGGAACGTGACGCGAACCATCCCAGGCTGGGAGGCTTGTGCGTAGCTAATGCGAACGCCGGCATCTTCCTGAAGACCCGCGGTCCACGCCTCCGGCAGTTCGAACGTCAGCGAATCCAAAACGCCTTGGTCCACCTGAATTTGGACCTGCAAGCGGTGCATCCAAATGCCCTGCTCGCGCGTGAGCACGTTATCCAACTCGTGCGCATCTGCCGTTCATTGGGTTGCAATTCAATTGTCCACGCGGTGTCGTCGGGCTGCTCGATGCGAGCCTGCCAGCGCGACAGTCCCAGCTGATTGCGAATAAACGGCAAGACTTCCGGCGGGGTTACGGCGGGGTCCGTCGTCGGATCTCGCAACAGGATATCACTCTCGCGAAACCAATCCACCTCATGCCGACTGACGCTTGTCCCAGGAAAGCGTATGCGCGGGAGCTGGCGGGGGTGTTGGGCCTCGTCGTGGCGGTAGGCGACTAGGCCGATTTGGAACGAGCCGACGGGTGGATCGTCAAAAAAGACACGGACCTGATTGCCGCCGAATCGTACCCAGCGCAACGCACCTCCCGACCCCGTCGGCAGTTTCTGGATGCTCTCGATCCGAACGTCGTTCGATACTTCGATAGCTTGCTGAAAGAGCTCACGTTCCTGCGACCGATAAGTCACCACCTGGATGACACGCGTCCCTTCGCGACCGATGATCTGTGCTTCTTGGATTTCGACTTCTGGTGGTACATCGATCCATTGCCCTTCGCAGGACCAATGGTTGAGCACGGCAGGCAGTTCGTAGGCGAAGTCGGGTGCCAAACTCGGCCCATCGCACGGCAAAACCTTCGGCGGGCAACGGGATCGCATTGTCGGGAGTTACCCGTAGTCCCAACCGTGGATCGGCCGAGACGGCCAACCAATGTCGCACGGTGTGGTTGAGAATGCGGCACCGTGGCAATCGCACATGTCCAATGCCGGTCGATCCCGTTACCACGAAACTCAGTTGAATCACGGGCGGTTCGGATGCCGCTCCCGCCAAATCGAATTCCAGTCGCCGAATCCCGCGCTCTGCAGACGGAGCCAACGACAACGGTTGATCGCTAATGGCTACATCCAACTGCAGGCGTTCGTCGACTTCCAAGACCAGCGACGAGTCGAGCAGGCGTGACACGTCGGGGATCATTTGTACTTCATAGCGGACTTCATCTCGTTCCAGCCGCAACCAACTCAACTGATCGATGGCGGGGGTGGCGGTGGCGGGGGTGGCGGTAGGCCACTGGATCTGCAGTCGATCGCTGGGGCCGACGTCGGCCCGCAGCTGTCCCGTGGCTTCGCGGCGTTGGATCGCGCCGTGCGCCGAAGGGACCCGAATGGGTTGCAGGTCTTGCGGCGACGAAAGCAGCAGCGTGGCGACTGGCGTCTGGGGGATCGGCAACTCCACGCTCGCTCGTCCCGCGTCCGTGGTGGTGAGCGTCTGGAAGCTCAATTGCAGGTGATGTTGACCGGTCTGTTGGATCGGCAGGGCCAGTGTTGATCGCGTGGCGTCCCATTGCAGTTGAATCCGCCGACCGTCCAGAAATGCCTCGCGCTCGAGCGCGGCGACGGCTTCGGCGGCCAAAGGGAATTGGATTGCTCCGCCGAGATTGGTCACGTGCAGTTCAAAATCGGCGGTGATCGTGTTGAGCTGCAATTGCGAGGCATCGGCCTGCGGTTCAAGGACGCCGGTGTAGGTAGCTTCCGCCAGTACCCAACCCGGTGACTGGCCCCAGGTGACGCCGCTATTTCGTACGAGTTGCTGTCGTAGCTCGCGCGGCACAAACAGATGCTCGCCTTGCGCGTTGCCCTTTGCATCGCTCGGCACATATACCTCCAGCACGTCGTCCGCGGTGCGCGGCAATGGTCTGCGCCGCGCTTTGGCCGTGGGCGGAGGCGCACGAGCACCAGGATGGCGATGGCCAAGACCAGACCGGCCGTCAACCGTGCGGCCAAGGGCCGGATCAGACTGGATCGCTCCAGCGGAGGCCGCGGCGGTCGAGGTTGAAATCGGGGAATCAGAAGGCCCAACAAGCTTCCGCCTAGTGCGTAGATGGCGACGGTGTCAAACGGATGGACTAATAGGAGGGTCGCCATCAGGCAGCCGCAGGGCAACAACAAGGCACGCCGCGGCCGACGGCGGGCCCACCACCAGGTGAATGCCAGTGCGGCCAACCAGCCGATATGGCCCAGGACCTGCATTTGAGGCTTGCGAAACACGGTGACGTGCGCTGCCATCGGAGTGGGAATGCGATGGAGTTGCCATCCTGCGGCGATGTACGGAGCGCGGTCGGTCGATTCGGCGGGCCAGGTCACCGCCAACGCCTGCCATTGCTGGGCCGAGACGTGATGGCGCGCGCACCGGATCGCGGTCCGTATTGTGCCAAGCCGCGACCGCAGGGCCACTCAGCTTCGCGACATTGCCGGCTGTGTCGCAGACGACTGCGGCAGGCAACTCGGCTGATACGCTTTCCGTGGTCACCGTCAACTGCCCCTCAACATCCAGCAAGCTTAAGTGCAATTGTTGCAAACGATCGACGCCGCGGCGGAGGTCATCGGGCGCCTGCGTGGCGGGCAGGGCCGTTTGCGGCTGGACGCCCAGTTCGGCTAGGCGAATCGGATCGATCTGCACATTCCGCGTCGGCAAAGCCGCGATCCAACTGCCGACGGTTAATTGCTCCGGTTGGCCCAACGTTTCCAAGACGTGCATTTGCAGCGGCGTCATTTGATTGTCGCTGGTGGCTAGTCGTCGCAGCAGGTTCTGCCAATCGTTCAGCGCGAATAGATTGAAGGGACGCCGCTGCGGCGGACGGAATCGGGGTTGCAGTAGGCTGGCCGGCGTGGTGCCCGCCGGACCGCGAACTCCGTTGATGGCCATGCCAAAGTCCGGCGGTGTCCAGAGGTGCCACTGCTGTTGGATCACGGCCGCCGCAACGTCGGGCAGGAAAAACGGGACGGGCTGCGTCCACGCTCGTCGGGCGAGCGCCTGGTCGTAATGTAGTTGGACCAGCGGAAAACGCTGTGCGATCGGCAAGGGGATCTGCAACCAACCCTTAGCGTCGGCTGCGGCCGTAACTTCTTCGCCGTCCACAATCGTCTGTCGAAGTACGCTGTCGGCTGGCAGTCGAACTCGCAATTGATCGGAGCCCAGGTTTTCTGTCCAAAGGCTTACGTGGGATCGGAGGAGATCGGATTGATCGACCAGCATGGCAACGGTCGCGCGCACACAACCAGTCGCGAGCTGGAGTCGGTTGGCGGCGATGTCGTGACGGTCAACAATGGGTCGCCGGAAAAGATGTCCGCCAATGGTGCGTAGCGATAGATGTAACGCACATTGTCAAAACGCCGAAAGGCGGTCTGTCCTGGCGGCAAGGGCGTGAACAGCGGCGACGCCTGCACCGTGACGTCCACGTCGCCCGCCGCTTCAACCGTAACTGTTCCCTCTTGAGTTTCCGCCTCCGTCACGTGCGTAAGTTAAGCGACGTACGTTGCTCGGCTGGCCACGACCGTTCGCCGATCACGACCAACGATTCGTCGGCCGACTCGGGCCAGGCAATCCGCCAAAGCTCGCCCGCACCGTCGTCCGGACGCAAACGGCTCGCCGAAAGCTCCTGCTGCGGAGCCTGTTCAAGGTACCATCGCAGTTCGCTGGGACGTGCTTGGGAGAGGCGAACATGGAATTGCTGCGGCGGACGCTGCAATCGAGCCAGCTCGATGCGCAGCTGTTCTTTGTTCACACGGCCGGAAAGTTGCGTGGCGATGTGCAATTTGGCGGTCACCGGTGGAGTCGGGTCGGTGACCTCGTTCAGGATCACCGTCTGTTGCAGAGTTGGTCGGTCGAGCAGAATGAGACGGTCACGCGTCTGCGTGCTGATCAACCGCGCCTCACGAGCATCCAAGTCATCCAGGCTCAACCAGGTCACGCTCCCGTCGCGGGGGAAATGCACCGAGATGCCGGTTTGGGAGGGAATGCTCAGGAACTGGCGCGGCCGCCTGCTCGTCGGCGAACAGGACCGGACGCAATTGTTCGATGGGGATCGGCGCAGGTCCTCGCTGGAACGCCCGCCTGGCGCAGAGTCAACCGCGTCCACGTTTCCGTCGATAATGGATTGTGCAGTCGCAGTTCCAATTGGCGATCACCCACGATCTGCCACTCGTCAATCACTTCCGCCGCCGCTTCCAGGGCCTCCAGGCTCCATCCCGCTTGGATTTCGCCCTCCATTTCGAATAGATCGGGTGATCTTCCCCGGACATCGATTTCCATGGTTGCCAACAATTCGTTGGGACCGGCGATCAGATTGGTGGCCGTTTTGAATGTTGCCGATTTGGCTTCAGTCGCCAGACGCAGCTGCACCTGGTGGTCCGGATCATAAAACTGAAATGCCAGCGTCTGCGGGCCGTTGCCGCTTTCGTTTGCCGTGCGGGGGCGTAGTCCCTGGGATAGTTGTAGGTCCTGCAAGACAAACGGAGGATTGATCGACAGCCGCGCCGACTCCTGCAACCAATCGACTTGATTGACATGAATGCGCGGTAGCTGCCAGGCGGAGGCAATATCGGGTGCGGCAACCGCCGAGATGCGGACGGTGCGATTGAGTCCTCGCAACGGTTGTCCAAATTCGATGGTCGCCACGCGCGTGGCGTTGGACTGCCCGTCTTCGGACCA
Organism: uncultured Planctomycetales bacterium; assembly: GCA_963785495.1. Taxonomy (GTDB): domain Bacteria; phylum Planctomycetota; class Planctomycetia; order Pirellulales; family Pirellulaceae; genus CAWAVP01. Next base: position 48,583 of record CAWAVP010000029.1, on the reverse strand, counting down.
CGTCAAGGCCTGGCTCTCATGTACCACTTTGGTGACCCGTAGGGGTGGATCGATCCGCAATTCCAGTCGCGAGAGCTCGACTTCGTCACAGTCCAACGACAGGTCCGCGGTAACATCCAAACCTTGTTCGGAGATGGCATAGCGAGTCAGTTGACGCAGTTTTACCTGCGGTTCCCGGGCATTGCGTCGCCGCAGACGGATTTGAGACTTCCGATGGCCGCCGAGGTCGATTTGCCAGACGTCGATGGCGGGAATTGACGCGGGGCTGATTTGCGCTGCGGCGGGATCCTGATTTAGCCGAATCTGACGTGTCACACCGTGGTCGACCGACAATTCGAAGTCGGCGGGGATCTGCAGATCGAAGCGACTAACGGCGCAGGCCGGCAAATGCAGGTCGAAGACCAGTTCGTCGGGCGTCGTCGACGTGGGCGCGAGTGTCCAACGCGCTTGGAGCGTACCGGTGCGCGGTACAGCAAGCAGGCAATCGCCCGAAACATGGGTGCCCAGGTCGGCGTCGATGCGATCAGCCACCTGCTGCGTGTCTTCCAACCAGCGCGGGTCTGCCAGCGCCAGGTTGAGTTTTCCCAGAGATAGCCAGGTCGGTTGGTTCTGCCAATTGGCGACATCCCAGACGACACTTCCGGCTAACAGACGTCGACCTTCCAACCGCGCCGTGTAGTTGGCCAAGGTCAGGGAGGCACCCTGATTCAGTTCGACAGGAAGTTGTCGCTGAAGTGCTTTTACACGTTCGTCGAACTCGTCGCGTCGCATCGTCCGATACTCGCCCTCCAACAACTCCGCGATTTTCGACAGCGGCGCGTAGATTAAACGGTAGAGCGTCGGCTTGCTGGCCGGTGCCGCCGCGGTCGACTGCCCCCTTGCGTAGCCTGGCCAGTGCGCACACCGCCAAAGCGAGCAACAGAGTCCGACGGACGACTGCCGGTTGGCCGCAGATTCTGTGGATCTGCGTTGACCGGCCAGCGGGTCGCCGTAACACGCTCGTTTCGTCGCGCCGAGTTCCCGGGCTGTCCCTCATGCTTTGGAATCCGGAACAATGGTGGGTACGGAGGGACCAGGAGAAGAAATGGTGGAATGCGGAGCCGTCCCGTCACCCCACGTCGAGGGCACGCCGCTGCGCGAGTCCGACGTCGCGCGGCCCTGCCAATGCACTTCCGGTGCGGATTTAGTCAGGTGGTGCAAGATCAACCACACGAATCCCGCCAGCACCACGAGCAACACGCCGAGCACACTCGCTTGGCTGATCAATAAAGCAGCGTCGGCAAACAGCCAAGAAGCCGATAGTAAACTCACCGCCAAGATCAGCAGCATGGCCGGATGGCGGAGGACCGGCCAATACAGTAGGGCCAGCCCACAGCCCAGCGTCACGGCCGAGGCCCCATACACCAAGTTGCGACGGAGTGAGGTACGTACGCGCAAGTGGTCGATGTGATCGAAGGAACTGAATAGATAGGCATTCAGGCCTTCGGGCAAGGCAGGCTGGTGGCTGGCACCGGTCCAGTATTCCAACCTCGCTTGCGGTTCAGCGGCTTCGCGCGCGCAGAACCAACCGCGGCACGTCCAGCGATTGGCCGACGTCAATTGCGTGTCGGCCGCCAACAAATGTTCGTCGGCGGGGACCAAGAGTTGCCAGAACCAACGGCGAGGTCCCAGGGCGTCCAGTATCTCGGGCGCCTGGAATTGCATCTCGCCGGTCGGCGGGCGTTCCGCGAAAGTCAGGGACATTTCCACGGTGTGTGCACTCAGTTCACTGCGAGGTAGAGGGACAACCAGCTTGGCGCCATCCTGCATTGCCGGTGCAACCTCGTTGCCGTCGACCAGCGTAATCACTTGCGTTGCGCCCTCCGGCATGGTCAACGTCACCGTCTCCGCCCCCGTCACAAATCGAAAGACCGCGCGGTCCATCCGCTGTTCGTCGCCGAGCCACGTTTGCAACCATGCGCGTTCCACTACCGTCGCACTGGTGGGGCGTTCCTCTCCTCTCTCGTCGCGTCGCTGGGCGACGCGAACGCGCAGCAGGTTCGACCGGTTGGCACTTGCCATGCCGATGGCCTGCAGTGACGTGGAAGAGATCACGTCGTCGTCCCGTAACCAGTTCCCGTCGTCGGCCGGTTCCACGCGCAACGGCCCCACGGGGGTCAGCGTGGCTGTGCTGGAAATCAGGTCGGCATCGCGCGGCGTGATCAGGGGGACGGCTGTGTATTCGGCGGTGCCGAGCGGACGTAGCGGCCACGCGAATCGCAGTTCCAAGTTGACAATGCCCAATCTCGCACGGTCCAGGCCGAGTGTAAGCGGCACCAAATCGCGGTCCTGCACTCTTCCGCCCCGTCTAATACATCTTGATATGCGTCCGGATCCAACGATTGGCCATCCAGACGTAGATCGACCAAACTGCGAAAGCGAGGATTCGAGAGTACTTCGAACAGCGCTCGTGGCACGTCAAGCTGCAACCGCGAGGCGGGTTGATACAGAATGCGATACGTCATCCGCTGAGCCACCTGTGCCGTTTCGGTGGATAGCTCCATGACCGTGTCCATACGCACACGCAGTTCCTGCATGCGAACTTCATAGTCCATCACCACCTCCCCCAAGGCGCGATCCGCCACGAAGCGGAACGCCGTGGGCGGATTCTGCGAGGCCTCCGTTGGATTGGCCGAGGGCACGGTCGTGGTCGCCAGTAGGGGATCTTGCACAAACCCCGGCATCTCTTGCAGTCGGTATGTGAGTACCACGGAGTCGGCGGAGGCGACGATCAAGGTACCCGGAGTCGAGGCATCCGCTTCCGGGCGCGGCAAGGGGACGTTCAACGTACCGCGTGGCTCGTCAATCGGACGATGCAGGTTGAGGGTCAGCGCCAAGTCGCCGGAGGTCGCTTTGGTGAGTCGCAGTTTGATCGAATCGTCGTCGCTGCTGCGCAAGTCATCGTTTTCCACGGCGCCGCTGGGGCCGACGTCGTCCAGCTGCCAACCGTTTAAGGCGACCGTCAAGAACGAAACCCGCTGCGCCGCGGATTTTGTAGTTGAGTTGCGCTTCAAGCGAGAGCCGATCTTCGGCGACGCGCATCCGATAGGTCGGTTCGACACCCACACGTGTCCCTTGCGGCCGAATCTGAAGGTCCAGGCGGCAGGGCTGTCGAAAATACTGGAAACTCGCCAATTGTTTGCGTTCTTGCGTCGTCTCGTAGTTCTCCAGATTCTGGACACGACGCACCGATGGCCCTAAGGTCCAGTAGACGAGCCATTCTTCACTGGTGAGTAAGCTGACTCGGCCGGATTGTCGAATGGCGCCAATCACCTCAAAGCTGGCGACATTGACCGTCGATTCGGGTTGGCCGCCGTTGGTGGTTTGCGTTACCAACTGCACGTGCGCCGTCGCGGTCGGCTTTTCCAATTTGATCTGGACGGTGCCGCGGTTGGCGTCGTCAGCGTCCTCGGAGGTCGTCAAGGGACTGATCGTGTAGCCCGGCTGATTGCCTGAGACGATCTTGGTGTTGGGTGGCAGCCGCAGACTGAATTGTTCGATAGGGCGTCCGTAACTCTGCAGGTCCAACGTGGCATTGCTGCGGATCGCGCCGGGACCGTCGATCGTGACGCGGATGTCACCCCGAACGTCTAGGTAGGTAGGTGCTTCGCCCCCCGTGGCCCCTCCCTGTCGCCAAGTGACGACAACTTGATTGCGCAAATCGTCGGCTTTCAGTAGCGACTGCCCCTCACCAGCGGTTTCGATTGTCAGGTTGCGGGCGTTTTCAATGTCCGCCGTGACTCCCGTCCCCGGCAATCGCAGCTCAATTAGCGATTGGTTGGCCAAGGGAGGAAAGAAGCGAAGCTGCACGGATTCCGCTGCCTGACCCAAGGGGACCGCCAGTTTGAGTTTGATGTGATGCTCGCCCGGACGCTGATGCCGCAACCAAGCTCGATAACCCGCTTCGGCGTCGAAGCCCACCTGCAACTGGCCGTCCCCTTCGTATTCCGGTGGGGCCAGCAATGAGGCATCGTGAAAGCGGAGCGGTAATGCTGTCCAGGTGGTTGATTCACCCTCGACTGGCAGCAGCACCGAGACGTCGACCTCCACGTCCAACTCGGCATAGGCGTTCCGAATCACACCTGCAATCGCTAGTCGATTGATGACAAACGGCGGCGGCTGCGGATCGGAGGGCAAACCGTCCTGCTGGTCGAGCAATCGCTGAATCGTCGACAGGGGGACATTGAGTAGTGTTGGGACCGGCGTGCCGGATTCGTCCGGAGCATAGATGATCCGCGGTGCTTGTTCCACGACCATCGGGGGCGACGAGCGACCGTCACCGCTGGTCGGCGCGGCGGGGGATGTCTCGCTTCCGCGCACGGGGCTGGGCGTCGGGAGGACCGGCTGGGCGCGAACGGCGCGAGCCACACACAGACACAGCACGGCCACGGTCAGTCCGAGGCCAAGCCGAAGTGCTCGCCGAGCTGTGGTTTGTGGCCGCATCGATGAGGGCTGCGCTGCTTGGGGGAACGGAGGGGAATCCGATGCGATAGGACGGTCGCGATTTGCCTACGCATCCGACCCAGCCAGACTGCCGCCGATTCCGCCTGTGATCAAGATAAGTCGATTGGGTGAGGAGACCCGCCCAGCAGACCACGCCGCGATGTGTCGGTCGAGCTCCCGCATGGCGCACGGCAAGCTCGCTGCCCGACCGTTCCGACGCGTCCCCCCTCCTTTCTATCTTAACTCAGCCCTCTTCGCCACGGAACAGACAGACCGGTTGATTCGCAGTACCGGATCGCTCAAGCAACACCCCCGTCGGACGGTGTGACCACCATCCATCGCAGCAATTCTTGATGCAACTGGCGGCTTGCGGCGGCCAGAAACTGTGGTCGATCCAGATCGAGTGGCGTTCCGTCAATGGATGTAATCACACCACCCGCCTCCTCGACGCACAACAGGCCGGCCGCAATGTCCCACAAGTTGACCGAGGTCGCCCAGTAGGCGTCCAACTTCCCTGCCGCGACATACGCCAAGTTCAGCGCGGCAGACCCCAGTCGGCGGAGCGCACGAGCGCGGTGCAGCACCTGCACGAAACGGAACACCTCCGGGGAATTTGGCGGAACTCGGGCCGAGAAGCTGGCGGCGACCATCGCCTGGTCCAACCGCTGCGTGCCGCTGACTCGCAAGCGTTCCCCGTTGAGGCAGACTCCCTGCCCCCGAACCGCGCGAAACATCTGCTCGCGCACCGGGTCAAAGATTACGCCGACTTCGATCTGGGTACCGTGCCGCAAAGCAATTGAAACACAGTAGTTGTCCAGACCGTGCACGTAGTTCGTTGTGCCGTCCAACGGATCCACAATCCAGCCAAACTCGCTTGCCGTCGCTGTTTCGGCGCGGTCCGCATCCCGATCTCCTTCTTCCCCAATAAAATAAAAACTGGGGAAATCCGACCGCAATCGTTGTTCGATGACCCGCTGTGCTGTCAAATCGGCCTCGGTTACCAGGTCCGCAGGGGCTTTTTCACGTGGGCTGACCCGTCCTTGCAGTTGGCGCAAGATCTGCCCGGCCTCATGGGCGGCTGCTTCCGCCGACTCGACCCACCGCTGTCTGTCGGCGGGGTGCGGGACATTGGTCATGTTGAGGATCCTCGTTTCCAGTTTTCGGTTTCCAACGCGTCGAAAAATTGGCGCGTCGTCCACGATCTGGTTAGCTTACCTGATCAACATGCAAGGACGATATCCCTGCGATGGCTGAGTGACCTGAGTCGACGCAGCGACTTTTTTTGGCCAATCTGCTGGACATGAGGTGGGAAGTTGATATCATCATGGAAGAACCAAGCTGCCCCTTGATTGTGTGGTTTGATTCATTTTTTATTCGCCGTTTGGCGACTTCGGCCTCTTCTCTGTTCCGGCCCCGCCGTTCTGCTTTGCAAGCGGCGGGGTTTTTTTATAGTTTGTCATGCCAAAGGCAAACGACAGACTTCATTGAGAATCGGAGGCCTAGACTGGCGGGCGAGTGGAGGGAGCGGCCGTGAGTTCTATAGCGACGTGGCAACTAAAGCCTGGGGCTGGTGTCTTAAGTTCGCTGAACGGTATCGCGTCCGTGGCGTTCCCGGAATTGGCGCGGTCTTGGCGGCTTCCAGCGTACCGATCTACCCGTCAGCGGAATGCACGTGCTGGGCGTAGAATTGCCTGGTTTTCCGGATCCGGTGCCGGCACCGTGGATTGTTGATCAGTACGCGCGTCGTCGAGACTTGATCGCCACTTACGAACGACCCGCACCTGACCATTTGCGCTGTCAGGTGTATTGGCGTTATGTTTGGGAAGAGGCGTCGGGCGAGACCGACGTCGCCGGGCGCGTGGACGGCGTGCATCTGATCGTGTCGGTGCAGACGAATCGCTTGGACCTGCGGCCTACGATCACCGTGGTAAGCGACATTCCAACCGATCACGCGGCGTACCTGATATCGCCGGATCAGGAAGTCTGGACGACGCTGCCGGCAATTCCGACGCCCCAAGATCCTCCGGCAGGCGGCCCGGCGGACGGCAAGGCAGCGTTATGGCTGGTTCGCTTGCCGCGCAACAATCGGTCGATCGTCATGATGGTTTTGCCCAACGATCTCGTCGCGATTCGAGTGACCCGCCAAGAACCGTGTTGGCGGTATGCCTTCGACTTATTGGACGAACATCTGGAAAAGGGCGTAATTCGGCGAGCTCAGGTGGCCGCCTGGTTTGTGCCGCGCGAGGTCGACGAGATTTGGGCCCGCAAGCTTTACCTGCAGCTGCTTACCGCGCCGCCCCCCCTGACAACTTAACGAACTGCCTGAGCTCTAGGAGCCGATGGAATGTCTCAGCAGCTAAGACAGCGACTATATGATGCATTGGCGGCGGTCGAATTCATCGATCCCCATACGCACATCAATGCCCTGCAGCCCGCGTCACGGACACTGGCCGACATCTTGGGTTATCACTACTACACGGAACTGGCGCATTCGGCGGGCATGCCTCGCGACGACATCGAACAGGCCGATTTGGACCCCAAAGAAAAAGTGGGGCGGCTGGTTGAGTGTTTGACGCCGCTGCAAAACACCATTCAATACAGCTGGTTCGTCGAAATGGCCCAGCAGTTCTTCGGACTGCAAGACGACGTGATCACGCGCGACAACTGGGAAGCGTTATACGACCGCGCCAACAGACAATGCGTGCCGAGGACTGGTCGCAGCAGGTTCTACGTCAGAGCAAGCTGCAAGGCGTGTTTTTGACCAACGACTTCGATGATCCACTAGAAGGCTTTGACACGCGTACCTACATCCCCTGTCTGCGAACGGACGATATTGTGTTTCATTTTGGCAAGTCGTCCGTTCGCGAGCGATTGCAGGCCGCGACGGGTGTGGCCGTCGAGGATGCTAAGTCGTTGCGACAAGCGATCGGACAGTTGTTTCAACACTTTGTTGGTAAACAGGCACGAGCCTGTGCGATTTCCTTGCCTCCCGATTTCTCGCCTCAGCACGTTGCGGACACTGCTGCAGATGCCGCGCTGCATCGTCTGATCGCGCATGCGGATCGTCGTGCGTCCACCGAGGACCAGCAAATTGCCGCGCAATTCGCCTTTTGGACCCTGGCCCAACACTGCGCCGAGTACCACTTGCCGTTTGATCTGATGATTGGCGTTAACCGAGGCGTCTATGCAGCGGGCGTCTTTCAGGGCCAGGACTTGTACGACAGCCGGGTATCGCTGATTCAATACCGCGAACTGTTCAACGCCTTTCCGCAGGTCACGTTTCCCATTTCCGTACTGGCCAGTGTGACCAACCAGGAGCTAGTAAGTTACGCCTGGATCTTTCCTAACGTCGTCACGAACGGACATTGGTGGTACTCCAATACCCCCACGTTTATCGAGCACGACGCGGCAGCCAGGTTAGAGGCCGTGCCGCAGACCAAGCAGATCGGCTACTACAGCGATATGTACAAGCTGGAGTTCGCGTTGCCGAAGTTCAATATGTACAAGCGGATCCTCGCCAAGATCCTCGCAGAAAGGTTCGTGGTCGACCGCCGCTGGTCGGAGTCACGTGCGATCGATTTGGGAGTGACTGTGCTGCGAGACAATACGCAGTGTGTCTTTCCCTCCCCAGCATGATCGCGACGTCGCCCGTACCAGGGAAAAGGTGTCCATGCGTCCCCTTCTTTCCCACAGGAGAAGGTGGCCCAAAGCCGGACAAGGGCGGTGTGGCGTAGGACCGCCGCAGGGAAAAATCTCTCGATTTGTGCGAACCCGTCGTCCGATGGGGTGTCGTACAGAACGACCGTGTAGGACCACTGCGAAATCCGGTAGCCCGGGCGAGGGTTCGGGCTTTTGGTTTGCCGAGTTTTCCGCTACGTGATATCCTCACCGGGACGTCCCCGTTGGGGCGTCCAGAAAATGTCTAGATTTCTGAACAGTATGTTCGCTTTCTCTAACTGCGCTGAGCGCTAGGAGACGAGCCATGCGTCGCATTAACCAAAACACGATTACCGACCGCATCTTCGGCGATTGCCAAGATTGTCAGGCCGTAACCGTCGTGGTTAGTACGCGCCGCCTGACGGTACTCCTATGCCTCTGGGGCAAACGCACGTTGCGGCATTATTGCCGAAAAATCCATGCAATCTCGGCATGGAATTCGGCTAGGCCGATGGCGACTGAGCAGATCAGTTGTCCGGCTCAGCATGCAGCTGCTCAGTGCGTTCCGTCGCCTGGCATTTGTCGACGTCATCGCCTACAGAAGCTGCTGAGCAGCTTCCTGCGGCCGGTCGGCCAGGTAGGTCGACCCGAATGTGACAGCACGCGTGAACACCAATGGTGATCCGTGTCCCGACGTCCGGCAGCCGGTCTGAGGTTTTTATCGTGCCTCGTCCTGCTCCATGACACGCCCAACTTCGCGAGCCATCCGGTTCGTGCGAGCAATTGCATCGGAGAAAGCGATCATGTCTACCGCGGAGTGTTTTTCGATCCGGCAACTGACCACCGTGGCTCAGTTGGTGTTGGCCGCCCAGGCGGGGGACCGAGGAGCGATGGGCGAGCTGTTTACTCGTTACCGACCCCACGTACTGGCCGTGGCGATGCGACGTCTGCGCGACGAGAATGAAGCTCAAGAGTTGTGCCAAGAAGTGTTTCTGCAGGCCCTGCAGAAGATTTCCCAGTTGCGCCAACCCGAGAGTTTCGTGGGATGGTTGACCAGCATCACTCGGCGCATGGCGATTAATCGCGCCATTCGTCGGCCGCCCTCGGTTGCCACCGAACCACAAACTTTGGAAGCCACTTGCATCGATCACCGCACGCCGCTGAATGCCGCCGTCGAAGGCGAACGTGCTGCCTCGGTGCACAATGGATTGCAGCGGCTTCGCGAGATGGATCGTGCAACGTTGGAGGCGTTTTACGTGAGGGGGCAGTCCTTATTGGAAATGAGCGATCAGTTCCAAGCGCCAGTTGGCACAATCAAACGCCGGTTGCATGTCGCTCGGCAGCGGCTGGCCAAGGAGATGGAGGAACTGGTCACGGTTTAGCGATCGTTGGCCCGCACCGGGCCTGCGGCGAAGAAGAGCGCATTGGCCTGCGTGGGCAGCTGGACGCGTTCCCATTCGCTCGGTGCCCGATCCACGTCATTCGAACGGTGCACGGCCCTCACCCCGCCTACGCCCACCTTCTCCCGGGGGGGTAGGTGATGGGCGGTGTGGGGCTTCGCGGTTTACGAGACACTCGGGGAAATGCTACGAAGTCTGCTGCGAAAACAGGCGGCTAAATAGCCAACGCAGGGCGCCTCGCTCCGGCGTTGGCCCGGCGGCGTCTTTGCGGATGACCGTTTCATGGACTTCCGTTTCCGCCGCTTGCGGCCGCTGTTCAACATCGACGCTGGCCGACTCTTGGCAGCAAGTGGTCGTTGCTGGACTGCCCTCGCAGTGGGTGGCGGCGCCGGTCCGTTCTCGCCGCCATTGGTCGGCATGATGTCGTTCCCAGTCCTCTTCCGCGAACTCCCATCCGACGTCGTGCCCTCGCTTTTCGCTCAGAAAGTACTTGTGGCGTTCGATTTCGGCGATTTCTTCTGTTGATCTACGCATGGCTTAAACTCCGTCCGCCTCAAGCACTAAAAATCCATTTCCCATTTTGCATGTATGGCTCAACGATGAGCCTTCCGAACCACGATACCGCTAGCACGCAACAACCTACAACCCGCCAGGAATCGGTGACTGACTCGTCGGAGTTCGGTGATTGACTTTTCGGAGTATAGCCAAAGGCATCCATTCATGAAACCGTTGTCGCAAGGCCGAAGTGATCGGCAGATTTTGTTAAGCTAATTCGGCGAAAACGCCATTCCTCGATACAACTGCCGTCGGCGACGCGCGTCGCGCCGGCTGTGCGGTGCCAGACGGTTATCGAGAGACAAAAACGTCGAGGCAACTTATGTGGTTAGTACCATCGCCCGCTTTTGTCCCGCATCGTTGGTTGCGAGGCCCGCACGGTCAAACGATCGCGGGTGCCTACCTTTGGCGGCGCAGGGCTTACCGAGCGAAACAGCGGGGGACGATTCGCCACCTGGTCTCGCTGGTTGACGGCGACCAAGTGGTCCTTCACGACGATCGACCGGCGGACGAGAATGTGCGGCGCACGGTGCTGTTGCTTCATGGTTTGGCGGGATGCCACGGCAGTGGGTACATGATCCGCGTGGCCAGCAAACTCTGTGGTGCTGGATATCGCGTCTTTCGCCTGGATCTGCGCGGCTGCGGTGCGGGCACCCGATTGGCCCGTGCGTCGTTGCACGCGGGGCGAATCGATGACATCGCTGTCGCGGCACGATTTGTGTCGCAGCTTTGTCCTGGACTACCCCTGAGCCTAGTCGGGTTTTCATTCGGCGCTTCGATGGTCCTCAAGCTGCTAGGGGACGAGGGAGCGTCTCCGGACAATATCGATTCCGCCATAGCCGTTGCTCCGCCGCTCGATTTGCATGCCTGCAGCCAAAACCTGAATCGTGGATCGAATCGGATCTACGACCGCAGTTTTGTGCGAACGCTACGCCGCGACGTCGCTGAGCGGCGGCGGCATGTGCCGGACTTCCAGCATCGACCTTGGTCGCGTCCCCCGGCCACACTTTACGAATTTGACGAGATGTTCACGGCCCCGCTGGGAGGGTTCCGCGACGTCGCGGACTACTACCGCTGTTGCAGCAGTCTGCCGGATTTGCCACAGATTAGGGTGCAGACGCACATCCTCTTTTCCCAGGACGATCCGCTGGTACCGGTCGACGTTTTCCGCCAGGCCGACTTTTCGTCGTCCACTCGCGTTTATGCCACGGAGGCCGGCGGCCACTTGGGTTTTCTATCCGACGTCGATCGGGTTTCTCCGGATGCCGACTGGCACTGGATGGATTGGCGAATTGTCGACTGGATCCGCCGTTTCGACGACCCAATCGCTGCTCTTCCCATTTCGCTGGACAGAGTCCCCGCCAGCCCGAGTTGAGTCCGTCTGCGTCGGCGCGATAGCTCTTGAAGCTCCGTGAGGCATCCCCCCCGAATCGCTGCTCCCGCTGGGAGAAGGTGACACGGTCGGTCGATGGGACGGTTTTTTCTATGCACTCTGCGTTTAAACGAAAAGTCCAGAGGGAGCGAAAAGGGCGGGTTGTCGAGCGCAATATGTTTTGTGGTGAAAGCACTTTTTCGTTCGGTCGACGGGTTTTCCACGACGATCCAGGACTAGATGAGCCATTACTTGCGTCGTAATGCGAGATTCTTCTAGGTTTTTCTCCGGCCGTGAAGGGCGGTTGACGAAAAGTGTTTCTTGTGCGAAAATTTTGTGTACGATTTTTGTTTAGGGGGCGATTGTGGCGTCATCATCGAAATCTGCGGAGCCCGAAGCGAGATATGGAGAGGCATCGCTATTCGGCGAGGCCGATGTGCCGTGGCCTTCCGACACGGACGCGGTAACGCAGCAGGTGATGGTCACTTTGCGGCAGATCACACGGGCCATCGATCTGCATTCTCGCGCCTTGCTCCATCAATTTGGCCTGACATCACCTCAGTTGGCCACATTACAGGCAATATGCCGGGAGCAGCCAATCACGGCCGGGCACCTGGCCCGGACATTGCACTTGGGGCAGCCCACGGTCACCGGCATTTTGGATCGACTGGAACGCCGCGGCCTGATCGCTCGCATGCGTGGGGAACGGGATCGGCGGAGTGTCATGTTGACGCTGACGGCGTCGGGGCAAGACGTGCTCAGCGGTGCCCCGTCGTTGCTCGCAGGTTTCGGTCAGCAATTGGGCGGTTTGAAGCCCTGGGAGCGAGCACAGATTCTCAGCAATCTGCAGCGCGTGGCCGACATGCTCGAGCAGTCGACGCACATTGGGCCGGCGGAGCAGGGGAGTCACGTTCCGTATACCGCGTCGTCACCGACCGATCGACCGCTAATACACGCGACTCCGCCGGCGTCGGGACGATCGAGTGACGTGGCGGCGGAGACGAAGTGATGAATCCGGAGATACTTGCCACGCAGAACACCGGTGATACGACTGAAATCCGCGCAACTACCGATCTCATTGGCGCGCGCGCGATTAGCTAGAAGAATAACAGCCGCCACCGTCCCGCAACGCCGTGGGTTGCTGAGCGGTCGCGGCCCTACATGGAGGAAACCTAATGTACATTCAACTCGTTAGTGTGCACGGCCTGGTACGATCGACGAACATCGAGATGGGCCGGGACGCCGACACGGGCGGCCAGGTGCGCGATGTGATTGAGTTGGCGCGACATTTGAGTGAGTTTCCGGGCGTGGATGGCGTGGATTTGTTCACGCGGCGCATCCGCGACAAACGTGTTTCGTCCGACTATGCGGCCGACATCGAGAAGTTGGGCGAGAAATGTCGCTTGGTGCGTTTACCGTGCGGCGGCGGCCGATATGTGCGGAAGGAACGGCTATGGCCAATGTTGGACGAATTCGTCGACAGCATGATTGCGTTTACGCGGCGCGAAGGGCGAGATCCGGCGCTGGTCCATGGGCACTACGCCGATGGCGGCTATGTCGCCAAAGAGGTAGCTGCCGCTTTCGGTGTACCGTTTGTCTTTACGGGGCACTCGTTGGGAAAACCCAAATTGGATTATTTACTGAGCGAAGGTTGGACACACGAGCAAGCCAATCGCGAGTTGGCGATCGACGAACGGATTTCGGTGGAGCAAGATTGTCTGGCATTGGCCGATCTGGTGGTGACCAGCACGCGACACGAACGCGATCAGCAGTATGGCAAGTATCATAAGGACGCGAATCTGCGCTTCGAGGTCATTCCGCCGGGTACCGACCTGGAACGCTTTTTCCCGTACTACGACTACGATATGCCCAACGCTCACGTTGACGAGCGCTTCAAGCAGGCGCGGGTCAGGATGGTCAATGATCTGGGCCGCTTTCACTTGCAAGCCGATCGTCCTTTGATCTTGGCGCTGTGCCGGCCCGATCGGCGCAAGAACATTAACGCCTTAATCGAAGCGTACGGTCAAAGTCGTGAACTCCAGGCGATCGCCAATTTGGCGGTGTTCGCCGGTATTCGCAAAGACATCGGCTCGATGCCGGACAACGAGCAGCGAGTCTTGACGGATATGTTGCTGGCCATGGATCGTTACGATTTGTACGGAAAAATGGCGATTCCGAAGAATCACGATTCGGAGTTCGAAGTGCCGGAACTGTACCGCCTAGCCGCATCCAGCCGTGGTGTATTCGTGAATACGGCGTTCATTGAACTCTTCGGTTTGACGGCCATCGAATCGTCGGCCACCGGATTGCCATTCGTTGTGACGGAAAACGGCGGCCCGCAAGACATCGTCGAAAACTGTCGCAGTGGCTTAATCGTGGATGTGAACAACCGCAAGCAGCTAACTCAGGCCATGCTCAAGGTACTGACCGACCAGGAGTTTTGGAACGAGTGTTCCAACAACGGCATCAATCGTGTCCGTGAACATTATTCGTGGCAGACGCATTGTCAGCACTATTTGGAGTGTGTGAAAGAACTTGTTGCGAATGCGTCGTCATACGACTATCCACTGCAGGCCGCTCCGATTGCCCAACGGCTTGGGGCACTCGACAGCCTGCTGATCACGGACATCGACAACACGTTGCTGGGTGATGATGCCGCGTTAGTCGAGCTTAAACAGGTGCTTGACGAAAACCGCGGCCGGATGGGGTTTGGTGTGGCGTCGGGACGAGCTCTGGAGCTGGTGAACGAAGCCTTGCAGGCCTACGATATCGGTGATTTGGATGTCATCATCAGTTCCGTGGGTTCCGAGATTTACTACGGAGCCGAGCAGAAGCCGGACAAAGGCTGGGCCGCGCAGTTGCGGGCCAAATGGCGGCCGGATCGGATCCATGAGGCGCTCGATTCGTTGCCATTTCTCTTTCTGCAGACCGAATCGCACACGCAGCGTGAGTTCAAGATCAGTTATGACCTGGACGAGACGATTTCCTCGGACGAAGCGTTACCGCAAATCCACGATGCCCTGGCTCGCGCACGCGTTGCGTATTCGTTAATCTTCTCGCATGGCACCTTTGTCGACATCCTGCCTCACCGCGCCTCCAAGGGCAAAGCCGTGAGATACCTGGCAGGCAAATGGCAGATCCCGCTGGAACGCGTGGCGACTGCCGGCGATTCCGGTAACGATCGGGATATGCTCATGGGACGCACCTCGGCGATTGTCGTCGGCAATCACGACCCCGAATTGGCGGAGTTAAAAGAACTGAAGTCGGCTCGCGTGTATTTTGCCGAGGCGCATTCCGCAGGTGGCATTCTCGAGGGGCTAAGCCACTATCGCTTGATTCCGCAGCGGGAGTTAGCCAAGTCCTGATGTGACTTGTACGCCAAGCAGCAAAGAACCTCCTTGGTGCGCATCCTCCGCGTCAAAAAACTATTCCTCCACCATCAACTGTTGCAGTCGGGACAGACCACGAGAGAGCATGACGCGGACGGCGCCGTCGGACTTGCTCAGGCGTTCGGCAATTTCCTTACTGGGAAGGCCGACCAGGTAGCGGAGTCGGAGAGCCTCACGCTGCTCTTCGGGTAAGGATTCCAGCGCGGCCAGCATCCGTAATTGCTTTTGGTCGCGGGAAAAGGCTTGGCTGGGTGTCGTCATGCTGGCGATCAACAAATGTTCCAGTCCACCTCCTCCGCCAGCGTCGCCTCCCATCGCCGCTTCGCGCGACGCATCGCGTTTCTGACTCGCGAAAAAGCGGCGGTGGGCGTCGATGATTTTTCGTTCGCTGATATGAAACAGCCAATTCAGGGGATCTCGGTCACCGATTTCGGTCTTACCTAAGGCCCGCACAGCCTCGACACTGACATCTTGCAGGATGTCTTCCGGTTCGACCTTCTTGCGTAGGTGAGCGCCGATGCGCCTTTGTAGAAAAGCCAACAAGGCGGGCCGATTGGTTTCGATAAACTCGACTAAGGCCTGCTGATCCCCATTTCGCATCCGATCCACAATCGAGCTATCATGGTCAGGCACGGCAGTTCCTCCGGCAAGGGCGCATAGGACCGGTCAATGACGACAGACAGGCATTCTAACGAGCTCAACTCGCCGTACCAGCCGGACGACGACCTCTGGGATCTGATCGCCGTCAAGGTCGATGAATTTGTGGCAGCGTGGGAAGCGACGGCACCGGACGATGCCCCGCCGTCGCTGCGTGGCGTATTGCAGGGTGTGGCGGTGACGGAACAGCTGCCGGTCCTGTGGGAGCTGATCAAGATTGACCTTGAATTCCGCTGGCAGGATGAACGGGCGCCGGAATGTCTGGAGTTCTACCTTTCGCTGTTTCCGGAAATTGGCAGCGTCGACGTCTTTCCGCCGCATCTGATCTACGAGGAAGTGAAGATCCGTGGGCAATTTGCGGGAGAGGTCGATTTGGCCGAGTTGCCGAGGCGATTTCCCCGGCAGGCCGACGCCTTGCAGGCGCTGCTGGGCACGTTGGTCGCACGAACGAGCACGAGCCAGATTCCACCGACGCAGGCATCACATTCGTCGGACGCAGCGCAGCAGACGAAGCGGCGGATCGACCAACTGCGGGCTGGCGACGTGATCGATGATTTTGATCTATTGCTGCTGCTCGGTTCCGGCTCCTTTGCACGCGTGTTTCTCGCCCGCCAGATCTCACTGGATCGCCTCGTGGCCCTCAAAGTCTCCAAAAGTGTCGGCTCGGAACCCCGCACACTTGCGCAGTTGGATCACGTCAATATCGTCCGCGTCTTCGATCAACGCACATGTGCGACGACTGGCCTGCGGCTGTTGTATATGGAACTCGTGCCAGGCGGCACGTTCCATGATCTGGTGCAAGAAGTCCGCCGTCGCCAAGGTGACCGTTTGACCGGAGCAATGGTGCTGGAGCTCGTGGATGCGAGGTTGGCTCAGAGTGGCACAGCACCTCCGGAAGGGTCGGTGATCCGACATCAACTGCGCAATGCACCGTGGCCCTACGCCGTCTGTTATCTTGGAGCGCGTTTGGCCGATGGCTTGGCGTATGCCCACGAGCTGGGCGTATTGCATCGTGACATCAAACCGGCCAATGTGCTGGTCACGCCCGAAGGCTCGCCCAAATTGGCCGACTTCAATGTCAGTTTCCAAGGCGGGCGGGACGAGGAAAGCCCGGAGGATACATTCGGCGGATCACTGGTTTACATGTCGCCGGAACAGTTGGCTGCCTGCCATCCGGTCCTCGGTGGCTCCGCGCAAAATGTCCGCGAGCCGAGTGACATTTATTCCCTGGGGATGATGCTCTGGGAATTGGTCGCCGGCCGCCGCCCGTTCGACGATCCGGCCACGAACACGACATGGACCACAATGCTGCAGCGGATGATCGATCAGCGCCGCACGGCGAACCTGCTGCAGCTAAGTCAGCGTCTGCCGCGCGAGGTTCCACAATCGCTGCGTGAGGTGCTGTTAAAGAGCTTAGCAGTGGACGAGTCCGCTCGGTTTCGTTCGGCCCGGCGATTAGCCGACGCACTTCGCTTATGCCTAAATCCGCGCTGCTGGCAACTCTTGCAACCGCCCCGTACGGCGTTGGGCAAGCTGTCGATGCGATTTCCCACGTTGGCCGTGTTGCTCTTGACGCTGTTACCGAGCGTATTTGCAGCGGTCTTTAATCTGTTTTACAACCGCCAGCAGATCATCCGGTATTTGCAGGGCGCGGAACATACATTTGATCTAATTCAAGCGGTGATTAACGCGATCGCATTTCCTGTTGGCATCTCGCTCACCATCTATCTTGCGCATCGAGCCGTATCGGAAATGCGTTTGGCATCCCGCGATGATCCTCCGGCGGGAGGACAATCGCTGTTGCGGTTGGGGCACGTGATGGGGCGTTTGGCGTTGAGCCTGTGGCTGATTTCGGGTTTGGCGTATCCTGTTAGTCTGCATGTATTAGTCCCCTCATCGATCACATGGGGAGTCTACGTGCATTTTGCGCTTTCACTTGCACTGTGCGGTGTACTGGCCGGGACGTATCCGTATTTCTTCGTTACGTTGCTGGGGCTTCGCGTTTTCTTGCCGGAGATGATTCGGCGCGACATCATCCGTGGTCCCCGATTGGAAGACATCGATTGGCTACGTCGCCTCAATCGCATCTATCTGGTGATGACCGCCCTGGTACCCTTGTTGGCGATCCTGCTGATTTTGGTGACTTCGCCAAACGGCGACACCGCCTTACTGCTGGCACGTCGTTGGCTCATTATCGCCAGTGCGACGGGATTGCTGGGGTTTGGTTTCATGTACTTTCTGCATCGCGTGATCGACGAGGATCTGCTCGCACTGCGCACGCTTTCCCCCGAGGTTGCCGACACGACGCTCTAGGCTTCTTGATAAAGCGGGCTAAGGCGCAAGGAAAAACGCGACGACTGCCGAATTCGCTTCGGCAGCCGCCGCTTAAGGGTGCGCGGATCTGCGCCGGCTATTTGGAAAGCAGGACTTGGGCCAGCACGCTGAGGGCCGTCGTCACGCCGCTGGCCGAAACCGGCGACGATGACTGAGGCGGCGCAATTTCTTGCGGTGCGGACTCGTCCATCGCGGGGTCCGCGGGGCTTTCCACTGGCAGGTCGGACAACAGGCCTTCCTGCAGGATCGGATTGTCGTCCAGCCAGGCGTCCTCGTCCGCCGCTCCGGCCACCGGTTGAGCGGGCGGAGCGGTGACAGTCACCGGAGCGGGGACAGTCACTGCCGAAGCCGGCTGGGCGGCAGGCGGCCCGGGGACAGTCACCGCCGAGGGCGTGGGGACAGTCACCGCCGAGGGCGTTGCCGGCGCCGCGTTACTCGCCTGCGGTTGGGCCGCGGGCAGGATGAACGGCTGTTCGGGTGTGCCATTACCCGGCAGCGAGGCGTTCGCTGCCGGGGCGCTGTTGGCTGTTGGAGAGGCGGTCGGCAGGGAGTTGGCCAACGGGGTTGGGGAGACGGACACGGCCGGACCGGACGGCTGAGCCCCGGAGGCGGGTGGCAGCACGAACGGACTTCCGGTGGCCAAAGTCGTCAAGGGCGATCCTTGGCTCGCCATCGGCTGCGACGAGATACTCAGGGCCGCCTGCGTGGGCAACGGGGAGGTGGGACGGACAGGGTGCACGACGACCGGTGCCGGCGCGGTAACGCGAATCTTTTGCGTATGGCCGAGCTTGCCCGTGGGCAGCACAATATCAACGCGAATGTCCACCGCATCCTTGATCGCCATCGGTGGCAGTGTCACCGTGACGCCGGTGTTCTGCCATCGATCAATCTGGACGGGTAATTTGATGTTATTGAAAACCATAAATACGCTGCCCGGCTGCTGACCGAGGAAGTTGGCCGGCAGCGTCAATTGCGATCCCGTCGGCACAGTGGGTAGGTTTTCCGGGGGAGCGACGTATGCGGGTGCGACGGCCGACTGGGCAACAACGGTCGGCCGGACGACAGTGACGGGGCGAACGATACGCACCGCTCGTGGAGCGGAATAGGAGGAATGTCGGTATCGGGTGCCGCAGGCCTGGGCCGGTGGGGCCAGCGTCGCGACCAAAGTAGCGATTAGAGTCGTGAAGCTGATGATGGAACGGGTCATGGCTTGGATCCTTGTTTTTTGGGGTTTGGATGGCTTTTGTGAGTGGATGTCTGTGTTCCACACCCTCAGAAGCGAAAAAGACACGTCGCTGTTACATCAGAAAAAACAAGATCTCGGGCAACTCGCCCTGATACCGGCAAGAAACGGCGAAAGACCGCCGAGTCGCATGGACCCGACGGCCTTTTCCGGAAGCGAACAGAGAGCCCACAGGGTGGTCCGGCCGGGGTTACCAACCGCAGTAGCCGTAGTTGACCGGAACCGCATAACCATTGGCGATCCCGCTGTAGCAGCCGTAGTTGGTCTGCGGTTGATATCCGCCGTATCCGCAGTAGTTGCCGCCATATCCGCCCCAGTAACCTCCGCCATAGCATGAGGAAGGGCCGGTGTAGCACGACGAGGACCAGGTGGGTCGGTAGATAGCCGGGGCGACGTAGCTGGAATAGCAGCTGTACGTGGGTCGGTAACAGGTACTCGCAGAGCTATACGAGTTCGAGTAACACGGCCGGTAGCAGCCGCCCCCGTGGAACCAGCCCGCCTCGGCGGAATCCGCAGAAAACATGGCGAAGCAGCCCAGAGCAATGGCGGCGATCAGTACGAACTTGGTGAAACGGTTCATGACTTTTCTCCTCGGCAGAAAAAGTTGTTTTTGCGTGGCGGGCGAAGCAATTTCGACCGCTCTGCACGGTGGAGCGAGGAGATGGTGGAATTGTTACAGCGGATTTTTGAAACGCAGTCGAACATGTCGCTGCGTTTCAACAACCGCTGTAACACTCCCCACGTTTCTCCGCTTGCTGGTGTGTCGGGCAACGTTGCTCGAAGTACCTCAAACATCGATTCAGACGATAAGGAGAAAGACTATGTTCCGCAAATCCACGTTGAGTCTCTTGGCGGTAACTGTTGTGACTGTGACGGCCGCCTGGTCCACCGACGCGACGGCAGGTTGTCATTCGGGTTATGGTTACGGATACCGTTACAGCTACCCTACGGCGTATGTTCGCCCCGTTGTACAGCAGGCCCCGCCGGTAATGTTTGCTGAATTGCCGCAGGAGCAGCTCGCTTCGGTTCCCGTTGGTTCGACCATCACCCTACCGGCAAACTTTTTGGGACCTCATCCTGGCAGTGTGTTTTTGGTGTTCAACAACATCAAGCTTCCGGTTCAGGTGCTGAACTGGGCGGACGAGGGAGTAACGATTACGCTGCCTGCCATGGCATTGCGTCAGCCACTGAAAGTGCGCATTGATGTTGTGTTGCCACAGGGGCAACTCGGCTTGCAACAGTACATCATCGTGACACCTCCGGCCGGCGTGATCTTGCACCCGGTGAGCCCGACCTCGCCACTGCCCACGAACAACGCGTTAATCGGCGCGGGGATTCTGCAGAGCGAGTGAGTGCGACGAGAATCGCAGCTCGACGCACCGAGTGGTCGAGCGTGAACCGACCAGATCTGGTAACGATTCCCCTTAGCAACAGGGCCGGCGTCTCCTAGTAGGCGTCGGCCCTTTCTCGTTGAAGCCCGTGCTATTGGCGGTCTTCGAAAGTGTCGTGCAAATTCTTAAGTCCGCGATATAACAAGCCGGCCACCGCCGACGGCGTTCGCCCCATCCGCTCGGCGATCTCCGCGAGGCTGCAGCCGTGCCAATACTGGAGTACGATTGCTTCGCGTTGCGATTCTGGCAACGCCTCTAGCGCGGCAGCCAATGCGAGCGCACGCTCTTGCCGCTGCAGATTGTGACTGGGCGAGCTGCCAGATGTCGGCAAAAAACTTGCCAGACAGACCGACGAATGATTGAGCGACTGTTGCAGAGATCGCTCTCGTCGGACATCGCGTTTGAGGCTGTTGTAATCCCGCGCCGTATGCACGATCACCCGGGCCAGAATCTGACGCAACCAGGCCGCCAATTCGGCGTCCGTCGTGCCTCGGAATTGATCGCGCGCCCGGTGCGCCTGCAATAACGTTTGTTGAACTAGGTCGGACGGATCGACCTTGCGGCCAAGATACTCGTCGAGCTGCGTCCGCGCCAGAAGCTTAGATACGCGCGGAATTGGTCGAACGGCAGCGAGTCAGACGTTTCGTCGGTCACGGGCGGAATGCAGGTTCGAGTACACGGAATTGAATCGCGGGCGACAGCGTCCTGATTATCTGGAAAAGCGCAGAGCTTTCAACTGCGTTCCCGTGCCCTTGCGCCATCTCAATTGCAGTCGCTGCCGGCCCTGCTGGGACATGGGCCCGCGTGATTAGTGTAGCTGTTCGCGACGGCGTTCACTCATAGCGGGTTGGCCATTGTGTTGGTACTGGCGATTAACGAAGTCGTTTTGAATCCACAGCAGTTTGTTGAAAGCCCGCAGTGTTCGCAGCGACGTGGCGGTATCCAGCGGCAGCGATAGGATTACTTCGAACAGCACGTCGGAAAGGAAGCCCATCAACGCATTCATCTGCACCAACGGGACGTCGATTTCGGAATTGCCCGCTCGTGGCGTGTGAATCTTCCCAACCATATCCAGATACAGCACCATCCGCTCGTCATAGTTTCGTCCTAGAACTTGCATGAAATAACGAGACAAATGTTCCTTACGGAATTGAATCTGCGGATGGTTAGGCGTCACGTCTCCCACGCCAGCGGGCGACGGACCGTCGAACCCGGACTGTTGCGGCACAAAGTGGCGAGCCGTGGCGTCAAAACTCAACAGCTTGTCGTACGTCTTCTCCACAATTTCGGGAATCCGTGGGCCCAGGTACGGCCCACTAGCTTGGACCGCCGCTTCATCGTCCGCGTCAAAGCCGATGAATTCGGCCAGGTACTTGAAACGATACAGTAGATCCGCTTCCAGTTGTGATTCGTCGATTTCGATCACGGACACGGGTCGCTCCTTACACGCTCAATTCCACCAGCTCGCGTGGTGGATCCGCTTCGATCAACTTCAGATCGAACCTCGCCTGCAAGATGCGGAACACGTTGGGTGTGACGAATGCCGGGGCGACCGGCCCGAGCCGAATACCTTTCACACCGAGAGCCAGCAGCGTGAGTAGTACTGCCACCGCTTTTTGCTCGAACCAGGATAACACGATGGACAGCGGCAGTTCGTTCACGGAACAGTCGAATGCCTTCGCCAGACCAAGTGCGACCTGCACCGCCCCGAATGCGTCGTTGCATTGTCCCATATCGAGCAGACGGGGCAGATCGGCGACGGTACCATAGTCGTGGTTGCGAATTCGGAACTTGCCACAGCCTAAGGTCAGAATGACCGATTCCTGCGGCGACTGCTGCGCCAGCTTTGTGTAATAGTTGCGGCCCAACTCGGCGCCGTCACAGCCACCGATCAAATAGAATCGCTTGATGTCCCCGGATTTTACCGCGGCCACGATCTCATTTGCCAGTCCTAAGATCACACTGTGATGGAAGCCGATCGTCGTTTCTTGGACCTTGCGTTCCGGCAGCGAGGGCTGCTGGAGCGCCATGGCAATCACTTCGGAAAAATCGTTGGTCTTCAATCGCTTGGCGCCGGGAACGGCGGTAATACGGGTCGTGAAAAGGCGGTCTTTGTAAGAGTCCGGTGGAATCAATACGCAATTGGTCGTGGCCACGATCGGCCCCGAGAAGGCGGGGAAATCCCACAATTGATTCTGCCAGGGCCCACCATAGTGGCCGGCCAGGTGAGGGTGTGACTTCAGCTTAGGATAACTGTGCGCCGGCAACATTTCGCCGTGAGTATAAACATGAATGCCCCGCCCGGAAGACTGTTCTAGCAGATCGGAGAGGTCAAGCAGGTCGTGCCCGGTGACCAGTATTCCGGGGCCTGCCAGCGTGCCTTCGTAGACGGTCGTCGGCTCCGGTATTCCAAATCGCTCGCTGTGACCGGCATCCAAGAGTTCCATGACTCGCAGGTTCTTCCGGCCGCATTCCAACACCAGCTCGAGCAGGCTTTCCATGTCGAAGTTGACATTCGTGACTGTGGCGAACAAGGCCTCCTCAATGAATTCGCTGACCGATTCGTCCGTCTTCCCGAGTCGGCGTGCGTGATTGGCGTATGCTGCCATTCCTTTCACGCCGTACAATAAAATCTCCTGCAGGGACTGAATATCGGCATCCTTGCCGCAGACGCCGATCTCCATACAGCCGTGACCGCCCTGAGTTTGTTCGCATTGGTTGCAAAACATCAGAACATTCCAGTTCTAGTAGGTGAGTTCCGTGACTTGTATCGGAATACTGGACCTGTAAATCCAGTATTCGGAAATCGTAACCGTTGCGGGTGAGGTCATCAAGGCCTGTTGGACCGGGGCTCATCGAAGAAGGAGGATATCACATCGTGCCTTCGCACAATCTGTGGCAGCCAGAGGAACTGAAGCATGACGGGCGGCTTACGTGGTCGACGGGAAGGGGTGTGGATGTCTGGGCGCTGTTTTGTGCATGCTCCGACGGCGACTTGCCAACCGTCAAGCAATTATTGGCAAAGGACCCTACTTTGGCCCGTTGCCACTATCGTTACCGGAAGCCTCTTTACTTCGCGGTGCGTGAAAACCAGATCGCGGTGGTCGATTTTTTATTGGATCATGACCCGGACCCCACTGGTTTGGAGTTCAACGACAGCTTGTTGGACATCACAAGAGATCGAGGTTACGAGGCGATGCAGCGATTGCTTGAGACAAAGTTTGCGGACCTTCACGGTTTTCGTGCCGAGAGTGAACCGATTGCTCTGGCCATTCGTGATTACAATGTCGCTCAGGTGCGGTCGTTTCTCGACGCCGCGCCGGACCTGCTGCACGTATGCGATGCGAGGGGAAACCAACCGCTGCATTGGGCGGTCATGACACGACAACTCGACCTTATCGATGAACTTTTGATGCGGGGCGCAGACGTTAACTCGCAGCGCAACGATGGCGCTCGTCCGATTCAGCTGACCAATGGCGATTACCATTTTCGGGGTTGGCGGATGTCCCCCAAGATCATAAGACGACCCCGCATGACGTGCTGGATCATTTGCGTGCGCAAGGCGCGTATTGCGACATTTGCACGGCATCATATATTGGCGATCTGGCTTGTGTTTCAGCGCTGCTCGATCAAGATCCCTCATTGGCAAATCGAGCGTCCGACTACGTGACGTATTATGCATGCTCAGGAACCGCAATTCGCAACGCTTCCGCTGCTGGGCATTTCGAAATCGTGAAGCTTCTATTGGAGCATGGAGCGGATCCCAACTTACCTGAGGAAGGAATCGCCCCGCGCGGCCACGCTCTGTATGCTGCGGCGTGTAATGGACATTGGCAGATCGCGAATCTGCTGCTGGAACACGGCGCCCATCCCAACGTTGAAGTCGAAAGTTCCGCGGATACGCTCAGCCGCGTCATCGACAAGGGCGATCAGCGGATGGTCGAATTGCTTTGCTCCTATGGCGCCTCGCGTGCTGTCCATTTGTTGGCTTTTTATAATGACCTTCAGACGGCGGCGGCCGTGTTTTCTGCCAATCCTGCATCGGCGAACGACCCGGATGCATTGGCCAATGCGGCGGGCGAGGGGCATGAACGCTTCGTTC
Organism: uncultured Planctomycetales bacterium; assembly: GCA_963785495.1. Taxonomy (GTDB): domain Bacteria; phylum Planctomycetota; class Planctomycetia; order Pirellulales; family Pirellulaceae; genus CAWAVP01. The sequence goes on along the minus strand of CAWAVP010000029.1, from coordinate 24,001 downwards.
GTTTGATGCTACGCTTTCAGCCCGATTTGCCGAGCCGCGTTACGTTCCCCAGTTGGTCGGCCGGAGCAAAAACTCGCGAAATCAACGAGCTGCTCTTTCAACACGGCATGAACCCCAGCGCCCCTGACTGGTTGGGCGTCACACCGCTGCACGAATTCGCGCGTAAGGGAGACATCGACCGAGCCTCACTTTTTCTTGACCACGGTGCCGAGCTGCATGCACGCGACAATGACATTTGCTCAACGCCGCTCGGTTGGGCTGCCAAGTTTGGACAGAACGAGATGGCGGAATGGCTGCTACAGCGCGGGGCCATGCCGAACTTACCCGGTGATCCACCCTGGGCGACTCCGTTGGCCTGGGCAATGCGTCGGGGCCATTCTCAAATCGCGGATTTATTGAGGCGTCATGGCGGCGCATGATGTTTGCGCTCCTGATCCACTGCTGGTCGGAGTTGTCCCCAAGTTACAAGAGCAACGAATCAAAGTTGCCACACTTGTCGTGCGACAATCGCGGTCGACGCCGTCACTCCCGAACGCATATCCTCGCGGCCTCGCCGGAATTGTCGCGCGTCGAACGCCAAGTTGGCGCGGAGAGGTACAGATGCGAGCTCACCCAAGGCGAAGTCGAACGATCGGTGCTTGCGATTCGGCTCAGCGATCCAAGATCGGGGCTCGCTCTTGCCCATCGCGAGTGACCAGGGCGGCGTAAACGTGCAATTCAATGTCCTCTGATAGGAAATGAATGCTACCGTCCAACAATACCATTTGAGCGCCCCGATATGAAAGCTGAAGGCTTCGTTGTTGTTTGTGCAGTTAACGGCACAATCGCCAGGGCACCGTAGTCCGTCGCTTGTAAAACCGTGAAGTGGAATATCGTTTCTTGGATCGGCCCAGGCTCCACCTGACGTTACGCCCTGATTCACATCCGCGCTTGCGCAGTGATTGTCGTTGTTGCCTGTCCGCAAGCCTTCACGCGTCCAATGCTGTGGGCGTCCTGCATCTTCGATAACCAGCATCGTATGTGATGCTCCGTCCAGAATCTCCTTCATTTCGACTCCCCGATCTCTTTCCATCGCACCGCGTCCCGACGATACGGCGGTATTTCGTTGATATCGCATTGCCGTTTCCGTCACTCGTCCAGGCGGTGCATAGTCGGTTGGCGCGGCGGTACGGTTGCCGCGGCGCGAGATGCTAACTTTTCGATTCTCGTCTACGGCGGTCGACGGGCAGAGGAGAACGGGGACAATCGTGTTGACGGCCGATTGATTGTCAGCGTGGTCCCAGTTTTTCTTGAAATCCAGCAATTGAAAGGCCGCTTGTTCCTCGACGTAAGACAGCACACAAGGAAACCAGGAATGTTCCCCAGGACGACGTTGAGAAAGCGGCGGCAGCGTTCCGCACGCCGTTTCGTATTCAAGCACGCCCAGGCCGATTTGTTTGAGATTGTTCAAGCATTTCACTCGTGGCGCTATTCTCGTGCGGCCTGAACCGCGGGCAATAGTAATCCGACCAAGATGCTGAGGATCGCCATCACGACCAGTAATTCAATGAGCGTGAACGCGTACGCCGTTCTAATCTGCTGCTTGGCTCGTTCATTCGTTCGCTCCATCTTTGGGCTAGGTAGATCTTGCCGCGAGTTCGAAAAGGTGGCGGATGTCGGAACAAAGAATTTTGCCGTGTGCCGATAAACACTCACCGTCGTTTCAGCTCGCGGCTGCGCTATTCCCCGAATATCAACTCAACAGACCCAAGCGAGTGTAGCAACTCGCGGATCGGATGAACAGTTTTTTAAACCAATGCCAGAAAGCCGAGAATCGAGCTGGCGAACCCCTGGCGACATTTCCAATAAGCGTCGGCGATCACGCGACGCGTGAGACATGAGTCAATGCGGGCGGCCGGAGGACAACGCTCGGCAATTGCCGTTCTCCAGATCCAACCATAACTCACCAAGAGTAAACGCTTTCCGATGGAATTTAGATGCTGAGATTCCAGTTTGCACGATGCGGTATGGAACGGTTGCGATAACCTCGAATCACCGTGGCAACAAAATGTCGATAAATCTCCGCCGATGACCAAAAACCCGACAGTCAAGCAGTTAAGAAGTGGAGCGGAAGGGAGTCGAACCCTCGACCTCAGCATTGCGAACGCTGCGCTCTCCCAATTGAGCTACCGCCCCTAGCGATATTCATTTTTTTTCAGTGTCGGCGCCGAAGCCCCGTACGTCGCTAGTCTAATCTCCGGCCCGATTCGACTCAAGTGGACCCCTTGGTCGTGCTCGCGATGGGGTTTGGGGGCTGCGAATCGTATCGGTTTGGACACGAATCGCCGCCGGGGTTCACGGTCAGTTATCTAGCTTGTCTGGATCCACCACGACGTGTTTGATGCGTTCACGCTTCCACGTATACGTGATGTGTAATAGACCGTCTTGAGACTGAATGATCGCAGGATACGAGTATTCACCCGGTTCCGATTCCAGGACCAGTGCGGGCTGCCAATTCATGGCGTCGTCCGCGGCGATGGCCAAATTCAGGGGAGTTCGACCTTTGGGAGTGTGATTATAGACCAGAGCGTGTCGTCCATCGGCGAGTGACACGCCGTCGATGCCCGAGTTCGGATTGGGCAGTTCGACCGTTTCCGGCATCGTCCAGCTCTGTCCCTGATCATGCGACCGCACTTGCACAATCTGCCCTTGGCGACTGCGGCAATAAGCGATTACGGTCCCGTCCTGTAACCGAAACAACGTTGGCTGAATGATGCTAAACTGCTCGCCGCTGTTGATGGCCGCAGTTCGCTTCCAGCTTTGTGCCTGATCGTCGGACCATTCAAAATGGACTCGCCATCCGGCATGTTCGGTACTAGAACCACTCAGTAAGGGACCGGTGGGCAACTGAATCGGTTTGTTCTTAATTGGGCCCAGAATGCCATCCGGCAAGCGTTCGGGCGCAGGACCAGGTTTGTCCCGCATCGCTGGAACGCATGACCATCCCCCACCATGCCCGTGGGTTGGGGCCGACTTTGTAAAACAACAAGAGAGGGCCGCCTTCGGTTTGATGCAGCACGGGATTCCAGCAAGGGAACCGCTGTACCGCCGCGTCGTCACTTTGGATGCCGTTAGCGACCTCAACCGGCTCGGACCAACCGGTCTCGCCCAATCGCGAAACCCAGATGCCCACCGACGGATCACCCTCGCGCTGTCCGCCAAACCATGAGGCTACAAGCCCCTGCGGCGTCTCCGCGATGGTCGATGCGTGGCACTCGGGAAACGGTGCTTTATCGTAAATGTATTCCTGGGAAACAACGATTGCTGCCAGCCCCACCGAGCCCGCCAGCAGTACGGGGACCGAGAACGATAGACCAATCAACACAGGTGGAACACGCATTGTGAGACTCAATGTAGTTTCGCTTGTTTACGTTGTCTAATCGAACCAACGCGCAGCCGCCATTGTAGCATCCGTGGCTCGGGCCGTGCGGGGACTGCCTCACGTCACGGGAAAATGCCGCTGCTCGACCTCGGCGCTGCCGCTCATCTGGCCAGTGGTCCAATCCTGTTCCGCTCAAGATTTGCTTCTCGGGTGTTTCAGGCCCCACGGGCATTTCTGTTTTAAATCAGGGTGCAGAGAGGCCGAGGGCGCACCGGGGCACCCTTGGTGTTTTTTGCTCCTTAATGAGGAGGAACCCACGGCTTTACAGGCCCAGGCTGGCTTCGTAGGCGGTACGTTGCGTAGCGGAGCCTCGTTCGGAGGTGATCTGGGCCCACGCCTGGGCAACTTGCCGTCGCGCTTCCGGCGCGTCGGTCTGGCCGCGGACTGCGTCACGAACGGCCTGATCCAGTTCTCTGAGGTAGTCCGCCTGTCCGGGCAGCCGCGGCATCATCAATACGGTGGCAGGGCGCTGGTTTTCGACCATGGCCGCCGCGAACTGGCCTGCCACAGACGCGAGGGCCGGTTCCACCCAGGCCTGTGGCTGAGCGGTCTGTACCATGCGGAAAAGCGTCGTCGCCGTGCTGGCCGTCGAGATCCGAATGGAGCTGTCCGCGCGGGTAACCCATTGCAAGAATCCCTTCGCTGCCTGCGGCAATCGTGCCCGTCTGGCGATCGCACCGATCCGTCCTGCGACGCCCAACAGCGGCACTCTCGGTGATACGTCGGTCCCCCGCGGCTGCCAGATCCCGTCGGACATCTGATACACCTCACGGGCTCCCGGTAGCGGCAGGATCCCAAACGCGGCTGGCGATACGAGCTTCAGCTTGGTTGTCCGTGCCGCACTGGGCCACGTGATCGCCATTGCCGTTTGGCCCGTCAAAAGCTGTTCCATCACGTCGTCAGGCGACAGAGTCTGCATTGCGGCAGGTAGGGGACCGACATCGCCGATCAACTCCTCCAATGCCCTGAGGAACGGAGGTTGATCAATCCACGGCTTCATCGTGGTGAATTGGAACAGCGAGGAGTACTGATTGGGATGTGGCGCGTAGGCCGCCGCACGCGCCAACAGCAGCCGAGCTGCCCAACCATCGCCGAGCGGTTCGAGCGTCGCGAAACGCAGTTCGCTCGCTGGTGTCTGTGGTAATCGCTGGCGAATTGTGATCACCGTCGCTCGGTACTCTTCCCATGTGGTCGGCGGTGTCAGCTCCCATGTGGCGAACAGGTCGGATCGGTAGAGCAATAACAGTTGCGGCGAACCAAAACTGACACCGTACAGCTCTTGCCCCCATCGCAATTCGCGACGGCGAGCCAAGGAAAGACGTCATTCCAATCGTACTCGTCCAGACTGTCCGACGTTTCGGCCGAATCGCGACGAGCACCCCGCGACTCCTCGGGCCACGGCACAATCTGTCGAGTTGTTGCCAGTTGTCCTAGTAGTCCCGATGGAAATACAACGACATCCGCATCCAAACCGCTCTCCGGCACCTGGTCCGATGTCCACACATCAAACTCGACGGGATCCTGCGAGTTCGCTTGCCACTCGCGCGACATCGCCTCCGACAACGCCGAGTCGTCGATCGTTACAACTCGCAAAGGCCGCGCGTCCGCGGCGGGGACGTTCACCGCGTTGGTATCGGCGGGCGAGGTCGAGGACGACGGCCGGCAGGCCATGCCTGCCAACCCTACGGCCAACAGCAGAACGGCAAACTTCGCAGTGAACACCCGGGGCACTCCGCGCCATTTCACCATGCCGCGATTCCTATCGCGCGGAGCTGCGCGGTGGCCATCTCGGTTGTTGAAATACGCCTGAATATTTCCAAAGGTCTCGGTCCCCACTACTCCATTGCTTCGTCCAAGACCTCTTCGTTCACGTAAATCGGCAGTGGCGGATTGCAGGTGACCGCAACGGCAATCGCATCCGAGGGGCGCGAGTCGATCTCGATCAATTCACCGTCCTGTTTGATGCGAAGTTTGGCGTAGTAGGTGTGGTCCCGCAAGTCAGTAATAATGACACTGTCGAGTTCCGCGCCCAGTTGTTCGACAATGTTCACTAGCAAGTCGTGCGTCAGCGGTCGACTTGAAGCTAGTCCTTGACACGCCGGTCGATGCTGGTCGCTTCAAAAATACCGATGAGGATGGGGAATTGGCGATCCCCGTCGACTTCACGCAGGTAGATCACTTGTCGCTCGTTAATCTCGCTGATGATAATCCGCGAGAGCTGCATTTGCACTTGCATCGTGAGACCCTTGACCAATCACTGCCGGCCAGACGATTAGACCAACCCTCAGTGTAGCGGCCTGCGATCGTACGCGGAACAGGGTCGGCGAATTCGCTGTCCGTCCAGCCGACCCGCACGCGAGTGCCGCAAACGGACCGCCGTTTCCCAGAGGAAGAACGGTCTCTTGTGTCACCTCTGCCAAGATCCGGCGAGGTCGATGCATCGGCCGCACGCGAGGGTTGACTGCGCTGCCTCTTCCGATGTCCGGACGGCCCGCATCCGGCCCGTGGCCCAATCCTGTTCGGCTCAAGATTTGCTGCGGGGCATAGGGGACTCTTTCTTACACGCAGAGGGCGCACAGCGTTGTGATGCGCGTCGTGATGTTAAAACCTTTGGGCGGGACCATGTGTCGAGATCCATGCCGCTGAGAACGATTCCACTCGGTCTGACGGCATTCAATCCATCTTTGTGCACCCTCGCGACTCGGCGGTTAGAGGGCCGTACGCAGCCGTTCGAGCGCCTCGCGGGTCGACTGCAATTGGCCCTGTAACTCGACCAAGCTTTGCCGCTCGCGTTCAACCACGTCGGCTGGGGCACGTTTTACGAAATTGTCGTTGTTCAGCTTCTTTTCCTTCGCGCCGATCAATTCCAGCAACTTCTGTTCTTGCTTGCTGTTACGTTCGATCTCGGCCCCAATGTCTAGGAAGTCCTGGAGATCCACGTAGACCTCCATACCTTTGAGACTGACTTTGGCATGCGTCGTGGGGGGCTCAATCTGCTCGCCCCAAGCCTGCCCCGTTGCCTTGGCCATGCTCTGGAAATACCGCTGCATTGGCTCAAGGAGTTCCACCGTTTCGGCATCACACTGCAAGGCAAATTGGACTGAGTCTTTTGGAGCGATCCCTTGACGACTACGGATCTCACGGATGGCACCCAGTACCGCCTGAAATTTCGCGAATTGCTTCTCGAGCTGCGGATTTTGCCGATCGGCGTCGACGGTGGGCCACGGAGCGACGACCAGGCTTTCGCTGGGTGATGCCAATGTCCGTAACCCGCGCTGCGGCGCCACGTTGCCTAATAATTGCCAGACCTCCTCAGTCAAAAAAGGCATCATGGGATGGAGCAACCGCAGGAGTACATCCAGGGAGTACGCCATGACGCGCTGCGCGACGGGGCGACTGGTTGGATCGTCGAACCGTGGCTTGGCCATTTCTGCATAGAAACTACAGAATTCATCCCAGGCAAAGTCGTACAGATCGCGGGCCGCTTCGGCATAACCGTAACGATCAAGTTGTTGCGTGATATTCTGTGTTAGCGTCGCCAGTCGACTCAGGATCCAGTGGTCCTCGAAGGCGAGCTCTTCATCGCTCAACGGAGCCGCTAGATATCCATCCAGGTTGATGAGGGCCAAGCGGGAGACATTCCAGAGTTTATTGCTGAAATTCCTCGCCAGTTCGAAACGCTCGCTGACAACAGCGCCGCGGGGCAGCGCCTGATCGGCGGGCTTTTGCGCCCACTGTGTGCTGAATGCCGCTCCACATTTAGGGCAGTCGATGCGCGGCAGTTGGCGGTTCTTCTTGGTTTGGTCGATTAAGGCCTCGCAGTGAGGGCACTCGAACTGAACCGGCATCCGCACATCCTGCGTATCGGTGGTCAGGTAGGCGATGCCAAACCGGAGGGCATCCGCACCGAACTTTTCGATGACGTCCAGTGGATCGACGCCGTTGCCTTTCGACTTCGACATCCCTTCGCCGTAACCGTCTAGGATCTTGGGGTGAATGAATACTTCACGGAAAGGAACTTCGCCCATGTTGTTCAAGCCCGCCAGGACCATGCGGGCCACCCACAACGTGATGATGTCGCGGCTGGTGATCAACGTGCTGGTCGGATAATAGTATTCCAACTCCGGCGTCCGCTCCGGCCAGCCCAAGGTGGAATGCGGCCAGAGGGCGGAGCTGAACCACGTATCCAGTACATCCTCTTCCTGAAGCCAACCGGCCTCCTCTAACTGGCGTTCCAATTTTTCCTGGCCCGCGGCAACGCAGCAGAACAGTGTCTGTTGGCCTTCTTGCGGGCCGTCGGTCAGGAAGGCCGCAACACGATCTTCCAGACCTTCCGCGACCGATTGCTCTGGCTGATCGGTCGCGACGGCGGGCAGGAAAGGCAAGCGGGTGTTTTGCCAGAGGGGGTCGTTCAGCGGTGCGCTGCGGGACCAAACGGGGATACGATGGCCCCACCACAGTTGGCGGCTGACGGGCCAATCCCGCTTTTCGCTCAGCCAGTCCATGTACCCTTTGGCATATCGAGGAGGATGTATCGTGACTCGGTCTTCGGCGACGGCATCCATGGCGATTTGGGCCAGGTGTCCATGCGAACGAACCATTGGTCGGCCAAATAGGGTTCGATAGGGGTCTTGCTGCGATCTGAGTGAGCCAGATCGATCTGTCGATCCTCGATTTCCACGACCAGGCCGGCAGCCTCAAGGTCCTGGACGACCTGTTGACGTGCGACCGGGATCTTTAGACCCGTGTAAGGGCCAGCCTGGGAATTGAGCGTGCCGTCGGGATTCAGGATGTTGATCATGGGCAGGCCGGCGCGGATCCCGACTTCGTAATCGTTGGGGTCATGTGCCGGCGTGATCTTAACGCAACCGCTGCCTAATTCGGGCTTGGCCCATTCGTCGGCAATCAAGGGAATAGGACGCTCCAGCAGCGGCAACATCAATTGACGCCCGTCGCGAGCCATGTCGCGCAATTGCTCGAGCAAGGGCAAGGCGGTCTGACGGCGATCGCGGACGCCGTCCAGTTCCTGAGCGACCGCGTCCCGTTCTTTCGCGGGTGCCTCGGGCAATTTGGTTTGTAGCTGCTTCTCCGCCTTGTCTAACGCTGCGGCCGGATCGGGGTGGACGGCCACCGCCGTGTCGCCCAGCATGGTTTCCGGACGCGTTGTAGCGATCGTTACGTAATCGGGTTCGCCCGGTTTCGGATCGATGACCGGGTATTTGAAGTGCCAAAAATGGCCGGCCACGGTTTCGTGAAAGAGCTCGTCGTCGCTGACGGCGGTTTGCAGGAACGTGTCCCAATTGACGAGCCGCTTGCCGCGGTAGATTCTCTGTCGGCGGAACAGATCAAAAAACGTTTCCCGGACGGCTCGGGCGCAGATATCGTCCAGGGTAAAGCGAGTCCGCTGCCAATCGCAGCTACAGCCCATTTGTTTAAGCTGTGAGATAATTCGTTTTTCGTACGCATCTTTCCAAGCCCAGATTCGCTCGACGAGCTTCGCGACCCAAATCGTGCCGAGTTTTGCCCTCTTCCTCTAACAACCGGCGCTCGACAACCGCTTGAGTGGCGATGCCTGCATGGTCGGTGCCTGGCATCCATAGCGTGTTGTAGCCCTGCATACGTTTGAAGCGAATCAGGATATCCTGCAGTGTATTGTTCAACGCATGTCCCAGGTGCAGAGCACCGGTGACATTGGGCGGCGGAATGACAATCACGAACGGTTCGCGTGCCGGGTCGGGTTCGCTATGGAAATACCCTCGTGATTCCCACTGCGCGTACAATCGAGATTGAGCCTCCTTGTGGTCAAAACGAGTGGGCAGATTAGCGGCGGAAAACTTGGCGGTCATCAGTCCTTCCTCGCGGCCAATGCGGCCGTTTGTTCTTGCCTGGATTCGTCTTTGTAAAGTTTGTATTCGATGGCGTCGACCAGGGCGATCCAACTGGCCTCGATGATGTTTTCGCTGACGCCGACCGTACCCCACACACCATGCGCGTCCTTGCTCTCAATAATCACACGGATGCGGGCGGCGGTGCCGGCTTCCGAATTGATAGCGCGGACTTTGTAGTCGACCAGCGACATTTCGTGTAAAGATGGGTAGCGGTCCGTCATCGCCTTGCGCAGTGCGGCGTCCAGCGCATTCACGGGGCCGTCGCCTTCGCCCACTTCGTGTCGGACGTCGCCGTCGACGTTCAGTTTGACCGTGGCCTCGGTGATCAACTCGCCGTCAGCATCTCCGCCGACTGCGACATGATATTTGATGCGACGAAAATGCGGTTGATATGCTCCGGCGCAGCGCTTTACCAGTAGGTCGAACGATGCTTCCGCCGCCTCGAACTGATAGCCTTGGTTTTCCATTCTGACCACCTCGGCCAAGATGCGGTCCATTAGCTGCCCGATCGAGCTGCAGCTCATGCTTCGTGGTCTTGTTGACGATGTTGGATCGGCCGGACAACTCGCTGACCAACACGCGCCGCTCATTACCGACGCGCTCTGGCGGAATATGTTCATAGCTGGAGGCGGCCCGATTGACGGCATGTACGTGCATGCCTCCCTTGTGCGCGAAGGCGCTGGGGCCGACAAAAGCCTGTCCGTTGCGGTACAACATGTTGGCCGTCTCGTAGACATACCGCGAAAGCTCGGTCAGGTGCTCGAGGGCGTCCGGGGAAAGCACTTCGTAGCCTTGTTTCTTAAGCGCCAAATTGGCAATCACGGAGATCAGGTCCACGTTGCCGCAGCGTTCGCCAATTCCATTGATCGTTCCTTGGACCTGGATGGCTCCTGCATCCACCGCCGCCAATGTGTTGGCGACGGCTAAATCGCAGTCGTTGTGACAATGTATACCGACCGAGACCGCGATGCCTTCCGTGGCCGCTTGCGTCAGGCGGGCGATTTCTTCCGGCATGCTGCCCCCATTGGTGTCGCAGAGCACGACCAGCCGAGCACCGGCGTCGAGCCGCGGCTTGGATCGTTTGCAGCGCGTAGCCAGGATCGAGCTTCCAACCGTCGAAGAAGTGCTCCGCGTCGTAGATCACTTCCTTTCCAGCGGCGACCAGATAGCCGATGCTGTCGGCAATCATCGCCAGGTTATCTTCCAATGACACGCGCAGCACGTCGCTGACGTGAAAGGCCGAGGTCTTGCCGACCACCGTCACCGTCGGCGCCCCGGCCTTGACCAAGGCCTGCATGCCCGGATCGTCGTCGGCCGACAAGTCACGACGGCGGGTCATGCCAAAGGCGGTCGCGCGGGCTCGCCGCAACGGCTGCTGTCGCAACTGCGCAAAGAATTCCACGTCCTTTTCGTTCGATAGGGGATACCCCCCTTCCACATAGTCGAAGCCCAGGGCATCCAGCCGGCGAGCGATCAACAGTTTGTCTTGCAGCGAAAAGCTAACGCCTTCACCTTGAGAGCCGTCGCGCAACGTGGTGTCATAGATTTCGATCCGACGCATCGTCCGCTCCTCTCGCGGTTGTCCAGGGCCCGACCCCCAGACCAATTCCGTAAGTAAACAAAAAACGCCCTGCGACCGGGAGGCCTCAGGGCGTGTCGATATGCTGCAAATCCGCTCAATGCCCTGTTGGCCAATGGGGCCGAATTATGACCGAGATCAAAATCGCAACGCACGCCCGCAGGCAGGCGGCGGATGGCCTGGGCACAGTCGCTTTCAGACAGGTCGCATTCAACATGACGATCGGCGAAACTCGGTCGATTCTGGGTTAAATCGCCAAGATAGGCGGTTGCAAGAGTCGTGTCAATTGTGGTGAAGTCGTCCGCAGGCAATCCTGTTCGACGCGCGAGTCGCCACGAGGTTGCCCGAGCCCATTCCTTGGAGGTGATACGGTCGGGCGCTGGGACGGTTTGATTTAAACGCAGTGCGCAGAGACGCAGACGGGCGCAGAGGCAACCTTGGTGTTTCCGCCAAATGAGCTCAGCCACGTCGACGAAGTGCGCGGCTACGATTCCGCCCGCTCGGACTTAACGTCGGCCTCCTCGTCCGTTTCGTAATCTTCCCCTTCGTAGTCGTCATCGTCCTCGTCGTATTCGTCGACTTCATACTCGTACTCGCCATCATCTTCGGCATCTTCTGCATCGGGATTGTCTTCGTATTCGTCCTGTTCGTACTCATCGCCGTCGTATTCGTCGATCTCTTCGTCCTCGTACTCGTCTTCGTCCTCGTCCTCCTCGTCACCCACGTCTGCGGCGTCCGCTTCTTCGTCGTCGCCTTCATCGACTTCCTCATCGTCATCGTAGGCGTCGTCGTCTTCCTCGTCGGCTTCCTCATCGACCTCGGCGGCTAACCGCGCCTTGGCTGGCGGGGCGAGCGCGGGGACAATGCGATTCGAGCGGCGGGACGGAGGGGATTCCGGTTCAGGTTCCGTCGTGGCGCCCGCCTGCATGGCCTCCCAGTCGGCGATGGAGATGACGACTTCGCGGGCCTGGGAGCCGTTGTAGGGGCCCACGATTCCGTCCTCCGCCATGAAGTCGATCAACCGTGCGGCGCGGCCGTAACCGATGCCCAAGCACCGCTGCAATAGCGACACGCTGCCACGGCCTTCGCGGACGACGATATCGACGGCACCTTCGTACAAGTCGTCACGCTTCTTTAATTGCCCGAGGTTCGTCTCGGTCGCTCTTCTACTTTCAGTTGCACCAGTTCTTTGACAAATTCCTGCTCACCGGTGCTCACGACATTCGACGACGGCGTTGATTTCATCATCGCTCAAGTACGTCCCCTGCCCGCGCAAGAGCGTGCTGGTTCCCGGCCAGAGGAATAGCATGTCACCGTTGCCCAGCAGCTTGTCGGCCCCCATTTCGTCCAGCACGACGCGGCTATCAGTACGGCTGGCCACCTGGAATGCGATACGCGCGGGCAAGTTCGACTTGATCAGACCTGTGATCACGTCGACGGTCGGCTTCTGGGTGGCGAGAATCAGGTGAATTCCGACCGCGCGACTCTTTTGCGCCAGACGAATGATGTGCTGTTCAACTTCTTTGCCGGCCGTCATCATCAGGTCCGCCATTTCGTCGGCCACGATGACGATGTACGGCAAATGCAGCGGAATCGCCTCCCGCTCGGCCTCGTCTTCCGGCTGCAAGCGCTCCAACAGCTCTTCCTCGCCGAGTTGATTGTAGACCGCTGATGTGCCGCACGCCGGCGCGGGCCAACAGGCTGATAGCGTTCTTCCATCTTGTCGACGGCCCAAGCCAGAATCGCTTCGGCCTTGCTCATGTCCGTCACCACTGGATGCATTAGGTGCGGCAATCGTCCTGTAGCCGCTCAGTTCGACCATTTTGGGATCGATCATCAACATGCGAACTTCATCCGGACGGCGCGTCATCAGGATGGACGAGATGATCGCGTTCAAACAGACGCTTTTACCCGTGCCCGTACGGCCGGCAATCAGCAAGTGCGGCAACGTGGAAGATCGGCGACCAACGGATTCCCTGAAACGTCTTTGCCCAGAAACAGGGGGATTCGCATCTTCTTGACCCGGCCATTCGACTTCCTCCATCACTTCGCGCAGTCGCACAGTCTGCCGCTGTTCATTGGGGACCTCGATCCCCACCGTGTTCTTGCCGGGGATTGGCGCGACGATACGGACGCTGGGGACGCGCAAGGCGATGGCCAGGTCGTCGGCAAGGCCGGTAATCTTCGATAGTCGCAAACCCGCCTCGAGCTCAATCTCGTACTGGGCGATGACCGGTCCGGTTTCGATTTCGACAACCTTGACGTTGAATCCAAAGTCCTGGAACGTTTTTTCCAGGATCTTGGCTTTCCGTCGGACTTCTTTTCCTTGTTGCTCGAAACTGAATTCTTCGGATTCCTGAAGCAATTCGATGGTGGGCAAGTCGTATTCGCGTGCTTCTTCTTTGCGGCTGGCTTCCTCGAGTTGTTCGATGACTTCCTGACGTTCGATTTGTGCGGCTTTTTCCTGCGGATTGCGGATCCGCATGCCTGGCGTCGCCCGTTGGATCAAACGCCGCAAACCGTTGGCGGGCGAGGTCACGACGTCGTCGTCTTCCAGTTCGTCCTCCTCGTCATCGAGATCGTCTTCGTCCTCTTCGTCCTCGTCTTGGTCGTCGTATTCCTCCTCCTCTTCGCCCAGTTCGTCCTCCTCGTCTTCTTCTTCTTCATCCCATGCCGCACTCGTGGCCGCCGTAAAACGCTTGCCGCCAATTCGCACGGACATCGCCTCTTCGTCCACATCGTTGGCCACCACGCGCGGCTTGCGACGTCGGAGGGTCTTCTGAGCGGCGGCCGAGGCAGTAACGGCAGCCAGTTGGAACAAGATGTAGTCTGTACACAGCAGCAGACCGAGCACACAGCTACCGCCGGCTAATAGAATACTGCCGGCGGCGCCAGAAATGAGTCGAAAGAATGCCACTGCCCAAGGCTCCCAGATAGCCCCCTGGGCCAATGACGGGTCCATTCCAGTGGCCAGGCGCCAGAATGGATGCCAGGGCGGTAATGCCGACCAGCGATAGACTCCAGCCGGTCAGTTGCAGGAACGGAGCGACCAACGGTCGTTGACTCAACAACGCAACGGCGACTCCCACGAGCGAGATCGTCAGATAATACGCGCCCCAGCCAAACCAGCCGAACAACAGGTCGGCCACCAGTGCACCGGTGTGACCACACCAATTGGAGACGTGATCGGCGAGAGGAAATGTTGCGGGGTTGGGTTGGTAAAGACGATTAAGGGGGAAAATGGGTTCACTGATCGGGTCGCTGATCTGGTAACTATGCAAAGAAAGAATCAGAAACAGCACCACGATCAGCAGGACCAAGCCCAATAGATCCACACTGCGATTGCGTGATTTAGCCATGAACGCGCTCGATGACCCGTGTAGCAAAACCTCAGACAGGCTCGGAAAAGCCTGCCCCCATGGCGCAGTCCCTGCCACGACGTATCCTATCGGTCCTTGCGCGGTGGCCGATGAAAGGGTCCCCGCCGTCTCCCCTCGCCGGGCATCGAGGATCCTGTTAATCACCCTCGGCTGTTGGCCGCGCGGGACTCCTGAGAGTCCATCACCTATCGCTTCGGCAGATCGGGGCCGTCACCGTTAGCGGAGACGTCGCGCACAAACAGAGCTGTTGCAACCGACAAGGTTTACCGAACGGCCCACAACCGATTTTCAGGTGAGCATGAGGTTTCATCTTCTTGGCCGACCATCGTCGACGTGACTCACGCGACTTCTTTGTCTCTCTAAAAAAAGTTGGCCGAAGGCCATAGATGAGGCCGATTTGCGACTCCGCTAACTCACCCGCTGGAGTCCGGATGAAGGGACAAAGTTTCGATGCGGACGGTAGCGATGGTGGCCGTACGCCCAGAGGAGGGCCGCGAGCTGGCGATCGGCGGTGACCGCGGCGAGCTCACGGTCGGACTCATCCGCCAACACGACTTCCTGACCATGACTGAGCAACCGCAAGTGCTCGTCGGTCATCGTCACCTGCCGCAGTTCCTTGACTGCCTCCAGGGGAGAGAGCAGATGAGGCTCGAGCGTTTCGCGGCTTATGGCATCCGGTGCAACGGAGTCCACGACGGTCAAGTGGCCCACCGCGGTTCGGGTGAGTGCCGACATCACGGCCTCGGTGCCAACCGCCCGGGCGAGATCGCGACCCAACGATCGTATGTAGGTGCCACTGCTGCAAACGATGTCGAGCGCGAGTTCGGGATATGCGTAGCGAGCGATTCGTAAATCATGGATCGACACCTGTCGGGCCGCCAATTCCACCGCTTTGCCCTTGCAGCAAGTTCGTACGCGGCGCTGGCCTTTCACTTTGAGGGCCGAGAAGGCGGGGGGCTGCTGACTGATCTCGCCGGTGAACAACCGCAGTGCCTCTGCCAGCTGCGCTGCCGTAGGTTGATGCGGATCGCACAATTCGACCACTTCCCCTTCCGTGTCCTCCGTGTTGCTATGACGCCCCAACAAGAATGTGCCTCGATAGGATTTGGGCCAGGCTTGGACGCGTGATGTCAGCCGAGTTGCTGGGCCGAGCGTAACGACCAGCACGCCATCGGCCAACGGATCGAGCGTACCTGTGTGGCCCACCTTGGCCGGACGAGCCAATCGCTGGATTTGATCGATCGCCTGTCGCGACGTGATACCCGTGGGCTTGTACAAGTTGAGCAGTCCGAACATGCTTCCTCACATTCCGCACAATTGGCGTGGGCTCATACGAGGCCGCTAGTCCAGCGAAATCGTTACGGTCTTGGTTTCCAGGTACGCATCCAAACCGCGAATGCCCAGTTCTCGTCCTTGGCCCGACATCTTGAATCCGCCGAACGGCGCGGCCGCGTCGAAGACATCATAGCAATTGATCCATACGGTGCCGGCACGCAGAGAGGCTGCCATGCGATGGGCTTTGGCCACATCCCGCGTCCACACCGCGGCGGCCAATCCATAGAACGTGTCGTTGCCGCGCCGAATCACCTCGTCCACATCGCGAAATGTCAGCACTGACATCACCGGTCCAAAGATCTCCTCCCGCGCAATGGCCATCTCGTCTTGGACGCCGTCGAACAATGTGGGTTGAATGTAGAAGCCGCGATCGCCGAACCGGTCGCCGCCAGTAAGGCACCGCGCACCTTCCTGACGTCCCAGCTCGATGTAACGCATGATCTTGTCAAATTGTGCCGATCGACCTGAGGGCCTTGTTCGGTGGCGGGGTCCAGAGGGTCGCCCAACCGCCGGCTCTGATTCAGTTGACAAATCCGTTGCACGAATTCGTCATGCACAGATTCCTCGACAAACACGCGACTGCCCGCACAGCAACACTGACCTTGATTGAAGTACAGGCCAAAATGAGCCCCGCCACGGCGGCGTCCAGATCGGCATCGGCAAAAATGACGTTGGGGCTCTTGCCTCCCAATTCGAACGTCAATCGTTTCAATGTTGCGGACGCGTCTCGCATAATGGTTTGGGCGGTCACGTGTTCGCCGGTAAACGCGATTTTGTCGACCTCCGGATGACGGACTAGGGCCGCGCCGGCCGTGGGGCCGTAGCCGGGCACCACGTTGATGACGCCGTCCGGAATGCCGGCCTTCTGGGCCAGCCGAGCCATCCGCAGGCAGGTTAACGGCGTCTGTTCGGCCGGCTTCATCACCATTGTGCAACCGGCGGCCAAGGCCGGGCCCCATTTCCAAGCGACCATCAGGATGGGAAAGTTCCAGGGGATGATCTGGCCGACGACACCTACCGGTTCACGCCGTGAATACGTGAAGTAGTGACCTCGAATCGGAATCGTGTCGCCTTGAATCTTGTCGGCGAGTCCTGCGTAATAGCGAAGGCAGTCGATGGCCAAGGGAACGTCGGCCGCCCGCGCGTCGCGAATCGGCTTACCGTTGTCCAACGATTCTAATGCCGCCAGTTCCTCTGCCTCAGACTCGAGCAGGTCGCACAACCGCAGGATCAGCCGACCTCGATCGCGGGCATCCATTCGAGACCATTCGCCATATTCAAACGCGTGTGCGCCGCGCGCACGGCGACGTCGATGTCCTCCGCGTCGCCTTCGGCCACTTGTGCAATTACCTCTTCGGTTGCCGGGTTGAGCGTGGCGAACGTTTTGCCACTCCGCGCGGGGATCCATTGTCCGTCGATGAAGCATTCGGTGTGACGAACATGCGGAGTAGTGCGAGCGGGACTGAGCGTGGCCATGGTCTTCCTTCCTTTTTCGTTCCAAACGGGATGGACAGGGGCATTGCGCGACCGCTGTTATTATCGTAACGCTTCGTGGTAAGCGATCGCAAGCAAGCAATGAAGGACGATTCGATTCAGTCTCTTGCGCTCTGTTGCCGGAGTCGCTCCTCCAACGGCACGAGGCTCGCATCGTCCGGACGCAGGCGTCGCACCGCCTGGACACCTTGCAGGGCCTCGTCCCAGTTGCCCAGGCGTTCTTGGAGTAAAGCTAGTGCCAATAAGAAGTCTGCGTTCTGCGGTTCTAAATCGCTGGCGCGTTGCAACACCGGAAGGGCAGCCTGGGGCTGCCCATTCAGATACAAGGAAAGCCCGTAGCGATATTGGACGGTGGCGTGTTCCGGCGCCAATTCGGCGTCGCGTTTGAGTAGTTTTAGCTCTTGGGCACGGTACTGAACCGCATGCTGTGCCTGTCCCATACGCTCCAGCAGTTGGGCCAGATTGCTACGGGGGCCGGCGACGTCCGGCTGGACATGAATGGCCGTGCGATAGGCTTGCACCGCCTCTTGCGGCTTGCCGCTGCGTTCTGCCAATACGCCCAGCATCAAATGCGATCCTGCCAGATCGGAATTCACCGCATAGCTGTCCCGTAACTCCTGGTAGGCGGCAGCGAAATCCTTGAGTTGGTCCAGTTTCAATTGGTCCGCGGGCACGACGGCCAACGCATTAGCTGCCTCGATGCGAACCAACCGAACCGTGTCATGTAAGCGAGGGGCAATTTTCGCGACGAGTTCCTTGGGGGGCAACTGCGTGAGGCAGCGGATGGCCACCGCTCGCAGATGCGGATCGTTGTCGCGCAAGAAACGCTCGGCGAACGGTTGAGCCCGCGCGGGATCCTGTCGGTACAGTTCCCATAGGGCCGACGCTTGTGCCATCGTCGACAAGTCGTGCGAGCTCACGACTTCGATCAAACGCGCGACGGCGTCCGGTTCGTCCTGCCAGGCGGCGCCTAGGGCGTCGGCAAAGTGAGGAGGCCGTTTGTCGCCATACCACTTGTTGATCCAATCTGCAGCCCAACTGTCCAGCCGAGCGAGCTCGTTGGCGACCTGCTGGTTGCCCTCGCGAGCCGCCGCCAGCCAATCTGCGTAATAGGTCATTTGCGCCGCCACGTCCGGCGCGAGTCGCCCTGCATCCAAGTGGCAACCCGTGCAGGCGTTCGGTGTGTTCCATGCAACAGAAATGTCCGGGCGAGGAACCCGCAAACTGTGGTCGCGGCGCAGGTCGATGTCCATGAACGGCGCGGCGGGCATATGACAGTCGACGCACACGGTGCCGGTCGATCCGGCTGGATGATTGTGGTGTGCCACGGTATCGTATTTGGCTGCGGGGTGCTGATGACACGATGTGCAGACCTGGTTGCCCTCGTGTTTCAATCGTGTCGAGTGAGGATCGTGGCAGTCCGTGCAACGAATGCCCTTGTGATACATCTTGCTCTGAATGAACGATCCGTACACGTAAACTTCGTCTCGGATTTGTCCGTCACAGTAGTAAGTCTCGGGTTGCAGTAGCTCGCTCTCGTAGCAATCGAAGTACGTCTCGTTCGCCGCGCCATTGCAATCGTGAATCATGGTGCGGCGCGAATCGGCACGGGCGGCACGTTTCAATTTCTGGCCGTGAATTGGCACTTTTGAGCGGCTTCAACGCATAGCCTCGATGGCGGTCCCAAAACAGCGACTTGGCCCGCGCTAGCTCGATGTGCAGGCTGCCCGGTCCGTGACAGGTCTCGCAACTAACATCGATTTCCGAAAACGTTGTGTGGTAGCTGCGTGTTGCCACATCAAAATTCTTGTGGACGTTCGTGGAGTGGCACGAGGCACACATATGGTTCCAGTTCTGACCGCTGCCGGTCCAATGCAGCGGATCGTCCGGGGCCAGTTTGGTGTGCACGTCGGGCGGAGACAAATAGAACCATCGGCGTTGTTCCGTGTCCCACGAGATCCGCAGTACCTGCAATCGCGCCTCCTGGGTGGGGGGCATGCTCGCCGGGCGATCAAATTCGACCAGGTATTGCTGCAAAGGCCGCACGCCAAAGACGTATTTGATCGGATAATCGTGCATCTGGCCGTCAGGACCTTCGGTGTGCACGATGAACTTATCGCCCGAGCGATACATGCGCGAGACGATGCCAAAATGTTCCAAGGTGGCATCGTTGAAATCGCCAAGTACCGACTCGTCGGTGGCCACATCCATGGCCAAATCGTGGTCCGAGCCCTGCCATTTGTCCGCCTGTCCCGCATGGCATTCCGCGCACGTCGCGCGGCCCACGTACGTTGCTGTGGCATCGGGTGGTAGACCAATCCACCAGTCGGCGCACAGCCATGCGGGAACCGACAGGATGCAGCCCACCAGGATAAGCCAAATCAACAGTCGGCGGATCGTTCGTTCGCCGTCGACCGTGGGACGCTCGGAAGGAACTTGGGGTGATTTCATGCAGGGGTCGGAACTACGGGGCCAAGCCACTAGAAGGCAATAGAAACACAATACCGTTATGTACGTCGATCACCGCAACCTCGGTCCAAACAACGCGGTCCTGGCCATTTAGTCCAGGCAGAACTCATTTCGCTCCAACGCCTCTAGGAACTCACGGTTCGTGGGCAGCACGAGCGGGTGGTCCCGCAAATGCGCAGCGGAAAACCAATGAATTGACTCGACTTCTTCCGGATTCGCCTGCAAGGGGCTGTTGGCGGCCAATTCCGCTCGCCACCACGACAGCTGAACTCCGCGCGGCGTGCGATTCGTCCACAACCGCCTCACCGCGTGAATTTCGGCTGCTAACTCCTCCCGCATCTCCCGGCACAGAGCAACCGGTTCCGTCTCGCCGGGCTCAATCCCACCGCCCGGGAAGCAAAAGGCTCCCGCAGCGCGTACGAACTGCGAACGGCGGATCACCAGGAACTCGTCTTGTCGCGTAATCACCGCGACGACGCCAAAGCCGGTTCGGCAAGGTGGATCGGATTGAGGGATATGCGTCATTCGGGACTCGCGCTACGATGACTTGGGCGGGGCCTGCCTGGGAACGATCAAGAATGCGAACACGGGCTGTCCAAAGGTCTCGACCGGGTCAGTACGAGGGGTAAGCCATACTTAACCCATATTGTAGGGCCTATGGTCCCGCAGGTTGAGCCGGTATGTGGTCGCCAAAGCGTCAGCCGGAGGCCGGCCGCCACGCGCTGGCCAGTCCGGTTCCGGGCCATTACGACAACGGTCCCCGCCAAATGAACGGAGGCCTCGGGACGGTCGTCGAAAAAAAGTGAGGCATGGTTTACAATTTTCAACAATTGGTAAGGATGCCATAGGCCCCATGGGTGGTCCGGTGACGCGAACCGCATCAATCGGGGTGGTTGAACAAGCATCAGTGGCCATCCGGGCCCCGCGATTGGGCAGTGCAACCCTGTTGTCCCTATCGGACCGAGGAAGAGAGATTCGAACGTGAGCGAATTGCAGGATAGAGATCGAGATCGAGATCGAGATCGAGAAAAGCCATCCGGCGAAAAAAAGATGATGCGGCCGGCAGGTCCCAACGTGTGGGTTTTGATTGCCCTACTGGCGGCGATCAGTGTGATCTTCTTGAGTAACCAGGCGACCGGGCCCGAAATCGTCAGCTACTCGTTCTTTCGCGACCAGCTGTCCAAGGGGAACGTCGATTACGTGCAGTTTGAGGGCCGCGACGGCATCGGTCGCTTCAAGGACCCGCCAATCGCCCCCAAGGAAGTCGACTCCGACGGGAAGTTGGTTCAGCCAGAGAAAGACGGCAAACCGGCCACCTTGGAGAAGACGTTCCGAGTGACCATCCCGGAATGGGTCGGCGAGCAGGAGCGAAACCAACTAGACGAGCTGCTGGAGGAAAAGACCGTCTGGATGTACAAGGCCCCGTCCGATCGCTCCGCGATGTTTGTCACGGTGCTGAGCCTCCTGCTGCCGCTGCTTTTGTTCTTCTTCCTTTGGTCGATGTTTCGTCGCACGCGCGAGCAGATCATGGGCGGCGGATTCCTGTCGGGGTTCAGCAAGAGCCCGGCCAAACGCTACGAGATCGACGGACACGCCGATCACGTTCAAAGATGTCGCCGGACTGGAAGGCGTCAAGGCCGACTTGCAGGAGATCGTCGACTTCCTGCGAGACCCCGAAGTTTCCAGCGGCTGGGCGGCCGCGTGCCCAAGGGAGTACTGCTGAATGGGCCCGCCGGGAACCGGCAAGACGCTGCTGGCACGGGCCGTGGCGGGCGAGGCCGGCGTGCCGTTCTTTTCGGTCAGCGGCTCCGAGTTCATTCAGATGTTCGTCGGCGTGGGGGCCAGCCGCGTCCGCGATCTGTTCCAGAAGGCCAAGGAGAATCGCCCCGGCGATCATCTTCATCGACGAGATCGATGCGGTCGGCCGGCAACGCGGTGCGGGCTTGGGCGGCGGACACGACGAACGCGAACAAACGCTCAATCAGATCCTTAGCGAGATGGATGGCTTCACGCCGACCGATTCGGTGATCGTGATGGCGGCCACCAACCGTCCCGACGTGCTCGACCCGGCCCTGTTGCGACCCGGTCGCTTCGATCGCCACGTCACCGTCGATCGCCCCACGCTCAAGGGCCGCATGGAGATCTTCAAGGTGCATGTCCGCGACGTGCCGCTGGCCGACGACGTCGACCTGAAGTCGCCTGGCCGCGGGACGGTCGGGCTTGACCGGGGCCGACATCCGCAATCTGGTCAACGAAGCCGCCCTCTGGGCCACTCGCGACGGCAAGAATAAGGTCTAGATGGACGACTTCGAGTATGCTCGCGACAAAATTCTGATGGGGCCAAAACGCGAAGAAGTGCTGATCGGCGACGAGAAGGAAAAGACGGCGTATCACGAGGCCGGCCACGCGCTTGATGCCTGGTTGTACCAAGGGAGCGGATCGCGTTCACAAAGTCACCATCATCCCGCGCGGCCGGGCCCTGGGCGTGACGCAGACGTTGCCCGAAGAAGACCGGATGAACATCTCGCAGAGCGAACTGACGCGATCGGCTGGCGTTCCTGCTCGGCGGACGCGGTGCCGAAAAGATTGTGTACGACGAATTCAGCGCCGGTGCCGAGAACGATCTGGAGCGAGCCACGGATTGGCACGACGCATGGTCACCAAATGGGGGATGAGCGAACGGCTGGGACCGGTCAGCTACAAGTTGAGCGACGAAGATCCGTTCCTGGGCCGCGAAATCCATCAACAGCGCCAATTCAGCGAACACACGCTGGAGATTATCGACGACGAAGTCGCGCGGATCCTGCATGATGCTTCCGATCGTGCAATTGCGATACTGAGCGAAAATCGCGACAAACTCGACGTGTTGGCCCGGGCGTTGGTCGAGAGAGAAGAGATCGGCGAAAAGGATATCGTCGAGCTGATTGGCCCGTCGGTTCACCATCGCGAGGATGAAATCAAGGCGTTTTCAAAACAGCGAAGATTTGGCGCCCAGGATTCCGTTGTCGGTAGCATGGCAGTCGGCGAGGCTATGGGCAGCAAGAAGAAAAAGATCCGCGCCGAGTTTCGAAAAAATCGCGAAGTCCGCGTGCGACAGCGTGACCTGACTCGAGACTATCAGGAACACGGCTTCGAGGCGGACGAATCGGCCCGGAGCGAACGCGTCAGTGGGAAAGGAGCTCTCAGCCGCAAACGTACGATCATGGTCAACGACGTCGATGATCACGGGGCCAGGCGAGCGCGGTCGTGCCGGGACGTTGACGAATCGGCCTGTCTGCGTGGTACCGTGCTAAGTGTCGGCGGCTTACAGAATCCTGTCCAGTCGGCCCGACGGCAGGTCCATCGTGTGCCACGCGCCGCTGCTTAAGACGATCAGCACCGATCAACGCAACGTCGTCGCCGCGGGCGACCGAGTCTGTTTCGGCCGGCCGACAACTCTGGAAGGCATCATCGAACGCGTCGAACCACGGCACGGTGTGCTTTGCCGAACAAGCCGCGGGCGACAGCACGTGATCGTAGCGAACGTCGATCAACTGCTGATTGTGGGCAGCGCCGCCGAGCCCGTCTGAAGCCGAATCTGATCGACCGCTTGTTGCTTACCGCCGAGAAATCGGAATTCGCCCAGTGGTCTGTATCAACAAGGTCGACCTGATTGATCCGGCCGACTTGCAGCCGCTGGTCGGCGTCTATGGTCAAATGGGCTATCGATGTCATGTTGCTGTCGATGACTGAGCGGTTGGGGCGTCGAGCGACTGCAGCAGTTGGTTCGTGGACGTCGCTCGGTTGTCGTTGGACAAAGCGGCGTCGGGAAATCGTCCATCCTGAATGCCATCGAACCCGGTTTGCGACTGAAGGTCTCCACCGTCAGTATCGAAACGGAAAAAGGACGCCACACGACCACGGCCGCGACAACTGATTCCCATGCAGGCCGGAGGCTATCTGGTCGATACGCCGGGCATTCGTCAGTTTCAACTGTGGGACGTGATTCCCGAAGAGATTGCCGGTTACTTTCGGGACCTTCGGCCCTACGTGTCCCTTTGCCGGTTCCCCAACTGCACGCATCTTCACGAAGCCGACTGTGCGGTCAAGCACGCAGTGGCGGAAGGACGCCTGGATGTTCGCCGCTACGAGAGTTACTGCCAAATGCATCTGGGCGATGCGGCCTGAGTGTGGTGCGGGAAACAAGAGCACGTTTCCAGAACGTGGCTTGGGCTGGCCGAAATAAGCAAGTCGATCAGGACAATCCACGCGACGCCGTATGCCGGGAAGGCCGTGTCAACTTTTCATCCGGGCAACAATCCAGCCGACTAAGTCGTCCAGCGGTTTGCGACGAATTCGCGGGCAATCCACTTGCGGGCGATCGTCGCTGACGACGGCAAGCACCGACGGATTCTGCAGGACCATGGGCGCTCCCCGATGCCCTCACGCCAGACTA
>CAWAVP010000028.1:0-31859 GCA_963785495.1 uncultured Planctomycetales bacterium | reverse complement strand
GCGCTCGGGCCTATTGGTATCGCTCTCAGACGTTTCCCTTGCTGCTCAAATACGACCCGCTTTGGCTCGAGCATTTTCTTTGGCGAGACGACTGCGTCGACGTGCGGCCGGAGGTGCCGCAGGACTGGCCAAGTGATGCGGCCCCGAATGTCGCGGCCGTCTCGATCCGTCCTGCAGAACCGTTTCCTGGGATGGGTGTCATCGAACCGTTTCCCGACTGGCGGCAGGAGTCCGCATTTGTCTTCGACATCCTTAATCCGAGCGGCCGATCCTTGGATCTAGGATTAAGAATCCAGGATTTTCATCACAGCGAAGAATACTACGATCGCTTCAATCGTGCCATCTCGATCGTGCCCGGCTTCCAAACGGTGCGGATTCCTTTGACCGACATTGAACACGGCCCGCGCGGACGACGTCTGGATATGTCGCATATCGATGCGGTAAAATTGTTCATGATTCGGCCCAGCAAAAGCGTCCTCCTATATATAGGCAACCTGCGGTTGGAGTAACGCCACGATGCGTGCCGAGAATCAGGGCATTGATCCGGGCGAGGCCAAACGCGTATAGCGGCCCTCAAAGTACAACAAGGGTTCGCCGTCGTGCAGGTCGCCGGCTTGGATTTCGCCGATGAAAATATCGTGGTCTCCGCCACGGAGGATCTCGACCACCTTGCAGTCGACCCACGCCAACGCGTCCACCAGCACAGGGGCGCCGGTCACTGCCGTCTTGATGGCCAGACCCGAAAAATCTTTCGGGCCCGACCAGGCGAATCGATTGGAAATATCTTCCTGTTCAACACTGAGAATGTTCAGCCGCATAGCAGCCAGCTTGTTGAAATCTCTGCAGCGACTGGGAATCGCGGGCCACCGCCAGCAGCACCAAGGGTGGATCCAGCGAGAGCGAGGTGACGGCATTGGCTGTCATCCCCCACGTCTCGTTATCCACAACCGTGCTCGCCACGGTCACGCCGGTGGCGAACTTCCCCATAATTTGTCGCTGCTTTTTCGGGTCAAACGCCACGGCTTAGATTCCTCAACTACAGAATTCCCGTTCCAACTGTCTCCGCGCGGGCCGTGCCAGGCCTCGTTCGCCTGAGCGTTCACGTTGACCGCCGAGCGGCGCCGATTCACTTCGTTGGCCTCGCCACTCGCATCTCCCAGGTGGGTATGGTTGACCATCCGGCGCAAACCGTCAAGCACGGCACGATAACACGCGGAAATCCCGTCTTACCGCCCTTTCGCTCCCAAGCAAGTGCCGATACCGAACCGCCGCCCGGGGCGGGTGTTCGCGGGCCCCCCACATCCAGCTGGCGGACGAGTTGCCTTGCCGAGCTCGCGCCGGGCGTTTACAACAAGAGAAGTCCGGGCTCCAAAATCCACGCCTCGGCGCCCCCCACCCCATCCACCCGCCAATGTCGTCCCCTCAATCGGACGCGTACATGTCCTACCGCAAAACCTCCATCGCCATTTGCTGCATGATCGGTAGTAGCATCGCCGCGTCCCTATGGGCCGCGGACGTGCCTGCTGTGGATACGGAATTCTTTGAGCGTCACATTCGGCCGGTCCTGATCGAGAACTGTTATAAGTGCCATTCGGCTGAGGCAGACGAGTTGCGTGCGGGCCTGCGTTTGGACAAGCCCGAGGGCTGGCGGCGCGGAGGGGATTCGGGACCGGCGGTCGTTCCACGAGATCCTGAGGCGAGCCTGCTGCTGAAGGCCATCCGCTACGACGAGGATGTCTCGCCCATGCCGCCCGACCGCAAGCTACCAGCCGAAACGGTACAACAATTCGCGGAATGGATCACAAGCGGCGCGATAGCCCCGGAGTTGAATACGATCGCGGCGGAACGGCAAAGCACAGCTGCGGAAGAACAAACAACAGATCATTGGGCGTTTCGGCCTCCGCGACAAGCGGATTTTGATTCCATGCCGTGGCAGGCCTCTGAAGGATCAGGGCGGGTCGATCGAATTATCGCCAAACATCGGGCCTCATCAATTGCCGGCATCGCCTCCTGCGCCGCGCCAGACGCTTATCCGTCGTTTGTACTTGGACTTAATCGGCCTGCCACCGCGATTCGATCAAGTCGAGGCCTATGTTGCGCAGGATTCCCCGGCAGCGTACGAGCAATTGGTTGAGCAACTATTGGCATCGCCTCGATTCGGAGAGCGGTGGGCCCGTTATTGGTTGGACGTCGCTCGTTTTTCGGACACGAAAGGCTATGTATTTACGCAAGATCGCAACTATGCTGACGCA
The DNA here is from genome assembly GCA_963785495.1 of uncultured Planctomycetales bacterium. GTDB lineage: Bacteria > Planctomycetota > Planctomycetia > Pirellulales > Pirellulaceae > CAWAVP01. Next base: position 29,607 of record CAWAVP010000028.1, on the reverse strand, counting down.
TACAAGTATCGCGATTGGGTGATCCAGTCGCTGAATGCAGATCGTGGCTTCGACGATTTTGTTGTGCAACAATTGGCCGCTGACCAAAGAGCGGCGAATGCACCCGAGCAGTTGGCGGCGATGGGCTTCTTGACGCTTGGACGGCGTTTCTTGAACAACCGTCACGACATAATTGACGATCGAATTGATGTTACGACGCGTGGCCTGATGGGTCTGACGGTAACCTGTCGCCCGGTGCCACGATCACAAATACGACCCGATTCCGACCGCGGATTATTATTCACTTTACGGTGTGTTCGCCAGCAGCGAAGAGCCCGGCGACGCCCCGTCGCCACTGCGATTGGTGGACAAGGAGACGCCCGTCGATCCCGTTGTCTTCGTACGTGGCCAACCTGGCCGACGCGGTGCCGCCGTACCACGTCAATTCCTCAAACTGCTGTCGGGGCCGAATCGACAGCCGTTTCAGCAAGGCAGTGGGCGTTTGGAAATGGCACGTGCCATCGCATCGGCAGACAACCCACTAACCGCCCGCGTTTTTGTCAACCGCGCCTGGGGGCATTTATTTGGCAGTCATCTGGTCGATACACCCAGCGATTTCGGCACGCGCAGCCCACAACCTCCATTAGCCGATTTGCTCGACGATTTAGCCGTCGAGTTCGTGCGTCATGATTGGTCGATCAAATGGCTCGTGCGGGAGCTCGTTTTATCCTCGACCTACCAACAGTCATCCGATACACGGGATGACATAGAGAGGCTTGATCCAGAAAACCAACTTTATGCACGAATGAATCGGCGGCGGCTTGACTTTGAGACGATGAGGGACTCGCTGTTGTACGTGAGCGGACAATTGCAGGACCAACCCATCGGCGGTCCATCCGTCGAAATCAGCGGGGACGAGCCATCGCCACGCCGCAGCCTTTACGCTCACATCGATCGACAAAACTTTCCTGGACTATTCCGCGTGTTCGATGTCGCGTCACCCGATACACACGTGCCTAAACGGTTTGAAACGACGGTTCCCCAACAGGCATTGTTTCTGCTCAACAATCCCTTCGTCATGTCCTGCGCACGGCAACTTGCGACGGATACGCAATCGCTGGCGAGTGATCCTCATCAGCGTATTGTCGAGCTCTATCGATTGGCGTTGGGACGGGCGCCGGACGAATGGGAGCGGCAGCATGGGCTCCAATTCATCGAACAGTCGTCAAATACGCTCGCGACGTGGGCAGAATTCAGCCAGGTGTTGCTGATCGCTAACGAATTCTTCTTTGTGGACTAGGCTCACCATGAATCTTTCTCGACGTGACATGTTGCAGCGTAGTGGGCTTGGCCTGGGAGCATTAGCTCTGGCGAGCCTGGAACTCCCATCGGCCGCGGCCGCCGCGACGTCCTCCGCGACTCGTGCACCGCAATTCCCGGCGCGGGCCCGTCGCGTAATCCATTTGTTCATGAACGGCGGTCCATCCCACGTCGATACGTTTGACCCCAAACCCGCGCTGGCACGATACGCCGGTCAAAACCTACCGATGGAGAACTTGCGAACCGAGCGGAAGACGGGCGCGGCCTTTCCATCGCCGTTTCGCTTTCGAAAACATGGTGAAAGTGGTATCGAGGTAAGCGAGATCTTCCCTCACGTGGCTCGCTGTGTCGACGATTTGGCCGTGATTCGCTCCTTGCACGCCGACGTGCCAAATCACGAACCTTCGCTCTTGCTGATGAATTGCGGTGCGAGCCGCCAAATTCGTCCCAGTCTTGGTTCCTGGTTGACTTACGGTTTGGGTTCCGAAAACCAAAACCTACCTGGGTTCGTCGCGATGTGCCCGGGAGGATATCCGATTCAAGAATCTCAGAATTGGCAGGCAGGATTCCTGCCCGGCATCTATCAAGGCACGTATATCGACACCAAACACAAGGAAATTGACAAACTAATCGCCAATATTCGCAACGGAGAGATCGACGCCCAACAACAACGCCGCCAACTGAATTTGCTACGTGAAATCAATGAGCGTCACTGGCAGCAACGTCGTGAAGACCCGCAGCTCGAAGCGCGGATTCAATCGTTCGAACTAGCCTACCGCATGCAGCACGACGCGGAAGAGGCATTCGACATTTCGCGAGAACCTGAGTCGATACGCAAGCTCTACGGGTCGGGCACGCAAGCTCGTCAAATCTTGATTGCGAGACGACTGGTGGAACGGGGAGTACGATTCGTTCAAGTATGGCATGGTGCCGGGCAACCTTGGGATAACCACGACGACATCGAAGTCAATCACCGACGTCTGGCCCGCCAATGTGACCAGGCCATCGGCGCTCTGCTCGTGGACTTGAAACAGCGTGGCATGCTCGAAGACACTCTGGTGATTTGGGGAGGAGAATTCGGCCGCACGCCTACCGTCGAGCTGCCCAAGAAAGGTTCCAATCAGGGCAAAATCAATGGTCGCGACCACAATCATCATGGTTTTACTATGTGGATGGCTGGTGGGGGCGTGCGAGGCGGCACGGTGTACGGCGCAACGGATGAGTTCGGATTTCGCGCGGTCGAGAATCGCATGCACGTCCACGATCTACACGCCACGATCTTACACCTGATGGGCTTCGACCACGAACGCTTCACGTATCGATACGCGGGCCGGGACTTCCGCTTGACGGACGTCTTCGGTCAGGTTATCCACGATCTGGTCGCCTGAGCCGATCGCCCGCACCTTCAAGAACCCGATGTGGCCGCACGGATTTCAGCCCCCACACGTAACGTGCCGCCATGTAGCACATCGGCACGTAAACCGCCGCGATGTTTTAGTGCTTCCAAGTAGCCCGGGCCCGACAGTTTCTCAAGGTACTTACAGGGCTCACAGAGTTTCGTTCCTCGCAATTTAACGTCGCCGACCCAAAACTCACAGCCAACCAAATGGTTCAAAGGCACATTGCGGGTCAACAGATTACGGCGTGTGGACAGATGATTGATCGGGCGATCGCAGTCGTCCGCAGCCGCGATAATCGCCTCGATCTCAATCAGTGTCACTTGTTGTCCTGACTCAATGCACCCTCGCTGAAAGGCACCTTTTTCTTCCGCGTAGCGGTCGCCCAACAAGCCCTTACCCGGTACCGCTTCGATCTCTGCAACTTCCGACATCGGCGCACCAGCCTCAGGGGCAATCGCAATACCTAGCAATTGGCCAGAAAACATCTTCGAATTCCTTTATTCAGTTCGGCCGGCGAGTAGAACGCGCGGGAGGCCGAGTTTCCGCAAGACCAGGACCACGGCTCACCACGCGTCAGCGAGATAAACAGTTCCGCTAACGAGACTCCGTACGATCCGAAACCTTCGATCTGACACACGTTTCGGTGACAGGTTCACTCGCTGTACAAGACCTGTCAGGCCAGATTATGACGTATGCGTCATTCATGTTCGAGCTGATTATCGAGTTGATTTTGTTGGACCATTGGGGTGATAATACGGATCACTCGCCGCACTTGCACACCTGACTCACGTGGCGTCTAGCGCCGCATCATGCCGCAGGGTATTTAGAACGGATGAAACGGTCACCGCTGATCATCTTGTTGCTCGCCTGTTTTCTCAACGTCGCTGCGTCGAAGGATAATCAGAAGGAGTTATCGGAATTCTTTGAACGGCGGATTCGCCCCGTTTTGAGCGCGAGTTGCTACGAATGTCATCAGGGCGAAGTCCAAGACGTGGAAGCGGGTCTCCAAGTCGATTCCCGTGAGGGACTTCTGCGTGGGGGAACTCGAGGTCCCGCGTTGGTCGTCGGTAAGCCCGACGAAAGTCTCTTGGTTTTGGCGCTCGACCACGCCGACCAATTACAGATGCCACCCAAATCCAAGCTCCCGCAACAGCAGATCGCGGACTTTCGCACATGGATTCAGCAAGGGGCGTATTGGCCAGGGCAAATGCCCGCGGGGAACGTCAGTGCGGAGCGCCGTGTCGTGGACACACCTCGAACTCGTGACGATTTCCCCGCCGAAGCTCGTAGTTTCTGGGCGTTTCAGCCACCGCATGCACCACCGCTGCCCCAGGTCCACAAGACGACATGGGTTCGCTCTTGGATCGACCGTTTCGTGCTGGCGCGTTTAGAAGCCGCGGGATTGCAGCCTGCCCCCGAGGCGGACGCGCGCACATGGCTGCGACGGGTTACTTATGACCTAACCGGTTTGCCACCGACTCGCAGTGAAATCCGGCAATTCCTTTCGGATAGCTCTCCTGACGCCTACGAGCGCATCGTCGATCGCCTGCTGTCGTCGCCGCGTTACGCGGAGAAGTGGGGGCGACATTGGTTGGATGTCGCCCGTTACGCGGACTCCAATGGACTCGATGAAAACTTGGCGTATGCCAACGCGTTTCGCTATCGCGACTACGTCATTGACTCGTTCGCAACGGACAAGCCATTCGATCGCTTCATTTTGGAACAACTAGCCGGAGATTTATTACCAGACAACGACACGACGCCACGCAACGAACGTTGGATCGCCACTGGGTTTCTCTCACTCGGAGCCAAAATGTTGGCCGAAGACGATCCGATGAAGATGCAAATGGACATCGTTGATGAGCAAGTCGATACGATCGGCCGCGCATTTATGGGGCTAACGCTGGGTTGTGCCCGTTGCCACGACCACAAATTCGATCCTGTCACGAGTGCGGATTATTATGCGCTGGCCGGAATTCTGAAAAGCACGACAACGATGGAAAACTTCCAGGTTGTTGCAAAATGGCAGGAACGCCCGATTTCGTCGACCGAGCTCATCGAACGACACGCCCAACTCACCACACAGCTATCGGAATTGGCGCACGATGCACCGCTCAGGAAAGAACTGGAGCAACAACTGCCTGAGCTCGAGTTCGCCATGGCCGTCAGTGATGGTTCGCCCGAAGACCTGCGAATTCACATTCGCGGTAGCCACTTGACACTGGGCGAACAAGTGCATCGGCGGCTGCCGGCCATATTTCGCGACACTTCCGACGAGATCTCCCTCAGCGATCCCACCATTCCCGCAGAACACAGCGGACGACTTGAACTGGCTCAGTGGCTCGTGCATCCGCATCATCCCCTCACGTCACGCGTAATCGCGAATCGCCTATGGCAATGGCATTTCGGTGCTGGGCTCGTGGCGTCGCCGGACAATTTCGGCATGCTGGGCCAGCGGCCAAGCCATCAAGGTTTACTTGATGCGTTAGCGATTGCATTGCAGCGAAATAACTGGTCGTTGAAGTCGTTGCACCGCGAGCTTGTGCTGTCCGCGACGTATCGCATGAGCTATGTGCACGACGCGGCGGCGACGGATCGGGACCCTGAAAATCGACTGTGGTGGCGAACGAACCAGCGTCGATTGGATGCGGAAGAGATCCGCGATGCAATCCTGATGGCACCCGGCGACTTGGATCTTCAGATGGGCGGCAGTCTTCTTCCCACGGAGAACCGAAAATACGTTACCAGTACAGCCAACGTTAATCCCGCGATCTACAGTTCGCGCCGCCGGTCGGTCTACTTGCCCGTGGTTCGCAGCGCACTGTACGAGGTGTTTCAGGCGTTTGATTTTCCTGATCCGAGCGTACTGTCGGGCCAACGTCAATCGACTACGGTGGCTCCTCAGGCCTTGTTCATGATGAACAGCCTGATAGTAGCCGAACAGACGCGCCGCCTGGCGGAATCGTTGGTCAACAATCAGGGGCTTAACGATGAGCAGCGTATCGATATCGTATTTGAGACGCTATTGAGTCGCTTGCCAGATGACAAGGAGAAAGCGTTCCTGCGCGAATACCTAGCGGAATCCCGGATTCTGGCAGCCACATTTGCCAAGTCACCGTTGTCGCCGTCAATCCGCGCATGGCAAAGCTTGTGTCGAGCCATCATGACGACCAATGAATTTATCTACGTGGACTAGCGAGAGAACCATGATACACCCAGGTTGTCATCAATGGACGCCCGTCTTCACACGTCGCGATCTATTGCGGTTCAGTTGCGCCGGATTTGGCACCTTGGCGATGGCTGCGCTAATTAACAAGACGTCTGGTGCCGCACAAGCTTCCGCTACACGCGGCCCTCATTTCGCTCCCCGTGCGAAGCGAGTGATTTTCCTATTCATGCACGGCGGGCCTTCCCAGGTCGACACCTTTGACTACAAACCCCAGTTGATTCGCGATCATGGCAAACCGTTGCCCTTTAGTAAGCCCCGCGTGTTTTCCTCGCAAACCGGAAACTTGCTGAAATCGCCATGGAGATTTCGTCAGCACGGACAAAGTGGAATGTGGGTCAGCGAGTTATTCCCTCATCTCGCTAAATGCGTCGATGACCTTTGCATGATCAATTCGATGCACGGTTCCAATTCACGGCACGGCGGCGCATTACTGGAACTTCACACAGGCAGCGACACCTTTGTCCGCCCCAGTATGGGTTCATGGATCACGTATGGTTTGGGTAGCGAGAACGAAGAACTCCCAGGATTCATCACCATTTGCCCGACACTGACCCATGGCGGAGTGAACGCGTACAGCTCGGCATTCCTGCCGGCAGCATTTCAGGGTACGCCCATCGGCAACGCCAGTATTCCGGCAGAGGACGCCAAGATACCTTTCATTCAAAGTGCCGACGACACACCGCGCAATTGGCAACGAAGAGAACTGGACCTCGTGCAATCGTTAAACAATCGCCAACTGTCCAAATCAGGCGCTGACGCCGCCTTGGAGGGTAGAATCAGTGCGTTGGAGTTGGCTTACCGCATGCAAATCGAAGCCCCCCAGCTACAACAGATCGACGACGAGACGCAAGAGACAATCCGACGCTACGGACTCGACAGGCCAGAAACTCGAAATTTCGGCCGGCAGTGTCTGATGGCGCGACGCTTTGCGGAGCGTGGAGTTCGTTTCATCCAGGTGACGCATAGCTACAAATGGGATCAACACAGCGAACTCTTTCGAGACCATACGCGTAACGCATTGGAAGTGGACCAGCCCATCGCCGCACTGCTCCAAGACCTCAAATTGCGCGGATTGCTGAATGACACACTTGTACTATGGGGTGGGGAATTCGGTCGAACGCCGGTTGCGCAGGGCAATGATGGTCGCGATCACAATCCACAGGGCTACTCAATGTGGTTGGCCGGTGGAGGCGTGCGAGGTGGATTGACCTATGGGGCCACTGACGAATACGGGTATTACGCGATCGACAATAAGGTCCACATCCACGATCTTCATGCCACGATACTGCATTTGTTGGGACTCGATCATACCCGGCTAACCTACCGCTACGCAGGTCGAAATTTCCGACTGACGGATGTCCATGGACGACTGGTCGACGAGCTGATCGCCTAGGAAACGGCAGGAGCGTTGAGTCGGGAATACGGTACGTGCGAAACGTGCCCGACGACGTAGTGGTGAATTGGAGTTAACGGAACGGCCGTCGCTACAATCCGGCAGTCGTTCGTCCAGGTCTACGGCCAACCGACGCAGCGCATCCATCTGGGAAGTGACTCCCACAGTCCCTTATCGCCTCCGCGGCCACTTTCTCCCCGATAGCCTTTTCATGGCTGAGCACGACGCAGATAGCGTCACGACGCCGGCCGGTATCGTTTTTCTCCACAGCGAAGTCGAGCCCTATACCGCCATTAACCCCGTATATCGAGAGAACTTGGTGACCATTTGGCAACAAGACCGTTGGAGCAACGGCGGTGGGCAAGCGAATGTGATCGGAGCGAACTGGGACGCCGGTCAGACGTGGCAGCTATCTTCCCACGGCAGTCGCGCATCAAGTCATCGTGCTGCCGGACGGAGAATTGATCGATGTCTTTTCAGTGCAAGAACGCACGGGCACGCTGTCGCTCATTCGATGGACGAGGCGAGGCGTGGTCGTGCCGACTCGTATCACAGACGTTGGGCACAATCACGACGCAGGGATTTGCTTCAGCGGGACCCTGAATGCGATTCTTCCCGGATCAACGGTCGCTCCACGCGGAAATGCCGATGACGATTCGCTCTTGGGGCTTTGATGTGGCACGCGATCCATTCAATGGAAGCCTATAGGTCGTGTGGGCAGACGGTCGTTTTCGTGAGCCAAAACGCTACCCCAACCTATCGACGCGATCGTTGCTGACCGAGTCGCGGTGGCCTTGAGCATGTCGACCGATGGCGGCTCACCCTGGACCGAACCAATTCAGATGGATCTGACGCCAACGGATATTGACGCAGATAATCGGCGGTCCTTCCTGGCAAGTCTTGCGATCGCAGCCAACGGCACTCTGGGCGTTACCTACTACGATTTCCGCCACAACATCGTATCCGAACCCGCACTTCTAACGGACGTGTTCTTGGTCACTTGCCAACACGATTGCAGCAACCGTGTCAATTGGCGTGACGAAGTACGGCTGACCGACGAATCGTTCAACTTCGAGCAAGCCCCATTCGGCGGTCGACTGTTCTTGGGCGACTACCACTCCTTGGTGACGGACGACGATGATTTTCTGGCATTCTTTGCTCAGCCCCACGACAGGGTGTCCCGCCTCAATGTTCCTCCGACGCGGCATGCGAACGAGATGAAACCGTCCTCAACGACTCTCGCCGAGTCGGCACTTGCTGGGCTTCACTTTGTTTTCCGTCGACGTCGTCTGTCAGCGACGCCGCATTGGATCTTGTGAGAGCTCGAATTGCGTAACGATGCGAAAGGCGCGAGGGTCTTCTCATAGCGGGAAAAAGCAACTGGCGTCGCTACGTCGCAAAACGTCAACAAAGTTTCCAGTCCGCCACGTGCGCGGCCTCTCCGAACCTTGGCATCCGACTCAGCATGGCCGCGATACGGCGTTTTCCTCGCCAGGATCATCCGTTTAATCGCCAGCCAATGCCCCTTCAAGTGGCATGATCGGCCGACATAGATGCGACGATCTCGGCCGAGGACAATTCCTTGAGCTGATGGTCAACGATTGGTACGCGAACTGCTTCAATTCGCTTCGCTTGCCCGTTGTAGCTCAAACAATCGACGGTCAGTGGCCCTTCGCTGCCTAAATAGTCCGCACGACCACAATCTATAGTTCCTGTGAGTGTCTCCAGTTCATGTCCTCATTTTGGTCCGCTGCCGAGCAGCTCTGAAGGTACCCAATACGGAGTAAATGATGACCAAACAACAGCGTAGTCGACTTGTGGTCGAGCCGGCAATTCAATATTCCCTTGTCCGCCAAATGGTCGGTCATTGGCTACTATTCCTCATCGCATCTGCGATCTTGATTACCATGCTGCAAGTGCTCCTTGGCGGCGTCTTTCGGCCGTGGGACTACCACTTCCAGCGGATTTGGCCGATGGTAGCTTCCCAAGCCGTTGCCCTACTTTTTCTTTGTCCGACGTTCATCCTTAGCTCGCTGAAACTCAGCAATCGGTTTGTCGGCCCGATACATCGCTTACGTAAACAACTACGTCAAGTTGCGGCGGGGGACGACGTGACGACACTACACTTCCGCAACAATGACTATTGGACCGTGGTCGCCGGCGAATTAGAGCGTGCCTTGCAGGCGGCGCACCGCCAAGGCAAAGATGATTGCGAAGTTGTGCCGGCCGCAAATTCCTCCGCGTTAGGCCACCCGGGCACGGCATTGCCACTGGCGGACGCCCCTGTTCAGTCCGACACACCCATCCCGGACAATGTCTAGCGATTTACGACATTCGTATACTTCGAGTTTATGAACCTCCCAAGACGAGCGTTGAACATGTCAAGAACTATGAGACGAAAACGATCTCCCCACGGCGTATCGACGGTCGAATTGGCGGTTTGTCTACCGGTCATTGTTTTGATCGTCTTCGCATCCATCGAAGCCTGCAGCATGATCTATTTGCAGCAGACACTGCAAACGGCAGCATATGAGACGGCACGATTCGCCGTTACGCCCCGTTCAACATCCGACATCGCGTCCGCACGCGGTGTTCAGGTCTTGGAAGATCGTCGCGTCACCGGAGGAACCATTACGTTTACCCCCGACGACCTTTCCACCACCCCGCGCGGCACGTATGTCGTCGTTCGAGTGAGCGCGGCGATTGCCGATAATCGCATCATGCCGGACTTCTTCTTTGGTAACCAGCAATTGCAGGCCGAGGTAACGATGCTCCGAGAATAGTTGACAGGTGACGATCATCCTGAAGCCATTTCTACCACAATTGCATTTTCAAGGGCGTTAAACAAATGAGTCTATTTGTTGCGAGGTTAGCTTCACCCATTCGTTCGGCTCATCGTCCCCGCCGTACGGCCCGCAAAGGAGCAATGCTGGTACTGATCACCGTGCTGCTCGCCGCCTTTTTTGTTTCCGTGATCTTCAGTGTCGATGTGGCCTACATGCAATTGGTCAACACGCAGCTGCGCGGCCACAGACGCAGCGGCCAAAGCCGCCGTAGACACGCTGTCGCGCACCGAAAGCACTGCCGATGCGATCCAGGCAGCCAAAGACATTGCTGCCGAGAATCTTGTGGCAGGCCGGCCATTGTTATTGAGTGATGAAGACTTTGAATTTGGCCGCGCGAGCGTGGATACTATCACCGGCCGTTTGAACTTTGTCGAGGGCGAGGAACCCCTCAGTGCGGTACGTATTCGTGGACGCAAATTCGATACGTCGCCATCGGGCAGCGCACGACTCTTTTTTGGTGGCTTGCTAGGTCAACCTCGTTACCAAACGCAACTTGCCGCCACCGCTGCCCGCCGCGATCGCGATATCTGCCTGGTGGTTGATCGATCCGGATCGATGGCAGACACCAAAATTGCCGACCTGAAAGCGGCTGTAACTATCTTTTTGAGTGCTTTAGGTGAAACGGCCGAGAGCGAGTCCGTGGGGCTCGCGTCCTACAGTACATCGGCTCGTCGTGATCACAGCCTAACAGGCGACTTGACGCTGATTGACGCGACGATGCAAACGATTGAAGCCAGTGGTTATACAAATATCGGCGGCGGCATTAACGTCGGTCGCGACATCTTGAACGCAGGCCGCGATGGCCGTTTCGTCGAAAAGACGATGATCGTGATGACCGACGGACTACACAACACAGGCACCGATCCGATTCCGGCCGCGGAGGGAGCACGCGACGACGGAATCGTCATTCATACGATCACTTTCGGAGCGGATGCCGATACCGAAAGAATGACGGAAGTCGCGGGTATTACCGGCGGTACGTACAACCACGCACCGGACGGTGATGAGCTGAAGCGCATCTATCGCGAAATCGCACTAACGCTCGCGACGCAACTCACAGACTAACACTCTAAATTTCTTCGGATTACAAACGGAGCATCATGGCGTATGACTCACAAAAATCGTCTACCGCACCGTCGGGGTGCAACAATTGTCGAGTTCGCCATTACGGCACCTATTGTGTTCTTGTTGTTCTTCGCCGCCTTTGAGTTTTCACGAATGAATATGGTCCGTCATACGATGGACATTGCAGCCTATGAAGGCGCTCGTGAAGGAATTGTCAGCGGAGCAACTGGTGACGAGGTAGTTACCCGCGTAAACAGCCTGCTGTCGAACGTCGCTGTGCGAGCGGCGAACGTCACGGTGACTCCTTTGGTGATCGAACCGACAACACGCGATGTCACCGTGGAAATCGAAGTCCCCGTGGCCGCCAACAGTTGGGTCACTCCACGCTTCTTGGGCAACTTAAGACTGCGTTCGCGAAGCACTTTAGCCCGTGAAGGCTTCACGCGACCAGGAAGTTGACCACCGGCGATGTTGACGCCCCTTCGCACAGAACCGCTCGGGAATGCGAGCACTTCATGACAAGGGATTGTTCCGCACTTTCTGCATGGAGGCGACTCGATTGATCTCGTCCGTCACCAGGACTGGACGTCAATACAAGAACGGTATGAATCTTCTGACATTCTGTGCATAGGCGAGGTACTCATCGCCATATCGATCTTCTAGATACCGATCCTGTGATGGTATATTCACGAAGATGAAGCCGCACATCATGATGCCAGAGACTGCAAGCATCCACAGCTGGCCGGTCATCAGCGCCCAGCCGCTGAAAAGAACCTCGTCGCCAAAATAGTTGATGTGCCGAGCGAATCGAAATAGCCCGCCCGTATAGATGTGACCCGTATTCTCGGGTCGTTGCTTCCATCGGTGTCGCTGTAGCTCGGCACCCGTGTTTATTGCCGAGCCGATGAGCACAAGTGAGGCGCCGGCCACGCCCACACCGCCCAACGGCGCTTTGTTGCGTCCGCCGCAGTACGCAAACAATAAATCGATCGCAAGTATCCAAATCGCAATTGTCACTGCCTCGGACCAAGGAAAGCGGCGTTTCATGAACACGTAGATCGTAATCATCGTGCGCACGAAGTAAAGCGCGGCGGCGATCACGAGCAGCCACCGTCGCAAGAGTGGAGCCAACTCATGCGACACACCGAGCAGGGATTCCAGTCGAGAAATGCCACTTCCCAACAGCAACCACACAACGACGCAAACGATCAACAGATGGATACTCGCAAGCGCCGACTTCGACGCCAGCGAGGGAGACTTTTCTCGATAGATTGATGTCAGGTCGAGCATCCTCGATCCTTAGGCTGCAAGTCCGCTCGCATCGCATTCTCGTCCAAGGAACCGTCGCTGGCTCATCGGCACGCCATCCCGCAGAAATTCAATCACAGCAAACTCGATTAACGGTATTTTACATTCACTGGTCACATCCTTCGAGAACCTTGCCGAAGACACATAAGTGAACACGGACGGCGCCGCCAGGTGGACTGTTCGGTCCGAGCTTCGATTTCGCTTCAAATCTGTTTCATCATTTCCGCCATACGACGTTCCATTTCTTCGGGCGTCACATCCTCGACGTGCGTGGCAATGGTCCATTTGTGGCCGAAAGGGTCTATCAACGTTGCCGACCGATCGCCATAAAAATGATTCGCCAGCGGCCTTGCTACTGTCGCTCCTGCATCAATTGCCTGCTTCACAATATCGTCTACGTTGGCAACATATAGGCAAATCCCGACGCCTGAGTTTCCCGGTACTTGCGGGGCCAACACGTTCATTTCCGGGTGTTCATCGGCCATCATGATCCGCGAATCTCCGATCTGCAGCTCGGCGTGCCCAATCTTTTCGCCCGGAGCACCCATTCGCACCAACTCTTTGGCACCAAATGCGCACATATAGAAGTCAATCGCTTCGGCAGCACCTTGGACTATGAGGTAGGGCGTGATGCTGTGATAGCCGTCGGGAATCGATTTTACCATCGCTTCGGTCCATTGGATTCGAGCAAGAAGCAGAGAAGCGTGGAGCAAGGTGGTTCGCCACGCACGCTGAAAAACTAAAGGCTACTGACGGCATTGTGTGTGAGGCCAATACGAAAGTCAATTGCTCACCTGGCGCTGGCGGACGCGTGACCATCGCAGCGAGTCAGCCGTAGAGTAGCCCAAATGCAACTCAAGCGTAAAGCATGTTCCGTTATGGCGTGATCTGCGAAGGCATCGCCACGCGGTCGGCAATCGGCGTCACAAACGCCATCCGTCGTGAGATTTGGCGGAGGGAACATTCGGTGTGAACCACGCTCACCAAGCGAACGGTGTTTCCGATGAGGAAATGGATGATTTGCCGTACAGGGTAACGCCCAGGTTGTGATTGCCGTCGATTCACGGACGCGGGACAGCAGGTCAGACGATCGTAGCCAGCTCGCAATTTCTGAAATCATATTCATCGATAACCACGTCAAATGGCGGCGATACCAATCTCGACGACAAAATTCGACGCGGGCAATCTCGAGAAAAAGGTGTCCTCGGGCGCGCACGAACAGAACGTCTCGGCCGTCTAGACAACTCCTATTTGATCGTGGAAAATCATGATCATCAAGAAGCTTTTCGGCTCCGCAGATTCCGCCTAGTGCACGCGGTCGCGGCCCGTGCCACCATACTGAGACCCGCGGACATCGGCTGCGCCGTCGGCAAACTGCTCGAATGGCTCAGTTGCTCAAACACCGGGAGATCTAAAGATTGCCGCGGAGACCTTTCGATCGTGTTGTATCAATGGCTCGGCAGCTTCTCAATAGACCGTTTTCATCCGCGAAATCCATTTCTGTGAGCTACGATCAGGTGGATGCCTGCTGCAGTGCTTCCTACAACGGTTTTGCTAACTCACGGCGCCACACTCTGCCTCGACAAACGCTGCGTCTGCGTTTTCCAATCGGTAAGCGATCGAGCGGCAAAGTACTTGTCTTCAGTCTACGAAAGGGAATTGGTCAATGGACAATTCAACCTTATACGATCAACCTATAGATGACAGAACGGAAAACCGTGATGACGGTATTGCGGATTTGCGCGTATCGCAATCTTCATCGACCGACGCCGAATCTGAACTTTCCGTTCTGAATCGGAATCTGTTCTTCATCAAAGAGCACACCGGCCTCTTCAAGGCCGCAAGTAACTACGATGTACTCGATCCTGAAACCGGCGAAGAGTTGTTGTGGTGTCGCGAGAACCAACTAGGTTTTTTCACACGAATTCTGAGATTTACCGATTATAAACGCATGACGCCGTTCCATCTTGAAGTTGCCACGCCGACCGGCGAGTTGTTATTCGACGTGAAACGAGGAGTCTCGCTATTCCTCTCGACAGTCGAAGTCTGTAACAACGAGCGCGATGTCGTGGGCGGCTTCAAGCAGAAACTATTCTCGATCGGTGGAGCCTTTGACGTCCTTGGTCCTAGTGGCCAAACCATCTGCCGACTGCAAGGCAAGTGGACATCTTGGGAATTCCAATTCCGTTCGCCCGACGGCATGGAACTAGCGCGAGTTTCTAAGAAATGGGCGGGACTCGGCAAGGAGCTATTTACGTCTGCCGACAACTACATACTACAGATTTCGGACAGCGTGCCCGCCGACAACCCCATCCGCCTGCTGATTCTTGCCGCCGTCTTCTGTGTTGACCTCGTGCTAAAAGAGTAGGCGATCGCACGGCATGTCGATCGAGGCACACATTCCGTCGCGGTAGGGACACCGGTTACCCGGCGCCCCCCGCACAGATCCCTGCGAGCAGAATTACCGCACAAGGCTCCTACCTCAGGTAGTGACGCGCAGACGCTGTTCAGGATAAGGATGGAGTGTTTTCACAGGTGGGAGCCATTTCGCATCCAAGCGGTCCATACGCTCTCCTGTAATTCGGTGACATTGGCTTCGTCGCCGCAGCGACCGGAACCAGAGACGTCGGACCTGATATCTGAACGCATCAAGTTTCCGTTGGTTGCGTGCTTCGTGGCTTTCGTTGTCCGCCGCCGCTTTCTTCGGGAGCCAGCCTTCGATCGAACGGGAATGAGCAATCGATCAATTGTGATCGGACTGATCGACAAAACGTGTGCCCGCACCTGTGTGTCCAGTCGCAGGTGGCCATGTGACTCCATCGTTTCCAGAAGTGTGGGCATAATCGCCTTCAGGCGTTTCCCACAGATTCGATCCGCCGCCTCCCAGAGAACGGTGAGAGCTTCACGAACTGCGTCGTCGCAAATCCGGCGGCCAATCGGGCGACTGTTCCGCATCGCCCCCATCAAGGAATCGGCAACCAGCTGATTGTCATCGAGCCCCAGACCGCTTCGGTCGAGTCCGTCACCATCGACACGGTTCAATGTGAGTCGCGACTCGGCGGCCTCCTGAAGCACTATCATCGTGCTGCCTAGCGGCTCTCGCAGTGGAGGTCACGACGTGCCGTCGCGTCGTGCTTCGCGGTCACCCACTTTTGGCAATCGACGACTCGCAATCGTTCATTAAAGCGCGACACTTGCCGAGCCAAACCGACAATTGTCCACGGGATTGCTGTGCCACCCGTCACCGATTAGCCGCGGTTCGAACCGTGGCAAACTTTTTGTACAGGGCGGTGGATTGGCAATTGATCAGCGGTCGATTGATCAACTACTCGATCATCAACTGAAAGAACGAGGTGGTGATGGATTCATCCAGACCTGTTACGAGCTTGATCGGCCCGCTCCAGAAGCCGCTCGTCTCTTAAGCATGCGTCTCTGGAGCGAGTCGTGCGCTCGGTGTATCTCAAACTCGCGAGAGCGACGCCATTGTCTGGTATATGGCCAAAACGCAACTCCCTGACGGGCGCTGGGCAGCGGGTTCTCTGCGCCCGCCAATGGGAGGCGGAGATGTGCTTGCTACCGCGTCGGTCCTGCAATCGCTGCGCCTCTATTCGATGGCAGGCCATGAAGCGGAGCTGCATGAACGAGTCGACCGCGCCGCCAAATGGCTGACAGAATACAAGCCTCGCTATCATCAAGAGCGAGTGTTCCAGCTATTGGGCCTCGGGCGGGCGGGATTGCACCCCGACGACGTCCGCGGGCTTACGCACCGATTGTTGGAAACCCAAAATAAGGATAGCGGCTGGTCACAGCTGCCGGAGCTGCCCAGCGACGCGTGGGCGACCGGCGAATCACTTGTTGCATTGCACATTGTGGGAGGTTTGCCAACCTCCTGTCCAGCGTATCGGAAAGGACTTGAGTTTCTTCTGAACTCGCAATTCGAGGACGGTTCATGGTTTGTGAAAAGTCGTTCCGACCCGTTCCAGCCGCCCTTTGAAAGCGGTTTCCCGTTCGGACGCGATCAATGGGTAAGCGCGGCGGCAACCGCGTGGGCCGTGATGGCGCTCACTCTTGCCGTCGAGCCGCGAGAAGCCCGACTTCCTAGCGCCATCGGTAACGTCGAGCATTCGTCGGCTAATCCGAGCGTTGCCGAGTTAGAAGCACCGGCGAATCAAGCTGAGTCGCGATCTCTCCGAGCCGAACGACGGCGTTCCGTTCAGTTTGACCGTGACGTTCGGCCGTTTCTAGAACGTTCGTGTGTCGCTTGTCACAGCGGCGACGAACCGCAGGCAAACCTCGCAATCATGGAGTACGAGTCACTGTTGAAGAGTGGCGACTCTGGTACTCCAGCCGTCACTCTGGGCCTGAGCGATGATAGCCGCCTATTTCTCGTGGCAGCCGGAACGGCCGGTGACC
Organism: uncultured Planctomycetales bacterium; assembly: GCA_963785495.1. Taxonomy (GTDB): domain Bacteria; phylum Planctomycetota; class Planctomycetia; order Pirellulales; family Pirellulaceae; genus CAWAVP01. The sequence goes on along the minus strand of CAWAVP010000028.1, from coordinate 12,654 downwards.
TTGTGATGCCGCCAGAAAACGAACGTGAAACGTTTCCGGCGCTCACACCTGAAGAGCTCGCAGCTCTTAAGCAATGGATCGACGACGGGGCCCCGTGGCCTGCGGAAGTAGTAGATAAGGCGCCTGAGAATTAGACTTCTTTGCCAAGCATCGAGTCGCCCTCGGTTCTAAGTGCCAGGAGGCCCATTGGTTCTTCGTCGAATCGCGAAGTCGCGGTCGATGATGAGACTTCGTGGAAATGGCTGTGTTCAAAATACTCAGCCGCGAGTGAAACTGCTGTAATATCGGCCCTTCGGCAATCCCGTCTCGGCTAATCTCGGTCGCGTTCCCACGGCAGCGGTCTCTTCCCAATCGCTACGGCCCACCGCCCCAATTCACTATTTTGACCGCGGGGGTGAGTGACAACATTGCAGCCGGAACGCACGCTCGACAACTTGGTGAATTCAATTAATACAAATCACCGAACGAGGCGACCCGATGGACTTCATCCTGCAACCCTGGCATCTGTATCTCGTCATCTTGGCAGGCGAGCACATTCCGGCACAGTTGGAAGCCGCACGACTTGCGGCTCGGCAATCACGACTGAAGTGTAACCGTGAATGGAACTGCCACGCATGCCAGGCGCCGGCAATAATCAGTTGCTGAGCTGACAAGGGATCGATTGATTGTGATGGAAGATGTGGCCAAACCGAATCAAACCGTTGTGAGAATATATGCGGTCGTGCTTTTGGGATTTGGTGGGCCTACAATACTGGCTATGGAACCCGGCGATGAACAGCCAGTACAGCTTCGACCGAACGACTCGTTTGCTACGACGCGCTGGAGTGTCGTATTGGCGGCAGGACGGCGATCTTCTCCCAAGGCATCCGCCGCGCTCGAAGAGCTTTGCGGCGGCTATTGGTACCCGCTCTATGTCTACGTGAGACGCCGTGGGTTTGGGCCCAATGACGCAGCCGACCTGACACAAGCTTTTTTTGCGCAGCTGCTTGAAAAGAATCGACTCGAGCACGTCGAACCCGGCAAAGGAAGGTTCCGCTCGTTTTTGATTGCCTCGATGAAACACTTCCTTGCCAATGAATGGCATAAATCCAGGACACAGCGGCGAGGAGGCGGCCGTGTACCTATTTCGATCGACTTCGCCACAGCGGATACAGCATATCGACTTGAACCGATGGACGAAATGACCGCGGAGCGGGCGTTCGAGCGCCGTTGGGCTCTCACTGTGCTCGACCGTGTACTTGGCCAGTTGAGGGCAGAATACATAGCGAACGGCAGGGGAGACGCTTTCGATCGGATCAAGGAGACGATCACCTATCGGGATGTGGCCGGACGTCATCGCGAAATCGCCGCAGATCTGGCCATGACCGAAGGCGCAGTGAAAGTCGCCGTCCATCGGATGCGTAGACGCTATCGAGAGTTACTCATGCAGGAAGTCTCGCAGACGGTGTCCGCTGCGGGAGAAATCGACAACGAGGTCAACGAGTTGTTCAATGCGCTGTCGCAACAGCACACGCGCTGAATTTAATCGACAAAAGTCGTGGGAATTGGCAGACACTCTGCTTGGAGTTCGAGCAGAATCCCCATGCGCCTCGTCGAATTCAGATAGAAACTAGAATTGCAAGTCGTTGTGCTAAAACGACTTCGGGATGCAGATTCAGGAAATCGAAGTTTCCCTGTAACCTTTTGCCCGTTTTGCTTTTGTAAAGGGTGGAAGGAAGACCAACCATGGCCGAATACACAATTTGCCCGGAGTGCGGAGCCGCGATCTCTCCCAACACTCCGGAAGGGCTTTGCCCAAACTGTCTCCTACGTCCCGATATTCTCGACCCGACCACACCGACGGACCCGCCGACAGAGTTAACCGTGTCGGACCGAATCCGATACTTCGGCGACTACGAACTGGACCAGGAAATTGCGCGCGGAGGAATGGGGATCGTCTATGCGGCGCGACAAGTGACGTTGAACCGCCGCGTGGCGGTCAAACTGATTCTTGCGGGCCAACTAGCCGACGAGGCGATCGTCGCACGATTTTACGCGGAAGCTGAAGCCGCGGCCAATCTAAATCACCCCAACGTTGTTTCGATCCACGAAGTAGGTTCATACAAAGGGCAACATTACTTTTCAATGGACTTCGTTGACGGTGAGAATCTTGCCGAATACGCACGGGGAAAGCCGCTGCCGGCAGTGCGGGCCGCGACAATCGTAAAACTGATCGCCGAAGCGATCCACTACGCGCACCAGCGCGGAGTATTACACCGAGACCTGAAACCTTCAAACGTATTGATTGACGCAGAAGGCCAGCCCCACGTGACGGACTTCGGCCTCGCCAAGCTGATCGGCCGGGACAGCATGCTCACGCAGTCTGGCGCCTTCCTGGGAACTCCCAGCTACACGTCACCCGAACAGGCAGCGGGACGTCAGGACCAGGTCGGACCACACAGTGACGTCTACTCACTCGGTGCGATTCTGTATGAGTTGCTCACGGGACGACCGCCATTTCAGTCGAGCACCTCGGTGCAAACACTCCGCCAGGTCATGGAAGTCGATCCCGTCGCGCCCAAGCGGGTTGATGCGAGCCTGCCCCCTGACTTGGACACGATCTGCATGAGTTGCTTGGAGAAGTTGCCAGATCGTCGCTATCACACTGCAGGCGAATTGGCGGAGGAACTCGGACGATTTCTAAACCATGAGCCCATTCACGCTCGGTCCGCCGGCCTTTTCCGCACGGTCGCTGGTTGGACACGCCGGCGGCCTGGGCAATTGGCCGCAGCCGTCGCCTTCGCATTTGCCGGACTTGTCGGAGGCGTCTACTACCTCGCACAAGAAAACGCCTTTCTGCGCGCGTCGCAAACCACGCCCGGACTTTTGCGCAAACCGGGAGCGCGTGTCGAGGCACTTGAAAAGTGGAGTGCGATCGCAGGTGTCGGCTCCTTCATCTGCCTGTTGTTTGCGTTGTGGCTCAATAAGCGCATCCGCGGACGGCCGCGACGCTCTACTGAAGACGGTCTGTTCGTCCAGCCGTTTTATCCGCTCGGTCGCCGAATACGAGCATTGGCAATAGGCATCGGTATGTTGACGACCTTGTTCGCCATCGGATATGCAATGAGCCTGATTGGTGCTTTCGTCTGGGAACGAGGTGGTAATTTCAACGACGTTGTCATGTCGTATTTCACAAGTTGGTTGGGTGTTTGGCTGCTCACGATGTCGGTGGCCGACTATCGACGCTCACTGTTCGGAACGCCACAACGTATGATGGGTGGTGAACTTGACGACGACATCGAAAGAGCGTTGCTCAAGCGCGATTATCGGCGGGCCATTCACCTGTACCAACAAGCGTTTCCAGACGCCGGCCGCGACGAGGCGCGTACCTTTGTACACCAACGATTGGACCAGATTCACCGAGAAAAGCCTCAAGAATTCGCAGCCTTTGCACCACGACTCTGGGACTTGAATTGGCGATATATGGCGATTTGTGCTTTGATTGAGGCACCGCTCGTAGCTGCGTACTGGTTCGTCGTTCACCCGGGCCAACCGATTGGCATTGCTCTCGGCTGGGGGTTGGGAGCAGTTCAGATTGCCGGCATTATCACGTCACTTCGTTTGGTCCGTTACGGTAAGCGTGTCCTGGCGATGTTGCCACCTACGGCTGCGCTGATAGCTCTCGGTGCAGTGTCTTACGTCTCGGGTGACGGCCACGTGCTCGGGCAGTCCTTGTTGTTCGGCGCATGTTGCGGCGCTGCCGTGGTCGCCTGCGGACTCGTTCGCAAGAAACGCCAACCAATTACAGAATAGTTGATGAAACGATACTCCTTTCAAATCAATTTGTAAGAATTGCATTTGCTTAAGGAGCTCCCCCGGTAGGACTCAAACTTGCGCTCCGTCGGTTAACAGCCGTGCTGTCTGCCGGAACATTCTGCACTTTTTTGCGCGAGTTGTCGCCACAAAGGTCCATGCCGTTTCGCACGACGCTTTATGCCGATGTGTCCAAATGGCAGTCTTGGCGAAATGACGTGTCGATTGGTGGCCAGGCCGATGTTTCCCGGACGTAGCGGCGACAGCGGATACAATTTTGCTCTCGCCCATCGGTATCCCGAGTCGGTAGCTTTCAATTGAGGCTTGCGGCCGGTAGGCGACAGGCCTCGCAGTCTCGCTGCCGATTGGCATCTGCCCGGGCTTGGCGTACCTTTTGCCGAGCAGCTTCCAGTATCTTTGGGATTTCGTCTCCGGTCCGGAAGTACATCTCGTCGGGCGTCTGCCCCTGAAATGCGGAGTGCGGCAACTGGCCGTTGTGCTGCTCCACGTAAAAAGCCACCAGCTTGCAAACGGTCGCCACCGTGTCAAGCGATTTCAAATACAGCCATTGGTGATCGCGGGCGAGCCGATACCAAGTGGTCACCGATGCATAGACCTTGCCGATCCGTTGAGCCAGAATGGCCAAGGTCCCGGTCGGCACGTGTCGGTACTCGTGGGAAGTGACCAAGTCACGGATGGTTTCGATTTCGGAATCGGTGAGCTGGTGGGGCGAATTCCGTGGACAAGAAGGCACATCATCAAGCTTGCATTCGTCTTTGCGGCTCCACACATGGTATCGAGATGGTGATAGTCGAATGAACGGCAACACGGACCGCAGTGGGAGGATCGTGCGTGCACGCTCAATGGCACGCAGCAGTAGCCGCTTATCCTTGCCATCAGGAAGTCGGCCGTGGTTAAGCGAGAATTTCGAAACCTTGAGGACCGCCAGCAGGATTCGGAGTAAGGCGATCAGCTTTTGAACTCGCGTCCGGAGCCGGATGACTTCCTGTTGCAGGCTTGCCACATCCATGTTGAGCACATCTGTGCTGACGACGTCGACGGTCGCTCCGGTCAGCCAGCCGCGTGCTGTCGAGCGGGGCACGCCATGCTGGAGAGCGAAGTGCATATCGCGTGTGGTCCGAACCAGTTCCCTGAGACGGTGGTCGTAACGTTTCTGAATGCGAGTCGTGGTCACCATGACCGTATCATGGTACCCGCTGCCAGCAGGTCAACCACCCGTCACCGAAACGCCCAACCCGGCCGACTGGGCTGTCGACAACTCGCGCTAAAAACTCCAAAATGCTCTGACAGACAGCAGGGCAAAGTTTGGGACAATTGGACCGAAGTTCAAATTGGCCCGCCCTGACACACGTTCGGTGCTCTCGGTCGGTGGGCTGCCGTGCGGCTCAGGCTCGAAGGCGGTTTCGTGGCGAGGCCTCGATTCTGAGTGAGAGCGAGAACAAACGCTACTTCATCGCGTCGAGTTTGGCTTTCGCTTCGCGCAGGAGAATCCGTGAAATCAGCTCGTCGTGGTATCGCCAGACGTCGCGTGGCAGGTCGTCGACAGCCTTCGATGCCTCTTCCACGTCGATGCGTGCTTCATCGATTCGGGCGAGATTCATTTGAGCCATTGCCCGCACAATCAGATTCAATGAGTGAGCATAGGGATTGGGAGCCGAGTCCTCCGAAAACTGGACGTACGTCAGTGCCTGCTTTGCTTCAGCCTTACGGTAGGCCACGAGTGCCAGCGCATTCCACGCCCACGGGCGAGCCGCGTCATGCATGGTGCCCTGGTCAAGGGACCTGGCAATCGTCTCGACCGGGAGCTGGTCCAAGTCAATTGCGTCAGGCATCAGGCAACATACCTTGCAAGTGACATTGGCATGATCGTCCTGTTTCATCCCCGCGAATTGCTCGACCAGGCGTCGGCAGTGTTCGCGATAGCCGGATTCGTTGCCGCCCAGGATCAGAACAGGCGCTTGTAGCAGCCATATCCAAAGTCGATTGGGATTCTTCTCAATTAGTTGATGCCCGCAGGCTGCGGCTTCCTTCCACATCTCGGCCTGTGCATAAGTGTTGACGATTCTCAGTCGCTGCCAGCCCTCGGGTGGAGCGAATTGAATGGCCATGCGGTACGCCTCAACGGCATCGTCGACTCTCCCCCGCTTGCTCAGGATCGTGGCAATGTGAAGGGGATACCAGGCGTAGGTTTTCGCGTCGTCTGGCTTCGGCTGCAGTTCCGCAACTTTCCGTAGCTCACGAAACGCTTCATCCGGCTTGCCCAGATGTTCGTTCAGAGTCATCGAGAGGATGAGGTGTCCCCTAGGATCATTCGGAAAACGCTCGCAATACCTGCGCATTGCGGCAATGTCCAGATCACCTGCTTGTTGACGAGCACGCCCGCGCTCACCGAGCGCCTTGGAGTTTTCGAGATCCAGCGGCATTCGTGGCAGCGTTTCTCGCGCAACATGGAGATGATCGTCGACGCGTCCCGCCCTGTTGAGAGCGCTACCCAGAGCCATCCACGCCTCGAGACTCTCCGGTCGAATGGCCAGCGCCGTGCGGCGCGAACTCGATCGCTTCAGCATCGGCACCGTTTTTGCGAAGGCTTGCTGCAAGTTCATAGTTGAGCCAGAAATCGTCCGGGTGTTTCCGTTGCGACGCCCGTAGGAATCGGCGTTCGGCGCGGCGGTCAGATCCACCGACCGCAGCTCGGGGCAGCCATGAGCGTAGTCAAACAGATGGCGCTGGTCAACGCTTCGCTGCCCTTCAGAGGACCGCATTCGTGACGAATGAAGAACCGACCGTACGGAGTCGGCCGTGACGGACAATCCTTTTGACAGTAGCCAGATAAACCCACCAAAACATCTCTACCGACTCCCAAGTGCATCCACGGGGCCACGATTCGGCTAATCCATACACATGATCATCGCTCAAGCCCGCGTGTCGCACAGCTAGAGACATGTTCAGACGCCGCGGGTATGACGGCACTTCCAGAAAACGACCTCACCTAAAAGCTTCGCGACGGTTATGTGGCCGCCATCGTCGTGTCGACGTGCCCCATCGTTGCGTTCACGGCGACTTGATCGCGACTGCCACCCGCAACGGTTGCATACGTATGGCAAAGGTCTTAGAACCCACGCGACCTGTCGATCTTCAGTCTATCGAGGAGTCGCCGAAACCGACTCGCAAGCGTGTTGACCGTGACGTACTTGCCGGGACTCGACTTTGATTCCCGGGTCCGCACCCAACGATTGCCCTGCAGTGTCAAGAAGCACAAGTCGGCATCGTCAAGCGTCTGGAGAGGCGGGCGTCGGCCGATCGCCTCGCGGAGTGCATCGCAAGTTTCTGGCCAAAACGAAATAGTATCTTGATCCGATTGATGTCATTTCTGAGTGTCACCAACCTCACGGTCCTTGCCATTTCCTGACGAAACAACTGAAAATCCGTGGGCGTCAGTTCGTCGACGCGACGTGAGCGGCCAAAGTGGTTTATTACCTTGTCGCAGGTTTGCCGATAGTCGTCGAAAGTGCTTGCCGCCAGTTCTCCGTTTTCCAACTTGTGCAACTTCGACGTCAGAAAGTGATTGCACAGGTCGGCCATAGTGACATGCTGACCTTCGTGAGAGGATTCCTCTGGGGGCGTCCGGCCTGCTTCAAGATAGGGCCGCTCTCGTTCGTAGCGATCAAGGGCACCTTTCAGTTCGTCGGCTGCGCCGAAGTAGTACATTCGTCCGCGAATTTTGTTGGCCCAGTAGCGGCCGTTCCACAACCACAGCGGGCAGCCGTCTGGCCTTGCGGCAGGCCCTAACTTTTTGCTGGCTTTCGGCCGGCGCGGCGATCGATTAGATTGTGCGGACATGATCTCGATCCTCCTTAACAGATGGTCGGGGTCACGCACCCGTTCAGACCGCATATTTGGCGGGTGCATTTTCATCCCGCCTCTCCTAACAGCAGGGGAACGGGATTACAGCCATCAAAACTGGGATCGCAATCGTTTTCGTAAGTCGTTTCATAGCAACAACTTGGCCGAGTGGCGGAATTGGCAGACGCACGGGACTTAAAATCCCGTGAGGGGTAACCCTCGTGCGGGTTCGACCCCCGCCTCGGCCACCTTTACTTGCAATCGATGCGTGTCATGCCCGGTGGAGCGGCACTGCTGATGTCGGAGTTACGAAGTTTTCCGTCCGGGGCCAAAACGCAGCCGTTTCATGACTGCGACCTGCATGGAGCGGATTCTGGCGCGGAATTGTTCGTCGTGGAAGGCGAGTCGGCTGCCAAAGCGGTTTCCCGGCGCGAGACGCTCGTTTTCAGGCCGTGCTGGCCATGCAGGGCAAACCGCTCAACGCGTGGAAAGCTTCGGAAACCGCGGTGGCCAACAACCCCTTGTTCCAACGCATGATTACCGTTATCGGCGCCGGTTGGCACGCTGGTCTGCAACCCACAAAGGCTCGCTTTAAACGGATAGTCCTCCTTTGTGATCCCGACGCTGATGGTATTCACTGCAACGTTCTGCTGCTGTTGTTCTTTTATCGTTGGATGCGTCCCCTTCTGGATCTGGGGCGTCTCGCCGTCGTTAGGCCACCGCAATTCGAAATCACGATTTCCGCGACACAACAGGTCGCGTATGCCTACAGCAAGGCACATCATCGGAAGTTGCGGGAGGCGTTGGCGCAACAGGGAATTGCAGGTTATCAGGAACGTCCGTACCGGGGACTGGCCAGCATGAGCGGAGCAACGTTAGCGTTCACCTGCCTTGATCCTGCCACTCGCAAGATGGATCAACTGAGCAGCGCCGACGCGACTACGGCACTGGCCGAATTGCGGGCACTATCCTCGCTCGATTTGAGTCATTTCGGCAGCGATACGCCGAGCACATAGGCTTCCGACCATCCGCCGTCGCTCGTCGCGGAATTCCCCTCTTGCGACGCAATTCGGCCGACATCGATCGCGCGTGGGCATGCCGGAACAACGTTAGATCCATCCTAGCCGTCGACAGGCACCGTGTACCAGGTACACTCCCAGGCACACACGAACACCCCAAAGGCCAACCGCAAAAATGGGCCACGGATTTGATTGGCTGCACATCGCGCCCCACCAACTCCCCACCAACATACCGCCCGCCACAAACATCGCCGCCGGCAGGTCGACGTGACCGTGCCGGTAGTATTCGGTGGCTGCTGCCAAACCGATTGGCGGCAGAAGGACAGCGAGGCTCGTACCGGTCGCTTTGTGCTGCGAAAAACCGGCCCAATAGATTAGCGCGGGAACTACGACGATGCCTCCACCAACACCAAATAATCCGGCCGCGATCCCACTAACGATGCCTATAGAAACGAATCTCAGCCAGGGCGGCATGCATATCCCTCCGTTCAAGATGAGGCAAGTCGGCAAGTATACGCGTCACTGATCCGTGATCAAGATCTGCTAATTTTCGAGCCAATGCTCGATCCGAGTACGCGTGGGAAACAGGTACAGCATGATCCGAACCATGACTCCGGCAATCGCCAATGACCATCGCAGCCCGATTAAGTTGACGTTTATCAACGGTCTCTGCAATGCCCGGTGTCGGCCAAGCCTTCCCGCCCACGCGAGAATTCAAGACACACGATATCGTCGCAGCGCCTCTTCATTCAATTCCAAGCCAAGGCCAGGTTGAGTCGGTAGCGGCAGCACGCCATCTTCCAGATGCAGCGGATCCGCCACAAGTTCTTTGCGCAGGAGCGAATCGCACAATTCGGACGGCATGAATTCCACAAACGGACAGTGTGGCGTCACGGCCGCCAGGTGAGGCTCGCACTAATACCGATTCCCGTCTTCCAGCAGTGAGGCACAATGCGTCGCTGCCGCTCTGCCGCCAGTTGACAAACACGGCGGGCCTCCGTCAATCCTCCCACGCGGCCGACGTCCGGCTGGGCAATATCAATGAGGCCCTGGTCCATTAGTTCGATAAATTCGAAGCGCGTGTTTTGCCACTCCCCAGCGGCAATCGGCATGGGTGCTTCGCGATGCAGTTGGGCGTAGCCCTGCAAGTTGTCGATTTGCAACGGTGTTTCCACAAAATAGATTCCCAAGTCTCCCCAGCGGCTCAACGTCTGCAGTGCCGTCTCCGCCTCATTCCAAGTGTATTGAACATCGACCATCATGACAAAGTCGGAACCCACCGCTGCACGGCAGGCGGCCACGACTTCCGTCATGCGTTCGTCCGGTTCGTGGAGTCCACTATGGTTGTAGGGCCCGCTGAGGGTAACTTCCATTTTGCCGGCTGTGAAACCGAGCTGCTTCGCCCGCAACGCCCAGGCCACCAGCGAGTCGCGGTACTCGGCAAATGAATGGCCCATAGGCTGCAGGGATGCATAGGGGACAATGTGGTCGTTTGCCGCCTTACCCAACAACTGCCAACAGGGCTGACCGGCCACCTTGCCGCAGATATCCCAGATCGCCATGTCCAGCGCACCAATTGCGCAGATAACCGCTCCGCGTCGGCCATTCATTGCACTACCGGTGTACAGTTTTTCCCAGATTCGCTCGGGTTCTAATGGGTTTTCGCCGAGCAGCATCTCTTTCAGTCCCAGCCCCATGGTATGGGTACCTGGTGCCTCGATGCAGGCCCTGGCAATCCAGGGATTGACGTCGGTTTCGCCGATGCCCGTGATCCCTTCATCGGTATGAACCAGGACCACGATGTCATCCTGGGCCGAAGACGTGGCGTCTTTGCGGACGTCGGGAACTAACAGAATATGGCACTCGATATCCGTGATTTTCATAGTGACGTGAGTATACAATCGTCAGCCCCGGCCGTCATGCGTCCCCGAAGGTACCTGCGAATGAAACGCGCCCCATTCGAATCGTCGCCACCAACCCAAATTCGGTGGCTGATCGTATTGCTGCTGATGGTGCTGGCCATGCTAGGACACTTCAACCGCGTCAGTATTTCCGTAGCCGGCAACGAACGGTTTATTCGTGACGGATTAATTAGCGAGGAGGGAATGGGTCAGGTGTACACGCTCTTTTTGATCGCCTACACGGTCTGCATGCTGCCTGCCGGATGGATCATTGATCGTTTTGGGCCCACCAAGGCACTGACCTCGATGGCCGCGGGCATGGGCGCTTGTGTCGTGATGACCGGTTGTTTCGGCTGGCAGGACCTCTCGTCGGCAGGCCTTTGGTCGCCCTTGTTGGTCGTCCGTGGATGGCCGGCGCAGCCAGTTCGCCGCTGCACCCAGGCGCGGCCCGATCGATCTTTCTGTGTATCCCGCCGGCATCGCGAAGTTGGGCCAATGGATTAGTGACCGCCGGCGCTGATTGGGATCGCAGGCAGCTATCCCGTGTTCGGTTGGCTGCTCGATCGGCTCGATTGGCCAGGAGCGTTTGTGGTCTGCGGCAGCGGAATGGCGGTGTTCGCCCTTGTCTGGCGCTGGCTGGCTGCAGATCACGCCTCGCAACACCGTTGGACAAACGATGCGGAGCGGGCTCTTGTGTCACAGCTCTGCCTGCCCGGGCGGCCTCAGGCATTTCCAACACCGGCCAAGTTGCTGAGGCTATTCCGTGAACGGACGCTGTTATTGTTGTCACTCAGCTATGCCGCGGTCGGCTATTTCCAGTACCTCTTCTTTTATTGGATTGAGTATTATTTTGACCATTCGCTGCGACTGCCGACGAGTCGAGTCGAAAGGCTTCGTCGACCGTGATGTTGGCCATGGCAGGTGGGATGGCGGTTGGCGGTCGGTCGGCCGATTGGTTCTGCCATCGCTTTGGGAATACCGGCGGCCGGCGTCTGATGGCTATCGGCGGCATGTCGCCAGCGCCCTGTTTGCAGTTCTGGGAATTTGCACCGAACGGCCCGAGCAGGTGGTCCTCTGGTTTGCGCTGGCATTGGCAGCGTTGGGGATGTGCGAAGGCGTCTTCTGGACGGCGGTGACGGAACAGGGTGGACGGCAGGAGGCGTGGCAGCGGCGTTTCTGAACACGTTCGGCAATGGCGGTGGGGCGTTGGCCCCCTGGCTCACCGCGGTCCTGATGGAGGCGTTTGGCTGGCATGTGGCGATTGGCTTTGCCTGTGCCGTCTGTGGCCTGGGCGGACTACGGCTGGGCATCGACGCTACCGAACGGATCCGGATCAGCGGCGGTCGTCGCGCTGCTGGACCCGACCAGCTTGGCCAACGCGGCCGCAAAGGCCCGCCCCGACTCGTTCGTCTGCGCCTCAATTTCCGCAGGCAAATTGGGGACGTCGATAAACAGATTCCCGTCGAAGCGTCCCGCATCGACGACACTCGGTTTGACTGGCGCACGACCGTTACCGACAAACACATTGCCGCGGTACACCACCGCGATCGGTCGTCCCTGCCAATCATGGTGCCCCAGAAGACGTTGGTACCCGGTCCCGCAATCACGACGTTCTCAGCAACCGTCGCCACGCTGATGGTACTATGCATGGACACGGCGGCGAAGCCAGAACGCAGCGCCGAGGAGGTCGCATCGTTGTAGCTAGTTGCCGCGAATAATGGTTCCCTGCCCCGTTCCCTGGTTTCCGAAGGCCATCACCCCCGGGCCTTCGTTGTCATGACTGTAATTCGATTCGATGGAGCAATCTTGGCAGAAAAAATCGATACTGAAAGGCGCCCGTCCACTCCTTCACGAGCCCCACATTCGTAGCCCACGTTGAATCGCAATGCACAATCCTCGCAGTCCCAAAACCACAATCCGTTGGAGACGGAAACTAGCCCGGTTCGGGCAACGTCGTTGTATTGCAGCGTCGCACCGCGACACTGGCGAATGATCGCACCGTCGCGGGCGACATCGTGAATCGTATTCCCTTTAAGCCGTACTCCCAGGATCGGAAACGGTTCAAAGTTGCGGCGTGT
>CAWAVP010000027.1:0-185946 GCA_963785495.1 uncultured Planctomycetales bacterium | reverse complement strand
GGCGATACTGGACTCGAACCAGTGACCTCTTGCATGTCAAGCAAGCACTCTAACCAACTGAGCTAATCGCCCGGAGTTGCGACGACCGGCGGGGAGTGGGCCGCCCGGGTATCGTAGCGGGGAACCGTCGCATTATATCGGTCGGTCGGCAGGTTGCCTATTGGTTGCCGATCGGCCCGGATCGCAGAGTTTGACGGGTCTTGCGCGGCGTCAAGGTCGCTCGGACTCGCCCATTGCCCTCGGAGGGGGCACGTGCGGACGGGGCCAGACGGGACCGTTTTGGGACGCCCCACCGGCGGGATGACCTGATGCGGAGACGCGTTTTTTTTCTCAGGTCCGTACTCGGTGCTCGAACCTTCTCTTGCCCCGAGGGTCCTCTTTCCTATACTTGGTGCTCCCGTGCCGTTGTCCGGCGGCGCGATCGTAACTGCCTGAGTCCGTTTGTTTTGGGGCGTCCTTTGTACCGACGCCCGCGGCTCGGCAATGTGCTCTTTGTGGATGTCTATCCGATTTATGCTGACAGTCCAACTGCCCGACGGTAGCGAAAAACAGTTTTCCCAGGCAATCACCCCTCAGGACGTCGCGGCCGAGATCGGCGCGGGGTTGGCCAAGGCCGCGGTGGCGGCGGAGGTCGATGGCCGCGTCGTGGGGCTCGACCACGCCCTGCCCCGCGAAGGGGTCGTGCGGCTGCGGTTGCTGACGAAGAAAGATCCCGAAGCCCTGGGCGTGATGCGCGACAGTTGCGCTCATATCATGGCCCGCGCGGTGATGCGCGTGTTCGACGATGTCCAGCTGGCCTTCGGACCGACGATCGAAGGCGGCTTCTATTACGACTTTGACCTCGAGCATCCGCTGACCGAAGCCGATTTTCCGGCCATCGAGGCCGAGATGAAAAAGATCATCGCGCTGGACGAGCCGTTTGAACGCATTGAGCAGCCTCGTGAGCAGGCGCTGAAGGTCTGCCAGGACATGCAACAAATCTATAAGGTCGAGCACATCAGCAGCGGCCTGGCCGAACATCCATCGCTCTCGTTCTACCAACAAGGCGAATTCCTGGACCTCTGCCGTGGCCCTCACGTACCTCGTCCCAAACTGATCGGAGCGTACAAGCTGTTGTCGGTAGCCGGTGCGTACTGGAAAGGCGATGCGTCCCGCAAGCAGCTGCAACGCGTCTATGGTACCGCCTTCTTCGATGCCCCGTCATTGCGGGAACACTTGGATCGGATCGAGGAAGCCAAACGGCGGGATCATCGCGTGCTGGGCAAGCAGTTGGACCTATTTACCATCAATCCGCTTGTGGGATCCGGGCTGGTGATGTGGCTACCCAAGGGGGCCGTCATTCGTGGCGTGCTGGAAAACTTTGTCCGCGAAGAACTCACTCGCCGCGGTTACCAGGCCGTCTATACGCCCAACATCGGCCGCGTAGAACTCTACGAAACCTCGGGACACTATCCCTACTATTCCGATAGTATGTTCACACCGATTGTGATCGAGGAAGACGAGCAGTACATCTTGAAACCGATGAACTGCCCACATCACATTATGATTTATAAATCCAAACCGCGCAGCTATCGCGAGTTACCGCTACGACTGGCGGAGTTTGGTACCGTCTATCGCTACGAAAAATCTGGCGAACTGTCGGGTATGACCCGCGTGCGTGGTTTCACCCAAGATGACGCTCATATTTTCTGTACGGAAGATCAAGTGGAGGAGGAGTTTCGCGGTTGCATCGAGATGACGCAGTTCGTACTCAAGTCGCTCGGCTTGAATGAATACCGGGTTCGTTTGGGTTTCCGCGATCCGGACAGCGACAAGTACGTCGGCAGCAGTGAAAGCTGGGAACGAGCCCAACGTTCGTTGATCGAAGTCTGCCAGCACCTGGGCATCGACGCTCAACAGGAACCGGGCGAAGCGGCGTTTTACGGGCCGAAGGCAGATTTTGTCGTCACGGATTGCATTGGTCGCGAATGGCAGCTTGGCACCGTGCAGCTGGACTACAATCTGCCCAGCGAACAACGCTTCGATCTGGAATACGTCGGCACGGACAATCAGCCGCATCGTCCCGTGATGATCCACCGCGCACCGCTCGGTTCCATGGAACGCTTTATCGGCGTGTTGATCGAACACTTTGCCGGCGCGTTCCCGCTGTGGCTCGCTCCCGAACAAGTCCGTGTCCTGACGGTCAGCGAGAAGTCGGAAGAGTACGGTCAGCAAGTGCTCGCTCAACTGCAAGCCGCCGGTTTCCGCACGACGGGAGATTTCCGAGCCGAGAAGCTTGGTGCGAAGATTCGTGACGCACAGTTGGAACTCATTCCCTACATGTTCGTCGTCGGTCCCCGTGATGCAGAAGGACACACCGTCTCTGTCCGCGATCGCATTGACGGCGACCTGGGTGCGATGCCGGTGGAGGCGGCGTTGGACCGGCTGCGGGAGGAAGTCCGCGAACGGACGGTCCGCAAGACCTATCACGGCTCCGCGGGGCTCGGCGAACGCGGCGCGTCGAATGAATATTGAAATGGGATACCGCCCCTGCATCGCGAATTGCCTACGATCGTATCCGAACTCGCCTGGCATGGGCCGAGGCCAAGCCGGGGGGGAGTGCGGGTGCGTTGGCGGGCGAGGCCGGGGTGGACCTTGCTTTTTCTTAAGTTCAATATCCATAATGGGTTGTATGCAACAGTCCGAGGCACGGAGGGGAGGCAATGGCCTGCGTGGCATGGGCCGTTTCGCGCCGGAGCTGGTGCCGAAGGCCGATTTTCTCGACCGAACGGTCACTAAGCAGTTGACGCGGGGACGCCGCATGGCAAATACTTTGGGGTGTTTCGGTCCAGCGGGCTACGTTTTTCCGCTCTATTTCACTTATAGGAAAGGATGAAAGCAATCGACAGCAAGCACGTGAGGGTCAATGACCAGATCCGCGTTCCTTCGGTCCGTGTGATTAGTAACGACGGCAGCCAATTAGGCATTATTTCCACGGACGAGGCATTGGGCATTGCCCGGGAAGCCGGTCTGGATTTGGTGGAAGTGGCACCCAACGAAAAGCCGCCTGTGTGCCGAGTGATGGATTATGGCAAGTACAAGTACCAGCAGCGCAAGAAGCATCACAACGGCAAGGTGCACCACACCAAAATCAAGGAAATTCGTCTTCGCCCCAAAACAGGCGCACATGACATTGGCTTCAAAGTGAAGCAGGCGAAGACCTTTTTGGAGAGTCGTGACAAGGTGCAAATTTCGGTTGTTTTCCGCGGACGTGAAATTGTCCACGTCGAAGAGGGGAAACGTGTGATCCAGGAAGTTCTCCGCGAGCTCGAAGAGGCGGGTAAAGTGGAGTCTCCGCCGATGCAACAAGGCCGCCGAATCGTTTGCACGGTCGCGCCCAGATAAAGCCATCTTGGCTCGATCACAGATTTTCGAATCGATGGGCGAGTCGCCTTCGAGCGGCTCGCCTACGTTTCTTTTGAGGCGTACGGCAAGTCAACTTCTTGTCTCAGACGCTCAACGATCGAGCAGCGTCCGATACACATTCAGCGTCTGACTCGCCATCACGTCGGCGGTGTGACGTTGCGCGACATTGGCTTGGCCGGTGAGGCCGAGGTGACGGCGACGACCATGGTCGTCGAGTAGTTGTTGCAGGCCGTGCGCCAGAAGCTGTGCGTTGTGCGGAGGAACCAGGTGTCCGCCGGCCGTCGACTCGATCAATTCGGTAAATGCGCCGTGGGCCGGCTGCACCACCGGAACTCCCGCCGCCAAGGCTTCCAAGACGTACAGCCCTTTGGGATCCTGGAAAACGGTCGGCACGGAAAGCACATCGATCTGGCCGAGAAAATCCAGCTTTTGTTGCCGATCGATGACTCCCAGGTACGTGAACGCATCCTGTAAACCGGCTTGGCGTAGTTTGGCAAACTGCGCGTTGGCGTAGGCGCGGTTTTGCTGACCTAGCCACCCGGCCACCAGAAGACGAGTCGTTGACTTGGGCGATTGTTGACGAAGGTGAATGAACGCATCGACTAGCAGGTGCAACCCTTTTTCGGGTGCCAAACGCGCTAGGTAGCCGATCGTAGGGGATCGGTTTGTGGCCAGTTCACGTCGGCCGTTGACGGCGGCAAAATCGTCGAGGTTGATACCCAACGAGACGACGTGGAATTTTTCAGCCGGCAAACTCAAATACTGCTGCATGTAGCTGGCATAAAAGCGATTGAAAACAATAAACGCGTCCACGTGCTCGGCTAACGCCCGCATTTGCTCGATCGCCCGGCGACGAAAATCTTCCGGCAGCGAGTCCAGGAAGACATCGTCCCCTTGGAGTGTGACTACGATGGGCACTCCGAACGTCCGCTTCAGCTCGGGTGCGCACCCAGCGATCAAGAGGTTGGTAAAGTTGATCACGTCCGGTCGAAGTGAATGCTGCAGCCACTCGACGAGCTTGCGGACTTCCTTGCGTTGATGCCCGTTGACGCCTTGGAGCATCGACAAGGTCATCTCGCCCAGGATCTGCGGGCTGGGCGTACCGCCGTCGGCGCCAGCAGGCGAATCAGCCACGGCTGATCCAGCCAGCGCTCCCACGGCATCGTCAGTCGACGAAAGATCGGCCATCGCTGCTGGAGGTAGACATTGATGCCGCCCAAAAACACACGGTCGGTGCTGACATCCGTTTCGTCGGTGCGAATGGGTGTGTAGGTTGGGATAAGGGTCGCATCCGCCCCTTGCCGTCTGAGGGCAACCACCAGCGCGTTGTCTCGCAGGCAGCTCCCGCAATACATACCGGCCGCGCCGGCCGTGAGGTAAGCGATGCGAAGAGGCGAATGTGTCATGGGCAGGGTCGATCTGGCGGATCGGGAATTGTCGGCGAGCAAGGGCAGGAAGCGAAGGTATTTTAGGCAGCTAGGCCTGTCCACAGTAGGTCGGGCCCGTGCGGCGGAGCAAGTCCGCGGGGGGGGGTGAGCGCCGTGGTTGGTGCTCGTTACTACCCTGTTGGGGTACTTCTGGGAGGCGACCGCACGCGCCGCCCGACCGCCTTCATCCGGCCAGCGGCCCAATCCGGTTCGGCACGCAAGTTGCTAAGGGGCTGCCCGAGCCGATCCCCGGTAAGTGAAACGGTTGGGCGCTGGGACGTGTTTTTTTTAACGCAGAATGCGCAGAGGCCGCCGAGGACGCGACGAGGACGAGAGGGATTGGGTTGGGGGAAATCTCGCAAATGGGCGGTAGCTCGCCTGGAAGCCGACGGCAAAAAGGCGTAAAATGCGGGGCTTATCACTGCGAGTATTCCACTTTGGGGTCACGAACCATGCCCAAACAGAAGACACACAAAGGGACGAAGAAGCGGTTTCGGCTGACCGGGACCGGCAAAGTAAAGCATCGCCAGTCGGGGACGAGCCATTTGGCGGCGCGGATGAGTCAGAAGCGGAAACGCAATTTGCGCGGGACCACGTCGTTGGACGAGACGATGGTGCCATCCATCACCAAGGCACTCAACGGCTACAGTTCGTAAAGGACGGTAGACGGGCGCGGGCAGGCACGTGCGCGGGCAGTACAACGCTCTTTCAATTCGAAAGGGGGCCTGGCGGACGATTGATGTGAGACGAGTGGACGATGAGGACGACAAAAGGTGCGGCTCGTAACCGAGCTAAGAAGCGACTATTTAAACGGGCGAAGGGCTACCGCGGCGGCCGCAGTACATTGCTGCGTTCGGTAAAGGAAACGCTCTTGCGATCCGGCGCGTACGCGTTTCGCGACCGGCAGGCGCGGAAGCGTGAGTTCCGCAAACTGTGGATTATTCGCATCAATGCGGCGGTCCGTGAGCGGGGCATGTCGTACAGCGAATTCATTCATGGGATGAAGAAGGCGGGTATCGAGTTGGATCGCAAGGTGTTATCGGAGATTGCGATTCACGACCCGTCGGCGTTCGACCAGATTGTGGACGAAGTGCGTAACGCGCTGGCGGCCTAGCCCGACTCCTGCTGACCTACTGCTTACGGCAATCGCAACGAGCCGCCGAGGTCCTCTTGGCGGCTCGTTGCATATCACACACGGACCGAGCGCGTTGTCGCGCGGCCTCTTCAGCTGAGGAAATCGTTGATGGCTCTGTCGGAATTCTTAGCGCACTTGGATCAACTCGTGGAACAAGCCGAGGCGGGATTTGCGGCGGCCGCCGATACAGCGCAGCTGGAAGCAGCACGAGTGGAGTTTTTGGGAGCGAAGCAGGGGAGGCTGAAGGCGGCGCAAAAGCAAATGGGCCAAGTCGCCGGTCCAGACCGGCCGGCCGCCGGCAAGCGATTTAACGAAGTCAAGCAAGCGATCGAAGCGGCCTTTGGGCAGGCCAAGGGGCGCGTCGAGGACGGTGAGGGTGTCGACGCTGGTGGTCCGGCGTACGATGTGACCTTGCCCGGCATTCGGCCTCGGTTGGGTCATCTGCACCCGATCACGCAGACGATTGAAGAGCTGAAGGACATCATGGGCCGCCTGGGGTTTACGGCGGCTGACGGGCCCGAGATCGAAGATGAGTGGCACAACTTCGAAGCGCTAACATCCCGCGCGAGCATCCGGCCCGCGATCCGCTCGACAACTTCTACCTCTCGACCGCTCAGACATCGAGCATGACGATTTGCTTATTGCTGCGGAGCCAGACCAGCACGGTGCAGATTCGTGTCATGGAAAACACGCAGCCGCCGATTCGCATGATTTCGTTGGGCGCGCGTCTATCGGCCCGATAAGGCCGACGCCACGCACTATCCGATGTTCCATCAGATGGAAGGCCTGCTGATCGACGAACACGTCACGATGGCGGACCTCAAGAGTGTGTTGCGGCTGTTTGCCAGTAGCTACCTGGGCTCGCGATGTGCACATTCGCTTTCGCCCGTCGTTCTTTCCGTTCACGGAACCGAGCGTGGAAGCCGACTTCAGTTGGAATGACGGCTGGATGGAGTTCGGTGGCGCGGGGATGGTCGATCCGAATGTCTTGCGCGCCGTAGGCTACGACCCAGAGGTCGTTACGGGCTTTGCCTTTGGGTTGGGAGTCGAACGCCTGTGTATGCGGCGTCATGGGATCAACGACATCCGTGAAATCTACAAGAACGACGTGCGATTTCTGGAGCAGTTCTAAAACTCGTCGTGCCACACGGCTTCGCAGGACCGCGGCGAGCGGTCCGTCATCGCTCTCGAATCTGAATAAGGACGAACATGATCGTCTCCTGGAATTGGTTAAAAGACTATGTTGACCTGAACATGTCGGCCGACGAATTGGCTCAACGGCTGGCGATGGCCGGGCTCAATCACGAGAGCGACCGACGCCGGTGGGTGACGATTTGGCGATCGACCTGGAGGTGACCAGCAACCGCCCTGACTGCTTGGGACACGTGGGCGTCGCCCGTGAAGTGTCGGTCTTGTGGCAGACGCCGCTGAAATACCCTGAGATCGAACTGGGTGAGTCGTCCACGCCTGCTAGTGACTTGATCAAGGTGCGCGTTGACTTTCCCGAACTTTGCCCACGTTACACGGCACGGGTGATCCGAGGTGTTAAGGTCGGCCCCAGTCCGGCTTGGTTGGCACGCCGCCTGGAAACTCTGGGGCTGGCCGTCATTTGCAACATCGTCGACATCACCAACTACGTGATGATGGAATGGGGTCAGCCGCTGCATGCGTTTGATTATCGCGGCATCGAAGGACGCGAAATCATCGTGCGTTCAGCGCAAGAACGAGCCCTTCACGGCGATTGATCATCGCGACTACACGCTACAACCCGGCATGTGTGTCATCGCCGACGCCGTGCGGCCGATCGCCTTGGGGGGCGTCATGGGCGGCGCCGAGACGGAAGTGGGTCAGGATACGCAGGACATTTTGCTGGAAGCGGCCGATTTCGCGCCCCTTTCCATCCGCACAACGGCACGTAGCCTGAGGTTGCACAGTCCTTCGTCGTACCGGTTCGAACGCGGCGTCGATCCCGCGGGGCTGGACCGCGGCAGCCAACGTGCGTGTCAGCTGATTCTGGAATTGGCTGGCGGAGAATCTGGCGCACGGTGTGGTCGATGTGGAGGCGCAGTCGCCGGTCGAGCGCGAGCCGGTCGTATTGCGGTTTTCCCAGATCAAACGTGTGCTCGGCATCGACTTGTCACACGACGTTGTACTGCGGATTCTGCGCGATCTGGGTTTGCAGCAACAGCAAGTGACCCAGGAGTCGGCCACGTTGCTCAGCCCCAGCTGGCGCCGTGATTTGACGCGTGAGATTGATTTGATCGAGGAAGTCGCGCGGATACATGGGTATGACGAAATCCCCGAGGATGTCGGTGTTCCGATGGCGCCTTCGCAGCGTCAGCCTCGGCATCGCGTGCTGTCCTGTCTGCGGAACGTGTTGACGGCCAGTGGGTTTAACGAAGCGATGACTGTCAGCGTCGTCGACGAAAATCTCTCGGACTGTTTCAGTCCCTGGACGTCGACCGCGCCGATTCGCTGCAGCACACCCATGCTGCGAGGTGCGGATTGCTTGCGGCGGAGTCTGCTTCCGAGTCTCTTGGAGTCGCGGCGCATTAACGAATCGTTGGCAAATGATACGATCGAACTGTTCGAGACGGCCAAGGTCTATCTGCCGGCGACCAAGGGTCTACCCGCCGAACCGTGGATGGTTGGCCTGACGAGCGGACGCGAGTTCTTGGCGGTCAAAGGTGTGATCGAAGCCATATTGGATCGGCTGCACATCGATCAACCGTTGATTACTCAGCCACGCTCGTCGCCTTCTTGGATGCCACGCAAAGTTGCCAGTTGATGTTGGGTGACGAGGTTGTGGGGTTGCTCGGCAACATTAGCAAGGCAGGTTTGAAGCAGATGGGACTTCGGTATCCGACCGTGGTTGCCGAATTGTGGTTGGCTCCCCTAATTCAATCCAGTCGGCTGGTGCCTCAGTATCAACCATTGAGTCCTTATCCGGCCATCAACTACGATTTCAATTTCGTCGTTGCAGATGCGGTCCGTTGGGCGGATCTGGCTGCTACCGCAAAGAACGCCGCCGGCGATGTGCTGGAGTCGATTGACTACCAGGAAACGTACCGCGACCGTGAGCGAGACGGTGCGGGACGCAAACGGCTGCTGCTGTCTGTCCGGCTGCGATCGAGCGAGCAGACAATGACGGGCGAACAGGCGGATGCCGTGCGACAGGCAATTATTTCCGCATGTCAGCAACGACATGGCGAGCAGTTGCTCTAGACCGTCCAATACCGCCCGCCACGGCTGCGTATCGGAATTGTTCAACGAGGTCGGGCGTGATTGCCTCCCCAAATGTGGTGTTGCTGCACGTTCGATGTTCACGAAACGAAACACCACTTCCCGTTCCGGCATGTGGCATGCTCGCGTTGGTGTACCTGCCGGAATAATCGCTATTTTCCGTGCCACAAACCGTTGACAAATAGGTGGCATCGATTATCGTCAAGCAGATAGGAGAGTTCTCTTTGTGAGAACGAAGGATTCGTTTCAAAGGATTTGCTAATACCGTTAGACTTTTAGATCTTTCTTTCTTCGGAAGGCCAGCTAGTGACGCGGACTTCTTGGCGTGTGACTTCATATTGTCAGCCAAGTAATTGACGCTTGTTTAGCTTTCTCGTGCCTTCGTCCGTTCCTGTTTGAGGAACGCCAGCTTTGCACCGTGCATTACGCACTCTGCAGACGTCTGATCCGAATCGCCGTGTGGCTTGCATACGTCATCCGTCCGCGTGCACTGCTTAACCATTTTTTGAAACATCACGCGATTTCGTAGGCATTCTACTATTGAGGTACTAAGGCTCATGAAGACTAAACACATTCTGTCTGGCGGCGCGTTGGCTTTGCTGGCGTTATCTTGCCTGGTTGTTCAACCGGCTGGCGTGCGTTGATTGAAGACTTCGATGGAGGTGGTAACACCCCGTATGCGTTCACCAACACCAGTGGAACTCCCGGCGGTCTGGTGGCCTCTGGTGCCAGCGGCAACGTGGCGCACCTCACCAATCTGGACACCAGCAACAACAATTCGCTGGCCTTTGACGAAAACGCGACGGCCACCGGCCCTGCTCCCGGCGGCATTCGGATGGCTTTTGACTTTCGCATTACCGGCGATGCGGCTAACACGGATACCGGCGGCTGCTGTGATTCGGCGGCCGATGGCATGGGAATGGGCCTGTTTCCGACATCCATTTACGGCGCACGGGCGGCGCGAATCCGGCGGACATGGGGCAGGGCAGCACCGCCTGGGAACGTCCCGCGTTCAACTCGGCGTTTGCCGTCGGGCTTGATATTTTCCAAAACATCGACGAAATCAGCCTCAACTGGAATGGCGCCGAAGTGGCGGTGGCCGACGTTCAGGGCACCGTCGACTTGAACAACAACGTGCTGCACCGGGCCGTCGTCGATCTTAAGCCCAGTGGCGGCGACGCCCTGGTTGATATGTGGGTCTTGGAAGATGTCCACGGCGACACGTTCCCTCACCAGATCTTTTCGGATCAATTGGTTTCGGGTTTGGATCTCGCGGCCCTGCCCGGGTGGCGGGTCATCGCGGGTGGACGTACCGGAGGAGCATGGTCCGCAAGCGATATTGACAATGTGTTTGTGCGAGCGATGGTGCCTGAGCCCAGTTCGTTGACGCTGCTGACGCTCAGCGTCCTCGGCTTGCTCGGTCTGCGACGTCGTCGTTAGGTCGCCGCAAGTTTTCACCGGCAATGCGAGCGTTGTGAAGGCGCGTACGCCGCTATGTACCGCCCTCGTCGGGCCTTCGGCGACCTTCTTCTGGCGGGAGAAGGAAGTTGTACGAGTCGCCTTACCGGCTGGGAGAGGTTGTTGCGTCAGCGGCCGGCGATGGATGCGCGGTTGCGATAGAGACTCGGATCAATCGACGCTCGCATGTTATCGGCGCGCGGTCGGTTGTCCAGATACTGGGCGATGCGTTTGGATTGCGTTTCGGGTTCGGCGAGCAACAGGTTGTAGCTGACCATCAGCGTGCGCATTTGCCCCTGCTGTGGCAACCAGGCAAATAGGCGATCCAAGTGCAGCGTAAACGCCTCGCTTAAGATATTGCGATCCGGCGTGGGACGATTGAGTCGCTGGAGCATCTTTTCCTGGGATACGAGGATTTCGTCGAGTTCGCGGCGCATGAAGATGATGCGGTACGCCTCCGAAGCGGGTAAGTCATAGAGCAGCTGGGATACCATTTTGACGGCTTTGCCGCGCGCTTGAGGTAGCCACGAGCAATCGTTTTTGATCTGCTTGACTCGTTCAAATTCGAAATACCCCCGCGGATTATCGCGATCCGCCGTCCTCAGTTCGTCGGTCATTGCGGGGATGCCGCCGTGGTCGAGCATCTGCATCATCAAGGAGGTACCGGATCGGGGTAGTCCGGACACAACAACAATTTCGGAATCCAGTGACATAGTTCGGCTTTCCGTGTTGGCGACGATGAGCGATCAGGTTGTCGCTGCCCTCTGGTCTTAGATGTTCACCTTCAGTATTGGCCGGGCGACGAACGCGGCGACCATCGAGACGGCAAACCAGAACGGCAGCCAGGAGCGAGTGCCGGCCGTCCATGAATGGCGCTCGGGATAGTCCACTTGGATGGCTTGGATCTGCGAGTCGTCGCCGAGTGGTACTTCGCAGGGATACAACAGGACGTCGGTCCAGTGCCAGGCGGGGCGTTGCGGGCTGATACGCATGAAACCTTCGCCGATGGCCAGTTCTTTGTTTACGGTCTGTTCGTCGACACGAAGTACGAGCTGATGATAGCCGGCTTCGCGCCCCTGAATGTCCCAGCAAATCATCTGTTTGCTAGGCACGCGCACGGGCCCCACGATTGTTTGAACGGCGGTCGAGGGATCGAGTTGCACGCTCGCGATGCGATCTACGGCGGTTGGGTGAAGATAGACCGTCAGCACTGCCGACTCACCGACTTGCAGCGGGCGCCCTGGTACCAGGCCGCCAATTGTCCCAACAAGAGACACATGGGGACCAGCATCACGAGCATGGGTAGGAGGGCCAAACCCAATAGGCGAGTTGCAGCCACAAGGATCCGCCCTTGCGAACGGAGGCTCACCGGTACGCTGTCCTTAAAGAGCGACAGTGCGAGTAGGTTTGCCTTGATATCGTTGCGGACGCGTTTGATGGCCGCTTGGTTCGAAGTGTATTTGAACGCCAGTAGCATCACCACGCCGGTGGCCACGGCGATAACCGTTGCCGACAGCCAACCGGGCATGTTTGCGATCGGGGCTAGCAGCACCGCTGCCACCGTATTGGCCAGCCCGTTTAGCCAGACGACGATTTGTGTGACTACAGACATTATTCGATGTAGCCCAGCCCGCGCAGTTGATCAGAAACCTGTTGTTCGGCTTGATCCACTTCCGCACGCTTCAATTCGTTCTCTATGGCGTGGGCGACGAATTCGGCCACGCTACTGTAACCCTCGGCTGCCGCCACACGTTCTGCTCTGGCATACAAATTGGGCTCGATGGTGATTCGACTCATGAC
Source organism: uncultured Planctomycetales bacterium (assembly GCA_963785495.1). Classification (GTDB taxonomy): domain Bacteria; phylum Planctomycetota; class Planctomycetia; order Pirellulales; family Pirellulaceae; genus CAWAVP01. The sequence continues at coordinate 173,478 of CAWAVP010000027.1, read as the reverse complement.
AATCCTCTTGCTTGACTCCATGTGTTACGAAGGCAGTTGCGTGGGTGTTTGAGAACGTGAGCAGTCCGCTGTGACTTCGCCATATTCTCGTGCGCTCACCCGAAAACGTTCTTACCGATCATGGTCTTGGGAGTAGGGAGTCCAAATTCGCCCAGGATCGTTGGTGCCAAGTCGACCAACGAGGGATCCGATCGGCGGATCGGTTTGTTGCAACACAATACGCCCGGTACTTCCAGTGCGTCCGCGCAATGATCGGCACTCCATGCCGCGTCGTTGTCCATCAACACGTCGGCAGTTAAATCACCCAGGCACGTCGCCCAGGACGCTCGATAACCACGCGCGTAGCCCATGATCAGGTCGGGCGCCAATTCGGTCGCGTCGCCCGAATAGACTTCGTCGGCGCGATACACTTTGCGAATAACCTGGTTGCCGTTGTAATCACGAACGGCCTGCAATCGCGCGATCAACTGTCGTGTCAGTTTCTCTTGTTCCTCGCCCGGCTCGACAATGCCATCGCGTTCACGGCCTTTCAGATTGAGATATAAACCATTAATTCCCAGACCGTAAGCACGCGTGCGTGACCAATCGGCATTTTGCATGATCGACGTGCATTCGCGCGGATTCAGGTATCCAAAGTCGCGTAGCCACGAGTTCAGATTGAATTGTCGGCCGAAATTGGCGAAACCGTGATCACTCATCACGAAGATCGTGGCACGGTCGCCATACCGATCGTAGATGTCGCCGACGATCGAATCCAGTTTGCTGATAGAGACTCTTGATGTGCCCGAAGTATTTCTGAGCTTTCGGATTCCGATCGAGTTGGATGGGGTTCGTCGGAGTTCCACCAGAACATGTGCGACTGCAGATCGCTGCTGGAAAAATAGAAGAACAACAATCCATCGTCGTAGTTTTCGACCGCGTATTCGAACAGCGCCAGTCGCTCTTCCAGCACCATCGTGCCTGCCGCAGGAACTCGTCGTCGGCAAATACACCGTTGGTGCGAGCTTTGTGATCTTCCTGGAATCCCGTTGTGTAGAACAGTCCCAATTGTTCCGAAACATCCTGGACGAAGTCGGACGGCTCGGAAAGCTGCACGGCGGGCTTCGACGGGATCGACGTTGATCGGGGTAACGTAGAGCCGAAAGTTCGGCGACACCTCCTGCAGTAGAAACGGCAAATGCCGCTCACGTGCTTGGTCGGCAGCAGAGCGGGCAAGGACAGGGCAAAGTCCAGTTGGATCCAGCGACTCCATTGCCCCGGCTTGAGCAGGATCTTTTGGTCCTGGACTTCGATCATGGCGGCGTTGGAAGCGCGTATCTCGATGACACTGGAAAGTCGACCGTCGACGGGCTGAGGCGACTTCGAGAAACGATGTTTTCCGGTCCGACCAGAGTGACCTTGGCCGAATCGCCATCGAACACCAGCCGCGTATCGTTTGCCGCCGCCTTCTTCCAGCGCTTTCTGCCGGCGCGTCTTCGCTGAAGTACTGGTAGGTGCCGTAGGTGCCCAGCATGTCGGGCGTGCCCATGCCACAGATGCAGCGATGGTGGCCGTACTGCGAGGGACTGGGCGGATAGTTGGACGGCAAATCGTAGAACGTCGAAGGGATGCCCGCGGCATCCAGGTAATCCCAGAATGGCACGCCCTGGCGCCGCAGGACGGTCTTCGGCGGCTGTGTGATTGAACGGCCAGAAGTCGAGCTGCAGCCGATGGTCGCCGATTTCCCAACAGCCTTCGCCCGGCAGCGTTTCGGCGGCCGAGTAGAACGGCGCACATTGGTCGTGCGGATGCCGATGGATGAAGTCGAAGATGCCGTGCGAGCCGGGTCCCGCTCCGTTGATGAAATTGGCCCAGGCGACGGGACTTTGCGGCGGAATGCTGGTGCCCAGGCTGCTGAAGCCGCCGGCGCCGCTGATCTTGGCCAGGTTCGGCAGCAGCCCTTGCTTGCATCATGCTGTCGCACAATCGCGGGTCCATGCCGTCGATGCCGATCACGATCACTTTCTTGCCAAGGCTTTTCGACACACGGTTTACGCCGCCTAGCCAGTACGACGCCAGCGGCGCACTGACCGCGCCGGCTGCGGCCGTCGCGGCGGCGCGCCTTTAAGAACGTGCCTGACGTTTCCAACGAGCGGCGGTGTCGGATGTCCGACATCACGCCACCTGAGATGAATAAGGTTGAGTGCGAGCGTCGTCATTAGCCGGACGCTGGCTCGCCGTTTCGCCAATCGACAGGACCCGGCCGTCCATGTACTCCGGTGCGGGGACGCCGAATACTTCCAGCACCGTCGGCGCGATGTCCAGTAGATCGAGGCTGCTCGGTTCGATCGTTGCGATTGCAGAACAAGACGCCGGGCACGACCGACGGATCGACGCAATGATCGCCGCTCCAGGCCTTTGTGTTGTCATGGAAAACCTCGCGGCTTGTTCGACCGACCGCGGCGTCCCAGGACACGCGATATCCGCTGGCGTAGCCCACGATCAGGTCCGGCGCATGATCCTTGTACGGGCCGCGGTACGACCTTGGCGGCCTGATAGACGCGCTTGATCGCCGGGCTATCCGTCGCCGGATCAACCAGCGTCACCGAGCTTCTGCTGAATCTCGTTCCGCAGTCGCTCGGCTTCTTCGCCGGGTTCGACAATGCCCTGTGTCGAACTTGCCCTTGCAGATTGATAAAGATGCCGGTCAAACCGATCGCAAAGGCACGAGTCTCGGACCAATCGACGCCGGCCAAGTGCTTCGACGTGCCGCCGCGCATCGTCGACGACCAGATAGCCGTTCTCCTCCAGCCAGCGGTTCAGGTCGATGCCGCGGCGGAACGTGTTGAAACCGTGGTCCGAGATGACCATCAACAGTGTGTCGGTCGCTCCTGGCATTTGGCCATCGTCCGCCCGACCAGCTGGTCCATGCGCCGGTACAGGTCTTCGATGACGTGCGAAACTGCCGCCGGAACTTCGGCTGGGCGGGCCGGATGCTGTGAGTCCAAGTACCGCCAGAACATGTGCTGCATGCGGTCCGTGCCGTCGAACACGCAAACGCACAGACCTTGTGGGACCTTCTCCAGGCCGTCGAAGAACATCGATTCCCGTTCGCCGGTCGATGTCCATGCACTGCTGGACGAAATGCTCGTCCTCCAGCACCTGCTCGCTCAAGCCCCATGTGTCCTCGGCCAGGCCCAACGTGGCGTATGGCCCCTGTCGCTTGGCCAGGTAGATCGGGATACACCGCCGGATAGCCGATCGCCATCGCGGGGTTTTCCGGATCGATGTTCATGGGAGTTACATACAGTTCGAAATCCGGCGTGGTTTGCAGTAAGACAAACCGACATACGCCATGCACTTTGATTCCAAAACCACCATGAAAACAGACCGGTACCCAATCCGTATGTTCACCTTGGCGGAGCTCGTGCGCGCGTCCCGTTGATGGTCAACACAGCGCGGTCGGCGGCATGGATCGTGACGGCGAACGGCAACTTCAAAGGGCCCCGTGACGCATCTGACGGATGAGGTGGTCCGAGCAATTCGCAGTTGATCGTGTTGCCACTGCGCTGAACGTAGTGCACTTCACCTCCTGTCTTTTCGGTGCCATCACGCGAGCACGTCGTGTATTGTGCGAACGTGCCTTGTGTGCCTCGCAAGTCAGGCACACACATGGCCGACAATTGCACGCCCCGCAGTTTCTCGGGCGGAAATGTGATAGGCACTCGGATGATGCAATTGAAAATGCCGTAGTCGCTCAATACACTCCAAAACGGCCGGCTCTTGCGCAGCAGTCGCACATCGGGTTTGCCGAGCCGGATGCGAAACCGGCCCCAACCCAACGAGCGGCTGGATGGGCGAATCTCGACGGAACTGAGCTTCGGCTGATACGAACGTTCGTCGGGAGTTAGGAAATCAAAGATGTTGTGCTTGCCGGGATTCACACCGGTTTGGAATGATGACCAAGCGACCGGCGAGATCGGCGGCAGGGTACTGCCCAAAGATTTGAAGTCACCAGAATCGCGCAGCGAAGCCAAGTGGGGCAACTTGCCGGCCGCGAGTAGTTGTTCCGTCAGACCGTGGTCCAATCCGTCGAGGCCCAAGACGACGACCCGTTGAAAACGCGGCTTCCGTGGCGGACGTCGACGAAACACCAGTCGCAACAGTCGGCGCACCGGCCAGAATAACAACATCGATACCGCGGACAATATCGCGCCGAAGATAGCCAGGAACGATCCCGCCAGCGCAAAACCCGCTCCTGGTCCGATGTAAGCCCATGCTGTGTCAGGCCAGACGACTACGCACCAGACGGCAACGATCCACGGCACAATTTGCACTTTGCTACAGTTCATGCGTTCTCCCGTTCTTTCGCGTCTCCTTCCGAGAGACGTCAACGCTGCGGCGGCGAGTGAGGGCGGCACGAAATCGCGGTGCGGTTTGACCGCCCTCATCCGCCCACCTGCCCAATCCGGTTCGGCTCAAGCTCTGCTGCGTGGGTCGCTAGTCTTGTGGTTTCTCCTTTTGAGCGATAACGTCGACCAGTTTTTCACCGGGTGTCAGATCCTTGCCAACCAGACCCGGATACTCCGGTCCGTAGCGATAACTGCGGAACATGCCTCCCGGACCTCCGGGACCAGGCCCGCCTGGGCCTCCGGGACCGCCGCGCGGGCGTCCGGGACCTCGTCGACCACGGCGTCCACCGGGCGGGCCCGCGGTATCATCGTCGCGCGCGTCCCCGTTCGCACCGTCTGGCGGAGGTCCGGCACCGGGCGGCGGACCGAATCCAGGTGGAGGACCAAAACCGGGCGGAGGACCAAAGCCGGGGCCGCGGGCAAAATTGCGTTGCATGTCGTCCAGTTGCTGCTTCTGTTCGCCGGTCAAAATCGTGCTGAATTGGTCGTCGACTTCCTTCTGTAAAGCTTCTAACTTCGTCTGCTGCTCGGAAGAAAGTTCCAGTGATTCGATCAGCATCGCAGGGATCACTTCGCCGGGACGTGAAGGTGTGAAACCCCGCGGACCGCGGCGGTCTGGGCCGCGACCTCGTCCGAACATCGCACGCGGATCGTCCAGGAGCTTACGTTGATCTTCCGTCAGTAGTTCCTCCAGTTGGCGACGGATATCGGCCTGCAGCACGTCGAGTTTTTGCTTTTGTTCGTCGGTCATCTGCAACATGTCCCGCAAAAAACCGGGCAGCAGCTCGCCTCGCGCCATGCCACCAAAGCCCCCGCGATCTTGATTGGGGTTGGTGTATTGCCAAACTACATCGTGGTCCGGCGTGACTTCGAAGACGATCCCGGCGTTGCCGGAACAGATATACGTGTTGCCGTTGGGCAGTCGCTGTGCGCCGGAGATCAGCATGGAATAAAACGACGATTTGTCTTCGGCGGAGTAGCTCCAGATCGCTCGATCCGGACCATAGGCCACATATTCCTCACGCAGGTAGTTCCCGTTCTCGTCCACCGGCAATTCGACCTCGTCGACCGTCGAGTACGAACCATCGGGACGTCCGTTGCCATTGTTGAAGACCAGCATATGCCCCGCGCCGGGCAGGCCAGCGGCAATCCAATGGGCACAGTGCTGAGCGAATAAGCGTTGATCGACGTTACTGCCCGTGCGGTAGGCCCGCGGATTTCCCCAGCGGTAGAGCAGATCACCCCCTTTGCCCTGCCGACCACCCGTATGTCCGGCGGCTTCCTCGGTGGTGGTGCCGTGGTCAATAATCCACACTTCGCTGAACTCATGAATGCTCAGCATGATCTGATCCAACTGGGGGTTGTACGCCACGGAATTGGTATGCATCCAATCGGATTGCGGGCCACCTCGGCCACCAGGCCCACGTGGACCGCGACGGCCGCCTGGACCGCGTCTGCCCTCGGGACCACGATCGGGAGGATTGGGGGCCGCATCGTTGGCGTTGTCGTCATTGTCTGCGGGTCGTGCGGCATCGTCCTGCGACGATTTAGGTGGCGCCGGTCCGTCGGCCGGAGCGGCCGGATTACTTCCGCCGACGTAGCCCAATGACCGCAATTTGGCCAACTGTTCTGGATCGTTCAACATCGCGCCATGGTGTCTTCGCCAAAGTTGACGTCGATCAGCTCGGGATGCTCCGAAACGTCGCCGAAATTCGGCTTTTGCGGGTCGACATCCTGGACCAGATGGTCCCACGCATGCCACTCCCAGACCACTTCACCCGAGCTCGGACCGGTAGGATGGATTTCCAGGATGCAGTCAGGCAGGAATTCGTTGCCGACCGTTCCCGGCCGTCGTCCGGCGGCGACCGCTTCCTCGGCCGTCTTCTTGTCCCAAGCGACCATCAGTACATTGCCATTGGGTAGTGGGCAGATGTCGTGGTGAGGATGTACGCGATCGGTGGAGTACGAAAAATTCCAGACCAGATCACCATCCCACGAGAATTCCTGGATCCGTCCGCCGGAGCCTGGGCCGCCATGACCGGAATCACGTACAGCACCGGGCCGCAGCAGGTGGCCGTTTTCCAGCAGATAAGCGCCAGAGCCGGTGTGAAGTCGCTTTTCCAGGTGTTGACGACACGGCCTTCCATGTCGATCAGAAAGGTCTCCTGGGAATTCATAGGAGCCAGTAGCGAGTAGCCCTGGAAGGCACCTGGCTCGTTAATCGACAGTCCCCCTTTGGTCTCCGGTGGCCCCTTACTCGCGGGGGGCTGAGCCGACGCGAGGGGCAGACGACCAAAGGCGACGAGAGTTAGCAACACGCCCGCCACACCACGAGCCACACCTCCACGCGCGCAACGCGGGAACAAGGTAAGAGGAACGCCATCACAAGGATCTCCGGAAAGGGGAATCGGATGCGGCGAGACGCCCAGAACCTCGCGTCCCGACAAGCTTGCCGCTCGGAATAGCATGGCGAATTCGCGCGGAATTCGGGCCAGGAAATTGGAAAAACGCATTGCTGCCCACCGATCGTGGCCGTTCTCTACCGCCAGGCAGACGGGCATCCCCACGTAGAAGTCGCTTCTCCCTACGGGCGCAGGTGACTCACATGCCTACTTTCTCCCCCGGGAGAAGGTGGCCGAAGGCCGGATCAGGGGCCGGGCATGACTCGTCTCAATCGTCGAGCAGCCGCCGCGTACCCACGCGCTTCGTCGTTTTGCAGACGCTGCTGATCTGGAGCGGGAACGCCGGTAATCGTTTGATGCGCTTCCCGGTACAGCAACACGCACTCGATGTAATCAAACCACGGAATCTTAAGTGCACTGGGTTCATTCTGTTCCAGTTGCGTCGTCCAGCGATCGATGGCCTGTCTGGCCCAGCGCGAGTGCATCGGCGGCCACATCGGGTTGTTGCATTTGGTGATGCACGAGTGCCAACACCGGGTAGGTGATTTCGGCAGCAGGCCAATTCGCATTCTCTGCAGCGGCCTCTTGAAGCCGAGTGAGTGCCAAGGACCACTCGGCTGCTCGGTAGTGGGCCAGTCCCGCCGTGTACTGTTGGACCCCTGCCGGCAACCGGCCCGGAAAACGACCAAAGTCATTTCCCGGTGGTGGCTGATCGGCGTGATCGCGGTGGGGCGGAGGGGGACGAAAGTGCGGCGATGATCCGTCATCTGGCGGTGGACCAGGTGGGCGGAAGTTTTCGACCGCCCGCCTGGCCAGTAGCTGTTCGGCTCGTGCCGCGAGTTTCGACATCCTGCGCCTGCTCTCCCGGCGAGGCCGCGAGACTCCGGATGGCAAAAGAAGCGAAGTGTGGATCGGTCGATCGATTCAATTGCGTCGTCAGGGCGTCGCAACATTGCCGGTAGGCATCGGTATCGTTTGCAAACAGGCACAACTGCGGGACACCCCACCAGCCCGGATTATTTGCCGGTGCACCCAATCTAAGAGCTCGCGCGTAGTCGTCGGCGGCGCGCGTCCAGAGTCCAAGTCGCAGGAACAGTGAGCCTCGACCGGACCACACCAAATAGTGCTCGGGTTGCAGTTCGGTTGCCTGCGTGTACTGCTGCAACGCCAGGTTCCAGCGACGCTCAGCCGCGTTCGCCTGGGCGCTATCGATCAGCACGTTGGCATCTTTCAATCGCTGCGCGAATTCGACCGCGTTGTGACGCAGGATATCGGCTTCCGCGCGTGCTCGCGTCGCCAACACCGCTTGCCACGTACTCACCGCCGTGCCGACCACAAGTGCCGCCAGCACCAGAGCGACGGTCGTGAGCGCCACTTTATTGCGGCCGAACTTGCTAAAGCGGTACCATGGCGAGGGCGGACGGGCCACTACGGGATCCTGGTCCAAGTACCGTTGCACGTCGCGGCGAAATCGGCCGCGGTTTCATAGCGGCGGCGACGGTCCTTTTCCAACGCCTTCATGACGATCCAGTCCAGATCGCCGCGCAACGATTGGCTGAGCTTTCGCGGCTCGATCCGCTGCGCAGTGGACGACGGTCGGGACCGAGTGTTGCGCCAGCGTTGTCAGCCGGTGCTGGGCCGCGGCGGCTCCTCTTCGCGGATGATCCGCACGCATTTCGTCGAAAGCGGCCGCATTCGAAATCGCTGCAGATCGAACGGCGTCGTGCCGGTCAGCAGTTCGTACAGCATCACTCCCAGCGAATAGATGTCGCTGCGGGTGTCGACGTCCAGGCCACTCATCTCCGCCTGTTCGGGGCTCATGTACAGCGGCGTTCCGATCATTTGCGTGAATCCGCGTGAACAGCGTTCGGTCGGTCAGCTGGCCGCTCATCGCCTTGGCCACGCCGAAGTCGATCACCTTGACAACGGGCCGTGCCGTCATGCAGTCGTGACCAGCACATTTGACGGCTTGAGGTCGCGATGGATGATCCCTTTTTGATGGGCGTGCTGTACGGCCTGGCAGACGGTGACGAACAATTCCAGCCGCTCGCGAGTGGTGAGTTCGTGCTGATCGCAGAACTCGGTGATAGGGACGCCGCGGACCAGCTCCATCACGAAGAACGGCCGCCCCGACGCCGTCGTTCCGGCGTCAAGACCTTGGCGATATGCGGGTGGATCCATCATGGCCAAGGCCTGCCGCTCGGCGTCGAATCGGGCGATGACTTCCCGGGTGTCCATGCCGGCCTTGATCACTTTGAGTGCCACGCGGCGGCGCACCGGCTGGTGCTGCTCAGCCATGTACACCTGCCCGAAGCCCCCTTCGCCGATCTGTTCCATTAGGCGATACGGGCCGATGAGTTCGCCAGTGCGATCGGGAGTCAGGGTACAATTGGCGAGATAATCCAAGGTGGCGTTGGGGTTCACTCCCGCGACAGCCTGCAGTTGCGCTCGTACGCGTGCAACCGGCTGTGGCAATTGATCGACAACGTTTTCCTTGCGATCATGGGCGACCAGTAGGCGATCAATATCGCGTCGCAGTTGCGTGGCCCTGCCGCAGGCTTTGTCCAGATAGGCGGTGCGCGCGGATTCAGTGCCGCAATCGAGGGCCTCAAGAAAGATGCGTTTTTCCTCGTCGACCGTCATGACACGCGTGTCGCTTGATTCATTTGTGCTCGATTTCTCGCTGCAACCAGGCGCGGCGAAGGCCCAATTTCGCTTGGCTGAGCGAGGCGAAATGTGCAACACCGCGGCCGCTTCATCGATTGTCAAGCCGGCAAAGAAACGCAACTTAACCAATTGTGCCGCATCAGCATCCATTCTCTCCAGTTTGGCCAGCGCTTCATCCAGGGACAGCAGGGTGTCCGCATCACCTCGTAAGGATCTCGCAATCGCCTCGTCCAACTCTCGGCGAACCATATTGCCTCCGCGCTTCAGACTATCACGCCGCCGCGCCGATTCGACAAGGATCCGCCGCATGGCCTCCGCCGCTGCAGCATAGAAGTGGCCCCGACTATCCCAGCGAATGCCGTCGTCAGCGCCCAGCAGCCGAACATAGGCTTCATGGACTAACGCCGTCGGTTGCAGTGTGTGGTCGACCGCCTCCTGGTTCATTTTCTTTGACGCGAGCCGTCGGAGCTCGTCGTAAACCAATGGCAGGATCTGATCGGTTGCCAACGCGTCCCCGTCGGCCGCCGCATTGAGCAAGCGAGTCAGTTGCATTTTTTGTCCTACGGGTTGTCGCATGGACCGGATTTTCAGCCGTGCCTTCTCGCCGGCCGCTGCCGAGACCGTTCCCATATTGCTCCACACGATCGGATCAATCTCATCGACCACGTTGCTGACCGAGCCATCACACATGACAACATTCACAAGGCCGCGGTGCGCACTGGAAAATGACAATTGAAGCTGCTGGCATTCGGCGTTCGGTGCGCCATTGCCGCAACGATACGATTGCTGCAGGTTCGGCCGGACACCGGTCGAACCGAGGCCTTCGGAGACATCGCTAGCCGTGGTGTCGACATCGTCGCTGCCGATGTACCAATGGTCATTGCGATCGCCGCGAGTTGATTCGCGGCGTCATGCCGAATTGTCGTTGGGCTACGGCATCATGCAAGGCCTCGCCCACCATCAGCGTCTTGGAAGTGCCGTCTTTGATTTTACGCATCTTTAGGGGCTTGACCGATTTGAGCTTGTCTTTGTCGATTCCCCACATGACGCCATCCATCTCCGGCAGGCCGATCGGGTCATTTTGATCGACGGCAATCCCCGAGGCACAGGCGAGGTACGATCCGGGCACTCGCCGCATCACATGCCAGTTATCCGCCGATACGTCGTATTGGAAATCCGGTATCGCCCCCGAGGGACAACGAAACGAGGGGATGAAGGTTTCGCATGCAATCACGTTCCGATAGATCTTGTCGTCGATTGGATAACGATACGGACCCGGATGAGCCCATTGAAAATTGCCGTAGCTGTCCTCGCCGATCGTCATCAGATTCTTGAGGTTTTCGTCTTCCATGAACGGCAAAATGTAGGCCGTCCACATGCTGCCCTCGTATAACATCGCCCCAAGCGGGAACTCTCCGTGGGCGCCTTCGTAGTTAATTACGGCCAAGCCGATCTGCTTGATGTTGTTGATGCATTGAGTGCGTCGAGCGGCTTCACGTGCGGCATTGATAGCGGGCAACAACAGCAACACCAAAATCGAAATGATAGCTATTACGACCAACAACTCGATGAGCGTGAAGGCCGAACGGTCGGCAGGAGTCGCTGGCGCTTCGGTCGAGTGATTGTTCGGCGGAAAATTTCGCATACGTTGGGACCTTTTGTCGGCAGGATTGGGAACCCCTGGGGACTCCGAAAGAAAACGCGACGAGTATGAATTTAAGGTAGCAATTCTGACCACGACCACAATGGAACTTTCGCAGATCCGGGGGAGCTTGATCCAATATTCTCACGTCGCGGCTTCGCCGGCAAGAGGCAGGTCCAGGCGGCGGAAGCACGAAAAACCATTCGAAACCCATGCAAGGATTCACCAAGTGTCCACTCATGGATTCCAAGACGGGGTAGGTTGGCCGATCGAATGGGTGTGCTAAGCTACAGGCCGTTTCGTAAACTTGGCAAACTATGCCGCCCGGATGAGGAGAGCGGGATGAAGATGAACGTGTCTCGATGGCAACCGCGGCAACACGGCGTTGCCCGTTTTATGATAATTGTGGCGACGGTTCTTGTCGTCTTATTTGGCCAAAAAACCCATGTCCAAGCGAAGGAAGAGGCCCAAGGAATGAGCCCAATGTTGCGACCCTGGGGTGGACCCTACGGCGGCGTGCCGCCGTGGAATCAAGTTCGCCCCGAAGAATTCGTGGCCGCTTTCGACGTGGCCATCGCCCACGCCAACGAAGATATTCAAGCGATCGCCGATCAGACCGAACCGCCCACCTTCGCCAACACCATTGTGGCCCTGGAGTCGGCGGGCCGAGAGCTTGATCGATTGCAATCGCTGTTTGGTGTTTATTCATCAAATCTTAATTTGGGACCGATCCCCGACATCGAACGCGTGGTTGTACCCAAACTGGCAGAACACGAAGATCGCATCACGCAAAACGAATCGCTCTTCGCGCGGATTGCGGCCGTTTATCAGGGCAACGAGATGCAGCAACTTTCGCTGGCACAGCAGCGGCTAGTGGAGAAGCGTTATAAGGATTTCGTCCGCAAGGGAGCGAAACTGAATGCCGCCGACAAGGCGAAGTTGCTGCAAATCAATAAGCGGTTGGCCAGTCTGTTTACCGACTTCAGCCAGAACGTTTTGGCTGACGAACGTGACTACGTTACTTGGATTGACAAACAAGCGGACCTTGCAGGGTTGCCGTCCAGTGTCGTGTCGGCGATGGCCAGCGCCGCACAGGAACGGGGCCAGGAGGGCAAGTGGGCAGTCACGAATACGCGTTCTTCGATGGACCCGTTTTTAACGTATGCCGACAATCGTGCGCCTGCGCGAGCAAGTGTGGCGCACATACTACAACCGTGGGGACAACGGTGACGCGCACGATAACAATGCGATCATTGCCGAGATCCTCCGCTTGCGTGCACGTCGTGCCAAGCTGCTCGGATATCCAACGCATGCTCATTGGCGGTTGGAACCTCAAATGGCCAAAACACCGGAGGCTGCAATGCAGCTGATGATGAAGGTCTGGCCAAAGGCCGTCCAACGGGTTCGCGAAGAAGTCGCAGATATGCAAGCCGTCGCGGATGCGGAAGGGGCTGGCATCACGATTGAACCGTGGGACTATCGCTATTACGCAGAAAAAGTTCGCAAGGCGAAATACGATCTGGATTTCAACGAGGTCAAGCCGTACCTGCAACTGGATAAGCTGCGCGAGGCCATGATGTGGGCCGCCGGCCGCCTGTATGGTTTGCAGTTCACTCCCGTAACCGACTTGCCCGTTTTTCACCCCGATGTGCGCGTGTGGGAGGTCACAGACGCCGACGGTCGTCACGTGGGACTTTGGTACTTGGATCCCTATGCGAGGGAAGGCAAACGCAGCGGTGCTTGGATGACCGACTACCGCCGCCAAGAAGATATGGGCCAACCCATTACGGCGATCGTTTCGAATAACTCCAATTTTGTCAAAGCCGCTCCTGGCGAGGTCGTGCTGATTTCGTGGGACGATGCCACAACGTTGTTTCATGAGTTCGGACATGCGCTGCACGGTTTGCTTTCCAAGGTGCACTATCCGACGCAGTCCGGAACGTCCGTTGCACGCGACTACGTGGAGTTTCCATCCCAGTTGAATGAACACTGGTTGTCGACACCCGAGTTGCTCAATCGTTTTGCGGTCCACTACCAGACGGGCGAACCGATGCCCGAGGCGCTGTTGGAAAAAATCGAACGGGCGGCAACGTTTAATCAAGGGTTTGCCACGGTCGAATACTTGGCCATGCCCTGGTCGACATGAAGCTCCACTTGGCCGGTGATGTTGACATTGATCCGGATGCCTTCGAACGGACAACCTTGGCAGAACTCGGCATGCCCAAAGAGATCGTGATGCGCCACCGCACTCCGCATTTCTCGCACATTTTTGCCGGTGATGATTATTCGGCCGGATACTACAGTTACCTCTGGTCCGATGCGCTGACGGCCGATGCCGCCGAAGTCTTCGAAGAGGCTGGCGACTTTTACAACCCCGATATCGCCCGAAGTCTACATGACAATATTATGTCCGTCGGCGACACGATCGATCCGGCCGCGGGGTTTCGCGCGTTTCGGGGTCGAGATGTGGACACGACGGCGCCGCTGGCGCAAACGTGGATTCCCGGTCGATTGACCAATGCGGCAGAGCCAGATCGCGGCGATTGCGAGCGGTTGCGTACTGCGCTGCCCGGCGACGCGTATGTAGGATGCAGACCACCCTTATCCGGACCTCGGCAATGTGCTATCAACCCTTATCCGATCTTCGGCCAGCTTCTCCCGGTGGGAGAAGGAAGTCATGCGAGCCCAAGCTCTCCCGGAGGGAGAAGGAAGTTGTGCAGTTCATGGCTCAGCGCCACCACTTCTTGAAGAGACCACGAATGCCTGGCGAGTTGACTGGTTCGCCTGCGGGCGAATCGGACGAGTGTGCGACGTCGGTTGACGAGTCCGTTAATTCGACCGGTTCGCCGCGTTGGTATGCCTGTAACGCCGCGGCGAATTGCGCGACGGATGCAAATCGCTGCTGGGGGTCCTTGGACATCGCCTTAAGGATGATGGCATCGAGTGTCGCGTCAACGTTCTCACGCCGTTGGCTGACGGAAAGCGGCGTGTCGTGCGCGGCTTTGAAAAGGACGGCAATGCCATCTCCGGAAAACGGTAGTTCCCCCGTGAGCAACTCGTAGAGCACAACTCCCAAACTATAGACGTCGGCCGGTGGACCAATCGTATCACCGTCGGCCAGAATTTGTTCGGGCGCCATGTAGGCGGGAGAACCCAAGATGGATCCTTCGACAGTCAACAACGATTGTCCGACTCGATCGAACCACCGAGCCAGACCAAAATCGACGATCACCGGATCCTGGTCTCCTCGCATCATGATGTTGTCCGGTTTCAAATCGCGGTGTAGGACACCCGCGTCATGGGCGGCCTGCAAGCCGCCCGCGATTTGTATGGTCAGGTCTACGGCGTCATCGATTGCAACGTCCTGCGCGATCGAGTTGCCATTGACGCAAGGTCACGCCGTCAATCCATTCCATGGCGTAGTACCATGGCGGAGAATCCGTGTTGACGTCGAACAGACGACACACGTGGGCGTGACGGATATCTTCCGCCGCTCTCGCTTCGCGACGAAACCGCCGGAGTAGATTTTCCGCGTCGCTCGATTCGACCGTGGGAGTCTTGATTGCCACACGTTGACCATTGCGAGTGTCCGTGGCCAGATAGATGTTTCCCATCGTGCCTTGGCCGATTCGCCGAATGACCTGATACGGTCCGAATTGTTCGTTGATCGCGTCCGACTCGGCCATGTTGCCTCCATGATGAATCAAGTAGCGTAAAACCAGACTCTGGATTACCATAAAACGGTGAAAAAAGGTATGAGGTCGACGTCGAATTCATGGTGCATTGTGGGCATTGCAGGAGTCTGGCCGTGACGAAAATCCTCGTGGAACGGATCGCATTCGGATTAGGTGTGTGGTTGGCCCTGCAGATGACGGCCACCGAGTCGATTCAGGGGGGTGAGTACGATCACTTATTGTTGCGCATTCCCGACGATGCAAACACGCTTATTTTGTTGAACGTCGAATCGATTTTTGCGAGTCCCTTGGCCGAGGCGGAAGGTTGGAAACAGTCGTATGCCGACAATTTTGCCGGCACGCCGCTGCTTGTGCCGCCCAACGCCCAGCGGTTTGTGCTGGGAGCCGACCTGCAAATCGAAACCATGGAACCGCTCTGGGAGGCGGCGTCGATGAAGCTATCGGTCGATCCATCCATCCAGAATGTGGCACAGCGAATCGGAGGCGTGACGGATACGTTGTCAGGCTTCGATGCCGTTTGGCCGCGTCAAGATTTGTGCATCGTCAAGTTCGGGCCAGCTGAATTCGGCGTCCTGGCGCCAGCCAGTCGACAAACCGCCGCTCGATGGGTGTTGCGCAGTCAACGTCAGTCCGTGGCCGAATTGTCAGCCTATCTGAATCAGGCCGTTCGCTACGCCGAAAACTCCGGACCAGAGATCATCATGGCTATCGATCTGGACCAGATTTTGCGGCCGGAAGCCATTCGTGCCGCAGTCGAGCGGAGTGAATTTCTGCGCGTTGGATCGCGATCAGGTCACTCGCGTGCTGAGCAGTTTACGAGGCGTCACGCTGGGCGTCCGCGTCACAGATCGCATCTACGGGAAACTGCTGGTGGATTTTGGCGAAGACGCTGCGATCTTAGAACCTATCGCGAAGCCGTTGATCATTCAGGTACTAATGACGACCGGCGCAATGATTGACGAATTCAATGATTGGCAGTCCATGGTGCAAGGCAAACGCATTACAATCGAAGGTCCCTTGACGACGCCCGGGATGCGTCGCTTGTTCAGTGTGGTAACGCTGGATACTGCCGTGGTCACGCGTCAGAAGGAGAAGGTCTCACCTGCGACGACGACTTCGAGTCCAGCGGCTGAGGCCAAGACGGCAGCCAAGACCGAGTGCGCAGACTCAGCAGGATGTCATGGGAACCGCGTCGTTGCGATACTTTCGCAGTGTAGAACGTTATTTAACCGACTTGCAGCGACCTCGGCGGTCAAACGAGCTGTCCGACATCGCGCTATGGATCAATAACTTCGCGCGTAAAATCGAACGTTTGCCGGCGTACAATGTGGATCCGGATCTATTGGCCTATGGCCAGAACGTTGTCTACGGAATGCGAGACGCCGTGGGATATCTGTACGGAGTGGGCGAGCGAACCGAAGAGCGTCAGGCGAAGGTACGCCCGGAATCGAAGGTGACCGTGGGATCCTTGCCAACCGGTCGCGTGATCCAGTACGGGCCGTACTATCGTTTTCGAGAGTATGTGCCGTTCGCCAAAGCCAACGTAGATATCGGTTCGGCTTTGTCGGAACAAGATCGAATCGCCGAAGAGGAATATGAAGCCGGCACCGATGCCGCACGGCAGATCATGGAACACTTGAAGTCGGAAACGCAAAACGTACGACAGGAAATGTCGCAGCGATACGGCCGTGAATTCTAAACGTCGTCAATCGTCAGGTCGACGTTGGTCGAGGCGCCAATCACCGCAGCGAGCTGCAGCAGGATGCGCTCGATGGGATTCAATTTCATCCGCTCTCGTTTGACCGTCAAGGCCAGCGCGGGTCGGTCTGTGATGATGTTGTCGACACCGTGCGCCATCATGGTCGACATCGTCAGCGCGTCATTGACCGTCCATACATACACTTGCTTGTTGCGCCGGTGAACAGCCCGTATAAACGAAGGCGTTGCCAAGCCCACGTTGACCGCCAAGAAGTCGACTTCAACGCGTGACAGATCGCCGACGGCCTTGGCGGTAAGCAGCCCTGCCGGCCAATCGGGTTGTAGACGCTTGAATTTGTCGATGCCTGCTTTTTTGAGCGACATGATCACAACGTCGTTGTCCATGCCATGCGCTTTGACCAGGTCGATGACGCGTTGTTCCAATTGTTGATCGTGGCCATAATACTTGAGCTCAATGTTTACGCGAATCTTCCCCTGGCACAGTTCCAGTACTTCGTCTAACGTCGGCACACGCTGGTCGCTGAATTCTGGCCCGAACCAACTACCGATGTCGACCTGCGCAGTTGCGCGGCGGTTGCTTCCCAAATCTTCAATGGCGAGCCACCGATCTTCTTGAGGTCGCTGTCGTGGGCGACCATCACCACGCCGTCCGCTGATTCTTGCACGTCGATCTCTACCCAGTCGGCTTGATCTTCGATCGGTGCGCGACGGCGGCTAAGGTGTTTTCCGGTGCCGCGGCCGATGCGCCCTGGTCGCCATGATCCCGGCCTGATCGTCGACATCCAAGCGACCGAAAAAAAAGGCACCCAGTCCAAGGGCCGCGAACGTGGCAAACACGCAACCGGCAAAAATGGTCTTCCGCGTTCGACGCAACAGGAATTGGCCGCGGCGGGAATCGCTGATGGCCGAGGCCGGTAACGCCGCTTCTGAGCTCATCGAGAGCCGACGATAGAGGTTCATCAACACGACCGCAAAGGAAATGTTGGCAATCAGCGTGGTGAGGAAGTTGACCGCCAGCCAGAGCGCCAGTATCAGCCCGACGGCGGCAATCACCACGTTGACCGACTCCAGAGACGGGTTGACGAGTGCTTGACCGAACCAGGCGACAATGCCGGACAGACACGCCGACAACAAAGCGTTTGTGATTCCCCAAGCCACGAGCCAAAGCGTAATTCGTGAGCGCTGTCCGGCCATACGTTGGCGGCTGTTCACCAACGCTTGATTGACCCCCATGCCCTCGAACAAGACTAACGGAAACGCCATCGATCGCGCCGCAAGCAACGGAATCAAGATGATTGCTAGGCCCAGAATGAGCAAACCGGCTATTCCCAGACAAACGAGGAACACAGGCGGCTTTTCGTGCAGATAGTAATTGATGTCGAATTCCGTCAAAAACGTCTTGTAAACGATTCCGGCAATTAATAGGAACGGGGCTGCGGTCACCAGAGAAAGCGCGATCAATCGAGCGGTGACGCGGACGATCTTCAACGCCTTGGTGGCCGTGAAGATCAATGCCTGACGTACTGTGGTCCGCTGATTTCGTTCTCGACCAAACATCACGGTCATCAATGCGGCCACTTCGAATGCTACGGTGCCGATCGCGATTGCCCCCACGAGAATAATCGTAGTAATCCCGATCGGACTGAGGGCAAAGTCGCAGGATGTCTTCGTCGGCTAAGAACTCGCGACCGGAGAAGGCGACGAGCGTGCGGAAGATTAGGCCCACCAACGGGGTGATCAGTACGAACGCGATGATCTTGTAAACAATGTCGGTCAACAGAAGCGTTTGCCATAACGAACGGAGGTCGTCTCGGCATCCACGAAGTATCAATCGGTCAACGTCTTGCATGGTTCTTTATTGACGACGTCGCGGCGAATGAGCCAGGGCGCCCAACGGAAGCTCGGGATTCGTAGTCTCCGCGTGACAATGGTGGTGCCATTATTCGCGCCGTAGGCAATAGATGGTCACCGGCGAGCGAGAAATGCCCATTGTATCGGCAAACGTGGCGCATTCTAGGTGTGCTATGCATTGCCCCTCATCCGGCCTGCGGCCACTTTCGCCCGCCGGAAGTAGGAAGTCGCGTGAGTCACTTCTTCCTCTGGCGGGTCGACGCGGTATGGGGCATCGCCCTCAAGCAGTCCGTGTCGAAGGCCCTCATGTGGACGCACCCAAGTCTTCCTGCCGTTCCTTAATTCGCTCGATGAACATCCGTGGTATGATTTGCAGTCTCTCTAGGCTAAAATCGACGGCTTTCGACGGTGGAGTGCGCCATGGCTTATGATCAAACCACCAAGTTGAATACTTCGCCCCTCAAACATCGCAAATCGATCGGTGCTTTCGCGATGTTGATATGGACTGCGACAGCGATTGCGGCAATCTGCCAGGAACCTTCTTCTCCATCAACGCCAGCGACGTCGCCAGCTTCCACTCCGCCCGGGGACCAAAAGATGACCGACGCAACGTTTGGCGCCGACGTCGCCTTTCTAAAACAGCATACCGACGTCGTGGTGTTGTCGCGTGGCGACAGCCAGCTCGCCATTGTGCCGCAGTACCAAGGACGCGTGATGACCAGCACAACCGGCGGAGCGGAGGGACCTAGCTTTGGTTGGCTCAACTATCGCGTGATTGCACAGGGCCTGCTAACCGCTGACCAGCGTCGCGGCAAACTGGAGGACCATATTTATGTATTTGGTGGGGAGGAACGATTTTGGCTCGGGCCGGAAGGAGGCCAATTCGGCATCTACTTTGCTGCCGCGCACCGTTTGAATTCGACGACTGGCATACGCCGCCACCCATTGACACGGAGCCGTTCCGGCTAGTGTCGCAATCGGCCGACGAGGCAGTTTTTTCTCGTGCGTGCGAACTCGTCAACCATGTCGGTACGCACTTTTCGGTTGGCATCGAACGAACAATTCGCCTATTGCCCGCCGATGTCATTGATCACATTACGGGCAACCCTCTCCCCGCGGGCGTCCGCGCCGTCGCCTACCATAGCGACAATCGGCTTACCAACACGGGTGACGACACGTGGACCGCGCAAGGCGGCATGCTGTCGATCTGGTTGCTGGGCATGTACAAGCCGTCTCCCGCCACAACGGTGGTCATTCCGATCAAGGTAGGCCCCACCGATGCGCGGGGACCGCGCGTCAACGATGCCTACTTCGGAGAAGTTCCCGCTGCATACTTGCGGGTTGAAGACGACGTCGTGTTCTTCAAAGGAGATGGGACGCGGCGTGGAAAGATTGGCATTTCACCGCAGCGGAGCAAAGGGTTAGTCGGCAGTTACGACGCGGCCGGCCACGTGCTGACGTTGATTGACTATAACGTTCCCGAACAGTATTTCGGTTACGTTAATTCGATGTGGGAACTCCAAAAAGAGCCGTTCCGAGGCGACGTAATCAACGCGTATAACGATGGCTCGCCGGCCCGGGCAGCCGCCCCTAGGTCCGTTTTACGAACTCGAAACCTCTTCCCCCGCTGCTCCCCTCAAGACGGGCGAAACGCTACACCACCGCCAACGCACGGTTCATCTGGTCGGTCCCGAAGATCAACTGGATGTCATTGCACGAGCGACGCTGGGCGTCAGTTTGGAAACGATCAAACGGGCGCTGCCATGATGCCGTCCTGTCCTCGCCGGTTCGTTGCGGTTGTCCCGTTTGTTTTGATTTCTGCGACCATGGCCTGGGCAACAGCCCGCCCGAACTTCTTATTCATCATTACGGATGATCAATCACCGTATACGTTGTGCGCTTACGGCAATACGGTCTGCCATACGCCAAATATTGATCGCATCGCCAATCAAGGCATGGTGATCTACGATGCGCACCACATGGGCTCGTGGTCCGGAGCGGTCTGTCGCCCGTCGCGAACGATGATTATGACGGGACAGTCTCTTTGGCGGATTCCCGGAGCTCCTCGGGCCGATTCGGCGGAGGCAGCACACGCGCGTACGCTTGAGGCGGCACGGCACAGCATGCCGGCGCTTTTCAACGCGGCGGGTTACGTGACCTTTCGTACCTGCAAGCAAAGCAATTCTTTTCCTCCCGCCAACCGCTTGTTCGACGTGTTGCACGAAGCCGACAAGCGCGGCAGCAGTCCCGAAGATGGCAGCGCGTGGCACGGTGATCGCGCAATCGATTTCCTGGAACAACGTGAAGCAACTCGCGACACGACGCCGTTCTTGATGTTCCTGGGCTTTTCTCATCCCCATGACCCTCGTAATGGCACGCCGGAATTACTGGCCGAATACGGAGCCGTCAACACCGCCACGCCGCCAACGTCACTACGTCCTGGCTTGCCGGGTTTACCAATCAACTACTTGCCAGCGCATCCCTTTCACCACGGACATCCGGGATTGCGAGACGAGACCAAGGTGTCTGGCGTGCTGACAGATCGGTCGGAAGCAACGATACGCAACGAGCTGGGGCGTGAGTACGCGTGCATCGAGAACATTGATCGCCAAATTGGCCAAGTCCTGGATCAATTGCAGGCCACGGGCGAACTAGATAACACGTTCGTTTTTTTCACATCCGATCATGGCATCGCAGTAGGGCGACACGGCTTGGTGGGCAAACAGAACTTATACGAGCATACCTGGTGCGTCCCGCTGCTGATCCGCGGACCAGGAATTCGACCGGGAAGTCACGCGTCAGGATACGTCTACTTAATGGATATCCTGCCAACACTGTGTGATTTGGCGGACATCGAGATTCCGGAAACACTTGAGGGCCTGAGTTTTCGACCGGTGCTCGAGGGGACTCGGCAGCGTACCCGTGATGTGCTCTATGGCGCGTATTGCGGTGGCACGAAACCCGGCATGCGTTGCGTTAAATCGCAACAATGGAAGCTAATAAAATACGACGTGATGGACGGTGCAGTACGCGAGACGCAGCTATTCGATTTGAAAAACAATCCCTACGAACTGCTCCAAGAGCATCACATGCCGGATGTCATCGCCCTGACGGGTAACGCTCCTGACCCGCAGCAGCGAAACTTAGCCGATGACCCTCGCTACGCACAGCAGCGACAGGAATTAGAGGCCCTACTGTTGTCGGAACAACAACATTGGAATGATCCATATCGACTCTGGGATCAAACGCCTCTGCCCTAACACGACTCTTCGAAACGAATACCTACTGACTCGAACCGATCGCCGGGACATCAAACTGGTATGTGCCATCGGCGCTTGGCCGAATCGTCGGCCACACTATCGCCGTTCCGTCGCGGCCGCCGCTTAGTACAAACCGCCCATCGGACGAAAACGTCACGGACGTAACTTCACGAGTATGCCCGTCCAGTGTCAGGACTTCGCGACCTGTTTTTGCATCCCATAGTTTAATCGTGCGATCCGCGCATCCGGTAAGGGCGCGAGTGCCCGATGGCGAAAAGGCAACGCTCGTGACGCGATCCGTCTGTTCTGGCAAAGTAACGAAGCGCATCGCCATTTTGCGCATCCCAAATGATAGCGCGAAAATCCTCACTGCCCGTGATAATTCGCGTACCATCGGCAGAGAATGTGGCCTGCAATACCGCCAGCCGGTGGCCGACCAAACGATGCAGAGGCTCGCCCGTGGCAGCGTCCCACACAATCGCCGTTGCATCGCGGAACTGGACACGACGTACTGTCCGTCGGGTGAGTATGCAGCGTGCAGTACAGCACCATCGTGTCCCGTCAAGTTGCGCAGCACGCGTCCTGAATCCGCGTCCCAGATCTTCAAAGTGCCGTCATCGCTGGCAGACACAATCTGTCCGCCCACCGGTGCAAAGGCCACGGAGTTGACTCGCGCTTGATGTCCTCCCAAGGGTCCCGCTGCGTGATCGTCCAGTTTCAACAGCGGTCTTCCCTGCAGGGCATCCCAGACCTTGGCCGAGTTATCCCACGAGGCCGTGACGATGCGTCGCCCGTCAGGAGAAAAACTGGCTGACGAAACCGTGCGGTGGGGTCCAAAGCTCATCCGCTCACGCCCCTGAAGGTCCCACAGTCGGGCTTCATCGCCGCCAACGGTGACGACGGCATCACCTTCGGGCGAAAAATTGGCCGACCAGCCGATCGCGCCCGATTGCGGAAGGTTCAAAAAGTGACCGGCCACACCGGTACCATCCAGGACCTGGACCTCCTGACCGCTTTGCATGTCCAACAGATAGACCAAGTTATGGGTCACATCCACCGCCAGGCCCAAGGTCCCCTGGGGCGAGATATCGACCGCATTGATATTGCCTTGCAAATCACTCTGCCATTGCCAGATAACGGCGGCACTGTCGCGAACCCACAGCCGAGTGACACCGTCCTGGCACCCCGTCAGCACCTGGTCTCCTTTGGGGGTCAGCGCCAACGAATTGACGGCGGCCGGATGCCGCAAGATCCGCGAGTCATCGGCCACCAGTTCCTGCGTCTCGGTGGAAGCGTCGTTGGTCAGTGATGCCAACGGCCACTGAAAGACGGTCTTGTCTTCGCTGCTAGTCAACAGCGTGTCACCCGATGGCGTGAATACGGCCGTCGAAATGCGTGCCGTATGACGACGGAGCGTCGCGAGGCATTGTCCCGTTTCGACCTGCCATACATGGCCGCGACCATTGGCATCGCCGGTAAACAACCATTGCGAATCCGCAGAAAACGCGAGTGACGTGACGGCGGCTTGATGCCGCCCCAGCAGACGCACGACCTGTCCAGTCTGAGCGTCCCAGAGTTTGGCAAAACGTTCGCCGCTCGTGGCATCGACCGCGACTTCGTCTCGCGCAGCACTCGTGGCCACCCAACGCCCGTCGGCGGAAACGGCAGCGGCGGCACCGGAACCGATGCCCGTTAATACGGTTTGTTCTGTGCCCGTATCGCGATTCCAGATACGAGCCGTACCATCCACGGCCGCCGTCAATAATTGTCGATGCGGCGGCGTAAAGAAGCAGGCAGTCGAGGTCAGGTAAGCATGTCCTTCACGCAGCACCAATTCAGCTTGTCCGGTCTCCGTATTCCAGACCCGTGCCGTCCGGTCGCGGCTCAGCCGTGACGATCCGCTCGCCCGTCGGCGAAAAACTCGCTTCCAAAACGGCGTCGACATGGCCGCGCAAAATGACACCAGGGATCACTCGCGACTCTTCGTATTCGCCGACCGACCATATGCGGAGCTGACCATCGTAGCTGGCGGAAATCAATTGATCGTTGTCCTCGGAAGCATAGGCGACGTCGCGGATCAGACTGTCGTGCCCACGCAGCGATTTGTAAAGCGTACCCCGCGTGACGGGTGCACCGTCCCACACGCCGTCCTGGGCCCACCAGACGTTTACGACATTATCGTGACCGGCGCTCACCACATATCGACCGTCGGGGCTAAAGACAATACGGCTGATCGCGGCGGCGTGTGCCTGCCAATCTTGCAGCGATGGCGTTGTTTGTTGACGATCGCGTACGAGACTGTCGAAATCGAAGGCCTGCAGGTCGGTCGGACGCCAAAACAGAATGCGACCATCGTAACCTCCGCTCGCAACGAATTGCCCGTCGGGAGAAAAACTGGCGGCATACACTGGCCCCTGATGGCGCTCGAAACGGCATCGGCTCATTTTTCGAGTTCTGCCGTTGCTCTCCGCTGGATGCATCCCAAATTCGCACAGTTCCATCCTGGCCAGCGGTGACAATCTGTCGTCCATCGCGCGAATACTGGGCCGTCCACACCCACCAGCTATGGCCGCGTAAAACATGTGCCGCTCGCTGTTCTGCCAGATCCCAGACAACCGCGGTATTGTCCAACGACGCCGTCAATAGTCGCTTGCCATCCGGAGAAAAAACAACACTCGTGATTCGATCGGTATGTTCGATCGGCACGACACGGACATCACCGGATGCCAGATCCCACAGCTGAAGCAGTTTGCCAGGTGTGCCACCGGCAATCGCCAACAATTGAGGCTGAGTCGGCGAGAAGTCGATGGACGTCGCAAAGGAATTGGGTAGGTGAAGTTCGTGCTGCAGTTGACCGTCGCGCAAATCCCAGACCCGCACGCCGCCATCACGGCTACCCGCAGCGACGGAATGGCCATCGCGACTGATTGCCACACAGTCCAGCCGTTGTCCGATCGCAATGCGACTCAAACCCTGCCGACATTGAAACATCAGCCGATACCATTCCCAATTGCGCAAATCTGCGGTGCACTGCTCCAGTACAGAACGGGCCTGACCGATCGCGTTTTCCTTGATCTTGGAATCCGCCAGACCAATCCAGGCGATGTACGCCTCGTACTCCGCTAGTTGCCGTTTGTCAATTGCATCCTGTTTGCTCCGTTCGGCCCGGGAACGTTGAGTGATGGCAATCTGTTGCTGTTGTTTGGCGGCGGATTCATTCTGCTGGGCGAGTGTCCGCTGATGATCCGCTTCATCACGCTGCCGCGACGCCTCGTCGCGTTGACGATTCGCTTCGGATTCGTTGGCAACCGCCATCGCGCGCTGTCGGTCGGCTTCCTGTTTTTGGATCAGAAACAACAGCATACCGGCCGTGACGGCAATGAATACTAGGGCGGCCAGTCCTCCAATTCGCGCGTTTCGCGTTGCGCAGCCGTTGTTGTCGCGCGTTGCGATCGATTTGTCCTTGTTTGAGCTTTGCGGCAAGTCGCAGATGTTCGGCGCGTCCGCATCGACAATGCTCAGCCCCAAATCGTAGTCGCCTTTGCGGTATGCACTTTCGGCATACGCCAGCTGGGCTTGGGTAACTCCCAGACGAGCCTGCGCGTTCTCGGGCCACAGCTCGTACGCTTCCTCGAATACGTACAGTGCCCGCGCGAACTGCTGATAGTCATCCTGTAGCTTGGCTTGCTCCAGATCTTGGGCAGCACGCGTCGCCAGCGAGATGCTTTCCGAATGCGATTGATATGAGCGAACTGCCTGTTGGAATTCTTGAACGCTGGCAAACCGTGCGGCCGGATCGGTCGACATCGCTTTCAAGGCGATGTCAATCAATTCGCCTCGTTGCGTCGTTTCCCGAATTTCGTTCTTGCCGGCGGCAAACAGACACTGCATGGCCGTCCGTCCTTCGTGGGGAGGCGTTCCGGTCACGCATTCAAACAGGATAGCACCCAACAAATAGACGTCGCTGTGCTTACCGATCGTCTCAACCGGTCCGAGCACCATCTCGGGCGCCATGTAGCTGGGCGTGCCTCCCATCCCGACAGTTCCCGTCAGGTGCACCGACTTGCGACAATCCGTGGTCGGCATCGCCAGTCCCCAGTCCAAAACCAGCACTTCGCCGAATTCACCCAGCATGATGTTTTCGGGCTTGAGGTCACGATGGACAACGCCACGGAAGTGAGCGAAGGCCACTGCATCTGCAACCTTCATCAAGATTTCAAGATTCTCCGCCAGCGACTTGCGGGGTAATACGTCCATCCAGGGAGTCCCCTGGATCTTTTTCATCGAATAGAACAAAGACCCATCGCTGTTGCGACCCAATTCGTAGATGGGCACGATGTTTGGATGGTCCAGTTCTCCCGTCACGACCGCTTCGGACAGGAATTTCTGCTTTTGACCCTCGTCCTGCGCCATCCTTGGTTTAAGCATCTTCACCGCCACGGTGCGGTCGATGGAAGCCTGTCGCGCAGTGTAGACCACTCCCATCCCGCCTTCGCCCAATTGTTCGATTAGGTCGTAATCTGCCGTCGTCACGTCTTCCGTATTTGCGGGACGAACGTTTCGACCGCGGACGACCAACGTCGACGTGCTTGTGGCGGGCGTCGACATGGATGGTTTAATTGTGGCGAGTGGCGACTGCGATGCGTCGGCACCTTGCCACGTTTGCTGAATGAGTTCGACGTCTAGCGGGTCCGTGCTGGCGGCGGGCAAATCGACCGTCGCGTTGTCAGGACGATCAACCGTCGCGTCCGGTGATCTTCCGCCGGCGGCCATCGCCAACTCGACCGTCGACGAAGGATCTTGATCTGGCGTTCCTGCGTCTGCGCCGCCTTCCTTGTTCGGTCCATCGACGCCCTTTGAGCTCGCGTCAAATCCAATCGTAACAATTTCGGAAGCCGACGCGGCGAGATCAATCGTCTGCTGGGCCGCCGGTGGCGGCGTATCCGCCGGCTTTCGTGTCGCACTGAAATCGATTGTGGCATCCGGTGAATTCAATTCGACCGTGGCGGCGACCGACAAGTCTGCTTGACACTGCGAGCATACCTTGCGACGCTCGTCGTCCGACGTAAGTTCGCGACCGCAGTTCGGACATCGGGACATGAAATCTTCCTTCACAAGGCGGTTTTCGCCTGTATGCTGCGCCGATGTCCATAATGACCGCAACAACCTTAGGCGATGGACGCGAACGCAATTGGCGCTCGCTCATCATTCATCTTGGGGAACAGGCGTCGCTGGCTTGTCGTTGATGATAGGTTCAGGTTCGGTTAGCTGCTGAGCATCCGCGTCGCTGGCGGCTGACGACGGAGAGTCCGCATCGTTTTGCGCCGCGGTCGAGGCGCCGGAATCGTCTCCCGGCCGCGCCGATTCTACCACGAACGGCCGCTCCGCCTCGCGGAAATTCTCCGGTACAACTTTGCCCTCATACACGTGTACGTCCAATACCAGACGCACTCGCTCGGACCCCACTTCCTGCAAGTAAATCTTATAGTGTCCGTCAGGAAACTCGTACTTTTCGAACAGCGACGGCAGGTTCGCCAGCAACTCGGGGTCTAAGTTGAATTCTTGCGACGACTCTAGGTCCGTTGCATCATCATAAATGCGGAAGAACAGCCGCACGTCCTCGTCCAGTTCCGCTTCACCCTTTCGTTCGACTTGGTCCGAAAACTCGATCTGAGTCTGCGAACTAAAGTCGGAACGCTGCCATACGATTCCCGCCGGTTCCGGCCGGAGGGGAATCGTACTTGCGGTGGGGATGAACAGCGTTACGTACTTTTCGCCGCCGGGCGCAACGGGACGAATAGAATCTCGCCGCGCGTGACGAGTACCAAACCGGTCAACCGCGTGCCACCGGCATAGCTAATCGTCGCATCGATGCCACCCACCTGTAGCGACGATCCTTCCGTCAGCAGCGTGCCGCGAACATCGAGAAAGAAGCCGCCAATCGCACTCGGCGACGCATTTTCGATCAGTTGGAACACCGCGCCAGGCGGAATGCTGAAAGAACCTACATTCAGTTGAAGCAGGGCCTGTTCGACCTGAATTCCATTTACCACAATCAGTCGATCGTAGGACTGAGGTTGCACGCCCCGCAAATCCATTTCCAGGATCGCGCCGGGCTGCAGGGTGATATTGGCCACGCGTAGCACGCCAATTGGCTGGCCGGGTGCCAATACGCCACCGGCCGCGACGAACACGTGCGTCTGCAGCGTTCCCGTCCCCGTCAATCGTTCGCCCGAACCAACTTCTACTCCACCCGGTGCGACGAGGATCGCGCCACTGCGCAACTCCGTCAGTCGTCCTAGCTGAGCCTGATCGGCATCACGAATCGTCAGCGACTGCCCCGGCTGGATGATGATCGTACCAGCAAATGCAAAGCCAACCGCGGATCCGTCGCCGACGCTCAGGTTACCCGTTGAAATGATGCGGGCGGTGGGACGGTTCGAGAACACGGGCGCATTTGATCTGGCCGCCTCCCTGCAACGTCGTGAAATCGGCCAGCGTAAGTTGAGACGACATGGTAATGCTGCCGTCGACCACCAATGTGCCTTGCTGGATCAAGGTTGCGCCGCCGTGCGCCCATTTTCCTGTGGCATCGATGGTCAGAATCCCCGGACCCTGTTTGATTACCGTGCCATCTCCCGTGATCTGTCCCGTGAATTGACTCGAGGAATTCGGCACCCAAAACACCGTCGTTCCCAGATCGTTGTTGATGCTGCCGGCGACGCGTATATCGCCCGTCCCCTGATTGGCGATGTCTGCCCTCAACGTAATCGTGCCTCGGATCGTCTCGAGCTGCGAGCTGGCAGCAAGCGTGACGTTTCCGGTGGAAGTCAGATCGATGTCGCCGTCGGTCGTGCGGATCGTACCCAAAACTCGCAAGGGACCGCCCTGAGCCTGTAGTTGGATGGCGCCCGCAGCGGCAACAGACGTGGCGTTGGATACGGTCAACGGACCGCCCGCCGTGATTTGGACCGGTCCGTTGATGGACGACACGCCCGTCAGGATGACCGCATCGGATTCATCGACGAAGATCCCTCCGCTGCCTGTCACGGTGGCCATCAGCGAGCCAGCCTGCGTGCGAAGAGGCTGTTGCTGAGTGCCGATGCCGGTCGCAGCGGTCAGCGACAGTTGCTGGCCCGTCAGCACGACTCCGCCCGCGGCGCTTCCACGAATGCTCGCGCCCGTCGACGTGACCGTGATCGCACTTCCTTGGAGGCCTCCAGAACCCTCCAAAGTGACCGTGCCCACGGCAAGGATGTCGATATCGCCGACAGCTTGCACCGGCGATTCGACTTTGAGTGTCCCGGTACGGATGGTCAATTTGCCGGCCAAAGCGACCGGTCCGTCGATGATCACACTTCGCGGCCGTCCATCGTTGACCGAGCCGACATCGAGAATCAGGTTGCCGTTTTGATGATGATTCGCTGCGCCAGAGACCGTAATCTGCGAACTGGTCGTGGTCGCAGAATCCACCGTGAGGGATACGGTCTGGTTGTTATAGAACTGCACTGTTCGCTCGCCCCATCGCGGCACGAGGAACTGCGCGACGAGTGCGTCGTGCTGCTGCGTCGTGGAATCCCGTCCCTCATAAACCTTCAGTTGTTGAGGTCCACTGCCTGATCGAACGAAATCCGCTCGATGCATTCCCGTGACATCGACGGTGCTGTTGGCATCGATGTAAAACGTCGTCTGCTGATTGGCCCGCAATACTTCGATCTGTGCCGGCTGGTTGCGATTCACGGGAGCCAGGAATTTTAGATCGGTCGTCGGATCCCCGATAAACGCGACCGTCAGATTCGACGAAGCGTCCACCGATGGATTCGCTTCGACACGTATGTTTTCAAATTGCCCTAGCAGCATATCGGCGTGCTGCGAAAGATCGAAAGTGACACTGTTCTTGCCACCGCCCGTGTCGATAAAAAACTCGTCGACGCCTTGAAGGCTCGCCAAGGGTATGGTGAGCGTGTTGGATCCCGAGCCCGTCGCCCCGGCAATCTGCGTCCCCAAGGTGAACCCCGCCTGATCCTGAATCTGGAGCTGCCCGCCAACAATCGAAATCACCCATTGATTGTCACGTGCTACAGCGACGTCCGAAAAAATCAATGTCTTGTCGACCCGTCGAACGACCGAGTCGAAGTTGGCCGCGATCTGACCCTCGACCGTCGCCGCGGACGCATCCGTGACCGTTGGCTGTACCGCCACCGGCGAGTCCATTACGGCGACGTTCGCGCTGGCAGCGTCGACGGCAGATTCCGCTCCTACTGATTCGACGGGTGTCAGTAATCCAGCCGCGTCCAGTAAGACGCGGTCCTCCATGCGAATCAAACTCAATCGCACGTCGGAACGATCGCCGGCGCGGTTGCGCGGCGACCTTCGGCCAACAGGGTGGCGCATTGATACGGCCCAATCTCGGATAGACCCGCTAAGACATCAGCTTCGACGCACACAGACGTTTCCGTTTCGCTGCCCTCCATCACCCGTCCGCCACCTACGGGTCGACGTGGAAGGACCCCGACTTGATACCGAGAAGCGAGCGCGGAAAGCCGACTCGCGCAGCAAACCTCGATTATTGTCAGCCCCGCCAGTGCGGTCAAATAGGGGGCTTGCCGCCGCCCCCCAACCCCTTCTGGCGGGGTCCGAATCCAGGAATCACCGGGCGAGGTGCGTCACAATCGTTAAAAGCGTGCGACCCGGACCCTGCGCCTCGCCGCTCGACCCCATTCTGCGAGCCGAATTAAGCCCGTCGCACCAGTCAGTCCGATAGGACGGATTGCAACGATCCTTCA
This sequence comes from uncultured Planctomycetales bacterium, assembly GCA_963785495.1. Taxonomy (GTDB): domain Bacteria; phylum Planctomycetota; class Planctomycetia; order Pirellulales; family Pirellulaceae; genus CAWAVP01. The sequence goes on along the minus strand of CAWAVP010000027.1, from coordinate 143,065 downwards.
CGTCGCCCGTGCGAGGCCCCCCGATACCCATGTCCACCTGTCACGGTTTTCCACAACACACGCGCCCAATTCGGCGGTCGGTTGACCGCCTCGTCGGGCTTTGTATCTGCCTCGCTCCCGCCTGGGCATTGGCCGCCGGAGTGGACAAACCATGTCCCGCGCCACGACTGAACTACTGCGCTTCGTCGCCTGGCACCCGTCCATTCGGTCGCCACGCACTCCCCCGTTGCTTTGTCCGTCCCGCTCCAACACCCAGCACCATCGCGGCGGGCCGGACGCACCACCGAACTCGCGCAGCAACCGCAGGTCACTCGGTCGTCGTTCGAACAACCGGCCGAGGCCGTTCGACCGACTGGCACGTCGGCAACCGCGCGGCAGACCATTTTTCTGTACGACGATGCGACAAACAGATATCAGGTGAAGTTCGTTGCGGCCGACGACGCAGAACTTGACCGGGCGGTCCCCGAAATCAAACCGATGAACCAGATCGATCTACGAATCGGTCCCGCCAATCAGCTGACACCGCCCGACTACGCCGAGCCGTGGATTCAAAACCAGGGCACGTTACATCACGTGCTGGGTACCAGTCGCGATTGGCCGACCCTGGACTACCGCTGGGCCGCGTCGGCGATCGGTTATCATCCCTTGTATTTCGAAGACGTGAATCTGGAGCGCTACGGTTACTCGTACGGGTGCCTGCAACCGGCGGTCTCCTATGCACATTTCTTTGGCAACGTAATGCTCTGGCCCTATCATTTGGTGGAACATCCTCCGTGTGAATGCGTGTACAGCTTAGGCCATGCGCGCCCCGGCAGCTGTGCTCCTTACTATCGACCGCGTTGGCTACCGATTGATCCCCACGCCGCCACGATCGAAGCCGCCACGATCGCAGGCGCGATTCTAATCATCCCATAATTCGCTTCTCCGCTGGGAGAAGGTGGCCGCAGGCCGGATGCTGGGCGGGCTGAATCATCAGCCTCGACTACAGGCCTAGCGCAAATGCGTGCGCACATATCTCCACCAACGCTGTCCGAGCGATTGAGATCGTACGGTCACTCGTGCGACGGCTGGGCTGTCCAACCTCAATAGTGGTGCTTCGTGCTGCAGAGCAATGCGCACCTGGTAGGTCAGCGATGTGTCAGGTGCACCGCCGATGTGTCGCTTCGACTTCGTGTCGGCAGAAGGTGTCGACGCTAGCCGTGTGCTGTCCGTCGACGCGGAGAAATCCATCGCCGATACCTGCTCGACGCGTCCAGCCAGGCGTCGGCCCGGCCACTGTCGGCAGTGGAGTGTCGCCGTTTGGCCCACTTCCAACAATCCAACTTGACTTGCCGAGACACTGGCAACCGCCACTTGTGTTTCTGGATCGCCAATTTCGCACAACAGGGTGCCCACTTCCAAATACCGCTGCAGGTTTTGTGGGTCTGTCGGCGGCCCGTCGACTCGATCCAGTTCATCGTACATCGTGTCCGCCTCGGCATTGCGCCGGTAACACGGTACCGCTCCGTGACGCTCGCAGAATCAGCCGGTCGCGGTCGGTCGTCCGTTGATGCAAGCGATCCTGCAATTCCTCCATCGAGGCGACCGCAGTGGGAAGTTGCTCCGCAGCTCCGGGTTCAGCCCCTTGAATCCGCTTCAGGTCCTCAACGTGCTGCCGCTGCTCGTTCAGTTCCGACTGTAACTTGGCGATTTCGAAGTCGAGTTCCAAGTTGGTCAAACTGGCGATCGGCTGACCAACCTGCACCTGCTGGCCCTCCGAAACGCATCGGTTGAGGATGCCGGGCACGGTCACGTAAACCCGTTCCGCATCCCGCGGCTGCAGGACAGTATCCAGATACAGACGTTGCGGCCAGGGGATGGTGCCAAGCAGCAATAGCAGCGCTGTCGACAGTCCACTCGCTGTGGCGACGCGAGGCCAGCGGACGTGGCGGCGCGTTACGGGATCGGCAATCGCCCGCAACCACGGCAGCTGCGGCAAGACAATAACGTTTACCAGTACACCCGCCGCCAGCAAGTGAGCCAGTGGTTCGGCACCAAATCGCTGCAATACGGCGTATCCCATGCTGACAATGCCAACCACAATCGCCAGACGATAGACAAACGAAAGCACTCCATAGCCGAATAACACACCCGTTGGGGCGATATGTGACGGTAGTCGCTGGGCGAGTTCAGGATCTACAAACAGCCGCGACCAGAGATCACGAAAGCACTGGCTTGACGAAGACTGCAAGTTCGGGATTTCCAGGTAGTCGGCCAGAATGTAGTACCCATCAAATCTCAGTAGCGGATTGCCGTTGATCAGCAAGGTGTTGACCGAGCATACGACGGCCAGCAGGAAGCAAAAATCACGGAGCGGTCCTGGCTGTGCCACCTGCCAAAGGACAATCGCTGCGGCGGCAATCAGCAACTCGACGACAATCCCCGCGGAGCTGACCGCAATCCGCTGCCACTTACTCAGCGACATTACGCTGCTGGAGACGTCGCAGTACAAACACGGCGCGAACACCAGTAGCATCAGTCCCATTTCGTGACAACGTCCCCCGAAGTGACGGCAGGTCAGGGCGTGGCCGAGTTCGTGGAGAACCTTGGCTAGCCCAATTGCGCAAAAGATGTACAGTCCACTCCGCCAGTTCATCATGTCTTGCCAGCCAGGCAACTCACCACGTATAGCGGCTCTGCTAACGATCCAAGTCGCCACAACCACTAGGCTGAACGCGAAGGCCAGAAAAAACGGTGAGAAACACCATCTCAGATACGGCTCGATCCTGCGTAATAGTCGTGATGGGTTGACACCGGGAAGGCGAATCGCGAGCAAATTGGCGGCTCGAGTCCACCGTTTTTTCATCAACAACTCTTGGCGGCGGACCAGTAATTGCGAGCCTTGACCTTCCGTCTCTGCTAACAACAGTCCTTCGCGGTGCATGGTACGCAAAAACGCATGCAGATGATTCAGATCCAGTTTGTGCGGTGCAAACTGTTGCTCGAAAAGCTGCTTCAATTGCGACAGACTCACTTGGCCATCGAGTCGATCCAACAGGAATTGTTCGTGCGGCCCCAGTTGGTAGTTCCGCAAGGCGACGGGATCGTGGACCACCCATCCACTGACGCCGCGAAGCGTTTGGAGCTTAAACCGCAAGTCGGGAGCGCGGCGCAAGGGCAGTGGTCGGTCGATGGTCGCAGCGAGAGTCGGAGCGTGATTTGACATACCGCGACTATCCACTCGGTGTCTCAGCATGTGCCGCGTCGAATGCACCGAACGGTCTTCTGCTATCGGAGGTTCATGCACTCGCAGCGAACCCGTGATGCCCGGTCGCAATGACTGTTCCGCATTGTCAATTTCCGCCCATACACGTACCTGCCCATTGACGCGGTTCACTTCGGGACTGACAAACGTGACCACGCCCCGAAAGCCGGACTGTGGCTCCTTCACTTGGTTCGTTGCGAACGTTACCTCGGCGATTGCAGGTCGCCTTCCAGTCGATGGAATTCGACAAATCCCTCCGCGCAAGCGATCAATATTGACGATCCGACACACCGGTTTGCCCAGATCAACCCATTCCCCGCGTCGTACGTCCACCGTCACGACGGTTCCGTTAATCGGCGCGACAATTTGGCGGCGTTCGATTCCCCGCTCGGCGATGACCATAGCATTCTTGGCGGCGTCGACGGCCAGACGAGCAGCTTGCATATCCTGCTCCGCCCGCTCGACGTCCAATTTGGCCCGCGCAGCAATCACTTCTAGCCGATCGATTTGCGCAGCACTGACACTCTTTGCGTACCGATCAACAGCCTCGCGAGCTCTCCGCAAATCCAATTCTGCCAAAGTGAGCGCCTCGTTTGCGGAGCGAAGATCTACGTCGTTGACCGCCTGCTCCGCCCGCTCGTATTCGATACGCGTGCGTTCCCGCTCTAGTTGGGCGTCTCGATCATCGAGCCGAGCGAGAAGGGTTCCAGCCGAGACGCACTGGCCGACATCGACCGCCATTTCCATAACCGTACCTGCCTCGACGGCCGCGACATGCGACTCGTCAATCACACTCAATACGGCCGTCTCGATGCGAAGGTCCTCACCGCTGGCGTGCGCAAGCCCAAGGGTCAGCAACACCAGCGAAGGCAGGAAGCCGGTGCGCGAGACCAGCAGAATTGTGCGATGGTTGCTTGGCATCATCAGGTTTTTCGTTTCAGGACAAGATTCGTTTCAACTGAATGTCATTGCCGCGCACTGTGTACCGCCGTCCATTACCACCATAGCTGGACTCGTACCCAATCCCAAAGTTCATGAAACCACGCGTAGCCCAAACTTCGTTTGCCGCAGGCGATCCTCGCAACTAGCGTTGCGCCGGGCCGTTTCAGCGGAATCTGATCGCCGTTCACGGCAACACGAACCCTCACGGTTGACTCGTCGTCGTACCGAGTCACGCGCGACACGTCCAGCAGTTTGCCCAGGTACGTATGGGCAGGATCGGTTGCCAGCATGAAGGTGACGGGCACGTCGCTGCCTGCATTCTGGTGAGCCAGCACAACGTGTCGAATATCTCGATCGGCTACGTCGAGCTCTGCCACCCAAGGCCCGTTACGATCGACGACCGACAAGAGGCGTTGGCCACGACGTACAGGTCGCTTGAGCAACCGTTGATCGACGTCCCACGTCACGACTTCGCCCGTCACGGGACTGCATAGCTGCAGCTGCGTTTGACGTTTCTGGAGGATGTGCCGTTGTTGTTGCAGTCCTTCAATCGCCTCACGCAAACGTTCCTGATCGGCAGCCAAGCGATTCTCGTCGTCGCCGGGCGCGCGATCGCTATTTCCGTCCCAGCGCTGTGCGACAACGGCTTGAAGTTGCTGTTGCGCAGTTCGCAGTTGGCCATCCAGCTGACTGATCGCGTATTCCAATTCGGATTGGCTCATTTTGACCAGCAACTGGCCTTCTTCAACGGAATCCCCGTGCTCGACTAAGATGCGATCGACGACTCCATCGTCCAGGGCAAAGATCTCTCGACGAATCGCCGGCTGCAGCTGACCGCGCGGACACGCGAAAACTGACCGGCAAGAGGCAGGCGAGTACCACGAACGCGGTTATCACGGCACCGAGAACCGGCCAAAAGGCCCGGTTCTTGTGGGATGCCTTCCGCCACTGCTGCAGGCGCGGACAGCCGCGCAAGGGGAGCATGTTTGCGCGCTAGGGCATGGCCCAGGGCCAGGGCGAAATGCGGCTGGACGTCCGACAGACGATCTCGCCATTGCGACAAGTCGGCTTGTTTCGTGAACTGCTCTAATACCAACACGCCCACGGTCTGGCCGCGTACATCGCCAGTGGCACTAGCGGGTATCGACAGCGGCACGGCCAAAAGCTGCCTCGCATGCGACTCCTGCAAGTAACCATCGATCGTCTGCTGCAATTCCGACGCGAAGGGGAATTCCGCATCGGGATAAGCGACGGCCTCGTCGCTCATCGCCACATATTGCGCCAGTTCCTCCAACACAACACAGACGTCCGCTCGACGATCCACCACATCGACACCACTAACGGCAAGCAGGCGGCAGCGTCGCTGGCGAAGCTCCAACACAGACAAACGATCGCAAGACAGCCAGCGCCGTCCGTCGTTGGCAATCGCGCCGGCTACCGCGTCCAGTTCGAGCGGTCCGTAAATCGACTGCAGCAAGCTGTTGATCATGCAAGGGGCCTAGCTCGAGCGGTGCAAGCAGAATTTGCCATGATCCTTATTTTATCCAAACCTCACGAACTCGATAGCATGAAGCCGCGAACCCACCGCACCGGACGCGAGACGTAGGACGAAATAGCGCGGCGGGAAACCTTCATCGTAGGGTGCGATGCAGGCGGTTTGCCATCTCGAGTTGGCGGAATTTACGGCAAGCCGCCGGAATTGTATGCGTCCTGATGCCCCCATAACCCGATGATTCGAAATAACCCGCAAACTCCAAAATAATGGTTTTGACCCAAAGCGTCCCATGTTTCGCCACCCTCGCAAGGTCGACGGCCTGCTTTTCGTCTGTCTGTGCGCATTTGGCGGATGTGGCCTGCGTTCTCATTCGACACCCAATTTCACGCCGCCGACTAGCTATCCGGACGTGGCCCTTGTAAGTCAGGAAATCGAATACCCCGATGCGGCGCCGACCTCACCGGTCGACGAGAGCCAAGTGACGTTGGCACCGCTGGACTTGGATGAACCGCCGAGTTCTGGGACCTTTCCCTGGAAGATGCCATCCACACGGCACTCGCCAACACGCAAGTCCTGCGCAATTTGGGCGGGAGCATTTTGGAGGTCCCCTCGGCAGCCAACACCGTCTTCGATCCGGCGTTGGTCGAAGCGGATCCGCGGTTTGGTGTTGAAGGGCGCTGTCCGCCTTTGACGCGTCGCTGGCGGCAAACGCGTTTTTCGAAAAGAACGATCGCGCGCTGAACAATCGGTTCGAAGGAGGCGGCACGCGCCTGTTCCAGCAAGACCTAAACACCTACGGTGTGGAATTGTCAAAACGTTCAGCCGCTGGCACGGACATGGCCATGCGCAGCGCCACGGCGTACAACTTCAACAATGCCCCGGGCAACGCTACACCGAATCTTCCCTGGGACCAACGGTTGGAATTCGAAGTGCGGCAGCCCTTGATGCAGGGTGCGGGCGTGAACTTCAACCGCATTGCCGGCGTCTCGGGCATCGCCGGATTCTACAACGGCGTATTAATCGCGCGAATCGATACGGATGTCTCGCTGGCGGAATTTGAATGCGGCGTGCAGGATTTGATCAGCAACGTGGAAAACGCGTTTTGGGAACTGTATTTCGCGTACCGCGATCTGGACGCCAAGATTGACGCTCGCCAGCGAGCTCAGCAAACATGGCGCGAAATCAATGCGCCTCTATCGTGCCGGCCAACGTGGCGGCGAAGCGGAACAGGAATGGCAGGCCCGCGAACAATTCTTCCGACTCGACGCAGAAGTCCAAGATGCTCTGTATGGGCGACTGGTCGAAAAATCGACGACCAATAACTTCCGTGGCTACGGTGGCGTGCAGGCTTCCGAACGGCGATTGAGGCTGGCGATGGGTTTGAGCGCCAGTGATGGTCGACTAATCCGACCTTCGGAAGAACCGACGATGGCCGAGATCGCTTTCGACTGGGATGAATTGACCACCGAATGCCTCGACCGGCACGTCGAACTGCGCCGACAACGTTGGATGATCAAGCGACGCGAAATGGAGCTATTGGCAGCACGCAACTTTACGCTGCCCCAATTGGACGCCGTCGCCGGCTATCGATTCCGAGGTCTCGGTCGCGATTGGATCAACAGCTCGCGCGGCAATCGAGGCTTGGTCTGATAACGCCTGGATGAACCTCACCGCTGCGGCGACTTTCAGGAATGGCAGTTGGGTGTGAACTCTATCCGTCCCTCTTGGCACGCGTCGGGTCCGCGCCGCCGTTCGCCATGGCGAACTACAACTGGCACGCGAGCGGGCCATTCTGGTGGAACAACAGCGACAGATCCTGAACGACCTGAACGCTGCCGTCGCCGAAAAACGGCGAGCGCCATCGTCTGGCCCACACGAACCTAAATCGACAAATCGCCGCCCGCGAACAATTGGCCGCTCTGGAAGCAATCTATACGGACGCGGACGAAAGTCAAAAGATCCGGCTATTGGACCTGCTGCTCGACGCGCAACGACAACTGGCGGACGCCGAAAGTCAGTTCCATCGATCGCTGGCCGAATACATGGTCGCCGTAAAGAACGTGCATTATGAAAAGGGGTCGCTGCTGGACTACAACCAGATCCATTTGGCGGAAGGACTCTGGCCCACCAAAGCTTACGCGGACGCGAGCAATCGACTAACGGACTACACGACTCGCCGACCGCTGGCCCACTTGCCCCACCTGGGTCCGGCAATCCCGGTGGTGACTGCCGGCACATACCCGCAGGATCTCGAGCCCGCGACGAATCCTCCTTTGGATCTCGAACCGACCGTCGATGATCGGCGCGGCGGTGCCACACCGATTCCCTCGGAGTTCGTCCCGGCTCCCTTGCCCGACGCTTCCCAGTCCGAGGAACGGTTGCCGGAAGATCCGCGGCCCGGTCGAACCCGCCCACGCTAATGCCGGCCGGCGACCGGACTGCCGCCACCCCACTCTCAGTTTCTTGATCGATTTGGCCTGACGGCTGGGAACCACATATGCGGACCTCGGTGACTTCGTGTACGCTGGTCTGTTGAGGCGGGTTGTTAGTTCGTAACCATCACCAGGTGAGGTCTTCGATGACACCCGAGAGCATTGGCCATTATCGCATTGAAGCAGAGTTAGGACGAGGCGCGGCGGGAACCGCATTCCAGGCACGTGACCCGGAAACCGGTCAGGTCGTTGCGATCAAGCTGCTGTCCGAACAAATGACGCGCGACGAAACGATGCAGCGGCGCTTCGTGCGCGAGATGTCACTGCTGTCCAAGCTGAAGGACAAAAACATCGTCCGCTACTTCGACGGCGGAATTCATGACGGACGGTTTTTCTATGCCATGGAGTTGGTCGATTCCGGAACACTAAAAGATGTGTTGTCCACACGCTCGCAGATTCCATGGCCCGATGCCGTCGAATGTGCCGCTCAGGTCGCGAGTGCCCTGGAGCATGCGCACGAGGCGGGCATTATTCATCGCGATCTGAAGCCGGGCAACCTGTTCCTGTCCGACAACGGCCTGGTCAAGCTCGGCGATTTTGGATTGGCGCGGGACTTGGAGGGGAGCACGCTGACGACCGCCGGCATGACCGTCGGCACCTGCCTCTACATGTCGCCCGAACAGATTGAAGGCCGGCGCGATATCACACCGGCCGCCGACCTCTATGCCCTGGGATGTCTACTGTTCGAAACGCTGACGGGACGGGTCCCATTTCGCGGTGATAAGCCCATGGACGTACTGAAACAGCATCACGGCGCGGCACCACCTGAGCTGGCCGATTTTCTGCCCAACGCCCCGCCTGAATTGGGTAAATTGATCTGTCGTTTAATGGCCAAAAAACCGGAAAATCGCCCGCCAGCGCCGGCGAAGTGCGGCGGGAACTGCTCGCGATCCTGGAGCAACAGCCAAAGCCAGCGGACGAGGCGTCCGAAGACGTTCCCAACCTGGTCACGCGACTACGGTCCGCACCGCAAGTCGAAGCGCGGCAGTTGTCCTGGAAATCGCTGACGGCGATTGCCGTCGTCGTCTTGATCGGAATCGTTGCCGCGGCACTGGCTAACAAATGACCGCCAACGGCTTCATGATGCCCGCGAGTGAAACAGCCGCGTGTTGCTGAATCCGCACTACTCGGGCCATTCACGCTATCACTAGGTGAGGTAATCCGGCTTGAGATGTTCGACCGCACCGGTAACAATTGTGGTTTATTGATCGGCCATGCCAGAGGGATAAATCATGATGCGTCCAAAATGTCTCGTTCTCACCTTAGTCGTCGTTGTGATCGGCACCTCGACGCCACTGAGGGCTCAGAATCAACCGGCAGCGGCAGATTCGCAGCGGCCATAATCTATTGGAGGAAGACGACGCCGCATACGAGATCCGAATTGGCGATCGCTTGCCTGATTTTGGCTTCGTCGACCTGAGCGGTCAGACGCATCATCTATGTGAACTGGTTCAACAGGGTCCGACGGTCTTCGTTTTTCTATCGACGAAATGTCCGTTGGCCAAGCGTTATACGGAACGGCTCAAACGTTTACACGCCGATTACTCGTCACAAGGAGTGACCGTGGTTGGCGTGTATTCCAACAGTGACGAGACGCTTGAAGGGACGCGCGACTTTGTGACAACCGCCGATTTGGAATTCCCCATCGTGCTGGATGCCGACGGCTATTTGGCTCGACGTCTGTGCCAAGATGACGCCGCAGGTATTTGTATTCGACAGAGAAGGGACGTTGGCCTATCGAGGAGCGATTGACGACAATCGGTATGAGAACCGCGTCAAAGAACGGTACCTGTTGGCCGCGGTCGATAGCCTATTGTCCAACAAACCCGTCGCCGAAACCTCGACGAAGTCGTTGGGCTGCAGTGTGCATTTGGCTGATCCGCTAGAGGCCGAAACGGTAACTTACAGTCAGCACGTTGCCCGCATCCTACAGGACAATTGTCAATCGTGTCACCGTGACGGACAGGTCGCGCCGTTTTCGCTGACGAATTACGAACAAGCTCGCCAGTGGCAAGAGGAAATCCGAGCGTACTCACAAAAGCGTTTGATGCCACCCTGGAAAGCAGCTCCCGAATGCGGTGATTTTGCCAATGACATCAGTTTGTCAACGACCGAGATCGCGTTGATTGCTCGCTGGGTCGAGGAAGGTGCCCAGCCGGGCAACCTGGATCAGACGCCTCCGAGCCCACTCTATTCGGACGATTGGGCCTATGGAGAGCCCGACTTGATTGTCGAAATGCCTGAGGAATATGTGGTAGGTCCCGAGGGAGAGGACGATTATCGGCATTTCGTTATCCCCTACGAATACACAAAAGACCGTTTTGTCGAAGCCATTGACGTCCGGCCCGGCAACCGCAATACGGTGCACCACGTGCTGGTGTACGTGGACATCAGTGGCAAAGCACGCGATTTGGACGCCGAAGCTCCCGGTCCCGGCTACACACGATTTGGAGGACTGGGCTTCGATCCCGTCTCGACCCTGGGCGGTTGGGCCCCGGGCAATGCGCCCATCAAAAGGCCACCCAATACGGGCGCCTGGTTGCCAAAGAAAAGCGATATCGTGATGCAGGTCCATTACTATCGTACCGGTGTCGAAGAGCGCGATCGTACGCGAGTTGGCATCTACTTCTCGAAATCGCCAAATCCCGTTCGGTCCCGTGGTGGGTTCGTAATTAACACCGAATTCGAGTTGCCACCGGGCCAAAAGAATTATGTAGTCCGTGGTGAACACACGATCGAACATGCGTCGTACCTGTACTCCGTCACACCCCACATGCACTTGTTGGGCCGCACGATGGAGGTTACCGCTCATTTGCCCGACGGCCAGGAATTGCCTTTGATTCGCATTGACGATTGGGATTTCAACTGGCAAACCACTTACTACTATCGAAAGCTCAAATTGCTGCCTGCTGGGACGAAGCTGACCATGGTCGCCACGTTTGATAACTCCACGGCAAACCCCCACAACCCCAATGATCCTCCACTGCCAGTGCGGTGGGGCGAAAAGACAACCGACGAGATGTGCATTTGCTTCTTCGGCTCGGTTCCGGCTGCGGAATACGACCACGAAACCATGGATCGACGTGAAGGCATTACGCAGTCCGATAGCCCCTAGAGAATCGACTCCCGTTTGCGTACGAGGACTGCGACCATGTCGACTCGCTGTGTGGCGAGCCTGCTGCTGTTGATGGCGGCACCCTCGAGCGACTCGCCATCCAAGCTCCTCTACGCTCGCTGGCAAAACGGCATCTCCAGTGATCCCAACTATTCTCCAATCGCCGTCTGGCTACAGGCACCGCGCAACGCGGAACGATATCGTCGGGCCGGAATCAATCTTTACGTGGGGCTCTGGCGTGGTCCCACCGAAGAACAATTGCAGACGCACAAGTCCGTCGGAATGTCCACTATCTGTGCGCAAAACCATCTACCAGCTGGTCAACCAAGATTGACACTCGATTCCCGTCGGCAACCTTCCTGCCGTCGACCAGTGCCGAAACCTCCCAGCGACGCGCGGGTTAAAGGCGATTGATCATTGGGGTGTAAAGAACTGTGGCCTAACCTCGGGGAAAGAAAAATGACGAAACGAGCCATCGCTTGGGGAATTGCCTGTGTGGCACTTTGCAGGCCAATCTATGGGGAAACGACCGACGCGGAAAAAGCGTCCCCGCATCCGACGGCACTGGCGACGATCGCCGTCGATGTGACCCTGCTTCGGCTCGAGGCCGCTCAGGCCGAGGACCTGATGGCGGAGCTGAATGGTCCCAGGCACGAGATCGCGGGGATTGTTCGGCACTTCGAAGAGGAAGGGCAAGCAGTGCTGATCAATCGCATTCGGCTCGTAACGCTCGAAAACCAAAAGACGATGGTGCAATTCGGCGGGACGATCCCCGTTGCCACCTCCCGTTCATTCGCCGGAGGAAGAGGGGGTCCGCAAACGTCCTACCAGCTAAATCAGGTCGGCACCATGGTGGCCGGGACCGCCACGGTTGATGGCGATGCGGTTGTGATTGACCTGCAAATCGAAAAATCCCAGCTTGCCCCGCACGCGAGTGGCGACGACAGCGACAAAGACGAATTTGCACCGGTGGGCATCGATACGTTTACCGCTCACGTCGCCGGCCGTATCGAGGCGGGTCAGACACGAGTGGTCAATCAAGTGGACGAAGCGGCAAGCAATCAAGCAACGCAGCAACTGATCCTGGTCTCCGCGCAAATCCTCAACTCGCCCGCCGACATGCCCCAGGCGACCAGCGACCAGCAACATGCCGCGCTGAAGGTTTTCGCTTTGCAAAACAGCGATGCGAATGAAATCGCGAAGATCTTTCGCGGACTGTTTGATCCAAAACAGCAAAACGTACGCATCGGTGCCGATAAACGCACCAATTCTCTGATCGTCAGTACAAGCGATCTGCCGTTGTTGGACAAGATCGAGGCCCTGTTAATGCACCTTGACGCCCTCAGCCCGTAGAGGGAGTCGTCACTTGTCACAGTCCGACCCCAGCAGGTGCCCCGCTGGCGCAGCGACCTCGCCCGGCGGGAGGGGTGACTCACGCAGTTCCCCCCCTCCAACAGGAAAAAACTTGACAATCGTATCTTTCCTGCCTATTTTTACCACTTGCCCTATTTGAATGGCGCCAATGTGGTGTCAATTCACGTGAATACCGTGTCTGGAAAGGACAGCTAGTGAAGCGAACGACTCGATCTTTCATTTAGCCTTTTAGGTCGACGACGCACGCTCACCCCTCTTTGTCTTTAAGTTGTCCGATTGCGCGTCCGAAGGATGCCGCTCACTTGGTGACAGCGACTTGCCAACGATAGCGAGCCGAGGCCGTCGACACGATGTTTTCGCGCCGGATGCAGTTTTGAGGGAAGACGTCAACGGAGTGGATTTGCCAGTGACAATTGCCAGTTTTTGTGGAGCAACTTGATATGAAGCGCTATTATCTGACGGCCAGCTTATTGCTATTTTCATCGATCGTCGCCAACGCCAACGCGCAGAGCGTCACGGTCACTCTGACCGACCATTTGGGCAACACGGTCGTTCCCATCCTCAACGAGCCGGTCCCGGGCCTAACGGCTTATCCCGGTCGACCCTCGTTCGACGCCCGCACGGGCGGTGCTTTCGCCGACCAAGATACTCGGAATGTGAGCGGCACGTACGACGGCACGGTCGTGGACTACCCTATGGACAGCGGTTGGCAACAGGTCAACAACGGCGGCTGGGAACCCCAACTGGTGGACGGTTGGCTGCGAGTTGGCGCCGACGGCATTGGTAGCCAACAGAACAACGTTTCGTGGGACCAACTCTATGGTGGCTCTTACACGGACGCCGAAATCAACTTTGATATCCGCATTTCCCAGGGCGATCCCGCGGTGAACGACAAAGCCGACGGCTTTGGTTTCAAATACATCAATTCGACAGTCCATGGCGAAACGGGCGCGTTCTATACAGCCGGCGAAGAACCCAACCTCGAGGGTTCGCTGGGCGTTGGCTTTGACATTTGGGATAACGGCGATTCGGATGGTAACGCGACGACTTCAGTGTCGCTGCACTGGGATGGCGCCGTCGTCAAAACGGTCAATCTGTTGACGGAAGTTGACCCGGCCTTCGCCTGCGAGACGGGCGAGCCGATCAACGTGTCGTTGGCCATTCACGTTCCCGAGCCTTCGTCGATCACGATCCTGATGATCGGCCTGCTAGGCATGTGCCGCACCGTGCGTCGCCGGCTCCGCTAACGACGTTCTTCTGTTTAACCGAGCATTTTTGTTGAGCTCTGGTTGCGACAAGGTCGCCCTGCAAAGGGCGACCTTTTTTGTGTCATGCATATTTCAACACGAATTCCCTGTGATCGCGACATTTCAGCTGCCTTTGGCATGTTTTTTTAAACGCAGAGGGCGCACTCTGCGAGTTTTGCGTTGAAAACAGAACGTCCCAGCGCCCGACTCATGTAGCGAGTTCCCGTGGGACGCGTACCCACATCCGGCCTGCAGCCACCATCTCCCGGAGGGAGAAATGGACTTGAAGCAGTGCGTCTAGTTGATTCGCCGGCATCGTTTGGCGTCTAATGGATAGATCAAGCCCACCCCCGCGGCGGACCCGTCGCGTCCATGACATATCGCCTTCCCCATACGAAACACCATGAAACGTTTTTGGTCCACCATCGCCTGCGTTCTTATGTGCCTGCTGTTCCAAGCGCGAATGTCTCACCTGCGTGCGGACGAATTCCAGTCATTCAGTCGTCAGATCCAACCGATCCTGGCCCGCAAATGTTTCGCATGTCACGGCCCTGATCAAGAACAGCGGCAGGCGGACTTGCGATTGGACGATCGAGAGAACGCCATCGACATGGGAGCGATCATCCCACACGATGCGGACACAAGCGAATTGATGCGTCGGATTCAGGCGGAGGATCCCGACGAGCGAATGCCACCGCCCGACGCGAACGAAACCTTGACGGCGGCCGAAATCCAGCTGATTGGCCAATGGATCGCAGCCGGTGCGACGTACGAACAGCACTGGGCATTCGTGCCGCCCCAGCGCCCTCGTGTACCGATCGTATCGCGAGGCGATGGTACATCGTCCGCAATAGCAAGGCCACCTCAACAATCGCCCGATTCAAGTGTTGATGTGAGCGGCTGGATACAGAACCCGATTGACGCATTTGTCCTCGACCACCTCAGACGGCAAGAATTGCAACCGGCACCGGCGGCCGATCGGTATACGATCGTGCGTCGTGTGTACTTGGATCTGATCGGTCTGCCGCCCACGCCGGAACAGGCCGACCGCTTTGTGAACGACGGTCGGCCCGACGCCTACACGCGATTGGTCGACCAACTGCTGGCATCACCGCAGTATGGGGAACGTTGGGCGCGTCTATGGCTCGACCTCGCGCAATATTCAGACACGAACGGTTACGAAAAGGATCGTACTCGCTCGATCTGGCCGTATCGCGACTGGGTGGTACGCGCACTGAATCGCGACATGCCGTACGACCAGTTCTCCATTGAACAAATCGCCGGTGACATGCTACCGAATGCGACGATTGACCAACGGGTAGCGACGGGCTTTCACCGCAATACGATGCTCAATGAAGAAGGAGGCATCGATCCTCTGGAGTTTCGCTTCTACGCGATGGTCGATCGCGTGGCCACAACGGGCACGGTCTGGCTGGGGATGACGACCGGTTGCGCACAATGTCATTCGCACAAGTACGATCCCATTTCTCACACGGACTACTACCGACTCTTTGCGCTGCTCAATAACGCCGACGAACCCGACTTGGTGATTCCCGAACGCGCGGTTGTGCAGCAGCGTCAAGAATTGAAGGCGCGGATCGCGAAGCTGGAGCGAGAACTGCCGAATCAGTTTCCGCCCAGGGACGGGGACGGCTCGCTGGAATCGCGCCGTCGCGAGAATTTTGACCAGCACTTCAGCGATTGGTGGAAACATGCTCGCGACGCCGCGACCTCCTGGACGACGGTGCGGCCAAAGGACTGGCAAACCAATTTGCCGCGACTCGAGTTGCTGGCCGACGGCTCGATCTTTTCGACGGGTGACATTACGAAACGTGACGTATTTCGCCTCCGGTTCGCGATCGACTCGGCAGATTTACCGATTACGGCGTTGCGTCTGGAGGTACTGCCGGACGACCGCCTACCAGCCGGAGGACCGGGCCGGTGCTATTACGAAGGGCGTAAGGGAGACTTTTTTTTAAGCGAAGTCGCCGCGCGGTTCGAGGGCGCATCGATTCCGTTTGAGGATGCCTCGCACAGTTACGGCAAAATCAGTATTGGCAGTGGTACAGCCGACGCAAAGAACGTGATCGATGGCGAAGGTTCGACGGGTTGGTCTACCGCGGAGCAGGAGGGTCAGGCGAACCAGTTGGTCTTGAATCTGGCGGAGCCGATTAGGACCGCCGGCACGCTGGAGTTAGAGATGCTGTTTGAAAGGCACTTCGCCGCCAGCCTGGGACGTTTTCGTTGGTCGTGGACGTCGGCAGCAGTCGCCCCTCACGCCTCTGCGTTGCCGGTCGACGTGGAGGCACTGTTGACGCTCGACCCCGCGACGTGGACCGACCAGGAGCGGGCCCGTTTGCAAGATGAGTATTGCCGCAACGTGCCGGAACTGGCAGCGGCACGCAAACAGATTGATGGACTACGCCGACAGATCCCCGCACTGCCCACGAGCATGGTTATGCAAGAGCGTCCGGCCGACAACCCCCGACCGACATTTCGACATCATCGAGGCGAGTACCTTAGCGTGCGGGAAGAGGTGACGCCGGGCGTACCGGCCGTGTTTGCGCCCCTGTCCGATAATCGTCCGCCCGACCGCCTGAACCTGGCGCAATGGTTAGTCAGTGATCAAAACCCGCTGGTCGCGCGAGTGGCGGTCAATCAGGCTTGGCAGGCATTCTTTGGTTTAGGATTGGTCTCCAGCGCCGGTGACTTCGGCACGCAAAGCGACCCGCCCACGCATCCACATTTGCTCGACTGGCTAGCGTGCGAACTGATGGATCAAGGGTGGTCGTTGAAACAGTTGCATCGGCTGATCGTTACCAGCGCCACTTACCAACAAGCGTCGTCGGGCAATCGCGATCTGTGGGAGGCGGACCCGCTGAATCGCGAACTGGCTCGAGGTCCTCGCTACCGTCTGGATGCGGAAATTATCCGCGACACGATGTTGTTTGCCTGCAAGCTGCTTTCTCAAAAAATGGGAGGCCCGGGCATCTATCCACCGCAGCCGGCCAGTGTCACCGCCTTGGCATATGGCGAGACGCCGTGGAACGCGTCGGACGGTGAGGATCGATATCGTCGATCGATTTACACATTCAGCAAGCGGACGGCGCCGTTTGCAGCGTATACGGTGTTCGATGCAACTTCGGGCGAATCGTGCACGGCCCGGCGAGATCGCAGCAACACGCCGTTGCAGGCACTTACTTTGTTAAACGATGCGATGTACTTGGAAATGAGTCGTGATTTGGCGGATCGCCTGCGAGCGATACCCTGACGCGCCCGAGGACTGCGCGACGTACCTGTTTCGACGACTGCTGACACGACCTCCCACGGACAACGAACTCCAGGCCCTACTGGCATTCTTTCGTTCGCAGCGGGAACGACTGGACCAGTCACAACTGGAGGCTGGTCGAATCGGTCACGATCCTCAGACGTCTCCCACACAGGCGGCGTGGATGATGGTCGCCCGGGCGATCATGAATTTGGATGAAGCGATTACAAAACAATGAGTTCACGGTCGAGCCTACCCCGAATGGACCCTTGAACATGAGCGCGGAACAATTCCAACACGCGACCCGCCGCCACTTCTTTCAAGACTGTGGAATCGGAATCGGCAAATTGGCACTCGCCACCTTGCTGGCACGCGACGGCGTGCCACGACTGTGCGCCGCCGAGCCGTCAGCCGGTCAACCGATGGCGGAGCCGCGGCATTTTGCGGCGCGGGCCAAGCGAGTCATCTTTCTGTTTATGGCCGGCGCCCCCAGCCAACTGGACATGTTCGACTACAAACCTCGCTTGAAGGACCTGGAGGGCAAGCCGTTGCCTCCGTCGGTAATCCAGGGGCAGCGTTACGCCTTCATTCAACCTGACGCCGCCGTCTTGGGACCGCGATTCAAGTTTTCCCGCTACGGACAATCGGGCATCGAATTGTCCGAGGTGATGCCCCACTTGGCAACAGAGGTCGACCAGTTGGCCGTCGTGCGCTCGTTACATACGGACTTGTTCAATCACGCGACGCGCAATTGCTAATGAATACAGGCTTCGGCATTCCGGGACGACCGAGCATCGGGGCGTGGCTCAGTTACGGTATCGGCAACGAGGCGGACGACCTGCCGGCATTCGTCGTGCTCAAGAGCGGCGGCAGCTTAAGTGGCGGGGCGGCAATGTGGAGCGCCCGGGTTTTTGCCTTCCAGCCACCAAGGCGTGCCATTTCGCGATGGCAAGGACCCGATACTGCACGTCTCCAATCCACCGGGATACGACATGCAGGCCCAACGCGATACGCTGGACCTGGTCCGCCAGTTGAACGCAGGTCAAGCAGCGCAGGTGGGCGACCCGGAAATCGCCACTCGGATTAACGCCTACGAAATGGCGTTCCGCATGCAGGCCCGCGCTCCGGAACTGATGGATTTCTCTCAAGAAACCGAGCAGACGCTGGATCAATACGGCGCCAAACCTGGTGATGCCTCGGCGACCTTCGCCAATAACATGCTGCTGGCTCGTCGTTTGGCCGAGCGAGGTGTACGGTTCATACAGGTGTATCACGCCGGCTGGGATCACCACAGCGACGTCGAAGGTGGCGTCCGCGCTCAGTGTAAGCAAACGGATCGCGCTGCGCCGCGCTCATCGCCGACTTGCGGCAACGGGGCATGTTGGACGAAACCCTGGTGATTTGGGGCGGTGAATTTGGTCGGACGCCGATGGTGGAAGCGAGCGCTGCGTTGGGACGCAGTATGGGGCGAGATCATCATCCTCAGGCATTCAGCATGTGGCTGGCTGGCGGTGGCATTCGTCCCGGCGTCACTTACGGTGAAACCGATGAACTGGGATTTCATGTCGCACAGGATCCCGTGCACGTGAATGACTTGCAGGCGACGTTGTTGCATTGCCTGGGCATTGATCACCGACGGCTGACGTTCAAGTTTCGCGGTTTGAACTTCCGTCTGACCGGTGTAGAAGAACACCAGGCCGTCGAGAGGATCTTGCTGTGATGGCAGATTTTGCCGTGATACCAATCGTGTGGGGCCGTAGGAGTCGATTCTTGCGACACCTGGTGCTCGTCGCCATCGTGGGCTGCTTGTCCCAATCCGTCACGGTGACGGCCGCCGCACCGGCCGCACCTCCGAATATCTTGCTGATTCTGGCCGACGATTTGGGGTTTTCCGATCTGGGTTGTTATGGTGGCGAAATCGCGACACCGCAGCTGGATGCGTTGGCAGCCGGCGGGCTCCGCTTCTCGCAGTTCTATAACACCGCTCGTTGCTGGCCGACGCGTGCCGCTTTGTTAACCGGTTATTACGCACAGCAAGTCCGTCGCGATACACTTCCCGATCTACCCAGCGGCACTCGAGGACGCCGTCCCGATTGGGCACGACTACTGCCCGAACGACTCCAGACCTTCGGTTATCGCTGTTACCATTCCGGTAAATGGCACATCGACGGCATGCCCCTGGCCGGCGGGTTTCAGCGCTCGTATTACTTGCAGGACCAAGGACGTTACTTTAACCCCAAGGTCCACTTCCTGGATGACGTGCGCCTGCCGGCGGTCGAGCCGGGTGGAGACTACTACGCCACCACGGCCATCGCCGATCATGCCGTCCGTTGTTTGCGCGAGCACGCCGAACAAACGCCGGAGCAACCCTTTTTCCATTTTCTCGCGTTTACCGCGCCGCATTTTCCATTGCACGCCTTGCCCGCCGACATTGCGCGATATCACGACATTTACCAGCGAGGGTGGGATACCATACGCGCCGAACGCTGGCAGCGGATCGCACAAATCGGGGCGGTCCGCGGCACGTTGTCGGAAGTCGAGCGGACCATTGGACCCCCCTACGATTTTCCCTCGGCATTGCAGATCCTGGGCACTGGAGAAACAAACCGGCCACTGCCCTGGTCGACGTTGACCGCGGAACAGCAGCAATTCCAGGCCGACAAGATGGCCTTGCACGCTGCCATGATCGACCGACTGGACCGGGAACTGGGCCGCGTGCTGGAACAAATCCGTCAGATGGGCGCATGGGAAAACACGCTGATCCTGTTTCTGTCCGATAACGGGGCGAGTGCCGAAATCATGGTCCGCGATGACGGCCACGATCCTCAAGCCACCCCCGGATCGGCCGCGACGTACTTGTGCCTGGGTCCTGGTTGGTCGACGACCTGCAACACGCCATTGCGGCGGCACAAGACGTGGGTACACGAAGGCGGCATCTCCACGCCGTTAATTGCCCACTGGCCCAACGGATTGACGGCGCGGGCCAATGGCGCCATCAACCCGCTCACGTCATTGACCTTGTGCCCACCTTGTTGGAACTCGCTCAGCATGACTCGTCCGTGAGCGCCCCCGTACCGGGCGCTCTGCCTGCGCCTGGCCAAAGTCTGGTCAAGGTGCTGCGTGAAAACAAACAAAGTCCGCGAGATCCGCTCTGGTGGTTACATGAAGGCAATCGAGCGATTCGCGACGGTGACTGGAAACTGGTCGCCGCGCGGGGAGATCCCTGGGAGCTGTACGACCTGAGTACCGACCGCACCGAAACCACCGACCTCGCAGCCGCTCATCCCGACAAAGTCCAGGAACTTGCTGAGGCATGGTCCGCGCGCTTCGAGGCATTTCGACAACTCGCGGCGGCAGAAACGCCGGTGCCGAACAGCGACTCGGCGCCGGATCCGATCAAGCGATTGATTCTTCCCGGTGAATCGTTCCGCATCGGCGACCGCCCCGCGTTCTTGATGCTCCCGCCCGACGACAAGCGATTGCGCCCGCAGCCCTGGATCTGTTACGCTCCCACATTGCCAGGGCTACCCGACGAACATGAAAAATGGATGCACGAGCGTTTTTTGGCCGCCGGAATCGCCGTCGCGGGGATCGACGTCGGCGAAGCCTACGGCAGCCCACAAGGACAACTGGGATTCGATCGTCTGTATGAATTCTTGACCGAGCGGCGCGGGTTGGCACGACAAGTCTGCCTCTTGGGACGCAGTCGCGGCGGGCTGTGGATTACGAATTGGGCCATTTCCCATCCGGACAAAGTCTCTGGCATCGCTGGCATATATCCCGTCTTCGACCTGCGTAGCTACCCTGGACTCGAAAAAGCTGCACTCGCGTATGGACTCGATCAGCCAACGCTCTCGGCCACACTGAGCGACCATAATCCGATCGAGCGTGTCGGACAACTCGCCCTTGCCGGCATCCCGGCGTTGTTGATTCATGGAGACCAGGATACGGTCGTACCGCTCGCCGAGAATTCCGCCGAATTCGTACGTCGCTACACTCTGGCCGACGCCGCCGACCGCGTTTCGCTGATTGTCGCCCCCGGACAAGGTCATAACTTGTGGCCAGGATTCTTCCACAACGAAGCCCTGATTGAATTTGCGATCCAGCGGGCACGCGCCGGTGCAGGCAAATAATCGCGATCCACCACAAAGCGACGTCTCCCGGCGGGCGAGATTTGACTCACATGACTGCATTTCCCTATTTCCTGCAGTTAACCTTGCCCTCGCCAAGACCCGACATTAGTACGTTGCCAATACTGCAGAGGGATCTCGTTAGCGTTGCGGGCACGTAGTAGGAAATGCAAACGAAGTAGCAAAATGTGTACAAAGAAGACGTCCCCGCAGGCAGGGCGCTGGCACCTGGGCGGCGAGTGGACACGTCCACTACGGTTACTACGATCGACCCGGCATCGTCGCTGCCTAGCAATATCTGGGAACTAGTTTATTGCGGTTTACGCTCCGCCGATTTAGATTGAGCATCAAGCAGCGAATACCGAATTTAACTTGCCACACGGGGGACGGCAATTCCAGCAGAGATCGGGACATCGCGGACTCGGCCTCGCAAGATAGCGAGGCAAAAAGACAACACGTCGTCCTCCAGAATTCATTGTCGATTAGGCGTCCGCGGATTCGTTTCACGGGTGTCAGAAATTGACATTACCCTGAGCCAGCCTTGGCTGTTTCGAGCATGAAGCCGAAAACCCATTTTCTCACCTTCGTCGTGGAAGACTATTTCCATTCGTCGGCACTTCGTACGCTGATTTCCCCGCGGCGGTGGCAACGTTTCGAGCCGCGGATTGAAACGAATACGCGCTGCGTGATGGATCTACTCGACCAGTACGACACGAAGGCGACGTTCTTTGTGTTGGGCTGGGTCGCAGACGAAATGCCAGATCTGATTGCGGAGATCTCGGCACGCGGACACGAGGTGGCCAATAAGGGCTATTTTCGACGTGCGTTGACCGAAATGACGCCGGACGAGTTTCGTGAAGACGTCTGTCGTGCCAAGGAAGCGATTGAGCGAGCGTGCCGTCGCCGCGTGCTAGGTTTCCGAGTAGGACGGGGCAGCTTGGAGAGCTGTGACTTGTGGGCGTTGGACATCCTTGCCGAAGAAGGCCATCGCTACGACTCGAGTGTCTATCCTCACTTCCGTTCGATTGCCAGGGATCCTTGGCGTCGCTTTCCGCATTCACACCGGCACGGCGACTCCGAAATCCTCGAGCTCCCGCTATCGACGTTCGGGCGTGACGAGTTGTTGTTGCGAGTTGGGGGCGGCAACTATGCCAGGCAATTTCCGGGCGTCTGGACGAAACAGACATTCCGTTACTGGCACGAAAACTACCTTTCGCCATTCAACATGTATTTTCACGTATGGGAATTCGACACCGATGCGCCACGTATCTCAGGCGCCTCCCTGATATCCAGCGTGCGGCAGTACCGCAATTTGGCGAAAGTTCCCGCGCTGCTTCAGTATTTTTTGGAAAACTACTCGTTTGGCTCGATTGCCAACGTACTGGGGATGGAATCCAGCCCGCTCGAACAGCCACGGATCGACCGGCCGGAACCGCGGACGCGATCGAAGTTGTCCGTACGCCGTTTGGCCGCGTCAGCTCCAGGACAATTGGACGCGCCTGCGCACGCCGATCACGATTGTCGTGCCGTGTTACAACGAGTATCCGGTTATCCGATATTTGGATAAGACCCTGGCGGAGTTAGACGAAACATTAGGCGATATGTTTGATGTGTCGATCTTATTCGTGGACGACGGCAGCACGGACGGGACGGCCGACGAGTTACAAGAAATCTTCGCCGATCGACCTCAGCATCGAATTATTCGCCATACTTTGAATCAAGGTGTCGCAGCGGCGACCATGACCGGAATTCGCAACGCCGAGACCGAGATCGTGTGTGCGATCGACGCGGATTGCACTTATGATCCGCACCAGTTACAGTCATTGCTGCCAATGTTGACCGATTCGGTCGACCTCGTCACGGCGTCGCCCTACCATCCGCTCGGTGGAGTGATGAACGTGCCGCAGTGGCGTCTGTTCTTGTCCCGCGGCGCATCGCGATTATATCGTCTGCTGTTGCGCAACAAGCTACACACGTACACCAGTTGTTTTCGCGTTTACCGCCGATCTGCCGTTGAGGACCTAACGATTTCGGACGGTCGATTTCTGGGAATTACCGAAATCCTTTGTCAACTCGATCAGCGCGGATCGAACGTCGTCGAATGTCCCGCGGTCCTCGAAACTCGCGTCTTAGGAACCTCGAAAATCAAGACGCTGCGCGGCATCGCATCGCATCTCAAACTACTCGCCCGTATAGCTTATCAACGACACCGAGTGCAGCCCACAACTCCCGTGACGCCTCCACTCGCTCAGGCCACCACAGACTCGAAAGAGGTACACCATGACGACATCCACGACAATTCAGACGCGTCTCACGTTACCGTCTGACCAGGATCAAACAGGCCGGACGCTGGGTCAGGAGGAGATCGACGAGCTCGCACGAGTGATCGAATCGGGCACATTAACCAGCACCAAGGGCAACGCAGTTCGCAGCTTCGAGCAGCGGTTTGCCGAGTTGATCGGGGTCAAGCACGCGTTCGCCTGCACATCGGGCAGCGCCGCGATCCATTGCGCTTTGGCCGCCATTAATCCCGAGCCGGGTGACGAATTCATTACTACGTCGATTACGGATATGGGCGCATTGTCGCCGATCCTATATCAAACGGCGATCCCCGTATTTGCTGACGTCGACCGGCGCACCTACAACGTCACGGCCGACACGATTCGCGCTAAAATCAGCGACCGCACGAAGGGGATCGTAGTGACGCACCTCTTCGGCAATCCGTGTGACATGGAGCCCATCATGGCACTGGCGCGCGAACACAACTTGCCTGTTATCGAAGACACCGCACAGGCGTTTCTGGCACGTTCGGGCGACGACACGGTCGGTAGCATCGGTGCCATTGGTTGTTTTAGCCTGCAGCAAGGCAAACACATCACAACGGGAGAAGGGGGCGTGGTCACCACGAACGACGACCAACTGGCACGCCGCATCTTCCTGTTTATCAACAAGGCTTGGGGCTACGGCGACGCCAAGCCGGACCATTACTTTCTGGCGCTGAATTATCGCATGAGTGAACTGCAGGGCGCCGTCGCACTCGCTCAATTGAACAAGCTGACCGACGTGGTCACCCGCCGCGTGACCACCGCCGAACAATTAACGCAATTGTTGGCCGGATTACCCGGCATCGAAACTCCCGTGATTCCCGCTGGCGGCTATCACACGTACTGGAAATACTGCCTCGGTGTCGACGCATCGGTCATCCCGGGAGGTGCCGTGGGTCTGGGCGGCAAACTGCGTGAATGGGGCATTGCCTGCGCTCTGCGCTACATCCAAAAGCCTGCCTTCCAATGTCAGGTGTTTCGCGATCAAGAGACGTTTGGCAAGAGTCGCTTTCCGTTCAGCGAGGCTCGCCCCGAGGCGCTCGACTACGCACCGGCCCACTATCCGGGAACCTTCGCGGCGTTGGAACGCGTGTTGGTGTTGCCTTGGAACGAAAAGTACGAAGCCGAACATGTTCAGTATATCGCCGATGCCGTCCGGGCTTCGATCCAGCAACTGATCTAAGGAACCACGAACATGCGCAACTCGATTCGTTTTGGGTTAATCGGTGCTGGCGGTATTGCCCAATCCCACGCACAGGCCTTCCGTGCGTCGTCGTTGGCTACGGTTTCTGCCGTGGTCGATTGTCGCGCCGAGGCGGCGGCGGCGTTGGCAGAAAATTTGGGCTGCCAAAGCTGTACGCACTACGAAGACCTGCTGCAATGCGCTCCTGTGGACGCCGTACTGATCTGCACACCTCCGTCGACGCATGCCGAAATCGCTTCGCATTTCCTGCGGCTGCGCGTTCCCGTATTGTGCGAGAAGCCCGTCGCGACACGATTGGACGATGCCATCGCGATGGTAGAAACCGCGCACCAACGACGTGCAGTTTACGATGGCGTCGAAATTCCGTTACGTGGAAGACGTTATTCGCGCAAAGAGCATCATGACGTCGGGGATCCTGGGAGATATTATCCTGTTCGAAAATGCCTTTACCGCGAGGGTCGACATGTCCAATCGTTGGAACTCCGACCCCGCGATTAGCGGAGGTGGAGTGCTGATTGACAATGGGACACACTCCGTGGATATCATCCGCTACTTTCTCGGCCGCATCGCGGACGTCCAAGCGGTCGAGGGTAAACGAATCCAAGGATTGGCGGTGGAAGATACCGTACGCGTGTTTGTACGAACCGCCAGCGACGTGTTGGGAACGATCGACCTGTCTTGGAGCATCAATAAAGAGCTGGACACCTACGTAAACATCTACGGATCGAATGGCTCGATTCGCCTAGGTTGGCAGCGATCCGAATATCGCCAGACATCCAGCAAGGACTGGATCGCGTTTGGCAACGGTTATCAGAAAGTCGATGCTCTGCGCGGACAGCTCGATAATTTTTGCCGAGCGTTAAGTGGCAGTGAACCGCTGCGTATCACGGCCGAGGACGCCATTGCCTCCGTCGCGGCCGTTGAAGCCGCCTACGAATCGCTGACCAATAGCCGCTGGAATCCCATCGCCGACCTCGCGACACTATGAACGATGTCTTTATTCATCCCACGGCGATGATCGAAGACGGGGTCATCATCGGGGCTGGCACGTCCGTGTGGGACAGTGTGCATATCCGCGGCCCCGCGACGATCGGCAACGAATGCATTGTGGGCGAGAAAACGTACATCGCCTACGGCGTTGCGATCGGTAACCGAGTGAAGATCAACGCGTTTGTGTATATCTGTAACGCCGTCACCATCGAGGACGGTGTTATGGTGAGTGCAGGAACGATTTTTACCAACGACCTGTTTCCGCGCGCGGCAACCAGCGACCTGAAGCAATTGCGCAGGTCGGCGCCGGATGAACACACCGTGCCCACCTGGGTGCGATCTGGCGCGACAATCGGAGCTGGGTGCGTTGTCGGTTGCGACCTGGAAATCGGTCGCTTTGCAATGGTCGGCATGGGGAGTGTCGTCACGCATTCAGTGCCGGCGTTTCACCTGGTAGTGGGGAATCCGGCCAAGACGATTGGCTGCGTCTGCCGATGTGGCGAGCGATTACTGCGTGCTGACGACCACATCCTACCGGACACGCCACAAGCGACTTGTTCCCGTTGCTCACTAAGCTACGCTGTTACGGCGGGCAACGTCAGCGAACTCGGCTCGCCTCGTTAAGCCATTGGTATTTACCCGATTTGTCGCCATGTCTACAACACCCGGCCATTTGCTCACCCCTTCTCCGCCTCGTGCCGCAGAGGCCTCGCGGTGGTGCATTGTCGGAGGTGGCTTCCTCGGGATGACACTCGCCTACCGATTGGCCCAGCAGGGCCGGCAGGTTCAACTGATCGAGGCGCAAGCGGAACTCGGTGGACTCGCGTCGGCGTGGCAATTGGGACCCATCACTTGGGATCGGCACTACCATGTGACGCTGCTCTCGGATACGTCCACTCGCAGACTGCTGCGCGAATTGGGAATTGAAGACCAGATCGAATGGGTTGAAACCAAAACCGGCTTTTATGCCGACGGCCACTTGTACTCCTTGTCGAACGCGATCGAATACTTGCGGCTGCCAGCATGGGTTGGCTCGATAAGTTTCGCCTGGCCGGCACGATTTTATATGGCTCTAGAGTGACGGATTGGAAAAAGCTGGAACAAATCCCCGTGCGAGATTGGTTGATCCGTCTGTCGGGCAAACGCACGTTCGACCGTCTCTGGCAGCCCTTGCTCCGTGCCAAATTAGGTGACAACTATCACAATGCGTCAGCGGCATTCATCTGGGCGACCATCGCTCGATTGTATGCCGCGCAGCGCACCGGCCTAAAAAAGGAAATGTTCGGTTACGTGCGGGGCGGCTACGACGTCACCATCCGGCGTTTCGCGGAACGACTGAAAAGCTTGGGCGTACAGATCCAGTGCGGTCGGCCCGTTTCCCAGATCGCTGAGCGCGGCAACCAGCTCGAGTTGCGGTATCCGGATGATAGTACCGAACGATTCGACAAGGTCGTAGTAACAACCTCGTGTCAAGTTGCCAACCGTTTGTGTGCCGACCTGGACAATACGGAAAGAGAACGACTGGCCGGCATTCAATATATGGGCATTGTCTGCGGCATCGGTGCTGTTGAAGGAACCCTTGGCCGACTATTACCTGACCTATCTGACCGACGCATGGGTGCCTTTTACGGCCGTCGTCGAGATGACGGCCATGGTCAATCCGACGCAGATGGGAGGTCATTCGCTGGTCTATCTGCCGAAGTATGTCGACAGCCGCGATCCGCTGCTGACGGCCAACGACAGTCAGATTGAGTCCGAGTTCCTGGCGGCACTGGAACGCATCTATCCCCATTTTCGACGCGACATGGTTCAGGCGTTTCGCGTTTCCCGCGTCCGTGATGTGTTTGCGATTCCCACGCTCAACTATTCATCGACGGTCCCATCGTTGGAAACCAGTGTGCCGAATTTGTATGTGGCGAATTCTGCACAAATCGTCAATGGCACGCTAAACGTCAATGAAACGGTCCAGCTTGCCGAGCAGACGGCTGAGCAACTGCTGGCGCTGCCGTCCGCTCCGCCGCAAGTTTCCAAGACGACACGTTAAACTACTTGATTGACCCATTCGTTGTAGACAACCCATCGACACCTGATGAATAAGAAAACTCATAAGCCGCTCGCGAGCCTTTCGCTGGACCTGGACAATCAATGGTCATACATGAAGACCCATGGCGACGAAGGTTGGCAATCGTTTCCGTCGTATTTGGATCTGGTCGTGCCGCGGTTTCTAGACATGTTTTCGCGACTGAATCTGACGACTACCGTTTTCGTCGTGGGCCAGGATGCGGCCTTGAAAGAAAATCAGCCGGCGCTGGCCAAGATCACTGCTGCCGGACACGAGGTTGGTAACCACTCGTTTCATCACGAACCGTGGCTTCACCGCTACTCGCGAGAAGAATTAGAAGCGGAAATCGAGCGCGCGGAAATTGCAATCGAGCAGGCAACAGGCGCGACGCCGATCGGCTTCCGTGGCCCCGGCTATAGTTTGTCTGCCGATACGCTGGAAGTGCTGGCTGGACGAGGGTACCAATACGACGCATCCACGTTTCCGACATATATCGGCCCGTTGGCGCGAGCCTACTACTTTCTTTCCACATCGCTGTCCAACGAACAGCGTGAGGAACGAGACACGTTGTTCGGTACGATTCGGGATGGCTTGCGGCCGGTGAAGTCCTATCGTTGGCAGTTAACCAATCAAACGATCTTGGAGATCCCGGTCACTACGATGCCGATTTGCAAAGTGCCGATACACATCAGCTACATTGTCTACCTGAGTACATTTTCCGCGTGGCTGGCTCGCGCTTATTTTCGTGCCGCGCTGCGGGCCTGCCGTTGGCTGAGCGTCGAGCCATCGATTCTGCTCCACCCACTTGACTTTTTGGGCCACGATGACTTGCAGCAGCTCGCCTTTTTCCCGGGCATGAATTTGAGCAGCGTCGATAAACTAGAGCGAGTGGAATGCTACCTCGGCGAGTTCGCGCAACAGTTTCAGGTCTTACCGATGAAGGAACACGCGCAGCGAATCTTGTCCCGCAATCGCCTCCGCAGCCGCCAGCCGGATTTTCACCACTCGGAGATCTACCAAGCTGCGGCGTCGAATGCCTAAAGTGCCAACTATGTTGCAAGAGACGGACCGGGCAGAATCCGCAAGACAGCATGCAGCAGGAACATCAGCGTGGCACGGCGTCTGGCTGCTATTCGCGCTGGTCATCCTGGCCGCCAGTCGGTTCTTTGCTCTGACAGCCGATCCACCATCGGACATGATCTTACACTATCTTTCGGATGAAGGATGGTGGGCTCATACGGCACGCGAACATGCGGTATTCGGCCAGTGGATCATGGACGATCATACTCCCAGTTTGTACTGGATACCTTTATACACTTTTGCCTTGCGAGGTGTGTATGCGGTGCTGGGGTGGGGCCTTTGGCAAACTCGCGCACTAACAGCCTTGTCGGGAATCGCTACATGCCTGTTCGTATACGGCTTCCTGCGCGTCTCGCATGGTGCTCGCGCCGCGTTTTTTTCTGCTCTACTGCTGGCAACGAATTTCCTGTGGTTCAGTTACAACCGGGTCGCGTTCGTCGAGACGTTTCAGACGGCGCTGATTACGGCCGCATTCTTAGCGGTGGCCGCCGCGTCACGTCGCTCGGCATGGTCCATCGCAGCGGGCATTTTGTTTATGCTCGCAGTACTGGCGAAAATCTCGCACTGGCGTGGCCGTTGCGCTCGTAGGCTACTGGGCGTGGGAAGTGCTATTCCCGCGAGCGTCCGATTCCCACATGAGCGCTCGACGCCATACCCTCAAGACGGCCTTGCTCTTCTGCAGCTCGGCAGGGACGGTCGTGGTGGTCGTTGGGCTCGCCTTTATTTGGCCCAATCGCGACATCCTATCGGCCAGTTTCAATGAACTTTCCGCGATAACGAGCAACCAGCGACCGTTCGTCGGCATCCTGACGCTGGGAGTCACGCGTCATGGAATCGAACTGTTCACTCCGGGGTTCGTGATCCACACTCCACTGTTGCTTGCGGCAGTGACCGTAACGGCAGTGCGACAGCTTGCGATACGTCGCACGCCAATCGACGCGACGACTCGACTCTGTTGGTGCTGGGCGGTACTTGGCCTGGCCGCGATCGGCGTCCGCTATCATTTCGATTTCGATCGGCACACTTGCCGATGCTGCCGGCGCTGGCCATCCTGTTGGGCATCGAACTTTCACAGTCCGGCCTGACGTTTGTGTCGCGAGCCGATTTCGCCGGTCGCAGGAAACGCCCCTATCGTTGGCTGAGCGTCGGGGTCGTCGCGCTGGTGATCGGATTCGCCTTCCGCGCAAATCTGGCCCTCTATCTTTGGACCGTAACGGGACAGCGCACTTTGCAGAATGCACACGGATTGGGACAAACCACCGCAGCCGCTGCGGCGTGGCTGCTGGTTTCCGGGATCGCTTTTGTTGTTCTGTTACCGGCATCATATTGGTTGCCCACCAAACATTGGCGTATACCTGCCGGTGTCGTGTTGGCCGTCATTGTAGGATTCAATGGCTTAAAGGCCGGACGTTACTATGCGGATCTCACGTACTTGCTGCCCGAGGCATCGCAAAAGTTTGCCATGATTGGAAATCGGTTGCCGCGCGATGCCCAGATTGTGGTTGGTGACGAAGCAGACACACTTGGTTTGGGCACGGACTTCTTTACATTCGTGATTCGTCGCTGGGAGCACAATCACGTCTATTTGAACCTTGACGGCTGGGAACGATTTCGACCCAACATTGCGCTGACGCATGACGTGCCAGCCGGGTTTGTGCACATCACCGATTTGCCGCTCGCACCCGATGCCCAGGGACATCCGCGCAGAACCGTCCCTGTTTACGTGCGCGACGTCTATGCATCTGCCGCACGGGCGGGACTGGCGGCGCCGTAACACCAAGGTCGATTCCGACGTGACGGTACGAACTGTCAACGCGCAGCGCGCGTTTGGCGTCGCGATCAGCTCGACGGGCTTTGGTGTGGGCGCGCACGACTTCTCGCTTTCGGCGTACCGTGTCCGGATCCTTGATGTATGCCGCAAATTCGTCGCTCACTAGTCGCCTTACCGTGGGATCCGAATCCAATCCGCGCAACCGCAGATACAGACGAGGATTAAGAGGCAAGCGATACAGAAGCGTAGCGATCCGCTGCCTGAACGAATACTTTACGATCCGATCGATTTCCCGCAACGGACTCGATGTGCAATTGTTCGTACGAAAACATCGATACAGGTAGTATGTCTCGTTCATCCCCGCGCGATGACTACGCTGCACCGATGCGATTAGGGCAGCCCGGCGTTGAACCCCATCCAGAGGCAAGGGAGGAGATTCTACGACGTACATGTTCTCGAGGACAATTCGTTCAAACACCATTTCGTGAGTCGATAACAAACGATGCGCCACGATCAGATTGCCAAGCAGAGCGTCGCGTATATTGAACCGGACGCCAAACGGCGAGACGGCCTCAATCGAATAAACGATGTCGTCGATCACGTGACAGGGAGGACCGGATAGCACCCCGTGCAACGGATAGAGTTGGACAGGCTGATGAGCGTCGAACTTAAAGCGGCTCTGAATGTGATTCAGTGCAGAGATTTTGCGTCGGGGCACGCCCTGGTGATCCAAGATCAATTCCGGACCGTTCGTACCGAGGCGAGTTTTTGGCTGCGAAAAATTGAAGGCTTCCGCGTAAATGAAGTGCACACCATCTAGCGGGATGCGAGCACGCCAATATCTTCCTAAGTGATAAAAGTAATCGACGACGACAAATCCGTCGTCTACCGTACTCGGTTCCCCTCGATGCTCCGGCGGTACGATACTTACGGAATGCCGGCTGGAAAAATCAAACGGCTGTCCAGCGTAACGGCGCCCGCGAGGATGTAACACTCGCTGCAAGACTTCGCCATCCTGCGAACGCACCTCATCCACGTTATCTGCCATCCGTGCAATACCTCAAACAAGTCCTCATACCCGCTCGCATTCTGGGTAATGCCAACGCGCCGGTCAACTCCAACCTGTCACTGAGCGGCGACCTCTTCCAATTCGCCGCGCCGTCGTCATTAAATGCGTTTGATTCGCAATGCCACATCGTCCCCGAACGCAGGCACAGGCAATTCTACCTGGCCTCCGGGATGCTGGATATCAACACGCTGACGTACTTCGCCCGTCAGGACATCGACCCATTCGGCTGCATACTTGCCTTCCGGCATATCCAATACCAATGGTTCTGCCGACTGACCTTCCGCTCGCTCGAATGGAGACTGTGTTCCCCAGACAAAGTTGATTTGATCATCGATCCGAGTCGTCCACGGCTGCCGTAACCGTCGATCCTGGAAGTACTCTGCGCGTAGTCCGGGCTGATTCGTCGGCGTCCGGAGGTTCTCGCGGGGAATCGGTTGCTTCTCGAGTCCCTCGCGTGACCACCACAATTTGGCAGCCCCTTGTCCTCCGTTGTAGAAGTACTCCATCTTGATCGCGTAGGCGTGGCCTGCTTGCAATTCAGCTTGTCCCGTATGCTCCGTCTCCGATTGGTCCACCCATTGGTCAATCAGCGGCCTGTCATCAATCCACAAGCGAACGCCGTCATTGGTCATAGTGTGAAACGTATAGGTGGCGGTTACGTCGGGCACAACGCTACCGGTCCAGCGGACACTGAATGGGCCGCTCGCGGAGATTCGGCGCAAGTAAATCGCGTATGACCGGCCGGCTTGGACCAAGGCGCAGCGAGGTTCCACCGATCGGAACGCCTGATTTGATGACGGAATCGTCGGGCGTCATGTGGATAAAATCCAGGTCACGGAAGAATTCGGCCAATACT
The DNA here is from genome assembly GCA_963785495.1 of uncultured Planctomycetales bacterium. Lineage (GTDB taxonomy): Bacteria > Planctomycetota > Planctomycetia > Pirellulales > Pirellulaceae > CAWAVP01. The sequence goes on along the minus strand of CAWAVP010000027.1, from coordinate 110,402 downwards.
CGCATCTGACGGCGAAACCCGGCATTTCCGCCACCGGGCTGCGTCTTCGGGTACTCGAACGATCCATCTTCGTGCCCCACGGTAAACGAATAGTCCAGATTGTTGTACAGTCCGCCACCGGCGAGCAGAAACTCCCAAGCCTCGGTACGGTAGGCCGTGTCGCCCGTGCCTCGGAAACCTGTTTCGTTGTCGCCGATCACTTTGTTCAGCGCGTAGTTCATGGTCACGGTCACCGGTGGCGTCGCATAATGGAAATTGAAGATCGAAACTCGCGGATGAGGCTCGCGCACCTTTCGCGGAATTATTAGCGATATTCAGGGAAATCAGTTTTTGATTGGCGTGATCCTGCTGTGCCTCGGAGATGACGTCGACCATGTGATTTTCCCAATCTTTGGGCACGCCTCGAATATAGGGCTCGTTCGTCACTTCGTAGTAGACGTTGTCGAATTCCGCCAATTCCGCCACGATTTTACGAGTCATCCGCTCTTCGATTTCCAGTAGCCCACCATGTTTTCCCAGCGTGTAGATGTCCAATCGGTCTACGTGCCCGACATTGTTCACGTTGTTGATGGCATTGAACGGGCTGAGCTGCCATTGTTTTTCCTCGTACATCGGACAAAAAAGATTCATCTCGACGACGATTCCCCGTTCGCTCGCCTGCCGTACGAAATCGCGGAGTCTCGCAAAATACGCGTCGTCCCAGCGCGACAGATCGAACTTGTTCCCTCCGCCCGCGTAACCCGGTTGGTCGCTACGTGCCCAGGGCGCGATCAAGCGGCCTGCTGCGGGAGCTAACGTATTACGCGCGATATTGAACGCGCCTTGTGGCTCAACGTATGCGCCACCGGAAAACGTGCGTGTCAGGTTGAGTTTGTCTTTGGCCAACGTATCGAGGTATTTGACGTAGTCGAAATCCCGATTCAAAACGGCCCCGTAGTGTTCCCCCGACGTGATCAATACGGTGGGTCGGCCCCGCCAGCGGAAATAGTGAGGATTGTCGGGATGGAGTTGCAGTGCTTCGTTCGCCCACAGGCCGGATGTCAACGTAGCGACGCCGAGTATGATGATTCCAATCGTCTTCATCGATTTCCCCTTCTACAGCAGACAGGCGGCATCAGAGTGGCAAAAGCGGCGGGCGTTTGTCGAACGGCGTGGCGAAACGGACGGGGATGCCTCCCTGATCCACATCATGGCGCCTTCGACAGGCAGTACAATCGGGAGGCGGTACGAATCAGCAGTCTACCTTGGGAAATCGCTGGAGAAGCTTGGCATGTTTCGTCCAATCGATTTCTGGCCACCACGTTAAGTGTCGGATCGGCGGTCACCACAGTCGTGATCCCATCCTCCGATAAGAAATAGAGATGGCCGTCTCCGTAGACCGGCGAAGCGCAGAAGTTTCCCCCGATGCGTTGTTGACCCAGCATGCGACCCGTGCGTCCATCGTAACAGTGGACGATGCCATTGTCGGTCACCGTAAACAAATGGGGTGAATAGTAGAGTAGCGATGCCTGTTTGGGAGCACCGCTACGTTGTTCCCAAGCAATGTGTGATTCGGTCACATCACCCTTTCCTCCGGTGCGCACCGTACGCAACGTCGTGGCTTCAAAACCGGAAGACGTGAACACCAATCCGTCGCCAACAACCGCACTTGGCACGACTCCTTCACCCTGACTGAACACCGACCACACACGCTCTCCAGTCCCCAAATCGAACCCCTGGATCACGTCGCCGGCCGTACTGATCAATTGTGAGTGGCCGTCTTCGTTCCAGACGCAGGGGGTCGTATGGGCAACTCGCGATAGTCCACGGCGAGCTGCCCAAATGCGTTGGCCGGTTTGACAGTCGAGCGCCACGATCTGTGCACGATCCCACGGGATCTGCCATCCCAAACGCTCTTCGTCAGAGTTATTGGGCCAGTCACCCGGCACGGCGACGCGATTGCTGCCATCGTAGGTCATGATCAGATGTTGATCGTGCAATATCGGTGAGGCCCCCAAACCGTGGCGGCTATAGTGCTTCACGTCCCGATTCGTCCAGACGGTTTCTCCGTCCCAATTGACCGCGGCCACGCTGCCATCGCCGAACACGACGTAAACCTGATTGCCGTCTGTGACCGGGGTGGGCGTCGCATACGAGTTCTTCCCTTCTTTATGCTCCGGCATCTGCTCGAAAATCCGCGAGTTCCAAACGATGTCTCCGGTCGTTAAGTCCAGGCACAGTACGTGGCAATACACGCCGTCGTCGGTGGCGGTCGTCACAAATACGCGATCGTTCCAGACAATCGGCGACGACCAACCGCGGCCGGGGATTTCGCGATTCCACGCAACGTGCTCGGTGGTGTCCCAGTGAATCGGCAAGTCAGACTCGGTCGACACACCCTGTCCGTTCGGACCTCGAAATCGAGGCCAATTCTCGGCCGCGGCGCACGTCGTCAGCAGCAAACAAGCAATTAGCGCTCTTGTGTGGACAGATCTGAGAAGCGACATGGAAATACCTTGTTGTGGCGACGGTAGATGACCTCTGTCGGGATAAGCGTCGCAGGGCTTTGGAGATTGATTCATGGCCGACCTCGTGACAACAAGAAGTCTCGTCCGTAATCCAAGTGTCGTTGAACGAATTCTGCGGCCTCTGCGCCTCGGCCCGCAATGATCGCCTCAGCCAGTTCCGCGTGTTCTCGATAATTGCTGAGCAATCGTTCGTCGTTACGTTGCATCACGCGCGTGATGACGCTGAGCATTTTGTCGCGCAAGTGATGGAGCACTTGTACTATCTGGCGATTTCCCAAAAAGTCGCAGAGCATTAAGTGGAAGGCCAGATCCAGCTCCACGCTCAGGTCAATGTCTCTGGCCTGCGCCGCTTTAGCTTGTTGTCGAAGGTGTTCACGGAGTTGTTCACTCTGCGTGGCGTTAAGTCGTCCCGCCAACGCGCGCCGACGTGCATTTCCAGGGCCACACGTATCTCGAATAGATCGGCGATGTCCTCAATCGAAAGTTCCCGCACCAACACACCTTGTTGAGGCGAGATGGCCACAAAACCTTCGCTATCCAGACGTTCCAGCGCCGTTCGAATGGGCGTTTTGCTCATTCCCAAATCCGACGAAAGTCGTCGTTCGGACAAAAAGGTGCCGGGTCGGTATTCGCCCGACACGATCCATTGTTTGATCTGCCGGTAGGCTCGTTCTTTTAGCGATAGTCGCGCGGAAGCACCGGTGGCGGGCGCCGACGAAGAAGTAAATGATGGCATCACCGTATGCGGCTCACAGCAAGGAGAATTCTTTGCGCCAAAACGTTGCAATTCGAATCCAGATGTTTAAGATGTCTCCGGATTCTACTGAGATCTCAGTTGGATTCAAGCGTTGCGACCACCGATGCCAGACAAAACTCGACGACGGCTGTGCGTCGAGCGAACGGCCCGCAACGGATGCGCACACGTCTCGCCTCCTTCACGATAACAGGACCGACTGTGATATGGAGTGTTGCCCACTGCAACCGACCCGCCGCGAATTGATAGCCGCGGGCTTGGCGTCCCTACTGACCGTAGGGTGCGGCCAACGCGGCCCGCGGCCGACGACAATCGGTTTGGCGTTTGAGACGCTGCAAACCGAATACTGGGAGGCAAGTTTCAATATCTTTAAAAGTGAATTGGCGCGGCGAAAAATCGCCGTGTTGGAGGCAGTGGCTGATGGCGATGCGAGTCGTCAGTTGGATCAGATCAAAGGATTTGTGACGCGCCGTGTCGATGGCATGATCGTGGCCCCCAAAGACGCCAACACTGCCGTACCCCTGGTCAAAGCCGCCAATCGGGCCGACGTGCCCATTGTGTTTTACAATCGTCCGCCCGCCGAAAACGACGGAGTCTACACGGCCGTTCAAGCCGACAACTTCGCGATCGCGAAGGCGACGGTTGGCTATATGGCGGAGGAAGCACGACGACGAGGCGGGAGGTACAAGGCCCTATTGTTATTGGGCGACTTAGGCGACATGAATGCGATTGGCCGCCGCGACGGCTTTGATGCGGCGGTGGCCGAACACTCAGAAATGATCGAAGTGGTGGCCCGCGTACCGACCGAATGGAATCAAGAAAAATCGCAAGCGGGCGTGGCGGCAGCCTTGGCCGCCAACCCCGACATCAATTTTGTGTTCACGTCATCTGATTTCCTGTTTCCGTCGTTGGTTTCCGCGCTGCAAGCGGCCGGTAAATACACAACCATCGATAATCCTGCTCATGTCATCTTAGGTGGATTCGATGGCGACGCGATGGCCTATCAGATGATGGTCGACGGCTATCTGGATGCCGATGGTGTCCAGGACGTCTACTTTGAGTGCGAGCAATCCGTTCAAGCGATTTTGGATTACCAGGCGAGTAAACCCGTTCCGAAATTGATTCGCGATGAAGGTTTTGTGATTCATCAGGGCAACTTGCAGGAAGCCAAGGCGCGTATGTGGGGAGCGAACATTCAGGCCCGCTGACCGACGGCAACGGTATATTGTTTCGTTCCTTTCATGGAGCCTCTATTCCTAACCAAGAGGCTGTGCGAATCGCGCCACGCATCATGCGTATTTCATCGCTTAGATCGTTTGTTCGCCGGCAAGTCTTGTCGCCGCTGTTCGTCTTGTACTTGACGGCTTTGTATTTTCTGTGCGTAATCCCCATCCGACCAGAGATTGCCTCTGTGGCGAACCTGACGGATGTTGCTTTGAGTGCGACGCCGCTGTTGGCGCTGGCAATCGGGCAAACGTTGGTCGTGATTACCGGCGGAATCGACTTGTCGCTCACATCCCTCGTCGCCTTCGCAAGCGTCGTCGGCGCGTTGGCGATGACCGTCGATCTGACTCCAGACCACGAGACGGCGGCGATTGCCGGTGGGGTCGCTCGTATGGCACTGGTAGGCGTCGGTGTGGGCCTAGTACATGGTATTTCGGTCGCCTGCCTGAAGATGCCTGCCTTTCTTGTAACCTTGGTCTCACTGATGTTCTGGGAAGGTGTCGCGGAACTCTACACCCGCTCGCAACCGATTGGTGGCCTTCCCGATTCGTTTATTGGTATCGCCGAGCAACGGTGGCTGGGAATTCCGCTACCCATCATCCTGGTAGCACTCGTCGCGACGATGGCACATGTGGGCCTGGCGCACTCCGTTTGGGGGCGACGCCTGTATGCCGTTGGTCAAAATACGGCCACGGCAGCCGTATCGGGCGTGCCCGTATTACGGACATTGATCAGCGCCTATGTAATTAGCGGGCTGACGGCGGCGGGTGCAACGATGCTGTATATGATGCGATTGGAAACGGGCAAACCTGACCTGGTTGATACAAGCGTGCTCCTTGATTGCATTGCAGCGGTAGTGATTGGCGGGACGAGTTTGATGGGCGGCCGGGGCACGATTTTGGGCACCGTCCTGGGCGCCTTGTTCTTGACGCTGGTGGGAAACAGTCTGAATCTGTTTGGCAGCTTGCAAATCTGGCACGTGTTGCTGGTCAAGGGCGGTATCATACTCTTGGCCGCTGCACTCGAGTCGCTGCGAACACAGTTAGCCACACGTGAAGGAGCGGCCGCATGACCGACGCCAGATTGCGGTTACGCGAAATCGGTAAACAGTTCTTTGGTGTTTCCGTCTTGCGCGACATCACCCTGGATTTCCATGCCGGAGAGATTACCGGGTTGATCGGCGAGAATGGTGCGGGCAAATCGACGTTGATGAACATTTGCGGTGGCCTGCTCACGCCTGATCATGGTGACATGCGAATCGACGGTCGGCCCTTCGCGCCACACAACGCGGCGGAGGCTGCCGCTCGTGGCATCGCGATCGTCCATCAGGAACTCAACCTGTTTCCCAATTTGACGATCGCAGAAAACCTAATGCTCACCGACTTCCCGGGAATCGGTTGGGGGCGTTCCCACACTTGGTGGATTAGTCGACGATCGTTGCAACGGCAGGCAAGCACGGCCCTCGCGCGAGTCGGTTTGGATGTGGATCCAAACCAGCGTCTGGAACTCCTTTCGCCTGGTCAACGACAACTGGTAGAAATCGCCAAGGCGCTAAGGCAACAGGCCAGAGTCCTGTTGTTCGACGAACCGACGACATCGCTAACCGCACCGGAGTCGGAACGACTGTTTCAAATCATTCGCGACCTGCGGCAACGGGGCATGGCAATCGCCTACATCTCGCACAACTTGAACGACGTACGGCAACTGTGCGACTCGATTGCCATTCTGCGCGATGGACAGCTACAAGCTCAAGGGCCTGCAAGAGAATTCGACCTTGACCAACTGATCGCGTTGATGGTGGGTCGCCGCATTCATCAACTCTTTCCCGAGCGACAGCCTGCCGAGACGCATGAACCGGTACTGCAAGTGCGGCATCTGACACGGCGAGGGATCGTGCGCGACGTGAATTTCGAATTACACCGCGGTGAAGTGTTGGGAATGAGCGGCCTGATGGGGGCGGGACGGACGGAATTGGCGCGAATCTTGTTCGGCTTGGATCGCTACGATGCCGGGCAGATCGTGGTCGACGGCCAACCTCTCCGGCCGACACCTCAGCGCTGCATTGCCCGTGGCATGGCGTTGGTGACCGAAAGCCGTCGCGAAGACGGTCTCCTACTGCAATCGTCCTTACTGGACAACATGGTGCTGGCCGCCTTGCCCCGCTTCGTGCGCCGCAGTTGGGGACTGTTTCGCCGTCGCCGTGCCATGCAGGCCGTCGAAGACATCTCCAAAGAACTGCAAATTGGCTGTCGCACGCTGACGCAGCAGCCTGTCATCACGCTCAGTGGCGGCAATCAACAAAAGGTCGTTATTGGCAAGTGGCTATTGACAGAACCCCGAATCATGATTCTGGACGAGCCCACGCGGGGCGTCGACGTCGGCGCCAAGGTGGAAATCTACCGCCTCATCAGTCAGCTTGCCCAACGAGGAACAGGCATCCTGATGATCTCTTCGGAATTGGAAGAATTAGTCGGACTTTGCGATCGCATCCTGATCGTGGCTCAAGGCGAAATTCGTGCGGAGGTAACACGGGACGATTTCAATCGGGAACAGTTGCTTCGCGAGGCGTTTGGACGGGAGCGACTCGCATGAACATCGGTTCGCGTTGGCGATTCATTGTCAATTCAGCCTGGATGCCCGCGGTGTTGCTCGCGCTATTGTGGTTCACCTTCGCCGCCGTATCGCCCCAGTTTCGGCGGATCCAGACCATCGGCCAAATCCTGGAACATTCCGCCTCGAATGCCATCGTAGCCATTGGCATGACGTTCGTTTTATTGGCTGCAGGAATCGACCTCTCGGTCGGAGCTGTCATGCTAGTGGCCTCAGCCGTAGCGGGTAAACTGCTACTGGCTGGCGGCAGTACCGGACTAGCTCTGGCCAGCATGTTGTGCGTTGGACTCGGCTGGGGAATCGCAAACGGTGTTCTGATCACGCGCTTTAAAATGATGCCGTTTGTCGTGACGCTGGCGATGCTATTTGTAGGGCGAGGTGCGGGCCTCTGGATCACGCAGACTCGTCCAGTCAATTTGCCGGACCGCTTTCGATTGTTGGCGACGGGTAGCTTAGCGGGATTGCCCGTTCCGATCGTGATGTTGCTGTTCAGCGCGATCGTTGCTCACCTACTGCTGACACGCACTCCGTTCGGTCGGCAGCTATACGCCATCGGTGGCCATGGTGAGTCGGCGCAAAGCGGGCGTTCGCGTGACGGCGATTCAAGTTGCCGCCTATGCCCTCTGCAGCGTATTTGCCGTCACTGGCGGTGCCATTACATTATCGCAATTAAATTCGGTCTCACCGAATCTAGGTCAAGGACGTGAGCTGGACGCCATTGCCGCAGCCGTGCTGGGTGGCGTCAGTCTGTTTGGCGGCCGTGGTCGCGCACGCGCCGCCATCGGCGCGATTTTGATTCAAAGTATCTTCAGTGGCCTCAGCACGCTGGATGCAGACCCTCATTTGACGTTAGAAATCGACGAATACTATTACCCATTGATCACGGGCGGCATCATTTTTCTGGCGATCCTAAGCGACAGCCTACGAAAAGCGTGGGTCGACCAAAACCAGCGCACTCTCATTCGACCCTTGGACCTGCACAAGCAACTAGCGGAATAAGAATAGATTTGCGATGAAAACTTCGAACTCGTTGGTCCGTGATCCTATTCTAGGCGATGCCGCGACTCTGCAGGCCATCGAAGCGGGTTCGCTGTGTCTGTTGTTTGACCGGCAGAATGGCATGGTACGCCAGATTAAACTGGGCGACAAAGAAGTCTTGCGCGGCATCTACGTTTCAGTGCGCGACCGCAATTGGGACACGATCGAACCGGTTCTATCCGCACTTCAGATTCAACAACACGACATACCGGCAAGCTGCGGTAACGAAACTCTTGGCTGCCAGATTACATTTACAGCCCATTGCTCGCGCGACGATGTGCAATTTGTTTGGCAGGGCCGCATACAGTGGACACACGATGGCACTCTGTGTTATCGGATGCAGGGCCGAGCGACTTCGACTTTCCAACGCAATCGTATCGGCTTTTGTGTGCTGCATCCGATTCGTGAGTGTGCTGGCGAGCCGTGTCAGATCGTGCACTGTGACGAGCGCATTGTCGAAAATCGGGCACTTTCCCGATCTGATATCTCCACACCAGCCATTCAAGCAGATTCAACAGGTGCAACACCGTATCAACAACAAATTCGAGGCGATCGTCCATTTTGCGGGGGACGAATTCGAAATGGAAGATCAACGGAATTGGACCGATGCGTCGTTCAAAACTTACTGTACACCGCTCGACTTGCCGTTTCCTGTGAACGTTCCGGCCGGAACCGAAATCGCCCAATCGATTACCCTCACCGTACATCCTGCGCCGGCCGTCACGCGGCGTCAGCGGTCCGCCGAGTTCGGTCATGACGCGGTGCACGCTCTGCCGCCTGTTGAATTTGCGCGACGCGGCTACCCTCCATCGGCTTGGTGACCAACACGGGAGAGAGGCCGTGGAATGATCGGCAGCGAGAACGACTGCTGCGACTGAACTTGGGGCATTTGCGCGTCTCGTTGGCGTTAGATCGAGAAATGCTTGCCGAAGAGTTTCGAACAGCAATAGGTCAGGCCAGCATTTTGCGAGCGCCCCTGGATGTCGCGCTCCATCTCGATCAGCACGACGACCAGCAACTTGCGCATCTCGTCGACGTGGCAGAATCTGCTCCGCTCAACGTCTGCCATTGGTATGTGTTCGACAGACATGAGAAGACATCTTCGCCGCACAGTTCTGGCTCTGGCTCGACGTCAGCTCGCCCGGCTAACGCCAAACGCGAAAATCGTCGGCGGCACGAATGCTTATTTTGCGGAACTAAATCGACAACGGCCCGATATCGCCACGACGGACGCCGTGTGCTTTTCGATTAATCCTCAGGTTCACGCATTCGATGACTTGTCTCTGATCGAATCATTGCAGGCCCAGCCCGACACGATCAGGAGTGCTCGTCAATTCTGTGGTGACCTCCCGCTGCATGTTGGTCCGATTACACTAAAGCCTCGTTTCAATCCCAACGCCACGGGTCCCGAACCGCCTCCGAATCCAGAGCAGCTACCTCCGCAAGTCGACGCGCGTCAATGCGAACTGCTGGCAGCGGCGTGGACGTTAGTTAGCATTTCGCAGTTGGCCGGCAGGGGGCCCGTCGCCTGACGTACTTCGAGACGATTGGTTGGCGCGGCGTTATGGAGACAAGCGACGGCTGTCGACTACCGCAACAATTCCGGTCACTGGCGGACGACGTTTACCCCGTGTATCACGTGTTGGCTGATGTTGGCGAGTTTGCGGCTGGCGAGTTTTCTCCACTAGCATTTGACGAACCTCTGAAGATCGGAGGCATCGCACTGCGCACGGATCACGGGACGCGATTGCTGATCGCCAATCTTTCACCGCATCCACAATCGATCACGTTGCCAGATCCGATCGCGCTGGGCGGTCACGGCTATCGATTCCGCTGTTTGGACACCTCGACACGCCGACAGGCGATGGCGGAGCCCGAGGTCTTTCGTACGAAGGGATTTCGCCCGTCGACCTCACGCGTCGTCCAGTTGGAATCTTACGCAATCGCCACGATTGATGTCTCCTCGCAAGGAGCTACGCAATGAAGGAATTACGATTCGCCATTCTGGGAACCGGCTTTTGGTCACAGTTTCAGCTGACGGCCTGGCAGGAAGTGGCGGGCACCGAATGTGTCGCCATCTACAATCGCACGCGCGACAAAGCCGAAGCACTTGCCAATCAGTATGGTGTTCCGCAAGTCTACGATAACGTCGAGCGGATGTTTCGCGATGAGGAACTGGATTTTGTCGACATCATTACCGACGTCGCCACACACCGTCCGTTCGTCCTGCTGGCAGCGCAACACAAAGTCTCTGCGATTTGCCAGAAGCCGCTTGCCGACTCGCTGGAAGCCGCTCAACAAATGGCAGAGACATGCAGCGCGGCCGGCACACGGCTTTTTGTCCATGAGAATTGGCGCTGGCAGACTCCGCTACGGGCATTTAAACAGGTGCTGGAGAGTGGTCGCATCGGCGAAGTCTTCCGAGCTCGCATCCAATACAGCAATAGTTTTCCAGTATTCGACAACCAACCTTTTTTGAAGCAATTGCGAAAATTTATTCTGACGGATATCGGCACACATATTCTGGACGTCGCGAGATTCCTGTTCGGAGAAAGCCAGCGACTTTACTGTCAAACCTCTCGAGTGCACGACGACATTCGTGGTGAGGATGTGGCTACCGTCATGTTGCAGATGCAATCCGGCGCGACCGTGACATGCGAGATGAGTTATGCCAGTCGACTAGAGCATGACCGTTTTCCAGAAACCTTCGTGTTGGCGGAAGGAACGTCCGGTTCGCTGGAACTGGCCCCGGACTATTGGGTTCGCCTGACGACCGCTGAGGGGACGTATGCAACGCGGCACGCGCCGCCTCACTACGCCTGGGCCGACTCGGCTTACGACTTGATCCACGCCAGCATCGTGCCCTGTCACGAAAACCTGCTTGCGGGATTGCGAGGCGACGAGAGGGCGGAGACAACCGCCGCGGACAACCTCAAGACACTACGTCTGGTCTACTCGGCCTATCAGTCGGCTGAGTCGGGCCAGGCCATCGAATTACCCGCGGCCGACGGCACAGAAGAATAATTACCTGCAATATTCGGCTCGTTGCTTTAGATCCATCTTCTTCCAGGAAACTTTGATGACTGACCAAGTGATCGCGACTTACTGGGTCGAAACGCCGCTGTCGATTGAACAAGCTGCCGAGTCACTTGCCGGCGAACAATCGACGGGCACATTTGTGAAAGTGCCGGGCGAGACCGAGGCATTGAAACAGCGCCATGCAGCTCGCGTGATTTCGATCGAGCGATTAGAAGCGAGTGCGACGGCCAGCCTGCCTGGCAGTTGCGCGACCGATGGCAGCTCGTTTCAGCGCGCGATCGTGCGAATTGGATTTCCGGCCGAGAATTTTGGCAGTAATCTACCCACGCTGGTCGCCACCTTGATGGGGAATCTGTTCGAATTGCGCGAGGTCTCGGGCCTTAAATTGCTCGATCTACAATTCGTGGACGATTTAGCAGCACATCATCCGGGGCCCCAGTTTGGCATCGCAGGAACGCGTCAATTGACGGGGGTCTTTGACCGTCCGTTGATCGGCACGATTGTCAAGCCCAGCATTGGCCTTTCGCCGCAACAGACTGCCGAACTTGTCGCGCAACTTGCGGACGCCGGCATCGATTTTATCAAGGACGACGAACTTATGGCCAACCCCGCTCATTCGCCATTCGAGCAGCGGGTGGCGGCCGTTATGCGAGTCTTGAACGATGCTGCCGATCGCCACGGCCGCAAAGTCATGTATGCGTTTAACATTAGCGACGACTGGGAAGCCATGAAGCGGAATCATGACACGGTTTTGCAGCACGGTGGAACGTGCGTCATGGTCAGCCTCAATAGCGTGGGGCTCGTGGGCGTTCGCGCATTGCGAGAAATATCTCACCTGCCCGTGCATGGTCATCGCAATGGCTGGGGCATGTACACGCGGTGCCCTTCCTTGGGGATCGCGTTTCCGGCCTACCAAAAACTCTGGCGTCTGGCCGGTATCGATCATATTCATGTGAACGGATTGGCCAACAAGTTTTGGGAGCCAGACGATTCCGTCGTGCAATCGATTCAGGCATGCTTGACACCGTTGTTTAGCGGTTACCAAGTGATGCCAGTTGTTTCGTCGGGACAATGGGGCGGACAGGCTCCGGAAACCTATCGCCGTTGTCAGACGGTCGACCTGATCTATCTGGCGGGCGGCGGCATGATGGCTCATCCCGATGGCGCCACGTCGGGCTGCCGTGCGATCCGGCAGGCATGGGAGGCCGCCGTAGCGGGCGTATCCTTGCAGGATTATGCAGCCGAGCACACGGAACTCCGACGCTCGATCCAGAAATTCGGCGCGCGGAGCGAAACGACATGATGGCGGCAGAATCACCTCTTGGGTTGGCTTACTACGGCGACGACTTTAGCGGCAGTACGGACGTCATGGAGTCACTTGCGTTGGCAGGCGAGCGCACCGTGCTGTTCTTATCACCTCCAAGTCGAACAATACTGGGACGATACAGCGGGGTGGCGCGGTGGGCCTGGCCGGAATCAGCCGATCGCTGGCCATTCACCAGTTGGAAACCGAACTGCGGTCAGCGTTTTCCGCGCTGCGGTCGTTAAACGCACCCTTGGTTCACTATAAGATTTGTTCGACGTTTGACTCCTCGCCGGCAATCGGCAGCATTGGCCGCGCACTGGAGTTGGGCATCGAGACGTTTGCCGTCGACCGGGTGCCGGTGGTCGTGGGAGCCCCCGTGTTGGGCCGCTATTGCGCGTTTGGCAACCTATTCGCACGATCCGGACTTGGTAGTCCCGTCTATCGATTGGACCGCCACCCGACGATGTCGTGCCATCCCACCACGCCCATGGACGAGAGCGACTTGAGACGGATTCTGGGCCAGCAGACGGAATTGCCGATCGGATCGATCGATGTGACCTGCATCCAGCAAGGCACTCCAGCCGTATTCGCCGAACTCGACAGATGTTGTGCGCGTGGTGAGCGAGTCGTCCTGTTCGACACCATGCGCGATGCGGACTTGCCGATCATCGGTCAAGCACTATGGGAATACGCAGGTTGGCGAGTGCCTCGAAACGACTCGCGGGAACCGACACCGACAACGTTTGTGGTCGGCTCGTCCGGTGTCGAATATGCATTGCGCTCGTATTGGCTGGAGCATGGCGTCCTGGCAGGTGAGCCGCCGTCATGCTCCGCCACGGCGGTCGACTCGATCGTCTGTGTCTCCGGTAGTTGTTCGCCCGTGACGGCCCGGCAAATTCGTTACGCCTGTCAGCGTGGCTTTATCCAAATACCGCTCGACCCGCTATGTTTCCTTGATCATCGTAAACAGCAGGAGTTGGAGATGCTGGTTGCCGAAACGATCAAACATTTGCGCGAGGGTGCGAGTGTCATCGTGCACACGAGCCTTGGACCGGATGATCCTCGCATTGAATCGTTTCAACACCAATTGACGACTCGAGCGATCGACACCAACGCCGCTTCGGTCCTCGGATCGGCGCTGGGACAAGTGTTGCGAAGAGTGGTCCAGGGAACGCAATTACGTCGAGTGGTCGTAACGGGCGGCGACACGGCCGGATATGTTGCACGGCAGTTGGGGATCGAAGCCTTGGAGTTCGTTGCTCCCATCGCCCCGGGCTCCCCTCTGTGCCGTATTCATGCGACGGAAAACGATCCTCTCAGTGCCAATATGGAAATCGCTTTCAAAGGCGGTCAGGTCGGACATGATGATTACCTGGTACGAGTGCGCGATCCACAATACCGCGACACGAATCCTGCCCTCAACACAAACCATTAATACGCTAAGGAGTATTTTACGATGATCACTATTGCCATTATCGGCGCCGCCGGCAGCATGGGGACGCGCGCTTGTAACCGCTTGGGCGATGACCCGGAGTATCGTTTGTTGTATGTCGAAGCCGGACTGGCTGGACAACAGCGACTGCAGGAGCGAGGTCTATCGGCGACGGACGCGCCCAGGGCAGCGGCCGAGGCCGATGTGATGCTGTTGACGGTCCCGGATCGCCGGATTCAACGGATTGCAAGCGAACTGGTCCCGCAAATGAAGTCGGGAGCGATGGTCGTCTGCTTGGATCCGGCCGCCCCTCATGCAGGCCGACTACCGCTGCGCGAAGATCTTAGCTATTTCGTCACACATCCGGCCCATCCGCCGGTTTTTAACGATGAGACAGAGCCGGAATGCCGTCGCGACTTTTTTGGTGGCGGCCTGGCCAAACAGGCGATCGTGTCGGCGCTGCTTCAGGGCACCGAAGAGGACTATCAACTCGGCGAGCAGATTTCGAGAAAGATGTTTGGGCCAATCTTGCGTTCACATCGGGTCACCGTCGAGCAAATGGCGATCCTGGAACCGGCGTTGTCGGAAACGTTGGCGGCAACCTGCCTGTCGGTGATCCGCGAAGGGCTGGACATCGCCATCGCACGTGGGGTCCCGGCAGCAGCCGCACGAGACTTTTTGTTGGGCCACATCAACATTGAACTGGCGATTCTGTTTGAAGAAATCGACTGGAAGTTCTCTGCCGGTGCTCAGGAAGCAATCGCGGCCGCCAAAACGCGTCTATTCCGCGACGACTGGCGCAATATCTTCTCGGAAGAGGAACTGCGAGTCTCGGTCGACAAGATCACTGCGGAGTCGCCCACGTAGTCGAGCTGCAACGTACAACTTGCGCTTTGCCCTCATCTGGCTATCAGCCACCTTCTCCCCCACTGGAGAAGGCACGCGCAGTGGCGCACCGTTGATCCACTGCGTATAATGTAAGTTTATCTACATGTCGAGAGGGCAGAATGTTTCGCGATAGGCGTGCCGCCGAGAGTCCTGCGCTGCTGTGGACGACCATCTGGCTGTTGATCGTGATGGTCGCCGCAACCGGTGTGACGGCGTGGCTGGTGATGGAAGTCCGCAAGGAGCAACAAGCGCTGCAATCGATTATTCGTGGCGGCGTGCGCGAGGATATCGAACGACTGGGGACCTTGCCCGGCGAGTTGCGCTGGCAACTCGTACTCACCGTGATGGTGCTGGTTGTCTTGATGGCCGCAGGCTGCGTGTTGGCGATGGTCGTCCGAGCGTATGTGAAAAACCGAGCGGCGTTGCGGGACATCAAGATCTTGGCGGGCGATATCTTGGCGAGCATGGACCAGGGCGTCATGACAACCGATCGCTCCGGGATTATTACGAGTGTGAATTCCAGCGGACTGGAGTTGCTGGGAATCGATGCCGACAGTGAAGGGCGTCCTTTAGCGGAGACTTGCCGTGAAGGGATGCCATTGACCGACGCCAGTGCGGAAGTGCTGCGCAGCTGGCAAACCTCTGCGAGACCAGGATTTCACCGTCACTCGTAATGGGCACGTTGTCCGTCTGCGCGCCGACTGCCACGTGCTGCGCGACAATCGTGACGACGTCATGGGCACCGTCTTGCATATCCGCGATGTGACGGAAGCGATGCTGATCGAAGAACGGATGCGACGCATGGAACGCTTCATGGGGCTGGGAACGTTGGCAGCAGGCCTGCACCATGAGATTAAGAACCCCTTAAGCGCACTCTCGCTGCATGTGCAATTGTTGGAAGAACGGCTGGAAGGGCAGGCAGATGACGAAGTGGCCGAGAACCTGAACGTTCTCAAGACGGAAGTTACTCGAATCGCTGGCGTGCTGGAAAGCTTTCGCGACTATGCATCGTTCGACAAATTGAACCGAGTGGAGACGGATATCGTGGGACTCGTTCGACAAACTGTTGAACTCGTGAGGCCGCAGGCTCAGCGGCAGGCTGTGCAGATTCGTACGGAATTGCCCGAGCGCGGCATCCCGACGCTCCTGGCCGATTCGTCGCGGTTGGAACAGGTCGTCTTGAATCTGGTCTTGAATGCGTTGGACGAAATGCGCGACGGCGGCACGCTCTCGCTATCGGTGACGCAGCATGAGAACCAGCAGGTCGTCGTGGCGGTGGGTGACACGGGACATGGTATTCCGGAAAACATCCGTTCGCGGATCTTCGATCCTTACTTCACCACAAAAAGTGATGGTTCCGGCATGGGACTTGCTTTTTGTGACAAGATCATTCGCCAACACGGGGGACAAATCGATGTCCACACCGGATCGTCGGGAACCGTGTTTAACATCTCCCTGCCCGTGGATCACAACTAATGGACAACAATGGACTGAAGATCCTGATCATCGATGATGAACCCAACATTCGTCACGGTCTGTGCAAAGGTTTGCAGGGCGAGGCGGAAGTGGTGGAGGAAGCAGCGGACGGGCGTGAAGGACTTGAAAAGTTCGAACAAGTCGGTCACGAGATTGTGATCACCGATCTCCGGCTACCGGGCCAGATCGATGGGCTGGAAGTCGTCAAACAGATCCACGAACGTCGTCCCGAAACCCACACCATCGTGATCACGGCCCACGGTACGGTCAGTACCGCGGTGGAAGCCATGCGGCGCGGAGCGTTTGACTTTATTACGAAGCCGATCGACCTGAACGTCATCCGCCACCAAGTGCATAAGGCGGCCGAACACCATCGCTTGGTCGACGAGAACCGGCGACTCCGTGAGCAGCTGGCAGAAACCGGTCAGACACCGGATATCATTGGCAATTGCGCGGCGACTCAGGATGTCCTCCGCCAAATCCGTCAGGTCGCACGGACCGACGCCACCGTGCTGATTCTAGGCGAAAGCGGCACGGGAAAGGAACTGACGGCACGGGCAATTCATCAACTGAGTGATCGACGAGAACAGCCGTTCGTGACCGTCAACCTGGGGGCACTGCCGGATTCACTCCTGGAAAGCGAATTGTTTGGACACGAACGCGGCGCGTTCACCGATGCTCGTCGCCAAAAGATTGGGCATTTCGAGGCTGCCAACGGTGGTACGATTTTCTTGGACGAAATCACCGAAACGTCGTTCAAGAGTCAGGTCGATCTGTTGCGAGTCCTGGAAGAACACGAATTTCGTCGTCTAGGTGGAGATCACGTGATCCCGGTCGATGTCCGCGTGATTTCCGCGACAAATAAGGATATTGAACAACTGGTGAGCGAAGGGACATTCCGCGAGGACCTGTACTACCGCTTGAACGTCGTGCCGATTCGAGTTCCCCCGCTGCGTGAGCGCCGAGAGGATATTCCCCTATTGGTTGACCACTTCCTGGCGAGATTCTGTCTGAGACACCGGCGCACACCGAAGCGATTGACCACCGAAGCGATGCGCAGCGTTGACCGCACATAATTGGCCGGGCAACATTCGCCAACTGCGGAACTTCATCGAACGGCTTGTCGTGACCGTCGACACCGAAGTGATTCACGCCGAAGACCTTCCAGCGGAAGCGCGTGAATCCCCGTTGGGCTCCGCGCAAACGTTGGCCGACGCCGTAGAAAGCGTCGAAAAGCAAACGATTCTGGCCGCGTTGGCGAGTTGCGATTTTCATCGTGAGCGGACAGCCAAGCTTTTGGACATCAGCGTCCGCACTCTACACTACAAAATGAACCGCTACGGTCTTCATTAACGTTCAGCGCCAGCCGCTTCTCTCCGTACGCAACTTCCTTCTCTCACCGTGAGTGGTTGACTCCCGCGACTTTTTCCCTGCGGGAGAAGCTGGCAGACGGCAATCCGTTTCGGCTCGAGATTTGCTGCTCCGGCGTTTTCTTCTAAACGCAGAGAGCGCCAGACACGGAAGGATCGCAGAGGCGCCGTGTGTGTTTTGATTCCAAATGAGGTAGGGGCGAATTGGCGAATAGATGCCATTCAGCACGGAGTCACCGATTCTGAATAATCCTATCCCTCTCGGCGCACCCTCGGCGGCCTCTGCGCATTCTGCGTTTAAAAAAACACGTCCCAGTGCCCCACAGTGTCACTTACCGGGGATGAGCTTGCGCAGACGGCCGGATGAGGGCAAACGACGGCAATCCCTACGCGTCCTCCTTCACAAAGTCGTCCTGCCGCAATACTTCAACCGTTTCCATACAGCTTGTCACCTTGTGACGCGGATCGACCTCGGTGCGCAGGTATTCGAAAATCCGCTGGGCCACCTCGGGCGCAACGACCGATTCGATGCGGAACTGCGAGTTTTCAGAGCGGTTGCCGTGGGCAATGGCATGTCGTCCCGCTCCGTAACAGGGTATGGACGTGTAGCCCGTCGCTCCCAATTCCACAAACTTATGAGAAATCTCCGGTTCTAAATCTTCCGGACCGACGACGGTCACGCGACGCAATCGTGTCATCTCGCGTTTACGAGCTGCCAGTTCATGTCCCGACAATTGCCGGTGGCCTTCCAGACCGCGAATATCGAGTGATAAACCTTCGCTTTCAAAGTCACTCTGCAATTCATGCAGTTTCTCCATCACACTGTGATCCACCAATTTGCAGCGTGACAAATCAACGATGACATTCTTTCCCTCGACAAGACCCAAACGCACGAGTTGGCGTCGAAATAGGATCCAGTTGGTGAACACGGCCGAATAGTTAGCTCGCACTAAGGATGTCTTGTCATCGATCATTTCGACGTCCAAGTAAGACTTGAATAGCGAGCGAATCGGAACGCCGTTGATCAGGTGGATCAACAGCTTGACGCCGATACCAATCATGATTCCCACCAACAAGTCGGTCGCAAGTACGCCGATCAGGGTGGACACGAAGATCACCAGCTGTTCCTTGCCTACCTCGTAGACATGCATGAATTCCTTCGGGTGCGTCAATCGAAATCCCGTATAGATCAGCATGGCAGCCAACGCAGCCAAGGGTATACGGTGCAGCACAGTCGGAATCAAAGCGACGCACAACAGCAGGAAGATGCCGTGCCACATGTCGGCGAAACGCGTACGAGCACCGTTGTCAATGTTGGCTTTACTTCGCACGATTTCCGAAATCATGGGCAGGCCGCCAATCAGCGCGCTGACAAAGGTTGCCCGCTCCAACCGCCAGCATGTCACGGTCCAGGTTGGTTTTCCGCTTCCAGGGATCGATGATATCGACCGCCTTCGCGGACAACAGCGATTCCAGACTGCCGATCACAAAAAACATGAACGTCCACTTAATCGCCTCGCCCCGGTACGGTGCCGAGAAGGCGGAGAAGTCAGGCGTCGTGATGTAGTCGAACATGCCGAATACACGATCGGGCATATTCACCAAAAACGATTCGCCAATCTCGTACTGGTGGCCGTGAAACGCGTACGTATGCGTGTGAATCAGGTCAAAGTACATGCCCAGTGGGATGGTAACCAGCAGCACAATCATGGCGCCGGGAATCGCCTTGAGCACGGAAACCGACTTTTGCACAAGTGGCCAAAGGAACATGATCAACACACCGACTATTCCGATCGCTGCAATTTCGGGATTCATCTCCCGCACGTAAGTCGGTATTTCTTTGATCATCTCCAGAGGATCGCCCGCGACCTTGCACTCCTAAGGCAACAGGGATCTGCTTAACGATAATGATCACGCCAATCGCGGCCAACATGCCGTGGACCGCCGACAACGGGAAGAACTCGCCCAAAATCCCCGCCTTCAGAAAGCCAAATACGATCTGCAAGATGGCCGCAACCACACCGACGGCCAAGGCCATGCGATAGGCTTTCATGTCCTGTTCGGTAAAACCTCCGACCGCTCCGTCACCGCCAAAGGCTTCGATACATCCGATGGCGATCACGATCAAGCCAGCCGCCGGGCCTTTGATCGTCAGCTCCGAATTGCTGATAAACGTTGTCAGAATCGCGCCGACGATCGCGGTAAAAATGCCTGCGATCGCGGGATAGCCGCACGCCAACGCGATTCCCAAGCACAGGGGCAAGGCAATCAGGAAGACGAGAAATCCTGAAAGAACGTCGTATTTGAAATACTTGGTGAACCCCGATAAATTACCGCGCGGGACTTCGGCGGGACCTGCCTTTGTCGAACTTGCAATGTGTTCAGCCATGTTTCGTTCTCCGCTGCGATTCAGCAGCCACAAGTGAATGAGAGTCGTTCGATATTAACCGTGAGGACTAAGTTTATTGAGCGAGCCGTTGTTCAACGACGACATGCTTTGCAGGATTGCGCTTGGCAATACGTGGCCCGGGTCGAATCACATGCGGGTCGTTATGCCGATCGGTGTCGGCCGTCGCCTCATGAGATTCGAATTGCTCTTTCGTCGTGACATTGCGGCGCACAATGATCTCCGTTGCCGCGTGGAACCGCGACGTGACGCCGGGTTGCGGCATCAGGCCACCACCGAGGATCAAGGCCGTGAGCGTCAGGACCGCGATCCGTTCGGACCAACGCGCTTTGAGACAAATGGACGTCGTATGCGATGTGCCCGTAAAAAGGCGAAAATAGGCGTGCAAGACCGCAATACTGTTGAGTGCGGCGGCCACCACGACCAGCATCCCAACATACGGATAGACTCCCACCGCACCATCTACCAGTAGTTCCGCACAACAAATCCGACCGTGCCAGGGAATCCGATACTTGCCAATCCCGTCAATAAGAAAAAGACGGCCAAACTGGGCATGTGATCATACAGACCGTGAAAGTTCGTTAAGGACAAACGCCCGGTACGCGCTTCCAGTGCCCGCAACGTCAAGCCGAAACCGGCCAACGACATACCTACCGAGATCCAAACGCACAATCCGCCGGTCAGAGCGATCGGCGTTGCCACCTCAAGGCCGATCAGCACCAACGAGGAATGACTCAGAAATAGGTAGCAGAAGAAACGCCGCGCCTCGCGTTGTACCAACGCCATGCCCGCCGCATAGACGGCCGTCACCAGCGAGACAATCGCGATTGTGCGCAGCGCCCAGTCGGGCGCAATCGGCAACACGAGCCTTACGGCGGCATATGCACCCGGCATCGGCGCCACATACAACAACGCCGTACCAAACGTCGCATTCTCAAATAGATCAGTCATCCAACAGTGCACCGGCACACTGCCGCTTCGCACCAAAACCGCGGCGATCAACATCCCGATCGCCAACATCGAGTGCTCGGCGCGAGGACTCTGTGAGTCGATCATCGCCCAGCCACCGGCAAGCAAGGCGATGAACAGCGCCATGTGCACGGCAAACACGCGGGTCGAACGACCGCGGGATCGTAGTTCAAACCAAGGAGGTATGGTCTGAGCGGCCAGTAGGCCGATCAATACCCAGGGTTCTCGCGTGCTGAGCATGGCGAGCAGGAAGAATTCGGATACCAGCGTCCCAACGAACGGAAATCGCCGCACCTTCGTGCGAAGTGTCGCCAAGGTCGTCAGAAAATACAGCAGCGCCGACAAGGGCAATAGCGGGGCGCTGAGCTCGTCTACCACCATCATCCTGCCATGCAGCACTCGCGCTATGACATCCCAGTGGTCGTGGGCCTCGTACGTATGCAGCGACCCAAAATCCTGCCATGTACCCAGGGCGAAGACCAAGGTCAGTCCCGTAATCAGGAAGGCCCGATTCCACGCTCTTTCCGCGTCGCGAATGCGCCAAATCAGTAGCGCTCCCACCAGCGGGGTGATGACCGTGAGCTCGAGCCAAGGTAGATGCAATTCAACCATTGTTTTAGTGCCTGTAATACGAGGCCGTTCGAAGGCACTACGTCCTTATTCTTCAAGTTCGCTCAGTCCTGGTGGCATGCCGAGGCGGGGGGAGGGCGAAAATGCCAATCGGCGAAGGATGGTGCATGGATGTCGGATGCGACAGTACTTGCTCTAGATCGAAACGCGCTCGCATTGCATACGCTGTGCCAAGTCGATCTTCGATGCACGCAACTGACGAATTGTGCACGGACACCTCGGGCCACGGCCGTTCCGACGGGGCTGCGGGCGTTGCTCCTTGGTCGGCTGCCCTTCTCGAATCGCTTCGCCGGCACGGCAATCGTGCAAGCGGCTGCAGTAAAAATGCAAAAACTTGCACGACTCCCGCCCCGCTGCGTTCCGTTTCTTGGTGCAACGACCGACTTTGTCCTCCAAAGGAAGAATTCGTAATGATTCTCGAGAAAGGCGACTCACACGACTTCCTTCTCCCGTCGGAAGAAGTTGGCCGAAGGCCGGATGAAGGGCGTCTTTGCTCCCGGATCGGGTACACGAATTACCATCAACGTTCATGGGCACTCGTTCGTGACGCGGAAACTTAGGGCACGCGGTTTGCATGAAGTAGGCTTGCAATATTACTGTCTTGTGTGATGTGACCGAGCACCATCGGCTCTGTGGCCTGAAAGCGATGGGTATGTCTGCAGTGTTACCTGTCCGTAAAGACCCGTCCGATCTTCGATCGATTTTTCCCGCCGAGTGTATCGAGATGATCGATTCGGGAACGATAAAATCCGCAGTGATTGAGCAATTAGTCAGTTCAGTCGCGCGGGCTGGCCGTCTTCGTGCCGAGGATGTTCCGGAAGTCGTGGCCGCTCTCTTGGAACGCGAGAGAAATGGGACGACGGCGTTGGGAAAAGGATTGGCATTTCCTCATCTGCGCAGCCGTGCGGCGCATCAGTTTGCGGGCGCCATTGGCATCGCACAAGCGGGTGTCGATTTCCAATCGCTCGACCGCACTCCCACTCGCTTAATCTTGATGCTGATCTCTCCATTTGAAGAGCGCGACGGTCACCGTCTGATCTTGGGTCGCTTGGCCACGCTGCTTTCGGACAAAACACTTCAGTATATGGTGCAGCTGCCCCGCGGCACCGATGCGTTATTTCACCTGATCGGAATTTGACCGAGTCGAGGGTTTACGCACAAACGAGCGACTTACGCGAGTGCTTCGCTGTCGTAACGGTTCCATCCCTAGAACTCCGTGTTCGGGCATTCTCACGGCAAGCGGATACGGAAGGCGTATATCCACGGTTCCTCGCCTTCGCTCATCGTAAGGTAGGCGTCGCCGCTGGGATGAAATCCAATCGCCTCGCCATTTTCTGCTTGTCGTTTGCCGCGGACGACAACGGTTTGGGGTCGGCGGGTGAATGCGGTCGCCGGCGACTCGCCCGCGTTTCGCGTCCACAGCCAGCCTCGTTCCTCTCGACGCAGCACGATTCGCCGTCCGTCGCGCGACATATCTCCGGCCGACACTTTATCGACATCAAGACGAGCGACTTCCTGCAGCGATGTCGGCAGGGATCGTCCGGCCCGTAGACGGTTGGCTGGCGCAGCGAAGATTCGCGCGACGTCCTTTTCCTTTGTTACGATGAGCACATCGCCTGACACGTTGTCAACCAACAGCGCCTCCGCGTCGCATGCTCCATCCGGGTACGAAAGGCGAAATTCTTCCAGCCGGTCCGCCTTCCATGTACCACCTGGCTGCTCGGCTAAACTCGGCTCGAGAATTCGCACGATGCGCACGAACGGACGTTCTTGGTCGTTGTCACCGATGTCGGCCAGATACAAGTAATCCATGCCGCGCATGGGTCCCGGTCCGATAGCGACATCTTCGACATCCGTCAGCTTCTCTGGCAACCGCAGGCGCACCACGAACTGACCGGTCCAGCGAACGGCGTACACGTCCCGAATGTCCCCGTCGTCGTGAATCCAAACGATCTTAGGATTCTGGCGACTCACAGCGAGCCCTGACACTTCGGATAGATCCGTTGAAACAACTTGCCCCAAGCCGCGGACATCGGCTTCTTCGGCCATGCAGTTCACGTTCCCCATCCGTCCACTGCACGCGACGATCCATGTCAACACAACAATTCGAAAATCGTGACTCCGCATTGGTAAACCCGCCCTCCCGTCGGGAATAGTCAGACGCTGGCCAAAAGGGGTCTGGGCAGTCGAGCGTGCGATAAAACACACTCGAATGTATCGCACTTTAGTGTATAGCGAACACCCTATCGAATGAAAATGAGTTGACCGGATGCGAAGTACGGATCAACCGGTCATGATATCAGTTACCGGAGTGGCTGAGTTCGCCGGACGTCGGTGCGCCAATCGTGACCGAGTAAGGATAGGGGCACCCTATGCAACGTTGCGGTCTGTGCGTCGCCGCACACTCACGCACTTTTCAACACTCCGGCGCGCCTGCGATAAGTGATAATCTGCCACAAGTGCGAGCGGCTGGTGCTGGATTTTTGCGGGAAACATCGTCTGAGGCGGTTTGTAGGACTTGGCACCGAACTTGCAGCACCTAATCGCTCCGATTCGAAAGCATGCGCCGTGTGTGACGGCGCGAGTTTAAGCTCGTCAAGTGACTTGGTGTGCTGAAAGAGAGGTGCCGATGTCTGTTGGACGCATCTGCATTCGCGACGTGGACTTGGCCGACCCTGATGAATCTGTACAGATTGCGGCCGCCCGCATGAATTCGCGAAACGTGGGGACGTTGGTCGTGGTGGACAGCGAGTCATGTCCGGTAGGGATCATCACGGATCGCGACCTGGCGATTGTAGTCGTGGCGAAAGGGTTGAATCCCGCGACAACGGAGATTCGCGATGTCATGACGATGGCACCCGATGTCGTGCATGAAGACACGTCCATCGAAGCGGCAATTTGTCGGATTGCGCGGGCCCGTATCGCCGGCTACCGGTGGTCGACCACTTCGGCAAACTCGTGGGGCTCGTCAGTCTGGACGATATCCTCGATCTGCTGAGCGAAGAACTCACAGAAATTGGTCGTCTCGTTCGTAAAGAAGGTCCTGCCAGCCTGAAGAGCGTTGAGGATCGGTGGTGAGCCAGGAAGACGCCGGAGGTCAAAGAGCCGATGGTAGTTCGAGCTTCCGCTAGGCGTGTTGTGGGAGATAAAACCATGATGAGCGATCGGGATGTAAAGCGCTATCATGCGCAATTGCTTGCGTTAAGTAGCCGCACACGTCCAGAGATAAACCGCATGCAGCAGGTCGTTCTGGACGACTCACAAGCCCTCGGCGAACACGATCGTTGTGCCAGTGAATCAATCGATAAGGAAGTGATCCTGGAACACAATGAAGAAGCAATCCGTGACGCAGTCCGGGCCGCATTAGAGCGAGTTGAGGACGGCACGTACGGCCAATGCCAGATTTGCGGCAAACCCATCCCCCAGGCCCGATTGTCCGCCATCCCCTACACCGCCTATTGCGTTAAATGCGAGCGAGATCGCGAACACGCGTAACCATCGGTTCCTTCTCCCTGCCAGCAACAGCTGTCCGGAGAGAATGGCGACTCACGCAACTTGAGAGAGAACGGACTCACACAACTTCCTTCTCTCTCCGTGAGAGCGTGGCCGAATACCGGATAAGGGCACTCCGCTGCTGCATACGGCCCAACGACGCTCCGGTCCGCCCTCGCCCACTGCCTAGTCGGCGACACCGCGGTCGCGCTGGAAGGCCTCCATAAACCAGGTATCGATCGCCCTCTCTTGCTTACGGAAGCGAATCAACATCACCGTACATTGTTCGACTAACTCGTCTGGCGGTTGCGAGGGCTCAATTTGTCCATCGCTCTGCTGCAACGTCTGTTCGACTTCCGTCGCTTGCCTCAGCGCTTCATACAGCTGATCGTGCAATGCTTGGTCCGATTTCGACAACTGTTCAATGCGCGGCTGCAAGGCCAGATCCTCCACACGGATCCGAGCAAACGCCTCGCGGTGGCGTGGTCGAATCTCACGTTCCCAAATGGCCAGGGTCGTAGTTAATGCTTGCCGCACCGTCGCAATCCAGCGGGCCATCTCGCCTGGTACGTGCGGTGCTTCGATGGCCGCCTCCAGATCGGACAGTGCAGGCTCAAGTAACGTTCGTGTGGATGAGTGGTGTTGGACCATATTTGACTTCGCTCCTTGTACGCTAGGCCGACCGCCGCCACGACGTGCCCGACCCGATCAATTGCATCCTTCTCTCGGTCGCAACTTGCATACCACCCGTGAACTGCCCTCAATGATTCTCCCGGAGCTTACGAGGGAAACCAACACTCAGAATCGCGGGAGGTCGATTCGGCATCGTCTTTGCGTTTGCCTCACCCAGCCTTGTGGACGACAACGAGTGGCATCAGGCTGGATCTCAATCGTGCGCTGGTGGTCAAATGACCAGCTTGGTCGTCTGCGGAGCACCTTATGGTTGCCGATGGTGCCGCGAGGCGCCGTTCGACACCGCGTCCAAGGACGTTCGAGTGACGTTCACCCGATTGTTCTTGGAGATAACGCGTTTTGTTCGCGTCAACGCGAGCTACGGAACGTGGTTTGCTCGACGTGCGTCGTCGCGTACCTCTCGATCCTCGTTCATCGTCACGATCGATATAGCGTGCGACAACCTGCGCTTTCCTTGGTTTCCTCTTCTTTTTAGCTTCCACCGTGTTGCCTCAACGACAGATTGACCTGCCGTTGGACACGATCGTCGCCTTAAAGCCCACCAACGCTGTTCAACCCCGGCTGGATGTATCATGACGATGGATCCGGATTCGCTTCGGAAAAATAAATTCGTGGAAATTGGCCGGCTGATCTCCGCCGAGGTCGACTCGATCCTGCAGCGCTGGTCACAGCTTGCCCGTCAAGACGCAGGATTCGGCTCAATTTGCACATCGCCCGGAATTAATGAATCGGCTACCGAACTTCCTGCAGCAATTAGGAAGCGAACTCGTGACGCGCGGCGAGGATTGTAAGGAGGAACGTCGTTGGCTTTCGCGGAGCCATGGGCAGGAGCGCTGGAAGTATGGTTGGCGTTTGGACGAAGTGATTCGTGACTACCAGCTGCTACGGGTTGTCATCCTTGATTATCTGAGTCGTCGATTAGGGCGAGAACTGGCGACGGAGGAAGTCCTATCCGTGGGCATGTTTTTGGACGATGCGATCAAGGATGCGGTTCAAACCTACGTCAGTTACCAAGAAACGCATTTGAGTGAATCGGAGGATCGGTCGCGAGGCACGTTCGAAAATGCCGCCGTCGGGATTGCGCATGTCGACTCAGACGGCAATTGGCTGCGCATTAATACGCGACTCTGCGATTTGCTGGGCTATCAGCGCAACGAGCTACAAAAGACGCGGCTGCAAGAATGCGTGCACGTCGAGGATCAAGCGAATCTGACGAGCCATTTTCACTCAATTGATGGCGGCGCCGAGGAGAAATTCACTTGCGAGCTGCGATTCGTTTGCCGCGATGGCCGCGCCGTCTGGACTCAATTGACCGGTTCACTGCTGCAAGACGTACAAGGTAATTCTCTCTACTACATCTTGGTGGTAGAGGACATTACGGAACGGTTGCGCCTGACCTTGGAATTGGAACGGGCGAAGGTAGCGGCTGAAGAAGGGAACCGTTTGAAGTCGGAATTCGTGGCCAACGTCAGCCATGAAATCCGAACGCCAATGAACGTGATCCTGGGGATGATCGAGCTGGCTCTTGATGAAAAACTGTCGGCTGAGACGCGGGACTACTTAACGACTGCCCACATTTCCGCCAAATCGCTGCTAACATTGGTTAACGACATTCTGGACTTTTCCAAGATCGAGGCGGGACGTCTGGAATTGGAATCGATACCGTTTAACGTCGGAGAATGTTTGGAAGAGACGGCTCGGGCTGGTCGCGCAGGCCTCGGAAAAAGGCCTAGAACTGTTGGTCGATATTTCTGAGCACGTCCCGCCAAAGTGTCGCGGGGATGCCTTGAGGCTGCGGCAGGTCATCACCAATCTAGTTAACAACGCAATTAAGTTCACCGAACGGGGTGAAGTGCAGATCAGCGCGACCTGTATTTCCGAGGCCGCTACGCACTGCACAATTCAATTCGCCGTATCGGATACCGGAATTGGCATTACCACCAAGGACCAAGAGCGGATTGTTTTACCGTTTACTCAAGCCGATACGTCAACCACTCGGATGTTCGGTGGAAGTGGTTTGGGTTTAGCAATTTGCACGGAATTGATTTCGCAGATGGGGGGCAGATTACAGATTCAGAGCGAGCTAGGTGAGGGGAGCACGTTCTTTTTTTCCGCGGAGTTCGCCAAAGCCGATGTGTCGCCACGTCGGCAGCGTTCTGATCGCGTGGAACGTTTCGCGGTAGCCGTGTATTGATTGTCGACGATAACCTCAGTAGTTGCCGTATCCTGACGGCCATGCTTACGGGCCTCTCGATCGAAGTGGATGCGGTCCAAGATAGCGCCGCAGCCCTACAGCGGCTAAATTCCGATTCCTCATCGGCGCGAGCTTACGACATTTGCCTGATTGACGCACTCATGCCGGAAGCTGATGGATTTACCCTGGCCCAACAGCTTACCCTGCTCGATCAGCAACCTCGTACGATTCTTATGCTCAGTTCGGCCGATCGGGCCACATTTACGGACCGCCTGCGCGAGATTCACGTGGACGTCGTGATCGACAAGCCCGTGCTTCGCGCGGAATTGATCACGGCACTCTTTGCCGCCCGGTTTGGCGAGTGCGACGAGCTGCCAGAGCTGCCTGACGTGTCTCGAGTAACTTCATCGCTACACGTCCTGGTCGTCGAGGATACGCCGGCCAATCAAAAGGTCGTCAGCGCGATCTTGCGGCGGCGGGGCCATCGAATTCAATTGGCAAACAACGGTCGAGAAGCGATTGAGCGGCTGTATGAGCAGCCATTCGATGTCGTGCTGATGGACGTTCAAATGCCGACTGTGGACGGTTATCAGGCCACCGCGGCCATCCGCCAGATGGAACAGAACGATCGCGCACACGTGCCAATCATTGCCATGACCGCCCATGCCATGCGTGGCGATGCCGAACGTTGTTTGAAGTCGGGGATGGATGCTTATCTGTCCAAACCGATCGATGCTCATCGACTGGTCGAAGTGGTTGAAGCGTTCGCTGCCAACCGCCCTGATCGGCCAGACCGTAGATCCATTCCGACGACCGACGCTACGGCAGTTGGCGACGTAAAGGACAATGCAGAAATCGCCAGACGGCCGCAGCCTTGCATCGTGGACTTTGATGCGGCCATTGGGCGACTGGACGGCAGTAGCGAATTATTGGCGGAGCTGATCGCACTGTTCCAGGAAGATGTGCCACAACTTTTGCAGCGGATAACAACCGGGTTGCGAGCCAACGACGCGTTACAAGTCAAGCTGGCAAGCCACAGCATCAAAGGGCTGGCAGCAACCTTTAATGCGCAACAGGTCGTTGAACGAACTCAGCGCATCGAATCGTTGGCCACCGAGAGCCAATTGGACAAAGTGGCTCCCGAACTTGACTACCTGCGCGATGACCTCGCACAGCTTTTCGCCGCGTTGGATGAGTTCCGGCGTTAGTTCGGCCACTCGCGGTTGCTGAGGGACGGCGCGGATAATTGGCAGACGAGGAAGCTCATGTGAGTTACCTCGCCCGTCGTGAGAAAGGACTGTTGTTTATTCCGTGAGAAACGGCTTCCCGTTATGGTGCGCGGCCGGCGTCAATCGTGCTTTCGATGGAGATACCCAACGCACGAATCTTGTGTCGCAGACTGCCACGTGTGATTCCCAGGATACGGGCCGCTTCCGACTGATTGCCTTGTGACAAAGTGAGCACTTCGTTTAAAAGAAATCGCTCCATCATTTCCAACGTTTCCGCGTAAACATCAGCCGAGCGGGCGTTGAGCCTCGTTTGGACGAACGACTTGAGGTTGTAAGGCAGGTGATCATCATCTAGAGACTCGACTTCGTCGGACACTGCGTTGGGGACTTTGGCCAAAACGTTGGGCGGTAAGAATTCGGGAGCCAAAACGGTTCCGGTCGATTGGAGCAGGGCTTGACGCAGCACACCTTCGAGTTCTCGGATGTTGCCCGGCCAATGGTAAGCCATCAGCAGATCCATGGCTGCCGGCGCAACGCCTTCGATCCGATGCTTGATTTCCGCGCCGAATCGGGCTAAGTAGTGCTCAACCAACAGTACGAGGTCGTCCCCTCGATCGCGCAACGGCGGTAGCATGATGGTGTAGCCGTTCAGTCGATATAGCAGATCTTCGCGAAAGTCTCCGTCGGCCACCATTTGTTCCAAATCGCGATTCGTAGCCGCCACGATACGGACGTCGGTTTGAATCGTCTCATTGCCGCCAACTCGCTGAAACTGCTGTTGTTGCAATAATCGCAGGATCTTGCTCTGCAGCGCTTGCGGCATGTCGCCGATTTCGTCTAAGAAGATCGTACCGCCGTTACTCTGTTCGAATTTTCCGATACGTTGCCGGTCGGCACCAGTGAACGAGCCTTTTTCATGACCAAATAACTCGCTCTCCAGCAACTGTTCGGGAATCGCAGCGCAATTGACCGCCAAAAACGGCCCCTCGCGCCGGTCGCTATGCTGGTAAATTGCCCGCGCGACCAACTCCTTTCCCGTACCGCTCTCGCCGCGAACGAGGACCGTCACGTTTTGAGGGGCAACCCGGCCAATGGCTTTGAACACTTCCTGCATGGCGGCGCTGCGACCAATGATTTGATCGCCATGGTCGTGCGGCCGTACTGTGTCGCCGATCTCGACAGGAACGTTCATCAGTCGCCGGATCTCGACGGCCTTGGCAACCAATTCGCGAACATGCGTCACGTCCAGCGGCTTTAACAGGTAGTCGAATGCGCCCAACTTCATGGCCTCGATTGCCGTATTGCTGGTGCCACCGCCCGTGATGTAGACGACGGGCAGCTTGGCGTCGAGAGCCCGGATCTTGTCGAACGCCTCCAAACCGGAAATCCCGGGCAGAGTAATGTCCAGCAGTACGACGTCGGGGCGCTGTTGCGGGATGATTTGCAGCGCCGACTCTACGTCTTCGGCCACAGCGACATCGTAGTCGCTTTCTGCGAAAGCCTGCTGAATCAGAAAGCGAATCGCGCGATCGTCATCGACCACGAGCACCGTGGGCATCGATTATTCTCCTCATTTCTCTCCGCAATGCCCCTCAGTAGATCAGGCGTACGCGATTCGGTAAATATGAGGCAAGACAAATTCGTGAAGTTCCGGAACGGTTTGGCAGTCGCGGCCTCGACAAAACATCATGCGAAACTGCCCAAGATTGGCATTCGATGCATGACCAGGCGATGCCAGTCGCTACGACAACACTCACGTGCTTGTCTCGTACCGAGTCTCAGCCACCTTTGGTCCCGCGCGGTGTGATCCGACGGGCGACGAGCACGGTGACGTCGGTACGTGGCGCACCATCGTTCGCGTGCCGAATTAACTGTTGGCACGTCTCTTCAGCCGTCGTTGTGGCCGCAAAGCAACGTCCAATCGTGGCATCGGAAATCGTTTCCGGTAGTGCTTGTGAACAGAGCAACAATCCGTCATGCTCACGAAGCTGCAGTCGATGAAAGTCGGGCTTGATGTCCGGCGAACTTGTGCCAACCGTATTCCAAACGACGTTCCTTAGCCGTGATCGAGTAATGCGCCGAGCATTCATGGTACCGGATTGGACCAAACGACTCGCCAGTGTATGGTCCCGCGTGACCTGTTTCAGCCGTCCGTTTCGATAGTGGTACGCTCGGTTGTTGCCGGCGTGTAGAATATATGCGTAGGGTCCCATGAGGTAAACGAGCGTGACAACGGCTGCAAGTTCAACCGCCTGCTCGGGTGCAGAGGCTGCCGTCTGGAGGGACTGCCGGCAGTCGTCGAAAGCCGCCATTAGATTCGGCTGGATGGAATTGGTAGAACTGTCGTCACGCGATCGGGCGGGGATGCACATGCTGAGTAGACTCTGGGCAACAGTCTCAACTACAATTTCACTCGCTCGTTCGCCGTCTGCGGTGTTGCCTACACCTCGGGCGACCAACAGCAGGCGGCCGTACGGAGTTCCCTGAATCATTCGATGACGTAAGTGCGACGCACAATTCGAGCTGCGAAAATACAAAGTCGGCTTCGCCTCGGCGATGAGGAAGTGGTCCGTTCCTTGAAGTGACACAATCGCACCGTGACTGTCTACCTTGCCCACTTGATGGGCCCACATTGAATTTACCTCGCTTTCGTCACTCGAAATTGTCGTCCACGAAGTGTGCAAGTGGCATACCAGCACGGGAATTCGCTGGTGCCTTCTGTAAAGCCTCCGCAGATTGGGTGTGGCAACGACCACATTGGTTGTCTGGCAGCCAGAACGAACGCGAGGCTCGACTGGCGAATCAATTTCGGCCACCGCATTCGGCAGATTTAGTTGGCAGCCTAGCGTTCGGCACGACAACTGCTAAGTTGGCAAAGTCCGGCCGTCACTGCAGCCCTCGGTAGCCGCAAAACTCACAGACGAATGCCCACGGCGACCTCTCCCACAAGGACAGGTGACTCACGCGAATCCTACGCCCTCTGGGAGAACGCGACCCAGGCCGGATGAGGGCCAACGAAACGGAAGGCCGGCTTCCAACTCACAAGGCATCGCCTACCGAGGCGGGGCTGCACGGTATACGACCAACCGAGAGCAAGAGGTTGTGACGAATGTCAAAACCCGAAATCGAGCGTCTCCTGACACGGCAGTTAAACGTCATTCTGTTCGTGCTCGTCATTGCTGGGTTGTATTTGGCCCAAGAGATTCTGCTGCCTTTCGCGCTGGCAATCCTGTTAAGCTTTTTGTTGGCCCCATTGGTCTTGCGCGTGGAGCGGTGGGGTGCGGGCCGAGCGCCGGCGGTATGCCTGGTCGTCGTGTTTGCTGTCGGTGTGCTGGGCGGACTGACCTGGGTCGTCGGTGAGCAATTCGTACAGGTTAGCGCCGATCTGCCTCGCTACAAAGAAAACTTGATTCACAAGATTCGATCGGCCCGAGGGTCGACGACGGAGACGTTAGGGCGGGCCAAACAAACGATCGAGGAGATTGGCGCGGAGCTGAGCGAAGAAAAGGCGACAGAGAACGGCCCAAAAGGCTCGAAACTGACGCGTGAATCAGCGAGCCAATGGTACCGTCGCCTTCCTGGATTTCGCTCCACGCAAAATGACGATGAACAAGCGGTCGCGGTGAAAGTTGTCGCCTTGCCTCCCTCTCCACTTCAGCAGGTACGTACGTGGCTAGGGCCCTTGGTCGCTCCGCTGACGACCGCCGGCATGGTGATTGTCTTTGTGATCTTCATGTTGTTGCAACGCGAAAACCTACGCAATCGAGTACTTCAGCTATTGGGCACGGAGCAATTGCCCGTTTCGACGGCGGCGATTGACGACGCGACGGCGCGTCTGAGTCGATACCTGCGCATGCAGTTTATCATCAACCTGTGCTATGGAGTCGCCGTGGCGAGTGGGCTGTCGTTGATTGGTGTGCCCAACGCATTGCTTTGGGGCACACTAGGCGTCGTCCTTCGTTTCCTGCCCTACATTGGCCCATGGATCGTTGCTGCAATGCCGATCACCTTGTCACTGGCGGTCTTTGACAATTGGACACAGCCGTTACTTACGATGGGATTGTTTGCCGTGCTGGAGCTAGTCGTGAATAATGTTCTGGAGCCCTGGCTGTACGGCGCCAGCATCGGTGTGTCGGCCGTGGGGATTATTATCTCGGCCATCTTCTGGACTTGGCTGTGGGGGCCTGTGGGCTTGATTATGGCGACGCCGTTGACGGTCTGCTTGGCCGTGCTGGGAAAGCACGTGCCCCGTTTACGCTTTCTCGACACCCTGTTGAGCGACCAGCAGCCTCTGTCCATCACCGAACATTTGTACCAGCGATTTCTGGCCAAGGACGCTCGTGAAGTGAATGAATTGATCGCGGAGTTCCAGGAGGATCATACGCGCAGTGAATTGTTCGATTCACTGCTGATTCCCGCACTCCAACTCGCTGAACGAGATCGCCACGCGGAACGCCTGACCGATGAACATGCGAAGTCGATCATGGACGCGGCAACCGAGGCTGTAACCAAGCTGGCGAATGATTCGGAGCACCCGTCGCCGCGCGGCACCCCAGCTGCGGATTCGAACAAGCTGCTGCGAGTCCTGTGTGTTCCGGCTAAGGATCATGCCGACCAATTGGTAGGCAGCATGGTCGCGCAGCTGATCGAAGCACAGGGATTTGAGTGCGAAAACGTATCGGCAGAAACCATGTTGGGTGAAGTTTTTGAGCAGGTAGGTGAATCCCCAGTCGACCTGTTTTTGATTTCGGCGCTACCGCCGCTGGCACTCCGATACAGCCGACTGGCCTGCAAAAGGATTCATGCGCGTTTTCCGCAGACGCCGATTGTGATTGGCCTATGGGGGAGCAAGCGATCGGAGGAAGTCCTGACGCTGCTGAAGCAGGCCGGCGCGGATCAACTAGTGACCACCGCCGAGGGGGCAGCGGACCTGGTGCGGCGGAAACGTACCGCGATGGAGTTAAATCGCCAAGGCAGCCAGTCGAGCATACACCAGGATGAGGACATCCCCGATGGAGACCGGGGTGAGGAGGAGGCATTGGTGTGAGCCTCGGATGTCCGGAACACCGCGGCGCACGTCCAAAACGCCCCGGGCGTTCGCCGATCACTCGACACCTGGCTATGCCTGTCCGAACGATAAGGTACAACGATAAGGTAACTTGACACTATGATATGCAGGTCGCAACGCGAATCAACGAGTCGTCCTGCAGGCGGGACTACGCTTGTCGTAAGGTATCAGGACCGCATACGATGAGCTTTCCCGCGGGACCGATTTCGGTGGTTCTCAGGCGGTTTAAACCCCATTGAAAAACGGGGACGTTCGCCGCGGGAGACACGTTTTGTTTTCGCAACACAAGGGACGCAATCGATGATGAACGAGCACACCTTTGATGAGCACTGGACCGAGCTGGCCGACTACATCCGATCGAAATGGGGACAACTCACGGCAGGCGATTTGCAAAATGTCAAAGGCAACTTGCATGAGCTTGTCGAATTGATCCACACGAAATCCGGTTGGACAAAAGAGAATATTGAGGCAGAACTGGAACAGTTGGCGACACGCGGTAAACAACTGGCCAACCAAGGCGCGAAGCGGCGCGTTCGTTCGCCGACAATACGGGCGACCGAGTTCAACAAGGATACGAACAAGCCGAAGAAATTGTGCAGCGTCGACCGGTCGAATCGATGGCGGTGGCCTTTGGTAGCGGTTTGATCGCTGGAGTGATTATTGGATTGGTCGTTCGTTCACGATGAATCACCGCTGCTTGCCGTCAAATGCGTCGTGAAGACTCGGCAAGGACTTGGAGCACGTAACATACGATGTCTAACCACGACTCCGAACAGATTCGCGTCCAAATGGCCCGCATTCGCAGTGAACTGAGCGATGATGTTGGGGAGGTCGTCGAGCAGGCGAGGGAGCTGACGGACTGGCACCTGTTTGTAAGGCGTCATCCGTGGTGGTGCGTGGGGGCAGCTGCCGCTGCCGGCTTTATGGTTGTGCCATCGCAGTCGAAGGCGCGGCCCCAGTCGACAGCGCGTCAGGAACATGTCACGGCGGACGCGCAGGCACATCGTGTCACAGCGCAGGCAGCGACAGCGACCGAATCCAAGCGACAGACAATGCTCAATTCAATCGTCAGCATGATGGCGGGCGCCGTCATCCGTAGTGCGGTGACGTTAGCGACTGACCAACTGCACAACTTTTTGACATCGTCGCAACAACGAGGGCAAACGACAGAACGAACGAAATCGTAAAGTCGATATCGCGGTGCGGTGACGATTGCTGTCCTCGCGCGGCAAGACTACGACCCGTAACAAAGCCCTGCGAGAAACCGTTTTGTGAGGTGTGAAGCCATGCCCACCAAGAACCGAATGGCGGAATATATGAAGTCACCATCTAGTGCCCATCTGGGTCGAGAGGGGCAGCAAGCCATGGCTGGAACGGCCGCGGCACCGGCCTACTCGGAATGGATGGTACGTAACGTGAAAGCGCCGATTGAGCGAACGATTTGCCGTTTCCCCGGTATCGCCTTGGCCGTCGGCCTTTCGGCGGGAGTTGTGCTCGGATGTCTAGTCAAGCGCAGATAAATCAGCCACCCATCGACCCATCGGGCCGCAACGGTCGCGACAAGTCTCGTCGACTGACGGGGAACGTGGCCGGTGTCATCCACGACATCACGGAGCTGCTGGAATTGCAGGTCAAGCTATTTGCCGCCGATACCAGGTCCGCATTGCGCAATTCGATGTTAGCAGTTGTGCTGATTGTCCTGGCCGTCTGCACTTTATTGGGCGCGATGCCCGTCGCGCTAATGGCGGTGGCCGAGATCTTGGTGGAACAAGCCCAGTTATCGCACATTGAGGCACTACTTGTCGCGTCCGGAGCGGGCATCGGAGTGGCTGTCGTCGTCCTGGCGATCGCGTGGTGGCGACTACGACGAGGCCTGCAGCACCTGCATGGCTCGTTTGAAGAATTGGACCGAAACGTCGCTTGGATCAAGCACGTTTTGAAAAATGGGGAACCGCGCTCGCGCGGCTAAACGAAGACGAAAGAACAGACATGACGAATCAATCATCACAAGAAACGAGCAGAATTCTGAATCCGGATGCCGCGCCGTCTCGGTCGGCGATCGAAGGCAGTTCTCAGGCCGCTTGCGACCTGCAGCCCGGGCAGGATTTGCTGGACTACGCACGGCAGTACGCCCAGCAAAAACCCGAAGTCGTCGCGCTGTGGTGCTTCGGCATCGGCTTTGTGCTGGGCTGGAAACTCAAACCCTGGTAGCACCCACGCCAATTCGCCCTTGCTCGTTTGGAATCAAAACACACATGGCGCCTCGGTGCGCTCTCCGTGTCTCTGCGCGATCTGCGCTGAGAAAGAAAACGCCCGAGCAGCAAATCTTGAGCCGAACAGGATTGGGCTGCAGGCCGGATGAGGGGCGTCAGCAACATGGTGCTCCAAACCATTCTCACTCACCACCGCAACGTGCCGAGCTCAAGTTCTGGCGCAAGTCAAGGGGAGCTGGCATGGTGAACGCGCGGCGCTAAAATACCAGTTTGCACTCCTGACGGCCGATTCCGGCAATGATTCTGGACGGAGCCAACGCGATGAACCATTTTCCGTTCGTGCACCTACACTGCCACACGCACTACAGTTTGCTCGACGGTGCCGCTTCGATCGACAAACTCGTGAAACGGGCGAAGGAACGCAACATGAATGCCCTGGCCATCACGGACCATGGCAATCTGCATGGTGCGCTTGAGTTTTACCGCAAGGCGAAGGCGGCGGACATCAATCCGATCATCGGATACGAGGCCTATATTGCGCCGGGAAGCCGTTTTCAAAAGGACGCAGGCCGGATGAAGGAAGCCAGCTACCACCTGACGCTGCTGGCCCGCAACCGGACCGGTTTCAAGAATCTCGTTAAACTCGCCTCGGCCGCCTACCTGGAAGGTTTCTATTTCAAGCCGCGGATCGACAAAGAATTGCTGGCTGCCCATAACGAAGGCTTGATTTGCTTGAGTGGGTGCGTGTCTGGCGAATTAAGTCGCACGTTGCTGAAAGGAGGCATGACTAGCGACGAAGAATTGGCGGAGCCGCTGGAGATAGTGCGCTGGTTTGAGAGCGTATTTGGAGATCGTTACTTTATCGAGATCCAGAACAACGGTATCGAGATCCAGCGATTGGCAATGGAAGGCTCACTCCACGTCGCCGATCGCTTGGGCCTGCCGCTCGTCGCGACAAGCGACTCACACTATGCGGACCGCGAAGATGCTGAAGCTCAGGATGTAATGCTGTGCATCAACACCGGGAGATTCCGTACCGACACGAGCCGGATGAGAATGGATGGCAATGAATACTTCTTGCGCAGTCCCGAAGAGATGTATGCGGCGTTTCCCAAGCACGAAGATGCGGTTGCACGTAGCCAGGAGATTGCTGACGGCATCGACATCGATTTGGAATTGGGACGACGTCACTTCCCCACCTATTCCCCCCTGCCCGAAGGCAGAACCGCCGACACCTACTTGCGCGAAATCTGCATCCGCGGTCTGAAAGAACGCTACGCAGGCGATCCTGAGATGCTGCCCGATGGCGAATTGGCGCCCGTGGTTATGGAGCGTTTGGATAGGGAGTTGTCGGTGATCAGCAAGCTGGGATTTCCCAACTACTTTTTGATCGTCTGGGACTTTGTCCACCAGGCTCGGGAAATGGGGGTCCCTGCCACCGTGCGCGGTAGCGGCGTGGGAGCGATTGTCTGTTACGCCTTGTACCTTAGCCATGTCTGCCCGCTTCGCTACGATCTGTTATTCGAGCGATTCTTGGACGAAAGCCGGCTAGAAGCGCCCGATATCGACATCGACTTCTGCAAAGAACGCCGCGCCGACGTGATGAAGTACGTCAAGGAAAAGTACGGCGAAGACAATGTGGCTCAGATCGGTACTTTCGGCACGTTAGCCGCGCGGGCCGCCATCAAGGACGTCGGTCGGGCGCTGGGTATTCCTCTGGGACGAGTGAACGAAGTGACCAACATGGTGCCCGAAGAATTGGGCATTTCACTCGACAAGGCCCTCGAGAAAAGCGAAGACCTCGGTTCGACGTATGAAAAGGACCCGGAAATTCGCGAGCTGTTGGATCTGGCTCGAAAAATCGAAGGCTTGGCCCGCAATGTCGGCACGCACGCGGCCGCCGTGGTAATTGCCGATAAACCCCTCACGGAATACGTGCCGCTCTGCCGTGTCTCTGGCAAGGAAGACATCATTACGCAGTGGTCCATGGGCGACGTTGAAGCCGCCGGTTTGTTGAAGATGGACTTCCTGGGACTCCGCAATCTGACCATCCTCCGTAAGGCCGTCGACATCATAGAACAGACGACTGGTCGACAGGTCGATCCGTTGAAGTTCCCGCTGGACGACAAAGATACGTTCGCGTTATTGCAACGAGGCGAAACGAAGGGCGTCTTCCAACTGGAAAGCGGCGGAATCCGCGACCTGTTGCAGAGAATGAAGCCCGACCATTTCCGCGACGTCATCGCCACCAACGCCCTCTATCGACCGGGACCGTTAGAAGGTGGCATGGTCGACGATTATGTCGCCGTCAAGCATGGACGGAAGGCGGCGGAATACAAGCATCCGGTGCTCAAAGACGTACTGGAGGAAACGCACGGCGTGATGGTTTACCAAGAACAGGTGATGCGGATCCTCAATCGACTGGGCGGAATCGAGCTGGCCAAGGCGTATACCTGCATCAAGGCTATCAGTAAAAAGAAGGAATCCTTGATCGCGGCCAACTACGAAAAGTTTATCGAAGGAGCGGTGGCCAGTGGATTGAGTAAGAAAGACGCGGAGGAAATCTGGAACCTGATCGTCAAGTTCGCCGGCTACGGCTTCAATAAGTCGCATAGTACCGCGTACGCGCTGATCGCCTATCAAACCGCGTACCTCAAATCGCACTATCCCGTGGAGTTTATGGCGGCCCTGCTGTCCGGCGATATCCCGGGACGCAACTTCAAGAAGAAGGACTCTCTGGTCGAGCACATGGAAGACTGTGATCGGATGGGAATCGAAGTTGTTCCGCCCGACGTGAATCACAGCGATGTCGATTTCTCCGTCGCCGAAGGCAGAATTCATTTCGCCCTATCGGCGATCAAAGGCTGCGGCGGCTCGGCGGCCGAAGCCATTGTGGCCGCGCGTCGTACCGCCGGTCCGTTCCGCGATCTGTTCGATTTCTGCGAACGAGTCGACCCGAGCGCCTGCAATCGGTCCGCGATCGAAACCTTGATCAAAGCCGGCGCGTGCGATGCTTTTGGCGCACGTCGTGCCCAACTGATGGCGGTGCTCGATCGCGCTCTCCAGGCCGGCGCATCGGCCCTTGCCGATCGAAAATCGGGCCAAAAGAGCTTGTTCGGCGACGTCGACGAAGCCGCCGTCGATGTGGCCCCCGTGATTCTGCCCGATGTTGCAGAACTGGAAGAACGCGAGAAACTGCTGTTGGAAAAAGAAGTGCTCGGCTTTTACCTCAGCAGCCATCCCCTCGAAGAACACCGTGAAACATTCGCCACCTATTGCACGCATACAACCGTGGAATTGGTCGAGCTGCCGGATCGAGCGGAGGTCACGCTGGGAGGGATGTTGTCATCCATCAAGATGTCGCACGTCCGCAAAGTCCGCCCCGGCAGCAACGCCACGAAGTTCGCGAATTTTGATTTGGAAGACCTGACGGGCGCCGTTCGCTGTATCCTGTGGCCCGACGATTTCGTTCAGTATGGTGAATTGGTGCAGGCTGACGCGATCCTGGCCATCCGCGGCGTCGTCGATCGAAGGGGTGGCGGTGACGAGATTAATCTGATCGTTAACGAACTGATCCCCCTGGATCAGCTCGACAATCGCTACACCCGCGGAATGGCGGTGCGCGTCCATGAAGAACCTCACGGGGAAAAAAACCTCACTCAATTGAAAGAGATCCTCCGCGGATACCCCGG
Source organism: uncultured Planctomycetales bacterium (assembly GCA_963785495.1). Taxonomy (GTDB): domain Bacteria; phylum Planctomycetota; class Planctomycetia; order Pirellulales; family Pirellulaceae; genus CAWAVP01. The sequence goes on along the minus strand of CAWAVP010000027.1, from coordinate 70,171 downwards.
CAGCTGTGAAGTCCAATTAGTGCTCTGCCTCAGCGACGGCAGTCGCGTCCAATTGCGAGCGGGAAGCCTACAGGTCGAAATCAATCCTGAGATGCGGCGTAGGATCGACGACCTACTCGGTCCCGGCAACGTCCGGTTGCTGACCAATCACGGCAACGGTCAGCGCAGGAGGGCCTTCGCGGCCGGTCGCACGTAAGTTGGCTTCCGCCTATCTTTACACCCGTACTACGGAGCCGTCGGCACGTGAGCTCGTGCCGATTAACGGCGACGGAGCTGACTGATCCAACCCACGGCCAAGAGCAACAAGATTATCCCATTCGGCTCCGGTACCACGTCGCCGTGGAAACAGTGCGCGCGTACGTTAGTCCTGGGGCCTTCATACGCACACTCGAGTGCCACGTCGAGCATCAAGTCAGCCGACTCCGGCCGAGATCCCGCGGGAACGCGAGAAACACGAGGTATTCAAATAGCTTGCACGACGTTCGAGTTTTTTGACCTTACGGGATGAAATGACAAACCTGTAATCGGGGTAAGGTCAAACGAGAATCGGGTGAAGTCTTAGACCAAGATTTCAAGTTGGTTTGCGACGCGAGAAACAAGGGCTATAATTCGAAATTCATATCTGTCAACTTCCTGGCACCCAAGGACAGACACCATGCGGACGATTCACACAATCTTCAGAAGTCAGATATTGGCCGCCGCCTTGACCGTTAGCCTCGTCTGCTGCGGTCTAACGATGGCACAACCCGGATCGGGGACTCCGCCGTTCCTTGTCACACCAGATACGGTCAAATCGAACATTGGCACCTTGGAATACAAAGACGGCGTGCCAACGGTTGAAACCGCCAAGAAGGTGCGCGACCATCTCGACTTCACTCGCGCGCTCAACGCGTTCAATAACAGTTTTCGCGGTGCGTCGGCGTACGCCCTGGGTAAGGGTTTCCAGAGCATCGGCGCCGAGGATAACAGCTTCGTCATTTTCTCCGAACTCTTAAGTTCCGAAGCACTGTTTCTCACAGGGAACACGGACACCGTGTATTGCCTAGGCATCATCAACCTTTCCAAGGGACCGATGGTCCTAGAGCAGCCGCCGCAGGGGCTGGGCACTCTTAACGACATGTGGTTTTCGTGGATCATCGACATCGGGCGTCCCGGCCCAGATCGCGGTGAAGGGGGCAAGTATCTACTCGTGCCGCCGGGCTACGACGGGTCGTTGCCTGAGGGTGGCTTTTATATCGCGCACTCGAAGACCAATCGCGTGCTGTATGCATCGCGAGCGTTCCTGGTCAACGAGGATCCCCAGCCGGCGGTAGAGAACATCAAGAAAAACCTGAAGCTCTATCCTTACGCGCCGGGCGGCGTGGGCACGAGCATCGCCGCGGCTCTCGAAGGCCAGGTCCGACTCGGCAAGAGTGCCACGATTCCCGAGACCAAGTTCGTCGAAGGCAGTGGCAAGTCTTTCAACACAATCCCGCCCAGCGACTACGGCTTCTTTGAGATGATCAACGAGAATGTCCAGCAGGAGCCCGCTACCAGCTACGACGTCGAGTTGGCTGGTCAGCTGGCGGCCATCGGCATTCAGCACGGCAAGCCGTTCCAACCCGACGCACGGATGAAGGCGATCCTCGCCGACGCTGCGGCGGTGGGCACCGCCGCGGGACGCACGCTCAACTGGCGCTACGACGTGATGCATCCCGAGTGGTCCTACTACCCGGGCTCGATGTGGAGCAACATGCTCTGGGAAGGGGGGGCCTATTTCGAGACGCCTCCTCCGGCCTTCCAAGACGGCATGTTCAAGCCCTATCCCCCCACCGGGGCTCGCACGCTCGATTCGCGGATCGCGTTCTATTTCGGCTATACGCTCGACTCGCCAGGCATGATCATGAATATCCCCGGCGTCGGCTCGCAGTATCTGATCGGCTTCACCGATTCTGATGGCAACCCCTACGATGGAGGCATGACCTACAAGGTAACGCTGCCCAAGGGCATCCCCGCCGCTGCGTTCTGGTCGTTGATTCTGTACGACAATCAGACCCGCTCCATGCTTCAGACGCCGCAGAAATTTCCGCGTGCCGGCAGCCAGAGTTATCCTTCGCCAGCCGCAGTGGTCGCCGCCGATGGATCGACCACCGTCTACTTCAGTCCGAAGCAGCCCGAGGGAGTCGGCCGCGGCAACTGGATCCAGACGATGCCCGACAAAGGCTACTTTCTGATCCTCCGCCTCTACAGCCCGCTCCCCTCATTCTTCGACAAGAGCTGGCGGCCGAGCGAGATAGAACTGGTCAAATAGACCTGGCAGAGTTGCAAAGGCGCGTCCCGGAGCAGCGGCTGACCAAACGGACGAAAGCGAGCCGGAGAAGGCACGGTTGGCTCGCTGCGCTCGGTGCATTGGACCAGTACGATGAAAGGAGCTTCACTCCAGCTTTCGGCTGATGCACCAGCTTGCAGGAAGATCGCCGCGAAACTCACATCGGTCAGAAGCAGGATTGGCCGGGCCGACTATTCTCGCCACACCTATCGGCCGCCGCGTCAACGCTTCATTGGCTAGATCGTGGCAGCGTTGTGGAAACTACTTGAAACGGATAGAAAGGCCAGTGCCGACAAAGTAATCGTCGGCGCTGTCGTGGAGTCCAACACCACCACGGATGTCCCACTGGACATCGTTGCTCAGCAGGTAGGTGAAGCCGCCGTCGAAGTAGTGCTCAACGCGCGCTGTGTCCGCGCTATGAGGAAAGAATGCAAACCACTCCGAGTAAGCGCCTAGTCGGTCGGTGAGCGAGTAGCCAACGGTCCACGACTGAGCCCACTCGGTATAGGCGGAGAGAGTGCTGGCGTCAATCGCACGATTGAATTGGGTGCTTCCTGCCGTGCTCATGTGGTCATTAATTTCCCAAGCATAAATCCAATTGACGCCTGGCAACACCTCGTCGGCTGTAAATGCATCCGCCCCCGTCGGTACAGTCATTTGTGGTATCAACGCCATCTCTGGCAAAATGGATTCCTGGGCCGTGAGTCCAATCTTGAAGCCCAGGTAGAGGTCTTCGGAACCACTGTTTTGCAGCACACCGTAGTCTTCGTCGCCATAATTCCAGGCGATCCGTAGTTCCAACCAATCGGCAAGTAAGCCGATGCGAAACAACGATTCGGGATAGGAATTCGACTTTGTGCTGGTCACACCATTGTCGTCAAAAGTGTAGGTATAACCGGATTCGAGCTACACCACACCCTTCCCAACAGTGGAACTGGCCTCGGTAAAGTCGGGGCGGTCGGTCACCAGGGGCGCTTCGAGATCGGGACCACCCGAGAAACTAGTGCCGTAGCTCCATTGAAGCAAGGTCCCGCGAGATTGGCAACGACAAGGGGCGTGCTCCTGCGACATCGATCCGCTGACGTTTGTGCCGATGATAGCGATTGCACACAGGCGCCCTAACTGTATTCGATTTGGAGCGGTTGTATGGGGGAGCAAGATTCTGACGCCTCTCAGCAATGACACTTGTAGATGCAAGCGATGATGCTAGTGAAAACAGTCATTTTGTGACGAAATCTCAGTACCTAGAATCGGCGCCGGTGGAAGTTTCGACGCACCAAAGCCAGCAAGTTCGCTGATTTTTAGCCAACGCGACACTCTCCACGAGGGCGGAGGGATTCAATAGACCTGCGCTGGGCGAGACCGAGGCGTCAGTGCGAGGGATGCACACGCCACGCCGTCCGCGTCGTATCGACGGTGGCTGAGCTGGGCGTCAATAAGACTGACGAGCGACTCTCAAACGACCGGTGTTAGCCTAGCTGGGCTTCCTCCGATTGTGTTGCAGAAACCGGAAGAAGCTCCGCTCCGGATCGCCGGACTCGCTGCAATCGCGCAACGCGGACGACCGGGGACGACATGGATAAGGCCGGCAAGAACTACAGCTTTCGAATCGAAAGCAACGTGTGTAGGCTCGATGGCAATAGCGGTGCCATCACAGCCTATATCCCCTCGCCCATCGTCGCGAATCACCCCTCCGCCAGGCTTCCCAACTGGTGAACTGATGATTTAGCGAGCGACGTCGCGGAAGGATCGCACAGCGGTGAACACGATCTTAGCATGCCTGTCTGCGGTCATCATGTTGGCGTCCATCGCGCCCACGGTTCATGCAGAGCCGATACCGGCTTTCCCTGGTGCCGAGGCGTACGGTTCAGTCACGACTGGCGGGCGTGGCGGCAAGGTAATTGCGGTGACCAATCTGAACGCCTCTGGTCCGGGCAGCCTCCAGGCGGCCTGTGACGCCGAGGGGCCACGCATTGTAGTTTTCAAGGTGGCGGGAACTATCGATGGAGACATCAGAGTCAAAGGAGATCACATCACGATAGCCGGACAGACCGCTCCCGGAGACGGAATCACGATCAAAGGTAACCTCGGAGTTGACGCCAATGATGTCGTGATTCGGTATCTCCGCGTGAGAACCGACCACGATGGTGACGCCGTCGGAGGAAGATACAAGAAAAATATCATTCTCGATCACGTGTCGGTCAGTTGGAGCACCGACGAAGTATTTTCTCTGTACCACAACAAACACGTCACGATTCAATGGTGCATGATCACCGAAGCTTGCGCCAGGCCGGACGGGTCGCATCGGTTCGGCGGTATCTGGGGAAACGATTAAGGAAGTTGGTATGTGGCGGACAACTATGTCGAGGGTTCTCCCGATGCAACCGCTGACAACTGGTTGGGCGTGGATGGCAATTCCTTCAAGAAAATGTCGGCGCCATGGGACGCCATGCCCATTCGTCAACAATCCCCCAAGGATGCCTATCTGGCCGTCCTGCAACAGGCAGGCTGTTCATTGCCGCGGCGTGATTCGATCGACGCCCGCATCATCGAGGAAGTCAAGAGTGGCACCGCGACGCATGGCAACAGTGGGATTATCGACAAGCCGGATGACGTTGGTGGGTGGCCCACGCTGCAATCCGCGGAGGCGCCACAGGATTCAGACAACAACGGTATGCCCGATGCATGGGAAAGGAAGTACGGCTTGGATGCGAACCATGCGGATGACAATTCGGCGGACAAGGACGGCGACGGCTACACCAATGTCGAGGAGTATCTAAACCTACCGACCCGACCGAGTTCATTGACTACACGAAGCCGGAAAATAACATCAATACTGTGGAGAATTCCGGTGAGAACTAATTCGTATCGGTTCATCGCCATGCGGCCGCTGCTCGTCCTACTGGCAACGACGATGCTCGGCGGCCACAGCACGCTGACGGCCGCGGACAAGCCGCGCGTGATCGCAACAAGCGACGGCGAGATCGACGACGAGTGTTCGATGGTGCGGTTTCGGCTCTACGCGAACGATTTCGACGTCGAGGGGATCGTCACATCCAGTTCAAAGTACCACTGGCAGGGGCATCGGTGGGCCGGCGATGATTGGATAGAGCCCTATCTGAATGCGTATGCGGAAGTTTACCGCAATCTGGTGTGTGAAAAGCTACCGCGAAGCCAACCACTCGCCGGTGGTGACGCTGGCCCACGGCCCGGACTTGGAGGTGAAGCCCGGGGACAGGGTCCCGCTGAGCGGCAGAGGCACCGCAGATCCTGACGGCGCGCATTGACTTACCAGTGGTGGCAGTATCAAGAAGCAGGCACGTACGATGGAGCCGTTGAGATCGACAACAAGGACAAGCAAGATGCCTCATTGACAGTCCCCTCGGATGGGCGCCGACGTAAACGGGGGCCGATCTAGGCGGCGATCAGGGATGACGGCCGGGCAGCAAATGGTGATTACTCGTTTCCGTGGTGAGCGCCATCGTGAGCGCAAGTTCGCCGGGATTTGCAGCGATTTGCCGGGATTTGCAGTGAAGGCTTGCCAGCTGTCAGCGACGCAACGTCTAGCGGCTTGCGAAGTTAGAGACGGAAGCTGTTATGCAGCAAAAACTTACGAGGCACAAGAAAAGGTATCCCCGAGTGGATTCGAACCACTAACCTTCCGCTCCGGCGACCGAATCTAGTTCATCTCAAGAATTGCGACTCGGGTGTTTTCTTAAACGCAGTTTGCGCAGAAGTACCCCACAGGGGGGGCTGTTGCTTGGGCGGGCAGGTCGCCGCGGGGTACCCGCCGGGAAAAACACTCCAGACCTCCTGGATTGCTTGCTTTTCCAGGGCTGGGCAATTAAGATCAGCTACACCTTGTACTTGCGCGAACGGCCGTCATCTTTCCACCGGGCACGCATTCTGTGGCTCTGGGAGCGGTCGCCAGGACGTCGCGTTTCGATATCGATCTATGTTCTGCAGATTAAGAGTAAGAGGACGTTCCATGGACCGATCCCGGCTTACCCGTTGGTTGCCGTTCCTGTTCGTGACCTTAATCGCTGGTGCCACGGCCGGTTCGGTGTGGGCACAAGCGCAAGATGGAACCACCGACACGACGACGGATACGACGACGGACACTACCACCGATGGTGGCACGGTCATTGTCGGTAATCTGCCCGGCGCCGGCGTGGTCATCAACGCGGACGGCGTGTTAAGTATTAAGCGGGAAGTGGACACGTCGGGTGCATTGGACCGACAACGTCGACGCGAGGCGGTCGCCAACTTGGGCCGCGAGCTGGCGCGTCCGAGCGAGCTGCGCAAGGTTTCGCTGAATCGCTTGGAGCAGGCAGTGGCGCAGCAGTTGGCAACCGGCCAAGGTCCGACCGACGAGATGTTGTATTTGGCCGGACTGACCAGCCTGCAGTACGTGTTCTACTACCCGGAAAGTCAGGATATCGTCATCGCCGGTCCTGCCGAAGGTTTTATGCTCGATGCGCGTAGGTCGCCCGGTCGGTATCGCAAGTGGCCGCGCCATCCTGCAACTGGAAGACTTGGTCGTTGCGTTGCGCGCGTTTGGTCCGGACGGCAAAAAGACGGGGACCGTGGGTTGCTCGATCGATCCGACTCCCGAGGGATTGACGCAGATGCAGCAGTTCCTCAATCAGATCGGCGGACGCGCCCTGCCGGGTGACACACGCCGCATTGTGGAGGGGTTGCAAAAAAGCTTGGGCCTCCAAGTCGTAACGATCTCCGGCATTTCGGCCAATACGCATTTTGCGAACGTAATGGTCGAAGCCGATTACCGCATGAAGCTGATTGGGATTGGACTCGAGCGTCCGCCCGTGCGAATCACCAGCTACGTCGATCGTGCCAGCCCCAGCAGCGTCGCACGAAACGCTCTGCAACGATGGTACTTTGTGCCGGACTACGAATCGGTTCGCGTCACCGATGACGGAATGGCGGTGGAATTGGTTGGCGAAGGCGTGAAATTGATTAGTGCGGACGAAATGGTCCGAGCCGACGGAACGCGTCAAGCGAGTGGACGAGTGGACGGCGCAAGTCAGCAATTTGTTGATTCGTTTACTCGTCGCTATGACCAATTGGCACATAAGGTTCCTGTGTACGCTCAACTGCGAAACCTGATCGATATGCTGGTCGCCTCGGCCTACATTCAGCAGCAGGATTTCTACGGCCAAGCAGGCTGGTCCATGGAACTCTTTGGCAACGAGAAGATTGTGCCTGTAGAGGTCTATGCGGCCGCCAAACAGGTTGATACGGCCGTCAACGCGATCTGGAAAGGCAACGTGCTGATGACCCCGATCGGCGGTGGTGTCCACATCGATGCCCTCCAAGCGATCTCGGCAGAACACATTCAACCTGACGCGGAGGGCGCCGTAGCAGCAGCTCGCGAGCGCGTCGAGGTAAAGAATCTAACCGCAGGCCAGTGGTGGTGGGACTAGCGAGAGCTTGACCCACATGACTTCCTTCTCCGGCCGCGAGAAAAGGTGGCCGCAGGCCAGATGAGGGCGGTATGCAACGCCCTACGCGCTCCACAATCAACCACCACACATCACCGCCCGGCCATCACCGCCCGACAAGCAGGTGGCCCGCGTAACGCTTGCCATTACTTGAACAACAGCGTTCCGAACTTCTCGTATTCATGAAAACCATCACCGACGCGGGCCCAATCCCAAGCCGTGGTTTGGCCTTGGTCATAGTCCATGCGGTAAAAGTTGGCTCGCCAGCGCAGTACCGGACTTGGGCGGCACATTCTGCAGCGGCTGCAATAGCTCGTAAGGTACGAACACTTCCGCACGCCAGCCACCGATCTGGGCGCCACTTTGTTGAGGCCCATCGGTAATCGCGACCGCCTTTTGCGTGCGGCGCGAACCTTCGTAGTGCCAGGGCCGCCAGCCCAAGAACTGACCGTCGAAATTCGGGATCAGTATCGGCAATTCTTTGTTTAATGGCGAAATCTCGTACTCAAAATATACGGGCTGACGTTCGTCCGTCCATAAAAAGAATTCGTAGACGTCTTCCGTCCATAGATTCTCAAAGTCCTCCGTCAGCGTTGCCGTCAATAGCCGATCGGTTCCATCCATTAAGACGTAGAGACCGTGCTGGGAATACAGGACTTTGACGCGAGTCTGATAGTCGTGCGTACCACCAGGACGGCGATGGAGATCGTTCCATTGCGTGCGTTCCCAGGCGGGATTGCGGCCGTCGCCCGTGACTTGAAAGTCATCCGTTGCCTGAACCACTAACGTGGGTTCGGCCCCTTCAGCCGCCTGCGTCACACCTACTGTTCCGCTGGAGGCAAAAACGAAGGGACACACCATCGCTGTAATTCCCGACGTTACCAACTTCCACTGCTTCCACTTCATCACTTTATTTCTCCACAGTCAAAACTTTCGGCTCCTCGTCTGCCGGAAAACACGGGATCGCATGCAAGGAACCGGAGGTCGCACCCATTACATTACGATGTACGCATGAATTGCACGAGTCGTCATTACGGAGATGATTGACCGAACAAACGCACCTTAGTGTGACAGGAAGAAAACGACGGATCAACAGACGGGTGTGGAAACGCGACGTCAGCGGCTGGAGTTTTTCCGCGATCGCCCGAGCCAATTCCCTGGATAGGATACGGTCAGGCGCTGCGACGTTCGGTTTTCAACGCAGAGACGCAGAGGGCGCCAGTTTGTGTCTGCCTTCTAAATGAGGACGGCGAATTACCGAATGAATGTCGTTCCGCAGGAAGTCACCAATTCTGAGAAGTCCCATTCCTCTCTGCCACCCCTCTCTGTCCTCTGCGAACTCTGCGTTTAAAAGAAAATGCCCGAGCGGCAAACAACAATGCCGCTCCACTCGCTACCCTGCACTAAGGCGTCTACGTGGACGACAACTCCAAGCGGCGGCGGCACTCGTCCAGGATATCGGAGGTCCGGCTACGCCGCCACGCGGGTCACACCAATTTCACGCACTTCCAACAAGCGATCCAGGTCGCGCACACCTCCCGCCGCCTTAACCTGCACGTGACTCGGAGCAAAACTTCGCATCAATCGCAGATCCTCGGTCGTCGCTCCACCTGTACCGTAGCCAGTCGAGGTCTTCACCCAATCGGCACGCAATTCCCCGCAGATCTCGCACAGACGCTGCTTGTGATCATCGGTTAAATAACAGTTCTCAAAGATCACCTTCACCTTTTGACCGGCAGCGTGCGCAACGTCGGTTACGGCCTTGATATCGGAGCGAACATAGTTCCAGTCACCACTTAAGACCTTCGAAATATTGACGACCATGTCCAATTCGCGAGCGGCTCGTCGGCCAAAGCTTGTTCTGCTTCAACCGCCTTGGTTACCGTCTTGTGTCCTCCGTGCGGAAAACCAATCGTTGTACTTGGTTTGACCGTACTATCGGCTCACAGTTCAGCACATCTCGCTACGAAGTAGGGCAGATACAGACGCTAGCCTACATCATAGTCCACTGCCAGCTGGCAACCAGCTTCCAGTTCATCAACGGTCAGTACCGGATTTAACAGTGAATGATCGATCATCTTGGCGATGTCGGCATACTCGTAGTTCATAACGTGTCCTGTCCGTGAAAGTCTGTAGTTATTCACTTCTGCGCTGCCAATGGTGCTCGGCGAGCAACGTAAAGCCGAGAGTTCTCGGACTCCCGTTGCTCGTCCTGGCCCTTTGGCCACGCAGACATCAATAGGTAAACCAGTTCGTTGCCTGCGTTGTCGAGCGTCGCGATATCCCAGGGACATTCCTGCGCATGGTCTTGAATGCTAATCGCATGACAACTACCCGGGACGAGGGTCTGATCTGCGCAGAATAAATTCGCGAATACGTACAACTCTGGAGCAACGCCGCTCGACGATCATCCAGCGAGCCCTCGTACGCACGATCTTCCACTTCGACGCACACGGGGCCTCGATAACCGGTGTCACCCAACACGGATACAAATCGTCCCCAATCAACTTCTCCCAGGCCGGGTAGCTTGGGGGCATGATATTGCAGCGGTGTCGCCAGAATACCGACCTGATTCAATCGGTGCCGGTCAACTCGCACATCCTTGGCGTGCACATGGAAGATGCGATCGGAAAAGTCTCGCAGTGGTGCCAGATAGTCCATCTGCATCCATACCATGTGAGACGGATCATAATTCAATCCAAAATGCTGACTCGGAATCGTCTCAAACATCCGTTGCCAGATGGCGGGGCTGATCGCCAGGTTCTTTCCGCCAGGCCATTCGTCGTCCGTGAACAGCATGGGGCAGTTTTCGATTCCGATCCTGACGTCGTGTTGCTCAGCCAGTTGCACCAGCCCAGGCCACGTCGCGGCGAAACGCGTCCAGTTGTCTTCGACGCTGCGACGCCAGTCGCGCCCGACGAACGTATTCATTTGGCGAATTCCTAGGACCGCACACGCCTTAATGACGCAGCCAATATGTTCCACGGCCCGCGCAGGCCTCCTCGGCATCAGGAGCCAGCGGATTAGGATAGTAGCCGAGGCCACTGATAGAGACGCCGTACCGCGCCGCCAGATCGTGGATCGCCGCTGCCTGACTGGCGTCGCACTGCTCAACTTCAATATGCGTCACTCCCGCGTATCGGCGTTCCGCCTTGCCTCGTGGCCAACACATCACTTCTACGCAATCGAATCCCGTATCCGCCGCCGTCGCAAAGACTTGCTCGAGTGAATGTTCGGGCAGAATAGCACTCACAAACCCTAATTGCATGATGCAACTCCTTGATCTTCCATTGTGCGCCGCTCACTCGTTTTAACGTCGGCAGCAGTCAGACGCAAAGGGGCTTGGCACCCGGCAACCCCGTATTCGCGTGATGAGAGGGAATGAGGAAGCCAACGCAACGGGAGTTCAGCGGCTACCTTCATCCGGAGAAGGAAATACGTGGTAGGCGATGGAGCGGCAGGTGCGTCCTCGTGAAACTTGGACACGAACGAGTACAATAGAGTCCAACGTCGGGCACCTGCACGCCAAGGTATTCGATTAGCGTATCCTGAGGACTTACGTCGGGGCCGGGAAGAACATGACAGCAAATATCTGCGTCAACTTGTGAACGCCAAAAACGAACTGCCGCGCAAACGTCAGAAACAGAGACGGAAACTATCCCATTCCGTGTCCTCGGTGCCGCCCGTCCGCCGTGGCCCCCTATCGGTGCGCAAGAAACTGCTCTTCGCCTTATTGTCTGTCGTCCTATTCTTCACCGTTTGGGAATGCCTGTTATGGGCAGCCGGATTCCAGCCACTGTTGGTCGACAAAGACCCCTACGTCGGCTTTTCGTCTCAAATCCCGTTATTGGTGGAAGACCAGGTCGCTGGTCGCACCATGATGCGGACGGCACCGAACAAGCTGAGTTGGTTCAACGAGCAACAGTTTCCTAAGGAAAAAGCCGCCGGAAGCTATCGCATTTTTAGTGTCGGCGGGTCGACCACGTTCGGCCGACCCTATGACGATTCAACGTCCTTCTCGGGCTGGCTGCGAGAGCTGTTGACCGAAGCCGATCCGAACGAACGATGGGAAGTTATCAATGCCGGCGGCATCAGCTACGCCAGCTACCGCGTCGTCCGTGTCATGCAGGAACTGGCGGCGTATCAGCCCGACCTGTTTATCGTGTATACAGGTCACAACGAATTCCTGGAGGAACGGACGTACCGCGACGCAAAACGACTGCCGGCGATACTGCAGAGTTTGGGAGCCTTGCTGGGCCAATCGCGGACTTACGCCGTGTTGGAACGTTGGCTGCACCGGCCGGCTACGGTGGCAGTTTCCGACAACTCGTCTCCTGCAGCGGGCGCCAAAGAATTGGAAACCGAAGTCCGCACTCGGTTGGATGGCGGAGTCGGTCCGGATGCGTATGAACGCGATGACGACCTGCGGATGAACATCCTGGAACACTTCCGCTATAACCTGTTGACCATGATTCGCATCGCGCAGACAGGCGGGAGCGGACGTCGTACTTGTTACCCCGGCAGCGAATCTGGCCGACTGTTCACCATTCAAGAGTCAACACGCGCCGCAGCTGTCCGATTGTACGGTTTGGCAAACTTTGTACGATCAAGCGGAAGACGCTTACCAGCAACAGCAGTACGAGTCGGCGCGAGATACGATCGAGCAGGCGTTGTCGTTGGACGCGAGCTACGCACACGCTCACTACCTCCACGGTCGCATTCTACAGCAACTTGGCATGTATGAGCCCGCGAAGCAGGCATTCCTGCGAGCGCACGACGAAGACGTCTGTGCGCTGCGCACCCTTTCGCAAACTGTACAGATTGTACGCGAAGTTGCCACCTCAGAAGATGTCGCCGTCATCGACTACGAGCGGCTGATTGAGCAACACAGTCCCCACGGAATCCCCGGCGCGTCGCTGTTCTTGGACCACGTTCACCCAACGATCGAAGGCAATCGGCAACTGGCCTTGGCGCTGTTCAATTGGCTGAATGAACGCGCAATTGTGCAGCAACCCGACGACTGGGACCAAGCCGTGCAGCGCGTCGTGCAACGAGTGGAGGGTCGAATCGACCGTGTCGCCCAGGGGGAATCGCTGCGGAACCTGGCAAAGGTGCTTTCCTGGGCGGGCAAGCAAGAGGAAGCGAACGAGTTGGCGCTGCAGGCTTCCGAACTGTTGGGCGGCGACGCCGAAACCGCCTATTTGGCCGGCAACGCGCTGTTGGAAGCAGGCAAGACCGATCAAGCCATCACGAAGTTTGAACAAGCCCTAAGGATCGATCCCAAGCACGTAATGTCGCTCAATAGTCTGGGATCAGCCTACTTTAGACAAGGTCAACTCGACGCCGCCTTGCAGCAGTATCTACGTGTCATACAGCTCCAGCCAGATTTTGCGCCGGTTCGCAATAATCTGGGAGCACTCTACGAGCAGCGAGGCGAAACGGAATTGGCCATTGAACAGTATCAACAGGCGATTGGGTTGAACTCTCGTTACTCAAAGGCGTACAACAACATCGCCGTCTTGCTGCGTAAACAGCATCGTTTGGAAGAAGCAATCAGTTATTTGCGCAAGGCTTTGGCCATTAATCCCGAGTTCGCCGAAGCCTATTTCAACTTGGGTACGGTGTTCGACGAACAAGGCGATACGACGGCGGCCGACGTGCACTATCGTCGGGCGATTCAGCTCAATCCCCAATATGGGCCGGCCTATCATCGGATCGGGATTCATCTGGAGGAGCGACACCAATGGAGATCGGCGGCACAGGCATATCGCAATGCGATTCGTCCTCCAGCTCCATCGCTGGACGCCGCCAGACGACTCGCCTGGATCCTGGCGACCTGTCCTGCCGCGTCTCTGCGCAACGGGCGCATCGCCCTTGAATTGGCGCAGAACTGCGTGCAAGCGACTCAGCAACGAGATGCGGACGCTCTCAGTACGCTGGCTGCTGCATATGCCGAAAGTGGCAGTTTTCCAGACGCCATCCGTTGGCAGACCACGGCACTGCAAGCCGCGCCACCGGCAGTTCGGACTACACATCAAACGCGGCTGGATACGCTTCGCAAACACCAACCGCTGCGGGCCACGGACCAGACTCCGTAGCCCCTCGGCCGCCAGGCATGGGGCGATCCGGAGGGCCAGGTTTCAATCGAATGACGCATTGCATTGCGCCGGAGCTGCGATGCGATGTTCAAACATTTGTTGAGAGACGCGGTCGCATCCTGACATCCAGTCGGCGATTGCAACGGTAATCTCCCTATGTTTCCCAGCGTTTTCGCATTCTAACCGCCTTCCCGTCAAAACGTGTCGAACGGTTGTCGCAGCGCGCGTCGTCATCCAAAAATGCTTGACGGGATTCTATAGGAAGGCTCAGCTTGACGTCGATGTTTTACAGACGAACACCAGCATCGATTGATTGCTAACCTAACGAAGGCAGGGGACAAATGAAGCGGAACGCGTCGTGCCTGATGGCAATGTTGAGTTGTGCATGGACAGTGAGTTTCTCCGCGTACGGTGATATCATCCAGCAGCAGCCTGGTACCGACTATTTGGTTGTGGAAGCGGAGCTGTTTGAGAACGAGGATCTAAACAATCCGGATACCGGCTGGTTGGTTATCAGTCCGGATGATCCACAGGAAGTACTGCTACACGATTCCAATCCGGGCACGATCATGGTACCGCCCGCTAGCTCGAATCCTTCGCAGCGCGCGGCTATCTTCGACCAGGTCGGCGGTGGCGACTTTGCTGACCAAGTCGGCTACTCTCTGGAGTTTGCCAATCCCGGCAACTACTATCTGTACTTGCGCTACTCGCTGTATGACCTGCGCAGCTTGGTTGACAACAATTACGGCAACGAGGATTCCATCTATCTTCCGGTCCTCTCGATTGACCAAGATCCGGCAGACCAAGAATTGAAAGATTCGCGCGACGGGAATGTCGGCTTGACGAAGATCATTGACGGTGTCGAGTATTTTCCCGAAGACGGATGCCGTTTACTCGAAGAGCCGTGGATTTTATCCGACGAGGAATGCGACGCAGAGGGTGTGCGGGGCGAAGAGCAGTTTGAAGGGCAATATCACTGGCAGACGGCCGAATGGGGCAATGGCCTGGGTCCGGCCAACTACGAAGTGGAAGAAGCGGGCGTCGCGCTCGATTTTGCCGTGGCCACGCGAGAACGTGGTACGTCGTTGGACGTCATGATCTTTTCTCAGAGTCCCGATCTAACGCCAGAGGACTTGGATGCGTTGCTGATGTCACCGGAGGGAATGCCAGGTGATTTTAATATGGACAACGTCCTGGATGCATCCGACATTGATGCCTTGACCACGCAAGCCGCCAGCGGTGCGAATCCCGCGGAATTCGATTTGAATGACGACAAGTTGGTCGACGTCGCCGACGTCAACGTCTGGGTCAAAGACCTCTTCAACAGTTGGATCGGGGATGCGAATCTCGACGGCGAATTCAACAGCGGCGATCTGGTCAGTGTGCTATCGTCGGGCACATATGAAGTTGACATGGATGCTGTCTGGTCGAGCGGTGATTTCAACGGAGATGGTCGTGCCAACAGTTCCGACCTGGTTGCGGCCCTTTCCGACGGTGGCTACGAATTGGGCCCGCGCCAGCCGTGGCGTCGGTTCCCGAACCAACGAGCGCGGTTTTGTTGGGGCTGAGTCTGTTGGGACTGGTCGGGCGCGTAAGACGACACGCCGAAAAGTAACCTCTCGAACGCACTTGTTCACAACAGGGCAACCGAAGACGCCTCTCACATGTCAGAGGCCTCGGTTGTCCCTTCTTTATGGTTTATCGCATCACCCCACTGATGCGAGAAGCGAGTAGGCAATCTGGACTCGGTGACCCAGGCCTGTCGTTGCAGCGTGCTCAATTCTTTCAGCATGCAATTGGCGAGTCGGCAAGTTTACAGGCCTGAGGCTCAGGCCAGGGCCTCGCTCACGTTGATGACGTTTGAACTCCTTGTGCTCGAGCGTTTCCAAATTGCCACAAGCTTTCGGAACCCGAACACCGACTGTGTCGACTGTGCGAATCATCGGGCGGTACTTCGTCAGCTCGAACTCGATCTGCCAAACGTGCTTCGAATTCGTGTAATGTGCTGTCCTGATCTGCCGATCAGAGACTAGATTTCTGGCATATACTCTGGACGGTCGGGTAATCGATGGGCCTCGTCGGTTTGGGCCGCGTTGTGCTCAGTACCCTGACCGTGGATTCTTCTGCATTCCTTGCGGCGGAATCGCTCCAGCCAACCCCAGATCAAGATTCAGCCCCTAGATTGCCTTCCATGCGAGTCTGCATTGTCGACCTGAACAACTTCGCCTCGTATCCCACCATCAGTGTCGGGTTACTGGTCGCCATTTTGCGGAAGGCCGGCATCGACGTCGATGTCTTTTCGCCGTTGTCGCTAGGCGTACAAGGTGTAAAACGCGAAGCCCGCGTACCGGCCTATGGACTGTTGCTCGAGCGAATCGGTTATCGCACGGCGGTATCCAAGAGCCGGTTGGTTTCGTCCGTTCGCCAGCAAGTCGCCCGCCGCCGGCGATCCGGACTCGTGCGTCAAAGTGATGATGTCGCTTGCGCCCTCGAGCACCACTTGCAGCAGCATCGTCCGGACGCTGTCTTGATTTCGACGTATCTGATGTATTTGCCGCTTTGCAAAACTATCGCGGGAATCTGCCAATCACGCGAGATTCCCGTGTTAATCGGCGGACAGTACTTCGTGCACTCGCATGTGCTAGACGAATGGACAAAAATCGACGGCGTCAGCGGAATTGTTGGCGGCGAAGTTGAACACAATTTGCCCGACATCGTTCGAGATCTAGTTGAAGGCCGTTCGCTCGGTCAGTATGCGGGAGTTTACACGGCGGACGATGCAGCATATCAACCAGCGCCCCCGTTACAAGACTTGGATAGTGTGCCTTTTGCGGATTATCGCGATTTCGATTGGGATAAATATGCGACCCCCATCGTCCCCATGATCACCGGCCGTGGCTGCGCATGGGGGGCATGCACGTTTTGTTCCGACGTCACAAGCGCGGCCGGTCGCACATTTCGCTCGCGAAGCCTCGACAACGTGTTGGCCGAAATCGAACTCCAATCGACGCGACACGATACAGGGCATTTCGTATTCACCGATCTCAAACTGAATTCCCATCGTGCGGTATGGGAAGGCCTGATTGCGAACATACGACGTTTCCGCGATGACGTTCGTTGGATTGGGGCATTGCACATCGGCAATACCGATCGCGATCACGATCTGCCAGAACAATTGGCAGCGGCAAGTCAGGCTGGTATGGTCCGCATGACTACGGGCTTGGAAACCGGCAGTCAACGTCTGGCGGACACGATGCACAAGGGTACGGATTTGACACATACGTCCAAGTGCCTAAACGCTGCCAACGACGCGGGCATTAGCACTCGCGTCACGCTGATCGTCGGATATCCCAGTGAAACCGCCGACGATGTACATGCTACCGCAGAGTACTTGAAACGGCATGAACACTGTATTGAACGTGCGCGCCTCAATCGCTTTCAGATTATCATGGGGACGAAATTCCACCGCGAGCTCATGGATCCGCGCCGTGACTTTTCGAGCATTACCAACCTGACCGAAAATCGTCCTGAGGCGTTGGTGAATCATCGGTATCAAATGGCATGCCGTCGTGACTACCGTCGAGCGATCGATCAACTGCTAGGGGTTGTCCATCAGATCAATCGCCGGCCCTTGCGAGCTACGGCAAAAGGATTCGACGGCGTGATGTAGTCGTCTCGGGTCGGATTCGAGCATCGAACGGCGCGACAGGAATCGTACGCGTGCGACTGGCCTACCTGATCAACTACTATCCGGCTCCCTCGCATACGTTCATTCGCCGTGAAATCCAAGGTTTGCGCGAACAAGGCGTTGATCCTCTACTAATCTCGATTCGCTCCTTTCTCGGCGAACTTCCCGATCCCCATGACGCCCGTGAAAGGCAACACACACACGTTGTACTCAAATGGCCGTTTCTCCAGCTAAGCCGGGCGTTACTTTGGCAAGCGATAACACGTCCCGGCAAAACACTTGCTGTCCTGCGCCACACAATTCGCCAGTATCGACGTGCCGGCTGCAAGTGGTCGACCACGCTGGGCTATTTTGCGGAAGCTTGCGTCGTGCATCAGCTGTTAAGACGCCACGACATCGAACACCTGCACGTGCACATGGGAACGAATGCCGCGGCCGTCGCGCAGGTCGTTCGATGGCTCGGCGGACCGCCCTACTCAATCACGCTACACGGTCCCGAGGAATTTGATCAACCCGCCGGACTGTGTCTGGATGAAAAGCTACGGGATGCGCAATTCGTGGTGAGTGTGTCACAACATAGATGTGAACAGTTGCGAACGACGTATCGGTCTGCTCGCGACAAGACACATCTGATTCGCTGTGGCGTCGATGCCGACTTTGCTAACACAACGAATGATAGCCTTCCAACCGATGTGCCAGATTGTGCCCATTTTGTCAGTATCGGACGGCTTTGTCCTCGCAAGAATCACTCGACGCTGATCGCCGCCGTCGATCAACTGCGATCCTCACGGCCTGATGTGCGATTGACCATTGTGGGTGACGGCGAGCTGTATCTGGAACTTCAGGAACAGATTCGCCAACGACAACTGGATAGGCATATCCAACTGCTCGGGATGTTGAACAGTGCCGAGGTCGCGAGACACCTTGCAGCGGCGCGGGCTCTGGTTCTTCCGAGTCTCGCGGAAACACTGCCATGTGTGATTATGGAGGCTTTCGCCATGCATCGCCCGGTTATCTGTACGGACGTCGGTTCCATTAGCGAGCTGGTTGTGGATGGTCAAAACGGATGGACAATCGCCGAGCCGACCGTCGACGCCATCGTGTCGGCGATGCAGGTCGCGTTGGCAACGCCGGTCAGCCAGCTGAATGCCATGGCCTCACATGGGGCCGATATTGTCCATCGGATGTACAGCGCCGAGCATCAGGCCAACCAGCTACTTCAGTTAATCGAGCGTAGCGAGCTAGCAGCAGTTTATTCACATCTGCGCTGTTAATGGTCCTCGGCGAGCAGCGCGAAGCCGAGATTTCGCGGACTCCCGTTGGTCGTCCTGGCCCTTTGGCCGCGCAGGCATCAATAGTGACCTGCGTTGTCGCACTCGCCGGACCGTGATAGCTTCCTCGGCGAGCTGAACGCGTACAATTTCGCCAACCCCCCCCAAAGAGAATTCCGAGTTTCTTTGGCAGCGATTTGACCGTTTCCTGCTGAACGCTTGGGGCCGTTGCAATCGGCCCTCTGAGTCGATTTTTCTTCCTGCTCACTGTACGGGGATCAGCCATGAAACGGTTAGGCGTCTTGATGTTTGGATTGGGCAGTTACGCTGTCTTTCTGATGGTCTTCCTCTACGCTGTCGGCTTTATCGGCAATTTTGTTGTCCCCACGTCGCTTGACGGCGAGGCACACGGAGCTCCGTTGACGGCGCTGGCTGTGAACACGCTGTTGCTGGGAGTGTTTGCACTACAGCACAGTGTAATGGCACGTCCCTGGTTTAAGCGGTGGTGGACGCAGTTCGTGCCCACGCCACTTGAACGCAGCGTCTATGTCATGGCTACAAACTTGGCGTTGGTGCTGATGTTCGTCTTTTGGCAGCCGATGGGCGGAGTGATTTGGAACGTTCAAAGCGTTGGGGGACGGACAGTCTTGTATACGCTGTATGCCCTCGGATGGCTGACTGTTCTGGCGACGACCTGTTTGATCAACCACTTCGATCTATTCGGCATCCGGCAGGTGTGGCTGTATTATCGGCAGCGACCCTACGTACCGTTGGGATTCGTCACGCCGGGGCCCTACCGGATCGTCCGCCATCCGCTATATGTAGGCTGGCTAACCGTCTTTTGGTCCACGCCGACGATGACACTCGCCCACTTGATTTTCGCGCTCGGTACGACCGCATATATCCTGATCGCCATCTACTTTGAAGAACGCGACTTGGTCACGTTCCACGGCAAGGACTATGTCAATTACCGTCGCCGAGTGCCGATGTTGATCCCCGTTCGGCTGTCGCAAGCTCCCAACGACGCCAGCATGCAGCAAGCGTAGTCGGGATCCAAAAGCGGTTGCTCAGGTGAGTCAACCTCTCCCGCCGGGAGACGGGACTCTTAGGGCAGAGGTAGGTTAATTGTTGCTTGGGTCGCGGATAAAACCATGGAAGCGACCTAAGTAGTACGGTAGCAGGAACGCTGTGCCGCTGGCCAGCGTGTGTCCTTGACCTCCATCGTCCAGTCGCCACGGGTCGGTATTCCAGTGCGCGAAGAATCGCTCGTCGACCGGCAGGACTTTGCCGTCGATGCGATAACCTCGGTTGCCGCGATTCGCGCCCAGCAAGTCGACGCTCTGCTGTTCGGGCAAACGCACGATATCCAGTCGGTGGCTGTTGGCGTGCGCCGAATCGATGCGATCGAGGGGAAAACGCTTCAATGCGTCAATGGAATCTTCCAACCAGTCGCCACTGGGGGAAAGCGAATGTGTCGTAAAGGGATCGCGAATTGATTTTCCGTTGCCGGAAGCCGCGTAGGCGAAGTTAAAGAACGGATTCCGTTCAGGTTGTTCTAGCGTCCAATACCAGTAGAATGCCGCCACAAATTGTCGCCGCACGTCTTCCGTAGGCGTGTATTTGATCAAGTTGTAGAAGCTCATGAAGGCCATTTCGTCGTCCGATTGATTGCCTGACCCCATCCCGCGCTGCACTTTGGGGACGAGCGTGTTCATGCGATAAGTATGCTGCTCCATCAACTGTTGGGCGATCGATCGATAGCGATCGTCACCCGTTACGTGATGGGCCACGGCCAGGTATGACAGCATGCTCAACGAATTCAAACCTCGCTCTGCCCACCAATCGACATCGTGATTGAGCGATTCGGGGCGATAATTGCCCCAACGCGTGGGTTGACCATCGTGATCGACCAGCGCGAAACCATGATCGATCAGATGATCGGTCAAATCGCGAACTACCTTACGTACTCGGTCCTTCTCGGCCTCCGACTGCGCGACCAGATCGAAGTACAGCGGGTAAAAGAAATAGTGGCCGTCCAGTTCGTCGGAACTGGTATCGCTTTTCCAATACCAGCGCCCGTCGGCGGACGTAGGCCAACGGGGTTCGTAGACTTTCCAAAGTCGATCTCCCGTCGCCCGTTCACGGCGGTCGGACTGGAGCCGGCCTTCATTGGGGTCAGGACCGCTGGTGGGGCGGATGGTACGGGCGACATATCCGCGCGGGGGGCTGTGAGCACCGCCCTGAGTGACGACCTGCAAAAATCGCAAGGCCTCGAAGGCCTGTTCTGCCCGCTGACGAGCGACGTCCGTGTGATCGACGGCGTACGCCAGGCATTGGCTCGCACCATACATTGATGTCCACAAACCGTCGTTATCGCTGTCGTGTCGGACAACCTGGGATTTGTCGCCGGGCTGCGTCAGGTTCACTTCCGCGACGTAACCGTAGGGCGTACGTTTGATCCGATCATCAATCTCGTGCTCGTAGAATGCGGCTTTTTCCGCGAGTGTCAGCATGCGGTGCTCGATGCAGCCGACGCCCCGTGCTGTTGCCAGCCAGATGGTGTTATGCGGGTCCACGACGATCGCACGCACGTCGTCGTGCGGCAACCATCGCTGGCCCTGGCGATAGGACCACCGACCGGCGTGGAATTGGATGGCGCCTTTATGGGTGCCAAACCAAACACTACCGTCCGGCGCCGCCGCACAACAGGTAAAATCGTTGTAGGGCAGGCCGTCTTTTCCTTCGTAGAACTGCCACCCCTGGTCGTCGCGTCGCCCGACACCGGCCAGGCAGGCGAACCAAAGCTGACCATCGATGTCGTAGGTCACTCCGCGGACGTTTTCCGCCGCCCAAATGCGTCCCTTGCCGTCGCGAACGACCACCTGCTGCCAGTCGCCTTCCCGTTCGCGCTCAAATAAACCTCGATCCGTGGCCAACGCCCAGCGGCCCGCCGGACCGCGAGCGATCTGTTGGACCACGACGTCGGCGGGCGGTGTGAAGCTGGGAGTTGCAGGTGGCGTCGTGGTCGGCGCGCCATTGACCGTCCTGCCAGACAACCGTGCCGCCGGTGGTCTGGGCCACTGGAAGGTCCTGGTCGCTCAACACGATCGTCTGGATTTCGCTGGCCGGCAGCCCGACCTGACGCTCAAAATGCAGGGCCACTTGTTGAGCGAATGGCCCGACCTTCACGCTCGGCGGCGAATTCGCGTCCGGCCGAGACTCGCGATGGTCGGACTGTGCATTTGCCAAGCTGACGCCGATCCCCAGTACGCCCAATTTGACAAGCAGAATAGCGACCGGTCTAATCGAATCGGTCCCGCGACGCGTAAACCTTGGTCTGTCATTCGTTATCATGTGATCTCCGCAGCGAAGGTGGTGAAGCCGATTTTATAGTGGGTATTGTCTGCCAGCCGCTGCCTCCACGATAACCCCTGCCGATCGCGTCGTCAGCCGTATCCGCCGACGAAATCGCGATCGCTACGGAGGAAATGAGGCCCAATATGCAAACGACTCGGCTACTGGCCTGTCTGTTGTTGATTGCGGTCAGTCGGCTGGGCTGCGGACACCAGACCTCGGCCCCGCCCAGCTCGGCCATACCGTCGGCCGCCGCGCCCGCACCGTCCGCCGCACCCTGGACGTCGGTCGCGACATCCGCCGCGGACGTGGCCGCGTGGCTGGCCGGGGCGAAGCAGATCGACCTGACACATCCGTTCAACGAAGACACGATCTATTGGCCGACAGAGGAAGGCTTTCGGCTGATTCGTGGCACGGCGGGAATCACCGAAAAAGGCTATTACTACGCGGCCAATCGATTCACGGCGGCCGAGCACGGGGGTACGCACCTGGACGCGCCGATGCATTTTTCTGCCGGGGGACAAACGGTGGATCAATTGCCGATCCAGCGGTTCATGGGAGCCGGGCGCTGAATTGACGTTCGCGATCAGTGCGCCAACGATCCGGATTATCAGATCGGCGTGGATGACTTCGCGGCTGGGAGACGCGGGAAAAACAGACGTTGGTTGATCGAATCGTGTTGCTATGCACCGGATATGCGTCCCGCTGGCCGGACCGACAGGGCTATTTGGGGACGGAGGAGCGTGGACAGAACGGGGTTGCCCACTTGCATTTTCCCGGTCTGGATCCCGTTGCTGCCCAGTGGCTGGTCGAGCATCGGGCGATCAAGGCGATCGGCATCGATACGGCGAGTATCGACTTTGGGCAGTCGACGCATTTCGAAAGTCACGTGACGCTGTTCGCGCACGGAATTCCGGCGTTGGAAAATGTCGCCAATCTGGACGCATTACCCGCCAATGGTTTCTTGGTCTGGGCATTTCCCATGAAAATCGGCGGTGGCAGCGGCGCTCCCTTGCGGATCATTGCCGCCGTTCCCGCCCCGTAGTCTCCGTGCCAGCCGGGACCATGTGCCGTTCCTCACACACACACCGCGCGCTATCTCGCTCACGGGCGTGCGTCACCGCACAGGACTGGACGCTGGTTTGCTGTAACGTTAATCTGTTCGGCTACTCAACGTGTTCGGCGTCCGCAGCAAACCTATTCAGGCGCCGGTACCGACACCGCATGAATCCTACGCTCGTAGCTTTGTGGACCAGGACATGCTCGCGTCCGCCGCGAAGTACGGGCATCCTACAAGGGCCGTTTGACGGAACGATGGATCATATGGGCTCACCGACAGCGAATCATAACTCGTCTTCTCGTGTGGTTCTCGCGAGTGTTTTTGCTATCAGTCTGTGGTTTGTCAACGGTTGTGCTCGCGCCCCCGTACCCGACTACGCGTTGAGCGAGGCGACGCAGGCGTCTTCCGGAGCGACATCAGCAACAGATCGAAAAAGGCTTGACGGAGTTTTTTGGTACACCGCTGGCCCCGCGATTGATGACAATTGCCGACGAGGAGGATGAGGGAGACGAGTCGGAGGGGGACGGCGAATCGGAGGCCATGTCGGATGAGGACGCGGTGGAGGACGTCGCGACGGAAGAGGGCGCGACGGACGAGACGGCCGGGATCAAGTTTGACGTGACGCTCAACAATAGTGTCGACGTCTACCGGTTGAACAACGGAGCGAGGGTGTATCGAGACCGTTGTGTTGGCTGTCACGGCGTGACCGGCGATGGCCAAGGTGAAGCGGCGGACTTTTTACAGCCCAAGCCGCGCGATTACCGTAAAGGGGTCTTCAAATTCACGTCGACGCCCTACGGAATGAAGCCTTCACGCAGCGATCTGATTCGCACGATACGGCGGGGCGCAAAGGGGACGTCGATGCCGGCGTTTCCCTGGTTGCCCGAACAGGATCTGGAAGATGTGATCGACTATGTGATTTTGTTGAGTCAGCGGGGCGAAGTTGAGGCATCGGTGGCGACGATCGCGGAGTCCGATTACGAGGAAGATGAAGACATTGATCCGGCTGATTTTCTGGATGCCTTGGAAACGACCCAGGAGTCGTGGGCGGCAGCGACCGACGCCGTCGTGCTGCCGGTAAGTGCCGAGCCGGCCTACGACGCCGAGTCCATTGCCGCAGGGCGAGCTGCGTTCTTGAGTAAGGGTTGTTCGAAGTGCCACGGCGAAGACGGCAAGGGACAAACGGAGTGGTTGAGCCACGAGTTTTTGGCGGAACAAGAGTCTGCGCCCCGAAGGTCAGCGGATTCAAATTAACTACGATGCGTGGGGTTATCCCGCGCCCGCGGCCGACCTGACGGCGCGGATGCTGCACGGTGGTCGCCGGCCGTTGGATATTTATCGCCGCATTTATACGGGGATCAACGGCACGCCGATGCCCGCTTTCGGGGATGCGTTGGCCGATGAACCTGACACCATCTGGAATCTGGTGCATTACGTATTGAGCATCGTTGAGGGGCAGCAAGTCCCGGTGGACAACCAGGCCGTGGACCAGACTGCGGACCAGACCAAGGATTCGAGTAACGCATCTTAAAACCGAGTCAGAACGGCGAACCAAGATGGACTCAGAAACGCGCGAGAAAAAAATTGCGGAGCTGGAGTCGCTGCGTAAGCGAGTTCAGCAATTGGACGTTGAATTGCATGCGCCGCCTGAGCATTGGCAGGCGAGCGAGTACTATGCAACATATCACGCAACGACCGGTTTTTTTCTGGGCGGCATTGCTGCCTTGGCTAGTTTGTTGTTCAACGTCGTGGGAGCTTCTTTGTTCGAGAAACACCCGCTGCGTCTAATTCAGGTGTATTTGACATTTCCATTAGGCGAGAAGGCCTTAGGCGACAACTTCAACACGGGCATTGCCTTGGCCGTGGGGTGTTGTCTGTACATTGCCACTGGCATGCTATTGGGAATTCCTTTTCAAATGGCGATCGCGCGTTTTATTCCGAACGCGAAGCTGGGAGTGCGGTTGGTGTTAGCCACCGTGTTGGGATTGGTGCTGTGGGTGATTAATTTCTACGGCATCCTCGCCTGGTTGCAACCGCTGCTATTTGGCGGCAGTTGGATTGTCGATCCCAACTTGTTGCCGCCCTGGGTCGCCGCCCTCACTCACCTGGTATTTGCCTGGACGATGGCGCTCCTTTACCCCTGGGGCGCGTATGTTCCTTACCGACCGCAAACGGAGGTCGTATGAACGCCGTAGCGAACGAATCGATGCCCCGACACGAGGATTTGGTCATTGAGCGACTGGTTCTCTGGCACTTTTATATGGCCCTCCTGTTCTTGCTGGTGTCCATGTTGGGCGGCATCCTGATGGGCCTGCAGTTGATCCATTGGAATCCGCTGACCAAGGTAGAGCTCTTATCCGCGGGGCGGTGGCGCATGGTTCACACCAATGCGGTGGCCTATGGCTTTTTGGCTAACTCGTTTTTGGGGATGCTTCATTGGGCCGTGCCAAGGTTAACGCTCCACCGTGTGGCGAGCGTAGCATTGTCGTATTTTATTTTCATCGCGTGGCAGCTCGTGGTGTTGGCCACGGCCGTGGCCATTATTGTGGGCCCGAGCCTGCAAGATCAGGCGTGGGTCGCCAATCTGGCGCAGAAGTGGCAGATTTCGATGAGCCTGGGTGCGCAGGGCCAGGAATGGGGCGAGACGCCGTTCTGGGTGGACCCGGTGGCGCTGTTGGGCCTGGCGCTGGTCGCGGTGAATTTTCTGGTGCCGATCGCGAAAGCCAAAGGTCCCGTGTACGTTTCGCTGTGGTACTTCATGGCGGCCTTTGTCTGGACCTTTTTGACCTATGCGATGGGCAATTTTCTACCCGAGTATGCATTGTCGGGCACCAGCGCCGGAGCCGTCAGCGGCCTGTTCATACACGACCTGGTCGGGTTGTTCGTAACGCCGCATGGGTTGGGGCTTGATGTACTACATCGTGCCGATCATCCTCAAGCGTCCGATTTGGAGTCACGGTCTGTCTTTGGTCGGCTTCTGGGGCCTGGCGTTCTTTTATCCACTGCAGGGTATTCATCACTTCCTGTACACGCCGATCCCCATGTTCCTGCAGTACGGAGCCATCATCTCGACGATCGCCGTCGAGTTTGTGGTAGCCACGGTGGTGATCAATTTCTTTGGGACGATCAAGGGCGAGTCGCGGATGATCGTGACGAATCTGCCGATCCGCTGGTTTTACACCGGCATGGTTTACTACTTTATTACCTGTTTCCAATGTGCTTTGCAGGTAACGCTGACGTTCCAAAAGGTCATTCACTTTACCGACTGGGTTGTCGGGCATGCCCACTTGGTCATGTTTGGCGTCTTCTCGATGTGGATTTTTGGCTTTATGACTTACCTGATGCCGCGTCTCTTCGGGTCGCGCTTGGTACAGCGAGAAGCTGCTGGAATGGCACTTCTGGTGCTCGGCGGCCGGCGTCTTCATCATGTTTTTGGACCTGACGATGGCAGGCATGTTCCAAGGATATTCCTGGGCCGCCTTGCAGCCTTGGCAAGACATGCTCAGTTTTTCGCAGCCTTTCTGGATCACGAGGATCTTTGCAGGTCTGTTGATGTTTGCGGGTTTTCTGTGCTTCCTATACAACATTTTTATGACGGTCACCGGCGCGGGTCAGCATGCGACGGAAGCGACCGTCGCACCGGCCTGAGATCCCGGCGTCAGCGATTGTGCGATCCGTTGAATCAACCTCGGTGGCTATCAATTAATCCTTAGGACAGGTCGATGTTTGAGAGTAAAGCTGGAGTGCTGTTTATTGCGGGCCTGGCGTTTTTCGCGCTGGCCTTCCTGTCGAATATCGTCGTGCCCGTGTTGATGTTTCGCGATCTAGGCGAAGCGTCCGCAGAAGAAGTCGTCAACGACCGCGTAATGTACCAGTTCACGGAGTTGAGCAAGCGTTATCCCGAGTCGTTCCGCGCGGCGTTTTCGGCGACCGACACGGAAAATTGCTGCGCAAGCTTTGCGACTGGGCCGCCAGGTCTACATCGGTGAGGGATGTTGGCATTGCCACAGCCAGTTTGTCCGACCGGTGTCGAATGAGTCGCTTCGCTACGGCGATGTCTCGGAGACGTGGGAATATCAGAACGAACTGCAGCGTCCCGTGATGTTTGGTACGCGCCGCGTCGGACCTGACCTCAGTCGTGAAGGAGGCCGACACGGAAACGACTGGCATACGGTACATTTTTTCCACCCCAAGACCGTCGTGCCCCAGTCGCCCATGCCCGAGTATCCGTGGCTATTCGACGGCGAACCGAACAAACCCAATAGACGGGGTCTGGCGCTGATTACCTACGTCCAGTGGCTTGGTTCCTGGCTGGATAGCTATCCGTACTATGAAGAACTCGAATCGATCAAATCCGAAGGCTATTAACGGGTGCGAAACATGAATGCTTCACGACGCAAGACCTTGGTTACGCTGGCCTTTGCGGTGATTATCCTGGTCCCCAGCATGTTGGGGTTCGTGGCCAAGTTTCGGGAATTCATTCACACTTTCGGGAGCGAATCGGACGGCGTGTTCGCGATCACTCCCATGGTCAACTACCTGCTGGCGAGCCTGGGCTTTTTTTGCATGTTGACTTGGGCCATTCTCAACGGCATGTTCCGCGACTTGGAAGGCCCCAAGGAAACGATGCTCGAACGCGAACGCCAACTCGATCGGATGAGTGCCCAGCAAGGAAAGCTGCCATATTAGATTTCGCGGCAGGAGCCATGCTCCGCCATTTTTCGCGGGAATAGACCATGTCGAAATCCGAAAAAAGTACGATCGAAACCGAATCACAGTTCCACAATTATCGTGGTAACCATATCCCCTGGTATGTGCGTTTGATGTGGCTTGGTTTCTGGGTCTTAGCCGTGGCGTACACGATTCGCCTACTGTTTCCTGCGCTGCAAGTCGAGCTGTTCAACCGACCATGACCTGTTCACCGGCTGACGCGCATGTCTGTCGCTATTGCGGACTGCCGCTCAGCAGCGGTTGGCTGATATCTCCGCCGATTGCTCACTCGGATGGCGACGTGCCGGCCGCCGAGTACTGTTGTTTCGGCTGTCGTTTTGCGGCCTCGGTCGCCGCCGAAGGAGGCGAAACGGGCGAGGCTCGCTGGACGCTGACGCGTTTGGGGATCGCCATCTTCTTTACCATGAATGTGATGGTCTTCACGATGGCGTTGTGGAGTCGGGATGTGTATCACGACCATCCCAGCGTGTCGTCGCCGTCGGCCACCGTGATGTACGACCTGTTGCGATACGCTTGCCTGCTATTTGCCGCTCCCGTCGTTCTGTTGTTGGGTGGCCCGTTCCTAGAACAGACGTGGAGCAGTCTGCGGCGCGGTCAGATCACGACTGACTGGCTATTGTTGGCCGGCATCGTGGCCGCCCTGGCCTATTCGATCCTATCGTTGATGACAGGCGGTACTCACATTTATTGCGAGGTCGCGTGTATGGTCTTAGTGGCCGTCACGCTGGGCCGTTGGTTGGAAGCGACGGGCAAGCTGAAGACCACGGAAGCGATTCGCTCGCTGCAACGTTTGCTGCCGGACACGGTGCGGGTCGTTGAAGGATCGCACGTGCGGCAGGTGCCGCTGGAGCAGGTGCGGACGGACCAGCTGATTCGTGTTCTGCCTGGGGAGAGAATCCCGCTGGACGGCGTGCTTGTGCGGAATCAGGCCCTTGTCGATCAGCAGCTGTTGACGGGCGAGAGTCGGCCGGTGGTGTGCCGCGTGGGCGACTCGGTTTACGCCGGCTCGTTGAACTTGGATGGCGATATCTCACTGCGCGTCAGCGCCTCAGCGTCCGCCGGTACCTTGCAACGTCTGGTCGATCTGGTGACCCAAGCGCTCCTACAGAAAGGGGTCGAGCAACGCTTGGCCGATCAGCTGACTCGCTGGTTTGTGCCCCTAGTGGCGATCGTGGCCTGCCTGACCTTTGCGACCTATTTGTGGCAACACAGTTTTCACGAAGCGCTGATGTCCTCGCTGTCCGTCGTGCTCATCGCGTGTCCGTGTGCTCTGGCGATCGCCACGCCGTTGGCCGTTTGGGCGGCCTTGGGGACGGCCTGCCAACATCAGGTACTATTCCGCCACGGCGATGCACTCAGCTGCGCTGGCCCAGGTGCGGGCCGTTTGTTTCGACAAGACGGGCACTTTGACCAGCGGCAGTGCCGTTGTTGAGCGATTGGATGTCGATCCCGCCACCGACGGCGACGAGCTGCGCGGTCGAGCGGCCGCGTTGGCCTCGGCTTCTTCGCATATCCTGGCGCGAGCCATTGCCCACCACGTAGCGGCGGCGAGCCCCGCGTGTCCGGTCGACATGGAAGTGGTCTCCGGTCGAGGTCTGCAGGCACGCCTACCGGGACAAGACGAGTTGACCTATTTGGGCAGTATCGAATACCTGCAGCAATTGGGACTCCAGTTACCGCCTGCGATGCGTCAAGCGGTCGACGCCTGTCTCGCTCATAACTTCGGCTTTTCCTGCATCGGCTGGAACGGACAGGTCCGCGGCGTCTTTCGTTTTCGTGAGCGTGTGCGGGACGAAGCCGCCGAAACGATTGCTCAATTGCGGACACTAGGATTGCACGTATCTGTGTTGACCGGCGACCACCAACAGCGGGCAGACGAGTTGGCCAGTCGGCTGGGAGTGGAGGCACGGGGACATCTGTTGCCGCACGACAAGCTGACGTCGATCGGCGAAATCCGGCAGCAGTACGGTCGCGTCGCGATGGTGGGAGACGGCGTGAATGACGCCCCCGCGTTGGCGGCCGCAGATGTCGGTATTGCTCTGGGATGCGGCGCCGATGTCTCTCGTGAAGCCGCCGATATCTGTCTGCTGGGGAACGACCTCCAGATGATCCCGTGGGCCATTCAATCGGCGCGTGACACGCGGCGAATTGTGCGTCAGAATCTGTTTTGGGCGTTTGCCTACAACCTGGTCGGCGTTACTTTGGCGGTAATGGGACGGTTGAATCCGATCGTCGCCGCCATCGCCATGGTGGGAAGCAGCTTGTTGGTCGTCTCCAATTCGCTCCGCCTGGCTCAAGCGTCGCCTCCGAGCGATACGAGGGTTGTCCAGCTCAGCACTGCCCCTACCATCAGTCAGGCGAGTTGATTGTCGATGATCGAATTGCCGTTTGTGTTCGTTTCCGGTTTACTCGGCTCTGCGCATTGCCTGGGCATGTGCGGCCCGTTCGCGCTTGCCATTGGCGCCGGGGCACGGGGCTGGAAGCGAAACTTATTACGTCAGAGCAGCTATTCGGCTGGACGTATCTTCACCTACAGTTTTCTGGGTGCGTCCGCTGGCTATGGTGGTGCCCGGCTGGCCGGGTCGACTCCCGGATGGGTCAAGCTGCCCGCCGTGCTGGCAATTGTGGCCGGAGTGTTTTTGATCTATCAGGGACTCACGACGACCGGAGTAATTCCCGCCTGGAGTTGGAGCCGTCTGCGGGGACGACCGGCCGCCGCACGCCCCTGTTTGACGGCCAACTTTTTTGCGTCGTTCTTACGGGCGCCTGGTGCCCAAGGCGTGTTCGTCGCTGGCGTGTTGACGGGCTTTTTGCCCTGCGGTTTGGTCTATGCATTCCTGACGCTGGCTGCCAGTTCCGCCAACCTGTGGCTGGGAGCCGTCACGATGGCCGCGTTTGGTTTGGGAACCGCCCCGATCATGATGGCCGCCGGCTGGGGCGGTAGCCTGTTGGGGTTGGGGTGGCGGCAACGCTTGCTGCAAATTGCCGCGTGGTGCGTGGTGGTTGCTGGCGTGATCTCGATCGCCCGCGGCGTCAGCTATTTGCCGGCCGGCGCCGACGCGACAACGGCGTGTCCCTTCTGTCTCCCTTGAGGCTCGACGGGTCCGTTCACTCGGCACAGAACGTACCGCCGATGGAAGCGTCTCCTACCCGTGGCATCCTTGCCGTCGGTGTAACCGTCACGCCTCGCGCCTTCGTCTACCGGTGTCACGAAATCGAAACACCTTTCCTAACGCGAACCCCTGATTTTCGGGGGACGTCAATTAACATGAAGCTGTGCACCGTGCACACGTCATCGTTTCGCTCGTCAATTCCTTTAAACATCGGCCTCACATGATCTCTCGCACATTTAGAAGACTTAACTTCGAACGCTGTGAATCGCGGGAACTGCTGGCTGTGATAACGGTGAACAGCCTGGCCGACGATTTGACTCCCATCGACGGTCGCACGACTTTGCGCGACGCGATTGTGCAAGCGAACACCATGGGGCCTGCTGAGTCCGTAACCATCGTGTTCGAAGATGGCCTTGCCGGGGGCACCGTCGCACTGGCAGGCGGCCCCCTGCGAATCGAACGGTCGATGTCCATTGACGCCTCAACGTTGTCACAACGCATAACCATTGACGGCTCGGACAATGATCCTACTCCCAACTTGGACAACGGCGACGGTGCGCGGATCTTCACGATTGACGACGGCGACATGAACTATCGGTCGGACGTCTATTTGAGGAATCTGGCGATTACGGGTGGCGATGCGATGGGAGATGGCGGCGCTGTGTTGACCACCGAGAAGTTGACCGTCGAATCGATGCATCTCTTCAACAACGCTTCACAAGGTCGCGGCGGAGGAGTGGCTGCGAGATGCGGAACCGCTTGCGCCGCCGTGCTCGTGGTAGAGGATTCTCAGTTCGATTCGAACTCGGGTCAGGAGGGCGGTGCAATTTATGTGGGCGGCAGCATCAACGTCTCGGACAGCGCCATAAGTAACAACACGGCCACGCGCGGCGGCGGAGCGATCTACGCCGTACGCAATCATGCCAGCGCGGCGAATATTGCGATTCGCGATTCGCAGATTATCGGCAACACCGGAGGTGGAGCTGGGGGTGTTTTTGCGTACGGGCAGGAAGGGCAGGCGAGCATTTCGATCGTGCGGAGTCAGATCAGCGAAAACGCAGGTGACGTTGCCGGCGGCGTGTTGTCGTTGGCGCGATTCAGTTCGATTAGTGTTAGCGAGAGTACTGTGCAGGGTAATACGGCGGTGGGCGGCAGTGGCGGGATTTTTGCCGACAGCAACGATGGCACGGCGATCGTTTCGATTGACGCAAGCACGATCGCCGGTAACTCCGGGGGCAGCGGGGGAGGTGTCTTCGTTGAAGCAGGGGCGGAGGCCGATCTGTCCATCTTGTCGAGTACGATTTCGGGGAATACGGCAGTCCGCGGCGGCGGCGGCGTGGCAGTCAAAGCCGACGACGGTCGAGTGGAGGTGCAATACAGCACACTCGTCAAGAACACGGCCGGCGTCGAAGCGGGCGGGCTTTGGAACCTTCACGGATCTCTGACCTTACAGGCTTCCATTATTGCCGACAACCATGCACCGCTGGCAGCCGACCTGCAACCCGGCGTGCAGCTACCGGACGTTCGCTACAGTTTCATCGGCAACAATCAAAACACGGGCTTGAGTGCCACGTCGGCCGGACTGGCAGATCGCCATGGAAACCTCATCGGTCGCCCGGGAGCACCCCTTAATCCGCGACTTGGACCGTTGGCTGACAATGGTGGTCCAACGCTGTCACACGCTCCGTTGGCGGCCAGTCCGGTCATTGATGCGGCGGAAGCCCTCCACGACAAACTTCCCGTATCCGATCAACGCCGTGCTCCGTATCAGCGTTTGTTCGGAGTGCGAACGGATATGGGATCGATTGAAGTACAGCCAACGCCGGCGCCAGATGATGCCGTTCCTGCCACATCAATGAACTTGAAGGTAAGCGAGATCAACTACCACCCGGGAATCCCAACGCCTCTGGAAATCGCCGCGGGCTTCGACATCGAAGGCGACTTTGAGTTTATTGAGCTGGTCAACGTTTCGCTGGATGCCATCGATTTAACTGGCGTCGAGTTACAACGGGTACTTACGATCGACAAACAAACGAACGAGCTTACTCAGGCCGGTGTCGATTTCGTGTTTGCTTCCGGTGACATTACGCGGCTAGAGCCAGGCGAACATGTGTTGATCGTGGAAAACGCAGAAGCATTTCAGTTCCGCTACGGAGACTCGCTGCCAGTGGCGGGTGAATGGTCGGGTCAGTTGAGCGATCGAATGGAAATGCTCACCCTGATTTCCCGCGTCGACACTTTCCATATGATGTATCAGTTTACGTACGATGATCACTGGTACCCCACGACGGATGGAGGGGGACGCACGCTGGAGCTGGCCGATCGCCTGGCGACCGACTTGTCGCAGCAGACGGCGTGGCGGGCCAGTACCGACCTGGGAGGCTCGCCGGGTGTGAGTACAGGCCTGCTGTTGGTCGCGGGTGATGCGAACGGCGATGGGATCTTTGATTCCTCCGACCTGGTTCAAGTTTTTCGGGCCGGCCTCTACGACACGAATCTGCCCGCCGACTGGGCATCCGGCGATTGGAACTCCGACGGCGTCTTTGACTCGGGCGATTTGGTCCTCGCCTTCCAGCAGGGCAACTATCTAAGTTAACGGTCGCGTGCAGACGATCGCAGTCCCCCCGATGCCGTCGCAGATCGCGCATAGGCCCGATTGTTCGTTGCCGAGATCGACGGTAACGCGTGGCACGGCGGCCTCGACTCGGTGTAGAATACCGGTCGACGCTCCCCATCATCGAGGCTTGTTTTACGGATCTGTATTATGTTGCGGAAATTGATCGTCATCGGCTCGTTGATCGGTTCCCTGTCCCACGCCACTCTTTCCCCGGCGGCGGATTCCACCACGCGACCGATTCAGGCGGGAATGACACCCGAACAGGCGGCGGCCTACATGACGGTACCGGACGGCTTTCACGTGCAATTGGCTGCCGGCGAGCCGGACGTGCATCAACCCATCGGGTTTGCGATCGACCATCGGGGAAGACTATGGGTCGCGGAAGCTTATACGTATCCGATTCGAGCACCGGAAGGCGAGGGACGCGACCAGATCATCATCTTGGAAGATAAGGACCAAGACGGCCGCTTTGAGAGCCGCAAGGTGTTTGCTGAAGGATTGAATTTGGTCAGCGGCTTGGAGGTGGGCTTTGGTGGCGTCTGGGTGGGTGCCGCTCCATATTTGTTATTCATTCCGGACCGTGACGGCGATGACCGACCTGACGGTGAGCCTGAAGTGTTGTTGGACGGCTTCGGTTATGAAGATACGCACGAAACGTTGAATGCGTTTATTTGGGGACCGGACGGCTGGCTGTATGGTTGCCACGGTGTCTTTACCCATTCTCGCGTGGGTAAACCGGGCACGCCCAACGATCAGCGAACGCCGATGAACGCGGCCGTATGGCGTTACCATCCCACTCGCCACGAGTTTGAAGTTTTCAGCTTCGGCACCAGCAATCCGTGGGGCGTCGACTTCAACGACCACGGTCACGCCTTCATCACGGCATGTGTTATTCCTCATCTGTGGCATGTCATTCAAGGCATCGCTATCAACGGCAGGGCGGTCAGCACTTCAGTCCGTACATTTACGAAGATATCCAAACGATCGCTCAACATCGTCATTACGCCGGAGATATTCGCGATCACGCCTGGTGGGGACAGGAACCCGACACGCCGGGCGACACGTTGGCGGCCGGTGGGGGCCATGCACACTGCGGTGCGATGATCTATCTGGCCGATAACTGGCCGGCACAATACCGCGACCAGATTTTCATGAACAACATCCACGGTAACCGAGTGAATAACGATTTGTTGGTGCGAAACGGTTCAGGATACGTGGGCAATCACGCACCCGACGTGATGCTGGCTAACGACAAGTGGTTTCGCGGCATCAATCTCAAATACGGTCCCGACGGCAGTGTTTATGTTATCGACTGGTATGACCCCAACGCGTGTCACCGTACGAATCCCGAGATATGGGATCGCACGAATGGACGCATATACAATTTGTCGTATGGTGATGTCCAACGTCGTGTGGTGGACTTGGCCTTGCTAAACGACCTCCAGTTGGTGGAACTCCAGTCGCACCCCAACGAATGGTACGTACGGATGGCAAGGCGGCTACTGCAGGAGAGAGCCGCGGCGGGGACCTTGGACTCCGGTGCCGTGCACGATCAGCTTTGGAGAATCGCTCGCGAACATGCCGAAGTGCCTCGTCGCCTGCGCCATCTGGGCGCTACACGTAACGGGCGGATTGGATGCCGAGCGGCGGGTTGCCTTATTAAGCGACGCCGACGAGTCGATTCGTGGCTGGGCCATTCAACTGGAACTAGAAGACCGACAAGTGAGCGACGACGTCCTGGCGCGCCTGGACAACATGGCGGTGCAAGACGATTCGCAGCTCGTGCGACTCTATCTCGCGTCGGCCATGCAGCGGTTGCCGGTGGATGCGCTGGAATATCGCCGCGGGGCTCATGTCGCACGAGCAGGATGCCGAAGACCACAACCTGCCACTGATGATTTGGTACGGCATGGAGCCCGTCGTGCCGCAGGATCCCGCGCGGGCCTTGCAGCTGGCCGAGACCAGCGGAATCGCCAAACTCCGTCAGTTCATCATTCGCCGCGCCGCCGCGAACCTGGACGGACTAGACGTCCTGTTGACGTGGACTCAACAGCGTCGCAGTTCCGACGAACAGCAAATGGTGTTGGAGCAAATGCTCAAGGCGTTCGAGGGTCAGGTCGGCATCAAGATGCCGTCGGCTTGGCAGGCAACCTATGCCATGTTGTCTCGCAGTCCTGACGAAACGCTTCGTGCACCGCGCCGATCAAGTGGCGGTCTTGTTCGGTGATAAGCGAGTGTATCCGCGGATGCGTGACATGCTGGCGGATGCCACGGCGGATTTGCAACTACGCCAAGAGGCATTGGACATCCTGGTCCGCGGACAGGACAAACAGGCCGCCAGCGCATTCCAGGCCGCGATCGCCGAACCGGCACTCCGTAACGCCGCCATTCGGGCCTTGGCGAACCTGGACGACCCACAGACGCCTCGTCTGATCTTGCAGCTGTATCCTCAATTGAATACGCAGGAAAAGCGTGACGCGATAGGTACCCTGACCGCTCGGCCCGCTTACGCCTTCGCACTCCTGAACGCTATTGAGGCCGGTACGGTGCCCACGGTGGATCTGCATGCCTACAACGTGCGACAGATCGTGAGCTTTAATAATCCCGAGCTCAGCGAACGACTGCAGCAGGTGTGGGGGCAGATTCGAGAAACGTCGGGTACCGCCAGGAACAAATCGATCGCTACAAGCAACTCTGCCAGAAGCCATCGCTGCAGGACGCGGATCCTAGCAACGGCCGACGACTGTTCGTCACACATTGTTCCACTTGCCACACTCTCTTTGGTGAAGGTGGGCAGGTGGGTCCGGACATTACGGGATCGAATCGAGCCGACGTCGATTACGTCTTGCAGAATATTGTCGATCCCAGCGCTGTGTTGGGCAAAGACTATCGCATGACGATTCTGGAACTGGCCGACGGCCGCGTTGTATCGGGCCTGATTCAGCAGGAATCGGACAGTGCGCTGACCGTGCGCACTCTGAATGATACCGTGCTGATCGCGAAGGCCGATGTCGAAGATGAATCGCTCTCGCCGTTGTCGATGATGCCCGAAGGTCTATTGGATCGGCTGAAGCCGCTAGAAGTTCGCGACCTGGTCGCCTATCTCGGCAGCCCCGCACAGGTTCCACTACGAGGTGCTCCGGCGCCGATCGATGCGAAAACTGGCCAAGTGGACGGTGCCATCGAGGGTGAAGGGGTCAAATTGTTGGATAAATCCGCAGGTCAAATCTCCAGCCAGGCCATGGGCAGTTTTCGTGCGGATCGTTGGAGTGGCAATAGTCAGCTTTGGTGGACCGGTGCACGTCCCGGCGCGAAGTTGTCAGTGGAACTTCAGGTCGAGAAGGACGGCGTGTACCAACTGAATCTTGTGCTGACTCGCGCACCCGATTACGCGACCGTGCAGCTCTACGTGGACGATCACCCGCTGGGAGGTCCGCTGGATCTGTTCGACGAGCAGGTTGTTACGACAGGTGTCCTCGAATTCGTCGACCAAGAACTGACGGCCGGCCAACACCGTTTAACGATCGAGATTCTGGGAGCAAATCCGCACGCGATGAAATCCTATATGGTTGGCCTGGACTACCTGCAGCTGCAGTAGTCCCGCCATCCGCTGACAAACTTGCCCTCCCCGATTGCCTGCTCCCACTCAAAGAAAGTGGCCATTGGACGGACGCGGGCAGCGCATTTTAGGAAACACGCTGCGGTGATGTCCGTCGGCTGAACGAGATCCGCTAAAATCTCTCATCGTTAAACTCTCTCAATGCTTCGCTGTTATCCAGATCCAGTTCGCGCGGATCTTCGGTTTTTGCTGGAAGTTTCTTTTCCTTTGAGCGCGAAGTGGCTATCCTGTTACACAGCGACGTTCCATCGTGGCAGGGACCGAGTGCCTGTCATGCTCGAGGCTCGTCCGCCGGAATCCCACCACTCACGTAGCTCGTCCTGCCCACCTGACGAGTGACAACCTGTTAGCCAGGCATCGTCAAATGAACCAGTATCTGTACTTCAAACTCGGGAGTCGACTGGGGCTCCTGATCAGCATTTTCTGTGTTGGATGGACAGCATCGGCATTGGCGAAAGAGCTGGAACCCGCCTTGGTGGAAGTCGAAGCGGTACGCCGCGACGACGTATCGAGTACCAGTCAATTCGTGGCGACGGTCGTGCCAACGCGGCGGAGCACGGTAGGAGCGGCGGTCGACGGCCGTGTCGAGTCGTTTTTATTCGACGCGAATCATCCCGACGGCAAGTTGACCCGCGTCGCCGAAGGACAAGTGTTGGCTCAGTTGAAGACCGACACGATCGAGCGTCAGTTAGGGTCGGCGCGGGCGGAATTAAAACTGCATCAGCAACGGCTGGCGGAACTCAAGAACGGTTCGCGTCCCGAGGAAATCGCGACAGCCCAGGCGCAACTCCGGCGATGGCAAGCGGGTCTGGAATACGCGTCGTCGCGATATCAGCGATTGGAAAAGCTATTCAAAGCCAATAATAGCGTCTCGTTGGACCAGTTGGAAGAAGCCCGCTCGGCAGTCGCTCAGGCGGAACAAGCGTGCGTCGAAGCGCAGGCCAAATACGACTTGGCCATGTTGGGTCCGCGTGCAGAGCAGATCGCGCAAGCCGACGCGCAAGTGCAGGCTCAGGATCAGACCGTAAAGATGTTAGAGGAGATGCTGGGTAAATACACGGTGAGGGCTCCGTTCGATGGCTACGTCGTCAACGAATTCACGGAGATCGGTGCCTGGGTGTCGCGGGGCGATCCCGTCGTGGAGGTGATCCAGCTAGTGCCCATGGAGGTGGAGGCCTATTTGCCGGAGAAATATATTCCCGACATCCACGTTGGTGAAACCGCCGAGGTGCGGCTGACGGTCATGCCCGATCAGGTGCTGCCGGGGCGCGTGGAACGGATTATTCCTCAGGCCGATGTTCGTTCGCGCACGTTTCCCATTCGCATCCGTTTGGACGAATCCATCCGACCAGAATCGCATCACGTGATGGCAGGCATGTTGGGGCACGTGGTGTTATCACTGCGCACATCGCAGGCCGTGACGTTAATTCCCAAAGATGCCCTCGTCTTGAACGTCAACAAACGGACGGTGGTCGTCGTGGACCCTTACGAGCAACCGACGCCGGAGGGCGCCATGGGACGGGGCGCATCGTTCCCGTGGAATTGGGACCGCCGCGCGGCAATGCCATCCAAATTCGCGGAGACGTGCAAGTGGGCGACCTGGTGGTCACTCGCGGCAACGAGCGTTTGCAACCAGACCAACCCTTGACCTGGAAAGGCGAGTTCCCCTTGTCGCGCCCCAATGTTGCGGCCGAGACCGGTGGTTCGGTGCAAAGCCTTTCGTCTCGTTAAGACCTCTCAACGCCCAATCTAATTCCTATCCAGCCCAGAGAATAGACGGACAGATTCATGCATCCGATTGAAGCCGTCGTGCGCAACCCGGTGAAAGTCGCCGTCGGCGTGCTGCTGGTAGTGCTGTTTGGCCTCGTGGCTTCAATGCGTATGCCGATGCAGCTGACGCCGGAAGTGCAAACGCCGACGATTTCGATTCGCACTCGCTGGCGCGGTGCAAGCCCGAAGGAAATCGAGCGCGAGATCGTCTTGCCACAAGAAGAACAACTTAAAGGCGTGGAAAATGCTCGCAAGTTGTCTTCGGAGTGTCGCGATTCTGAGGGTCGGGTCGAAATAGAATTCGCGGTGGGAACGAACATTGAAGCCGCGATGGTTCGCGTCAGTCGTCGACTACAGCAAGTCCGCGAATATCCGGAAGACGCGGATGAACCCGTGATCAGTACGTCGAGCACGTCGAGTCGTGCCATCGCGTGGTTTATTCTCAGCCGCGCCGCCCGCGGAAGATCTGCTGCGAGAGTACCAGCAGCGATATCCGGATTTAAAGGACGACATCGAGCGTGTGATTCAGGCGCCGACCGTCGGTCTTGCCGTATTTGCGCTCCGTCGACTTGCCGACGCCCATCCGCCTCTGGTGGATGTGTTGCCGGAGTCGATTGAATTGCCCAAGATGCGGCGGTTCGTGGAGGACAACATTGAAGCGCGTTTCGAGCGTGTCAAAGGAGTCTCTGACGCCAACGTCATGGGTGGACGCGAAGACGAAGTACACGTTGTCGTCGACCCACAACGACTGAGTGCGCGACAGATTACGGTCAATGACTTGCGCGCCGCCCTGCGCCGACAGAATGCGGATACGTCCGGAGGTGACTTCTGGGAAGGCAAACGCCGATACGTCGTACGCACGTTGGGTCAATTTCGTTCGCTAGAACAAGTGGCCAACGTGATTATTGCGGTACGCGGTGGCGCACCCGTCTATTTGCGAGATGTCGCCGATGTTCGCATGGGTTTCAAAAAGCCAGATGGCATCGTGCGCCGCTATGGTGACAGCTCGATTTCGGTCAATGCCGAACGCGAAACAGGTGCCAACGTGCTGGAGGTCATGGAAGGACTGCACAGGCATGCGATGAGCTGAACGAAGGTATCCTGAAGCAAGAAAACCTATATATAGCTCAAGTCTACGACGAAACCGATTATATCTATTCGGCGATTGGCCTCGTCGGTCAGAATATTGTCGTCGGCGGTTTGCTGACAATCGCCGTGCTGTTGCTGTTCCTCCGCAGCGGGCGATCGACGTTGGTGATCGCGCTGGCGATTCCCAGTAGTATCATCGGCACTTTCTTGATGCTTTCGCTGCTGGGACGATCGTTGAATGTGGTCAGCCTGGCGGGGCTGGCTTTTGCGGTCGGGATGTTGGTCGACAATGCGGTCGTGGTCTTGGAAAACATCTATCGTCACTTCCAGGATGGAGAGCCTCCCTTTTCTGCCGCTGTCACGGCGACGAAGGAAGTCTGGGGAGCCGTCGTCGCCTCGACGCTAACGACGCTTGCCGTATTCGTCCCTGTACTGTTTGTGCAACAGGAAGCCGGTCAACTGTTTCGCGACATCGCTCTTGCGATCAGTTTTGCCGTTGGATTGTCATTGATCGTGTCGGTCACCGTGATCCCCACGACAGCCGCCCGTCTGCTGCGAGGTTCGCATAAATGGGACGCGTTGGGTCAACATGCATTTCACAAACATGGCCTCGCTGCGGTGGTCGATCGAGTTTTGGAACCGGCGAGTCGATGGGGGAACTCCTTTGTCGAATGGGTTGTGGCGCTCAATCAATGGATCCAACAGACAGCGTTGCGTCGTGCGTCGGTCGTTTTGGGCGTGGTCGCGGTCGCCATCGGCGTTACTTGGTTGTTGTGGCCTGCCGTCGAGTATTTGCCTACGGGCAATCGCAATTTGGCGATCGGCATCATCATGCCACCACCGGGCTACAATCTGGATCAGATGATGGAACTAGGAAACCAGGTTGAGGAACATCTGCGTCCTTGCTGGGACTTCGACCCGCTGGCGCCTGATGCGGATGCTGAGAAATATCCGCCCGTCAAGGACTTCTTCTTCGTGGCCCGGGGGCGTAGTATTTTTATTGGCCTACGGGCCCTCTACCCCACGGACGTCCGCAAACTGGTGAGCGTGCTGCGCGAAATGTCGGACAAGCTGCCGGGCTCACTTGTGGTGGCCAATCAGTCGAGTTTGTTCGAGCGGGGACTGGGAGCCGGACGGAGCATCGAAATCGAAGTCGCCGGCGATGAACTCGATAGGTTGGTTGAAATTGGTCGCGATGTAATGCAGTCAGTCCGCACACTGATGCCCGAGGCCCAAGCCCGACCGGAACCGAGTTTGGATCAGGCGAGCCCCGAGGTGCATATCATCCCTAAACCGTTGCAGACGGCCGAGATGGGCGTCGACAACCAACAGTTGGGCTACTTGGTGGATACACTCGTCGATGGGGCGTACGCCACCGACTACTATCTTGGCGGCGACAAGATCGATTTGACAATCATTGGTGACAACACTGGAGGTGGTCGCGAAGAAAGTTTCCGCGGCCTAACTCAAGACCTGGATGTGTTGCCAATTGCCACGCCCACGGGGCAGTTAGTCACGTTGGCGGATCTGGCGGATATTCGGTTATCGAGCGGCCCGGAGCAAATTAATCATCGAGAGCGAGATCGTGCGATTACGATTACCGTTTCGCCGCCTGACGAAGTTTCGTTGGAAGAAGCAATTCGTACCATTCGTACGTCGGTGATTCCGAAACTGGACTTAACCGGTGGTTACCGAATTAACTTGAGCGGCACGGCAGATAAGCTGCGCGACCTGGATTGCACTGCGCTGGAACTTGCTGCTAGCCGTGCTGATCACTTATCTGTTGATGGCGGCGCTGTTCGAATCGTGGCTCTATCCGTTGGTGATTATCTTCTGCGTGCCGTTGGGGGCGGTTGGAGGAGTGTTGGGATTGCGGATGTTGTCGGGCTACTTGAGCTGGCTGGGCGAGCCACCTCAGACGCTGGATGTGTTGACGATGTTGGGTTTCGTCATCCTGGTGGGCACGGTAGTCAACAATGCGATTCTCATTGTGCATCAGTCGCTCAACTACATGCGCGAAGA
This sequence comes from uncultured Planctomycetales bacterium, assembly GCA_963785495.1. GTDB lineage: Bacteria > Planctomycetota > Planctomycetia > Pirellulales > Pirellulaceae > CAWAVP01. Next base: position 27,969 of record CAWAVP010000027.1, on the reverse strand, counting down.
TAATATGACTTCGGACGAGGCGATTCTGACGAGCGTCCGTACGCGGATTCGACCCATCTTCATGACCACGGCCACGACGATCTTTGGCCTTGCTCCGCTCGTCTTTTTTCCCGGATCCGGTAGTGAGCTCTATCGCGGATTGGGCAGCGTCGTACTGGGCGGACTACTCGTCTCGACCCTCTTCACGTTGGTCCTGGTTCCCACGCTCTTCAGTCTGTTGATGGATGCGAAACAAAGTCTGACGCGGCGTCTGAGTTCATCGACCGTGGCAGCCACGGCGCCCGTAGAACTCGCCCCTCAACCGGCCCGCCGCCCAGGGTACAGCGTTCGCGCGAAGTAGGTCAGCGAGTCACGTCCGCATTGCTTCACCATCGACGAAACCGAAATGACGGGGCATGTTGTCAAGTCACATCCTGGGAGCCTCTCCATGCTGATCTCCTGGCTTACCGCACTTCTTATCGCTACTGCTGTGCAGGACGATCCTTTCCTGCAAAACGTTCGGCAGACTGAACCGCAAACCGCTGCGCAGCAGGCGCGAGGTTTTCACGTTCCTGCAGGCTTCGAAGTTCAGTTGGTCGCGGCCGAGCCGGATATCCCCAAACCGATGAATCTGGCCTTCGACGCCCGCGGCCGCTTGTGGGTCAGCGGATCGCGAATATCCCTATCCCGCCCCAGACGGTCAAGGGCACGATAGTGTGACGATCCTGGACGATACGAACGGCGACGGGCGAGCGGACCAGATGATTCCCTTTGTCGAAGGACTGAATATCCCGATCGGCCTGTATCCCTATCGTAATGGCGTCGTCGTTTATAGCATCGATCGGATCAACTTCTGGCAAGATACGGACGGCGATGGTCGCGCGTGATGCGTGCCGACTTCTGTACGGTCCATTCGGCAAGCCCGTCGATACCCATGGAATGCAGAATGCCTTTCGCCGCGGCTTAGACGGCTGGCTGTACGTCAACCACGGCTTTGCGAATCAGACGACTATCCGAGGCCAAGATGGATCCGAAATTCATTTGCAAAGCGGCAATACCTACCGTGTACGTTTGGATGGTTCGCACGTCGAACAGTTTACTTGGGGCCAAGTGAATCCGTTTGGCAGCGCGTGGACGGAAGCTGGAGATTTGATTACTGCGGACTGTCATAGCAAGCCGCTGACATTGCTGCTGCGCGGTGGCTACTATTCCAGCTTTGGCAAACCACACGACGGTTTAGGGTATGCGCCGAGCTGATGAGTCATCATCACGGCTCAACGGGATTGGCCGGAGTGGCATATTATGCCGACGGCAGCTGGCCTGCAGAATTTCGCGAAAACCTGTTCATAGGAAACGTAGTCACCAGCCGCGTTCATCGTGACCTGTTGAGCTTTCGTGGCGCGACGGCGGAAGCTCAGGAACAGGCCGATTTCCTAACGTGCGACGACCCTTGGTTTCGCCCCGTCGACCTCCGCTTTGGACCCGACGGCGCCCTGTACATTGCCGACTTCTATAATCGAATCATCGGTCACTACGAAGTGCCCTTGGATCATCCGGGACGCGATCGGCAACGCGGTCGTATATGGCGAGTTGTCTATCGTGGCACCGACAAGACGCTCGCAACTGCAAAGGGGAGTGAAGTGGATCTGTCGCGGGCGACAGTTGAGCAGTTGATTGCGGCACTAGAACATCCAACGCTCACGCGTCGGCTGCTGGCTGTCGACCAGTTGAGCGACCGCTGCGGCATATCGGCCATTGAACCGCTTCGTCAGGCCGTCTTGGCATCCAGCAACTCGCCCACCGCATGGCGGCGACGCGTGTTGTCGAGTTGGGTGCTGTTGCGACTGGGGCAACTGCGCGACTCCGAGCTGAAACAGATCGCGACCGATGCATCCCCCTTGGTCCGCATGCACGGATTGCGGATGATTGCTGAATTGCCCGAATTGTCTCCACAAACTCGGTCGCTCGCGTTAAACGGATTGGTGGACTCGGCTGCCAACGTCCGACGCCTTGCGGCCGACGCGTTGGGGCAGCACCCCGCATTGCCTTTCGTCCGTCCGTTGGTCGCGGCGTCGTCCAATGCGACTCGTCCGATTTGGCGTTGCGACATATGCTACGACTCGCCCTGCGGAACCATTTGCGAGACGAATCGATTCTCCATGAATGCCTAACACGAGACTGGTCACTAACCGAGCGTGAACAATTGACACATGTTGCCCTGGCCATTCAGTCGCCGTTGGCCGGGCAATTCATTCTCGACTACTTGGATCGTTCTGCTGTCGAGGGCGATCGCTTGACGGAATTGCTGCAGCATGCCGCACGCAATCTACCGCAGGACCGTGCAGAGCAACTGGCGCATCGCACGACGACAAGCAGGTCATGACCTTCCACTCAATGTCGCGCTGTATCAAGCAATTGTCCAATCGACGCAGCACGAGTCCCAAACAAAGTCCCAGTCGGCCGAGTCTGAGATGATGAACCAATGGAGGCGCGATCTTGCACGCCAACTGGTCGCTCAGATTCAAGACAACGACCTTAATTGGTCCGTACGATCGGTGCGCAATCCCTGGGGCCTGGAAACACGCCGCGCCGACGACGGTCAAGGCGATGCGTATTTAAGCAGTTTTCCCGGCGGTGAACCGGAAGTCAGTCGGTTGGTGTCGGCGGAGTTTACGTTGCCCGAACGAATGTCGTTCTACCTGTGTGGACACCGCGGAGATCCGCGGACCGTAAAGCAGCCGCCCGGAGATATGTCAACCGACGATACATCGGAAATTAAGGATGACGCGTATGTGCAGTTGCGATTGGTACCGTCGGGTACCGTCGTCCGTCGCGCGTTTCCACCTCGTAGCGATACGGCACAGCAAGTGGATTGGGATCTGAGCGACCTGCAGGGTCAGACAGGTGTTCTGGAAGTCGTCGACGGTTTGGACGCCCCCGCCTATGCTTGGCTAGGCGTAGCACGTTTCGACCCACACGTGGTTTCGGTTCCCCGACAGGACTTGCGGAAAGTGGCGAATTGGCAGCGTTTGGCTGCCGAATTGCTCGACGTTTCGACGGACCCGGACAGCTTGGATTTGCTGCGACATTGGGTACGGGACGGTATCGATGGCGCAAGTTGCGCAGCCGCGGCTGTTGCCCTGGCCGGTGCAGACGAACCGGTATGGCAGGTATTGGGCGCAGCCTGGCGGACGCCGAACTCTCGGATGCGCTACGAGCCGAGATAGCGGGCCAATTCGCGCCGAGTGACGAACACGTGTTGGATCAACTGCTGGTCCGATATTTTCAACATCTTACTCAGCCGCAACAAGCAAAGGCAGCGGGACAACTTGCGTCATCCAGTGTGGGAGCCCATAAGTTGTTGATGCTGATCGACCAGGGGCAGGTCAATGGACAATTACTGCGGCGCCCCGCCATTCGTGAGCAACTACAGGCTGCCAAAGTCGAGGGACTCAAAGCATGGATCGACAGGATTGTCGCGACGCTGCCTGCAGAAGACGACCAGGTCGGCGCCACAATCAATCAAACACGAGAGCGCTTTCGTTCGTCGCCGCAAGCGATTGCAGCCGGGCGCTCGCTGTTCACGAAACACTGCAGTACCTGCCATCAAATCGGCGGACAGGGAAACCTGGTGGGACCGCAATTGGATGGCATTGGCAATCGCGGTTTGGACCGAATCTCCGAGGATTTACTGGCGCCATATCGGAATGTCGATGTCGCGTTTCGCACGACGATCCTGGCATTGGCCGATGGGCGCGTCGTGACCGGTCTGGTCCGTCAGAAGGCCGACGATCAGTGGTTGCTGGTCAACTCGGAGGGAAAGGAAGTGTCGGTGCCACCCGCGGCGATCGAAGATCAGCACGTATCTCCGTTATCGATCATGCCCGACAACTTCGCTCAGGTCCTTTCACCGGCTGAAAAGAACGACGTACTGGCGTTCCTGTTGTCGCAACGTCAACCATAATCTCCGCGTCATTCAGCGGGTTCGTCGACACGATCCACTCGAACGGTTAAATCACCAACCAATCCGGATGGGCCCGCGTCCAGTGGCGCGCCCTGATCATCGTTCTCATCGGGGCCGATACTGTAGACAATAAACCCATGATTCAGTCGGCGATAGCGCAAAGGCTGACCGTCAAACAAATCAACGGGGACTTCGGGCAAGTAGGTCGGCACGAGTTGGTCGAGTGAGTCTGGGTAGCTGCCGTGCTCTTTTCGATAGACATTCAACCATAATGATGTCACCGTGGCGCGCATGAACATCGTGTCACGGTACTCGGCTTGGTACGCCGCGCTTACCGCCGGCAACATCAGCGACGCCATGACATCGGACATCAGTTGGCTGCGGCCATTCATCGTGGCAGCTGACGCCAGCATGCGGGTTGGACGACGGTATTGACCCACAAGGTCGTTGAGTTGCTGCGAGAGTTGACCGACGGCTTGCTTGTGCTCTGCGTAGTTGGAAATTTTGCCGGCTGCGACAATGGTGTCATACCACTTATTACCACTACTCATGACCACGTTCCAATCGATCAGCGACGAGGTCAACATCCAGGGCGGGGGCGTTGAGGAACTTGGTCCCATATCCGCATCCCCGGACAGTCGAGCGACGCCGTCTCGCGCTGCCAATGAGGCGGCGGAAAGATAAGAAAACCGCTCGCCAAATTCAATTTTTTTCCACATCGGCTCCATCGTCGGGAGTGCTGTGATTTGCTTAATGACCTCGCGTAGCTGATCTGCGGAAACTGCGTCAGTCGCAGCGATCTGCTCTAAGGTAATGCATGCTATCCGCTGAGTGGCGACAGCGACAAGTGAATCGATCAGCGTTGGCGACTGACTTGCGAGTCGGCCGATCCGCAACGCGGCCAGGCAATCGTCGAAGGCCTGATCCAAATCGCCGGCTCCCCACGATCGAGTGGCTCGGAGGCACAGCAAACGCACGGCATCTCGCTGATGATTGGCCAGAGGCAGTAGCGCGTAGATCATCATCGCGTCGCCATCACTCGTCAGCAATGGCAGAAAGAACCGAGGTTGCTGACTCGCGCCGCACGATCCAGGTTAGAGGACGCTCGTTTGCCTGAAGCCATTGGTCCAAGACGGGGTATTCTTCCGGCGTCCAAGCCTGTTTCAGACATCGTTCCAATTCTTCCCACGCCCTTTCGCCCGGCGACGTGTCGTCGTCGCCGTCGCTGGAACCGGGAGACTCATCCGCCTCGCCATTCCGCAATGGCGTGTCGCCATCACTTTTCGGGTCGGTCCTTTGCGGATCGGCCGCCACAGACGTCAACTGCTGCATCTTTTCATCGGCAAACTTATGGAGGTCCACGTAGTAGCTGCCGTCGCGCGGCAATGGCGACATTCCTAGTTGGGCGTAATACCGCGGCCGCATTTTTTCCGGTAGGGGCCCCGACCCGAATGCCCGCAGAAAGTCGACCGCCGCGTTGGTTTCTGGATCGACGCCATGCGACGTGATCTGATTGATAGCGGCTAGGTAGTCGATCGTTCCGTCATCGCGCAACGGTTCCGTGATATAGGTCGTCTCACGGCCCAGCTGAATGTTTCGCACGCCACCTCGAGTGAATACGCCGATGCCAATCACGCCTATGATCATTACAAAAATCAATAGCACGAGACCACCGTAGACTAACCATGCTTTCGTACGCGGTGACATCAGTGCGTGTCCCTAAATATCGCCAGTGGATTGTGAAAAGGCGGTTGCAACAAAAGTCACAGCCCGTGTCGACTGTGTTTGCTCCTTCGACTCAGGCAAGCATTCTGTCTTGTAATTGCGGCGCGCCGCTGGAGCTATTTTGCGCGCTCGGCGATACCCCGATAGATTTCTAGGGCATCACGGTATTCCTGCAAAGCGGATTCGTCGAGGACATCCTGATTGCGTTCCAGTTCTTCTTCCATGCGACGCATCAAATAGTTCACTTCTTCGCGGCGGGGAACAATCGGCTCGTCTCCGATCTGTACGTGGACGGGATTTGTGTGGGCAAATCGCAATCGCTGCTGTGGATGCCGTTCGAAGCAGCGAACGGCGATCCATGACGAGCGTTTCAGTGGCACCGTTTCGCGAAAATCGGATCTGTACGTGCCGACCTCCGTGGAGCGATTCGACGGTGCGATCTGCTGGACGATTCTGCCATTGACGATCAATTCGATACGATCGAGAGGGCGGCGGCTCGAGGCCGTTCCATTGACCCGCAGCGAAAAGGTTCCCTGGCCGGCGGCCTGCTCAAAGCGAGTTCCCGGGTCTTTGCCGTTGAAATTGACCTCGAGCATCGGACCAGTACTGACGAAGCTTTTTCCCGCAGACAACCCCGCGATCCAGTCGTCGTAGCGAAAGCCGCGCGGACAATGTACGTAGACGCGTCCAAATCCCAGTTGCACTGGATGCACGCCCGACGCGGTGCCCGCGGAAACTCGCAAGGGAAAACCGCAGTTAAGTAAGGCGTAATAGGTCTGAAATCCGAAATCAGCCCAGCCCCATTCCGTAAACCCCGTTTCGTTCAACTGTAGCCGCATGTAGTCTGCCGCCATCGGCAATGTCCAGTCATGGAACCCAAACTGAGTTTGCCACAAGTGGTTGTTCGACAATTCAAACAAGTCGACGTTCATGATGGGAACAATCATCAGCGACCAGGGCCAGGAGTGTTTATCCAGGTCCAACAGGGCGCCCTGCTGTCGACTCTCTTGTGCCACGCCGCGCACTGTCGGCACCGGATGCCGCAACGGTTGCTGGTGGTTTAGCACGAATACGGCACCCAGTGTGTGCGCCTGCCCGGCAGTGCGGAAGATCTCGTATTCCGTGTTGAGTGGATAATAGACGTGGGTATCGTCGATCGTCACAAGTTCTGCCCCGATCGGTGTGTCGGGTGCGTTGTCGGCCGGTGCCAGGCCCGTGCTCTGCACCCAATACGTGAGCGGAAAGCAGACATTCAGATCCTCGGCGAGCATCACGTTCGGTAATTCGTCGATAGTACGATGAACATGCGTGTCGCCTGAATACCAACCACGATCTGCCATATTGATCCAGCGCCTGCAGCGGCAAATCTAATTCTATCGGCGCATCGACAATTTGCAGGTCGCGTACGAGCGGCACGTACTCCTTGCCCCGTTCGACGCTGCAGCTGGTAGTTTCCCGGTGGCAAGTCAACGTGAAAAGGATGCGGAGACACGGTCGTGTGCATTTCGACACTACCAGGCACACGCGCCGGACTGCGACGATATTCGACAGCTGTACCAGCCGTCGCATCCGACTGGACAAAATACCATTCGCCGCGATCATTCCGCAGATGCACACGGGCCGGCAATGTGTCTCCCGTATCTGCATCGACCACTGTACCGGTCAGTCGAAACGATGTATTTGCGCGATCGGCGACATCCGTTGGCTCGATCGGCGGGGCGGCGATCAATCGGACAGCTCCGGTCGCGTATGCGGCAACGACGAGTGCCAGACACCCACGACGTATCCAGCAGAGAATGCGCTTACACCGCGCAGGATCACTATTTCTGCTTCCGGACCCAGCGAATGAATCTCGCAACGTCTTCATGATCACGTAGCTTCTCCAGTGTATTGAATTCGCGTCCCAATCGTTTTCGATCGGGGATTAGTCGATGCACGGCGCTGTGACAATCTCGACATAGTGCGATCGTGCGCCGCAGGTGGTCGCGTGGAAACGTTTTGCGAAACCATTTGTTTGAGTGGCATGCTCGCGGTATCAAATGATGTGCGGTAGTACCTCGGCGCGTGATCCGACCACACAACTCACAGACGGTAGACATTGTGGGGGGAAGGCGATTTTAACGCGAGTTAATGTAACGTTCGTGAAACGCCGTTTTGAGCGTTCGTGCCGATCGGGATGGGATCGCTGTGACACATGTACCGAACTTACTTGATTAAATTGTATGGGATAAGCGGATTATACGGCGTGCTGGCTCGCTTATTGTCTTAAGAGTTGCAGTCAGGCACATAGCGGATTATCCTGCTCAAAGGGAGTACGGGCGTTGACAGTAGGCTTGTGAAGGGATTTGGGACTTCTGTTTGTGCGTTCGCCACCCGGAATCCGAACACCCCGCAACTTGTCTTTGCCAGTTCGAATCAGGAGCAGTAGTCAATGGTCTCACATTCGCTTTTTGCCTATTTAGGTCCCGAAACGATGTTGCCACTTGCATCATTCTTTGCGGCGATCATTGGTGGCTTGTTGATGGGCTGGCGATACGTAATCTCGATGATCAGTCGGTGCATTGGTCTCGTGACTGGCAAGAAGAAGGACGATGCTGCCATCACGACGCCCGCCAGCTCTGCCGATCCGCAAGATTAACGATTGCTCAATTCATGCCAACAGCGGTTCGATGACTTCGCCGTGTACATTCGTCAGTCGGCGTTGAATGCCGTTGTGATAAAACGTCAGTCGCTGATGATCGATGCCGAACAGATGCAGCACAGTGGCGTGAAAATCGTGCCACGTTACGGGCTGATCAACCGCCTTCCAGCCGATCTCATCCGTTCCGCCCCATGCCATTCCGGGCGCAAGCCGGCGCCCGCGAGCCAGACGGAGAAGCCGTAGCGATTGTGATCCCGGCCGGTTCCGACGCGGTCGGCCGCCGACTGAGTGAAGGGAGTACGGCCGAACTCCGTTGTAAATAGCACCAGCGTGTCTTCCAGCATGCCGCGTTGCTTCAAATCGGCCAGGAGGGCGGCCACAGGCTGATCGATGCGGGCTGCTTCGGCGGCGTGGTTTTCACGCACATCTTCATGTGCATCCCAGCTTTTACGCGGACTGCCCGCGATAGGGCCACCCGAGAACAGTTGAATGAAACGGACTCCGCGTTCCAAAAGTCGCCGTCCTAACAGGCAACGTCTGCCACAATCGGCTGTAGGCTCCTGATCCAGGCCATAGGCGGCGCGGAACCGCTTGGCTCTCGTCGGACAGGTCGCTCACCGCCGGCACCGACAGTTGCATCCGCGCTGCCAGTTCATAACTGCGAATACGTGCTTGCAGCAATGGATCCATTCCTTCCCGCTGCACATGATGTTGATTGACCGAGGCAATAAACTGGCGCGAAATGGTCATCTGCCTGCGGTGGAACGGGTGCGCCGGCACCAGATCTCGTACGGCCGGTCCCGTTCCCTGCAGAACGACCCCCTGATGTTGCCCTGGTAGGAATCCGCTCGTCCAATTCGATGCGCCGCCATTCGGTCCGCCGCGTCCATCGGCCAACACGACGTAGGTGGGCAGTTCCTCGGACTCGCTGCCCAACCCAAAGGACAACCAACTCCCCATGGACGGGAAACCGTTGAATTGGAATCCGCTATTGGCGACGAACAGGGCCGGCGTATGATTGGCCGTATCGGAAATCATCGAGCGGATCAGAGTCAGGTCATCTGCGTGTTCGCGCGATCTGCGGGAAGAGGTCAGACATCCAGAGGCCACTCTCACCCCGTTGACGAAACGCCCAATCGCTCTGCCTTAAGAGGCCGACTTGTCCGAAAAAAATGTCAGGCTGCTCGTCGCTGTCGAGCGACTTGCCGTGATACTTCACCAATTCGGGTTTGAAGTCAAACGAATCCAAATGGCTTAGGCCGCCAATCAAACAAATGTGGATGGCGCGTTTTGCACGGGGTGCAAATTGCGGAAATGTGTCGGTGGCGTTCGTTGCTTCTGTCCACGTCCTGCCTTCCGCACAGAGCAAGCTGGCCAGTGCTGTTGCTCCCAATCCATGGATTCCCCAATTCAGAAAGTCTCGTCGATCCATTGTCACCCTCGCTCTCTGTAAAAAACGTCAGACTAGGGAATCAGACTAGGGAATAATGACAAACTCATTGAGGTTGAATAGACCACGACAGAGCGTGGGCAGCCCGGAATTCTCGACAAGTTGTCGCGCAGCCTGCAGTTCTTCGGCATCGGGTTGTCGGCAGAGTGTCCATTCCCAAGCACTGCGAATCTGTTGCTCAATGTCCAAAGGAGATTCTGCTTCGAGGCGTATGCGCGAAATGTTCTGCCATCCGCATGACGAAGGCGTTGTTCATCAGGGTCAGCGCCTGCAGCGGTGTCGTCGTTACCGAGCGGCGGGGCGCGGTTGCGGAAGGATCGGGACAATCAAAGGTGTCCAAGATCGCACTGCGACCTCCTCGAGGCGAAAAACGATATACCGAACGTCGGTTCAATTCGGTGTCTTCGGTATTAATCGGTTCGTAGTAGGTTGTGCCGTCGTTGTACGTCACGCTCACGTCGTGAAACCCTGGCCCACCCGACTTGGTATTGAGTTGTCCGGCGATTAGCAGAACCGAATTGCGCAAAGCTTCGGCCTCAATTCGACGAGGCGAATATGCCACAAGAGGCGATTGTCGGCGTCGATCTGGGACGCTGACGGGTTGTTGCGAGACGTTTGGCGGTAGGCAGCCGAAAGCACAATCAAACGGTGGATCGGTTTCAAGTGATAGTCGTGGTGGCGCAACTGCTGTGCTCAGCCAGTCCAGAAGTTGCGGATGAGTTGGCCGGCCGCCATTGAAGCCAAAGTCGTTCGGTGTATCGACAATGCCGCGGCCAAAATGGTAGTGCCATAGGCGATTGACAACTACACGTGCGAGCAGAGGATTTTTGGGATCCGTGATCCAATCCGCCAAACGGGTTCGACGTGCCGAATCGCTGGCATCTGCCGAAAGGCCAAAGTCGGCATTCGGACCTCGAATTGCCTGGACGCCGCCGGGCGCACGACGTCTCCCAAATCCGTCACGCTGCCACGGACATGCACTCGCATGGCGGGCGGGTCTTTCGGCACGACGGTATATAGTTCCCTCTGCGACCGTGCACTCACATCGCGGATCTGTCGTTGCAAACCTTCCAATTGCTGTTGTAATTCGTCACGGTGCGCACGCACGTTGGCAGCGAGCGAATCAAGGATGTCCTGCGGCGACACATAGTCGTTGGCAATGCCCGCGGCGGCGGCAATCGCTTCCGGGCCGAGCGCTTGGTCATAGAGCTTTGCGCAAAGGATCTGCGCCGACAGCAGTCGATCCGCGGACGGTGGCGCGTGCCGCAATCCGAAGTTCACCTGCGCATTGCCCGACGAAAAGCTGGCAACATCGACCTGATACGAATTGCCGTAGCGCACACCGTTGCGGTATGCGGCCACCGTTCCCTTGCCGTCGAACACAATGGCTATACACACCGGCTGGTCCGCGGCCTGAGTCTCCTCGGGACCACCAAACGACCGGGTGCGTTGGAAATTGTTGCTGCCCGCCATCCAGCGGTGTGGTTCCTGTTCGCCGAACACGATGGCATCGAACGTGGTCCCGTCTAAGGACTGCAGACTCAAGGGCGCTCCGCCGCGCTGTTCCAAATTATCGAGGATTACCCACGCCTCGAGCGTTTTTTCGCGCAAGTCACAACGGATCGGCGCCGACTGCGCATATCCCGATTCGCCGCCAATGACCAAAGCCTGGCCGTTCAGATGGGCTGTGCCGAACGTGGTCACGTGCAGTTGGCCAATCTGATCCTGCAATCCGTCGGAAAAGTCCCAAGCCGCGATCGCTTGCGGGCGTTCGACGAGGGCCGCGGGAGAGGCGGGCGGGTTGTGTTGACGTTGGGCCAGAAGTGTTCGTCGAGCTTCATCGTCAATCTGCTCAATCGACTCGCGGACACGCTGTGCCTGCTGCTGGATGGAGGGCAGTTGTCGCGCAAACTCGGGCACCACCACCGATAGGTTACCGTGTTGCACTCCGTCGATGGAAGCAATCAGGGCGTAGTATTCGTTTGATGAAATCGGATCGAATTTGTGATCGTGACACCGCCCACAATTGACGGTCAAACCGAGAAACGACTGTCCCAGTGTACCAATGATCTCCTCTAGTTCGTCCTGACGCGCGTAGGCGCTTCATTCTCTCGCTGGAGCCAACAACGGTATTGTGTACGCCCGACACTAGAAAACCGACAGCCGCAGCTCCCTGAGGGCCCGGCTGCAGCACATCGCCGGCCAACTGCTGCCGTACGAATTCCGTATACGAAATGTCGTTGTTCAGAGCTTGGATGACCCAGTCGCGGTAAGGCCACAAGCCCTCGCGCGGTGCGTTCCGTTCAAAACCATCACTCTCTCCAAAGCGAACAACGTCCAGCCAGTGTCGTCCCCAACGTTCGCCGTAGTAAGGTGAAGCAAGTAGTTCGTCGACCAGCTGTTCGTAGGCTGCGTCGGTTGGATGTTTGAGGAACGACTCCAATTGAGCTGGCGTGGGAGGAAGTCCGATTAAGTCGTAGTACAGACGCCGTGCCAAATTGCGTGGATCGGCCTGAGCGGCAGGCGCAATGCCAGCGGCCTCCAATCGCCGCAGGATGAATCGATCGATGTCGTTGCGGACCCATGTAACTTGCCCAACCTCCGGCGGATCGGGATCACTCAACGGCTGCAGCGACCACCAGTCGAAACCGGCACGACGATCGGTGGTGTAGCGACGGACATCAATTGGATCAACATCCCAAGCCAAGCCTTCGTCGATCCAGCGGCTCAGCACCAGCTTTTCGGCTGGAGCGAGAGGTTGATCGGGAGGCATCTCGTCCGCGTTGACGTGCGCCCACAGCAGGCTCTGCTCCACCTGACCCGCTACCAACACACGGCCCGACTCGCCACCACGCATGGCCGTGTCACGATGACTCAAGTCCAAGCCACCCTTGGGTTCTGGTCCCTGATGACACGTCACACAGTGCCCCGCGAGCAGCGGCGCGACGTGATCAGCGAAATACGATAGTGGCGTCACTTCGGCAGCTCGTGCTGGTGCATGTCGCGATATGGCCGTAACGGCGAATGCCGCGCAGATTAACCATCGGTGACTCCGCCATTTCAACATGATTTCTCCTCACGCTCCTTTCGCGAACGGCTTTGCCCTGCAACCCAGCCACCATGATAATCTGTATGGGACTCGCGTGTGTCACCCTTTCGCTCCGAGAGATCGACCCCGGGGCACCGGATTACGGGTCGGCGGCGTGTGATGGCAGACAGGAACGTCGTCGGTTGATGCCCCTCATCCGGCCTTCGGCCACCTTCTCCCGGCGGGAGAGGGAAGTCGGATGGAGGGCTATGTCCCCAGTTGACTGACTGCGTGCGGTAGAATCAAGCGACGTGTGCGGCAGAGAATCTGAATACAAGGAGACTGAAACGATGAATCTTCGTGAGACTTGTCGAAGCGCGTTGTGGCTGATGATGTTATTCGTCACGGGGACTGTGATGTCGTGGCCGGCGAGTGCCGCAGAGCGGGCAAAGTTAATACTGGTTGCCGGTAAACCCTCGCACCCGCCTCGTATGCATGAGTTCAATGCCGGTGTGCAGTTGCTGGCGAAATGCCTCCAAGCAGTTCCGCAGCTCGATACGATCTGCGTCCTTAACGGTTGGCCGCGCGAGGAACACGTTTTTGACGGAGCCGACGCTGTCGTGTTTTTTATGGATGGCGGTGCGGGGCACGAAGTAGTCCAGCAAGGCGAACGTCGCTTGAACATGGTCGATAAATGGGCTCGCCAAGGTGTAGGTTTAGGCTTCATGCACTACGGTGTCGAAGTCGTTGCCGACCAAGCAGGAGACCAGTTCAAGCGTTGGATCGGTGGCCACTACGAACACATGTTTTCGTGCAATCCGATTTGGGAGCCGACCTTCAACCATTTTCCCGATCATCCGATTACGCGAGGTGTCCAACCGTTTACGATTAAGGATGAGTGGTATTTCAATATGCGGTTTATTGCCGACATGCCGGGCAACCAGTCGACGGAAGTACAGGGCATGAAGTTTGTTCCCATCTTGGTTGCCGCACCGTCGGACGACGTACGCGACGGACCCTACGTTTATCCAAATGGACCCTACCAGCATATTCAGGCCGCCAAAGGTCGTGCCGAAGCGATGATGTGGGCCGTCGAACGGAGCGATGGCGGGCGCGGGGTCGGTTTCACGGGCGGCCATTTTCATGACAACTGGGGGAATAACGAGTTCCGAAAAGTCGTGCTGAACTCATTGTTATGGCTGGCAAAGGTCCCCGTTCCCGAACAAGGCGTCGAGTCGACCCTGACGACGGCGGACTTGGATGCCAATCTGGACCCCAAATAAGTCGATCGCAAAAGCTAAGATTTCCCGGCAACAATCGAAAACGATGGCCGATGCCACGGTCCTCCCCGCGATGCGTCGTTCCCGTTCGCACGCCCGACTGTAAAACGAACAACGATGTCGATTGCAGATTCCATCACAAGGTTGTCTTATGCGGTTACGATTGAGGTCCCATACGCTAATGCTCCGTCTGATCCCCGTCTTCGTCGGTTGTGTCTTGCTGATCTCGCATGGCGCGTTTGCCGAAGAACGCATCCTTGCATTCGACGCTCAGATCCGAGTGCATGACGACGGCAGTCTCGAGGTCACCGAGACGATTCGTATCACTGTGGAAGGAGACCAGATTGAACATGGGATCTATCGAGATTTTCCCGTCACATCATTCAACACTCTGGCAATGCGCCATCTACATCCCTTCCGCGTGCTGGAGGTTCGCTGCGATGACCGCCCCGAGCCGTATCATTTGGATGAGGGGCTGGGGCCACTTCACAAGATGACCCGTGTCTATATCGGCAGCGAGGATCAGCAAGTGCCGGTTGGACAGCACACGTATCTGCTGCGATATCGGACGTCGGAGTGGCTGTTGTTTCACCAGAACCGAGACGAATTATATTGGAACGTCACCGGTAACGAATGGAAGTTTCCCATGGACAAGATCGTCGCGACGGTTTGGCTTCCTGGCGAGCTACCGCGCGAGCAGATCGACACACACGCTTGGGTAGGAGATATCGGTAGTCAATCGCAAGATTGGGAACTCATTCAACGCGGTGTGAGCCGTGTAAAACTAGAAACAACCAAGACGCTGAATGCCGGTGAGGGATTGACGATTGCTGTGTCCTGGCCACGAGGCGAAGTGGATCGAAGCGCCGGAACACCGTTTTGGCGACGATCGTTCCGCGACAACGTGGCGTCGGTGACAGCGCTGTTCAGTACCGGAATAGCCGCCTTGTTGTACGTGTCCTGTTGGCTGTTGGTGGGCCGCAATCCACAAGGCCGCACCATCGTGCCGTCTGACGTACCGCCGCCGGGCCTGCCTCCGGTTGTCGCTCGCTATTTGTCGCAGATGGGTTACGACCATCAATGCTTCGCCGCGGCGCTTGTTTCGGCCGCCCAGTCTGGCGCGATTTCGCTGGAAGAACATAAGTCGCGTAGTGGTACGTGCTACGAAGTGGTTGTAGCCTCGGACGCGGATCGGCAACAGCTTCCGCAGGCGGAATCGATTGTGGTAGAAAAGCTGCTTCGGAAAAAGGATCGGCTTCGACTGAATCGAGTTCACAGACGACGCATCCTTGAGGCCGTGGCGGCGCTGAAGGCGTACCTCAAGGAGAATGTCGACGGCAATTGGTTTCAGCTTAATCGACGTTGGTTGTTGCCGGGATTGCTCATTTCGCTGCTGGGAATCGGCGCGGGAGTTTTCCTGGGGGGCAATCTGCCGATGGCCGGCTTCATGCTGGCATGGCTGTCGATTTGGAGCGTCGCCGTCGCGGTCCTGGGGATGGGGGTATTTGCCGCTTGGAAGGGCTGCGCTCGTGGGACTGGCATCGCTCGCTGGGGCGCCGGCTTTGGGGCCGTCGTCATGACCGCCTTTGCATTGCCCTTCTTTTTGGGCGAGCTGATGGGCCTCGGTATGCTGGTAGCGGCCACCAGCATTTGGGTCGTGATTGGCCTGGTGGCCAGTGCGACCATGGCTGTCCTGTTGCGCGCTGGATGAAAGCGCAACTCTTGAGGGCCGAGAGTGGTTGGACCGCGTGGATGCCTACCGACTATGGCTAGAAACGGTCCTGCCCGAGCGTCTGCAGGCGGCCCAGGTCCCGGAGGAAGCCGCAGCGATCTACGAGCGGCACCTGCCCTGGGTCGTCGCGTTGGGGTTGGAGGAGCAACGGGCTTCCGCCCTCACGACAGCCTGGCAGCAGGCGCGGCCCATGCGGGATCGTTCGAGTGTTTATCAGCCGCGCTGGTACCGAAGTTCCCAGGCGGCGCAGGCCGGCGCTGTGGGCTGGGGCGCAGCGTTAAGCACCGGTATCGCCACGGCCGTCGCAACTGCCAGCCAATCCAACTCCGGCTCAAGTGAGGGGGGAGGCGGATTCAGTGGTGGTGGCAGTTCTGGTGGCGGAGGTGGAGGGGGCGGTGGTGGAGGCTGGTAAGCCTGCTATTCCGCACCCAACTATCGTCAGCGTTCAGGCCGACGGCTCCAACACCATTTCCAAGAGCTGCGAGCACTCCGGCACGATGGTTCGTGGCGGACGCGCGTCCAGTTCGCTGCGCCGGATTGACACGTGGCAGGGAGCAGAAATCGCCAAACGGACACGGTTCCCGCTGATCTGACAGACGGTCACTTCGATATCGTCGCCAACGCGAATTGATTCACCATTCTTGCGGCTTAGTACTAACATGGTCACACTCCTTTGATTTTGCGTTCCGATGACTTCCTCAATCCGTCGTTCAAAAACCCGCGTCGCGAACTCGCTGATATGAGTGGGGCAAATGCCCGGGGGCCGAATTCAAAACTCGTGTCCGCCACGTTCGCCAGTGCGGTTGTCCTCTGTTTAGCAAGCGTTGTGCCATTTCTGGATTTGGCTAAAGAATCTACAATTCGCTGCCGGACCCTACCAGAATCGAGGCGAAGTCCGGCACGGTCGGCGGACAACTGGCCAGCTGTTGCACGGATTGCTCAAAAACTGACCAATTGCCTCTAGGGTTATTGTCTGTAGTGAGTTTTTATCAACCTTTCACCAACAAGAGTAAACGCGTCGCAGTCGATTGCCTTCCGCAGTAAAATCGTCGCGCCTCGTCACCCAGATGCAGAGCCGGCTTTTGTCGACGATTGGCCAGACAAAATCGAAGGAATTCTTCAAGTCATGTCGGGCGGTCCTGCATTACCAGCTCGCGACCGTTAATGTACGGGTCGAGAATATGGGGAACGGTCCTGCTGGGTCCGCGGGTGCGGGCGGGAGTTGGCGGCGGCAGGGATGCGGGGCTGGTGAACGAGATGTCGACTGGTGAGCAAACTTCGACGTTTCGGCCAGTACGGCCATGAAAGCGGAAAGGAGGTCAGGGATGAAGGAATCAAAGCGCGGCGCGAAATCGGGGAAACGACCGGTTCGGGAACGCCCCGTGGTTGGATGGCGGGAATGGGTTGCGTTGCCGGGACTCGGGATCGAGCGCATCAAAGTGAAAGTTGACACGGGTGCCCGTTCCTCGTCGCTGCATGCCTTCGACATCCGAGTGATCGAGCGTGACGGCCGGCAGTACGTCCGTTTTCGCATTCATCCGCTGCAGCGGAACACAAAACTGACGGCGGAGGCGGAAGCGGAAGTAATGGAGTTTCGGCCGATCAAGAGTTCCACCGGTCATATCACTCGCCGCCCCGTCGTGTTGACTGAGCTTGCCATGATGGGCGAAATCTGGCCCATTGAATTGACGTTAGCTAGTCGTGACGAAATGGGCTTTCGGATGTTGTTGGGTCGCGAGGCCGTGCGTGGGCGATTCGTCGTCGACGCGGGCGGTTCGTATTACAGCGGCAAAATCGATTCAGAGAAGGGACAACCTCGGACATGAAGATCGCCATCTTATCGCGCAATGCTCACTGCTATAGTACAAGACGACTTCGCGAAGCAGCCACGCAGCGGGGCCACCAAGTATTCGTGCTGAATACGATGAAGTTTTCCATCGAGCTGCAGGAAGGGGAACCGGACCTGTTTTTTGCATCGCGGCGTCTGAGTCACTACGACGCGGTGATTCCGCGAATCGGCGCGTCCGTCACGTACTTTCGGGACGGCCCTCGTGCGGCAGTTTGAACAGATGGATATTTTCTGCGCGAATTCTTCCATCGGCATCGCCAATTCACGCGATAAGCTGCGGACGCTGCAGATTCTGAGTCGGCACCACATCGGCATCCCGCAAACGGCATTCATCCGTGACCGCAAGGACGTGATGCCGCGCGATCGTACGCGTGGGGGGTGCCCCCGTCATTATCAAGTTATTGGAGGGTACTCAGGGAGTTGGCGTGATTTTGGCCGAGTCGACCAAGACAGCTCAGGCGATAGTGGAGACCCTTCAAAGCACAAAACAGAACGTGCTTGATTCAGAAATTCGTGGCGGAGAGTAAAGGACGTGACATTCGCGCGTTTGTCGTCGGCGACCAAGTGGTCGGCCGCGATGCGACGTATGGCGCAGGGCCAGGAGTTTCGCAGCAATGTACACCGGGGTGCGGTCGCCGAACCTGTAGAATTGGACGACAGATATCATCGAGACGGCCGTAAAAGCCGCTCAGATCATGGGACTCCGCGTGGCGGGTGTGGACATGCTGGAGAGCCAGGATGGGCCTCAGGTCATGGAGGTCAACTCGTCGCCTGGGCTGGAGGGTATCGAGACGGCCACGAACTGGACATTGCGGGAGCGGTGGTCGACTATATCGCCGCCCAAGTCGATTTTCCCGAATTGGACGTCCGACAACGATTGACCGTCAGCCGTGGCTATGGCGTCGCGGAATTGCAGTTCCGCGAGGGTTCGGAGTATGTGGGCAAGACGATCGCCGAGCGGCATTTCGCGAGCAGGACATCAACGTGCTGACGCTGCACCGCGAGGCACGACCGTGATTCCCAATCCGCGACCCGGGCGCGTGCTGGAGGCGCGGCGATCGGTTGTTGTGCTTCGGCAAGCTCGAGACGATGCGCGACTTGGTTCCCGAGCGGCTCGTCGAGCTCGCCGGCCCAAGGCTCAAAAAACTGCCCCGAATGGAAGCCGAACACGCGAGACAACCATCGAGTGAAACGACGCAAGCGGTATCGCCGATCGCAACGGGGTGACACGCAGGTGGAACCGGGCCAAGTCCGCTGATGTGCGACCTGCGACATGGGAGCCAGCTACAGTCGCAGCGATACGTTCGTATTCCCATGCATGTGCGGCGCGGCCCAGAACCGATGGGCCAACCGTGTTCATCACGGCGGCATTGCACGGTGACGAAATCAACGGTACGGGGGCTTGCGGCACTGGATTCATTCGTGCGCGTCCTCACGTTGCGGCGCGGCCTCCGCGATCTGGTGCCCGTTCTCAACGTGCTGGGGTTCGACCGGCATTCGCGCTATCTGCCCGACCGGCGCGATCTGAATCGTTGCTTTCCCGGCTCGCACACCGGCAGCCTGGCCAGCCGGATGGCACGGCGTGCTGGATCGAATTGTGTTGTCGTTCCGACTTACGGCATCGATCTGCACACGGCAGCCATTCGCCGGACCAACTTTCCCAACGTCCGCGCCGACTTAACTCGAGCCCGAATGCGCACGCTTGGCCGCGGCGTTCGGTAGTCGTCTGATCATCGATGCCAAGGGTCCGAAGGGTTCTTTTCGCCGCGAGTCGACAGCGGCCGGCTGCCCCATGATTGCCTTTGAAGGCGGTGAAGTCTGGAAAGTCGAACCGACCATCGTCGCCTATATTGAACAAGGAATCGAGAACCTGATGCGCAACTGAAAATGGTCGAAGGTGTTGTCGACGCCCCCACGGCCAGTGTGCTCAAGAATACAAAGTGGGTACGGGCCGAGTGCAGTGGCTTCATGCAGTTCCACGTCGGGCCCGGCGACGTTGTCGACCAAGGGACAGCCGCTGGCAACCAATACCAGCCTGTTGGGTCATGAGCTCAACACACTCAACTCGCCATTCGATGGAGTCGTCCTCAGCATGTCCACGCTGCCAGCCGTCAGCCCCGGCGAACCCGTCTGTCATCTCGGTAAGATCCCGCGCAGGGCGATTCCTTCCTCGCTGGACCTAGGGACGCATGCCAGCGACCAACTACATCAGCGTGTGCAGGACGAATTGGCAACAAATGTCATGGTTGTCGAACCGCCTATTCAGGACGATGAGCCGACGACGGCCGTCGAGAATGCCGAGCGCAACGATTCGCCGGATCCAACGAGTTAGCCGTACATGCCGATGTTAGTTTTGCTGTCGACGTGCGTGCTGCGGGGGACGTGAATTGCGCGGCCACAGCCAACGGGCGGTGAGCTTGTCGCCATCCGTTATCGTGCGTAGTGGATCAAGCGGAATCGATTTGGCCACATGACGCATGCGTGACAACAGTTCGGCATTCTCCGACGACGATGCGAGATTGTGTTCTTCATCTGGATCCTGGCCATAGGCATACAGTTCTTCGGATCCGTCGCCATTAAGAACGTATTGGTGCGTGTCGGAAATCGCGGACCGCAGCGATCCCGTTTCGATGGAGGCGCCTCGGTCGGACGCTTCCAGTCGTGTGCCTTTGCTACCGAGAGCCGCGGTGACGATCGGGGCGGCTGCTGTGGATTCGGTGGCACCGTGAGCGATTCGATCCCGCAATGAGCGACGGTGGAACGGATGCGAGTTGTCGAACCCCAGCAAATCCATGACCGTTGCCGGCAAATCTGCCAAGCTAACGATACCTGGATAGCGATGGCCAGAGGGTAGTACGCCGGGATAAGAGATGACCAACGGGACGTGGACTTGCGAAACATAAAGTGCGTTCGAATGGTAAAACACGCCGTGTTCGCCAAACGATTCGCCGTGATCCGCGGTAATGACAACCAACGTGTTTTCGAGAAGTCCCTGTTGCGACAGACTTTCTAGTAAGTTACCAATCTGTTGGTCAAGTCCCGTCAAACAGGCTTCATACCGACGGAGCATCGCGTTCAACAGCGCCCCGGACGTGGGGCCGGCCGGCCATTTGTGGGTTGGCCTTCGATCCGCCAGCGGATTTCGAGGCGACAGGATGTTCGGCGGTGGTTACATAGGGAGCGTGGGCATCCATGTAGTTCAGAAAGGCGAAAAATGGTCGCTCTGATGGTCGTCGTGCCATCCATGCGAGATATTCTTGGTTGATGGTGTCGGCGGTCTTGCGGCCAATCACATGCCCATGGAATACTGGCAAGACGTGCGCTTGGTGATTGATGTCGCCATCCGCGAAGAATGAATAGCCTGACCAAACAACGTCTGTGGCTCACGATATCGACAAAAGCCACGGGCCAAGCCAACTCGTGGCTGCAAGTACAGCTTGTTGGCAGCGAACGCTACCGTTGCGTAGCCACGGTCTCGAAGTACTTCGGCGATGGGGGGTAGATTCGTGCCAAACGGTTTGACCCAGCCCAGATCCTGTTCGTGCCGCAACGTGCCGGAAAACATGGTCGCATGCCCCGGCAGTGTCCACGAACTGCTCGACATGCAGCGATCGAAGACGACGCCTGTCCCCGCGAATTGATCGATCCGCGTCGACGTCGGTACGTCGTAGCCATACAAACTCATACGCTTGGCGGGAACCGTGTCCATGACAATCCACAGGACGTTGGCCGCGTTTCTTGGCGCTGGTGGTAGCGCTGCAAAAGCACTTTGTTCCGCTTCAATTTGCCGCAGTCCCGTCGTTGCGGCAACCGTTGCCGTCGCGATAAACAATGCCAGCCAGGCATACCGTAGCCAGCCACCGTACAAGTGTATCCGCGGCGCAATCGTCGGCTTGAGTACGTGGCGATGCCACCGGCCAAGATCAACCAACTGACGGCCACCACGCGAGGAAACAAACCACGCAATGCAATGACGCCAACGAAGGCGATGATCCACACGACAACAGCATCCCGCGCAACGCCGGGAATACGCGCGATGAAACCGCGATCGCTACCGCCAGTGCCAGAAACAACAACATGTCGACTAGAGGGGCAAGCCAGACATAATGCATTCCCTGATAGATCAGCCGGCCCAATACATGCCGATGAAAGGCCAAACTGCCAGCCTCAACCCAACCGACGACAAGTCCCACCACGATCGCCAATTGGATGATCACTGCCAGGGACAGCGAGCGAGATGAGGATGATGGTGTTGTATGCTGTCCATATGACTCATGTTATCGATTCGTCGGTGTGCTCGAGTGTGTTCTGCGACCATTCCCAGTGTAACTACGTCGGTGCGATCAACAATGATGGATCAATCGGCAGCCTCATATGCAACACGCTCTTATGCGGGAGTGGAATACGGGCCATGTTGATGTAAAACAATTGAGACAATCGGCGGTACTAGAAGGGAAATGTTAAAACAATGTATCGAATTGCCCGAGATTTTGTGGACTGACATACTGTCGTCACGTGAGGGACTACGAATTCGCCATTTGAGAAATGGCTTGGGGGAGATGCCGATCATGTTGTTTCGTAACTTGTCGTTGTTGGGAATGATCATTGTGGCGCGATTGTCATTTCCCTAAGCCTTGGCTCGGGCCTGTGCACGCCACTGTACGGTGCAGAGAACGCAAACGACGCACAAGACACTGATGCTACTCGGGACGGCGATGGTAGCATCAAAGTCACGGGCGAATTGAAACGATGGCACACGATCACCCTATCGCTTTCAGGGCCCTTTGCCCGAGAAGGCGACGAGCGGCCGAATCCCTTTACTGACTATTGCCTGTCAGTACGAGTGACGCATGAGTCCGGCACGCCGCAGTATGACATTCCCGGCTACTTTGCTGCCGACGGCATAGCGGCCGAGACGTCGGCCGATGCTGGCAATATATGGCGAGTGCATTGGACGCCTGACCGCGTGGGTCGCTGGGACTATAAAGTGTCATTTCGAACGGGTTCGGGTGTGGCCGTGGCGGCGGCGTCGGGTGAGGCTGTCGCACGATACGACGGCCGCCAAGGTGTTGTCATCGTTGAGGAGTCCGACAAGTTGGGCCGCGACTTGCGAGGCCAGGGACGGCTGCAGTACGTGGGGCAGCGATACCTTCGGTTTGCCGGCAGCGGCAACTATTTTTTGAAAGCCGGGCCCATGCGTGCCGGAAACCCTGTTGGCCTTTGCGGATTTCGATGGCACGGAAGGGCGCAAGGCCAATGTCCCTCTCAAGACGTGGCAGCCACACGTGGCGGACTGGCGCATGGGGATCCCATTTGGCAGGATGGCAAGGGAAAGGGGACTCATCGGCGCTTTTGAACTACCTTGCGGAGAAAGGCATGAACACCGTTTCGTTCCTGCCCTACAACGTCGGGGGTGACGGCGACAATGTGTGGCCATTTACCGTGCCTGGCAACAAACTGCACTACGACTGTTCCAAAATGGATCAATGGGGAATCGTATTCGACCATGCCACGAAACAGGGACTGCATTTGCACTTTAAGCTGCAAGAGAACGAGATGGACGACAACCGGATAGGGCACGATCGCAAGCCAGCGACCGTCAGCGCGTTGTTGGACGGCGGCCAACTGGGCGTCCAGCGCAAGCTCTACCTGCGAGAATTGATCGCTCGGTTTGGACACGCCTTGGCCTTGAATTGGAATCTGGGTGAGGAAAACACGCAGTCGACCGAAGAGATTCGGGAAATGGCACAGTACCTACGCGACCTCGATCCGTACGATCATCCGATTGTGATCCACACGTTTCCCGATGACCAAGAAAGAGTATATCGTCCACTGCTGGGCGCCGGTTCGGTATTGACGGGTGCATCTTTACAGAACCCCTGGGATCGAGCTCATCAAAGGACGTTGCAATGGGTGCAGGAATCCACGGCTGCCGGACGGCCGTGGGTGGTGGCAAACGACGAGCAAAACCCAGCGTCCATGGGGGTGCCTCCGCAATCCCGGTTATCAAGGGCACCACGGACGAGGTCGGATGAACGGCCGCGAATATACAATGCACGACATCCGTCGCTACTGTCTTTGGGGGACGTTGATGGCCGGTGGGGCCGGCGCAGAATGCTACTTTGGCTACGATTTCCCGCAGAACGATTTGCGTTGCGAGGACTTTCGCAGTCGCGATCAGAGTTGGGACTTTTGCCGCATTGCTCTCGGCCTGTTTCGCGACCTGCAGATTCCTTTTTGGGAAATGCAGAACGCAGATCGACTGGTCGGCAACGAACCGCACGACAACTCACGATACTGTCTCGCCAAGTCTGGCAGCGAATACCTGGTGTATTTGCCGGAAGGGGGTACGTGCGCCCTGGATCTGACGGCTGCGGAAGGCGAGTTTCGCGTCCTTTGGCTGAATCCTCGCAGGAGGCAGCCGCCGCAGCTCGGTACGACGCACCGTTTGACGGGCGGCTCGCGGCAACCGCTCGGTGATGCGCCTGAAGACCGGCAGCAGGATTCGCTGGTGATCGTTCGCCGCGAGTGAGGCGACGTTGTTCATGGATAATACTTAGCGTTTCGGCGGTCGAGCCTGTTCGCCCGACGGATAGAGTTGTCGGTGCCGTTTGGCCGTCGCCGCTTTGTCCAGTTTGATCACATCTCGATCATACGTCAGCAGTCCGTTCAGTTCGCTTTCGACGTCGGTCAATTGCGTATAAATGGCCGCCGACAAGCCCGCTTCGATCAGCGGCTGCAATTCGTCGACAAGAACATCGTAACGAGCCTGCAGCTCATCCTTGGTGTCGACTTGAATGTAACCCCAACCCTGATCGTTCCACATGTGTTTCGGAACCGCCATTTTGATTCCGCCGAACTCGCTGAGCACAGACGCGCGTCCGGAAATCGGCGGGGACATGCCGGGGCCCGGGTAGCGGTGCATGTCGATCACTCCGTCTCCGAACGGTGGGAGATGAGAACCACTCCATGAATTATCCGCGAACCCATGACTTCGTCCGCGCGGTTCTATGTGCCGCAGTATTACCCGCCGTCGGCCAGATCGGATTCGCCCAGCTCAATGTCAGCGGTGTTCCCAATGCGTCGCGGTCGTCGGGCCGGACATTGAAGTCGTCCCTTCCGTAGCCGCACAGCCTTTGTCGGGAATGTTGCGCCGGCTTGAGGACGCCTTTGAATTCCTTGGCACCCCGTTGGCCGCGGAAATAAGTTCTGCCTTGGACAAAGCGATCACGCAGGCGGATGCCGCATCGATCCAGCGACTGCTCGATTCGCAGGTGCGGTTCGTCGTCGAGCTGAATCCCGAGTCGCGGGTGAAGGCCCGGCGCGGACCGGGGTCCGGCGTTGCTCCAGCAAGCCGGTTACACACCAATGCTGGTCAAGGTGATCAACCACAGCACGGTGACGAAGGAATTGCACATTTCCAGTCCGCAGGCCGGACCGGTTTATGCCGGGATGACCCCGTTGAGCGCCCGGCGAATGCAACGGGAAATCCTCCGTGAAACGGCGTTCAAGCACGCCGATACCAGCCGCTTTCTCGATATGGAGATGTTCACGCAGGCACCAATGACGGACCGGCTGAGTGGGCTCGCGGTCGAATATGCCATCGCATTGATCTACAGCCGGGACGCCGGTCAACTGGAAGCGACGATCACGTTTGATGTCGGCCAGGGCACGCAGGATCTGGGATTTCGCGCGGAGGTTCCGGTGTTGTTCGATGTCCAGCCAGCCGTGCCCGTTCGGTTGCGGGTAAGGGACCACGATGGAACGGCGACCACCGCGGGTTTCACGTTTCGCGACCCCGCCGGTCACGTGTATCCGCCGCAAGCCAAGCGACTGGCCCCGGACTTCTATTTTCAACCGCAGGTTTATCGTCGCGACGGCGCCATCGTATTGTTACCGCCGGGCCGCCTGACGGTGGAGATCTGGCGGGGGCCGGAGTATCTCCGTCAGCAACGTGAACTGGTGGTTTCCGCCGAACCTCCCGCCGAGTTCTCGGTTCAGCTCGTTCGTTGGATCGACCCCGCGGCATTTGGATTCTACTCCGGTGATCATCACATTCACGGCGCCGGTTGTGCGCACTACGACGATCCCAGCCAGGGGGTGACACCGGACGACATGTTCATGCAGGTGGAAGGCGAAGGGCTCAACGTGGGTTGCGTGCTTACCTGGGGACCGTGCTTTGACTATCAACGCCGGTTCTTCTCACCGGGCGTCGTGGCTTTGAGCCGCCAGTTTACGGTGATGAAATACGATCTGGAAATCAGCGGCTTTGGTTCGGAGGCGCTCGGGCACGTATGCCTGCTGAATCTGCGCGATCAAACGTATCCGGGCTCGGAAGGCACCAAGATCAAGGGCTGGCCATCGTGGACCGTGCCGGTCATGCGCTGGGCCAAAGAGCAGGGCGGCGTCACCGGTTATCCGCATTCCGCCAGCGGACTCGAGATCCATTCGCAGAACGCGACCAGGCGGCTGTTCGCGCAATTGGACACCAACCAGGACCGGCAGCTCAGCCGGCTCGAAACAAGCGACGCGCTGCTGCCGTATGCGTTTGACGAAATGGACAGCGATCGGGATGGCGGACTGACCGAGGCGGAACTGACCGCCGCGCACGACCGCGCGGCAAACGAACTGCCAAATTTGGCCGTGCCGGAAATGAATGGAGTCGGCGCGATGGAAATCTGCGTCAGCGTCGCCGCCGGTGTCTGTGACTTCATCAGCGCGATGGACACCCCGCGCATCGCCGAGTGGAACATGTGGTATCACCTGCTCAATTGCGGATTTCCGCTCAAAGTCAGCGGCGAGACGGATTTCCCGTGCATGAGCGGCGAACGCGTCGGCCAGGGCCGCGTCTATGTTCAACTGGGAAAGGTGAACCACGTCGACTTCGGCGCCTGGGCGGATGGATTGGCGCGCGGCCGCTCCTACGTCAGCGACGGTTTTGCCCACGCGCCGGAATTTACGATTAACGGCGTGGCACCCGGCTTCGGTGAAGTGCGGCTGGATGCGCCCGGCCCCGTTGAAGTGTTCGCGCGAGTCGCCTTCGCGCCGGCAACACCGCGACTGACGGCACAAGGTTTGACCGAGCCTCCCGGCGGTCGACGCTGGATTGGCGATACGGTTACGCTTCATGGATCGCGGACCCGTGACTGGGAAACCGGCGGCATGCGGCGGGTCGAACTAGTGATGAACGGCCATGCGGTCGCTTCGCGGGAGGTTCCGGCCGACGGGCGGCTCCACGAACTGAGGTTCCAGGTTCCGGTTGAGCGAAGCAGTTGGCTGGCCCTGCGTCAGTTTCCCCAATTGCACACCAATCCCGTAACCGTGCTGGTTGGCGAACAACCGATCCGGGTATCACGGGACAGCGCCCGCTGGTGCATCGCCACCATCGAACAACTCTGGCGGCAGCGAAAGCAGTCCATCCGCGAATCCGAACGCGCGGCGGCCCGCCTCGCTTATGACCTGGCTATTGATCGCTTCAAGGCCATCGAGGCGGAGAGTGTGAAGTAATCATCGTGCTCTGTCCGAGACGGCTGATCCGGCTGCTTGAACGGATAAATGACAATGGGACGGATGAGACTGCGGCGCGACTTTTTCGGAGTTTGCACCTTCCTCACCAATGAACGCTCGGGTCTGCCGCTTTCACCGCGATTCATGTGCGAAACATCAACCCGGGTGAACGCGGTGCCACGTTATTTTCGACCGTACCGCTTTCCACCCGTTTGGTTCGCCCTGGCCTCCACCATCCCGTCCTTCGACTGACCGGCTGGTGCAACGACTCATACTCCCGATGGCCCGTTCAACCGGCCAACACGCGCAGCCGCTCCCGGTGAACGGAGAATCGGGCCGGCAGATGTCCGACGAGATCGCCCTCCAGTTCAAATGGTGCACCATTCACACTGGTCAACTTGAACGCCCTTGTTTGGAGATAATGGACCGAGGCCGGCGGATGGGCATTGCCGCTGAGAAAACCCAGACCGTAGCGGAACACCACCCAGAGATTTACTTTCTCGAAAATGCACACATGCAGCCGGCCGTCGGCAAGATTGGCGAATGGAAAGATCGGCAGGCGTCCGCCATAAAACTTGCCGTTGCCGAAGAGCACGAGCCCGCCGCGGTAGAGTTTGCCATCGGCCTCGCAAGTGATCTCGGCGCGCGGTTCGCGAAGCGCCTTGAGACCGGCGATCACATACGCGAACTGGAGGAGCTTTTTCTTTTGCTCCCATTCCACCAGCTCGATCGCCCGCGCATCGAGTCCCGCACCGCCCAGTTGCACGAAGAACTTCCGTTGCGGCCGGCCGTCATTTTCATATTCGGCAACTCC
>CAWAVP010000026.1:0-414004 GCA_963785495.1 uncultured Planctomycetales bacterium | reverse complement strand
GAGGTTGACGGAAGGTTGGTTGTTAGCTCGCGAGATAACGGCAGACGGTCGCCTTGCTGATGTTCAGGTGGGAAGCAATCTCTGCCAAGGTCAAACCCTTGTCCCTCAGTTGCTTGACGCGTTGCGGCTTCGCCTTGGTTGAGCCAGGCTTCCGGCCCCGGTACCTGCCCTCTGACTTGGCACGTTCGATGCCCGCTGATTGTCGATCTCGCCTGACGCGCTGCTCATTAGCAGCAAGGCCGAATAGCAAGGGGACGACGATATCGACGACGGCGTGATTGCTCGGGTCGATGTCTAGCGCTTCCATTGGCTGCTCGTGACGCGCACGCCATTATCGAGCCAGCCATGCAAGATGCTGACGCCTGTTGCCGTTCGGCGTGAGATACGGTCCAGGCGGAAGACGATCACGTGGGTGATGCGCCCGGCCCGTATGTCCTCTCAGGCGACGGAATGCCGGCCGGTTCACTGTGTCGCCACTGTGTCCTTCGTCGCGATAGACGGCGGCCTGGATGCCGTGCTTGGCACAATGCTCATCCAAGACGCGGTGCTGGGTGTCGGCGTTCTGTTCAGTCGTCGATGTTCTGATGTAGATGGCGTTCATACCTTAAGTATGGCGCGGACGCGGCGAGCTAGCAAGCCAATTCTGTCTCGAATAGCGTACTCCCCAGATGAGACAGGTAGGAGGGCGAGAGATGGCCGTGATTCTCCGGTGTTCTTGATGGGCTGGCCGCCGAGACCCTAAGTGAGACAACCCACCGCCCAGAGTTCGGGTCTTGAAGCCTGGAAGGTGGTTTGTGTGAGTTTCTTGCGTCGTATCGAGGCATCAAAGCAAAGAACGAGGCCTAACCTCTGGATTCCCAGGGATCGCCTTTGGCCGGCATTCTCAGGGCGGTCATCCAGGCCGGCATTCGCAGGGCGTGCGCTCCTGGGAAGGTTGTGGGGCGGCTGGGTTGTGAGGGCGGCCCACGTCCTCGGAAGGTGGGGTTGTACGGATCTGTGAGGGTGGGTTGAGACGTCACGTCGAGGTTGATCACCTCCAGCGGCTGGGCCGGTTCTGCGGAATGTAAGTTTCTTGCTGGTTACGAATCCCGATTGTTTAAGCAAGAAAGCAACATTACCCCGATTGCTGGCCGCCATTCAGGGGCACTAACTGTACGCCTGTGCACCACAAGTGAGCGTGCTTGCAGTGGTAGAGGTGTTGCTGTTCAGTTCGGGCCTGCACAGGTGGTCCGAAGACGTCTGCGCAGTGTTGCCGCGTTGTCGCAAGAATATGCCCGCCGATCGGGCCGGCAGCGCCGAATCCAGACTTTACACTCCTTGCGAGGGGTGAAATAAATAGCCGCTGAGCCCGCATGCCCACGAGAAGCCCTCAGACGCCGCCTGTGGCGTCCGAAGCGAGCCCACGTCAGAAGGGCAGCAAACAGGCTGCGTGGCGCCACGCAGCCGCACAGAAGCCCTGAGAGGGTATTGGCCCGCATGCCCTCAGGTCCCGCCGCAGGATTACCACACGGGCTGTTCCAGATTGGCGAGGGATCTCTGCGGGCAATCCAGGTCCTTGGTATTGCTCGAACTGAGGAGGTATTCCTATTGTCCTATATATTCCTTTTCGTTGCTCTTTTACTATTATTCCTCCTAGCATTAGTTTATACTCCCTAGTCCCCATATGACGTAAGTCGTTACACAGCAACGACTTGCGGAATGGAGAAGTGAAAGCCGTTTCTCCTCATGACCGCCTCAACCGGCAGTAGAAACGCCAGTATGCCACCATAGAGGGGTAACTGAATAACCCGACAGGACTAGGGACAATGGTTATTCGGGAAGCACGGTTTTCCCTTCCTCTAGTGGGGGGCATGCTGTAGGATATACATGAAATGAGCAACCCACAACCGACCTTCCGAGGAGGTGCAACCTCTTAGGCAGGACACGGAGACTCAGGAAGCTGGGATGTCAAGATAATTCCCGGAATTCTCAATAAAACACCTGAGTTCTGCCTATAATAGTAGATAGCCCCGAGGGAAAATTATCTCCACAGAGGCTTCAGAGGCATGTCCACTTGAGGAGTCCCGGTGTGAACATCTCAACCGATCTGCCCATCGCCAAGCGATACGAGCCTGAGAATCTGCCGCGTGCGTTTCCGCGACCCAACCGGGCGATTGATTACATTGCGTGCTACGACCCAGAAGGAAGCCCTCCAGGCTGTATCGCTACATGACTCCCGCTATTGGTCGCAATATATCTGAACCGTGGTCGGACCACGGCGGCAGGATGCCTAGACGTCCCATTCGGGAGTGAATTGACCTGCGGAGCAGGTTGGTGATCGAGGGTTCCACAGGCCCACGGGCCGCTTTATCGGCGTCACCTGCCCCACGGGGAGACGCCATTTCTTAACCCTTGATCGTTACCACTCTGGAACTATCACATGGGACGAATTCAATGGAAACCATCTGAACGGGTTGGCAGAAACATGCTCTGGCCACTCATCCGAACCGAGAGTATCTCGGCCACCCAACCCTGACCGTCACCTCGAAGGACGCCACGGCTGGGTCCGCTTAACCACCTTCCGTGGGCGCTCCGAGCACCAGCAACTGGCGGCACACGTCCTGCAGATGCTCGACCCCACTAAGTAAGTCGGCAAAGCCGGCAGCATCTGGTGATGAACACGATCGCATCTTGACTGAGATCAAGAAGCATTGCTCGGTCGAGAGTTCCAGACAACGGAAGGCTTCCGTGTCCACACTCAAGCGAGTTCACACTGGGTTGAACCCGCCGGGGGCTTCTCGCCGGGCACGGACAAGCCGGCACCGAGCACCTGCTGTGGGGTAGCGTCCGACGATCTACGTCAATGAGGATACGCAACCGGATTCCGCCGCCAAGGTCACCGACATCGAGACGGTGGACGGCTATGAGTTCGACGAAGGACAAACTCGTGACGGCGTCTGACAGGCCACGCACCACTACCTAGACAATCGATTCGAGCAAACAAAGGAAAGATTTATGCCAAATGACCCTGTAACACAAACCGACGAAACCGGCCGCCCGCTGCTTCGCTATGAACAGCGCCAGTTGCTCGGAAAGCGCATCGCTAAAGCACAGTCAGAAGGGCACAATGCTACCGCTCAGCAACCTTGAAGGTGATCGCAGTGAAATCAACATGGCTGCACAGTTGCTGAAACAGTCGTTCCCTGACGGCGAACCGGCAAACCCTCGACAACGGCGTACATACGAGACGCTGAAGAAGCAGGCCGCGAAGTGGAATGACGAGTTCAAGCAGAAGGCTGAAGAAGAGAGGCTTCAATCCGAACTCGAAGACTCGGAAGAATATCAACAGGCTCGTGAAGCCGTCTTGATTGCTTCTCAATACGTTGATTCCGCTGCACAAGCAAGATTCGAGACGTTGTTGCAATCAGGACTGTTTGCAACCTTATATCAAGAACTCGGCCAAGCCGCGAGCGAGCGAATCGAGCAGTCGCGAGAAGACAACGAACTGAGGCAGCAGCAACTCGCCGAGTTGCAAGAGCGACAAGCAGAAGCCGACAAGGCAGCCGAACGACTGACTGCTGTGCAGCAGTTCACGCAGCACGAACTAGGCATTGAAACATCTGACGACCACGCGGGCGATCGCGACGCCCCGTCGGATGGTTAAAGCCGACGTGCAGGTCGGCTGGACTAGCATTGCAGGTTTCCTGCCTCTGCCTGCAAAGCCGTCGCTGGAGGCTCCTAACCTCCTCCAGTTGGCGGCTCTCTTACTCCTGGAGACGTGCTGAGCCGCGCGGGCATGAGGCGACAGCGCCACCGCTCCGAGTTCCCTCCAAGTCTCGGAGCGGTCGCACAACCGCCGGGGGCAGGTGTTGATTTCATCGTCTCCTGACCCTGCCCCTGGCGACATCTTAGAAAGGCAGTGAAGTGGCAAAGTCCAAATGGGAGAGCAAGCGAAACCGAGATCGGTTGAAGCTGGCGAAAAACTTATACAAGAAGAACACACCAAAGAAGAAGATGGACGACAAACGTCAGGAAAAGCGGAACGAGGAATCGCTGCGAAGGATGAACGAACAGTGAAGCCAACGAGTATCCCAGACATGTTCAGCCGTCGCGTCACCGCTCCGCGACTCGACAAAGCCGCTCGATTCTATCAAGCACAAGCCATCGGTTTGCGTCAAGACATGCGGACTGTACGACCATCCTGATCTGCGAGGAACGCTCCGCGATCTGGCCGAAGACTACCACCGCGAGATGGTCACAGCCGCACTTCATGCTCGCGGACTGGAGGAGTCCTTGACCAGTGATCTCGAACCCTGGTGTTATGTATTCAGAGGAAAGTCGATGCCTCGCCGAAGCGATGATGACAGCAGCGCGTGACACTCCTGAGATCGTTCATCAACACCGACGTTCTCAGGAGAATCGCCGATGCTACCGAAACTAACACCCGATCGAATCGAAGCCCATCGTGAGCACTGCCGAGTTGATCGCTTGATACGCCTTGGCTTTCGTGTCGCGAAGATCGTTCGTCGAACAGTTGCGATGCTACGTCTGTGAAAGCCCGTACGGCGATTACTTCGTCTGGTAATCCAGTACGAACTGATAAACCGCTACCCTGCGGACTCACGAACTCATTTGTTATTCAAAGGAAACCGACTACGCCGGAGAGCAATTGCACATGTCCAAGCCAATGAAGAATCCAAGGCCAACGAAACCATCGAGACCGAAGCCAACGAAGCCGGGACCGTGCGATATTCGATGCGAGTGTATGGGTACTGAGATGAAACGCCGTGCCGCGAGACCCATTGGCAGCAAGCCTGAGGCGGTTCGAGTTGCTGAACGGATCCATTGAAGAGTTGCCGTTACCCAGGTAACCGACGTATCGACAGACGACCGCGCGAAGCCGATGAAGCTTTGATGGCTGTTGAGAGTGACCCTTCAATGGCACTAGCAGCGGCAAGGAAGTACGCCTCGCACGTACTGCTAATGCCAGACGCCACATTAAAAGCGATTGGCAGCGGCTGGGTGAATATTTACAACCCCGTCACGATGAAGTTCATCGTTGCACTTAACACGAGAACGAATGAAACAGTTGGTCAGGCAAGAATCTCGAACCGGTTCGAGATTGAGACCGGCTGGAGAGCAAGATCAATCACATTCGAAGGTGACCTGTGCATCGTTCGCGGCTATTACGCCGGAATCGTTCGCAAGTATCGTGGCAACAAGTTGATAACGGTGAGGCCAAAGTAGTTCCGAAGGGCAGGTAAAGCGTCGCAACCCCAACTACCGCCGCCGACTCCTAACCTCTGTTCCTCTCGCAGAGACATCGGCAGCGGCGTTGCGCAAACTCAAGTACCCATCGCCTCAGCACGAGTGGTTGTTCTACGAACAGATGCGCGCAAGTCAGCGGGCATCGAGCCTATCGTGATCAGCAAGCCGGAAGGCGTCGTGGTTGAATACCCCGGCAATTCTTATGTCGAGATTACGGTACTGTCATCATGGCAACGGCTCAATAAGGATTCCAGACGTCGAGTTCGCCTATGTCTTCGCCGGCGATCTTCGATTCGGTTACTTGAAAGGCGAAGGCATACTCCCAACACACAAAGCAGAGGCGAAGTTTAATGAAAGACAGACTAGGAGTTGAGTTCAAGGTCGGTGACACAAGTCATAACCCTGTCAGGCGTGGTTCAACTTATCTCTTGAAGTTGCAACAGTGACGCGAGTGGTCGCGGGAAATCATCAACGGTGTCAAAGCCAACGGGTACAAGATTACCCTGTTGAAACCAACTGAAAGGGCGGCCATTGTCAAGACAAACACTTAAGAAGGCACTTAGAAAGGTGATGCGGTCGCTTGAGAACGTCTCAGAGTTCGGCGATGCGTTCGGTTCACACGATATGCTCGACTGGTTCGAACAAGCAATCGAGTGGATTGACGGGAGGGAATGATGGATCACACACATTATCAACGGCAGGTGGCTCGCCAACTGCGAGACGACTACGGGTGTACAAACGTTCTCTGATCTGCTGTGAGAAACTATTGCGAGAAGTCTGGCGTCCCGGAGCAGTTCGACTTATTGAACTGTCGACGTCGCAGATCTGAGTACCGGCAAGTTGACAGTGTATGCGTCGGCACCCGCCGATCGCATTGTAAAGTATCGACAGAAGGCGACGCTGCTGCACGGCTGGACGCGAGAGTACACGAGCCCGTTGCTATGATCACCCACGATGGACGAGGCGCTACGCGAAGAAATGCTGATCGGATGGGGTCCGCGAGTCGTCTCGGCGATCGAGCACCATCTCGGCCGCATCGGCCGCGAGCGCGCACTTCGAATTGATCGCGGCCGCCTCGCCGACGCTCTCAGGTGACGTCTTCATCGTCGATGCCGACGGTGAACACTACTACACCTCTGCCCTCGCCGCGCTGGCGTGAAACCCGGCAACCGGATCCGCACCCGATATGGGAGTGGACGCTTGATTAGTGACGCGTCACCTTGACAACCAACCTTCCCACCTTCCATTTCTCGATAAGTGCCTACGTTTCGTGAATTCAACATCGACGGAACGCCTTGGTGCCAAAGGAGTTACGAGGAGGGGAAACTGGAGTGTGGGTTGTGACGCGGCACAACCCACATTCCCAGTCTCAAGGTACAATTGAAGGTATGGTTCTATTGACGCTGGGAATGATTGGGCTGTTGGTTGTCGGAATCACTGGAATGTGGGTTGTCCTATCGCGACCATCCCCGCCCGGCCGCTGCATTAACTGCGGTGTGCCTGCCGATGGCGAGTACTGTGATCAGTACCGTTACCTGATAGCGACGGACGACGTGCGGGAATGAGATCGTTTCGCAAATATCCACCGATATAAACATCACCCTGAAAGCTAGGCAGATATCCTGACCCTGATCTGAGCCTAATCTGATACGGCTGCCATCGTCCATGAAGCACGACAGCTAGCACTGGACAATCACTTGCCAGAGGTATACGAAGCCGGCCAGATACGGAATGGCCCGTTGTCGACAGATCTTGCCCGATCCATGCTGAGTCGGATGATCGAGGCACTGCCGGGGCAGGTGGCGAAACCTCTATCAGTAGCAGTCGGTGCCGAGCAGCTTGGCGTCTCCAAGAGTAAGGTTTACGAACTCTGTCGGAACGGTCTCATGCCGCACGATCGCATCGGCAGGCGGATCGTCATCACGGCGGAACATCTTAAAGCTACCAGCCGACTGCTCCGACGTTCCGACACCTTTAGCGAGGCTCGCGGCCTTCTTCAAGTATTCGTGGTCGCGCGAGGTGTTGATAGTTCCGCGCAACGTCGCCGGATCTGAGGTGCCCCATAAGGACGCTCGCCGTGGTTGTATCCAAGCCCTTTCTCAAAGCTAGGGTTGCCCAGCTGTGGCGAACGTCGTGGCACATAGACCTGGACATCAATCACCTTCTTCAACCTGCGGAACCTGCAGCCGACACTGTTCTTGCACCACGGATTGCCTTTGGAGTCACGAAACAACGGCCCAGTTGGGTACTGGATGGAAAGTCGCTTGAGGACTTCAATCGCCAACTCAGTCGGGTAGATCACGCGATTGTACCGCTTACCTTTGCTGTTGGTTTTCTCAAGGGTCAGCATCCCACCGTCAAAGTGCCGGGCTTCAATCACCCGTATCTCTTGAGGTCGGCACCCTGTTTCCCAAAGGAACGTGAGATAGTCGCGGAAACGAATCACTGGGCGGATAATTGGCCAAGGCCTGTTTGAATTGGATGTCGGTTATTGTCGTTTCACGCGGTTGTGGTCTCGCCACTTTCATGTGGGCGATCGGGTTGCTGGCGATATACCGCTCCTCAACCGCCCAGTTGAGCACCCGTTTGATGGACCGAACCGCACCCTTCCGATGTGAGTCAGACTGACCTTTATAATCCTTCTGAATCCACTGAGTCACGTGATACGGCTCGAGTACAGCCACGCGGAGACGCGGGCCATGAAACTCGTGGAAACGCACCAAGTAGTCCCGATACCACTGGTACGTGCGGGGTGCACGGTTCTGCTGCACCCATTCGAGGTACTCGTCAATCAGTCGACTGACAGTTAGGAAAGGCCCTGCCTCTGTCCGGCCCCGACTCTCAGCATGGTACTGATGAAACAGCCGACGGGCTTCGGCTTCGGAAGTCTCAGCCGGGGCCAGTTTGACCTTCTTCCCGGTCTGAGAATCCGTCGTGTACCAACACTTGTCCTGCTTACGACGCCACGGCTTCAACGCCTTGCGAGCCATCAAACACCTCCAAGCAAAGTTAGCTCAAAGGCATTTGCCGCGATAATTCAGTGCACGAATTCAGTGCATTTCGGACTTGGTGTCGACGTAAGCGGCGCCTCTGAGATGCGGTCAGGCCCCGGACCGTTTGAATGTGTTGACCGTCTGAGTGTGTTGACAGCGGGACCAAGGTCTTAACGCCCGCCGCGGTTACCGTCGAGTTGCACGAGACGTTGAAGCTGACCGACGCAGGACGCCGCGTGCCGTCGGGTCTCTTGTTCGCTTCATTCCTCGCTTATTTGATCTCAACAACGACCGTATTGAGCTCACCTTCAAAGTCGAGGGGAGCCCGGAAGAGGCATTGAGAGAGGCATTGAGAGGCATTGAGACGGTCTACATCCGAGAGAGAGGCATTGAGACGGTCTACATCCGAGAACGGTATTGAGACTTTCTACATCCCAACCTTAGAAAGTAACGAACCGTAGAAAAAGTGGTCTAGACAAAGTGACGGTCTACACGCTGGCGGCGTCGAGTGCGTGATTTTTGTGGCACAGGAGGTCAAACAGAGCTGGGTCGGATCCGGCGAGAGCGGGGGATTGCGCGATGGGTGGGGCGGTGTGAAGTGCGCTGGTCGAGCAGAACGCGAGGGCTGGCAGATTTAGTGGTTCGGTGATTGCGTCTTAGACGAAAGCTTGCGAGAAAAGCTTGCAGAGAGAGCTTGAGACGGCAGAGAGAGCTTGAGACGGTCTACTTGCCGACCGCGGCGAGTGCGTGATTGCCGTGGCAGAGGAGGCAAAATGAATTTGCGTTGGGTCGGGGTGGGAGCGCGTGGTGTTGCGCGATCGGTGGGGGTATGAAGTTCGCAGGTCGAGCGGAGCGCAAGGACGGGAAAACGTGGATTGTGGTGAAAGCTGGTTAGGCGAAGGCCGCGGCGCAGGCGGCCGCGCCGCGGAACCAGCGTCGGCCGGCACGGCACGCGGCTTCGCGCAGCCGCTGGAGCGCACCGACCACGAAGCCAAAGCGGCGGTCGAACTCGAGTACGCTGGCCAGCCAGTGTTCCGGCCGGAGGCCCAGTCGTACGAGGATCGGTTCCAGCGAGGCGGGGATCGCGCACTTGCCTGATGCCGGGAGCTGCCGCCCTGTCCAATCGAGCAGTTCCAGGTATTGGTCCAACGTGATCGCCAGCAGGCCCTTGTCGGAGGCCCGCCAGGGTCGGCGGGGCGCACGGCGCCCAGTTGGCTCGGATCCGCTTCGTGGATCGTCAAGGGGCACAGCCAATCGTCGGGACCCGGTGTGCAGGCGGACGGGTCCCGCGGCTGCCGTAGCGCCTGGATGCGGTGATAAGCGGACGTATAGCGGGCCGCTTCCGGCACGGTGGCTTCGCCGGCGCGGATCGGGTTCAGGTCGACGTAGATCCCGCACAGCAGGATCGCGGCCTCGTCTTCCAGGCTGCGGCAGCCGAAGCGATGCTCCCAGAACGTGCCACTCGTGCCCGATTCGCGATTGAACCTCCGCGCCAGGTGTTCGCAGAGTGTGCCCATGAACCAGGAAACATCGGACAACCGCTGCCGCAACTTGTCCAGATCGGGCCAGCGCGGCACGTTCCTGTGCCAGCTGCTCCGCACTCGGCTCTGGAATCGTGTCGGTCCCGTTCCGTTTCCAGCGCGCCGCGATCCACCAGCGCCGCAGCAGTTCGTCGTCGCTATACTCGGCGGCCAGATCGGGACGCGTGCGGAGGATCAGGTGCAGGTGGTTGATCAGTTCGGCATGAAAGCCGATGTCGATGGCAAACAAGCGAGCCAACTGCTGTTCGACTTCTTCGATGACCTGCCGGCGATACTCGTAATCCATGCCGGTGACAGGATCCTGCCCGCAGAGCCAGGCCCGCTGCACGCAGCGATTCCAGCAGTGATAGACCCCCACTTCTCCCTTCGCAACGACGGTACGGCGCGGACAACTCGGCATGGGACACCTCCGGGCAACGGCGGATTTCTTAGGTCGCCCGCCAGTATTGCCGTAGCTCGCGATTCCTAACACCCTGCCAGCGACTTTGATCGTCGCGGCTGCTCGACCTCGCCTCCTCGCGGCACACTTCCTCCTGACCGGCCACCGACATCGCTTTCCGCAACGGCATCCTCGGAAACGCACGTCTTCAATTACCCAGGTAGACCGTCTGAACGTGTCTAGGTAGACCGTCTGAATGTGTTTGTTGCGGCACACTTCCTCCTGACCGGCCACCGACATCTCTTTCCGCAACGGCGTCCTCGGAAACGCACGTCTTCAATTACCCAGGTAGACCGTCTGAACGTGTCTAGGTAGACCGTCTGAATGTGTTTAGGTAGACCGTCTGAATGTGTTTAGGTAGACCGTCTGAATGTGTTTAGGTAGTACCGTCTGAATGTGTTTAGGTAGACCGTCTGAATGTGTTTAGGTAGACCGTCTGAATGTGTTTAGGTAGACCGTCTGAATGTGTTTAGGTAGACCGTCTGAATGTGTTTAGGTAGACCGTCTGAATGTGTTTAGGTAGACCGTCTGAATGTGTTTAGGTAGACCGTCTGAATGTGTTTAGGTAGACCGTCTGAATGTGTTTAGGTAGACCGTCTGAATGTGTTTAGGTAGACCGTCTGAATGTGTTTAGGTAGACCGTCTGAATGTGTTTAGGTAGACCGTCTGAATGTGTTTAGGTAGACCGTCTGAATGTGTTTAGGTAGACCGTCTGAATGTGTTGTGAATGTGTTTCCCGCCCGCAACTCTGAACGAGAAAACAGCCACCGTGATTTCCGCAATCTTAGCTAAGAAGTGGAGGATTACCTCTTCGAATCTCGCATTGCTCTGTGTGACCTGTATTTTTCAACCACAAGTAGAAAGGGCAGAAACATGAGTAATCCTATGCCGCGCGGAATCAAGTCGATCACGGTCTCGGCTGTAGAGCGAAATTGGGAGACTATTTCCACGGACGTCAGAGTTCAGGTCGTATTTGACGGAAAGGATGGCGACGGTGGCGATCCTACAGAAATGCAGTATGTCTGGAAAAGTCGGGAAGTGAACCCGTACTCTCCCGTTCGCTTCAGTGCGTCGAGTTTCGGTGAAAGACCATTTTGGCTACACAATTCGGTTGAACAACTGGGCGGTTTTAATTCAGGTGACCACGAGCACAAGCACTACCCAGAAAAAGACAAGCCAGGCCTAATATATGACCCCAATGGAGACGATTGGTACATCCAGATTCACGATCTTCAAGGGCACTACACGACACCAACGAAAACACGGCCGACTGAGGACATGCCAGTTAGTTAGTTGACGCCAGGTAAAAACCGCTCGAACAAACGGGCTGCGGAAACTACGGTAACAGCTGCAATCCGTAGTTCCGCGGTTCGTTTCGAGTAGGCGAATCGGTTGACGCCTTGACGCTTTGTATCTTGCCCATCGCCGAACCCCTTCGCGTCCTGTCGGTTGTCGGTCGCGGCGTCGCTCCGGTCGCCTTCCCGAAGAAGCCGCGAGGCGAGAAATCGGGACGAGTCAACACATATGTTGCGGCCGTTTCCCGCGAGGTCATTCGAATGGGAATGATTCGCGGCTTGACCGACCAACCGTTCGGAGGCAGCGTCCGATCATTGGCGCTCAGCCTACTTAATAGCGATACCATTTCGGCGGAGGATCTGGCAGCTGTGCGAGCAGCCGCAGTTCACGCCGAGCAATCGCAATGGACTTCGCGAAACTACTGGAGACCGTTTGTTCGGTCGTGCTTCAATTTGCACTGTTGCGACTGGCGGTTAGGATTGGCCCTGCCTCTGTCCGACGCCGGCTCCCAGCGTGGTACTGATGGAACAGCCGATTCACTTCGGCTTCGGAAGTCTCCGCCGGGGCCAGTTTGGCCTTCTTCGCCGTCTGAGAATCTGTCGTGTACTAGCACTTATCATGCTTACGACCCGACGGCCTTATC
The DNA here is from genome assembly GCA_963785495.1 of uncultured Planctomycetales bacterium. Lineage (GTDB taxonomy): Bacteria > Planctomycetota > Planctomycetia > Pirellulales > Pirellulaceae > CAWAVP01. Next base: position 401,845 of record CAWAVP010000026.1, on the reverse strand, counting down.
GGCTTACGACCCATCCAACACCGCCGGGCAAATGAGGCACGGAGGCATTTGCGACGATAATTCAGTGCACGAATTCAGTGCATTTCAGACTTGGTGTCGTCGTAAGTCTAGTCGGGGCGATAGGATTCGAACCTACGACTTCCTGCTCCCAAAGCAGGCGCGCTGCCAACTGCGCCACGCCCCGTTGAAGCAACCATGCTATCCGGCGTTCCACGATTTGGCAATTCGTGTTTATGTGTACATGTGTATATGCATCTGTTCGCGCGGCGGCCGTGCGTTGTAGCAACGAACTAGCCGACGAATCGTTGTAACTTTTCTTGCGCGGATTCCGAAATCAGACGCTGCAGCCGTTCAAACTCTTCATTGTTGCGGAAATGGATGACCAATTGGCCGCGTCCGCGAGCGTTTTGGCGAATATCCACTTTGGTGCCAAGCGCAATACGTAGTTGCTGCTCCAACGAGGCGACATGACTCGAACGGGCGGGTTTGCGTCGCTTGGCTTTGGAGCTGGTGCGGCTGAGAGGATCGCCGTCCTCCTCGGCGATGCGCTCTTGCACGATCCGCTCCGTTTCGCGGACGCTCAGCCCTTCCCGTTGAATTCGGCGGCTGAAATCGATCTGCGCGGTTTCATCGCCCAAGGGCAACAGTGCGCGAGCGTGTCCGGCCGAGATCGTACCGGTTTGGATTTCCTGCTGTACCGTGTCCGGCAGTTCCAGCAATCGCAGCAGATTCGCGATTGTGGAACGGTCGATCTTTAGACGCCTGCCCAGATCGTCTTGCGTGCACTGGTGCTGCTCCAGGTAGCGACGAAACGACAGCGCCTTTTCGATCGCATTCAGGTCCTTACGTTGTAGGTTTTCCACGATCGCCAGTTCGGCCACCAGGCGGTCGTCCGCCTGGCGAACCCGCGCCGGCAATCGTGTCCAGCCAGCTTGGATTGCGGCACGCAGCCGTCGTTCGCCCGAGATCAGCTGCCAACGCTCACCCACGCGGCGTACCAGTACCGGCTGCAGCATGTCGTGTTCTTTGAGGCTCTCGGCCAGGGAAGCGATTTCCGGTTCGCTGAAATCACGCCGCGGCTGAAAGGGGTTGTCGTCGATCTCGTGCACGTCCAATAGCAGCAGATCGCCGTCTTGTGCCGTTAGCGATTCGGCAAGCGATGGGCTGTGCGTGTGCCGGAGCTGTCGGGCGCGGTGCTCGGGCCCGTCGGTGGCACGAAGTGTGATCGCGTCGTCTGGCAGACTCCGGCGTCGTGATCCGCGGCAAGGGGGGATGATTGGCCGCCGCCTGCGACAATGATACGGGCTCCAAGTCATCGCCCAACAAGGCCGCCAGTCCGCGTCCGAGTCGTCGTTCTTTAGTCACGTTCTAAGACCTCCATGCAAAGTTCGACGTACGATCGAGCCCCGCGGGATCGTGGGGCATACTGCAGGACGGACTGGCCATGGCTTGGCGCCTCCGAGACCGCCACGTCGCGCGGAACGACCGTGTCGTAGACAATATCTCCAAAAAAATCTCGCACCTCCGAGTCCACCTCGTGGGTCAGTTCAAGCGTATGATCGTACATCGTGAGTACGATACCACCAAATTCCAACTGGTTGTCCGCTCGCTGCATCACTCGGCGGATCACCTCGATCATCTGCGTCAGTCCCTCCATCGCAAAGTATTCGCATTGGATGGGCATCAGGACCTCAGTTGAGCACCCCAAGGCCGTTTCCGTCAATTGCCCCAACGACGGCGGGCAATCGATCAAAATGTAGTCGTAGTCACCCGTGTCCTGTGCAAAGAAGTCGCTTAGCCTAGCAAAGAGGTCGGCGTCGCCTCGGGCTAGGGCCGTGATGTCCTCGAAGCTACGACTGCCGGGCAACAGGTCGAGACCATCCACGGAGCGGTCCTGTTGGACGTGGTCGAGCGGTCGCTCGGTGGCAAACGGATGCCTCGCCGTAGGCGCCGCGCCTAAGCCAGTCGTGGCATTGCACTGCGGATCGAGGTCCACCAGGAGTGTCCGGCCGCCGCTGATCGCCAAGGCCGCCGACAGATTGATTGCCGTCGTCGTCTTGCCAACGCCGCCCTTCTGGTTCGCGATGCACATTATCCGAGCCGCCATGCTCCGCTCACTCCTTGAACGCGTCCCTCCATGAAGGACCTCCATGCCGGTCGGTGCCTACCAATCGACCGGTCGACGGGCAACGTCGCCGTCATTCTAAAGCAAAGCGCGTGAATCTCGGAATGGCAATGTGGCACGTGAAACCCAGGGCAGGCCGCGCGGAAGTGCTTTTCAAACGCGGAGTACGCAGGGGCGCCGAGGCCGCGTAGCTTAGGAAGAAAAGGATCGGACGAACGAGGGATTGGATTGGGGGAGAGTCGTGCCTTCGTGCTGAGCCGCACGGTGCTCTCGCGGCAATTCAAACCTCTTGGCTCGTAGGGGACACCCTCGCAGTGAAAAACTGGGAAGACATGAAAGGATTAAACGTTCCACGTGAAACTGTCTATCTTGTCTAGTACTCCAGTTCCACGTGAAACGCTTCAGCTTGCCTGGCCGTTAAGCCACGCCCGGTCGACGTGGCACCTTAGGGCTCTAGTGGATTGAAAACCAGTCCGCTGAGCAGCTTGGGATAGAAGTAAGTGCTCTTGGCCGGCATTCGCTCGCCATGTTCGCTGATCGCTCGGATATGGTCGATCGTGGCGGGCATAACAAGGGCGGCGAGTTGATACTCCGGCACATCACCCGTGTCACGACTCAGGAAATCGACGACCTCGTCAACCAAATGGACATAGTTGGGTTTCGGCAGGTCGGACAAGCCGAGCAGGTTTTCCAGGATCAGGCGATGCAGGATACCCACTCCCAGGCCCTGCCAGTCTTCACTGCGGTCGTTAGCGACCTGTCGCATCCGCTGCCGCCCGGCACCCGTGATGCGCAGTTACCCAGCGACGGTTTTTCGCGCAGTAGAAGGCAATTTGGCCCTGTTCCGCTTCGCGTTCAATCTGATCCCAGATCGTCGCGGCCAAATCAGGGCCTTCACCGGCGAGGTGGCAGGTGAAGTTTTCACCGAGCTTTTCTTTCAACTCGCCGGATTCGACCGGCGGGAGGCCACGAAACAGGCGGTGTGTGGGCAGCACGATCATACCCGGGTCGCTCATGCCTACGCACATCATCAGCACGTAATTTGCCGGGTGGTCTTCGGGCAAGGGGCCGTGTTGTTGGATAAGCTCGTCACGGTAGTTGCAGGCCGTTTCGTAGCGGTGATGTCCATCGGCGATGAACGTCGGCTTCGATTCCATGATGGCTGCCACGTCGCCGATGACGTTGATGTCCGTGACCGGCCAAATCCGATGGGTGACCCCCAGATGGTCGACGGCTTCCAGTGGCGTCTTGTCACGGACATAACTTTCCAGCTGCTCCTGTGCCTCGTTTTCGGGGTCTGGGTACAGCCCGAAGATTTGGCTCAGATTCGTGCGGCAGGCCCGCGTCAATTTCAGGCGATCTTCTTTGGCCGACGCGTGCGTCTCTTCATGCGGGTAAATCGAGCCTTCGCCGAAGCGTTCCAGTCGAGTACGACACATGAAGCCACGTCGTGTATGCGGGCGCCCCTCGTATTCAAACACCTGATGGTAGACGTACAACGCGGGATCGGCCTCCTGGGTCAGCAGCCCTTCACTCCGCCAATTCTTCAGAAACCGTGCCGCGCGGGTGTAACGATTCGAGTCGGCGTCGTCTCCCGGTTCGTCCCGATTTAAAATCAGGCGGATCACATTGGCCGGGTGCCGCTCGTACAACTGATCTCGAAGGGTATCGTCGATCACGTCATAGGGGGGCGCGACGACATCGCTCAACGAGCCCACATGGCCAAGATCGTAACGGAGTCCACGGAACGCTTGAATTTGAGGCATAACAGGTCAGTCTTTTGTTTTTTTGCTTGGAGCCACGCGCACAGAAAAGGCTCCGGATGTTATGCCGGAGCCTTTGGGAGCTGTCAATGCGACTGCTGCGCAGTCGTCATCCTACGTGCCCGGGAGACGGTTGCCGTGCGAGTAGGTACGCAGGCGGCCTAGGTCCCGGTATAGGACCTGTCGCTTAGTAGCGATAGTAGTCGGGTTTGAAGGGGCCCTCCACGGGCACGCCGATGTAATCCGCCTGCTCAGGTGTCAGCTTGGTTAGCTTAACGCCCAGTTGAGCCAGGTGGAGGCGCGCGACCTCTTCGTCGAGGATCTTGGGAAGGACGTGCACGCCGATGTCGTATTTGTCGCTTTCTGTCCACAGGGCCAGTTGCGCGAGCACCTGATTGGAGAAGGAGTTCGACATCACGAAGGACGGGTGTCCTGTGGCGCAACCCAAGTTCACCAAACGTCCCTCGGCCAAAATAAGGATCGAGTGGCCGTCGGAGAATGTGTAGCGATCGACGAGTGGTTTGATATTGACCTTATTGACACCCTTTTGCGATTCCAGCCAGGCCATATCGATTTCCAGATCGAAGTGCCCGATGTTACAGACAACCGCGTCATTGGGCATCACTTTCATGTGTTCGCCGGTGATGATGTCGCGGTTGCCGGTGGTGGTAACGAAGATGTTGCCAATCGGCGCGGCCTCTTCCATGGTGGTCACCTGGAAACCTTCCATCGTAGCCTGCAGGGCGTTGATCGGATCGATTTCTGTGATGATCACTCGCGCTGCCGTAACGCTGCAGCGAATGGGCACAGCCTTTGCCCACGTCACCATACCCAGCAACGACGGCAACTTTGCCGGCGATCATGACATCGGTGGCGCGTTTGATGCCGTCAACCAGAGACTCGCGACAACCGTACAGGTTGTCGAATTTACTTTTGGTGACGGAGTCATTGACGTTGATGGCCGGGACCTTGAGCAGTCCTTTCGCGACCATCTTGCGCAGCTCCTTAATTCCGGTGGTCGTTTCTTCGGAGAGACCGCGGATGTTTTCCAGCAGTTCGGGATACTTCTTATGAACGAGCGCGGTCAGATCACCGCCGTCGTCGAGAATCAGATTCAGGGGTTCGCCGTCGGGGAAGAACAGAGTCTGCTCGACGCACCAGTCGTACTCGTCGTCGGTTTCGCCTTTCCATGCAAAGACCGGTACTCCTGCCTGAGCCATGGCGGCCGCGGCATGATCTTGAGTCGAGAATTTGTTGCAGCTGCTCCAAGTCACGTCGGCGCCGAGTTCGATCAGGGTTTCGATCAGGACGGCGGTCTGGATGGTCATGTGGAGGCAACCGGCGATCCGTGCGCCCTTGAGCGGCTTCGTCGGACCGTACTTTGCCCTCAGCGCCATCAGCCCGGGCATCTCGTTTTCGGCTAGCAGGATCTCTCGCCGTCCCCATTCGGCCAGCGAGATGTCTTTGACTTTGTACGGGACTCGGGTCTCAACTTCGGCCACGTTTGCCTCCTGGAGTCGCAAAAAAATTGAACAGTTCGATCACATCAAAAACTGGGATGTGCATTTAGCTAGGGTCGTGTACGACGGTTGGCGGCAGTGGGTCACTGCGGTCCCACGCGAGGCCAACGGGCCGTCAAGCTCACGACGGGTTCTCCTGAGTCGGACAGATCCTTTCCAAGCAGAGTGGGGGACGCCTGTCAAAACTACTTCATCATAGGCGCCGGGCGGGTCACCGCAACCCGCAACGCCGGTTTCTTATTGCCACCACGGGACATCCGGAGGCGCGGATGGCTTGCACAAAGTCGGCCATGGCCTGGGGGTCCTTGATCCCCGGGGCCGACTCGACTCCGCTGGCCGTATCGACCGCCGCCGGCCGCAACTGCCGGATTGCTTCAGCGACGTTGCCCGCGTGTAAGCCGCCGGCCAGGATCCAGGGGACCTCCCCGAGCTGTCCGATTTCGGCACGCAGGCGTTCCCAGTCCAGCGTTCGGCCGGTGCCGCCGTAATGATCTCCCTGCCAGGCATCCAACAATATGGCGTCGGGAACACGTCCCGCTTCCCGGCAGCGTCGCCAATAGTCCAGTACCGGCGCCAGTCGGTGGTCTTGGCAGCGGAACGCGCGGATCACGGGTATGCCGGCCAGCTGCTGGATGGTCTCCGGAGGCTCATCGCCGTGCAGTTGCACCCAGTCCAGGTCGAACAACCGCACTCGCCGCCGGACGTCTTCGATCGATTCATTTACGAACACGCCCACTTTCTGAAGTCCCGCGGGACAAGCCCGCTGGATGTTTTGAGCTCGAAGAGCGTCACAGAAACGCGGACTGGACGGATAGAAGTTCAGGCCGATGGCGTCGGCACCGGCCTGAGACGCCGCCCGCGCGTCGTCGGGGCGCGTGATGCCGCAGATCTTGATGCGAAACAATGGGGTCATCGAAGCGTCGCTTACGAAGGTCCTGTGATGCGCCTGGCCTCATTCCTTAACGATGATTTGCGCTGTTGACGACGTGTCCAGCGGCCGTGCGGGAATGCCAACGACTGTGGTTCCGGCAGGTACATCGTTCAGCACGACGGCATTGGCGCCAATGACGGCCCCGTCGCCGACATGCACTGGGCCAAGGATTTTGGCTCCGGCGCCGACGTTGACCCTACGGCCCAGTACGGGGGCCTCGCCGGGTCGGTCCAAATAGCGGTTGCCCAACGTCACGCCCTGACGCAGCACGCACTCGTCACCAATCACGCAGTTGCCGTGAATCACAATCGCCCCTTGGTGTTCAATCACGACGCGGCGTCCAAGTTGAACACTGTAAGGGAGTTCGATGCCGTAGATATTACGACACCGTCGAAACAGCCAACGGTACACCAGGCTTAGAGGAGCCCGCAGTAGCTTGGGCCGCACGTGCATCCGCCACTGCCCAAAGCGACAGATGGCCACGGTTCGAAATCCCGGCAACGTCCAGTCGCCTCGATGGGCGGCCAGGTCCTCACGCCAAAGTTGCCACAGTGAACGGGGCACGCCCGATTCGGTCATAGCGAAAAACCCCGTAAGAACACGCTGTGACGGAAGGCGTCCAAAAGTAGTCTGGGCGGATCGTTGTTGGGCTTGCGCGATACGAAACACCGCGTCTGCCAAATCGCCAGCCCGCACAGCATGGCCAGATCACACCCGAGACTATACCAGCGGCCCTTGCTGCGGAGGAAAAAGCGACGGCGGGAATCGAACCAGTACGCCGGGCGGCGTTTGCGCTTGATTTTCGTATTTGTCACGCCCGACGATTGACCCACGAGATGGACAACGCGGCTCTCGGGTACGTACCAACACGGCCAATTAGCCTGGTGCGCACGCCAGCAAAAATCGACTTCTTCGTAGTACATGAAATAACGCTCGTCCAAGAGGCCAATGTCCGCGAACACCTCTCGGCGTACCAACACACTCGCGCCCGCCACCCAATCCGTTACGGTGTCGCGCGGCGGCACCGGAGGCGCGACGATATAGCGTCGAAGTGCGCGGCTGATCGGTCCAAATCGCAACGCCTTGTCCAGTTCGCCGGCGATCGTCGGGAAGCGAAAGGCGGATCGTTGTGGCGTGCCATCGGGGTCTTCCAAACGGCTACCGGCCAAGCCAACCCGCGGGTTGGCGAGCATGAACTGCAACAGCGACACGATCGCGCCGGGCCGCACAACGGTGTCTGGATTCAAAAGCAGCACGAAATCCGGCGGCTGATCGCTCGCCAGCGCCGGGCGGATCGCGGCGTTGTTGCCGTAGGCAAATCCCCCGTTTCGCGGCAACGGGTCGATCGTTATCCAGGCGTCCAACTGCTCTTGGCGGATAAAGGCCTCCAGCCGCGGGACGGAATCGTCCCCGGAAGCATTATCGGTGACCACGACCCGCAGGTGCGGCAAGGCGTCATGTTCACCGATCAGGGACCGCAGGCAATCGATCGTCAAAGCCGCGGTACGGTAGTTAACGATCACGACCAATACGGTTTGGGTGGGATTCACGGCATGCATGATCGATCAGCCATTCAGCTCACGGACCCAGAGAAACAGAGACGCCCGCCTTCATGATAATTTAAGCTGACATCTGTTCGTGGCTAGAGTGTCACGAACGTTAGCACGATGTCGTTATCGGGACATTGCCCACCGGAAAAACCGCGCCAGGCGGTCTTGTTGGCGGATCAGGCAGCGTGCCGCGAGGGGTAGGCGAAGCCGGATTGCGCGTCATTCCAGCGTCTTAGGGCGACGGCGACCAAGTGGCCTCCGAAGGCCAAGGCCAGTTTCAGTGCGGTTTGCACCCGGCGCGGATGCCCGATTTGCGGGATGCAGTCCAAATTGCACTCGGGGTCTTGGTCGATCAGATTCGCGGTCGGAGGCATAAAGCCGTCGCGGAGTGCCAGGGTGGTCAGTGCCAATTCGACGCTACCCGATGCATTGACCAGGTGTCCCAGCATCGCCTTCAACGCGCTCACACAGACGTCGTCCGCATGGTGGCCGAAAGCGCGGCGGATGCCGCGGGTCTCCATGAGATCGTTTTGTTGTGTGCCTGTACCGTGGGCGTTGATGTAGCCGACATCGCGAGGTTGCAGTTGGGCTTTGCGTAGTGTGTCGGTGATCAGTCTCGAAAGTGCCTCGCTCTCCAGATCCAGGCCGGTCATGTGGTGGGCGTCGGCCAGCATCTTCCCGCCGAGCACTTCCGCGTAGATCCGCGCACCGCGACCCTGGGCATGGCTGAGCCGCTCAAGCACAAACATGGCGGCCCCTTCGCCCATCACAAATCCTTTTCGGTTGCGATCGAAGGGACGGCACGCCAAGTTCGGGTCATCGCCCCCTGCCAAGACGCGCATCTTTTGAAAACCGGCCGCAAAAAGGGGATCGATCGCCTCGGCACTGCCCGCCAAGGCCATATCGCACTGTCCGTCGACGATCGCCCTGACGGCACACATCAGATCAATCAAACCGCTCGCACAAGCGGTCGAGTGGCAAATGCGCGGGCCCGTCAGGCCGTAGCGTTGCGCAATGTTCCAGCAGCCGCTGTTGGGTAGAAACTGCTCCCAATTCGAGACATCGCCAGGACGGTCGGCCGGAGCGACGCCATATTGTTGGCGTAGCCATCGCCAGTCCCCCATGTGGCCACTAATGGCACAGCCGCAACGATTGCCATCGATCTCGTTCAGGTCGATCCTGGCATCCGTGATCGCTTCGGCGGCTGCCACCTGCGCTAGGTGGATGACTTTCAACTGCTGTGGCAAGGGGGGGATTTTGTCAACGAAGGCTGCAATCCCCAAGTGTTCCGGCACCCGATCCTGAGGCTGGATGCGTCGAATCCCCGACTGGCCCCGCGCCACCGCCCGCCACGTGGATTCGCGGTCCGATCCTAACGAAGTAATCATGCCGATCCCTGTGATGACCACGGGATCGTGGGTCTCAGGCCGATTTGGCATATGAATTCGCAGCATCCACCGCCATCCTTGCTGTCGCGGTCGGGTGTTCGAGCGAGAAATGCAGCCGCCTCCGTGCTGCTACGCCCCCTGTAATACCCGAAACGCGCTCATGTTTCCAGCTGGGTTTTTCAGTCTCCCGGCGTTTTCTGTACTCACCAAATCCTGATCACGGCTTGCATCGTCAGTTAACTTGGCTAGACTCTAATTCTTGTGGGGAATCGACCCAATTTAGTGCATGCAGAAGCAAAATTGTGGGTTTTCGACCCACGTCGACCTAAGTGATGGTGCGAGGGTTGAGCAGTGAACGGAGTCAAAGGTCACCGGCCAGGGCTGAGCAGTTCATGGTTCAATCGGACACGAGCTTGATTTTGGGCGAGTTTCGTCGGGTCCTCGACGACCGCTTCCGCCTGACGATCCCCACGGAACTAATGGGACGCTGGGAGCCCACACCCCCGGCGACGGCTCAGCGATGCCGAGGATCACGCCGGCGAAAAGACAACGGAACGATTTGAGGCCGTCCTCGCCAAGGAGCGGCCGGGATGTCTCAGTTTGTGGCGCGGAGGTGACTGGCAGGAACATTTGCAGTCCGGGATTCGGGTAGTGGAGAGCAAGTTGCTCGCTGGGCGACTGGGGGACCGATTGGCCCAGGTCCAGACCTTAGGGCGGTTGCTCTCCACGCGACAACGTCCCGTCCAGCTCGCCGGCCGCGGCCGGTTATTGATCCCCGAGGGATTTCGCGAGTTTTTAGGAGTCGAGCCTGCGGCGGAAGTCCTGGTGGTGGGGGCCGCAGTCTGTATCGAGATCTGGCATCCGCAGGCCTGGAAGGAGTGCTTGCATGAGGAAATCCCGCGTTTCGGCCATTTGTTGGACGAGCTGAGTGGCTGATTAGGAGGCGGCGTCACGGGTGTCGCTAGTTATGGGAGCATGTCCGACGTAGCGGTATTGATCGTTTTTAGCCTGTTGGTGTGTTGCCGCAGGAAAGATGTAAGTCATCCCAAGGAATGGGGCAGCCTGGCACGGAGGCCTCTTTCCTTCGCTGCGTCGGGTATGCTCCGGTGGCTATCGGCCAGACCCACCTTGTTTTCTGCAAGAACCACCCCCATCGGGGCACGCTCGGTTCCGCCGCGTCATGTCAGGCCCGGGGTTTGGGGCGGAACAGCAAAAGAAACAACCGTTCGCGCAAGAGGATGTCGTTTTTGACAAACTTCAGCCCGCCGCGCACCACGCCACGCGCCGTCATCGCCTGCTTGTCTCGCTGTTTTTTCCGCTGCTGCATGTCTTCCGAAAGCGATTCGATGTCTTCGTAACGCACCAGTTCGAATTGATTCCCTAGTGCCGCGGCGACTTCTTTGGGCGAGTGGAAGTGGTAGGTGTGGGTCGGGTCGATCACTCGATAGACGTCGATACCCTTCGCGATCAGGCTGGTGACCGGATTGCCCACGATATTGACCGAGACAATCAGGTGACCGGTATCTTTCAGCTTGCGACGCAGGGTTTCGGCGGCCTTGGGAAGATCCTGAATATGATCGATGTTGTTCATCGAAAAGATGAGATCAGCCTCGCCGTCTTTGATCGGGGCCAGTTGCTCGATCGTCCCTTGATGTGCTTCGAAGTTGTCCGGGAACCTAAAGTTCTCCAGATAAAAGGGCATCAAGGGGTCCACGCCGACCCGTCTGCCGCGGTCGATAAATGCGACGATCGGATTCGGGCCACAGCCGACATCGACGTACACGCCTTGATCGGTGAATTCCAATTCGCCCAGCCGAGATAAAATGCCCTGCCAGAACGGAGCATGGAACTCCGCGTACACTTGGTCATGACCCTCGTGCGATGCTGCCCGAGTCTCATAATAATGCCGCTCTCGTTCCTGGGCCGTCGACCAGGTAGAAGAGGAATTCGTCATTGCATAGGGCCTCGAAGAGAAGACCGGAAATCGCTCATGGGATCGAGCGACGTCGAAAACGTAGTCGTAAGTATAACATACCACCTCGCAGGCTCATTCCCGTCCATCGGCGCGATTGTTCAGGATTGGTGACTTCGAGCTGAACGGCATTCTTTTGCCAATCCGCCCCTTTTCTCGCCGGGACCGAGCTATTGTCTTGCCGCGGGTACACCCGATTGCAGGTGCCGGAGAGTCCAGCCCAGGGCGACAACATGCTCACGGAATCTCGGAGCGATCTTGTCGAAGGTAACATCCGGCTGGAGGACGCCGAGGTCAATCAACGCGACCAAGGCGTCCCGGGCCACGTCGGAAGTCAAAATCCGATCCGTCGCGGCGAGCGACGGGGCATCGAATCGTGTGCGGTTGAGCAGCAATTGATTCGATTTCTTTAGCAGCTTTCGCAGCTTGACCGATGCATAACCGGCGCCGTCCATGAGCAGATCCCAAGGACGACTGGAAGCCGTCGTGCCGTCGGTCGTTTTAATGGCCGCAGCAGCCGGACAGATTTGCGAAATTGTCTGTCGGTGCAGGCGGTTATAAAACCTCATGCGACGTGCCGCATGGAAACCCACTTGAACCATTTCCGTTTCGCACAGCGGCGAATGCGTGGCGACATCTTTTCGTTGGCAACTCGTAAAGAAGCGGCTGTTCCAGGTCTGTACACGTTCTCGAAAATAAATGTTGTCGTAGGTCTGCGTGTTCTTTGGCAGCACGTATTGTTGCAGACGCTGCAGACGCTGTTCCCGAGCCGCTTCGAACGCCCGATAGTACTCCGGTGTCAGAACGTCCTGGGACAGTAGCTCGAATTCCATTCGCAGCCTGTGGAGGCGCCCAAGTCGCGAATGCTGACTCCAGTAAAAGGGAAAATCTTGGGTCCAGAAAAAATCCTTGTAGAGTTCGCCGCCGGATCCTTTGAAGATCAGATTAATACCTCGCTGGTGTCGATCATCGGCCATCTTGGCCAGGCGGTGACATCCACTGATCACGCCGCATAGTCCGTCGAGCCGCGTGAGGGTCTCGTCCAAATCCTCGACAACGTCTGCGGCATCCCACGACGAGAAAAAAAACGGGCGGTCGATCGCCGCGGCCACTTGTTCCGCCAGGACGATGTCGATGTGCCCCGGCTTGCCGGAAATCGCGACTTCGAACGGGACACCATGGTACTTCATCAGGCATGCCAGCATGCGCGAGTCGAATCCGCCAGTCAGATCGACACTGAGGGACATCCCCTTGGCCATCTCGGCCACCGGTTCACTGGCCGCCACCAAATCGTGATATTTCGGCGAGTCCGTCAGTTGGGGGATCGTTCGCTGAGTGGTTTGCAGGCCGTCCGGCCCGACGGTTATCAATTGATTGGGGGCGATCTTTTGAATGCCGGGCAGCAGCGTATCACCGAAATAGACGTTCCCTGTTTGCAGAAACTCGGTGAGCGCCAGCGGATTGATGTCGTCAACTCCATAGCCGCCAAGAGCTGACAACGCGAGGAACGAGTTACCGACGGCGGCCGTACCTCGATAAGCGGAGTACAACCCATTGGGATCGATAAACGCATGGGCCGTCTTTCGTTGCGGATCCCAGATCACCAGAAAGAAACACCCACGCAGCGACTCCGCGATCTCCAACAGCGTACGGCCGGACTCGAGTTCGGACAGAATTTGTGCGACAAGTGGTTCCTCAGCGACACCGCCATGCCGATAGATGACCCCGTCCCAGGCCGCCTGATGCCGCTCGGTCTGGACGTGCTTGGCGTTCGTGGACGTGAGGCCGGCGGCGGTGGCGGAAATGCGGGCGGGTGGCTGCATGGAGCAAGCTGACGGGATGAGGCCGACGTCGGCGGAAGGCAAAGTCGATTACGGCAAGGCGAGACGGGGCAATCATACATTTTGACTGGGAGAGCGGCAACCGAACCCGGTGGCGAATCTGAACGGGGCGTCGATTGCCGACGTTCCTGTTGCGTTTTGGGTCCTGAGAGCGAGATGTTCGAGGGCGGTCAGGTGAGACGGAAGTCGGTCGTTGGGCTAGAATAGAGGGTTTCGATTTCGAGAAACGAGCTTGCACACGTCACGTCTTCCTCCGGACGAGGTCATTAACGGGGCACGGGCCAGCGGACGGCGGCGGTTGATGGCTGACCGGAGCGGGATGAGATCGACCGCCGTCATCGGGTCTGCGGTTGCTATTTCCCGTCGGGAGAAGGCACTCGCGTGAGTCACGCCTTGCGCGATCGGGAGAGATTGGGGCCGCTACGATGATCATGAGGTTTGATGGCTAAGTCCATGACAGATCCGATGCGATCCCCTGCGGAGAACTCCACGAAGCCGCTCGAAACGACGGCATTGGGCAACCGATACCCTCGGCGCGGTTCCTATCCGGCCCAGCGGCCTCGTGGTTGGCACAACCGGCCCGTCAGAGTCGCTCTGGTGTATGCCGTCTGCTACCGCTTTCGGATGCCCATCTTTCGTCGACTGTCGGCCGATCCCGCGCTACAAGTCCGCGTGTTCGTCGGTAAAGGGGTCTCTGGCACAAAATTCGCGAATGCGCCGGATCGTTCTGGCGTCGACGCGCACATCCTTTGGACGATCCAAAGTGCCGTCAGCAGCACCGGACGAAATGTGACGTTGATGTGCAATCCCACGTTGCCCTATCACTTGTGGCGGTTTCGCCCCGATGTGCTGCTAGTCCAAGGTGGCATGCTGCCGAACAATTGGCTGACTTGGTTGTACGGGAAACTGACGAGGACGCCGACGGTCTGGTGGAGTTTGGGAGAGGTTCGTGGGCGGCAGTTTCATGGGTTGTCGGCGTGGTACCGCAAGTTCGTCAAAGGGGTCGAGCGACGCAGCACGACGTTTGCAGGTTACTCGTCGGCCGCGATTGAGTATTTTCTGGAACAGGGCTATCCGGCCGACAGGTGTTTCAATTTGATTAACGTCGTCGATACGGACTTGGTGCAACAACAGATGGAACAGACACGCGACCGCGTTCCTCGATTCGCACCGAGTTGGGACTCGAAGGGCACCAAGTCGTGCTATTCGTTGGTTCGATGAATGAAACGAAGGGCATTGACACGTTGATCAAGGCATTTGCTCGACTGACATCGGCCGTCGAGGGACCTTCCAGCAAACTGCTGGTCGTTGGCGACGGTACGCAGCGTCCTCAGGCCGAGCAGTTGGCAGCCGAGCTAGGGATCGCCAATCACGTCGTGTTTACCGGGGCCATCTATGAAGGGGTTTCGGCCTATTTTCAATTGGGCGATATACTCGTCTTACCAGGAACCGGCGGCTTGGCCATTTCCGAAGGCATGGCTCACGGCCTGCCTGTCATCTGTTCCACCGGCGACGGCGTAGAAGTGGACTTGATTGACGACGGCCAGAATGGTTACTACGTGCCGCCTAACGATGTGGAGACACTCGTCGATAGGATGTCGCAAGCCCTGGCCTCTCCAAGTCGACTGCAGCAAATGGGAGAACATTCGTTGAGTATCATTCGCGAGCGGGCGAATATTGATCGGTATTTGAACGAAATGGTGTCAGCCATTTATTGTGCCTTGGAAACGCAGCGAGGGACCGGCGGCTGATGACATCGGAAGCGACCACTCTTGTTCACGCGCAACGCACGTGTCCGGCTTGCGGAGCACACGATTGGCGGACTATCGCCGACACGCACGGCGGCGATTATCGTTGCTGTCGCCATTGTCGATATCACTTGCGGGAAGTAGAGACCGAGGAAGCGCGGACCGAACAGTTCGAGCACGAGCAGAAGAACTTCTACGGTGAGGATTCTTTCTGTATGACGCAACTGTTCTCCGAGATGCAAGAGCGTCGAGTACGTCAGCGGATCAGGACCGTGACGCATTACTTGCCCCAAGGCCGTTTGATTGAAGTCGGGCCGGGAAGCGGAGAAGTGTTGCGCCGCTTGGCTCAGCGAGGCTACGAGGTTGTGGGCGTCGAACATTCGCCGACGATGGTGCAGCTAATTCGCGATCGCTACGGTTTAGATGTCAAGGTGGGGACGTTCGAAGAGCAGGACTTTGCGCCGGGCAGCTTTGATGCGTACCTGTCGTTTCATGTGATCGAGCATGTCACGGACGTGCCCATGCATTTGGCCAAAGCGGCGCAGTTGGTTCGCTCGGGCGGAATGGCTTTTATTGCCACGCCCAACGCCGACAGCTGGGAGCACCGACTATCCAAATCGCTTTCGCCCAATTATTCACCCGTGCACCTCCAGCTTTTTTCCCGGTCCAGTATGACGCGATTGCTGGCGCAAGCCGGTTGGGACGTCGTCGACGTGGTGACTCCGTGTTACACCGATTCGTGGCTGCGAGTTGCGTCGTCAGTGTGGCGGCGCCTACGCGGGAGGCGGGGTGGCGGCGGGGAATTGGTCAAAGCGCAGTGACACGCCGTTGCGACGGACGATGATTCGCGTTGTGGGTATCGTTGACGCTCCCCTGCGGGGCGTTCAACACTTGCTGCGGGGCGGAAATGAACTGGTCGTCGTCGCGCGACGGCGTGCGGACGACGATTAAACCTCGCGGGCATCGGCGGCCGGGCGGTGACTATTTGCCTACCTGCTGACGGACGGTCACGAACAGCATCCGCAGTTGATGTAGCACGCTTTCCAGCATGTTGGCCTCTTCGTCGGTCAGGTTACCCGCAGTCTTGGTCTGGAGCATCGCGAGCATATCGATGTGGTGTTGAGCCAAATCGAGGCGAACGATCTGTCGCTGGTCCATGGGATCGGGGATTTGGCCCAAGCAGACAAGTACTTGCGAGGTCAGCGTCGATACCAACAGGTCAAACGAAGCGGGCGGCAGGGGACCCTCCGGGCCCTCGAACGTCTCACTCCCTTCGGCAGGTTCGTCCAGTTCCGTTTCCTGAGCGTCGCGCGCCTGGGCACGCTCTTGCTCGACTTGCGATTTCCAATCTTCGTCGATGATGATTTTGGGTTTCTTTTCCGGCGTATCCGTCATGGTCTCGCTCCTCTTGCTCTTCAGCTGGATGCGGCCAAAGTCAAATCAATCCACAGGCCCTTCCACTCATGGACCATCCTGAATGAGGGCCGTCGGACGTACAGCATGTCGCTCGATGGCGGCTTTGACAAAGCCCGCGAACAGCGGGTGCGCGGCCGTCGGCTGCGACTTGAATTCCGGATGGAATTGTACGGCGACGAACCAGGGATGTTCGGCCACTTCAACGATTTCGACCAACTTGTTGTCCGAACTGGCTCCGGAGAACCGCATGCCATGAGCTTCGAATTGCTGTCGGTAGGCATTGTTGAATTCGAAACGGTGTCGGTGGCGCTCCGAGATCTGCTCGGCCTCATAACACTCAGCCGCATGGCTCCCCGGCTGCAGCACGGCAGACTGAGCACCCAGACGCATCGTGCCGCCTTTTTCCGTGATTTGTTTTTGGGCATCCAACAGGCAGATGACAGGATGAACCGTATCTTTACTGAACTCGGTCGAGTGCGCATGTTGGAGATGAACAACATTGCGGGCAAATTCGATTACGGCGCATTGCATTCCCAAGCAGATGCCCAGAAAAGGAATCTGCCGTTCGCGGGCGAATCGGATCGCCTCGACCTTGCCCTCAATTCCTCGCTCGCCAAACCCGCCGGGAACCAGGATCCCATCGTAACCCGCCAGGATCCGCTCGGGCCCTTCGCGTTCGACTTCTTCACTGTGAATTCGCCCGACGCGGATTTGTGTGTTGTGTTGGATGCCGGCGTGATCGAGCGACTCGTAAATCGACTTGTACGCGTCTTTATGCTCGGCATATTTTCCCACCACGGCGATACTGATTTCGTGTTGGGGATTCCGCAGGCGGTGGAGCAGGTCGTGCCAATCGTCCAGCTTGAGCGACTCAGCTCTTAGATGCAGCTTATTGACGATCAATTGGTCCAAGCCGTTGTTGACCAGGCTTAGTGGCACCTCGTAAATCGAGAAGTCCTTGTCTTTTTCCTCGATGACCGCGGCCAAAGGTACGTTGCAGAACAACGCGATCTTCTGTCGATCGTCCTGGGTAATGGACCTTTCAGTACGGCAAATCAAGATGTCGGGCTGAATACCGATCTGTCGCAGTTGCCCCACCGAATGCTGTGTCGGTTTGGTCTTGAGTTCGGCAGCGGCCTTCAAGTAAGGCACCAGCGTGAGGTGAATGTAGAGGCAGTTCTCTCGTCCTACGTCTTGCGACATCTGGCGGATTGCCTCCAGAAACGGCAGGCTTTCGATATCGCCGACGGTACCTCCAATTTCCGTAATCACGACATCCACGTCGTCGGTCGCCAACTTGCGAATGACCCCTTTGATTTCGTCAGTGATATGAGGAATGACCTGAACCGTCTTGCCCAGGAATTCACCTCGCCGTTCCTTTTCAATTACCGCCTGATAGATCTGGCCGGTGGTGTAATTGCTGTCGCGGGTCAAGGGACTATTGGTGAATCGCTCGTAGTGGCCCAAATCCAAATCGGTCTCGCTGCCGTCGTCCAGTACGTAGACTTCGCCATGTTGATAAGGACTCATCGTGCCCGGGTCGACGTTGATATACGGATCGAGCTTCTGCATACGGACGCTCAAGCCACGCCGTTCGAGCAGCATCCCGATCGAAGCACTCGTCAAGCCCTTGCCCAGCGAACTGACGACGCCACCCGTTACGAATATGTGTTTGGTCATCCAGGTTAGCTCCCAGCAGATCACCTGCGAGTACGGGTCGTGGAGATCGCTCCTTCCCCGTAGGCCGGCTGAGCGGACCGCCGCCGTGCGGATGAACGTCATGGGTCCGCACTCCCAGACATCGGCTCGGCAGCACGCGTCCTCTGGCACCAACACACGAGGTTGAAGCCCACGGCGAGAGGGGTTGTGATTCGATAGGCCCGGCCCAGGACGGACCCTTAAGCCGACATTGTACGCCGCGAATATCGTTCGACAAAGGCCCTGTAATCATCCGCCGTATCGATGCCAATTGTCGGCTCGTCCACGACTCCAACGGAAATCGCATGGCCAGCGGCAAGGACTCGCAGCTGTTCCAGCTTCTCCAGTTGCTCCAGTTCGGCTGGCGGCATTTTGGCCAGCTGCAACAAGAAATCGCGTCGATAAGCGTACAAACCGATGTGCTGGAGGAGGACCGGCTGAGAGTCGGTCAGCAAGCGTTCGTCCCAGTCGCGGACATAAGGAACCGGGCTGCGGCTGAAATACAGGGCGCGGCCCTTTTCATCGCAGACCACTTTGACGCAAGCCGGATCCTGGAATTGCGCGTCGCGAGCGGATGGGGGTGGCGAGCGTCGCCATGACGGAGTGTGCATCACGCTCCAGGTTGTCGATGACTGCGTCGATTGCCTCGGCCGAAATTTCGGGTTCGTCTCCCTGCACGTTCACCACGATGTCGGCCACCGGTAGGCGCCGGGCCAATTCGGCGACTCGATCCGTGCCGCTCGCCGCACTCGGATCGGTCAACTCCGCTCGGCCGCCGAAGCGACGGACTTCGTCGACGATTTCCTGGGCATCCGTCGCCACCCAAACTCCCGAGGGCTTCCGAGCTCGTGACGCTGCCTCGAACGTGTGTTGAAGTACCGACTTACCTGTCTCGCGCAGCAGTAGCTTGCGGGGGAGTCGGCTCGACTGCAGACGTGCAGGAATGACGATGTAGCTGGTACCGGCACGCGCGGCCATCCGTGAGAGCTCCTGGTAATGTTTCGTCGTCCGCAAGTCGGATGAGGGGCGCGGCAACGTGGTGCCATCCATCTCATGGCCGGTGTTCTACGCCATTTCTTGGATCGAAGGCAAGTCGAGCCACAGAATCAAGGCCATTGATGACCTAGACTGCCAAAGGTTTTCGGTCGGTAAACTGGCGATCGAAGTCCCCGCTTCGTTCGTAGGAGTAGCGGACCGGCGTGCTATAACCGTGATGGACGGTCTAAACTGCCACCGCCGTCGTGGAAGTGGATACAGGGATGCGGGGCTTTGTGCAAGAGCCCGGCGACGCATTGAAATCGTAGCTGTGTTTGTGGGAGTCTCTGGATATGTGCGGCATAGTGGGTTACATCGGCCAACGTGAGGCGACGGAATTCTTACTCGAAGGCCTACGGAGGCTAGAATACCGCGGCTATGACAGTGCGGGTATGGCGACCCTGAGCCCAGAGTGGGGACTCTCCATCACGAAGACTCCTGGCCGTATTCAGGCTCTCGAGGCCTGCTTGTCCAGCGATCCCTTGCACGGGACGCTGGGAATTGGTCACACGCGTTGGGCCACGCACGGACCACCGACTCGGGAAAACGCCCATCCTCACCTCGGGGGGGATGGTGAGGTCGCCGTGGTACACAATGGGGTGATCGAAAACTACGCCGGTCTCAAGGAACGATTGAAGGCCTACGGATACGAATTCGCCTCGGCGACCGACACGGAGGTCATCGCGCACTTAATTGCCTACCATCTGCAACAGGCGGTCGAGGGGGATGAAGGCCCATCGCGACATGAATTGTTAGTACGTGCTGTGCGGGCTGCCGTCTCGGAACTGCGGGGCACCTACGGCTTGGTTGTCCTGTTTCGCGACTACCCTGGCGTCATGATTGCGGCGCGGCTGGGCAGTCCTTTGGTGGTCGGTGTCGGCGACAAGGAGCATTTTGTCGCCAGCGACGCTTCGCCACTGGCCGGCTACACGGATCGCATTGTCTATTTGGCTGACCATCAGATAGCCGTTATCACGGGCGACACCTTACGAGTCACGCATCGTGATCGCGGCCATGTCAAACACGATGTTCGCGTCCTGGATATTGACTCGAACGCAGTGACGCTGGACGACGAGTACGAGCATTTCATGCTCAAAGAGATCTTCGAACAACCTCAGTCGCTGCGGGATACGATGCGGGGCCGCTTGTGTAAGGACAACGCGACGGCCATTTTCGGTGGTCTGAACCTAAGCCCGCGGCAATTGCGGCGCGTCAATCGTGTGTTGCTGACGGCGTGTGGAACCAGTTGGCATTCGGCCTTGGTGGGTGAATATCTAATGGAAGAGTTCGCGCGCTTGCCGGTCGAGGTCGAGTATGCCAGCGAGCTGCGATATCGCAATCCGCCGGTTGAGCACGACACGATTCTGTTTTCGATTACGCAAAGTGGTGAAACGGCCGACACGTTGGCAGCGCAGCGCGAGATGAAGCGCAAAGGGCATCCCACGTTGGCCATCTGTAACGTGGTGGGGAGCACGATCGCGCAGGAGGCCGATGGCGGCATCTATCTCCATGCGGGACCAGAGGTAGGGGTCGCATCCACCAAGGCCTACACCTCGCAGCTGGCCGTACTGACGATGCTGGCTTTGTATTTTGGTCGGCTGCGCCATTTGAGTTACGGTGCAGGGCAACGCATCATTCACGCCTTGGAGGAACTTCCTCAGCGTGTTGAGGAGGCACTGCAGGCTGACGACGAAGTCCGTCGCGTCGCTGAAAAGTATTGCGAATGCAACAACTTCCTGTACCTCGGCCGGCAATACAACTTTCCGACGGCCCTGGAAGGTGCGCTGAAGCTGAAAGAAATCAGTTACATCCACGCCGAGGGATATCCGGCGGCCGAAATGAAGCACGGCCCGATCGCATTGGTCGACAAAGCGACTCCCAGCGTGTTCGTCATGCCCCAGGGACTTGTTTACGATAAGGTGATGGCGAACTTGGAAGAGATCAAGGCCCGCGGAGGTCCGGTGATTGCGGTGGCTGGTCACGGAGATCAGCATGTAATGGAGTTGGCCGACGATGTGATCCGCATCCCGGTCGTCGAAGATTTTCTGCAGCCGATCGTGTCGATCATTCCCCTGCAGTTGCTGGCATATCACATCGCTCAACTGCGAGGCTGCGACGTAGACAAACCACGTAACTTGGCCAAAAGCGTCACTGTCGAGTGACCGAGTCTGCGCACCGATGCCATCGCGCATATTGCCCTGTCCGGTGCGCGCGGGGGCCGTGCGACGCGTTGCCCACAACGCCGGGTCCGTCTCGTCCGGCCGGGTCATTCTCCCAGCGTCCGCTTGCGTCGAAGGATATGGTGATAGTGCTGGGCGAATCGGTGTGCTTCGTCTCGCACGTATTGCAGCAGACGCAGGGCGAAGGCGTGCCGACTGAGCCGCAGAGGTTCCTGTTCGCCAGGTAAGAAGATCTCTTCATCCCGCTTGGCCAGTGACAACAAGACGGGCGGTGGAATCTTTCGTTCTTCGAAGGCGGCCAGCGCGGCATTTAATTGCCCTTTGCCGCCATCGATCAGCAGCAGATCGGGAAAGACACTCCCCTCATCGTACAATCGCTGATAACGTCGCGCAACGACTTCGTGGATGCTGCGGAAATCGTCGATTCCTTCCACACCTTGGATCCGATAGCGGCGATAACCTGGCTTGAACGGCAGTCCGTCGATGAATTGCACCAGACTGGCCACAGTCTCGCCGCCGCCCAAGTGCGCAATGTCGACCCCTTCGATCGTGCGTGGCGTTTCGTGGAGTTTGAGAACCTTTCGCAAGCCGCTGAGACCTTTCTTAGGATCGATGTAAAAGACCTCCGGCTGTGCGTGCGTATCCAACTCGCCACGCTCGTCGAGTGTTTCGAGCATATGGATTTCGTCCCGCAGTTGGGCGGCCTTTTCAAATGCCAATAGCTTGGCGGCTTCCTGCATCTCTTGCTGCATTTGTCTTGATCAGGCGGCGTCTTATTGCCTTCCAAGAAACATCTGAAGCTGCTTGATATCGCGGCGATAGTCTTCTTTGTTAATCCGCAAGATTGCAGGGTGCGGTGCATTGATTGATGCTGGCCAGCAGGCACGGACGAAACCATTGCCAGCGGTCGTCGTCTTCATCAATATCCAGGCTGCAGGTACGAAATTTGAAGATCCGTTGCAGCACCTGCATCGCACCGCGCAACGCGCCGGCACTGGCAAATGGGCCATAGAGCTTCACGCCACGATCTTTGGGTTCGCGCGTCACTTCGACGCGTGGAAAATCCTCGCGCGTGGTGATCATCAAATACGGAAAGGTCTTGTCGTCCTTCAATTCCTTATTGTGTTTTGGCTGTATGTCCTTGATCAGCCTCGATTCCACCAACAGCGCATCGACTTCGCTATCGCATTCGATGAAGTCGGCGTCGCAGATTTCGTGGATCCAGTATGCCGTGCGTTGTTCCTCGGCGGCCGCTTGGAAAATAGCTGCCGGCGCGGGACCGTAAGTTGGTCGCTTTGCCCACGTAGATCACGCGACCGGCCGCATCCTTCAACAGGTACACGCCTGGCTTTTGGGGAAATTCACGGACCTTCGCGGCGGCTCGCCGAAAACCGAAGTCGTGGTCCGCCGGGTCGCCAGCGGCTGCAGCGTCCGAATCGGCTTGTTCAGACATGGCACGCCTTACACGCTTGCGGCAAAGGCTTCCAGATCGTCTTGGAAGTGGGCTAGCCGCTGATTCATGGCCGATTTTGCCTCGTCCAGGTCGGCCAATTGCTCCGGCGCTACATAGGTGAACATGTAGAACTTGACCTTGGGCTCCGTACCCGATGGACTGCGCCGCGACATAATTGCCTTCCTCCGCTAGATCGAAGATCACGAGGTCTGCCTGCGGCCCGGTCAACGGCTGCGGCGATCCGCCGATCGGAACGTACTGACGCTGCTGGTAGTCGCGCATTCCGATCACACGGAGGCCCCCAATCGAAAGCGGTGGATCGTGGCGGAACTTCTGCATGAGGGCCTTCATTTGTGCCATACCTTCGGACCCTGGCATGGTTTGGGTCATCAAACGCTCCGCATGAAACCCGTGTTGCCAGAAAAGCGAGTCGAGTTTGTCGTGCAAGGATTGTCCCCTGGACTTGGTCAACGCTGCCAGTTCGGCCATCAACATCGACGCGACGGCGCCGTCTTTGTCACGCGCATATTGGCCCACCAAGTAGCCGTGCGATTCCTCCGTTCCGAACACGAAATGGTCTGGTCCGTACTGATCGATGACACCGGCAATCCATTTAAAGCCCACCTGTAGATCGCCGGCCGTCCGTACCCCATAGGAGTCCGCGATGCGTCGAATCATCTCGGTTGTGACCAACGTCTTGACCACGTAGTGTTCAGGCGAAAGTGTGCCTGCCGCTTTGCGTTGTTCCAGGATGTAGTCTGCCAGCAAAACTCCGATTTGGTTGCCGTTGAAGGTTTTCCAAAGACCATCGGTTGCGCGCGACGGGGGCGGCGACGCCCAGGCGATCACAGTCGGGGTCGGACGCCAGAATCACGTCTGCTCCAACCTTCTGGGCTCGGCCGATGATGCGATCGAACACCGCCGTGTTCTCGGGATTCGAGACATGGTTGGGCACATTGGGAAAATCACCGCTCGGTTCCGCGTGTTCCGCAAACACCTCCACGTCCCGAAATCCATCGGCCAACAGCGCCGGTACGACGGCCGACGCGCCGACGCCATGCAGCGGAGAATAGATGACTTTCAGCTCCCGGGGCCCCGGGAACGCCTCGCCCTGAAGCGCTTCGATGAAGGCCTGGTCGACGTCTTCGCGGCACAATACCACTTTGCCCTCGGATACGGCTTGATCAAAATCGGCCCGCTCCACCCTTTCCACGGTCATCACCCGCTGGATGACGCCCTGGTCGTGAGGCGGCAAGATTTGACCGCCGGTCGACCAATAGACTTTGACCGCATTGTCACTGGGGGGATTATGGCTGGCGGTCACCATGATGCCACAGCAGCAGTGCTTGTGACGGACCAAAAACGAAAGTTCGGGCGTGCTACGATAGTCGTCCAAAAAATAAACGGTGAAGTTGGCCGCCACCATGACTTCGGCACACAGCCTCGCAAAATGAGGCGATTGATGGCGTGTGTCGTAGGCAATGGCACACGACAAGGGGCCGGTCCCGGTGCGATATTGTTTGACATAGTCGGCCAAGCCTTGAGCGCTTTCCCCGATTGTCCGATCATTGATCGTGTTGGAGCCAATCTCGTACATTCGCCCTCGTCGACCGCCTGTGCCGAACGGGATGATTGTCCAGAAGGCATCGTCCAGCGCTTGCCATTTTTGGTCGGCGACGTGGCGCAGCACGCTCGACACGTAGTCGACGTAGCGGCTTTCGGTGAGCCATGTGCGAAGGTTCTTGACAGCGCCCTCGGACAGTTGACCCCTGGCGGCGGCCTGATCGATTTGTTGTAGAGCGGTCGCTACGTCCAGAGTCGTCGAGGCGTCAGACATGGAGGTTCCGTTAAGAGTTCGAGGTCAGGTGCCGACTATTGCCTACGGCGCGGATAATGGCACCACCATTGCCAAGCGGAGACTACGAATCCCGGGCTGTCGTTCGGCGCCCCGGCTGATTTGCCGCGCCGTCGTCAATAAAACATGATTTTACGCCGAGGGCCGTGGTGCCTTCAACCGCCGTCCCGTCTCGGCAAACGGGCGTCCTGTAGGTTATGCTTCACCAACTCAGCTTCCCCCTACGTGGGCTGTCGTCGAAAGGACCTGGCTGTGACCGCCGAACCCATTATCAGCGTCTCGGGACTGCGCGGCGTGGTCGGACAATCGCTGACCCCCGAAGTGGCCATGCGTTACGTGTGCGCGTTTGCTGCGCAGATCGACGACGGGCCGATTGTCGTAACTCGCGACGGTCGTGCGACTGGCGCGATGGTGGCAGATCTGGTCGGAGCATCGCTTTGCGCAGTTGGCCGCGATGTGATCGACGCAGGCATCGCCGCTACGCCGACAACGGGGGTCTTGGTGCGCGAAGCCGCAGCGGCAGGGGGAATTCAGATCTCGGCCAGCCACAATCCGCCCCAATACAATGGACTGAAACTGTTCGGTGCTGATGGTCGAGTGATTTCTGAGGCCGCCGGCCAGCCCGTAATGGAGGCCTACCGCAGCGGCCGGTCGCCCAAATGGGTCGATCATCAACGTCTGGGAGGTGTTCGACCCTGTGATGACACACTCACTCGACACGCGGAGTTGGTGCTGTCGACCGTCGACGTCGCCGCCATTCGCGCCCGCCGCTTCCGAGTTCTATTGGACTCCAATCACGGTGCCGGTAGCCTGCTGGGAAGACGCCTGCTGGACGAGCTCAATTGCCAGTTGGTTTTGATGGGAACGCCCCCGGACGGACGATTCGAGCATACCCCCGAGCCCACCGCGGATAACTTGAAAGGCGTGTGCGATCGTGTCAGTCGTGAAGGTGTGGAGGTCGGTTTTTGTCAAGATCCGGATGCCGACCGACTTGCCCTGATTGACGAAGCCGGCCGGTACGTCGGCGAAGAATATACGCTCGCCCTAACCGTACAACATGTCTTGCGTCAGAACCCGGGACCCATCGTGACGAATTGCAGTACAAGTCGAATGTCGCAGGATCTGGCCGACGAATTTGGTGTGCCCTGCTACCACGCGAAAGTCGGCGAAGCCAACGTGACCGCGCTGATGATGGACAAACACGCCGTGTTCGGAGGTGAGGGCAACGGTGGTCCCATCGATCCGCGCGTTGGTTTCGTTCGCGACAGTTTTGTTGGCATGGCTCTTATCCTGGACGCCATGGCCAAATCCGGACTGCCACTTAGCCAACTCGCCGCTGCGCTGCCGCAATACGCGATTCACAAGACCAAGGTGCCGTGAGCCGCCGCGGAGATCGCCGCGAGCTTCGATCGTCTGACCCGCCATTTTCCTGATGCCACTCCCAGTCGTTTGGACGGCTTGCGTTTGGATTGGCCCGATCGCTGGCTATTGGTCCGAGCCAGCAATACCGAGCCGATAGTCCGCTTGATCGCTGAAGCCGATACTCAGGATGTGGCCGCACAACTCTGCGCGGATGCCGCCGATGTGCTGTCGGCGTGATCGCAATCCATAACATTCTGAGTGCGAGGTGAGGTTCCGTCCGGCCAGCGGCGCGTTCCTCTGTGCCGCGACTCCAATCGGCCCTCATCCGGCCTCCGGCCACGTGTTGCCGGACGGAGAAGGTACGCATGCGATCTAGAAGTCGGCATTGCCGGGCGTGCGAGGGAAGGGGATCACGTCGCGGATGTTGGTCATTCCGGTGACGAATTGCACCAGGCGTTCCAGTCCTAGGCCAAAGCCGGCGTGAGGCACGGTGCCGAACTGGCGCAGTTCTGTGTACCACCAGTAGTCAGCCGCGTTCAGGCCCTGTTCTTTCATGCGGGCCTCCAGGACGTCCAGGCGGTCCTCACGTTGGCTGCCTCCAATAATCTCACCGACCTTTGGCACGAGGACATCCATTGCGCGAACCGTGCGATCGTCGTCGTTGACTTTCATATAGAACGGTTTAATCGCACGCGGATAGTCGTACAGGATCACCGGCTGGGCAAAATGTTGTTCGGTCAAATACCTTTCATGCTCGGATTGCAGATCGGTGCCCCAGGTGACGGGGTATTCGAATTTCTGGCCGCTCGATGTCAGGATGTCGATGGCGTCCGAGTAGGTGAGTCGCACGAATTGGCTGTCGATTATCCCCTGCAGCGTCTCGATAACCGTGTCGTCGACGAATTGCGCGAAGAATTGCATATCTTCGTGGCACGTTTCCAGCGCGTCGCGAAACAGCTGCTTCAAAAAGGCCTCAGCCAGATCCATGTTGTCGCTCAGCTCATAAAATGCCATCTCGGGCTCAACCATCCAGAATTCTGCAAGGTGTCGGGACGTATTCGAGTTTTCGGCCCGAAATGTCGGGCCGAACGTGTAAACCTTGCCTAGAGCGGTTGCGAAGATCTCTGCCTCTAATTGACCACTGACGGTCAGAAACGTGGGACGCTTAAAAAAGTCGTGTGTGAAATCGACCTGGCCGTTGGCCTTGGGTGGGTTGGCCGGATCCAGCGTGGTGACACGAAACATCTCGCCCGCCCCTTCACAGTCGCTGGCGGTGATGATCGGGGTGTGCACATAGAGGAAGCCGCGGTCCTGGAAGAACCGATGGATGGATTGGCTCAGGCAGTTCCGCACCCGCATGACCGCTCCGAAGGTATTGGTGCGGGGGCGCAGGTGGGCCCATTCGCGGAGCTTTTCGAAACTATGCCGTTTTTTCTGCAGCGGATAGGTTTCCGGATCAGCCCAACCATGGACTTGGAGTTTTTCCGCCAACAATTCGGTCACCTGGCCTTTGCCGCCGGACGGTTTAATCTCGCCCCAAACGGACAGGCTGCAGCCGGGCGACAGCCGTTTCACTTCGCTTTCGTAGTTGGCGAGCTTGCTGTCGGCAATCACCTGAATGTTGCCCAGGCACGAACCATCGTTCAATTCGAGGAACGAAAATCCACCTTTCGAATCCCGCCGCGTCCGGAGCCAACCTTGCAGACAAACGGAGCGGCCGATAGCGTCTTTCTTACGGGCGTCGACGATGGGAAGCTTGTCCATAATCTGTCAGAATCCTCTTGCGTGCCGGAAAAACCGGAGACCTGTTTACCCATTTTAGCCGGCATGCGTCCCGCACTGAAACGGTGCCCATCGAAATGCGGATTTCGCGTCGACCGCGACCACGGTCAGGGCTAGGAGTCGGCCGTTTTCACAGCGGGCGTTTTCCAGCAAAACCCTGCGATTACAAGTACGATGTAGGCGATCGCGCCGTAGAACACGACGCGGCCTGCGATCGGATCGGCTGCCTTCTCCTTGATGGCCGCGTAGGCAGCAGCGATCGCGCCCAGCACCGAGATGCCCATCAAGACATTCCACGCCAGCATCCTGATTCCCGTCGGCTTCGACTCGCCCATCAGTTTGCGATTGTTCATCATCATAAAGAAGGTGACGTAGGCAATGGGCAACAGCATCATTCCGAAACTGGAGGCCAAGATGGCCAACCAGAGCTTCGCGGGTCCGTCCCATACAATCGGCCACAGCGCGCCGACGACCCCCGCGACCAAACAGCCCACGACGTGCGCGCGCCGCCCAGGGGTTGATCGAAGATTTCGGAAAACGCGAAGCCGTTGATTAGCATCAGAATGATAATTGTCGAGAACCCCATGCCAAAGATGCCGATGCCAAATACCAAATTGGCCCGCTGTTGTCCCAGCAGCGGTGCGAGCGCTTTTGAGAGCTGGAAGGCGTCTCGGCGCACCAAGGACGAAACGACGCGTTTTTCGGGCTCGGGCATTTCCGCCATCCGCGCCGCGATCCGTGACTGCTGTTCATCCGAGGTCAAGCTCGACCAAACATCGTTGCCGAGTTCGGAGGCCAAAAGGGCAGCCACCAAATTGGTCGCACCACCATAAATTGGGCTCTGCTGACAGATCTCCGGATCGCTGCTCAAGAACTTTTCGTCGACTTGGGCGTGGAAAGTGGCGGAGGCCGCGATGACCACGCAACTGGTGACCAGCACGTAGGGGATGGCCATCCCGGTGGAGAGATCGAAACGGGCCAGTCCGCGAAAGGTCCTGTCCCAGCCACGATTGAGTAAGGTGTAGGGCATAAGGAACGTCATGTTGATGCCGACGGCCGTGGCGGCAGCCCCGATCATCACGGCCCTCTGTTCACGGACAAGGATCTGTGACCAATATTGCTGAGCGGACACGGGCAATTGAGCGAGCAATTGGGCGATCTTGCCAGTGGGAGCGTTCCACTTGGATAGGTCGGGAATAAAGCCCGTCAGGATCTCGCTCCAGTTCAAATCCCCATTGGCGGCCAACAGGCCTACGACCCCTAGGAAACAGAGGACGACGATGGCCACCAGGCCCTTGAGGAACGTATCAAAAAGTTTGGCGGCCAAACCATGACGACTATTTAGGAACACGGCCAAGCCGGCTGCCGCCAATATGACTGCGGAAACCGCCAATTTTGCGTCGCGCGAGTCGCCAACCCGCTCCGGTCCCAATAGGTTTTCGTGCAAGGCGGCGTAGCACAAGCTGAATTGCGGCATGCACCAAATCATGTTGGCCATGCAAGTTGCGATCAGCCATCCCCAGCCGAGTACCGGATTGATGTGCTGATTGATTTCTCGGAAGGGGCGTTTGCCGGTCGAGAGTGTGACGTAGCTGATGGCCGACAACATGACCACACCCATCATGATGGCAACCAATTGCAGCCAGATCAGGCTGGTCCCACCTAGGATGCCGAGGAATAGGGCCCCGGCCAGCGAACCGCCGCCTAGCGTGATCGCACTTTGTAACCAGCCGGGGCCGGATAAGCGGACGTAGGCCCCCAACGTGGCCCCGGGACCGTTTTGTTGGGCATCCAGCAGAAGTTGCCGATCGCGCTCGATGCGGGCAGAAGGATCACTCATGGCAATCGGATTACCTGTTCGGGAAAATCGACCCGGCGGCCCGCACACCGACCGTGCGCCCCGGGATCATCCTCACCGCCTCAAAAAAGCAATAACTTCGGTCTTCGATCTAGAGTCCCTGAGCGGCCAAGTAACGCTCGGCATCTAACGCCGCCATGCAGCCTGTGCCGGACGAGGTGATCGCTTGACGATAGTAGTCGTCCGCGACGTCGCCTGCCGCAAACACCCCTTCAACACTTGTGTAGGTGCGGAAGGGCGTCGTCCACTGAATGTAACCCTTGTCGTTCATGGTGAGCTTGCCGCGCAAGAAGTCGGTGTTTGGCGTATGGCCGATCGCCAGGAACATACCGGCGGCCGGCAATTCCTGCGTCGAATCGTCGATGCTCGACTTCAAACGCACCCCGGTCACACCGTTGCTGTCGTCGCCCAGCACCTGATCTACAACGTGGTTCCAGACGACCTCAATCTTGTCGCTGTTCAGCGCTCGGTCCTGCATGATTTTCGAGGCCCTGAGCTGGTCACGTCGGTGGATCATGTAGACCTTCTCGGCGTATTTCGCTAGGTAAGTGGCCTCTTCCACGGCGGAATCACCGCCCCCCACGACGATCAACGGCTTTTGGCGAAAACGCGGCAGGGCCCCATCGCACACAGCGCACGCGCTAACTCCCTCGATTCTTGAAGGCTTCCTCCGACGGCAGCCCCAAATAATTGGCGCGGGCGCCGGTGGCGACGATCACCGTATGTGTTTCCTGCCAATCACCGCTAGCGGGCTTCACTTTCAGCGGACGGGCGGAAAAATCGACCTCCACGATGTCGTCCGACACCACGCGCGTCCCAAAGTTTAGCGCCTGCTGCTTCATCAACTCCATCAACTCCATGCCCTGGACGGCATAGTGGGGCTGGCCGTTTTTTTCGTGGCCGGCCGGCGCAGGAGGCAGGTTGTAGTGGCGTTCCGGGGCCACGGCACTTTCGACAAACGCACGTACGTTTCCGGCGGGGAAGCCGGCGTAGTTTTCGACTTCCGTCGTGAAGGCCAATTGCCCCAAGGGAATCATTTCGGGCTTGATCGTTCCTTCGAAAAGTAATGGATTCAGGTTGGCCCGCGCCGCATAAATCGCGGCCGACCAACCGGCCGGCCCACTGCCAATGATCACCACATGCTCTGCCACGAAGTCGATCCCTTCCAAAAACAGAATTCAAAACTACCGACCTTGCCGATCAGCCTGGCGTCTCCGGCCAAAACGGATCCTCATTATAGGAGTGCACACGTCGGCGTCCACGCCCGCGGCGCTACCGTCTGGCGCAGCGGCCTGATATGATAGAGCGAGTCGTGATTTTCTGCGGACTGGGTGCAATGGGGGCCGCCTAGAGTCGAGAGCTTCGCTCAGGATTGCTCACGGTTGGCCTCCGTGACGACCCACGCTCTTCCACCGGAGGATCTTGATGGCTTCGTTAAGTACCCTATTGGTCGCTGTCGGCTCGTTCTTCGGCTTCATCGTGGCCTATCACACCTACGGCCGTTGGCTGGCGCGGAGAGTCTTTCAGATCGATCCAACGGCGGACGTCCCCAGTCATCAATTGCGCGACGAGGTGGACTTTGTGCCCACGCATCGTCAGGTGATATTCGGGCACCACTTCACTAGCATTGCCGGAACGGGACCGATTGTGGGCCCCGCGATTGCCGTCTTCTGGGGTTGGCTGCCCGCCCTGCTATGGGTGGTTTTCGGTTGCATATTCGTGGGGGCGGTTCACGACTTTGGCGCACTAATCGTATCGCTGCGAAATCGTGGCCAAACCGTTGGGGAGATCGCAGGGCGAGTGATTAATCCTCGGGCGCGGATCCTATTTCTGTTGATCTTGTTCGCGGCCTTGACGGTGGTGCTGGCGATCTTCGGAATGGTGATTGCGAATATCTTTGCGTTCTATCCTGAGACCGTGTTGTCGGTGTGGATTGCGATGCCACTGGCGATGGCCATCGGCATCTGGACACACCGCAGCAAATGCGCACCTGTTGTGGCCGTCCTTGATTTGTTTGGTTGTTCTCTATGCGTCGGTCTACGTCGGTGTCGAGTACCTGCCGGTTCAGGTCGTGCAAAGCGCTGGCACGGACGGCTCTCATTGGTCGGACACGGTCGACGTGAAGTTGGGCGCGGGCGAACACGAACAGACGCTGATCGAAGGGCTCCCGACGGTTAATCCGATTGTCACGTGGACCGCCGTATTGATGGTCTACTGCTTCTTTGCGTCGGTCTTGCCGGTGTGGCTTTTGCTGCAGCCGCGGGACTACATCAACAGCCATCAGTTACTCGTTGCGTTGTTATTGCTGGTGCTGGGAATTGGGTTCGCGGTGGTGTCAGGAAAGGCCGACCTGTCCGCCAGCACACCGGCCGTGGTTCCTCGCGAGGCGCTACCCGCACACACTCCACCGATGTTGCCGTTCCTGTTTATTACGATTGCCTGTGGGGCTTGTAGCGGATTTCATTGCTTGGTGAGTAGCGGGACCAGCAGCAAACAGGTCGACAACGAGCGAGACGCACAATACGTTGCGTACGGTTCAATGCTGCTTGAAGGTGCCTTAGCGGTCATTGTGATTCTGGCGTGCACTGCGGGAGTCGGGATGGGCTTGTTTTCGAAGCAGGCGGACGGGCGATATGCGATTCAGCAGACCAGCGACGGTCACGAACTGGTGCTCAATGACGCCTGGCGGACTCGCTACCGACAGGATGGTGATTGGAATAACTTCAAATTGGGCGACACCGTGGGGGCGTTCGTGGAAGGTGGCGCCAATTTCTTGAGCTCACTGGGCATTCCCTTGCGCCATGGTGTGGGCATTATTGCCACCTTGGTCGCCTGCTTTGCAGCGACCACGCTAGATACCGCCACGCGTTTGCAGCGATATGTGATCCAGGAACTCGCCGGTCATTTCCACGTCGTTCCCCTGAAGAACAAGTATGGGGCGACCACGGTGGCGGTGGGACTCGGGTTGGCGTTAGCCATGATGCGTTCGCCGGGCGGCTCTCCCGGGACCGGGGGCCTGATCTTATGGCCCTTGTTCGGAGCGACGAATCAATTGTTAGCGGGGTTGGCATTTATGGTGACCGCCTTCTATCTCTGGCGGCGCAGCAAGCCGATGTTAGCCATTTTGATTCCGATGTCCCTGATGTTAGTGATGCCGGTGTGGGCACTGTTGATGCAACTGTTCACGCCTGAAGGCTGGTGGGCGCAGGGCAAATGGCTGTTGGTCGCGTTCGGGTTGATCACGCTGGGGCTGCAACTCTGGATGGTCTACGAGGCGGCATTGATTTGGCCTCGGGTTAAGGGCGTGTTGGAGGAAGAACTACCCCCGCTTCCTAAGCGAGTCACCGAGGCCGAACCGTCGCTGGCGGCGGGACGCTCGTAAGTCACCGTTGCCGGTCGACTAGCCGTTGGTCCGACCTGGTGTCGGCGAAGGGCCGATCACGATCGCGCGACGGCCATTCAGCGCTCCGGGGCGTCCTTGGCACGTGCGGCGGCCGTCCAAGCTAATCTGGACCCAGCCATCGGCGTCGACCTCCGACAATAGCACATCGCCCGTGCGCAGATTGTCCAACTCGATTTGCGATATGGGTTCGGCCTCAAAATGTGCGGTGAGTTCCACCGATTCGCCGCCTCTGGCCGCACGCAATGCTGCTCCTTCAGCGCCGGTGAATTCGCCCACCAACAATTTGTCGACCATTTTGCGGATGGTGCGCTGTGGAAGGCACAAGCTAAACGTGCCCGACTGTTCGGTTAGGCGAACTTCAAAGGTCAGAATGACGACGTCATCGCCAGGAGCCACGACGCGCACACGTTGTGCATCGCTTTCGATACGGTCGATCGACAAGTTGACGGCCAACAGCGGTTCCCAGGCATCGTGCAGTTCGTCCAGGATCATGCCGACGACACGCCGCGAGAGTCGTTGTTCCAGTTCGGAGGGCGCCCTTTCGGGCAGAGCACACGAGTGCTTACCGCCGCCCAATAGGGCGTCTAGCAGCGGGTAGAGCAAACGAGGGCTGAGATCCAGCGCCAAGGGGGCCGCCAGGGGAGCGGCTTGCAACACGAAATAGCACGTGGGCCGCGGTCGGCCAAAGGCGAATTGACTGTAAATCATCGCCTGCACATCCGTGAGTTGAACTTCCACGAGTCGCTGCAACGCCCGTGAAAGTGCGTCGGCAAACCGTTCCGCGACGTCCTGATGAAACGCTTCGATCACCTCCAGCTGCCGGCGGACGTCCAACGCTGCCGGCGCGGCCAGCTCGTCCGCTGGCAGTCGGGACACGTCGGGCAGATCGCGGCGGTTACCAGGCGTTTCCGACGCATCGGCCTGCAGGAGGTCTTGCTCTTCGCGCGTTAGTTCGATTTCATGCATATGTCTCGTCCTTGAAACACGTGAGACGAGGTGATCTTCGTCTCGCGTCGTTGCTTCGCGTCGTGCTACCCGCCTTAACAGCCTCGGACGGCTGCGACATCAGCGGGTCTGTCCTTGTCCTTCGACAATGTACTTGTAGCTAGTCAGCTCGCGCAATCCACAGGGACCCCGCGCGTGGAATCGATCCGTGCTGATACCGATTTCGGCACCCAATCCAAATTCGCCGCCATCGTTGAACCGCGTACTGGCGTTGACCATTACGGCGGAGCTATCCACGCGAGTCGTGAATTCTCGCGCCGCGTGTATGTTGTCGGTGACGATTGCATCGGTGTGTCGGGAACCGTATTCATTGATGTGATCTATCGCTTCGTCGGTCGATGCCACGATTTTGACACTAATGATCGGCCCGAGAAACTCCGTCCGATAGTCGTTTTCCGTGGCGGCTTTCGCGCTCTTGATGATTTCGAGCGTCGCCGCGTCGCCGCGGATTTCAACGCCAAATGCCGACATGGCCTCGACGACGTCGGGCAAGAACCGAGTCGCGATGTTGCGATGTACCAGCAGGGATTCGGCGGCGTTGCAGACTCCCATCCTCTGGCACTTGCTGTTGACGGTAATCTCCGTCGCCATTTTCAAATTGGCGTCGCGGTCCACATAGACATGACAGTTGCCATCAAAATGTTTGATGACGGGCATTGTGGCTTCCTGCGTTACGCGGCGAATCAAGCCTTCGCCGCCGCGCGGAATCGCGACGTCGATATACTCCGCCAACGCTAAGAAATGGCTCACCGCCTCGCGGTCGGGTGTGGCGACCAGTTGAACCGCGTCCTGCGGAAGGCCGCATTGTGTTGCCAAATCGCAGAGGATTTCGACGATCGCGCGGCTGGAATGGGCCGCTTCCTTACCACCTCGCAGAATCACCGCGTTGCCGCTCTTGACGCAAATGGCAGCGGCATCCGCCGTCACGTTGGGGCGTGACTCGTAAATAAAGAACACGACACCCAGGGGTACACGCACCTTGCTTATCCGCAGTCCGTTGGGACGCACACTCGAATCGATCAATTCGCCGATCGGATCCGGCAGCATCGCAATCTGCTCCATGCCAGCGGCAATTGTCTCGACGCGGTCAGCAGACAGCTTGAGTCGATCGATTTGGGCGTCGGTTAAACCGTAGTCGGGTGCGGCTTGAATGTCCTGTTTATTCGCAGCCAAAATGCCGTCGGTATGTTGGCGCAACGCCCGCGCCGATTGGCGTAGCCAGTCGTTTTTTTGCTGTCCGGTGACGCGCCCTAAGGCCGCCGCCGCCACCTTCGCTCGCGTGGCGACCTGGACACAGTACGTCTGCAGATCCTGATCGATGGCCATCGTCATGGTGCCAGCTCCAAATGGCTCGCTGTTCAATCAGCGCGGAAAAAATGCGAGGCAAAACAGGAGTTTAAAATCACTGAGCTACCGGCTCGGTTGGCCCACTCAACGTCGTCGGCTGCTTCCCCGCGGAATGTAAACGGGACCGTTGTTAACTATGGTACGGCAACACAAATAGGCCGGCTACTTTCCGGGCGAAGTATTGGGTAAGCGCGGATTGGCGTCAAGATTTGTTCCGATCTGTGATGCCGGCCGAGCTAGCAAAAGCAAGACAGCTGGGAGCCGGCCGTTTTTCCACGGGTTCGGGTGACAATGAACCGAAGCCCATAAAGGACTCACAGCCGTATGAGCGATTAATTCGATTTTTGGCGTATGTCAAAACAGAACAGCAAATCCTGATCACGAACATAAAGCTTGCCGTTGGCCACCACCGGATGTGTCCACACGTGGCCTCGCGGGCTGCGGACTTCGCTGAGTGGCGACAGGCTGAACCGGCTGACTTCGCTCCACCCCTCTGGCGAAGCTTCAACGAGCGCCACGGTCCCTTCGTTTTCGCCCAAACAATACAGCATGCCGTCTGCATATGTGAGCGACCCCTTGGGCAGGGCGGATCGTTCACGCCATTTCAGCTCGCCGGTGAGAAACTCCTGGCACATCCACCCACCGGAATCGGAGTAACCGTAGATGTAGCCGTCGACCAGCACGACGCCGCCATGATGGTTCTTCATCAGCTTGCGAGAGTCCTCGTCGTATAACGAAGTGACCTCGTTGTCGGCGCCAATCTGAAACAGATCACAGCCGGCTCCATACCCGGAGGTGGCATAGACGTAGCCGTCGTGATAGATCGGCGTTGGGATGACCGCAGTAGCGCCGGGCCAGTCGGTCCGCCACAGCACGTTTCCGTTGGCCGCGTCCACGCCAAAGACAAACTTTTCGGTGAGCTGGATGTATTGGCGAACGCCGTGCGGCTCCGCCACGATGGCCGACGAATAGTGGGCGTTTTCCGTGAAATCTGACGTTTGCCAGATTTTTTCGCCGGTGTGCTTATTTAATGCCAGCATCGTTCCCTGTTCACCGCCCGGCGTGCAGATCAGACGGTCGCCGTCGACCAACACCGATTCGGTGTAACCCCAGCCAGGTGTCGAGCCGCCGAAATCCTGCATGGACGTCTGCCACACGACCGTCCCATCGTGCGTGTTGATGCACACCAGGTTGCCTTGTCCACCCATACCATAAACGTGCTCGCCGTCGACCGTTGGGGTCCCACGCGGACCGTCGCCCCAGCCGTTGCTCAGGGCTTCGCCAATTTCCGCCGTCCAGACCTCGGTGCCGTCGTCGACGCGGAGGCAGATCATCATTTCCACCTTGTCACGGGCGCCCATGATGTACAATCGGTCGCCGACAACGGCAGGTCCGGAGTAGCCGAGGCCGCAGTTGCGAAACAGCCAGTCTTGCTGCGGACCTTGTTCGGGCCAAGCTTTCAGCAGATCTTTTTCGGCGGAGATTTCCGTTCGATCCGGACCGCGCCACTGAGGCCAGTCGTCCGCGTGCAGAGCGACACAGTGGAGGAGCGTACCGACGAACAATAGCGGACAAGTGTAAAACAACCGGTGCATAATGGGGTCTCGACTCTTGTAGGAACGTCACAATCGATCGGGCATCACCAGGATCCTGGCGGAACGTGGCAAATGTCCTCAAGCAATTCTGTCCTCAAGCAATTCTGTGGGGTGTTTCACCGTCGGAATCGCGTCGGACGGGCATCCGCCAGCGAGATAGGGCGGTTGCAGAGGAAGGCCCCCCGATGATAACAAACGAGTGGGCGGTTTGTCTCTAGCTGCATTGGCCCATGATCTTACGTTATACAGGCGCGCGACGCGGGAAACGACGTGTGGTGATCGCGGGGGGCCCCCGCGGTTACGGTCTGTTCCACGGTTGGTTTAGCGTATAATGAGGGCATTGTCGCCCAGCCACTTTCACTCCGCCGGTTATTCGCCAGCCTTCGGTCGACTCGCTTGCGACGCAATCACCCGAGTCTCAAAAACAAATTAACCTGATCACAGGTCGTTCAGAAAGATTGACTATGCCTGAGAGTACATTTCGATTCCGCACCTGGCTATTTGTTCTCTTGCTATTCACCCCCTTATTGTCGCTGCAAAATTTCGCGCAAGCGGCAGATCCAAGTGCGGCAGACACGCCGAGCGCGGCCGACGCGACCGTGATGGAGTCGCGACTGCTGACTCATACCCGTCAGCTGACGTTCGAGGGCCGTCGCGCCGGAGAGGGGTACTTCAGCCGTGACGGACGGCAGATGATTTTTCAGAGCGAACGTGAGGAGGGGAATCCATTTTTTCAAATGTATCTGCTGGATTTTGCCACGGGGGACATTGAACGTGTCTCGCCGGGCTACGGTAAGACAACGTGTGGCTGGATCCACCCCGATGGGATACGTACGCTATTTGCGTCGACTCATGAAGACCCTGACGCGCAGCGTAAGCAGCAGGAGGAGTTGGAGCGACGAGCGTCGGGACAGCAGCAAAGGTACTCTTGGGACTACGACGAGTACTACGACATTTACGAATACGACCCTGTCGCGAAGTCTTATCGCGATCTGACCCACACGCGCGGCTATGACGCAGAAGGATCGTGGTCACCCGATGGCAAGTTGATTGCGTTCGCCTCCAACCGTCAAGCGTATACAGAGCCGCTTTCGGAGGCTCAGCAGGAACGACTGAAGCTCGATCCCTCGTATTTTGTCGACTTGTACCTCATGGACGCCGACGGCACTCATGTGCGTCGATTGACCGACGTGCCCGGCTACGATGGGGGCCCGTTTTTTTCACCCGACGGGTCGCGAATTTGTTGGCGACGGTTTTCCGAAGACGGGGCAAGGGCCGAAATCATGACCATGAATCTGGATGGCGGCGATGTCCAGTCGCTGACGCATCTGGGTGCCATGTCGTGGGGGCCGTATTATCATCCGTCGGGCCGCTACCTGATCTTCGCCACGAGCGTGCAGGGCTTTGGGAATTTCGAGTTGTATATGGTCGACACGCAGGGAACGCACGAGCCGGTGCGAGTGACCTTCACGGAGGGATTCGACGGTTTGCCGGTGTTTTCACCGGACGGCAAGCAACTGGCTTGGACCACCAATCGTGGTCCCGGTTCGCAGTCGCAAATCTTCCTTGCCGATTGGAATCACGCGCGAGCGATCGAATTGTTGGGATTGGACGCGGACGAGGAGGCAACCAATATAGCGCTGGCTGCCTTGGCCGCACGGGACTCGGTACGTGAGACGCAACCCGACTGTTCAGCGCAGGACGTGCTGCGGCACGTCGACTATTTGTGCCGACCGGAGTTGCGCGGGCGTCGGACCGGAACGTTGGGCGCCGAATTGGCGACTGCTTATGTCGCCGCGTATTTGGATCAATTGGGTCTGGAGCCCAGCGGCGACGATGGGACGTGGTTCCAAAACTTTGAGTTCACCTCCGGTGTCTCACTGGGCAAACAGAATGTGCTGTCGCAAGGACCACAGACGTTCCAGGTCGAAAAGGATTGGGTGCCATTGGCCTTTTCGAACACCGGTGAGTTTCCGGCCGCGCCGGTCGTGTTTGCCGGCTACGGCATCACCGCACCCGCCGGAGAAGACCAGCAGGAGTACGATTCGTTCGCGCACCTGGACGTCAAAGACAAATGGATTCTGGCATTCCGGTTTTTGCCCGAGGATATATCGCCGGAGCGTCGCCAGCACCTGGCGCGTCATTCCAGTTTACGGTTTAAAGCCATGCTGGCGCGCGACAAAGGGGCTCACGGTCTGATCCTGGTCAGTGGACCAAACGCCACCGTTCGTGAGCAATTGGTCCGACTGCAATTCGACGGTTCACTTTCCAGTTCGAGCCTGCCAATCATCAGCGTTTCCGACGAAATCGCCGATCGTTGGTTCAAGTCATCAGGGAAATCTCTGAAGGAAGTCCAAGACCAACTCGACACTGGCGAACCGATGATGGGATTCGACTTGCCCGATGTCCAATTAGCGGCGCGGGTCGACATTGACCAGGTGACGCGCCACGGCCGGAATGTCCTGGGATGGTTCGCGCACGGGCGAGATTCCGACACCGCAGATTCTGGTGGTTGGAGCGCACATTGACCATTTGGGAGAAGGGATGCACAGTGGATCGCTGGCCCGGGATGACGAGCGAGAGGGAGTGCATTGGGGGGCAGACGATAACGCATCGGGGGTTGGCGCCATGCTGGAAATCGCACAGTGGCTGGCGACACTCAAGGCGCAGGGCAAATTCGCCGCGAAACGCGACATCCTGTTTGCCGCCTGGTCCGGTGAAGAGGACGGCCTGATTGGCTCATCGCATTTTGTGAAGACATTTCGGCGCGGGGCGACGGCCGAGACCGCGTCCCCTCACGCCGATTCGTCGAGCCTCTACCCGACGATTGCCGCCTGCCTGAATATGGATATGGTCGGTCGCCTTGATAAACGGCTCATCCTGCAGGGTGTCGGATCGTCCAGTTTGTGGCGGAGCGAAATC
Source organism: uncultured Planctomycetales bacterium (assembly GCA_963785495.1). Lineage (GTDB taxonomy): Bacteria > Planctomycetota > Planctomycetia > Pirellulales > Pirellulaceae > CAWAVP01. The sequence continues at coordinate 362,096 of CAWAVP010000026.1, read as the reverse complement.
GAGCGTCGCAATGCCGGTCTGGGTCTGCCCATCGCGCTGCAGGACGATAGCTACATCCCCACGGATGCCAGCGTGTTTTTCACGCGCGGCGTGCCGATCTTGTCAGCCTTCACAGGCTCGCATGAGGACTACCACACGCCTCGCGATACGCCGGACAAGCTGAATTATGATGGCGCGGCAAGGATTGCCCAGTTCATGGCGCTGGTGACACGATCACTTGCAATGCGCGACAATGCGCCCGATTACGTCGCGGCCACGGGCCCCGAGGCGGGGCAGACGCGTGCGAATCTACGCGCCTATTTGGGAACGGTTCCTGACTACGCGGAATCAGATCTTAAGGGCGTTAAGTTGTCCAGCGTGTCGGGGGGCGGGCCGGCTGACAAGGCCGGGGTGAGCGGTGGGGATGTGATTGTCAAGCTGGCCGGACGAAAGATCGAAAACATCTACGACTACACGTATGCCATCGAGGCCTTGAAGATTGGCGAAGCCGTGGAGCTCGTTGTGCAGCGAGACGGTCGGGAGGTGACGATGTCGATTACTCCGGGTTCTCGCGAGTAGCTGCGGATGGCTCAGCCGCACATTTGCGCAAGATCTCGGAGGTATTCGAGTGCCTCTTCCACATCGGGTACTTGGACGCCGACTTGCCGCCCTTGGTCGTCGCACTCGGCTAATTGCAGCAATTCCTCGTAGCTTTCGTTCGCTCGTAGACGCCGTTCCGCGCACACCCCCAACTGTCCCGCGCGGGCCTCTTGGCCCTCCATGTGATGTTCGATCAGCCAGGCGGTGCGCGGTGTAATGAAACCTTCCAGCGCCTCCAGACCCGCCTGAACGTGGTCCAGCGGATCAATCGCCTTGCCGACATCATGTAGCAACGCCGCCAGCAGGAATTCTTCGTCGTAGGGCAATTCGTCGCGGGCCAGCTGAAATACCTGCAGGCTGTGGTACAGAACGTCGCCTTCCGGATGGTATTTGCGTGACTGTTTGACATTTTCCAAAGGTAGCAATAACGATTCGTAGACTTGAAATCGATCAACCTGGTCCTCTACGTCGCGCATTGCCTGGTCCAAGTCCAGTTGAGGATACTGATTGTCCAGAAATAATTCGAATTCCCGCAGGCTGGCGCGCTCAATTGCCTTGCCGGTAATTGAACTCTTAAAGACATAATGCGCTTTGTCCGCTGGATAAATCGTGATCTCGACAGGATACCGATCGCGAACATGGACGTGATGGAATGTCCGCACGACGCCGTCTTTGCGCACCGGCTTGTGCTCCAGATCGAATACGAGCCCTTCATCCTCAAGTGTGAGCGCCACGGCCTGAATGCTGTCGGTAAAGACGTGAATATCAATGTCCGAGCCATGGCGGACATGACCGGTCAGGACGCTGCCGATCAAGCGTGGCCGATAGCGATGCAATAGCCGCATGAACCGCAACGCTTCCAGACGCATATCCTGCAATGTTTCGTCGCGCTGGGGGCCTTCGAACAGACGCGACATCTGCTGCAATTGGTCTCGGATCTCAATATTGCTGGGCAGATCGGCAGGTTTAACCCAACCCTTTTGTATTTGCCGAGCCGCCTTCATCTTCGCCCGATAGTACTCAGATTCGTGACGTTGATAGAGTAGGCGCGCCGCTTCCCACGCGATTTGCCGACGTAATTTGGAACGGTGCATGGCGAGTCCGCGGCGCGCGGCCGACGGAGAATGTCGAAAGATGGGGTCCAGTGCGGTACGCTCTGTCGTGCGGCGCCCGCAATTGAATTATAGAGGGCCGGCGTCACGCGACTCAACCCGCGCCGTTGATTCGTTCTGGCGCGATCGCTGTTACCCTCGAAATCTCGCCGCTTGGCGGCTACCATAGACCCTGTCCGTCTTTTCGGCGGATGTCCAGCGACCACGGCACGATCGGTGCCGTGAATGCCGACGGCCGATTGCGGTGAACGTTCACATAGAAGTGGCGGATTAACATGAAACACGTCAGCTCCGGCGGCGGCTGGCCCGCCATTCGCTACTCACTGAAAAAGGCGCGGCAGGTCGGCGGGCTCTGGCCATTTTGGCGGGCGTTGAGGACCAAGAACGCGTGCAAGACTTGCGCGGTTGGTATGGGTGGCCAGCGGGGTGGCATGGTCAACGAACGGGGGAGTTTTCCCGAGATCTGCAAGAAGTCCCTGCAGGCCATGGCGGCCGATATGCAGGGGGCGATCAGGGACGATTTTTGGCAGCAGTTCTCGCTCGCAGAACTTAAGCAAATGACGCCGCAACAATTGGAGAGCTGCGGCCGGCTGAGCAACGCCCGTCTTTGTCGATACGGAAAGTGAACACTACCGACCCGTCAGTTGGGATGAGGCACTCCGCCGTATCACGAGGGCACTACAGGGGTCGTCGGCCGACGAGACATTCTGGTACTTTAGCGGGCGCAGTAGCAACGAAGCCGGTTTCTTGTTGCAGTTGTTCGCTCGACTTTACGGTACGAACAACGTCAACAACTGCAGCTACTATTGTCATCAGGCGAGCGGTGTGGGGCTGACAAGCAGCGTTGGGACTGGGACGGCCACCGTACAGTTAGAGGACGTCGAACACGCGGATCTGGTATTCCTGATCGGTGGAAATCCCGCCAGCAATCATCCTCGCTTGATGACCACATTGAAGCACGTCCGACGCCGTGGTGGCGAAGTCATCGTGATCAACCCGGTCCGCGAAGTCGGCCTCATCAATTTCCGCGTTCCCAGCGATCCGCTGAGCCTGCTGTTCGGGACAAAAATCGCGACGCTGTATGTCCAGCCTCAGATCGGCGGCGATCTGGCGTTATTAACGGGAATCGCTAAACGGATCGACGAGCTGGGGCGTCAGGACGAAGACTTCCTGCGCCAGCATTGTGACGGCTACGAGGCATGGTTGGAACGGCTCCGCAATGTCACTTGGGAAGAAATTGTGGCGAAATCGGGCGTGGCTCGGGATCAGGTCAACACGGTTGCGGCACGATACGCTGACGCGAAAAACGTGGTGTTCAGTTGGACGATGGGTATCACGCATCATGCTCACGGTGTCGAAAATGTGCAGGCGATTGCCAATTTGGCGCTGATGCGCGGCATGGTCGGCCGCTCGCGAGCCGGCTTGATGCCCATTCGTGGCCACTCGAACGTCCAAGGGATTGGATCCGTGGGCGTCACGCCCCGCCTGAAGGACGCAATCTTTGACGCGTTGCAGACACAATTCGGCGTCCAACTGCCCACACAGGCGGGACGCGACACGCTGGCGTGTATGGAGGCAGCACACGACGGGCAGATGCGCGTCGGGTTCTGCCTGGGTGGAAATCTGTACGGATCGAATCCCGACGCCACGTTCGCCGCCGAGGCCTTGGGGCGTACCGACCTGATGATCTATCTGAACACGACCCTCAACACGGGACATGCGCACGGCTGTGGCAAACAAACGCTGATCTTGCCCGTGTTGGCTCGCGACGAAGAACCGCAACCCACCTCGCAGGAGTCAATGTTTAACTTCGTCCGCTTAAGCGAAGGTGGCCCGCGTCGGTTACCGGGGCCATTAAGTGAGATTGAAGTAATCGCCAGCCTGGCCGATCAGATGCTGGGATCGCAGGGTCCCATCAATTGGAATGCCCTTACACGCACCTCCGAAATCCGCCAAATGATCGCCCGAGTTGTGCCCGGGTGGGAGGCCATAGGCGAGATTGATCAGACACGACGCGAGTTTTACGTCGGCGGTCGCATCTTGCATGAACCGCGGTTTCCAACTCGAAGCGGCAAGGCGAACTGCACAGCCACACGTTGCCGAATTTGGACGTGGGCGAGCGGCAACTGCGATTGATGACCGTGCGCAGCGAGGGTCAGTTCAATACGGTCGTCTACGAACAGGAAGACATCTACCGTGGTCAAGAGCGGCGCGATGTGGTGCTGCTGCATCCGGATGACCTTCGCCGACTAGGACTGCAGAACGATCAGCGCGTTCACAGTGCGCAGTGAAGTGGGTTCGATGGGTCACCTGTTGGCCCGCGCCTATCCGGCCATCCGGCCTGGCAATGCCCTGATGTATTATCCCGAGGCGAACGTGCTGGTGCCACGGACGGCCGACCCGCGATCTCGCACGCCCGCCTTCAAATGCGTTCTGGTTACGATCGAAGCCTGACTTTTCGTGGCCCGACGTGCGTGCTCGCCGTGGTCCCCACGATTTCGCGGCTCTGGTGACGCAACTCTGGCGCCGGGACGACTTGTTCGCTCTACGACGCCCGCTATCATGACAGCTTCCACATCCGCAGCCGGACGGTGTGCTCGCCCTACGCGGCGCACGGTGCGAATCCCGATATCGTCTTTACGAGAGAGCGTGCTATGGCTTACGTTTTGCCACAACTGAAGAAGTCCGACAAAGTAGGCAAGAAGGATGTCCTGCTGATTGCAAACGGCGACTTACGACTGTCGGCGAACCGCCAGTGTTGGGCGGCGCAACATGAGATGGAGCAAGCGTTGGAGGCGGCGGTGGCCGATTGTGGATTTCGCTTAGTGCGCGGCACACGCGTATAAAGAAGACGAACAGCATGGCTTCATCGGCTCACAAAAAGAAGGCATGCAGGTTTTCTCAACGATCGATCCGCCACGCTCCGTTGATCGTCGCCGAAGCGGTCTGGCAGTACTCGCATCATGTGCTTCATGGACTGATCACGCATCGAGGGCCGATCTTGACCGTTGCCAATTGGTCCGGGACGTGGCCCGGTCTGGTAGGCATGCTGAACCTTAATGGGTCGCTCACCAAAGCCGGCGTCAAATACTCGACGCTCTGGGGCGAAGACTTTGCCGACGACCGGCTTTCGACGATCCTCCAACGCTGGCTGGAAAAAGGACGATCTGCGCCATCGCACGGATCACGTCACTGCTTGGTCCAAAGTCGAAGATCGGGCAGCGATTCGTCAAGTCTGGGCGAAGCGCTGGCCAAACAACTTCAGCGCGATAAGGCGATCATGGGAGTCTTCGATGAAGGATGCATGGGAATGTTCAACGCCATCATCCCGGATCATCTGCTCAACCCGACCGGTATTTACAAAGAACGGCTGAGCCAATCGGCGCTGTACTATGAAGCAACACAAGTGACGGATAAGGAAGCGCAAGCGAGTGCGCGATTGGATGGAGCGAAGTGGCATGAAATTTCACACCGGTCCGAAGCATGACACCGATCTGACCGACGAGCAAATTCGGCAGCAGTGCAAGATGTATATTGCGGCCGTGCGGATTGCCGACGATTTCGGTTGTGATCGCAATCGGCATTCAGTACCAACAAGGCTTGAAAGATCTGATGCCGGCCAGCGACCTGGTCGAAGGCACGCTGAACAACGCCGACCGTCCTCCCGGTCACGTGCTCGCGATGGCAATCGCGTACTGTACGAGGGCGAGCCCCTGCCGCACTTTAACGAAGTCGATGAGTGTGCCGGGTTGGACGGATTGTTGACCTACCGGATACATCGAGCAATGGGGCAACCGGCGGAAAACACGCTGCACGACTTGCGTTGGGGCGACTGCGACGCATCCGGGACGACCGACGAATATGTCTGGGTGTTCCTGATCAGCGGATCGGCCCGCCCGCCCATTTTGCCGGAGGGTGGCAGGGAGCCTCCAGCGAGCGTCAGCCGCCCATGTATTTCCCCAACGGCGGCGGCACTCTCAAAGGGATTTCCAAAGCCGGGCGAGATCGTCTGGTCAAGGATCTTTATCGAGAGCGGACGACTGCAAAATGGATTTGGGGCGGGGCAAGGCTATCGAACTGCCGCGAATCGGAAACCGAACGACGGTGGCAAGCGACAACACCCCAATGGCCGATCATGCACGCCGTCACTTACGGAGTGACGCGAGATCAGATGATGGCGCGGCACAAGAGCAACCATATCCAAGTTGCCTATGCCAATAGTGCTGACGAGGCAGACAGAGCAATGCAAGCCAAGGCGGCCACGGCCGACGCGCTGGGCATCGACGTCAGCGTCTGCGGCACGCGCCAAGAATGGCAAGTCGTGGGACTGAACGCGAGTCGCGAAGTGACGAAGCCCGTCGATGCAATGCCTTGACGGGCGGGGAGTTCATCTTCCGACTACAGCTCAATACATAGCAATCGCCCTCCGCTGCCACGGTTTTCGCGGAAGAATAGTCGGCCCCGACTGACGGCGGGTAGCGCACGTGTGGTGGCCGTGGAAATCTGGACGCGGCCCAACGGTCGGAATTTCGTCGCATCGATCTCCGCCAGTACCAGCGTGCCGTCCACCTTCAAGATCAGCAGTCGATCATCTAGTCGCAACAGGTGCGCGACGCCGAAACCGTCTTCACTCCAGGTCACACGCCCCGTTGTCGCTTCAATGCACCGCAGGTCAGCCGGCCCAATATCCTCGCGGCCATGAATGCCGTAGAGATGGCCGTCCGCGTAGATCGGCGTGTTGTACTGGCTAGACATACTCTCGTCGTTGGTCCACACAGGCGACCATTCATCTGCGCGAACACGCAGCAACATCGCGCCGACACGATAGCTCGCGGTTAGAAACACCTGATCGTCAAAGACAATCGGCGTGGCGGCATTGACGGTTGGTCCGGTGCGACCAAAAGGGTGGCGGGCGACCACGCGGCCGTCCTGCGGATCGATCAACAGGGCGTTTAGGCGCGTCACGAACACGACGGCGGGGTGTCCTGCTGAGTGATCAAGGTGGGTGACGAATAGCTGGCGGCATCGTCGGTTGCCTGCCAGAGCGTCTCGCCGGACTTCAACTGTAGGGCGACGAGCCCGCGCCACTACGGCCACCTGCATTGATCAAGACGCGGTCCCCAACCACGATCGGTGACGAGCCGGCCCCGAAATAGCCTTCATTGCCGCCGAAATCGGCCATCACATCCCTGCTCCACAACGGGTGACCGTCCTCCAGTCGCACGCGCATGGACGTCTCCTCCGGCGCCGTAGACGACAATCACGTCATTTGCGACCACCGGCACGCAGCGGGGCCCCGTGTCCGGGTCAATGCCGCCTCGATAGTGGGCGGCGAAATCTTGCTGCCAGAGCGTATTGCCGCTGTCGCGATCAAACGCTTGAACGCGTTCGACGGCTCCCTGGCGATGGAACAGGATGACGCGCGAACCCACGACAACTGGGCCGGAGTAACCCTGTCCTGCTGCGGCACTCCACACCACCTCGGGGACGGCCGGCAAATGGTCTGGCGGAGTCTCGTCCACAGCAACGCCGTTGCGATGGGGGCCCAGGACCTGCGGCCAGTCGCCGGCCAGAGCCGTTATGGGGAAAAACGCCAGCAGAAACGCCGCGATCCGTAACCGACTGCTACGATGACGAACGCGTCCCGGTCCGGCGGTGCCAGGTTGTTGGCGAGTGGGCAGGAAAACGGTTTGTGGACCGCGGTGTGGGGGGACCGGCATTGCCTTGTTCCTCGAGGACTGCGATACAATGGAGCAGGATCCGTCTGCGGGGTGACGCAGGTCGACGGCCCCTGACGACATGCCGCATTTTAGGCCCTGCTGCGGAAAGTATCACCCGCATGTCGGGGCGTTTGCCAAGACCTTGAAAGTGACAGACCCGTGCCACGCCGATTTCGCCTCTGGGAAAAAAACGCGGCGATCGCCGCACCGGTTCTCAACTGGTTGGCACAGCGGGCGAAGCCGTATTCTTTGGCGGGCTGTTTCTGTTCGGTTCCATCGCGCTGGCCGCCCTGCTGACCCCCCGCCCTCTGACAGCCGACAGCAATGCATGGGCCGTATGGATCTGGCTTGTCGGTATCGTGCTGGCCTCGCTGATCTTCATCGGCGCCGGGGGATTTATCTATACATTGCTGTTGGTTGGTACGACGGCCGAACGGCGCAGTGCGCTGGCCAAGCGTGCCACGGACATCGATCTGTTGACCGAGGCGTTGCCGTCCCCTCGATTGTTTCCGACGGTGCCGCGGGACGTGAATCTGACCAACAGTCCTGGAATCAAGTTGGCCTATCGCCTACCGATCACGCGGTCGCCCAGCTGGAAGTTGTTTACTGTCGGCGTCTTTGCCCTGCTATGGAATGCGATGGTGTCCGTGTTGATCGTGCTGGCGGTCGGCAAACACTTGGCGGCCGACCCCGATTGGTACCTGACGCTGCTGGTGATTCCATTCGCCGGGATTGGTGTGCTGTCACTTTACTCGTGGCTGCGACTGCTGTTGTTAGCGACCGCGATTGGACCGACGAGCCTCGAGATTTCGGACCATCCCGTCTATCCGGGCCATCGGTATCGCGTCTATTTGACGCAGGCCGGTCGCCTGCGTGTTAAATCGCTATCCTTAATGTTGGTTTGCGATGAAGAGGCTACGTTTCGGCAAGGCACAGATACACGTACCGAACGACGCCGAGTGTACGAGCACGTCGTATTTGCCGCCAGCGAATTTGAAATCCTTCCTGAAATGCCCTATGAACACGAATGCGACCTGGAGTTTCCGACCGGCGTCATGCATTCCTTTCAATCCGACCACAACGCCGTCCAATGGCGCCTTGTGGTTCATGGTGTAGTGGAAAAATGGTCCAATTACGAACGCGTGTTCCCGATCGTTGTTTACCCCACGATTCGTCTGACACGGAACCTTCCAGAGTCGTCCGTCGCATGATGGAGCCACTGATCAGTATTCAGATCCAACGGGATCGTCCGTGTTTTGGACCCGGCGAAGTGATGGAATGCGACTATCAGATCGACGCCGTGCCGGTCGAAGATTTGGCGGCCGTGGAAGCGTCGGTGTTGTGGTACACGGAGGGCAAGGGAGGCGAGGATCTGGGGGTGCACTACTTCGAGCGGCGATTGCCGCATGATGCCGAAGGGGATCTGCGCGATGGCGCCGCTTTCAGACGGTGCTCCCTAACAGTCCATTGAGTTACGATGGAGCATTGATTCGAGTGCGTTGGTGTGTTCGCGTGCGAGCCATTCTGCGACAGGGCAGGCAATTCTGTCACGAGCATCCGTTTCGATTGGGGCACCTGCACAGCCCGCTGGGATCGCTGGAATGAACGGGGCGAACGTTTCCCGCGGCGCCCATTGGAAGATCGATGGGTCGAATCCTTTTGCCACGCGATTTATTCAGCCCACCTCGCTGCCGTTCGAATTTCCCACAGAGGTTTGCGCAGACCGGCTGGTTGACCGGCTTGCCGAGCTGAACTGGTGCGGCCAGATTGTGGGACCGCATGGATCGGGCAAGTCGACACTGCTACAAGCCTTGCTGCGCACGATCGTTCAACGCGGTCATCCCGTTTTTGTCTACACATTGCATGATCGTCAGCGACATTTGCCGGTTATGCCGGCCGAACGGGCGCGTTGGACCGCGAACGCCGTGATCGTCGTTGATGGCTACGAACAGCTGTCCCGGATATCACGTTGGCAACTCCGATGGGTGTGCCGTCATCGGGGCTGCGGTCTGTTGCTCACGAGCCACCGCCTAGAGCGATATCCGTTGTTGCATCGCACGACGACCAGCGTGGAATTGCTGGAACGGCTTGTGGATCGGCTCGTGTGCGACGCGCCGCCGACAATTCGACCGACGGCGGACGAGGTGCGCCGTGCATTCGATCAACAGGCAGGGAACCTCCGTGAATCGCTGCTGCAGTTGTATGACGTGTTTGAAGTGGCGCGTCGTGATTGCGGCAGCGACGCGGTGTCGCGACTTGAGTGAAATCTGGACGTCATGACGTTCAAACCAGATGTCGCCCCGAGGGTGATAGTAGTTGCGCGTCACGATGGGGACTCAAAGTCGCCGCAATCCACCACGGCAACGATAGTGCTCGGGTCCATTTTATCCGTAGTGTTTCGCTGATTGCTTTCAGCGATAGCAGAATGGATCGAAAGATTGTAATTCTGAAGTCGGTTCCTTTCCCGGACTTTATCCGTGTCCTAGGATTCACCGAGGGCTTGTGCCGCCCTCACCGTACACGGGTTTGGGGATCTACAACGACGACGAACGAAGTGTTTGGGTTCGCGTCGTCTTGAGCCTCGCATCGTCCCGTCCGTTGGCTTTCATACGCAGGGGAACGAAATTGCCTGCGATAGAGCGACGGATGGTCATTGAGCTGGCATAAACCGAGGTACCGAAACGACGATGGTCGAATGGAGCTGGAGAACGGTCATGGATCGCAAGTCGATCGGCAAAGCCACAATCTTGTTGACGGCATGGTTCAGTGGCTATGCAACCTCAGAAGACTGCCGAGCTTGCGGGCTGTTTAATTGCTTTAAACGGAACCCAACACCTGTCACATCGTATTATCCGGCAACGACCACCTATTCTCCGCAGGCGTCGACCCCAAGTTGCGGGGGGAACTGTGGGGCAGGGTACTGTGAACAAACAGTACTTCGATATGTACCTCAAGTGGCCTATCGGACGGTCTGGCAGCCGGTTCCCGTGACCACCTATCGGCGGACGGTCAGCTGCAACCCCTCCACCGGCTTGCCGATCACCTGCACGCAGCCGTGTACGACCTACACGTATCAGGTGCGGCGAGTTCCCTACACAACCTTTCGGCCCACGTACACAACCGAGCCGGTGACGACGACGGCCCCTGCGGCCACCGTGGCTCCCACGACGATTGCTCCCGCCAACCCTGGTTGTGGGTGTAATTCGGCGCCATCAGGATGGTCCACTGCGACCTCCGTTCAGCCATATTACTCCGCGCCGGCCGCAACTGCGTCGCCCTCGTACGGAGTGCCCAGTACGCCTGCACCCGGCTATCCGGCCACTGAAAGTCCGGCCCCTGGCTATACTGCGCCTGGCTATGCATCGCCATCATCGCCGTCGCCCGTGGGCGGTGGATCGGCGGGCGAGGCGACGCCCTGGGAACCGGTTACGCCGGAAAGCAGTGCCGCGCCAGTCCCTGGCTACCAATCGCCCAGTGGTTTGGGATCAGGGACATCGGATCCAGCCAGCCAGCGACCGCGGATCAACCCCGAGCTGAACAGCAGCAGTTCGGATTGGCCTGCGCCCCCGTCGAGCAATCCGCCGACGTCGGCTGTGGAATCGTCCATTACGACCCGCGGATATACCTCACCCCCGACTGCCGACGGAAAGTTGTCCCCCTGGACCACCGTGCGTCCGGAAATTCAGTCGCCTCCGTCTTTTCCATCATCAAACCGGACGTCGACGTCGCCACCGCCTGCTAGCGCCGATTGGAGCACAAACTCGCAGCAGCCCCCACCCTACACTGTGCGCCCGTTGCCGAAAGTGGAGTCGTCCGAACCCGCGGCCCCCGATGCGGACGTCGATGCACCTGCGCGATCAACGAACCGCGTGATCGGACGGCCATTCGGCCCATCCCCGCCCAGACCCAGCCCGTTCCAGCACGCTGGGCCTCGAATCGGATTGAGTGGCCAGAGCGGCCCGTCAGCCACGCCGTGCGATTGGCACCGCAGGCCACTGTGGAGCGGCTACCCGTGGAGGCTCCACGCCGACTCGATCCAAATCGTTTGCATCAAAAGCTCAAACGATTTGATTCCGATTCTACTCCGGCCCCCGCCGCCGACACCAACGGCTGGCGTTCCGCTCGACGCCAGCCGCCCGCTTTTTCGCCGCTTGGGCAACGATCCGTCCTGCGGTCCACGGCACACGACCTGGTGACGCAGCGTAGCCGGTTGTTTTGCGGTCGACGTCTTCCGTTCGCCTTGTTCTTCCGCCGCTATCTGTCCAAATTGGTTGGCCGTAGGACCAGCTTTTCAGCGGCCGATGTCTACGAGATAATGAGTTGCCAATCGGTGGCGACGCGCGGTCGCACCCCTGCCGCATGTCTCAACTGCCCAGCTGCCGCACATCGGACCGTCTCTGCGAAAACCCGATTTCGAAGTCGACGTACGGAAGATTCAAGTTTACGAATGCCCGCCAATCTTACCGCCCAGTATCACAAGGCCGAACAAGCGTATCGCCGTGCGCAGACGCCCGAGGAGGAACTGCGTTGCCTCCAAGAGATGCTGCGCGAGATTCCCAAGCACAAAGGCACGGACCGGCTGCAGGCGGAACTAAAGCAGAAGATCAGCAGGCTGAAGAAAGAACTTGAAACGCAAAAAAATTCAGCCAAGAAGGGGCACGGTGTTCGTATTCCTCGGCAGGGAGCGGGCCGTGTGATCATCGTGGGAGGCCCGAACGCAGGTAAGAGCCAGCTGCTGGCCGCGCTGACTCGTGCGACACCCGAAGTCGCTCCCTATCCGTTTACCACGCGTGAACCTCAACCTGGCATGATGCCTTGGGAAGATGTCATGGTCCAGTTGGTCGACACGCCTCCGATCACTGCGGATGTCCTGGAGACATTTCATCAAGGACTGATTCGCGGCGCTGATCTGGTCCTGCTAGTTGCAGATCTGGGCAGCGATGACGGCATCGAACAGTTGCAGGAAGTTGTTGATCGCCTCGGGCAAACCAAGACGCGGTTGGGGCCGACCTCGTACCTGGACGAGTACGATTTGGGACTGTCGTTTACGCACACGTTCCTCGTGCTCAACAAGATCGACGACGCGGATGCCGCCGCGCGGAGGAATTGTTGCATGAACTATGCGACCTAGATTTTCCCGAATTTCACGTATCTTCGTTGCACGGCCAGGGCCTAGAAGAACTGAAGGCCGCCATCTACAACGCCCTGGACGTCGTGCGGGTCTACACCAAGGAACCGACCAAGAAGGAACCGGACTACGATCGCCCGTACACGATCGGCCGCGGCGGTACGTTGTCCGACGTTGCCGCGATGATTCACAAGGATTTTGCCGAAAACCTCAAGTTCGCACGGGTTTGGGGGGTGAATGTCCATCCTGGTACGACCGTGAAGGGTGATTACGTGCTGAATGATAAGGACGTAGTCGAGCTGCACAGCTAGACGCAAGTGACCATGAACAACGCGAAAATTGCGGCGATCTTTGACCAGGTTGCTGACTTACTAGAGTTTCAGAACGCCAATCCTTTCCGAGTACGTGCGTATCGAAAAGGTGCGCGAACGATTCGTGATCTGGGCGAACCGGTGGCAGCGATCCTGGCGGATCCCGAGCGAGATTTGACGGACATCGAAGGCATCGGCAAGGACTTGGCCGGCAAATGCGCCACGCTTTTGGAAACGGATCACCTGCCTCTATTGGACGAGCTGTTGGGAGATACGCCCAGGTCGGTGCTGGAATTGCTGCGCGTTCCGGGACTTGGCCCTAAAAAGGCCGCGACCGTCTTTCACGAGCTAGGCGTGAAAAACCTCGAGGACCTGCGACACGCGTGCGAAACACACGCCTTGCGGGAGCTTAAGGGATTCGGAGAGAAGTCCGAGCAGGCGATCCTGGACGGCATGGCAATCGCGACGGCCGCCTCCCAACGCATGCTTTGGGCTAAGGTGGATGCTATCGCCCAGTCCGTGCAGGACCATTTGCAGCAATGCGCTGCGGTCCAGCAGTTGGCATTCGCTGGCAGCTATCGACGCGGCAAAGAAACCGTGGGTGATTTGGATGTCTTGGTGACCGCCACCGACGCTCACGCCGTGATGGAGCGGTTAGGTGAATTGCCCGATGTCGGTACCGTGCTCATGGGCGGCGATACCAAAATGTCGGTGCGGCTGGATAACAGCTTTCAAATCGACCTGCGAGTTGTCCCCGACGAAGCGTTTGGAGCAGCGCTGCAGTACTTCACAGGATCGAAGGAGCATAATGTCATCCTGCGAGGTCGAGCCAAGCAGAAAGGCTTGAAAATCAATGAGTACGGCGTGTTCCGCGTAGACAACGATCAATACGTCGCCGGCCAAACGGAAAAAGATGTCTACGCGACGCTCGGTCTGCCGTTGTTTCCACCCGAACTTCGTGAGGGGAGGCAAGAATTTGAATGGGCCGATCAAAACGCACTTCCGCAGTTGATTGAGCTATCCGATATTCGCGGCGATTTGCATATGCATACATCTGCCACCGACGGGACGGCAACAATTGCTCAGATGGTCGAGGCCGCCAAGCAGAGGGGACTCAGCTACATTGCGATTACCGATCATTCACAGCGCGTGAGTATGGCGCGTGGGCTCGACCCGAAACGTCTGCTGAAACAATGGAAGGAAATCGATCGGCTCAACGACAAGGCGGAGGATGCATTCGTGATCCTCAAGGGTATCGAATGCGATATTCTCGAACGCGGGGGCATGGATTTACCCGATGACGTACTGGCCCAGGCCGATTGGGTCCTGGCCAGTGTGCATTACGGACAGCGTCAGTCGCAACAACAGATTACCGATCGCATCCTAGGGGCGATTGCTCATCCGTACGTCTCGGCGATCGCCCATCCCACTGGCCGCTTATTAAACCGTCGGGAGGCCTACGAGGTCGATATGGAGCAGGTTTTCCAGGCCGCCGCCGAGAACGGAAAGATGCTCGAACTCAACGCCAATCCGCTGCGTCTCGACTTGCACGATGTCCACTGCGCGGCGGCGAAACGCCATGGGATACCCATCGTCATCAATACAGATGCCCATAGCCCTGACGGTCTGGACGTCATGAAACATGGGATTCAACAAGCTCGTCGCGGCGGTCTCACCAAGCAGGATGTCGCCAACACGAAGACCTGGAAGCATTTCCGTCGCTTGCTTTCCCGACGAGGGTGAAATCCAGGCAGAACGCAAGGAAGCAGAACGCAAGGAAGTCGGCTGACGGGCAAACACACCGCGCGAAGTTAATTCGGTGTCTCTTCGTACAGGCTGCGGTAGAGCGGTCGATCCCGTTGCCCGCTGCGCAAGACGGCGGGAGGGTTCGTTCGTGGCCGGTTATACCATTGGCCAATCACGTACCCCAAACCAATCATCGCCAGAAACGGCCAAAGTATCACGTACGACAACACGGCGAGTACGACCCATTGGAGTGGCGGTCGATAACCGGTTTGTGGGGGGAAAATGGCGAGCGTAAAGCCAGCCGCTGCCAACCCCACAACAAAATAACCGGCCGCAATGAATACCCACATAGTCCCGCTGCTTCGCGTAGTGACGAATTGGAATCAGTCGTCGTCGCGCCGCCATCGTCATCGAATCCGTTTGCGGGCGATCGGTCGAAAGCCGATGCTCCAGCCGGTCTTTGACTTGGGCCGTTCTTACGCCAGCCCTTCGTGGCACTCGACAGGAAAATCAATGTCGGACACGTCTAGATGAGATTTCCACAGACTAACTAATTTTAGTGTCGGAGCGAAAGACGAATAAACTGCAGTGGAACTCCTAGTACGCAACATTACCGTCTGACAGCCGTGGTAATCGTTTTATCTGCGGAAATCGTGCGAATGTGACAGTTAGCAAGGCCGCCTACGCGACCTGCCACGATCAGGGGGCAGGAAACCGCGCGTGTGGTTAGCCGCAGGTTGAGCGGATGCACAACGTCCCAGCTAGTGTTGGAACGCGGAGCGGAGTGCGTCCAGTTGTTGCTCGCATGCCTGCCGCGGATCGCCTTCCTCCTCGAATTCCAAGACGACGTAGCCGCGATAGTTGCTGTCCCGAAGGATTTCGGCCAATCGACCGTAGTCCGTGGGTTGACGCTGCCCCCCCGGTCCGGTGACCACGGATTTGACTTGAACATTCAACGCGTAGGGCGGCTTGCCGGAGATCGCCATAGACATCGTCACTGTGGAAGTTACCGGTATCCAGGTTCACTCCAAACCAGGGGCTGCTCACGTCACGCACTAATGCCATCAGGCCGTCGATAGTGGCCGTTGGTCCGCCGTGGTTTTCCAGTGCCAAATGCACACCGTGCTGGCCGGCATATTGGCAGCATTCCTCGATACCGTTGACCATTCTCTGGTGCACTTCCGCCGGTGTTGCATCACCGTGATCGTGCCCGGCAAAGATGCGGATCACTGTGCTCTGAGGATTTCGGCATTTTCAATCCAGGTCCTGACCAACTGCAGCTGCTCGTCTCGTTTCGGTCCCGGCGGATGTCCAAAATCGTTACCGACGGCGGTTCCCGATACGTCCAGGCCCTGCCGAAAACAATGCCGCTTGAGTTGTCGCAGATACTCATGCGTAGCAGCCGGAGGGAAGTAATACGACGTCAATTCGGTGCCTTCCAGTCCGAACTTCGCGCAATCATCGACGAAGTCGAACAACGTCAACTGCGGCTTTTCGCCCTGCAATAGTTTTCGGTAACTGTAGGCGGCTAAGCTGAACTTGAACTTTGCGCCCTGTCGTTCCAGAGCCTCGACCGCCGTGGCCTCGCGAGTGCCACCACTGGCCAGGCCTGCTGCGACGGACCCGGTGGCAGCGGCGAGAAAATGACGACGTGTGACATTGGAGGGTAGTAATTTTTCGGACATCAAGTCGTTCCTCCCGTCTAGTTCTCGGCCGGTACGCTTTCGACGACCGAGCGAGCAAACAGATGCTTCCAAAACCAGCTTGGCACAAACACCAAACCGGCAACGATCATTGTGATAGGCAACGCCAGGCTCCCGGTGGCGACCGCCAGCGAAATCCAGCTGATCGTCGTCGCGACCAGCACCAGGGGACGCAGCCAGAGATTCCAGACGCACACCGCGAATGAAAACTCGGAGATCAAAATCGCATAGGTCCACAGATTAAGGACCAGCGGGACGTCGCGCAAATTCGAAAAGTCGAATTTTTGTGACAACGGCTGGGCGGCCAACCACCAAATCGCTTCACCATTCCACCAGGTTGCCGCACCCAATTTGGACAAGGCCATGATCAGGTAGATCGCGACCAAATGGACCTGAAGCAGTCGACGTGCGAGTGTGGCCCAAGAGGTTCGGCGAATCGTCCGCCCCGAATTCGCTGGCGAACGTTTCGAAATCCAGGTCGACAATGAAAAAGCTTCACCGCATGGAGCCAAGCATAGGTAGCCGACCATCATCGTCAGTACCACTTCCGTCGCGCCGCAGACGAAAGGAGCACGATGCACGTAGGCCAGCACGACGACAAACGACAGAATCGACGTCACGCGGGTGAACAGCCCCAACGCGAACGCGGTTAACACCACAGCACTGATCACGTGACATACCCACAACCCAAGGCGATCGGGCATGTATAGAAAACTGAGACGCCCCGAAAATCCTGATGTCGACTCCGCGGTCAGCCATTGATTCAACACGCCACCGTCGAACCAGCCTTGCGGTCCAAACCAGCGCATCAGATCTGGCGAGTACGAGAGTTGCCAGATGAGGGCCAGTATTCCAACGGCAAAACGAAACACACACAGATCGTAGGCGTCAGACGGCTCGAACCAAAATCGATTCCAACGACTTCCCACTTCCGCCGATAAGCCCCGAAAGTAATACCGCAGCTGATTCATGCTTGTGGATCTCGCACCGGTGCGGCTTCGTCGGCTTCGATCTGTTTATGGATCCGCACGGCTCCCTGGCTGTTGCGCAGGATATCGGCGCTGTAGAGCGTTTCGTACGTCGCGGGGTCGTCCAACGAGTAATTGACGTCGGTTTCCAGTTCTGAAGGACGCAGTCGGCGACAGCGTATCACCAGATGCTGTGCATCCGTGGCAGCGAAGACGGCTTCCCCCACCGCCCTTGCCAACTCTGCGACGGCATCGTCATTGTCCTCGTTCGCCAAGACGCCCAACCGTTGCGCCAGAAGTCGCCATCGCTGTTCTCGGAATCCGAGCCAAATTCCCGACCAGGATGCCTGAGGATTGGGATAGAGAAGCGAGGGCCCGACACCATCCAATTCAATCAATAGTTGATGGTCGTCCTCATACTCCATGGCGTGCGTCAGGTGGAAACCCGCCGTGAATTCCGGGTCGAGGTTCAGCAAGCGAGTGTAAGGGCCCAACACGCCAGAAAGGCGGTTTCGCAGCACCGAGGCACTTTCGTTGCCCAACAACGAGATGGCGACGCAAAACAAATGGATCAGAATCAACAAGGACACGACGCTGCGTACGCCCTCGCTGAATCCCTGCGGCGAGCCATCCCGCTCTCGTTCAGCCCCCCGGTGTTGTTCTTGCGTCACTTGACAACCTCTCGCTGTCCCTACCCGGCACCCTTACCCATTATCAACCCGCTAACGGGATGCGTCCCGCTCGCAAGACGAAACGTCGGTTGTAACGGCTGACTGACGATAAAAAAAGATCGGACCCCTTATTCACAAAGGATCCGATCTTCGTCGGTTCTTACCTCAATGCCGCAGACATTGCGACTTGAGGCGTCGGTCCCGCAAGCGGGGCATTCCGACAGCTTAATTAGGCAGCCGGAGCGGCGGGGACTTCAGGAGCCACTTCGGCCGGAGCCTCTTCAATTACTTCCACGGCACCGCCACAAGCGTCGCAACCCGTGGCGCAACCACCACAAGTATCGCAACCCGAGTCACATACCGGTTCGCAAGCAGGGGCGACTTCACCGCAGCAGCTGGGAGCGCTGTGGCAACTGTTACCGCCGTGGCAACGATGAGCACGCAGGCGAGCGAACAGACCACCGTGGCAACGGTGACCAGCGAACAGACCGCCGTGGCATCCACCACTGCAATCACTGCCGCTGCAATCCGCAACGCCCGAGCAGCTGCTGCCATTGCAGCTAACTGCGCCACCGCAATCGTGCAGCACCATGGCAGCGATTGCGAGCGAACAGACCTCCATGGCAGCGAGCGTGGCTGAACAAGCCACCACAGCCGCCGTGGCAACCCCAACCGGCACTCGCGCTGTTCTGATTACCCACCATTGCGATGGTCAGAACCGCAAAAAAAATAGCGATTCCCCCGAAAACTGTGCGATTCATCTCAAATTCCTCCAAGACTGACTTCTTCGACCTGCCGCCGAAACTGAATTCACTCCACCCGACTTCGACGGCGCAACAAATCGGAGGAGACGGAACCTATCGTGTACAGCTTCCACAACCGCTTTGAGGCCAACGTGTCAAACTTTAACGGTTGCAAAAGCTGAACGGTTTTAGAAAGTTAGCGGGCTAAATTAACATGCTGCGAATATGTGTCAACCGGTCGGCGGGGTAAAATGCAGCGTTTTGTCTGGCGTGGTGGTATGGCGGGAGTTTGCCGATTGACGCCCCCTATTCTAGTTTCTGCCGCGAAAGCTGAAACGGGGGGTACCAGGGGGTGGTCCAAAAAAAATTTGGTTGCTCCCCCAGGTGATTGGAAAAATATAGATCGTCGCCAGCGCCATGCGGCTTGACTTGTCGAATTTTTGCAACCCGCTGGGTCGTGGGGACGCGTGGACATCCGACCACTATGGCGGGTTGTCGCAGACCCAATCTCCGGGCGAAACGACCGCAGTTGAACCGCCCGTGGGAAGTAAAAGACGATTCCCGGCGGATGGGATTGAGACTATTTGGCGACGAAATTGACTAGCCGGCCGGGCACAACGATGGTCTTGACCAATTCCTTGCCTGCCAGCAACTCTCGTATCCGTTCGTCACCCTGGGCTAACCGCTCAAGCTCCTCGCGGCTTGCTTCCGCAGGCACCTGGATCTTCGCTCGTACTTTGCCGCAGATCTGTACGGGGATCTCAATCGTCGCATCGACGGTAAACGCCGGGTCAAACGTTGGCCAACGCTCGTAGGACAACGATTCCTCCGCTCCTAGCAGCGCCCATAATTCCTCCGCGAGGTGCGGAGCCAGCGGCGAGATGAGGAGCACGAATTGGCGCATTACTGAGCGGGGCCGTGTCGTTTCCTTCGTGAAAAAGTTGACGAACTCCATCATCCGGGCGATCGCCGTGTTAAAGCTCAGCTCGTCCAGGTCTTGGGTTACTGCCTGAATCGTCTTGATGCAGAACACGGTTCTGGTCCAGGCTGGGCTCGGCATCTGTGACGCTTTCATTAAGTAACAGGACTTCCGCCTTCTCTTCGACAATCAAACGCCAGACCCGATCCAAAAACTTGCGAACGCCGTCGACCCCCTTCATGCTCCACGGTTTTGTGGCTTCGAGGGGCCCCATGAACATCTCGTATAGCCGCAGCGAATCGGCACCGTACTCGCGGACGATCTGATCTGGGTTGACGACGTTGCCGCGACTCTTCGACATCTTGTACGCGCGTGAATCGACGCGGACCGCCGGTTGGTCGATCAGTACAAAGCTGTCGCCACGTTTTTCGATCGCCTGTGCATCGAGCTTAACGGGTTTGACGGGCGACTGGTCGGTGCGGCGGGTGACGCTCCCGACCTTCGCCAGGCATCACCTCGGTTGCGGCCACCCACTGGCCGTTTTCGGTCCGGTACCCGGTGTATTCCATTTCGCCCAGAATCATGCCTTGATTGACGAGTCGCTGAAAGGTTCGGGGAGGACACGTGCCCCGGTCGTAGAGTACGTTGTGCCAGAACCGGGCATACAAGAGGTGCAGCACCGCATGCTCGGCGCCGCCGACGTACAGGTCGACCGGCATCCAGGCTCTTCTCCTTTTGCGGATCGACAAAGCAGGCGTCATTGGTCGGGTCGATGAAGCGGAGGTAGTACCAGCACGAACCGGCCCATTGGGGCATGGTATTCGTCTCGCGACGATAACGTTTGCCGTCGCAGTTGCACGTAGAGCCAGTAGCGGGGGCTTTGGCCAACGGCGGTTCAGGACGCCCGTGAGGCTTGTAATCTTCGAGCTGCGGCAAGTCGACAGGCAGTTCTCTGCCGCGACGGCGCATCATGAGCCCGGTTGGTTCGCCGTGATCATCCAGCTCATGCAGAATCGGAAACGGCTCGCCCCAAAACCGTTGCCGGCTGAACAACCAATCGCGTAGTTTGTAGTTGACCGCCTCGTCCCCGACACCTTGCTCGCGCAGCGTCGGCGGTGATGTCGGATTTGAATTTGGCGGTCGCTCGCCCATCGTAGGGCCCCGAATTGATCGCCGTTCCAGCGGCCGTGAAAACCTCGCGCCCTGCCAACACGGCATCGCGGTCGACTTCGGCTGCGGCGCCCGGATCGACGACCGGAATGATCGGTAGTTGAATCTGCTGGGCAAACTCGAAATCCCGTGTGTCGTGCGCCGGCACGGCCATAATCGCGCCGGTGCCGTAGCTGATGAGCACATAGTCGGCAATCCACACAGGAATCGGCGTTCCGTTCACTGGATTCACGCGTACGACCCGGTAAAGACGCCGGTCTTGGCTTTTGTCAGCTCCGTCCGTTCCAGATCGCTCTTACGTGCAGCCGCCATAGCGGTAGTCGTCGACGGCTGACCGTTGCGCCTGGCGTTGTCAGCCGCTCGACGAATGGATGTTCAGGTGCGATCACCATGTAGGTGGCGCCGCACAGGGTGTCGGGACGGGTGGTGTAAATCCGTAGGACGCGGTCATCGGGCCGTGATGGCCAGCCGCCCTGGCTGCCGTTCGCGTTGCCAGTCCCCAAGACGGTCCTGCGGGCCGACATAAAAGTCGACTTCGGCACCGCTACTGCGACCGATCCAATCCCTTGCAGCTTCTTGATGCCCTCCGACCAATCCAGCCCTTCGAGCCCGTTTTCCAACCGATCCGCGTAGGCGGTGATCCGCAACATCCACTGACGCAAGGGAATCCGCTGGACGGGGTGATGGCCCCGCTCGCTTTTCCCGTCGATCACTTCCTCGTTGGCCAACACGGTCCCCAAACCGGGACACCAATTCACCAAGGCGTCGCACTGGTACGCCAGGCGATGGTCGTCCTGGTAGCGACGCACGGCCTCCGTCCCCTGCGCCGCAACTTCGTCGGGGATCGGCAGTTCCGCAATCGGACGCCCCTTGCTCGGCCTTCGAATCAAACCAGGTATCGAACAGCACCAGAAATATCCACTGCGTCCAACGGAAATAGTCCACGTCGGTCGTGGCCAATTCACGGTCCCAGTCGTAGCTGAAGCCCAGCATTTTCAGCTGCCGGCGGAAATTGGCGATGTTCTTTTCCGTTTGTAAGCGAGGCGGCGTGTTGGTCTTGATGGCGTGCTCTTCGGCCGGCAGTCCAAACGCGTCAAAGCCCATGGGGTGCAGGACCGTCTTATCCACACATCCGTGTGTAACGACTACACGATGTCCGTCGCGGTGTAGCCTTCGGGATGTCCCACGTGCAGACCCATCGCCGCTGGGATAGGGAAACATGTCCAGCACGTACAGCTTCTTCTGGCCGGGGACTTCGGGGGCCCGAAAGGTGCGCTGTTGGACTCCCAATATGTGCTGCCACTTCGGTTCAATTTCAGCGGGATTGTAACGTGGCATGGGTTGTGTCCCTGGACGATGGCAAGAGAATGGTGGTCAGCACTAACGTCGTAAATCCTGCGATTTTAACGCTTTGCCGTCGGCTGGCAACGCCGCCCAGGCGACCGGTGGTCGGGGGCGTTCGACCCCGCCGCGGATAATCTTTCTGGGATCTCGTGAAAGTGCTACACTGGATCGTTTACCGGGACCGCTGGATAGGCTGAAGAATGTTATACGGACAGCGCAACCTGATCCTTGCTGAGGTCGAACGCGATGCCATGCGGCGCGCCGGCCGATTTAACGCCCAAGTGATGGACTACGTGCGGCATCACGTCCAGCCTGGCGTGACTACGGGGGAACTGGATCGATTGATCCACGATTTCACGCGTTCGCACGGCCACGACCTGGCATGTCTGGGCTATCAGGGGTTTCCCAAGAGTTGTTGTACCAGTGTCAACGAAGTGGTTTGTCACGGAATCCCGTCCGATTACGTCCTGCAGTCCGGCGACATCGTCAATATCGATATCACGTCGATCGTCGAAGGTTGGTTTGGTGACCAATCGGAAACGTTTCTAATTGGCGAGGTATCTGAGGAAGCGATCGGGATTACTCAGACCGCTTTCGACTGCCTTTTCTTGGGAATTGACGCGATTCGTCCCGGCGGGCGCATGGCCGACATCGGCCGAGCGATCGTCAAGCACGCCCATGAGCTTGGCTACAGCGTCGTACGCGAATACGTCGGTCATGGCATCGGCCGCCATTTTCACCAGGATCCCTCCATTCCGCACTATCCCAATCGCCAGTCATTGTCCGACACGGTCGAACCAGGGATGTGTTTCACGATTGAACCGATGATCAACATCGGTACCCGACACACGGTGCTGGATCGTCGCGATGGCTGGACGGTGCGCACTCGGGATGGCAAGTTGTCAGCGCAATTCGAGCACACGATTCTCATGACCGAACGTGGGCCGGAGATCCTGACACTGACCGAAGACGGCCCGCAACGCGGTCACGACTTTGGCCGTTAGGCCGAGTTGGCCAGCGTCTTCTCCATTCTGCGGGCAGGTCATGCGCGGCAGCCGCGTCGCCGGAGGCGGGCCTGACTGCGTCGCGAACCTCAAGTCGTGAGCGACTGTCTCTGACGGCATTCGTCCTTGTTTCATCTCCTGGGCGACCTTCCCGGCCGACGCCCGGCGGCAAGCACTGCGTCGCGAGCGCCTGCGGAGGGATGGACATCGCTTGGCGGGGCAACCCACGGAAAGAACCACCATCGTGCGTCAACTGATTGGACTCTATCGACGCGCTCATTGGGGGCTTCCACGGGAAGTTTGGCTACTGTCGGTGGCGGCCTTTATCAATCGTTTTGGCACGATGGTGCTGCCCTTCTTCACGCTCTATCTGACGCGCGAGCTGGGATATGGCGAAGCAGCTGCCGGCCGCATGCTGGGTATTTACGGTTTGGGTTCCATTGTCGGCGCGTATGCCGGTGGCCGTCTGGCAGGACGTTGGGGGGCGGTGCGGCTGCAGATTGTGTTCTTGACACTGGCCGCCCCGATTTGCCTGGCGGTCCCCCTATTCCATTCTGCAAGTGGCATCGCCATCGCGATGTTTCTGTTGAGTTTTTTTGCCGAGGGAGTTCGACCGGCGATCGCCACGGCGATCGCCCAATTCAGTGCGCCACCGCTCCAGGTGCGTGCATTCGGCCTCCACCGCATGGCGTTGAACTTGGGGATTTCGTTCGGTCCGGCCATTGGCGGCGTCTTGGCGACGGTCGGCTTTGTGTGGCTATTTGTCGTCGACGCGGCCACGACCTTCCTCTGCGCGGTCGCGCTGTGGGCGTTCTTTGGCTTTCAGCGATATGCCAAGACCCGGTCGGCGGCGGAACCGCAAATCAGGGACACCGAGCCGACGGTGTCGCCGTGGAAGGACCGAGAGTACGTTGTGTTTTTGTCGCTGGTCCTCCTGGCGTCGATCGTCTTCTTTCAGTTTCACGCCACGTATCCGTTGTTTCTGCGGGATCACTACGGTTTTAGCAAGCCGGCCATCGGCGCGCTGTACGCCGTGAACACGAGCGTCATTGTCGCCCTGGAGATGCTGTTGCTCGATCAGGTGCGACAATGGCCTCCCCTGCGGCGTGATCGCCAGCGGCACGTTTCTGAGCTGTGTGGGTTTCGGCATCCTGCCGTTCGGAGATTCCGGCGCCTTTTGCGTCGCCTCGATGCTGATCATTACGCTGGGCGAGATGCTGTGGATGCCCTTGGCGTCAGGTTGGGTGGCCCAACGCAGCCAGCCGTCAAGTCGCGGGACATACATGGGGTCGTATATGATGACATATTCGCTGGCCGGAGTGATCGCTCCTGTGCTGGGAGGAGCCGTTTATCAGCACGATCGCCGCTTGTTTTGGTACATCAGCCTGGGATTGGGCGTCGTCGTCATGATCGGCTTTTCCGCGCTGCATTGCGTCGTCGGACGAGAGCCGCGGCGAAAAACGGAGATGAAATCCGCGGTCGAACGGGCCGTGTGATCGCCATCCGAGCGGGCATTCAGTTGGTTGCCCGCGTCGCTCCCGCGAAAAAATGCTCGTCAAGGAAGTCCTCGACCGCATCGGCCGTCACCGTGTGACCGACGGCATTGTAGTGCCAATTCCGCTCAATGAACGCATCGTCTCCCACTCGAAGGACCGATGCGGTCAAGTCGACAAAGGGGCAGTCATGCGTTTGCGCGAATTCCGCGAGCCAGGTACGGCGACGCACATCGACCGGCAGGTCCTGGCGAGCGGGCAAATAGACGATCCCCGGCTGTGTTTGATGCTGGTGGGCGAGCTCCAGTAGACGTTCCAAAAGGGCCGTGTTGAGTTTTCGTTCGGCGTCCGTCCACTTCCAGTGCACGCGTCGTCCCAACTCGGCAAGGTGCAGTCCTTGCCAAAAGCGGCGGCGCGGATAGGGGATACTGACCAATCGGTCATCACGCAATTCAAACCGTGGAATCTCGAATCCCACGCCGGCGTAGTACGGGTCCACGCGCCGTAAGTCGTCGCCGTAAACACAGATGATCAGGACGTCCGGCTGAGCTCGAATGCCGATTTCCTCGTAAGCTCGTAACATTGTATCCAGGCCAAAACCTGTCATGCCCAGGTTGTCGATACACCACGTGGGCTGGCGGGACGCCAGTACGTTCGTGAATCGCTCCGCCTGTTCGACACCCTCGCCAAACACAAACGAATCGCCGAGAAACACGATGCGCGGGGGACTACACGGTACCAACGGGTCGCGCTGGCTGCGAAATCCGTGTGGGTTCGAGACGACGGTTAATGTCCGCGGATTATGACGAGGGTATTCGTACTGCATGGTCCGCGACGGATGCAGTCGATAGCCATACGGTTCGTAGGGCTCGTACAACTCCGGGCGACCGCAGGCGGGAGGATAGGGTGGAGGCTGAAACCGGCCGGTCAGCCGCGTGGCCCCCTCTGCCAAAAAGCAGCCCACCAAAATCGCCCCCACCGACACGACGACCTTTGCACGCCAGGCCGATCGCTTACGTTGTGACGGCGGGCTGTCACTGGCGGAATTCATGGGATTGGGTCTCTACCGATTTCGCGGGATGAATAGTCCACCGCGTCCGCCGATTCGGGCGAAGCGCCTTCTTCCGGCTTGGTAGTCATAGGAGCGTCGGTCGGTGTCCGCAATCGTCCCGCGGATTTCTCAGAGCGATCACCCGGTGATGGACCCGTTAGGCCAACTCTAATTCGCGCGCGCTCTTCGCCCAGCGAATCCAAGCGGCGACTTCTTTGACGTCCGGCGCCTTGGCGCTTCGCAGGATCCGCTTCCCTTCGGCCGTTGCCAGTAATTTCTTGACTTGAGCGAACAGCGTGTCCGCTTCCATTTTGGCTAATTGTTCCGAGCCGGGCACGTCGCAGGCGACAAGTAGCTGAGCATCGTGTCCTCGTAAGTTGGGAACTCGGCAGACGAGGGTCGTCTGCAATTGCCAGCAGCGAATCAAATCGGCGGTGATGCGGCGATAGTTGATGCGTTGTGCCGCATCGGCCGGCTCCAGCTCTAGCAACTCGGCGACGGTCGTGACGCCGATCGCATGGAATCGCTCTGCCGTTTTCGGACCGATGGACGGACAATCGACAATGGGGTCAGACGGCTCCAGAAAGAATCGCAACGGTTCCGCAGGCTCCGGCTCAGGTGCCGCCGGAACTTCGGTCGGTTCTGGAAGCTTCATTGCTCGCCGCGGTTCCACGCGCCGGGCCCGAGGGGTCAGGCGTTCAATCATTTCGCTCCGCGGTGCCACCGAAGGCCTGGTCGGCTGTGACGAGCGGACCGGTCGCGGGCGGACTTCGCGCACGACGATAATGCGATCGCCGCGCAGTCTGGATCCAGCGCGAGAGGCGTGAACGCTCGAAGCGCGCGATCGATCCGAAGCGATTGCGAGATTCAGGGTTGGCCAAGCAATCTTCGATTCGTTGATGCAGCTGACTCACGTCACTGTAGGACAACTCTTCCGGATCGTCCACGCCGCAGGCGACCAACAGCGCGGCGTCTTCCGCTGTCAGCCCCACGTAGCACTGCAAAGATATTTGAGATTGCCAGCGATAGACCGTCGCGGCCGTCGTCGCCAAATCAACCAAATGCCGCTGGCCATCATCGGGATCCATTTCCAGAAACTGCGCGACCGTGTGCACACCCGCGGCGTGAAGGCGTTCCACGTACTCACGCTTCAGCCAATCGACATCCGCCAGCGGCGATTCCTCAGTAATCATCCGACGAGGGCCGGCGGGAATCGGATTTGCGTCCGGTCGCATGGTCACAGCGCGGCGAGGTGGGTCCCAATGAGCCACCCAGTCATAGGCAGGCTCGCGACGCGCCGACTCCGGAAGGCGGTAGGGTGACGGTGCTTCCCAGGGATTTCGCACCGGTAATGCCGGCACTTGGTCAAGATAATAGGGAGCGGGTTCCAGCGCGGCGATGCTTCCCAGCCCGTACCATTCGAAGCGCGTGGCACTTCTTCGACGCGCGGCCGCTGCCGCAGTGTGTAGAGTTTGGCTGGCAGAGAAGCAAACCGCTGAATCACGTGCTCATGTCGCGTGAACAGGATCACCTGATGGCCGCGGTTGGCAAAATCGGCCAGCAGTTGGGCTGTTAGCTGAGCACGTTCCGTATCGATGTTGATGAACACGTCGTTCAAAACGACCGGCAGTTCGACCCCGCGCTGTCGGTATGCGTCCACGATGGCTAAGGCAAGACTCAGATAAACCTGATCTTGCGTGCCGCGACTCAGTTCCCGGTAATCACGTTGGTGTCCTTGGCCGTCCTCGATCCAAATCTCACGGCGATCGTTCAGGCGAATTCCTCGATACGCTCCTTCCGTTAATCGTTGCAGCAGCGACGAGGCCTCGCGAAGAATGTCGGACGGAGCAAGTTGGCGTCGCAATTCGTCGATCTGACGCTCTAATTGGGCAATCTCTTCGCGACGGCGCTGAGACTGCTCGGCGCGTAGCAGTTGCTCGTCCAATTCTTCCAGGCTGCGACGCAATACGTCCAACTGGCGGAGTTCCTCGCTGTGATGATGGCCGGACTGCAGGTGCGCAAGTTGACGTTCCTGCTGAACCAACCGCGATTCCAGATCATGGACTCGCGTCAACAGATGATCACGGCGCCGAACCAAGTGCGCCAAGCGAGTGTCCGCCAGGGGATCATGCAGCGGTGTGTGGGCTGCAGAGAAGTGGACGCCGTTCTCGCTGGGCGGTACATGGCCATACCACGGCTCGATGACCGAAGTCCCATTGATGGAAGCATTGGGGATGTCCGGATCCGACCACGGCACGTCGCTGTATTCCGGAGTCGCCATCAATGACTTCCTGCGCCTCCGACAATGTGTCGATTAGACCTCGCAAGTCACTCTCGCAGCGTCGTAAATGTTCCTGTTCCCGCGCGATCGTGGTAGTGGGAGTTTGCTTGTTGACGCTGCAGCTCACGACATAATCGCTGCACGTCGTCTCGCATCGAATGCAACGTCGTACCCAAGACATGCCTCAAGTGTTCGCCGTAGTCGCGATCTTCCCGCGACTCGTCGACCTCCTCCCATTCACGATAGTCCTGTTCGATGTCGTCGATCTGATAGCTCAATGATCGCAGGAACAGACGTAAGTCGTTTTCGTCCGCCGGCGACGACAGCGAGGTGTGAGGTTGGCGATGAGACAATTGGGCGTGCAAGGACTCCTGCCGTTGTCGAATGGACTCCAGTACGTTGTGCCACTGCTGGATTTGATAGTCAATTTCCGTGACTTCCTGACGTCGTTCTTCCATCCACCGCCCCCGCGTCTGCTGGGCCTGATAGGCGAATTCCGCCAGTTGGCGACGCCGGGTCTCGAGCGTCGCTTCGGTCCGTCGGAGCATCGCCTGCAAGGCTTCCAGGTGACGACGATGGGAGGTCATTTCGGCGGCCAGTGCATCACATTCTTGTTGCCATTGCCACCGTCGTTCCGCGTACGCCCGCTCGGCCTGCTGAATGTCGTCCTGCAACCGACGCCGACGTTCCTGCAGTATCGTGTGCGTCTCGTCGCTTGCCCAGGTCCCTGCGTCGCAACGCAGGCTGTCGAGCCGTGCGGTCAGCTCGTGTAATTGCCGCATCTGGGTCTGATCGTAGGCCAAGGCGAAACGTCGTGCCGCCGTCACGTCGATCAACCGCTCCAGCGGCGGGGAATGCTCGAATCCAAAACAGAACACGTGCGTGTATTCCGTTAGATCGACACCCGTCAGTCGTGGTGGATCGATGGCTCGTGTGCCGGTCGCATCATCGTGCGTGACACGCACATGATCGCCGCGGCCGGCGTCATAGTAGCGTTCAATTCGTCGCCGCTGCTGCTGACCGTCAATGATCCGCAGCATACCGCCCAAACGGGATTCGGCACTGGGCAAGAATGGACGGCTGGCATCGTCACTACTGCCGTAGAGCATCCACTGGATGAAGTTGATGATCGTTGTCTTGCCCGAACCATTCGGTCCATAAACGACGTTCAATCGATCGGAAAGACCTTCGAGTAACAGATTCGAGCGAGTGCCGAATCGTTCGATATGCAGAGACGTGAGCTTCACCGAGGGAACTCCTGTTTCGTAACGCATCCGACTTCCATGCTGTACTACGGCGATAGGTGCCTAGTCCATAAAAGTTAACCAATCTGGGCGTCGGCGCGAACAGGAATCTTGGAAGGCACTGCTCAGCAGCCATCCGGCGGCCTCGATCAATAGTCCCCTCCGCAATTGCTTGACCTGCGATGCTGAGCTCTAGTAGCCTCGAACGAAGGGGGGCGTTTTGCGGCGACGTGTCGCGGACCCCTTACGGTTGCCTGCCTGCGGACGTATCCCGTTCCTCTTCTGCACTGAGTGTTCCTGCCATGAAACGTTCTCCCGTCCTATCGATGCCTGTGATCTGTGTGTGCTGCGCGATATCCATCGGTGGTTGGTCCCCGACATCCATCGCTTGGGCACAAGACAACACAGCGGCGAACGATGCTACGGATGTCGCGAAACAAGACGGTCCAGAAGACAATGACAAAGTGCCGGCAAAGGATGACGTGACGGCCAGCGACGAGGCCGAAGCGGTCAAGAAAACGGAGGAGTCATCCGGCGCCAAGCAACCGGAGTCGGTGAAGCTGGACGGGATCTTGCAGGCTGTGCATGCCGACACCATCCGCATCGACGTCGAAGAGTGGTCGAGTTTGACCGTTGTCGATGCCGTCGAACATGGGGCGAAAGTGCAGGCCGGCGACGTGCTGATCAAGCTGGAGACGGACAAATTGGAGCGGGCCATCGAGGATGAAAAGCACGATTTCCACAACGATGAACTGTCGCTGGCCGATGCTGAGATCAAATTGGAACTCGCACGCCGTAGCCAGGATCTAGCCCTGAAGGCCGCGGCGGCGGCCGACCGGACGGCGACCGAGGACCTGAAAGATTTTGTGGCGGTAGGACGAGATCGCCGTGTGGAATCCTTGGAACGGTCGGTCACGTCCGCGCGAAATCGACTGGAATACCAGGCAGAGGAATTGAAGCAGCTGGAACAGATGTACGAGGCCGATGACCTGACCGAGGAAACGGAAGAGATCATTTTGAAGCGGACACGGGACGCAGTGGACAGCACCAAATACTCGCTGGGACTTGTCCTCAATTCGCAGCGTCAGGGGCTCGAGTTTGACCTCCCCCGGCAGGAAGAACAACTGGAGCAGGCCGTCGCCCGGGCCTCGCTGGCGCTGGAGGAAGCTCGGAGAACCGCGCCACAGAGCCTAACGCGGCAGGAAATGCAGGTTGAGAAACTGCGCGAGGAGCTGGAGCGGAAGCGGGAAAAGTTGGAACGTCTGCGACAGGACCTGAAACACCTGCACGTCACGGCACCGCGATCGGGGATCGTGTATTACGGAGCTCCCCGGCGCGGCAAATGGTCGGACCCCTCGTCGCTCGAATCCATGCTGCAACCGGGTGGTACGCCCAAGGCACGCGCAGGCACTGATGACGATTGTGGAACTGCGACCGATGGACGTACGCGTGACGGTCCCGGAAGCATCCATCCGCCACGTCCAGCCAGGTACCCAAGTCACGATTGAGCCGATTGCCTTTCCGGACCGCCGGTTGACGGGTCGCGTGGTGCGGCGATCGCAAATTCCCATCGCCGATGGTCAATTTGATGCAACGGTGGAAATCGACGCGGAAACACTCAGTCCCGAACTGGTGCCCGGCATGAAGGTACAAGTCATCATCGACCCCCAGGCTTCGTCGGCGAACTAGCGCGTCTGTCGTCCGCTGCCAGCTCCCCTCAGAAACGGCCGATCCAGCAGATTGGTGAGGCCGAGCGAAGGAATTTCGACGTATGGTCGCCACGCCCAACGCCTCGCCTCAAGCCCAATCCTCCGTCCTGCTCGCGGCGGGCGTCCATCGTATTCAATCCGTGAACCCGCTCAAAACAGGGTGGTCGGCACCGTGGCCATGGGCGATATCGCTCGTCGTCCTCGCACTCGGCGTACCAAGCGGATGGACCCTCCACGACCTGAACGCGCAGGAGAGCTCGCAGACTTCGCGTTGGCTGCTCAATACGCCAAAGCCGAAGCCGGTCGAACCCATGCCGCCAGATCAGTTGGAAGCTGCTATTCGCCGCGGCCTCGATTTCCTGCTGCAGGATCAAAACGAAAATGGAAGTTGGGGCTCGGCAACACGGACCAAAGGACTGAATATCTACGCGCCCGTCCCCGGGGCTCACCAGGCTTTTCGGGCCGCCGTGACGTCACTTTGCTTGTCGGCACTAATCGAGTCGGGGGATTCGCGACCTGAGATTGACGCCGCGATTGAGCGGGGCTGGATCTGGCTGGTCCAGCATCTGCCGGCAGTACGCCGGGCGGAACCGGAAGCGATCTACAACGTGTGGACTCACGCGTATGCGATTGAAGCGTTGGCGGACCTGCATCGTCGTTTTGCCGATGACCCGGACCGGCAGACGCGGGCGGTGGATTTGATTCGCCAGCAGGTACAAATGCTCAATCGTTATGAAGGCATTGATGGCGGGTGGGGGTACTACGACTTCGGTGCTCATACGCAACAACCCAATGTCGAGCCAACCAGCTTTACGACGGCCACAGCGTTGATTGCGTTGCGGCAGGCACAGCAGTTGGGAGTCGCTGTTCCGGAACGAATGGTCCGGCGGGCCGTGGTGAGTTTGGAGCGGCAGAAAAAGCCCGATTACAGCTATTTCTATTCGGATAATGGGCCGGTCTCCAATCGTCCCATGTGGGAGATCAA
The DNA here is from genome assembly GCA_963785495.1 of uncultured Planctomycetales bacterium. Taxonomy (GTDB): domain Bacteria; phylum Planctomycetota; class Planctomycetia; order Pirellulales; family Pirellulaceae; genus CAWAVP01. Next base: position 330,215 of record CAWAVP010000026.1, on the reverse strand, counting down.
CCGGCCTGGCGGTAGCCTAGGACGCTCACAGTCGTGCAATCTAGCGCTCCGCATGTGGGGAGACAAGTCGATCACCGACCGAGTGCTCACCGTCTGGCTCGATCGGTTATTCGCGCAGAAACCTGTGGCTCGATATTGGACGCAAACGTCCGATCCCGCATGAATCCCACTTTCTGGTCGCCGGTTATTTCTTTTACTATGGCCACTACTACGCCGCACAATGTATCGAACAGCTGCCCGCCGCGGCGCAACCGGAGTATCAGGCGCAGTTGGCCCATCTTCTGGATCATCTGCAAGAGCGAGACGGCAGTTGGTGGGACTTTCCTTTTTACGACTATCATCAACCATATGGTACGGCGATGGCGGTTATGTCATTGGTCCGATGTCGTGAGCCGGCGGCGGCGAAAGACGCGGCGGAATAATCCATAGCGACACGCCGGATGACCACGGTGTCGGCCAGACGAGACGCGACCGCCGCGCTGAAGAAGGACGGATGGGGAGGGTTCCGTGACGAAGAGAAAATTTCGGGTCACTGCGGTCGGCGTCTACGTTATTGTCATAGCGGCGGTGATCTTTGGCTTGGCCCGATCGCGTCAGTGGGCTCAGTCGGCGTTTCGTGACGGCCAGGCCCAAGTCGAATGGGATACGTTTCGCGACGAGATGGCCCAGCAACGCGAAACGGGGACGGCGCCCGTGCAGCGCCGTGTGCCCAAGAGTGTCGAGCCGCCGGCGCTCGTGTTAATGCGCACTATTTTGGCGTCTGCTCCGCCATCGCGATCGTACTTACGAGTGCCCTTTTTCTGGCCACTGCATTCTTTGTGGGTGGCGTCGTTATTCGCCCCGAACCGAACTAGCCCGCCCTCACCGTCGTTTCATTGCCCCCCAGGAGAAGGTGGCTTGGTGCGAGCTGAGGGTCGTATGAAATCGCGTCTCAGGGGACCACGATTCACATAAACGTTGGGATGACAGCCGTCGAGCACGCGCCTCACACGCCCCTGCCTGCCTTGATTCTCACGATTTGCGCGAAACCGTCCTCGACGGCACCGGCGGCGTTTTGTTAGACTGCCGGATTCGTCTAAGATGCGGGGCGAGTTACCCAGAGGGCAGGCGTTGTGATCATTATCCTCCGTTCCGGAGCGACCGAGTCGCAGATCGACCACGTGGTGGAACGCGTGGAAGAACTGGGCCTGCGAGCACATCTGAGTCGTGGAACGTTTCGCACAATCATCGGCGTGATTGGTGACGAATCGTTGCTGCGGGCGGAGTCCTTGCGGGCCATCCCGGGCGTCTCCGAAGTCGTTCCGGTGTTACCGGCTTACAAGCTGGCCAGTGTGGAAGCTCATCCGCAGCCCAGTATTGTCAGTGTGGGGCGGATACGTGTCGGCGGCGGCCATCTGGGCATGATTGCGGGCCCGTGCGCGGTGGAGGAACCGGATCGTATGGTTCGGATCGCCAGCGCCGTCAAAGCCGCCGGAGCGAACATCTTTCGAGGCGGCGCATTTAAGCCGCGCACCAGCCCCTATTCGTTTCAAGGGCTGGGTGAGGACGGACTGAAGATTCTGCGGGACACGGGGGACCAGTTCGAAATGCCGGTGGTCACCGAAGTCATGGATCCGCGGCGAGTGGAATTGGTTGCCCGTTACGCCGATTTGCTCCAGATTGGGCTCGCAACATGCAGAACTTCAATTTGTTGACCGAAGTGGGACAGGCGGGTAAACCGGTCCTGCTAAAACGTGGGATGGCGGCCACCATCGAAGACCTATTGATGAGCGCCGAGTACATCTTGTCGCAAGGCAACCCTAACGTGATTCTGTGTGAACGTGGCGTACGCGGCTTCGACAAGATGACTCGCAATTTGTTTGACGTGGCGGCCGTACCGGCAGTGCGCAGTCCTGTCCCATTTGCCGATCATCGTCGATCCCAGCCACGCCACGGGACGCCCCGACTTGATTCCCGCCTGCGCGTTGTCTGGCTTGGCGGCTGGAGCCGATGGCGTCCACGTCGAAGTCCACGATTGCCCTGAACAGGCCATGTCCGATGGCCCTCAGGCCCTCCTGCCGGACCAGTACGCCGAGCTGTCCGTCCAGATGCGAAAATTGGCGGAAATGTTTGGCAAGACAATCGATTCGTTGCAAGGAGTTACCTCGTGAGAACCCCGTTTGTTGCTGGCAACTGGAAAATGAATCTAACGCGGGCCGAGTCGCTCGCGCTGGTCAATGGCTTATTGGCCGAGCTGACCAATGTGACGGGGGTCGACGTCGCCGTTTGTCCCCCCTTGGTCTATCTGGATTGTGTGCTCGAAGCGACGCGCGGTAGCGTACTGGGCGTGGGTGCCCAAAACATGTACCCGGAGCCGAAAGGCGCCTTCACCGGAGAAGTTAGCGGCACGATGCTGGCGGACTTGGGCTGTCGATATGTCATTCTGGGGCATAGCGAGCGACGAAATATCCTGGGCGAGAGCAACGAGGACGTCAATCGGAAACTCAAAGCCGCGCTCGGATTCAAGCTCTCACCGATCGTCTGCGTGGGCGAACTTCTGGAACAACGCCAAGCCGGACAGACCCTGCAGGTGATTGAACAGCAGTTCGAAGGTTCGTTTGCCGATCTGACCGGAGATCAAATCAGCCAATGCGTGATCGCCTACGAGCCGGTATGGGCGATCGGAACCGGACTGACGGCGACGCCGGAACAAGCCGAAGAAGTGCACAGCAGCTTGCGACTCATACTGCGCGATCGGTTTGGCGCCGACGTCGCCGAGGCGGTTCGTATTCAATACGGCGGCAGCGTGACGCCGGACAACGCGGCGCTGTTGATGGCCCAGACGAATATCGATGGGGCGTTGGTGGGTGGCGCGTCCCTGCAAGTCGAAAAGTTCCTGCCCATCGTGCGGGCGGCCGCCGACACCCATCCCGCGAAGTAGACGGCTGCGGAATCATCAAAGGGAGTTCGACAGAATGTTAGTTGTTAATCTGCTAGGCACACCTGCGACGACAATCGTGCTGGCGACCGTCGGTCAGATTTTTTTCGGGATCACGATGACCGTGACGGCGATCTTTTTGATCCTGCTGGTCCTCGTCCAGCGCGGCCGCGGTGGCGGGTTAGCGGGGGCCTTCGGCGGTATGGGCGGACAGAGCGCCTTCGGCACGAAGGCCGGCGATACATTTACCAAAGTGACCATTGGTGTCTCGATCTTTTGGATCCTACTCTGTGTGGCGTCGGTGAAGTTTCTCGGGACTTCGTCCGGTTCGTTTGGCCAAGCCTCGGCACCCGAGCAGACGCAGGTCGTTCCGGGGCCGGAGGGTCCGGCCGAGCCCGTGTTGCCGGCCGAGGACGGGGGCGTGCCGGGTGAGGGAGGGTTGCTGCCTGGCGCCGGTGCGCCGGCTAGCGAGCCTTCGGCCGAAATTACCCCCGAAACGCCGACGGACGCGACCGGCACGCAGGACGAGGCTGCGGAGGAAAATCAACCGTAGTCGCCGCTCGGAGCCCCGTTGCGATCGTCGGATGGTTGTACTGGCCGCGCGAGGCGCTGGTGTGTTTGGGGCCCTCATCCGGCCCTCGGCTACCTTCTCCCGGCGGGAGGAAGGGCTCGCTTACGATGACAGGTCGGAGGACGTTCGAGTAATGCTCAGTATGACCGGATTCGGCGATGCACAGCGGCAGAGCGACACGCTCACGGTGCGTATTGAAGTTCGCTCCGTCAATAATCGTCATCTCAAACTCTCCTGCCGCTTGCCGGACGGCTATGCTGGCCTGGAGGGTCCGCTAGAAGCCGTCGTCCGCGAATATGTGCGACGCGGTTCGGTGCAGCTGAATCTGCAGATAGAACGCGCGACGCGGGAAGAGGACTATCAGATTGACGAGTCGCTCCTGGCACATTTCTACCGACAGCTCTCGGAACTTAGTGCCCAGCTGCATGCGATCGACGAAATCCGATTGACGGACCTGCTGCAGTTGCCGGGCGTCGTGCGTGAAACTCAGCCCCAGTCGACCGATACGCAGGGGGAGTGGCCCTTGGTAGAAGCGACCTTGCGTGATGCCTTGCAGCGGCTGAATGCGATGCGTCAACAGGAGGGCCAGGCTTTGGCGGCGGACCTGCGAGAAAACTGTGCGGCCATCGACCAAGCCTTGGACCTGATTGCGCAGCGGGCGCCGGAAATTGTGAAGGCCTATGAGGGCCGTTTACTGGATCGTATCAATCAATTGTTGGCCGAGCACGATTTGGCCACGGAGCCCGCGGCGGTGATTCGCGAAGTCGGCGTGTTTGCCGATCGCGTCGATATCTCCGAGGAAATCGTGCGGCTTCGTAGCCACCTCAAGCAATTCGATGCGATCATGGAAGCCGAGACGTCGGCCGGTCGGAAGCTGGATTTTTTGATCCAAGAGCTGCTGCGGGAAACCAACACGATCGGCTCCAAGGGTAACGATGCCCAGATTGCCCGACACGTCGTCGAGGTCAAGGCAAGTATCGAACGGTTGCGGGAAATGATTCAAAACGTCGAATGACCACGGCGTAGTTGGGCCGCGGTGGGCGAAGTGATGAGCAAGGCAAGAATGGTGATCATCTCGGGGCCCTCAGGTGCCGGCAAGACAACAATTGTGAAGCGGTTGCTCGAACGTTGTACTTTGCCGCTCACCCTGAGCGTCTCGGCCACCACACGTGCTCCCCGTCCCGGTGAACAACATGGAGTCGATTATTGGTTCTTGTCCGATGACGACTTTCAGCAGCGTCGGCACGCGGGCGAGTTCTTGGAGTGTTTTGAGGTATTTGGACATGGACATTGGTACGGCACATTGCGGGAATCCGTGACCTCTAGCCTACAAGTGGGGAAGTGGGTAGTCTTAGAGATTGACGTCCAGGGCATGAAATCCGTCGTTGCCCAGTTCCCTGACGCCATTTCTTTTTTTGTCCGCCCGACCAGTCTGAACGAGTTAGAACGTCGGCTCCGCGGCCGAGGCACGGAGACGGAGACAACGATTCAACGTCGCCTTGAGGTGGCGCGGCGAGAGTGGGAATTCAAGGAACAATACCGCTACGACGTCGTGAACGAACGCGTCGATGAGACGGCCGAAGCCATTTGCCGTTTGTTACGTGCCGAAGCGGACGATTTGCCACCTAGCGAGCCGTTTAGCACGGAAATTCGCTGACACATCTTATTTCTTGGGAAATTACGGGAGACATAGCTCGATGCTCGAAGAATTAAAAGAGGAAGGCATTGTCAACAAAGTCGGCGGGCGCTTTAAGTTGTCGACGTTGATCCAAAAACGATTGGTCGCGTTGAACGCTGGCAGCCGGCCTTTGGTAGAGGCCAACACGGAAAACAAAATGGAAATCGTGCTGCAGGAGATCCTGCAGGATAAAATCTATCTCGATACGTCCCATGAAGTGCGGATCACCGGCGAAGCGGAAGAGACGACGGGCGGTCTGCCGGATCTGGATCCCACTGATCTATGAAGGAACGGCGGCTGGTCATCGGCGTCACGGGTGGCATTGCGGCCTACAAGTCGGCCGCGATGGTCAGTCAACTGGTGCAGTTGGGGGCCGAGGTGTCGGTGGTGATGACGGCCGCCGCGCAACATTTCGTGGGGCCGGCGACCTTTGCGGCGTTGACGGGACGGCCCGTGGCGACCGAGGTCTTCGATCCTCGATTTCCGCTGGGAGCTCATATCGAGCTGGCCAGCGAGGCTCAGCTCCTTTGCATTGCGCCCACGTCGGCCGACTGCCTGGGCAAGCTGGCACAAGGTCTGGCCGACGATTTGTTGTCGACCCTGTACCTTTGTTTCTCCGGTCCCGTCGTGGCGGCGCCTGCCATGAACGACCAGATGTGGCAGCATCCCGCCGTGCAGCGGAACGTCCAACAGCTGCGTGACGACGGTGTCCATTTTGTTGATCCAGAGTCCGGCTGGCTCAGTTGCCGCCAATCGGGCGTCGGACGGATGGCGGATCCCGCGGCGATCATCGCGGAGGTGCAACGGTGGCTGCCGAGTTGACGGACGTCCTGAACAAGAACTATGCCGGACGCGGTGATGACGTGGGATTCGGAGTCGCGATCTAAAACGCGTTGAATCGCCGCACTGGCGGAATCGGCGCCTGTGGACATCAGCATGGCTCGTATCTTGATCACCTCGGGACCGACGCGTCAGTACCTGGATCCGGTCCGATTTCTAAGCAACGCCTCCAGTGGCCGCATGGGACAGGCCCTTGCCGCAGCGGCGCTGGCTCGTGGGCATGGGGTAACGGTCGTCAGTGGTCCGGTGGAGGTTGATTATCCGGCCGGCGCGGACGTCATTTCGGTGGTCACGACGGACGAAATGTTGGCTGCGGCTAAGGACGTGTTCGCCCAGTGCGATGGCCTGATTGGTGTGGCGGCCCCCTGCGATTACCGTCCTGTTCGGGTTCAGGACCAAAAAATCGCCAAAACGGGGCAACCGCTTGTGCTACATCTGATCGAAACCCCCGATATTGTGGCGACCCTCGGGCGCACAAACGAGCGGATCAGTGGGTCGTTGGCTTTGCGTTGGAGACCGAAGACCAGCGTTTCCGAGCGATCCGCAAATTGGAACACAAGAGCTGCGACCTCATCGTGCTAAACGCCCCCGCCGCAATGCATTCGCCGGATACGCAGATCGAAATCTTGGACAAAGCCGGACGCGTCGTCTTGTCGGCGCACGGCAGCAAATTGGCTGTGGCCCGCCGGATCCTAGCGGCCATCGAAGCGGAGCTGGACATCGAGTGAAGGGTGTCGTCGATTGGCCATCCCCTGACAAAAAGCAACGCGTCGGATCGTGTTTCCCGTAGGGGGCTCCGCTTTTTCCAAGCGACTCGCTCACGCTTTGTGCCTGAAACACCTCGCTCAAATCAGCGTCGACATGCTGCTCAAGCCAATCGGTTCGCGACAGGCAAACGGTTCGCCGTACTCCGTCCCAATGGCTTTGCCCCAATAGGCCGCTTCGACGCGTTGTCGCTCCAGAAACGTCGGCCGCAGGTGTTCACGGCCCGTAACGAATTGACTTTGGTAACTCGACAACGCGGCGAGTTTTTGCTCCCAGTAAGGCGTGATATCAAGCACAAAGTCGGGTTGCGGCGTCATCTTGAGGTGGACGCAGTAGTAGTAGTAGATCCGCTCGGGATGATGCGGTTCGCCCGGGATGTCACTCTTGGTCAGCTTCGACCAAAACCGCGCCGCTTCGACCAGTTCCGTGGCGGCAACGTGGTCCGGGTGAGCGTCGACCCAGTAAGGGGCAAACATCCAGCGCGGCGCGTGCGACGAATGACCGCAGCCAGTTGGTGGCGAGCCTTCAGTGTCGGTTCGACGTATCGGTTCGGAAGACCTAAGTTTTCGCGCCAGGTCAGGCCCAGAACGGATGATGCCCGCGCCGTTTCTTGTGCTCGCAATTCCGGGCTGCCGTGGGGCGTTGGCTCGCCATTGGTCAGATCCAGCACGCCGACACGCCGGCCTTCGTCCAGAAAGCGACAGATCGCACCGGCCATTCCCAATTCCGCATCATCCGGGTGCGGAGCAATGATCAGGATGTCAAGCATGACGAGGGATTCTCAACGAGAGGTTGAAACGTTTGCGGCACTACGTTCTGGCGCCACTTGCGCACGTTCCTTACCGCAACGGCGGATGGCCAGTAGCGAGCCTGGCGAGAAAACAAAAAAGAGGCGGGAGCATTAACTCCCGCCTCTCTTGAGGTATTTCAAAGCTGGCTTTCTCAGAAGCCAAATTCCTGCGTCTTCCACCTGCGCTCGCGAGCGACAGGGAAAGGAGGCGGCATTTACTCGCGAGGACGCACGGCACCGGTTAGGCCGCTGTAATCCGCACGATCTTCGCCATGCCACAGAGGCTCACCCATTTCGACGCGACGGCGCAGGATCTCGATCTTTTCAGCCGAGCCGGCCGGCGCGTCGGTCGCGACGAAAGCGTCGCCGGCATCCGGCGAGAAATCTTCGTCGTGACCATACTTGAGAATGGCCTCGAAAACGTTACGAACCTTTGGGGACTGCATTGGACTCAAAAACCTCCAGACAGCATCAACGGATAGTATTCAGATTGCCGCAGCGGCAATTCAAGGTTGTGGTACGAGCCGGCGGGCACCAGGTATGCCTGATGTGGCCTATTCCCCAACGCGGCTACTTCAATAGCACTCTTCCACAGCTTAATAGATGTCGATCAGGGTCTTCGACGGCAAGATTCTGGTTAAGAGATTCAGCGGGCCTGCGATCAGATGATTATTCCCTCGGAGGGTGAAAAGTCAACGATTTAGCCCACGATTCCGCGGAACTTTTTGTCGACGATTCGAATCGCAGAACGATTGCCATTATTCCTTAACCTGCGGTGACTGGGAAAAGCACAACGGACACTTAGACTGGAGGTAATTCGTCGAGGAATCTGGCCGAAAACTGCACAAAGGAGGTAACCATTTGTGAACATGACACCGTACTGGATCCAACAGACGATTCAACTTCCCGCATTTCGCCGCGGCTGTCATCTGATCACGCGGGACATCCTGGATGCCTGCCCCGACTTGCGGCAACTGCAAGTCGGCTTGTTGCATATCTTTATCCAGCACACGTCGGCATCCCTGACGCTGAATGAAAACGCGGATGCGGACGTTCGCGCGGATCTGGAAATGACGCTCTCACGCCTCGCCCCGGAGGATTTGCCGTATTCGCATACCTTGGAAGGTCCCGATGACATGCCGGCCCACGTCAAGGCTTCGCTGTTCGGAGCATCCGTCCTGATCCCAATGGCCGGTGGTCGACCTTGTCTTGGCACGTGGCAGGGCATTTACCTGTGTGAGCATCGTGACCGGGCTTCTAGTCGATCCCTGGTGCTGACCGCGTTTGGCCAGCGTGGTACCTGACTGACCGTATCCCGTCGTTTCACGTGGGAACGAGGTACCCGGCGGCGGCAGCTCGCGAGCCAGCATCGAGGTCAGCGCCGTGAGCGGACGATGTGGGGCCCGCCAGTACGATGCTGCCCGTGCCTCAGGAAAAATGCTTGGCCATAGTCGTCGACCCAACACTCGATGAGTGTCGCCAGATTGGCATTGGCGTCGATTTGTTGAAGCGCGACGAGGCAGCGGTCGATTCGTCGCTCAGCCACGTCCAGCGACCGTTGGTATTCGTGGTCCTTAGGCGTCGCCTGGATCAATCCCTGCAGCTCCGCACGTAGGTGCTGGATGGTGAGTTGGATCAGTCGTCGCAGCCGTGCGCGACGCGAGGGCGAGTCGCGACCGGCAGCATCCACAAAGGTTTGAATTTCCTTGGCCATGGCGACGGTATCGGGGACCGGTTGCGACCACCGCTTCCGGATGGCATCGCTAAACGTTCTTAGTTCCACATCACCGAACTCGCGGGCCCGCTCCAAGCTTCCTTCGGACAGCATCGCCAGTTGCCGGGCATCATCGGGATCATCGCAGATTCCGGCAGCCAAGATCTGTCGTTCCACGATCTGGAAATCCAAGGGCTGGAATCGTACGACTTGGCAGCGAGACCGAATCGTCGGCAATTGGCGCTGCAGGCTGGTGCCAATCAGGATTAGCACAGCATGTGGCGGCGGTTCCTCCAAGGTCTTGAGCAGGGAGTTGGCGCCTTCGGGGTTGAGCCAATCACTATCGTCGATGATGGCGACGCGTCGGCGACCACTGCTGGGGCGGAGCGAGATGCGGTGGCACAGGCCTTCGCGCGACCGGTGATCGCGATCACCAATAAATAACTCAATCGGAATAAACGATTTGCCTTCGGGGCGAGCGACGATGTCGACGTCTGGGTGCGTTTGCGCGTCGACCTGCTGGCAAGCATCGCACTCCTGGCACGGCGCCAGCAGCATTGCGTCATGACGCTGGCAGAGCATGGCTTGGGCCAACCGCAGGGCAAAACTCTTTTTGCCAATTCCCGGCGGTCCGACGAACAGATAACTGCTGGCCAAGCGACCGGCCCGCAGGCTGCGGCGAAAACGCTCCACAATTTCGTCGTGTCCTTCGAGTCCACACCACGCCATCAGTTCGGCTCCGGAAGGGGTGTCATGACCCGCTGCGCGGCATCCCGAACGGCGCGCTCGACGGCATCCACGTCGCGACTCGCATCGATCACGGCGATTGCCGCCTCGGCACGCTGCGATTCGGCCAGAAAGCCACGCCGGACTCGCTGGAAATACCCAATCCCGCGTTGTTCCAGTCGGTCGGCAGGCCCCTGACGGCGGTCGGCAGCGGTGGCCGGGTCCAAGTCCAACACAAACGTTAGGCTCGGTTGCAAGCCGCCTGTGGCAACCTGGCCGACCTGCCACACGATTTCAGGGGTCAGGTCCCCAGCATGCCCCTGATAGACGACATTGGCCAAGAGGTAGCGGTCGGAGATCACCGTCCGGCCCTGCTCCAAGGCGGGGCGGATAACTTCCTCGACCAGCTGGGCCCGTGCCGCCATGTACAACAACATCTCGGCCCGATTCCCGATCGGTACGTCGGTGGACTGTAGCAACAGCGCGCGAATCCGTTCCCCGAGCTCGCTAGTGCCCGGATCACGGCAGACGTGAGTGGCGTGCCCTTGCGATTCGAGCCACGTCCGAAAGCGAGAGATTTGCGTCGTCTTTCCGGCTCCGTCGACACCATCAAAGACGAAGAAATAGGGTCGTGTCATGATTCGGCTGATATCCTTGGCGAGGGAGAGATCTCGATTCTAACGCCCCGACGGCAATCGAGCGACTCGGCCCAGACACCAAACGTAATCGAACCGGACGCGCGGCAGGCGCCGCGAGCCAATTAGCGAGCAAAGTTCCAATCCGGACGTTCGTACCGTTCGCGTGTCAGCCGCGCGGTCGCCCGATGCGGCCAGGGGTTCAGCGGATCTTGGCAGGCCCAGGCCTGCTGCAGGGCCGGACGGAGTTGATCCACGGTGATCGGTAAATTGATCAGGAATTCTTCGTGTGACCTTCGCTGTCGGTACATGGGTTGGCGGGGTGGCATCGTCAAGCAGGCGGCGATGTGCGTGAGGTCCGCGGCATATAACAACGTGCCGTGGTACAGCAGAGAATCTCGCCGACAGCGGAGGCTATTGCCCGAGAATTTTCGCCCGTCGAGCGTCAGGTCGCTCGTGCCCAAAAGCTGGACCGGCAGTCCCAGCGAGCGCAGGGCCTGCTGAATACGGCTCAGCACGAAGTGATGCGCACGATCAACGACATTCAATTCCGGTCGCTCCAACGTCGAGAGGATCACGGAGTACATGAGACACCCCGGGCCCAGTACGACGGATGCGCCGCCACTACAGCGGCGAAAAATCGGGGTACCGGTCCGCTCGCACGCCTCGCGATCCACCTCCTCGGCCACACGCGAGGCGCGGCCAACAACGACCGCCGGCCGCTTGCATTCCCACACCCGCAATACATCCCCCGAGCTGGCAAACTCGTCCAACAAGGCTTCGTCGAGGGCGAGGTTTTCGGCGACCGACGGCAGGGTTAAATCCAAGAACTTCATGGCAGTGCGTTTGCGACTTGGGGCAGTTGTGCGACCGAGTGGCTGTCGGATGTTACCAGGCGAGTGCCGGAGGCAGCAATTTGTCGCACCCTGTCGCGGGAATCGGATTCGGCAGGTACACTCGACGAAATATCTTTCGGCGATGATGCAGCCAGCCCAGGCGATCTGTCAATGCCCGCCCCTGGCCGTTCGTGCCACGGATGATCCGGAGCGGGGAGGCCGCGGTCCTTGGTCAGCCTCGCCGATCGCAGTCCCATCAGTCCGCTGGCTCAATGAGGTTTCCAATATGTCCGCTCCCGAAGACAATCTGCCTCCCGTTCAACCTCCGTCGGCGGGGTTCTTGGTGCAGTTGTTTGTCGTGCCCATGGTGATCGTCGTGGTGATCGTGATGGTGTGTTTGATGTTCAATTGGCTGGCGCACCTGGGAACCCAGCCGCGTGACTTGGCCAATGACCTCGCGCGGCTGAATGCCGGCAGTTGGCAGAAGGCCTTGACGATTGCCAATATGTTGACCGATCGACGCAACCAGGAACTACGGCAGGATCAGCAACTCGCCGCAACAATTGGCGGATATCCTATCGGCCGAATTGGCGGCGGGCGATATGACACCCGAACGGATCAAGCTGCGAATCTATCTCTGTCTAGCACTGGGGGTCTTCGAATGCGACGCCGGGTTGCCAGAATTGATCGAGGCGGCCCAGGTACAGCGTGAATTGCCCGAAATCGAGGTTCGCAAGACGGCGGTCGAAGCGTTGGCGCGGCGGGCCGATCAGGGAGCTGCGCGGGAGCCCAGTTTCAACAAAACGAAGCGTTGCGCACCGCGCTGGATAAAGCTGCCTCCGCCAACTCGGATCAGCCCAATGAACGCGAACTGGACGCGCAACTTCACTGCGCTGCCTATGCCCTAGGAGTGATTGGCGGCCCAGAATCACTCGACATCTTGGCGCAACTCCTGAGCGATGCCGAACCCTCCGTCCGTTACAACGCGGCGACCGGCCTGGCGCGACATGGTGACCCGCGGGCCGTGCCGCGACTGGTCGAAATGCTGGATGTACGTGCTTCTGGGACTTCGTCCAGCGACACGCTCGACGAAATCGCCACCACCACGATCCTCCAAAATGCGTTGCGCGCGACCGTCCAGCTGGCCGAGTCGAATCCGAATGCCGATTTGCGTGGCATCAAGGAAGCCATCGATCGTTTGAATGCCGACTCGCAGTTGAGCGGCACGGTGCGACGCGGCATCGAGCTGGATTTGAAAGCCGCCCTCCGCTATTTTCAATCGCCCTCGACCGCCGCCAGGCCCACACGACGGAGTTCTCTGCACTCGTACATTTTGACAACGGTTTGTCATCCGTTCGATGTGTTGCCACGAAACGCCACCGCGGATCTGTCTCAGGTCCGGTTATAACGGTTGCGTAGACTTTGTACGCAACTGCCATTGGACGCTTAGGGTTCGCGCGTTAAGTCCGGTCGCGCGTGTCGGCTGCTAGCTGAATTTACTTGAAAGAATCCGAATTTCTCTAAACCGTTATGCTATTTTCTCTTGTTGCGTGAGTGTCGAAAAAAATCGACATCTGCCCGTTGCCCGCGCGTTCAGTTTCACGCAAATTAAGCTTGATAGGGGTGGACTGACATCAAATGGCCGCAGGTCGCGTTCTGGTCGAGTCCGCCTGCCAATTCGCCTCGCAGGGAAGGATAGCGGTCGATGCGGCGAGAGTATATCGAAGCACGCGTGCTCCAGACTTAGGATCGCAGACCCCATGAAAAACGTCAGCCTTGTCGCCCTTGCTGGCCTGATGTGTGTGCCTGCCGCAACCGTGATAGCGCAGGTCGATTGTCAAACGTATCGCTTGGTACCGCAAACGATCTACGAAGAGCGGCCTGTGACCAGTTATCGGCTGCAGTCCGAAACGCAGATTGAGCAACGCCCCGTGACGACCTTTCGTCCGGTGTGGGAGACCCAGGTGCGGCAGCGAAACTATACGGTCCTCAAGCCGGTTCGCGAGACGTCGGAGCGTGAGGAACGATACACGGTGTTGAAACCCGTGTGCGAAACGGAGTATCGTGAAGAGACGGTGCAGCGTACGCACTACGTCACGGAAACGGAAATGCGCGAGGAGCGGCGCACCGTGATGAAGCCGGTAATGGAAACGTCGGTGCGCGAGGAGCGTCGCACCGTAATGAAGCCGGTCACCGAGACGCAATATCGCGATGAGTGTATCACGCAATTGCGTCCCGTGACGTCGATATCCACGCAATGGGTCGATCAAGGCGGCTACGCCGACCAGACCACTTACCAGCCCGGCGCTGTCCAAAATCGACTTCGTTGGCTGCCGCGGACATTTTATCCGAATCCCTATACGGGACTTCAAACGTCGCAGCTCGCTGGATTGTATTGGGTACCCGAACAACGGCCGGGCAGTTTCACCACGCAGCGGGTCCGCGTACCCAACATCGTTCCACAAGCCGTGGCTCAGACCAACTTCGTCCCAGAAACCGTAGCGCGGAGAGTGCCGGTGGAGGTGACGCGTTTTGAGCAAGTCGAAGAGGTACGGCGGGTGCCGGTGTCCAGCTGTCGAATGGAAACGCAGGAGCAGCGTCGGTTCGTGCCGGTGACGGTCCAGCGTCCGGTTGTCGAAAACGTGGTACGTAAAGTGCCCGTGCAGAAGATCCGTTGGGAGCGGCAAGAGGTCGTCCGCAAGGTACCCGTGACAACGATGCGGTACGTTGAGGAACAGCGGACCGAAGAGATCCCCGTCAAGGTCCAGAAATGGGTGGCCGAGCAACGGACCGAGGAGGTACGCCGCAAGGTCTCACGTTGGGTCCCCTACGAGACGGTACAGTCCGTCCGGCGGACCGTCGTACTGCGCGTACCTATTGACGAGAGTGATGCGACCACCGTGCGGGTCGTCCCCGAGACGTGCTCACAGGCGACGGTCAAAGAGTCGGACGTTGCTTCGACTCGCCCCAGGATCGATACCGACTGGGGTGATCTCGGTGAACCGGATCCGCCGAGGGGATCAAAGCCCTGAGCGGTGATCAGCTTGGCGGCCGGAAACGTTCCGGACGATCCGGGTTTGCGCGGCTTGACAGCCCCCCAACCTCTGGAACAAACTGCGCCTCATGCATCGCAGCCAGCGCGTTGCGCGTGGCGGACGGTCCAATGTCGGACGCAGTGGGGGGTGACGCGCGACGACTTCTGTTTTCGCCTCTCTGAAGGAGACGCCGTGGGGCCGCGGTGAAGGATTATTGAGCGCCGAACGAGACAACGACGAAGCGGCGACCGACGAGAAGTCTGCCACGGACTTGCTGGCCGGCCTACGGGTCGCGTTTGTGGGCAAGCTGGGTGGCGTGAATCGGCGCGAGGCGTGTCGTCTGGTTCGTCAGCACGGCGGCGTTCCCGCAGACGATCTGGAGTTGCCTTTGGACCTGGTGGTTTTCGGCGCCGATGAGTTGCCGTTGGGCGACGATCCGGCACTGCCCGAGCCGGTGCGTGAGGCGGCGGCGCGAGCGCAATTGGAAATCATCTCCGAGACCCAGTTCTGGCAACGTTTGGGGATGGTCGAGAGCGAGCCATACGGCCGGCGTCTGTACACGCCCGCGATGTTGGCGCACTTGTTGGGTGTCTCGATCACCGTGATTCGCCGTTGGCATCGACGAGGATTGATCGTGCCCACTCGCGAGGTCCACCGGTTGCCCTACTTCGATTTTCAAGAAGTAGCGACCGCTCGGCGGTTGGCGGAACTGCTGGCGGCCGGAGCGCGGCCCGATGAAATTGAACGGCAATTGGAACAACTGGCCAGACTGGTTCCTGACGTGGAACGTCCCCTGGCGCAATTGTCGGTGATTGTTCAAGGCCGCGCGCTGTTGTTGCGCGAAGGCGAGGGGCTGGTCGAGCCCGGTGGCCAAATGCGACTCGACTTTCGTGACCTGACTCCAATGCCCGACGCCACTGATCCGCGTCGTGGGCAGTCGACGGCCACGGAAGGAACTCAACCTGTTGTGTTGCCGATCACACAACTATTGTCGCAGCGAGTCGAGGAGTTGCCGCAGCCCGACGACATGCTGGCGATGGCCAGCCAAATGGAAGACGACGGCCGCATTGACGACGCCATCGAAATGTATCGAGTCGCGTTGGTCGCCGACGGTCCCCGGGCCGATGTTTGCTTTCGGCTGGCGGAGCTGCTGTATCTTAAGGGGGACATCTCCGCGGCGCACGAACGCTATGCGATGGCGATCGAATTGGATGAGGATTACGTAGAAGCTCGTGCCAATCTGGGATGCGTCCTGGCGGAGACCGGTGAACTTGAATTGGCAATCGCGGCGTTCGAAGGAGCGGCTCTATTCCCACCCTGACTATCCCGATGCCCATTACCACTTGGCCCGCTTGTTGGACGATTTGGGACAGTTTGGCGAGGCAGAAGTGCATTGGCAGCAATTCCTGGAGCTTGCCCCGGAAAGTCCGTGGGCCGAGGAGGCACGCATCCGCCTACAGTCGTAAATTTCGCTTGCGTCGTCCGACCAGCGTCGCTGCGCCACGCCGGACTATCGACTCTCCGAGGATGTCGACGCGGACACGGGCCCAGTGATTAGACGCGGCAAGGGCGGCTGAGGGCGGTCGTCTTGGGGTGCGGGCGATGTCTGAGTGCTGCGGTGCCCCACTTGCATAATGTGCGATGGCTGACGGGCGGGTGCCGGCGCGGGAGGTGGCAGCGGCTCGCTCTCTTCCAATGGCTCGGCCTCGAGCGGCTCGGCGTCCAACACGGAATCGTCGTAGATTGGACCGGGATCGATCCAGCCTCCGTAGGGATCCAATTGCATCGTGCCCAGATCCAGATCGAGGCTGCGGCGGAGAACTTCGTAGTTGACCCAGACGCTAAGGAAATCGGTTTGGGCGTTCAGCAAATCCGAAAGTGCGGACACCAGGTCGCGGGCCGTCGTCGCTCCCAGAATGTTTTCTTCGTCTGGTTTGGGAGGTTCCTGCAGCCGCAGCTGAGCCAGTTCGACCTGGGCGATCGAGACGCGTACGGCGGAACGGAGCAGTTCAAAGTTCAATTGATTCAGTTCAACACGGCGGATGGTATCGCGTAGCAGCTGGGCGATACGGTCTTCATAGCGATAGTAGCTGCGGCGGGCCTGGTCATACTCGATCAATGACTGACGATAGTTGTTGCGTTCCGACAGCCGTGTCAGCGGGGCGTCGAATTGCACGCCGGCCCGCAATCGTCCGGTGGCGTCGTCCAACGCCAACGGGTTGTCGCCCCGATTGCTGATGTCACCCGTGAACACGATGTCGACTTCGCTCCTCAGATCATTCGCGTTGAACTGAATCAGCCGCCAGGAATCGACCAGGATTCGCCCGCGCATTCATCCAGTCGCGGCGATTCCGGCGGGCGACATCCAAGGCCGTTCGCCAGTCCAGGTCGATGGGGGCCAGCGTAATGGTTTCGGTGCGGGCGCGGGCCTGAATCAGGGAGAGTTCGAGCAGATTACTGTAGAGTTCTTGGAGTTCGTTGGGCGTGGGGCCGGCGATCGTATCACGCAGTCGAGCGGTCAGTTGGTCGGCTGGTAGCGAGGCGTGTCCCTCGGCCAAGTCTTCGCAATTGGCACGCAGTTGCTCGACACGTTGCGCGAGGCTTCGAATCGTTCCACTATTTGCTTCATCGCGGTATTCAACTGGTCACCCAGTCCGAGTAACTCATCGACGTCAAACACGTTTCGCGTGATGTCCCCCAATTCCGTACGCACAGCCGCGTCGTCGTCAGGCGAATTGAGTAGCAGGCTTCCTTCACGGGTGGCAAATTTCTGCTGGAGTCGCGACAAATCGCCCCGCCGTTCGGGAATCGCCGCGCGTAATTGCTCGACGTCTGCCTGGACCCGCGGGATGACTTCGCCGAGTACGCGCTGTTGCAGCCCCTGTACATCTTCTAGATCCAGGGCGATGCGCCGCAGCGTGATGTCCAGATTCTCCGACGGCGCCACAAGGCCTTCGTCTTGTTGGGTGAGCCGCAGGATGTCGTTGCCCACGGCCTGTTGCAGATCCGAGAGCCGATTTTGTTCGTCGACCAGGGCCGGATCAATCAGATTGAATTGATTCAGAAATCGGTCGTCAACGCGCAGTGCCAGCCAGGGAGGCAGCCCCAGGTCGCGTTTGAATTGATCCAGATTCGACTCGTACTCTTGGCTGGCATTCAGCCAGCGACTCTGAGCGTTCAACAATGCCTGCCGCGCCAATTCGACCTGAAAGTAGTCGATGCGATCGGCCTGAAAGAATGCGTCGAGCTGAATGACGCTGTTGCGCAGGGCGGCGATGTTCGACTGCTGCAGACGCAGGTTCTGCTGGGATTGCAGCAAGCCAATTAGGCCTCCCGCTTCCGGAGCCCCCGCTCCGCCGGCAAAGCCTTGTCCGCCGCCGGAGCCTACGCGTCCGAATCCGCCGCCGCCGACACCGGTAAAGCCTTCCAACCCAGAACCCCCGAAAAAACCGCCGCGGCGTTCCGGGCCGCTGCCGGCCGGCCGACCCGTCGTGATTTCCACGTAGAATTCACGCCGGTATCGTTCCATTTGGCGGACGTTCGCTAAGAGCGTCCGTTCGGCGATCGTCAACCGCTCCATAACCCGCGCGCGGCCGGCGCCGCGGAGCAACGGCTGGAACAGGGCAAAGTCCAGCAGCGTCGTCGCATCATAAGAGTTGGGGCCCGCGAATTGCCACACCAGGGAGTTCGCCAAGCCGACTACCAGTTCGGTGCCCGTCGTGCCGAGTTTTTCCATGCGGATCGGTCCGAGATCCGGGACTGTCCTTAACGAAAGATCGCTGCTGTCGACGCCTCCCGACCCCGGCGCCGCTCACCGTCCGATTTATAAAATATTCCATAGCCAGCAAAAAACTGAGAATCGAAGCGAAACCGTTCAAAGCTCACGTCCAAGGCCGACAGGTACAGTTCCTCCAGTTCCGACTGGTAGTTCGATGAATTGAGCAACGCCAGTTGGACTGCCAAGTCCATGTCGACGTGGATGACCCCGTCCTGACTAAAGGGTAGTGTCGCCATCCAGTTGGGGTTTTCCACGAAGGGCGTGAAGCCGTTTTCGCCCCAGTGAGGCCAGCCGCGCTTGTTGTCCACATAGTGCATGTACGTATGCGACGCCGGATCGTCGGGGGGCATGGGCGGATAATCGATCGAAAACGGACTAAACATCCGCGATCGAGGATCGACGGCAATCTGGTAGCGGGCCAGGGGCCAGTGAGGGTGATTGGTTGCATCGCGGATGATCCCATAGGCCTCCGCATCCGCTCGCTCGCGATAGTTGCCGCGCTGACAGCCCAGCAGGCCGAGTCCCATGGCCAGCAGGCAGACGATGCGGAGGAACCAGGACATACGGCAGACGCCATCGGCGTCCAACGAAGTGGGCGGGTGGGCAATGCGTTTCAAGGTCTTAGCTTTCGCGGCGGCCGAGCGCCTGAGTGGAACGCCAGCAGCTGCCAGGACGGAAGGGAGTCGTAGAGATGGGAAAGACGAGTTGGCAGGACCGCTGGTCAGCAGGAGACAGGAAGGGAAGTACCGCCAGCGGTGTTCAATAATCTCAGTTCGGGTGCGAGGGGAAGTAACTTGAGGAGGACCGGCCGCCGAGCCGAATTGGCATCTGGAACCTCAGACCCGACAAGGGGTTACGTTATCGGAACGTCGTGCTCAGAAACTTGACGGTGCAAAGCTCCTAATTTATCATGAACCATTCAGACACTGTCTCTTTCCATTTCCTCGGTGGCCATTCGCCCACCCGGGGTCCTCCAATTTCGGAACAGGAATCTCCATGGGCCTGGCGATACTGGGCGTCGTCCTACTGCTATATATCCTGCTGGCGTACTTTGCCGCCAAGACTTGGCAGGTCTGGCACGTCGTGCTTCTGGTCTTCTTGTTTTTGTTTTCATTTGTCTTCTTCTTCTTGGCGTCGGCCACCTTGAAGATTCAACAACGGTGGCGTGCTCAGTATGTGTCGGCCACGCGCGACATCGTCATCGAACAGGCGAACAATGTGCGACTGACGCGTGGTTCGATGGGCGGTGAAGAGCCGGGCGAGATGCAGTTGCGGGGTGAGGTGAAACAGATGCTGGTCGACCGCGGTCGTGTATGGCGCAACTTGCGCTTGCTGACCTGGGAGATGGCCAGGTGATTTTGGATGCCTCAGCGTGGGACGAGGCGGGCTGTCGCCCTGCGGGAGGCAGCGAGGAGGACACGTCTCTGGCCGAGGAAGACGAAGCCCCTTCGGATGGAGCGGCAACCGCGGCTCAACCTGCGCCGTCTCTAGGTTTGGATGCGGACGCCGTCGTCTATGCCTTCAAAGAATCACCGATCCGTGCGCTTTCCGCACCGTTGCAGCAGGTGCTACTTAGTACTGCTGCGCCCTCGGATGCTGAGGCCGACGGCCAGGACCTGGACGTTGGAGACGCAGGTGGGGACGATGAAGGAGGAGTCGACCTGAGTCTCTGTAAAGTCCCCAACTTCTACATGGGCGAATACAAGGTCGTGGGAGATCCTAACGCGAATCCCGCAGCGTTGACGCTAGCGCCAACCATGCCACTGTCGGATGCGCAGATCCAGCAATTGCAAGACGCCAACTCGACATGGGTCCTTTACGAAGTGATGCCGGTCGATGCTCACAAAGTGTTTGAGGGGTTCTCCGCCGAACAGCTGCGACTCCTAATTTCACAGGATTCCATGGACGACGAGCAGTATCAGGCACTGATCGAGAGTTATGCCCGCGATCTACAGCCGGGCAACGATATGGATCCGCCGGAACGAAAATGGATGACGGTCGAGTTTACGCAGCCAATGACGATCGACGTCGATGTCGACGTGGCGGCGGACGAAGGTCAACAGCCGTTGCCTGATAGCCTGTTTGACCCCAGCGGCCGCTCGGTGGTCGCGACACTAAGTCAGGGCGGTACGACGGAATTCCAGGCCGGAGACCAGGCGACATTCGACTTCGCCACGGCGATGGATTTGATTAACAATCAGGGTAAGGCCAAATCGGTGGAAACGATATTTCATCGGCGGCTGCGCGACTATGCCCGGGCGTTTCGCTCGCTTGTTGCCGACGTGGAGGAATTGTCGCGGCAGTCGGACTTGGCGCAAGCCGATTTGGAGAAGTTGAACGAGTCGATTGCGCAACTGCAAGCTCAGACGACATTCCAAACGCAGCAGCGCGAGGCACTCGCGGGCGACCTGAAGGGACTCAACACGGAACGTCAGGTCCTTGGCGAATACAGTGGCCTGGTCGAAAAGAAATGGAACGAACTGCGCGGATTTGAGCCGTCTGTACCGCACGAATCGCCAGCTGGCCAGCCGCTTGACGTCACGTTAGCGAATCAGGGACGTGCTCCGCGGACATCGGTTGAGAACGCGGTTTTACCGTTTCGTCGCCTTCGTTGGAACGCGGATCGTCGTCTAACCGGTTTGCGCTCGGGCAAGTACGCCAACGGTGGATCTTTCGACGAGGTCGTGTCGTCCGACTGCACTTTCTGACCGAATTCGCGTAAGATATCTTGAGCATCGAGGCAGCCGCGTGGGAGGTTCCTTCCCGTGCGACGTGAGCTCTATCAACCAAACCGGACCTCGAGCGGCAAACAGCGACTGACGGATCACGCCTGGATCACACCCATGGGAATCTACGATCGACCGTACTATCAGGACGAACAACGTCCGTCCTTTTCGCTCTCTGGGCGATCGATGATCGTCAATGTGATCATCGTCAACGTGGTGGTCTTCATCGTAGATGCGTTTTTGTTTGGCAACAGCAATTCCGCCTATCGGCCCAGCCGAATCATGGCTGTGCACTCCGATACGCTGCTCAAGCCCTGGATGTGGTGGCAGTTCCTGACCTACGGCTTTTGCCACAGCCCGCATAATGCCGGGCATATCCTGGGCAATATGCTGGGATTGTTCTTTTTGGGCCAGGAGGTTGAGCGGCACTACGGCAGCAAGCTGTTTTTGCGAATGTATTTAACTTCGCTCATCTTCTGTTCGTTGGTCTGGAGCGCAACCGAGGTGGCATTGGGACGCCACAATTCGTCATTAATCGGGGCTTCCGGCGCGGTGACGACCGTGATCCTGCTGTTCGCGCTGAACTTTCCTCGCCGTACCATCCTGTTCATGATGTTCATTCCGATGCCAGCGTGGGTGTTGGGAGTGATCCTGATCTTTTTCAACCTGCTGGGAATTCATGCCGATACGACGGGTGCCGTGCGGATTGCCTACGATGTACACCTGACCGGAGCGCTCTACGCGTGGATCTTTTTCAAGTCGGGATGGGCGTTCGGCGGCTGGGGCAATGGAGGATGGACGCCGAAGCTGAAATGGCCACGGCGACGCCCCAGGCTCAAGGTGCACGACCCTGATACGCGGCATCAGATTTTGGACGAGCAAGCGGACGCGGTGTTGGAAAAACTGCATCGCGAAGGCCAAGAGAGCCTGACGACCCGGGAACGCCGCATTTTGGAAGAGTACAGCCGACGGATGCAGCAGAAACGACGCTAGTCCTGGGCCGTCATCCGGCCTTCGGCCACGTTCTCCCGGCCGGGAGAACGTGTCTAACCTCGCCGGTTGGGAGAGGTCGACGCGGGAGCCGCTAGGGGTCCCGCGACGGGTGAGGGCGGCTTGCAACGCGACGTGTTATCTACCCTCATCGCGGGGCCATGTGCCCTTGTATCCTCATCGCGGGGCCATGTGCCGCTTGGGTGTACGGCTTAATTCTGCATGGCGTAGAGCAGTACGTTGAGGCCGATCTTGGCGGCGTCTTCGCGCACATAACCTTTGCATTCGATCGACGCTTGGTTCTCTAGCGCGCAACTGAGGTCGTAAGGAGAGAACACGACGACCAGCCGTCCGTCGATCTGGATCCCTTCCAGCACCGGTGGAGTGTTTTCGATGCGCGTCCGCAGGGGGTCGTCCTGTTCCAGGCGACGGCCGGGGTTGCGCAGTTGGACGGTAGAGAGATCGAAGCCCTGAAACTCGCTGGAAAACAGGGGGTGGTTCGGGGGGATGGGCTGCAAGGGGTGATCCGGCAGCGCCGCCTGCATCTCGCGGCGGAAGGCCTCAGTGAAGGTTGCGCTGGCGCAGATGGCGTCGGCCAGTAGGAAGCCGCCGCGGTTAAGGTATTCTGCCAGAGCCTGACGTTCGGCGACCGAAAGGCGAAACGTGCGGCGGCCGTGCATAAAGGTGATGGGGAAATCGTACAGATTGCTGGCAGAGAGCGACATCATTCGTTTCTCACTGCTGATCCGCAGCCGCAGCTTCTGTTGGCCGATGTCGAGCAGGTTCGAAAGTGCAGCGGGAGCGTCGTCACTGCCGCCGCCGTGCTGGATCTTGGCCACATACAACGTACCGCGTTCGTTGGGCTGACGATCGACCTGTGGAGCAAGCATTTGCGGCGCGTCCAGCTTTTCTTTCAGTTCCCGATTGGTGGCATAGGTCAACACATTCGCGCCCACGGCCAACTTGGCTTTGACTTCCGCTAGAATTCGCGCGGGTAGATCGAGTAGGCGACGCGGGGAAGCCAGTTCCCAGTAGCAGGAGAGCTGGTCGGGACAGTAGACGACACCGGTTCGGCAACACGAATCGATTCCTTCCAGGTGAGGCAAGAACTCGGCGGGCACTTTTTCCTCGGCATACCAGATGGGGTGATCAGGCGGAAGTAATCGCAGCGGGCTGTCCGGAAAAAGCTCCTTCATCAATTGACGGAAGTCGCGATCAAAACCGCCGCCGTTACAACACGATTCGGCAAAGATAAAGCCGCCCTGTTCGACGTATTGCTTAAGTAGTTGCTTTTGCGCGGGACTCAATTTCAGCCCATCGCGTCCGCTGATGTACAACACGGGCGTCTGTAGTAGATCCTCCAACGCGGCTGCTTCGCCGTCGATGATTTGCCACGTCAAGTCGCGGTGCCAACGCCGTTCGACGTCGCGCGTCAGGTGGGCGAGGTCATTGCGGTGTCGATTCCAATCGTTGTCGTTGCTGCATTGCAGTTTCGCGGCCACCACCGGTCGCCGGCCTTTGGAGAGAAACAGCAAAGATAGGGACGTGGCGATTTGCGGATCCATTTCCACGCCCACGCCTTTCCACGAGCCCGAGATGCGATCCTGGGTTCGCATTAGCATCTCCGATCCTTCGCGGTACCAATCGTGCTGACCGATAAAGCGGTTGGCGGTCATTCGTCCCACCCGTTCGACGCCGTAGAGGTAATACAGTAAATAGGATTGACTGAAACCGCGGGCTCGAGCGCTGGCCTCGGTGGGATTGCTGGAGACCGAAAAATTGCGGCTCAGCCACTCCAGGCCTCGTAGCGGAATCCCGTTGTCGGCTTGCGGCTGGCAGCACAGCACCTGGTCGTCTTGGACGCGCACATCCCCTTCGGTAATCTCGCCTAGTGCAATGATCGTACTGGCGATACCGGCACAGGTCATGCTTCCCGAGGCCGGCATATCCGGGCTGTAGGCCCAAGCGCCGTCGTTGTGCTGCAGACGAGTCCAGTAGCCGAGGGCGCGACGCCAGACGGTGTCCTGGACCTGGATGCCTATGCGTTCGGCTTCGTGCAGTGCCAACATCGCGAATTGCGTATTGGATGGGTCGCCGCCGCCAGGACTTTCGGCATTTCACCGTAGGACCAGGCTCCGCTCCGCGGTCCCTCCGACACTTGGTTTCGCTGCAACCACGCGACGTTCTCACTGATTTGCAGGCGGTCTTTTTCGGGTTCCGCCGTGCACAGGACCATCGTCTCCAAGGCGACGCTGTAAGTCTTGCGCGAGCCTTTGCGTTTGCGGACGTACTGCAAGGCCTGCTGCATGGCGGGATCGTCCAGCGGAACGCCACTATTGAGCAAGGCCAGAGTACACAGGGCCGAGATGCCGCCGGGAAAACCGGCTTGTTCGTTCCAGCGGCCCGAACGGAGATCCTGCTCCTGTTTCAGGTAATTCACGCCGCGACGGATGCTTTCGCGCACCTGGTCGGCGGTGATTTGTGCTGGCAACGACGGAGTCATCGCTGCGATCAGCACACTAGCGACCAGCGCGTGACAGGTCCTCATAATGGTTTCCCTTGCTTAGTTTGGCGGCAATGGTCCCGAGAAAATCCTGGTCCGCGGTCACCGGCCGTCGGTCACGCTGCGACCGGTGCAGACGACTTAATTATCTTAGGATTCTCAGGTTACGACAGCAACGCAGGCCCCCGCCGCGTTGTTGGAATGCAGGGCCGAATATAGAATTGCGTCAGCGGCCCGTGGTCTCCGGGTCGACGCCCCTGGTGCGGGGGGATTCGAGCGAGGGGGTGAGCGGATATTGGCCCGCTCGCGATGCTCCGTGCGGTCATTCAGAGTACGAAACGGAAGTGAGTTGAGCCTGTGGCCACGAAATCACGCAGCCTTGGGGACGTTCTGCAGGAGTTCAGTCAGCATCGAGTGCTGATGCAGCAGGAACTGCAGCAGCGTGATCGTTGGCCAAAACGAGGTGATTGAGCAGCTATTTGCCGCGATTTTTACACGCGGGCACTGCTTGCTGGAAGGCGTGCCGGGGCTGGCTAAGACGCTGATGGTCAGCACGCTTGGCGTCGATTCTGGATGTGAGCTTCAAACGCATTCAATTCACACCCGACCTGATGCCCTCGGACATCACCGGCACCAATGTCCTGGACGAAGACGAACATGGTCACCGCCAACTTCCGCTTCGTGGAAGGACCGATTTTTACGAATGTCCTGTTGGCCGACGAAATCAACCGGACTCCTCCCAAGACCCAAGCCGCCCTGTTGCAGGCGATGCAGGAACGCGAAGTGACGGTCGGCCGCACGACCTACGAGTTGCCGCGACCGTTTTTTACGATCGCCACGCAGAACCCTATCGAACAGGAAGGAACCTACCCGCTGCCCGAAGCACAGCTGGATCGGTTCATGTTCAACATCAAAGTGGGTTATCCGTCGGCGGAAGAGGAAGAACAGATCCTGGCGGTCACGACGCGAAACGAGAAAGTCGAAGTCCGCAAGGTTCTTTCGGCCCGCGCGATCGTCAATTTGCAGAAACTGGTCAGTACGGTGGCGGTCAGTGAATACATCGTCAAGTATGTCGCTCGGTTGGTACGCGCGACGCGACCCGAGGAGATCCTCGGCTCCCGATTTTGTGCGCGAGTTGGTTGACTGGGGAGCAGGCCCGCGGGCCGGTCAGTTCTTGATCAATGGCGGCAAGGCGCTCGCCGCCATGGATGGACGCTTTTCTGTCGCCATCGAGGACGTACGGAAGATCGCCATTCCTGTGCTGCGGCATCGGATCAGCACCAACTTCCAGGCCCAGGCCGAAGGCATGGCAACGGACGACGTCGTCCAACGATTGATGGACACCATCCCCGAACCCGATATCCCGAAATACGCCGACGTCGAGCTAGGCGGGCGACTCCGCATTCCAACAGTCATATCCGCCTCGTGGCGCGACCCCCTTGTCGAACCCGCTTGTTGCGACCGGCAGCGACCTTGCCACGCCAACGTGGCTCACGAACCGCGCTGCAACCGGAAAGCCCACGCCAGTTGGCATGTCCACCGTCGAGAAGATACCTCAAGCCCGAAGTCGCTCGGCAAATATCGCGTCTCGACCTGCGCGCCCAATTCGTCGTCAAGGGCTTTCTGCAGGGACTACACGCCAGCCCG
Organism: uncultured Planctomycetales bacterium; assembly: GCA_963785495.1. GTDB lineage: Bacteria > Planctomycetota > Planctomycetia > Pirellulales > Pirellulaceae > CAWAVP01. Next base: position 304,064 of record CAWAVP010000026.1, on the reverse strand, counting down.
TTTCACGGGTTTTCCGTCGAGTTCAGCGAGCACCGGAAGTACACCACGGGAGATGATCCCAAGGACATTGACTGGCTGGTCTACGCCAAGACTGACAAGTATTACGTAAAAAAGTTCGAGGCCGAGACAAATATCACGGGCTACTTGGTGATGGACCTGAGCCGATCGATGGGGTTTACGTACAAACAGGAGCTGACCAAATTCGACTACGGTATCTGTTTGGCAGCAGCCCTGTGTTACCTGATGGTTTACCAGCAAGACCCCGTGGGACTCATCACGTTCGACACGCAAGTCAGGACCAGCTTACCGCCTCGCTCCAAACGTACGCAATTGGGGCACGTGTTATCGCAGTTGTCGCGATTGCGTCCCACGGGACAACCGACATCGCCCATAGCCTGTCCCAGGTTGCCGCCATGTTGCGTCACAGCAGTCTGGTCATGATCTTTAGCGACTTGTTAGGTGAGGTCGAGCCCGTACTGCAGTCCTTCGCCGACTGCGTCACGGCGGACATGACGTAATTCTGTTTCACATCCTTGATGAGGCCGAGGTGAGTTTTCCATTTTCGGGCGTGATGGAATTTGAGGATCCGGAAGAAGAGCAGTTGTTACAGGTCGATGCGACGGGTATTCGGCAGGAGTATTTGAGTGAGTTGGAGGTGTTTCGCGAGCAGTATCGGCGCGAGTGTTTTCAGGTGGGAGTCGACTACGTTCCATTGGACACGAGTATGCAGTTTGACAAAGCGCTGATGGAGTATTTGGTGAGTCGCCGCGGTCGGTACTAGGCTATGTCGTTTGTGCATCTTTCACTATTGACGCTGGGCGGGCTATGCACGGCATTGCCAATCGTGATCCATCTGGCAATGCGTCCCAAACCCAAGCATCAGGTATTCCCTGCGTTAAGGTTTTTGCGGCAGCGACAAGCGACCGATCAGCGCCCGTGCGCTGCGTCACGCGCTGCTGTTGTTGCTGCGTTGCCTAATTGTCGTGATCCTGGCGCTGGCGTTGGCACGTCCCAGTGTCGATTCGGCCCAGCTGGGCAGTTGGTTGGTCACCGGTCTGTTGGGCGTGTTGCTGTTCATCGTCGGTTGGCTGACCGCCGTCGCGGCGGTGCATCGACGAGGCTGGCCATTGATCGCATTTCTGGGGCTGGTTGCCCTGGGGTTGGTGGCCGGCTTGGTCATTCGCGCTGGCGTTAATGCGTGACAAACCACCCCTATTGCTGGGTGACCACAAGGCGGCCGTGGCGGCCGTGTTGGTCGTCGATACGTCGCCGCGGATGACCTACCGGTACAGCAATCAAAGTCGGTTGGAGCGAGCTCAGGACGTAGTGCGTTGGCTGTTGCGACAGTTCCCCGCCGACTCGCGCGTGGCCATTGTCGACTCCGCGACGACCGCCGCCTCGTACTCGGTCGACGTCGGAGCCGCGGGCTGGCGTGGACGCCCTGGCAATCACGTATCTGCCTCAACCGTTCAGCCGACTCATCGAAGAATCCCTGCGTATCCTGGCCGAGAGCGACCGACAGCGTAAGGAGCTTTACATCCTTTCCGATCTCTCGCACGCCACGTGGGACGGCGCGCGGGAGGGCGACACCGCTCAGCGGCTGGAGCATAGCGCGACGTAATGGTGCAAGTCATCGACGTGGGAGTAGACCAGCCGGTGAATACGTCCCTGGTCGATTTGCAGCTGTCGCAGGCGTCTTTGACACCGGGTAGCCCGCTGCAACTGCGCCCGCCTGGCACGCATAGGTGAACCTCAGGACGTCACGGTGCAGTTGTTTGTAGAGTCTCCCGAGCAGTCGCGGCCTGTGGTCGTGGATGGACGTCTACAAACGCCCCCCGTCGCGGTTCGGGGCCGTGAGACAGTCAATGTTGCACCGACGCTGATCCGCAGGTTTCGTTTCAGCTAACCTCGCTCCCCATCGGCACTCACCACGGTTTTCTGGAACTGGAAAATGCCGATGGACTGATGATCGATAACCGCCAGGATTTCACGGTCCATGTGCGTGCGCCGTGGTCCATTCTGGTCGTCGCCGCGCCTGGCAGCGAACCTCAGTTCTTGACGGATTGGCTGGCGCGCTGGAGTTCCGCCAAAAGAGTCGTGCGAAATTCTCCTGTACGGTGATTCCGATCGACCAGTTGACGGATCGACGGCTGGCGGATTTCGACGCCGTCGGTATTTTGGATCCGACACCCCTCAGTGATGCGGCTGCCGAGCACCTGCGTCGCTACGTCGAACGAGGTGGCGGGGTGGCCATATTCTTGGGACGCAATGCCCGCAGCGCGACGGAGTTCAATACCGCGGCCGCGCTGACGTTCCTGCCCGCCCCCATCTCACGTCGTTGGAACGCTCCGGCCGGAGTCAGTTTGGCGCCCGCGTACTACGATCAGCCTCTATTGTCCGTGTTGAGGGACCTCCGCACGACGGTCCCCTGGGATGCCATGCCGGTATTTGAACACTGGGTTGCGGGCCCTCTGTCGCCGGATAGCCGCGCTGTGATCCCCTTCAGCAATAACAAGCCCGCCGTCCTGGAACGGCAATTGGGTCAAGGCCGAGTGATCATGGTGACCACACCGATCTCCGATCCCGACACACACGAGCGTCCACCGTGGAACCTACTGCCCACCAGTTTGGAATCGTGGCCCTTTATGATCCTGATCGATCGCCTGTTTCTCACTTTGGTGCAAAGCAACCAGGCGCCGTTAAACTATGCCGTGGGACAGCCCGCTCAGCTGCCCGTCGATGCGGTCACGGCCGAGCGGTTTTCCTTGTTCACGCCGCGGGGCACCTGGCTGGAATTGACGTCGTCGCGAGGCCAAATTCACGTGCCGTTTACGGAAGTCCCTGGGACGTACCGCCTGAACGTGGATCCGAGTAGTCCGCAGCCGCATGGCTTTAGCGTTAACTTGCCGGCGGCCGCCAGTCGGTTGGATCGGCTGACGGCTGACGAGTTGGCCGAAACGCTGGGGATAGGACGATACCAGTTCGCCAAGACGGAGGCGGAAATCGTCCGGGAAGTCGACCAGGCTCGGGTGGGCAAGGAATTCTATCCGTTTCTGTTGCCCTTGCTGGTAGTGGTCCTGCGCTGGAATACGTCACCGCCAACCGCTTTTATCCTGAGTCCCCGTAGGCAGATCGAAGTCGCGATGGTCCGTTGGAGCTTTGAGCCGATTCTGGAGAGCTATGGGCTGGTGTTGCTGCTCAGCGGCACACTGGTCGCGCTGCTGCTGTGGGTCCGGCCATGGCGAGCCGCGAAACCGCGTACGTCAATGGTTGCTAATCGGCTTGCGAGCGGGTGTGATTCTGATGTTGACGGTGGCCATGCTGCGTCCGGCTCACGTCCGCACCGATACTCGGCCCCAGACCGCCACCTTGGTGGTGCTGTACGATCAAAGTCGCAGCATGAACGTCCAGGATTCCGCCAATGGTAATACTCGTTGGCAGCAGCTTGTCGCTCTGTTGCGCAGCCCAACCGGAACTGGCACAACTTGACGAAACATTCGAAGTGCAGGCCTTCGGTTTCGCGGACGCACTGCAAAACGACTCATTCGTCGACGGAACGATTCAATTGCCGGCGAAGCCTGACGGAGACCAAACGGATATTGCGCTGGCACTTAGCGAATCGTTGCGGCGCGAGAGCGGAAAGCGATTGGCGGGAGTGTTGTTATTGAGCGATGGCGCACAACGCGTACTACAGCCTAAGTATGACCTGCAACAAGTCGTGCGCGAATTGACACGTCTGAATGCGCCACTCTATTCGGTGGCCTTTGGTAAACCCCGCGAGCAATCGCAGGCACGCGACGTCATGATTGAGCGACTGCAAGATCAGTACACCGTGTTCGTCAACAACGAATTGCAGATCCGCGGGGCCCTCCGCGTGCAGGGATTCGTCAACCAACCGTTGCCCGTAAAAGTTGTAATCGAAGGACCTGATGGTGTTGCACCGCGGACGCTCGGTCCGATCGAAGTGACTGCGACGCAAGACGATCAGCTGGTCGACTTCAGCTTCAACTATTCGCCTACCATCGCCGGCGCGTACAAACTGAACGTCGAAGCCGTTCCTCAGGACGGCGAGCTGGTCGTGGCCAACAATCGCCTAACGGCCTATCTGAACGTGCTGGAGGGAGGTCTGAGGATCCTGTATCTGGAGGGCAATTTGGTGAGCCCCGAGATGCAGATCCTGCGCCTGCTCGCTGGCCGCGTCTCCTGACATGGAGCTGGACTTTGTTCCCATCGATCCTCGTCGCCGAGACCTTTGGCCGATCGATCTTACGCAGACACTGCGGCAGACGGCATACGATGTGATCCTAATTGGTGATGTCGACGCAACCGCTCTCGGGCCGGCTGGCACTCGCCGTATCGCCGAACTGGTTAAAAGGGGCGCGGGACTTATGATGATCGGCGGCCTCCACACGTTCGGACCGGGAGGTTACGACAACACACCGTTGGCGGATTTGCTGCCGGTGAACATGGCACAGATTGAACGGCAGCCCTTCGGTCCCGATCAAGCGATTCGGCACGATGTTCATATTTCCGGACCGCTGAAAATGGTGCCCTCGCGACCGCATTTTATTACACATCTGGCCAACGGCGATGAGAACCTCAAGGCCTGGGCCGAGCTGCCACCGCTGCAGGGGGCGAATCGGTTTCTGTCGGTCAAATCGGGACAGCAGGCGGTCCGCTTGGCGGAAACGCAGGCGGGTGACCCGTTGTTACTGGCCCGACAATACGACGGCGGGCGAGTCTTGGTCTTCGCGGCCGATTCCACGCATCGCTGGTGGCGCTATGGTTTTCAGGATGCCCATCGTCGTTTCTGGCGACAGGCAATGTTGTGGTTGGCCAACAAAGACGAATTGCTTCGCCGCGACGTTTGGGTGCGGTTGCCACGACGTCGTTTTCGACCCGGGGAAGTCGTCACGCTCACCGCCGGTGCGCGGGCCGAAAATGGCGACGTTCTTGCCGACGCACAGTTGTCCGCAACGCTGCAACGTGATGCCGGTCCACCGCAACCCGTTCGACTGGCCCACGAGGGTGACGATTGGACCGCCGAGTTGGAGCCGATGGAAGAACCGGGCGAATACGTGGTACGTGTCAATGCTGAGCTGAGTGGACAAGCGATCGGGCAGTCGATGGCTCGCTTTACCGTTCAAAGTCTGGATCTGGAATTGGCGGATCCGGCAGGAAACCCCGATCAGTTGGCGATGTTGGCGCGGATGACCGAAGATGCAGGCGGCCGCGCCGTGCTGCCCGAGCAACTTCCCGAGCTGTTGCGCGACTTGCTGGAAAAACCGCCTGAAATGGAAATCGAAGTCGAGACGAAGTGGCGGTTTGGCGATTCGGTCCTGGAGACGTGGCCGTTTTTCTTAGTCTTCGTCGCCCTGCTGGGATGTGAGTGGTTTCTGCGCAAGAAATGGGGACTGAATTAGAAAGCTGCTGGTCCAGTACAGAACGCTCTGCGACGCCGAGGACGGGCAGGCGTGCGTTCTTCAACCGGGGTCTCAGATTGGCTGGCGTTTTAGTCCCGCACGTATCCGCCCATGATCATGGCCGCGACCAGATCGCTGGAATCGAAGTCGCCGTCGCAATTCCAATCGCCCGTGGTCCAAGTGGCGTTGCCGTCGATGCCATCTTCGTAGCTACCGGTTTGGAAGACCTGCACCAGATCCGCGGAGTTGAATTGCCCATCCAGATTGGCGTCCCCAAGCGTCGACTTTAGGATGTCCTGAACCATCACCGCCAAATCGTCTTGATCCAGTTGACCGTTGGCATCGAGATCGAGTTGTGGGTCGTATTGGCTATTCTGGAGTGCGGCGCAGATCAGGTCCAGGTCATCGATGTCGCGCCGTCCATCGCCATTGAAATCACCGGGCGTCCCCGCCAGGGGTGGCGGATTCGCCGATCCGAAGCTGATTGTTTCCAGCGGCAGCATGGCACCCTGCCCATCCGGATAGCGGCCAATCGAAAGATTCGGCTCCGTAGCACCGAACGCCACGTAATCGGCAAAGCGAATCGGTCGGCCGTCGGCAGCCGTCTCGATCAGGTAAGCATCGTCTTCCGAATCGCCGCGGAAATTGAATTGAAACTGGTTTTCGTCGACCGTCCAAAAGTTTCCCGGTGCCAACATGGTGTTAGCCGGTATTTGGTACTTGAACGGATTGCTCCCACTATCGCTGAGGAACCAACCGGAAATGTCGACCGTTTGGTCGGACGTATTGAAGAGCTCGACCGCGTCGACGGTGGGGGCGTCGCTATTGGCGCGGATTTCATTCAGTACGACGTCGCGAGGTAAGCTTAGATTCGGTTCACCCGGCGAGCCGCCAAAGCGATCGCTTGCGCGAGGCCGACGGATTGTTGGCATCCTGGCCGCCGTTTGCGGCGCCCAGCCATTCCAGCGAGCTGCCGGCGCCGTCCGGCGCGAGGGCCACAGGCCGTCGTCGGCATAGGTGATGCGTTGAATCAGGTCGCCGTTGGCGTTAACTAGCACGATCGTCTCGCCACCATTCCCAAGCCGATTCGTGTATTGGCCAGGGAGACCTCCCATTCCGTCATTGCCGTCCGCGATCGCCACCGTAGTGCCGTAACGCGACTGAAACGCGGCAACGTTGCTGGCGAGTACCAGCGACTGTCCTGGCGGTAGCGTCTGCGAAGCGAAGTTGAACAAGATCCCTTCGGGCTGTCCGGCGATCTCGGTCTGTTGAAAACGGACACCGGCCATTTCAACTGGAGCGCTGCCGATGTTGGTGACTTCGACGAATTCGAAATTCGTCCCTCCTGCCAACATCTCTCCGAAGTTGGGTTCTCCGTCGCGAGGGTTGTAATTGATTTCGCTAATCCGCAAATTGCTGGCGTCGGCGGGCACCGTGGGTAGACCGAACGACATTTCACTAATCAGCGTGCCGCTGCGATTGAACAGCTGCAACTGGCCGCCCGTGTCAGGCAACTCGGTTAGATACTGCTGAACAAATAGACCTTCTCCTCCGGACGGACTTTCCGTTCTAGCGCGAAATCCCGCTGAGCTGCCCGTCAGATAAAGTGAATCTCCGGCGGCGATGACCGTGCCATCCTTGAGTGTCAACGACGTAGCTCCGCCAATCCGCCAACCGGAAACGTCGACGGCATACGGATTGGGATTGGTGATCGTAAAGTACTCATCTCCGGCCGCCCCGGACGCGGGATTGAAACTCACTTGATCACCAAACTGCAGGGCCACATCTGCGGGTTGGCTCAATGGTATGCCAACGCCGCCGTTAACGTGGTACTCCGTCAAATACGGGAGGCGGCGGTCCAGGTACTGTTGCTTGATGCGACTGGCCACGGTTTCGAACGCAGGCGCGGAACCGCCAAAGTGTGCGGATGACCCCCATTTTTCGCGATCCAGGGGCACTTCGGCCGAAAGCAGATTCACAAGTTCGTCGATACGATTGTGAAAATAGCCGGTCGCCAGATATTCGTCGGCCAATGTCCGGATGCGACGCAAAAACATTTCTTGTGTCTTGGGACTGGTGATAATGCCATCCAAAAGCATATTGATCTTTCCCGTATGGAGCGGAAAGGCTCGGCTACCCAGGAAAGGATGGACGGCGTTGGGATAGGTCGCGCTGCGCGTGTTTTCGTCCGCGGCAATATAGTCGGTATTGAGGGCATCGGGACCAAACACCAGGTCCAAGTCCCACGGCAGCATCTGCCATTCCCCGGTGCCGTTGGTGTCACGATACAAGTAGTGGTTTTTGTCCGAAGCATCGATGTTTTGCGTGATGACGTTGGTCGCCATGAAGTTGATTTGAGCCGCCAGATCGACGTTGTCGAACAAGAACTGCTGCAGCTCGTCGTCGCGTAACTGCAGGCCGTCGATCAGAGCCGACAGATCGGATTTGTCTTCGTCGTCACGTGTCTTTTTCTCGTATGCCGAAAGACTCGTGCGGGTGTAGTAGGAGCCCGGGCCTCCTTTGTATAAAGCGCCTTCGGGATCCATGCCGTGACGGCGGAGGAAATCGCGGTCGGGTTGCTCGACCATGAATGCGATAGCGAAGAATTCGCCATTCTCTTGCATCCGAATATGGTACGTCTCAGGCGAAGGTTGTCCGACAGCCAACTGGAACTCGCTGGTGAGTCGCGCCCGCAGGTACGATTTGTCCGTATAAGTGGCGTTCAAATCAACTTCGTCGACGCGTGGGGCAGCCGGGTCCAAGACAAATTGATGATCGTCGTTGAATTCCAATTTGTAACTCTTCTTAGGCCAACTCCGCGCGGTTCCTCCTCGAATGCGAATGAAGGCATTGTCGTAGAATTCGCCGTCGTAGTAGATGGACGTGCGCGTCCCACGGCCCGATTCGGCTCGCCGCGTATCTTCGATGAAACGATGCAATATCGGCAGGTTTGACACCAAGTTCGGGTCTGCCACGATGGTGCCGAAGTATTCGGGTGATGCCTCGGGATCGACAAACAGCGGCTCTCGGCGTACTAGTCCATTCGTTGCCGTGGCGGCAACGTAATACCGGATCATCTCGCCCGGGGCGGCTCCCTCGGGGACAATCGTGGCCGTGTAGACTCCGTCGGCCGCCGTTTGGTCACCGTCCTGACCGTCGTCGTGCATCGGCAGTGTGATTTCGCCGCCAAACATCACACGATAATTCAGTTGGACATCGGACAGCTCGCCATAACCCGTCTCAACGTCGCGCCGTGACGCGCAGTTGGTCGTCGCCGTTGGTCGTCTGCCATTGATGTTGGACGTCGAATACTGAGGGCCCCAACGGTTCGTTGGCCGCACCCGGAGTGGCGCCTCGCATGTGTCCCCACGCCGTGCCGAACGTCCCGTACGAGACGTCGCGATACTGAGGCAGATTGACGTCCACCTCGGAAATTAATTCGCCCTGCGCGTTGTGCAGCGCCAGGTATTCGCCGCTACTGGACAGCTGAAAGTTGGTATGCAAACGGCCCTGTTCGTCTAAGGCGGGGTCGCGGACGTCTTCGCCCGATGCATACACGACCAGATAGCCGTGAGCCGGGACTACGGTGTCCGGGGGAAACTGCCATTTGAGTGGCAATTGCGCACTATCCGTTAGGTAGAATCCGCCAATGTTGCGCGGCTCGGCCGAGCTATTCTGCAGTTCGATCCAATCGTACGCCTTCTCGGTCTTGGGAAACTCGACGTCCGCCGAGGAACGTGTACGACTGGTGGCGATGGTGCCGTTGGCCGCCATAAATTCGCTGATGCTCAACGACGGGATAGCCATCGTCTGGAAGGAATCAGCCGGCGTCCAACTCGTTCCGCCTGAATTGGTAGCCGCCACGCGCAGAAAATATGTGTGATCGGGCGACAGGGTGTCCAGGCGAATCTGGAACGAGTCCGTTTGGCGCCAAGGTCCACGCTTTGGTCCCAGGCAGTGACGTCTTCGCCCCCATCTTGCGTGCCGAAGTACACCGAGACCGACGGGGTTTCTCCTCCATCGAATACCACTTCCCCCGATACATCCGCGGAGGTTCCCGAGACAAACTGGACGGCCCCTGTTGTGATTTCGGGGGCCGCGGGCGGCAACGTAGAAAAGCTCGCCGCATCGGTCCACTGCAGGCCACCGCCAAACAGGCTCAACGCGAATGCACGATAGTAGTAGGTTGTGTTGACGTTCAGGTCGGTCAGGTCCACGGTGTATTGTCCGGGCGGAGACGCCTTGAAGTGCACGGCGTTGTCCCAGTCGTTTGCAAACGTCCCGCCGTCGTTGTCGCCCCAGTACACCGCCAAATCCGGATTGACGCTGCCCACTTCGACCAAGTCCGCCCCGATCGTGGCACCGGCAAGTGTAATGTTGCTCGCGGGCACGGTCTGCACTGTCAGCGCCAGCAGTTGACGCGACTCGAGTGGCTCCAGGAAGAGTAGACGCGATTTAAGGGAAGGACGTCGTCGGTGGCGAATGTCATGTCGTGGCATCAAGATTTCCTGTTTGACCAGGGACGTGGTCGGCTGTCGGCTGTCGGCTGCAGAAGGCGGACGACCGGCCAAAGGGGTTGGTTGAACGCTGAGCGTAGCGTAAGTTGGAGTCGGCGTCCAATCTTGGTTGGCGCTTTCCGCCCGCGGCCCCAGTTTGCCGCGCGGAGCGGGCACAAAGAGGCCCCGTTCCGCTCCCCGATCAACGAGGGGCCCGACTGGATAAAGGCTGAATGACGGCCAGATTGGGCCGGACGGTGGCCACCTGAAACGGGGAACGCGAGGCGTTGCCGAGCGACAAGATTCGTGGATGTACTGTGTCGGGCGGAGTCCGGCCCAGATGGGGATAACCGCATGAAACTGCTGGTGTTCAGCGACCTTCACTGCGATGCTCGGGCAGCACAACGTGTGGTCGAGATGGCGGACAACGTGGACGTTGTGGTCGGTGCGGGAGATTTCGCCACCGTGCGCAGGCAATTGTCGGTGACGATTGACGTGCTGCGACAGCTTACAAAACCGGCGATCCTTGTGCCCGGCAATAGCGAAACGTTGGAAGAGCTGGTCACAGCCTGCGCAGACTGGCCGACCTCCCACGTGTTGCATGGCAACGGTATCGAGATTGACGGCGTCGCCTTTTATGGTCTTGGCGGCGCCGTGCCGGTGACTCCGTTCGGTGCCTGGAGCTACGACTTCACCGAAGACGCAGCCCGACAGTTACTCGCGAATTGTCCATCCGGTGCGGTCCTCGTTACGCATTCGCCGCCCAACGGCATTGTCGACCGCAGTTCGTCGGGCAAACATCTGGGCAGTGTGGCCGTCCGCGAGGTGATCGAGCGCACGCAGCCTCGGCTGGTCGTTTGCGGGCACATTCACGAGAGTGGCGGGCAATCCGCCTGGCTGAGCAACGTGCCTGTCATCAACGCGGGGCCGGACGGTGTCTTGCATGCACTGTCGCGTTAAATTCGACAGAATCGTCAAAGTTTGCGCTGCGCACTCCGATACCACCATTGCCGATAGTTCTCACGCGGCTCGCGCTGGCGTTCGCTGCAAGTGATAGCATCGGCCAAGGGGGGGTTGAAGTTGGAAAGAGTGTCTTGCGCTCAACTGCGCAGACTCCCTTGGTCGGATGCATCGATTGCACTGAAAGCGAACTTTAGCAGGAAGCCAGACGGATGGATCGGCGACACCACGGATTCCGGGTTATTGCATGGATCGCGTTGCTGCAACTGTGCGGCTGCCATCCGACTCAGCCGTACTTCTTAAATGAGGACGGCGACCTCTCGCACTACCTGGACAAGGCGACGGACATCGAATACCCCGATCTCGACCATGACCCATTGCCGGATGCGGCACAGGCCAAGTCGCCACACTCGCTGATTAACACCGAGGAATTCGACTTCTGGGACCTGTCGCTGGAAGAGGTGGTTTCAATTGCACTGGCAAACAGCAAAGTGATCCGTTCGATCGCGCAAGTACGCCAAACCCAACAGGTGGGTCAGGGCGTGGCGGGGCCGGCGCAAACGCTGAGTCTGAATCCTGACTTCACGCCCACCATCTACGACCCGGCGATCGAGCAATCGGGGCAAAATGGCGTGGAAACGGCGTTGTCCGCATTCGACGCGCAGTGGAACACGAGTGTGTTTTGGGAAAAAACCGATCGACCTCAAAACGTTAACGCGGGTGCCGGCTCGCTGATTTTCGCCCGATTGCTAAAAAACGACCGTGCCAACTTTCAATCGGAATTGACCAAACGGGCGGCGACCGGGACCCAATGGTCGTTCCGAAACATCACGACGTACGACGCATCGAACCGGCCGTTGCGTGTCCAGGCCAGTGAATGGCTGACGTCGTTTGAAGCCGAAGCACGTCACCCGCTGATGCGTGGCGGTGGATCATATGTTAACCGCGTGCCCATCATGTTGGCGCAGGATCCGTACGGATATTTCTCTGGTGCAGTTTGACCAATCCGTTCGCGACTTTTTGATCCAAATCGAGCGTGCGTATTGGGATTTGTATTTCTTCTACCGAAATTTTGAAACGGCCAAGATCGGACGCGATAGCGCTTTGGGAACTTGGAAACGTATTGCCGCCATGGGCGGTGGCCCCAACGTCGCAGGTGAACAGGAGAGCGCAGTCGCGTGAGCAGTATTTCTTCTTCCGTGGTAGGCTGGAAGAGGCGATGCGTGACCTGTTGATCGCCGAGCGACAAGTGCGATATCTAATGGGTATCGCGCCAACCGACGAGCGGCTGATTCGTCCTAGCGAAATTCCGACGTTGGCGAGGGTCGAATTTGATTGGTCCGAGATTTTGACGGAAAGTCTGACTCGTTCGCCGGAAATCCGCCGCCAAAAATGGTTGATCAAGCAACGAGAATTGGAACTGATTGCCGCGCGGAACACTCTGTTGCCGCAGGTCGATCTGGTCGGTCTTTATCGCTGGCTGGGCTTGGGCGACGATCTATGGTCGAGCGATCGTAACGGGGCCAACTTTCCGGATTTCGGTTCGACGGCATTCGATGACCTGACGGAAGGACGATTTCAGGAATGGCGATTGGGATTTGAGGCGCAGGTGCCTCTGGGGGCGCGAGCCGGCCATGCCGCCGTCCGCAATTCTCAACTGCTAATGGCGCGAGAAAAAGCGCATGTCTGGAGGATCTCGAGCTAGAAGTCTCACACGCCCTGACGGATGCCATGCAACGGCTAGACGCCAGCTATGCCTTGACACAGACGGCCTTCCTGCAGCGTGCTGCCGCGGAAACGCAAGTCGAGCGTCTACAGGCGAAAGTCGATGTGGGTGCCGTGACCTTGGATCTGCTGCTCGACGCGCAGCGACGCGAGGCCGATGCGGAACGTGCCTTCTTCCAATCCCTATTGCAATACAACCTGTCGATTCTGGAAGTCCATTACCGTAAAGGCTCGTTGTTGGAATACTGTGGTGTTGGCCTTCAGGAAGGGCCGTGGCCTGCCAAGGCCTACTTCGATGCCCTCGTGCTCGCTCGTCAGCGAGATGCGAGTCACTACTTTAACTACGGCTACACGACACCGGCGGTGGTGAGCCGCGGAAGTGTCCCACAGAACTCGAATCAGGTGATCGGAGACTTCATCGAAGGTCGGAATGAACCAACGCCGGCCGAACCGATCCCCGCGGGGTCATCCGACTCACAGTCGCTGCCCACACCACCGGGTGAGGCCGGCCAGAGTGGGGAGTCCGCGGAAGAGCAACTGCGGAGTGCGGTGCGGTTCGCCTTGCAACCTGATCGAGCGGAGGGGCCGACGCTCAACCCGGCTCAACCCCTCGACGCGACGCCCCCGACGGTGCCCAGCTCGCCAACGACCGAGTCGGCTACATCCGACCGCTTCGACTGGGATGGGATCTTCGAATAGCCCAGCCACTCGGCAATTCGCTGCAATGACCTCCCGAGACGGTATAATCGAGCTTATACCGTCTCGACGGAAGAGCCAAATCGAATCAGCAGCGGGTGATCTATGGGCGACAAGATCGCCGCCGGCGCACATCGTTCGATCAACTGGGCGTGGCTTGTGGCGACGCTCGTTGGTCTATGTGCAACCGCCGCGGCGGCGCAGAATATCGAATACGTGATTCAAATCAGCGTCGATGGTTTGCACGCCAGCCAGCTGCAGTCGCTGATGCAGACGCAGCCAGACCGCTACGCCAATTTCTGGCGATTCGTGAATGAGGGGGCGACGACGTTCAATGCGCGCACCGATTATTCCAATACCTTTACGCTGCCAAATCACACGACGATGATTACCGGTCGGCCCGTGTCGCAGCCAGCGGACGACGCCACGCTGCATCATGGCTACCTAAACAACTCGTCACCGAAACCGACCGATACGCTGCATAATGCTGGCAATCCCGCGCTGGATTACGTGGCCAGTACTTTTGATCAAGCGCACGACCATGGACGCTCGACCGCCCTGTACACGGGCAAAGACAAATTCGTGATTTACGAGCAGAGTTATAACGTTACGGAGACGACGAACGGCGGGCGCCCTGACACGTACTTGGCTGATGGTGATCAGGGCGTCAACAAGATCGATAAGTACGATTTTGAAGTGATCAAGGGAACGTCGACGGGCATCATGGAGACGTTGGTAGAAGATTACCAGACGGCGCCGTTCAACTATGCTCTGTTGCATTTTTTGGAGCCGGATGCGGCGGGCCATGCCTTTGGCTGGCGCAGTCCCGAGTGGAACGACATTGTGAACTTGGTCGATCAGCATTTGGGGCAATTATTTGCACTGGTTGAAAATCAGCCGCAGTTGATGGACCGGACCGCGATCATCTTGACCGCCGATCATGGAGGTTCCTTGCTGGGCCATGACGCGATTGACGACCCCAATATCTTTCGTGTGCCCTTCTTCGTCTGGGGGCCGGGCGTTGCCGCAGGGTCGGACCTCTACGAATTGAATCCCCTCACACGTCTTGATCCCGGTCAAGGTCGGCCGGACTATACGCAACCGCAGCAGCCAATTCGCAATGGCGATAGCGCCAATCTTGCGATGTCGCTGCTGGCGCTGCCGCCGGTCGAAGGCTCGTCCATCAATCCCCAACAGGACCTGCGCGTTGACTTGCCGCAAGATGTCGTTTGGAACGGTGCCGACGACCAATACGGGATCCCCGGTGACGGCTGGTCCTGGTCGGACGCGAGAAACTGGACTCGCGGTACCTTGGAAGACCGTAGCCCGATAGCTGGCGATGAGGTGTGGTTGCCGCAGAATGTGGAACCGCAGCAGTTGTCTCTAGGCGGTCAACAACGAATCGATACATTGCATGTGGAAGGTGACTACCAATTGGTTGACGGTAACCTGCAGATGCTGACGGGCGACTTGATGGTGGCCGAAGGGCGGCGACTGACCATCAAGGGCCGATTGTCCAGTCCTCACGGAGTCATCATGCAAGGACCGGGTACTTTGGTCGTTGATGCCGTTGAGTCTTCCGATTTGCTGGTGACGGATGGGACGATCCAAGGCCCACTGGTTGTGACGGGGAACGTCGCGAATCGGGGCGAGATGAATCCGGGCAGCGGCGAAAGCGTACAGCATATCCAGGGCAACTACACACAGTCGTCGACGGGTATCCTCCGTTTGACACTGTCGCCCAACGACACGAACGATCAATTGATGGTCGACGATGTCGCGATCTACCGTGGCCTCTTGGCGGTGGAAACCGACGGACTCGATCTGGATCCCGACACGCCCGGCCAGGTGAGTCGTTGGACGCTAGTCACGCACAACCGTCGCGTCGGGAGTTTCTTTTGGGTGGACTACGACGGCCAACGTCTGGACTTTGATCGCTCGGCGACGAACGCGGAATGGCTGCACGTGGGCGATGGATTGTTCCGTCGATTGGAATACACGGACGAGGCCGTGCGGTGGGTTAATTATCGAGCCATCGCCGGCGATGCGAATGGGGATGGTGCCTTCAACACCGTGGACCTTGTCGACGTTTTTACCACGGGTGGCTACGAAAATGGCGTTCCCAACGATGCCCAGTGGACGACCGGCGATTGGAATGGCGACCATGACTTCAATAGCAGCGACCTGGTCGCCGCCTTCGTCGCCGGCCGATTCGAACAACCGTCGCTCCTGGCCGCCGTAGAGGTGCAGAATGTACCAGAGCCAGATGCCGCTTGGCTGGTCGTCCTGGCCGTCGTCGGCGCGACGGGATGGATGCGAAGACCGATGACTGGGTCCTGAGCGAGTTGGTGTGCCGCTGGCTGGTACGCCGAGTCGCCGTCGAGCAAACTGATTTCCTCGTTAAGAACGAAACAATGGCACCGAATGGAAGTGGGTATTTCGCCATGACAGAACCAACCGTCGGCGCACATTCTCTTGGCGAATCCAAATCAAATGTGGATCAACGCTTTGATCAGATCGCGGGAGATCTACACGACGGATTGCTGCAATATGTAATTGCGGCGCGGATGGTCAACGAAGCACTGCGTCGTAAGCTCGCTTCTTCCGCCGCGAATGTGCCGACCGAAGTCAATTCGATCGAAAAGTACCTACAGCAGGCAATCTCGGAAGGACGACGCTTGTTGGACCAATTGCATTCGGCGACCGTCGAGCGGCACGATCCGGCCGACGCGCTGGGAAGTCTAGCCGCGGAGTTGATCCGCGACGGACAGGTCCATTGTCAATTGACCGTCGATCCATCGCTTCGCTTGGGGCCTTCGGTGGCCACGGCGTTATACCGAGTCGCTCAGGAGGCGGTTAGCAACATTCGTCGACACAGTCGCGCAACGGAAGCGTCCATCCACATGCAAGGCCAACCCGATGCGGTGTGTTTGACCATCGAAGACAACGGTCAAGGCTTTGATCCACAGGCAATTGGTGAAGGGCACTTTGGTTTGGTCAATATGCGTCGTCGTGTCGAAGCCCTGGGGGGCACGTTGACGGTGCAATCGCGTGACACGGGTGGGTCCCGATTGGTTGCACGAATGCCGTTCCCGAACGGAGCATGACGATGGCCATCGCCACGGCGTCCAACTTACGCGATACCGTCCCAGTCGGATAACGCCTGATCGACGGCAGCGGCGGCATAGCCACCTGTCTGAAATGCCAGGACGATGTCGGCCGTATCGAATTCGCCATCGCAATTCCAGTCGCCGTCGGCCCAACCCGAATTGGCCGGTACGCCGTCTTCGTATTCGCCAATGGAAAAGACGCCGACCAAGTCGGATGAATCAAAAACGCCGTTCAGATCGGCATCGCCATAGGTGGTTTGCAACTGTGTGAAGATCATGACGTCGCGGTCTTGTGCATCGACCTGTCCGTCACTGTTCAAATCGTAGACCAAGGATGGATCGACTTGGTTGATTGCCGCGCACAGCAAGTCGATATCGGAAGCGTCGATCACTCCGTCGTCGTTGAAGTCGCCGGACCCCGGCACAACGAATTGAAATGACGTGGCCGGCACAACTCGACCCAATGGCATCCCATCCGGGCCGGCCGTGAAGCCCACCGAGGCACGCAGCAGGTGCATCGAGGGACTGAACACCGGTTCGCCGGTCAGATTCGAAGGGTCGGTCGCGTCCGGATCGTTTGCCAGTGACGACGTAATATCGATCGCCCCCGGCTGAGGGCCTGGAATCGTTCCATCATAGTTGCGGACATTGTCCCCGTTGGCGTACAAGACGTCGTTGGTTGCGGTGATATGTCCCGTGTAATCGCCGTTGCTGCCGTCGTAGCCATCACCGAACCGCAGGCCGGCGGTAATCGGCGAGTTGGGATCGACGGTGTTGCGGTTGCCCACAATGACGCTCTGCGTGACCGTAACGTTCGGACCGCCGTATCCCGCTTCGACACCCTGGTTGTTAGCCATAAACACGGAATCGGTTACCGTGGCCCATTCCTGATTGCTAGTGGCCAACCCTTCGTGGAACGCTCCTTGAATCCAAGCACTGATTACTTCCAATCTCGCGCCGTTGTGATCCAGGCCATCGTCCTTGGTATTGATCACGTAGCTGTTCTCGAAACGCGACGCCTCGCCCGATGCGTGAGTGCCGGCGAAGTAGAAGCCATCATTGTCGTCGTCGATAAACGTTTGTTCGTCGTTGGGGATATTCATTAACCAGGTGTTTTGCACGTTGACGACACTGGAGCTAAATTCGCCCCCCGTATCGACATTGGCAATAACGGAGTTCCAGATGTTGACGTAGCCCGAACTGGCGGCGAATCCTTTGCCGACATTGTCGACCACGTAGCAGTTGTCGCACGTCAACGTCGAACGGCTAACTCGCAATACGGGTTGGCTGTTCGAGTGACCGAAGACTTTACTCGGATCGCCACCCCCCTGGGTCAGAAACGTGTAATTCAATCGACTGTCCGCGGCATTGGCAAACTCAATTCCTCCCCACGGTTCGGCTCCTACGGAGCTGAACAGAACGGGGGCATCGGCCGAACCCTCGGCGAGCAGCTGACCGTTGACGGTGACGTTGACTCTTGGCGACAACAGGACTCGCGTGCCCGCTTCAATCGTCAGCTGACTACCGGCAGGAATCGTGATGTCGCTCTCGACGTGATATTCGCGGTCAGCCGTCCACATCACGTCACCGGCGATCGAGCCACTGACGACTTCTACGGGAAAGTCAGCCGGTAAGACTTCGATGTCCTTCGTGGTCTGATCGAGGCTCAGCTGAAAGGACGTGGTTGCGGTCACGGGCGAGGTCGCGGCGGTGACGCCCTTCTTGAACACCAATTCTTGCGTCCCCTGGCCATCGCCTAGGCTCAGTGAAATCGGATTGCTAAATGTCGGGTCGGTTTGACCTTGCCAGTCCAGGGCACGGGAGACCAACGGCAATGCTTCTCCGGTTCGCGTGCGGGAGGGCGAAATCAATTGATACGTGTGCTCTTGCCATGCGGGGGATTGGCCGGTCACCCATTCACCGGCGCTGATTCATTCCCACCACTTCCACGTTATGAGTACCGGCGGCCAAGCCTTGCAGCTGAATTGGATCGCTGACCGGTGTGAGGGGGCCGAGCGGTTGTCCCGGCAGGCGATATCGGTATTGCGTGATCCCGGGACCCGCGACGTGGAGCGTAACATTCCCGGCCGCATCCGCCGGATCGGCCGTAATGGTCGGGCCCGCAGGCACATAGGCGCCCATGTCCAGGCCGTTAGGACCGGCCCCTTTGGCGGGTGATTCGTCCTGCAGCCGAAAATTGCCGCTGCTCGCGTCGACAAACAAGGGGTCGGCGTCGATGTTTCCCGATCCCAAATCGAGTGCATTGATGGGCGTGCCGCCGAAGTCAACGACATCGTTGGGCAGGAGCGAGTCGTCGACTGTCAGTTCTGTCTTGAAGTTCGTCGTGTTGATCAAGTTCTTAAACAGTTGCGTGTTGTTGGCAAAGATGTTGCCAACCAGGCTCGCCCCTTTGCCCGCACCCTTGACCGCCGTACCGCCGATTTCATTGAATTGGATAGCCGCCAGGCGGCTGTCAATAAAGACATTGTTTTCGATTTGAGCAAAGGCGTCCTCTTTGAGCAGCAATGCATGATCGTTGTCAATGAACACGTTGCGGACGACCGTGATCTCCGTACGATTTGGTTCGCCCGTCTGCGGCAGACCGGTTGCGATGGCGTTGGAGGTGGTGTTCCGAGACGTGTTGCGATGGAAATTCATGAAGACGTTGCCTTCAATGTGGGCGTCCGTTCCGTCCAGGTCTAGCCCATCGTCGCCACCACCCAAGAAGATATTGTTTGTCACCTGCAGCACGGGGCCCGGACGATCCGCTCCCAGGAAGTCGATGACGTCGTTCCCGTTATTACTGTTGGCAAATACATTCCCTTCCACAATCAGGAATTCGTCGCCCGCAATATGTTCTCCGTGAATGATTTCGCCGCCATTGGAGGTGGGGAACTGCGAGTTACGGACAATCAGCGAAGGATGGTTGACCTCCAGAATTGTCGTCGAAGTATTGGCCCACACGATGTTGTCAAGCTGCAATCGCGAATGGTCAATGTCGATCGCATTGCCTTGTCCGTCACCACCGATCATGTCCGCGTATTCGATGCGGTTGTCCGCTAGTGTGTTTAGTAGCGACACGCCATCCCATTTTCCTCCGCCGGCTACCCGTTCAAAACGAATTCGCTCCGTCGGCGTTCCGAGTGCTGTGAGCTGCCCTCGCACCTTGATGCCCGTGTTACTACGGAATTGCACGACAACGCCCGGCTCAATCGACAGTTGGACGCCGGACGAGACCGTCACATCACCCGTGACTTCAATAGGTGAGTCGGCCAACGACCAGACCGTGTCTTGTGCGATCGTGCCTGCGACTTGTGCCAAGAGATGTCGCGATTCGAGCGACTCGACGTCAAGAATGGCGCGAGATAAGGACGGACGTCGACGAACGTTGCGCGTGGCGCGAAACGGAAATACCATGAGTGGGTGCCTCGCCTCGAATGCAATATTGAGCCTGTTCCTAGCCCCTTATTCTAGGAGAGTTTGTGGACGAGTCAAAGCAACCGTGCGGTCTCCGTGTCGCAGCCCCCGGTAGCGTTTCACTTGCTTAGCCACCGTCTTTGCCGAGCCCCGATCGTTCCAACGCATCAGGTCGGTGTCGGAGTCAAGAAAAGTTCAGCTAAACGTGGTCCGCCAGCGGGACGCCGCTCGCTAGGGCCTTCGCCAGAAGCTGGGTAAGACTAACACCAGGATCGCGTACACCTCGACGCGACCCAGCATCATCAGCCAGGTGAACAGGATTTTGGCAGCCGAGCTGAAATGTCCGTAGTTTTGCGTGGCCCCGACCGTACCCAGCCCCGGGCCAATGTTGTTGAGCGTAGCGGAAACCGCAGTGGCGGTGTCCAGAAGCTTGTGTTGTGAATCGTTGCCCCAGGTCAAATCCGGTTCAATCGTGATGATGAACAGCCAACTGTGTACGAAGATCACGAGTATCAAACTGAAGTAGACCAGGATGGACCTCCGCCACTCGGCATCTTCGACCGGTTTGCCACCAATTTTCAGGGGCCGTACGACCGACGGGTGGAAGGCATGCTCCACTTCCAGCTTGAGGATCTTCACGAACAGGACATGTCGGATCACTTTCAATCCGCCTCCGGTACTCCCTGCGCAACCGCCCACGAACATCAATAGGAACAGCACGCCGCGCCCAAAGCTATTCCACGCATCAAAGTTGTGCGTGCCGTAACCGGTTGTCGTCATCACGGACACGACCTGAAACAGCCCATAGCGGACCGAGTTGGAGAGCTCCATGAGAAACGATTCCTGGGGAGAACGCCGAAAATCGTCATGGTGCATCCCAAACGCCACGACCAGGATGGTGACGCCGACAATCAATCCCACGTAGGTCCGCCATTCGACGTCGTGCAGCATCCGACCGGGATGTCCGATGAGGACAAAGTACAGCAGGATGAAGTTGCTTCCGGCGAGTGCCATGAACACGATGATGATGTAGTCGATCAGCGCACTGTCAAAATGCCCAACGCTGGCGTTGTAGGTACTAAAACCTCCGGTGGCCATTGTGCCAAAGGCGTGGCACAGGGCATCGAACCAGGTAAGTCCGGCCAACTTCAGCAGAATCGTGAGCACGACGTTTAGGCCGACATACGTCCCGGCGAATAGCCAGGCCGTGTGTTGCATGCGCGACTGCACGCCTTCTTTACTGGGTCCGGGCATTTCGGCACGCATCATGGCCTTGCCCGTTGCTCCCTGCCCTAGAATAACGACGAACAGCACAATAATCCCCAAGCCGCCGAGGAAGTGAGTGGTACTGCGCCAAAACAGGATGCAGTGTGCAACCAATCGATGGTCTTCCAAATCGCTGATCACCGTGGCGCCGGTGGTACTGAAGCCGGATTGTGATTCGAACAGCGAATCGACAAATGTCATTTCCACCCAGCGCAGTCGATAGTTGTCGCGACGTTCTAGGGGCCCGTCATCTCCAGGAAACAGTAGGGCGGCGTGCCAATCGGAGTCGTTGGCCAACTGGTGCAACAATTCGGGGCCCTCGGATTCGAGACAGCGCAGCTGGGCGGCGTTCAGGCCTTTGGCGCCGGCGGCCCCCAGTCCGGAAACGACGCGATAGGTGGATGTGGAAAGGCGTTCCTTGGGCAGCCATTGTCCCCAGGTCAATCGATTGAAAGCGAACAACTGGGGACGGTCATCGGGGTGACTCAACCGCACGGCCGGCCCTCGATAGGTTTCGCTCAAGTAAAAGGGCAGCCCTCCCAAGAGCGTTGCGCCGATCCAACTGAGGCCCACGATCGCCATCGCCTCGCGACGATACAACTTGCCACGCGCTCTGCGACCATACCACTTCAGCAACCCGCCGACGACGGCGGAAATCAACATGCTGTAGATCAACGCCAGGAACCCATCTCGCTCGAACTCCGCAATCTGGGGCAGGTCATTGCGATGTCCAAGGGGGGGTAATGCCCATGGCAGGGCGAACAGCATCGTGCCTCCAATCAGAAGGCAAATCGTCCCCAAGTGAGTGGCCAATAGGCGTAGATTCATGGGCGTGCGTTCGTTGTCCGAGAAGGTAAGCTCAGCGGGATCGCGCCGCGTGGGGCTCTCGTTTGCCGTTGGCTTCGAACCATTCCAGCATGGCGTCGGCGGCCGCTTCCTCGACCAACGTGATCACGTGGTCACCCGGCTGCAGGCGATCGTTCGCGCCGGGGACACGGACGAAGTCGTGTCGCATCACGGCCACCAATAAACATGCAGGAGGCAACTGCAGACTCGAGAGCTCGAATCGAGTTGCCGGCGCTCCCTCGTTGACTTCCAGTTCGTAGACGCCAATGCGTTCGCCCGGTAACGGAATCCGAGAAATGACGGGGCCCAAATTCAGGAAACCTAGGATCTGCTTGGCCATCACGTCACGTGGGCTGACGGCCAGGTCGATGCCGAGTTTACCCACGATATTGGCGTAGTCGGGGCGCTGTACGATGGCCATGATGCGCTTGGTGCCCAGCTCCTTGGCTTCGACGCAAGCCATAATATTGTTTTCGTCGTCGCCGGTACACGCCGCAAACACATCAGCCTGTCCAACACGTTCCTCTTCCAGGACAGCGCGTCGAGTCGCATCGGCTTGCACCACCGTGATGTGCGGCAGACTATTTGCCAGAAACTCGCAGCGATGAGTATCGGTTTCCATTAGGGTCACCGAGTAGCGGCGGTCGGTCAGACTGCTGGCCAAGTGGTATCCTGTTTCGCCACCGCCGGCGATAAAAACAGACTGCCGCGAGTCGGCCTTGCGCTGAAAACGATCTTTGATCTTGTCGATGTCTTCACGTCGCCCAATCAACGTAATGCGATCGTCCAACTGCAATTGGTCTTCGGCCCGCGCAATCCAGATTTTGTCGCCGCGATAGATCGTGCCAATGCGCACTCCCGAGGGTAATGCGAGGTCCTTCAGGGGCGGGCCGATCGCGCTGGTCGTCGTCCGAAGATTGATTTCCAGCACCTGTAGCTTTCCATCCGCCAACAATTCCACGGCCAGTGAGCCGGGGTCTCGGATGCCGCGGGCCAGTTCCAGCGCCGAGAGATGTTCGAGACTCAGAAGTCGATCGACGCGGAAATGGCGTTCGTAGTCAAACGTACTGCGGTCTCGAAAGACGGGACCGAAGACCCGCGCGATGCTCCGCCGCGCGCCCATTGCCTTGGCCATGCTGGCCGCTACAAGATTCACTTCGTCGACGCCCGTAACCGCCAGGCAGATGTCGGATCCCAACACATCGGCCTGGAACAGCACGCTGCATTCGGAAGCCGATCCTGTCACGGCTCGTACGTCCAGGTCTTCGTTGATCCGCCCGGTGTGTTCGGGATCAACATCAACCACCGTCACGCTGTGCCGATGTTGACATAGTAAATCGGCGATCCACGTGCCGACTGTCCCGGCGCCGAGCACCACAATTCGCATAGGCTAATCCGTCCATCCGCTGGCCAAGCCACCGTTGGGCAGCATGGTAATCGGCCGTCGAATGCCTTTCGTCTGGATGGCTCTCGCGGTTTGACCTGTGTGCCGCGGCCGCTGCGTCGCCGTGTCGCTGGTTACCGTGCGCTCGAAATCACGTTAGAGCCAAAACGACACCCCGGTCAGGACGGCGAATACGACGAACATAAAAGCGATGACCCACAGCCCAAATCGCAAGGCGTGCTCGAGGATCGGCTTCATCGCTTCATGACGTGTGGCGGCGTAGACCAAACTTATCACGACGATGAGCGGCACGCTGTACCACATGCGATTGAACCACATCGCGAACAACGTGGTCAGGGGCGGCATCAGTTCAATCATCTTCGTACCTCGATGGCGTCTACCTCGCTGCGTGGCCGGTCACTTCCCGCTTGCTGCGCCCCAGCGACTCGGGAACGGCGTAAGGGGACGACGCCTGAGTCGCTGCCCCGCAGAGCGGTGCTTGGTCCGCTTCGCTCAGGGGCCTTTGCTACGCTACGTCAGCAGGTGGCGGTTTGTCGCGGGATGGTTCTTCGGGCAACACAAACACAGGTCCGGCATACGCGTCATAGATCGCCAAAACGTTCAGCAAGCCGGCGATCATCGTGTACAACGTCCCTAATTCAAAATAGATCTTGAGTTCCTTGTGCCAATCGGCCAATTGGTCTCGATCCTGTTCGCGTACCGGCTGCTGCGGCGGCGCCATCAGGCCGTGCCACAAGGGCTCGCGATGCCGCGTGCGGTCCATTACCCGCTGACGTTGAATCAACGCGGGTAAGGCTGGTAAGCCGACACCGACCTGGCAGAGATATGGATAGCGCATATCCGGCTGGCGGAACGAAGCATAGACGACTTTGCCACCGCCCAGCGCCAGGCCAAAAAAATAGGTTCCCAAAATGCAGACCATGAACAGGACACCCTTGGCGTACCGCCGTTGGTAGAGGTGCCCCGCACCGGGAATCAGCCACGCCCAAAGGGCCGCCAACGGAGGATTCCGGAGCTTAATCTCCATGGGATAGGCGGGATCGGGCGATTTGACGACTTTGTCCATGTCCCACTACTTTCGGTGGAAGGAACGATGCATAGACGCACCATTGTACCGATCCGTATCGGTGAAACCAGGGTAGCTGACGGCCCGTCATCGGTGGTTGAGCGGCGGGAGCGAGGTGCGGCAGCCGGGCAGTTGGCCTGGCCGTGCTTCACGGCAGTCGGATCGGTAGCTGTGGGGCGAGCCTGGGCTGCGGCGAAATCTCTCAGCGACACAGACTCCGCGCATGCCCCATCGGCAGGTGTGGCTTCGGAGTGTACGAGTTGAGTACGCTGTTGTCTGGGGACGGGTTCACTGGCCTCGAACCTAGGCCGCCTCGGGCATTCCGTCGCCGGTCAGGCTTTGATGCACCGAATCGATAATAGCCGCCGAAACCTCGTCCAACGATTCCGCCGCCCCGGCCAATAAACTCAATTCCGCCAATTGGCGAATTCGACGAGGAACTCCCTGCGTGAGTTCGTGCAGTCGCTCGACGGCCTCGAGCGTAAACAACGAACGTTCGGCACCGGCCTGGTGCACGGCGTACTCGACATAACTGGCCGTTTCCAACTCGTCCCACGGTTCAAGTTCAATGCGTAGGTCGCAAAGTTCATTGAGTTTCTCGCCCAGCGAGCCGACGTGCTGGCGCGGCGCGGTCAGCACGATGGTCAATTGGGCGTCGGGATGCGGGTCGATCAGCGCCAGGCGGCTAATCGCCGCGTGCACATCCGCCGGCGCGTTGTCTACGTCGTCCAAGAAAATGACGGTGGGGCGCTGTTGGTAACGGTTGGCTGTCAATTGGTCCGAAATGCCGCGCCAGCACTCCAACGCCGATGCGCGCGTCGGCAGCGCATTGCCCAGACTATTGGCCAGTTTCCAAACGAGTTCTGCTGCGCTGAGTCCCACGACGTTGAACTTCACCAGTTGGCACGGGCGTCGTCGCAGTTGTCGCGCTGCTACCTCGAATAAGAGACTCTTGCCCGTGCCGGAACTTCCCAGCAGAAAGCCGAGTCGACGGCCGTTGGCGATCAGGAAATCTAATCGCGCCAATGCCTCTTCGTGCAGGGCACTGGGATAGTAATCTTTTGGGTCAAGTTGGCTGGCAAAGGGCGAGTGGGTAAGACCCCAATAGGCGATATGCATCGAGACATTCTCCGAAGCGGGAGGGCAAAAGCGCGGGGGAGTTTAAGAGCGCGGGTCCGTCCGGGTCAACGGCGATTTGGCGGACGTGCTCAGCCCGCTCACTGGGGACTCGCCCGAATCTCGCAGGCTTCACGGTAAGCGGCTACGCAAACTGTGTGCACCGACGAATTTGCCGGTGCGTCGCTGCCGAGTGGGATCGATTGGCGTAGAATCGAAGCGATTTTTGCGGCGAGTCGTCACGGCGCGTCCTCGACTTCTAATTCCTTGTTCTGAATTGGGCGGTTGACCTCATGTCGCGACGCTTTTTCTGCGAGCAGCCGATTACGACGGAGACTGTCGAGCTGTCAGAGTCCGAGGCCCATCACGTTATTCACGTGATGCGAGCGAAGGTCGGTGACGAGGTGATGCTATTCGACGGGACCGGCGTCGAGTGTGCGGCCACGATCGCGCGGATCGGCCGCCGCGACGTCGAGCTTCGGGTGCAGTCACGCAGCCTTGTCGATCGGGAGTTACCATTCGACGTCGTTTTGGCCGTGGCCCTGCCTCGCGGTGATCGCCAGGAATGGTTAGTGCAGAAGGCCGTCGAATTGGGGGTCACCCGACTCGTTCCATGGCATACGCAGCGAAGCGTCGCGCGA
The DNA here is from genome assembly GCA_963785495.1 of uncultured Planctomycetales bacterium. Lineage (GTDB taxonomy): Bacteria > Planctomycetota > Planctomycetia > Pirellulales > Pirellulaceae > CAWAVP01. The sequence goes on along the minus strand of CAWAVP010000026.1, from coordinate 277,897 downwards.
CCCAAGGCGAAATCGTTAGAGCGATTGCGTCGAACGGTGGTCGAGGCGAGCAAACAGTGTGGCCGAAATCGGTTAATGGACATCGCGGAACCGTGCGACTACGAATCGGTGCTGCCACAAGCTGAGCAGCGGAGGTCGTTGTTGGCACATGTGGGAGCCGCGGTTGGGCCGCACTCGGCGCTCAACGAACTCCCACGCGAGATTTCTGCCTCGGGGATTCAGTTTGGCATTGGCCCAGAGGGCGGATTCACCGATCAGGAGGCGGAACTGGCTGCTGCTGCCGGCTGGCAATTGGTCGATCTGGGGCCGCGCATCCTGCGAACGGAAACCGCCGCCGTAGTGCTCGCCGCGTACGTTGCGCTAGCCCCCGTGCGTAGTGCCTAACGACCGCAATCCCTGCTAAGGCGTCGCGGATTCGGTCGACTCTGCGTCCGTCGACTTCCCGTCCTCGGCCTCGTCACTTGTCGTCATCACGATCTTGCCGAATAGGTGTCCGCCCACGTCACCGTGCTGCCATGTGCCGGCGTAACGCTGTCCGGCGATGACCACTCGCGCGTCAAACGTACCCAGGCCGGGAATCGTCACTCGGTCAACGACAATCACCGGCGTGCTACCCGCCCAATTGACGGTCAGTGGCAACGGCACGTTGACGTCATGGTCGCCGTAGCGGATGCGGACTTTGAACAACCACATATCTCCGGCCGGCAGCTTCGACACGCTCTGGATCTCGTAGCGTTCTTCCTTCAAGCGGTCCGTTTGGCCGTCGACGGTGAAGTGACCTTGCAAGGTGCTGCCAGATAGCTGCTTACTAAACGCCGCGAACATCTCGGTCAACGCATCGGCGGTCGGTGTTGGTTTGGCTTGGTCTGTGCTTGGCGATTCGGCTTGCGCTATCGCCAACCGTGGCAGCGTCAACACGGTGAAAAGGAACAACCATGTCATCCAGCGGCATGGGGCGCAGTGAGCGTCAGGAAACGGTATTGATGGCGGGCAGTGACGGGCATCCGATCGACCTCCTTCAGGCGTGTTCCAAGTCAACGACTCACATGTTCTTCAGGAATTGAACCGCTAGGGCGATCTCATCCAGCGGTGCGTTCGAGGATTCGCGTTCGACAGTCAGGTATCCACGGTAACCGACCTCCTCGAGCTTTGCCAGCAAGGTCGGAAAATCGGCCGTTCCACGGCCCAAGGGCACTTCCAGTCCCCGTCCGCGAGCCAGGTCGCGGACTCCGTCCCGTGCATGAACGTGGGCAATATGGGGTCCTAGTGCATCGACGGCTTCGGCGGGAGAGAGACCGTTTATGATCAGATTGCCGGGATCCAGGTTGACCATGACGCTGCCGGCGGGCAATGCCTCTATCAGCTGGGCCATCTCTGCGCCACTTTCCGAACCGGTTTCCATCGCGAGCCAGGCGCCAAATGCTGGCCGTACCGACCCAGATCGCTGAGCGCTTGCACTAGACGATTCCATGTGGTCGGATCGTCTTCTGCCGGTGCGATCCGGCCGACCTGATTGATGACCACCGGGCAATCGAATGATCGTGCGAACGACATGGCCTCCTTTGTGGCTTCAATGCGCCGCTGCAGATCTTCTTCAACGTCGTACCCACGCCGTGTGTGAAAGCCGACAGCGGCAGACTTTGAGGTTATAGTCGTCCAGCCACTTACGGATCTGACGTAGTCCGGTCTGGCTCAGGTTGCGCGGCCGTATTTCGCCTCGGGCATCGATTTCGACAGCGTTCGCGCCCATCGAGGCGATGCGCGGCAAGGCCTGTTTGAGCGGCATTCGCAGACTGGCAATTTGCACTCCGATCGGCAACATCCCATTCACTCCGTTCCATTAGAAACTCGCGGCGGCCGACGCATGGTCACAGCGATGATTGTATTAGGCCCACTGCAAGGGATCCACTTCGCGGCGACTGGACCAGATTTCCAGGTCCGGAAAATCCTGTTGCAGGCAGCTCGCCAGAGCTTCCAGGGAAAACCTTTCGCTGGCGTAATGTCCGGGCAGCACTAAAGCGACGCCCCGTGCGGTGGCTTCCAGACACGTATGAAAGCCGGTTTCACCGGTTAACAGCAGCTGGCAACCGGCGTCATGAGCAGCTTCCAGAAACGAACCGGCGCTGCCACATGCAATTGCCACGTGTTGGATGGGTTGGTCCCGCTTGCCCACATACTGCAGGTGTTCTAGAGATAGAAACTCTTTGACCTGCTGCGTGACTTCTTGCAGAGTCGACGGCTGAGGCCAACTGCCACTCCGGCCCGAGCCCAAATCGTCCGGATCATCCGTATTTGGTTTCAGGGGGCGGATGTCGATCAATCCTAGTCCCTTGGCTAACTGTTGATTGATGCCACTACGGGCAGAATCCCACGCGGTGTGCGGGCTGTACACTGAGATGTGCGCGCCGACAAGTTGCCACAGCATGCGACCAACCGTGTCATCCGTCGTTACTCGTTTTAAAGGGCGAAACGGCAGTGGATGATGCGTAACCACCAGATCGGCTTGCCGCTCAATGGCTTCTGCGACGCTTGCCGGCGTCATGGTCAGGCAGGTCATCACGCGCTGCGCGGCCCGCTGGCCGTCGCCCACCAGCAAGCCGACATTGTCCCACGATTCGGCCAAATGCGTGGGAGCGATTGATTCCAGATGAGTGCACAGCTGACGAATCAGCGTCATGGCAGCCTCCCCACGAGTCTCAGCACCGTTTTCCGTGGCGCGATCGACAAAATAACGCGATCCGACCGGGGACAGACCCGTCGACCCCAATTCACGGCTCGCTTTCGTTCAATTTATCGAGCTTGCGGGATTGGGAGAACGGTAGGTGAGCAGAATTTTCGGGGCATTCCAGAATGGTGGCCGAATGCAGCGCGGTGCTTGTCGAAACGATGCCCGATCAACTCTATTGATGTCTGCGCGGCCAAAGGGCCAGGACGACCAATGGGAGTCCACGAAATCTCGGCTTCGCGCTGCTCGCCGAGGACCATTAGCAGCGCAGAAGTGAATAATATGGCCAAATCGACGTCCGATTGCCCGGTTGGCGGGCGTCGCGAACCGGTGATTCGTTGACGCCTCGCCTCCGTTGCCTAGAATGGTTCGGGCGGTGGAGGCGTACGCGAACCTACCAGAAGAGTGACATGGAAATGCCCGAATCGTACTTGACTGCACTCCCCGTATTCAACGAAGTCTCGCACGTGAACGCGGTGCTAGATCAGGTGCGTCCGTACAGCCGCGATGTGCTGGTGGTTGACGACGGTTCAACGGACGGGACGCGCGAACAATTGCAGCGGCGTGACGATGTTCGCGTCTTGACGCACGCCGAAAACCGAGGTTACGGCGCTGCGCTCATCTCGGCGTTTGACTACGCGCGGCGGCACGGCTTTGACTACCTGGTTACGATCGATTGCGACGGCCAACACGAGCCCCAGCGGATACCGGCCTTTGTGCAGGCCTGTCGCGACGCGGATCTTATTTCGGGCAGTCGATACCTGCAACGTTTTCCGGGAGATAGTGCCCCACCCGCCGGTCGTCGCCGCATCAATCAACTGGTTACGACGGAACTGAATCAGCGATTGAGGCTGCATTTGACCGACGCTTTCTGCGGCTTCAAGGCATATCGCGTTTCCGTGTTAAGCGATTTGCATCTGTCCGAAACCGGATATGCCATGCCGTTGGAACTGTGGGTGCAGGCCGCGCACGCCGGTTGGCGGATTCAGGAATTCCCGGTGCCCCTGATTTACCTGGACGAGGACCGGTCGTTTGGCGGTGCGCTGGACGACGATCAGACACGCTTGGAATACTACAATCTGGTGATTCAACGCAGCATCGATGCGGTTGCCGCCGACACAAATCTTTGTCGGTCCAGCCACCGTCGCGGATAGTTCAGACGAGCGCAACGCCTGAAGCTGAAATTGGTCTCGCGCCGATCGCCGTTGCGTTGCGAAAAGCGATCGTGGATCTAGCGTTCCGAATTCGAACTAAACGACCGCATCGGCTGTGGATAATGCGGTATCTGGGGCTCGAAGGAAAATGAATTCGTCGCGCAGCCATTCCAGATGACGACTGTATTCCCGCTGTTCGTTTAGGTTCAACGACGTGGCATGGTCGGCGTTCTCTAAACGCAGCAAACGGTAAGGGCCGTTGTAGGCGCGGAAGATCTTCTCCTGGTAACTCGCCGGTACGATTTGGTCGCGGCAAGAACTTAAGAAGATCGCGGGACAATTGACTTGCTGTGCATTGCGAATCGAACAGATGCTACGAGGTACTTTCTGGGCAATCAGCATCGCGCCGATCCAGAGGTTCCACCATCCATAGCGGCCCACGATCAATTGGCGCAGAGGCGGCGGATTACGAAGGATCATGCCGGCGACCGGAAAATTCGCGGCCAAGTAGAGGGCGGCAACGGTCCCCAGGCTATTGCCCATAACGACAATTGGTCGCCCGTCGGCACGTCGCGCCAATTCCAGGTACGTCGTTTCGGCGGCGGACGCGAGTGTCCGTACGCTGGCTGTTCCGCTACTGCCACCGTATCCGGGAGGATTGACCGACCAAAGTTCGGCTCGTAGGTCCGACCAGTAGTCCATCGGGTGGTACGTCGAACGTTCGGTGCGCCGGCCGTGCCGTGGAACTTCAGCACAAACAAGTCCACCTCGTCCGTATCGTTGGCTCCGACGCACTGCGTCCAGACTTCCAAATCGCCCTTGCGGAACGGTATCGTCTCACGTTGCTTGCCGAGGGTTGAAAGTCGATGGCGCGTCGGCTTCATGATCAGCCGGTCCGCAATCATTTGAGCGATGATGGTCATATTCAGTCGACGCTTTGCCGCGCTACACCTGATGTTGTCGATGTGCCATGGGGGATTCGGAGCTGACTATCGGATAGCCACGGACTAAAAGGCGGGACGGTTGCCCGCATCCTGCTCGTCGACCCCACCTCGGATGGCGCGCCGTGTTTGGCGTCGCCGCAAGCCGCCGCGGGAACGCAGATTAACCCGCACGGCCCTTTGGCTAAATATACGGCAGCCGGCACCTTGCCGTAAAGCCTCCGCGGGTCATTGCAGGGCTGACGAGAGGCTGGCAGCGCATGAACATACGACTTGGCGCGACGCGGCATCCATCGGCGCAGGTAGATGGATCGATTACGGGGCTTTTGCAGGTTTTCGAGGGCCTTCGGCGCTGGGAGTCTCCGTTGCCCTAGGTCCCGATTAGTGAACTCTCTGACCCGGCCGCGCCCCCTCGTCGATGCCCAACAAGAAGACGTCCGATCCACCTGGCCCGGCTGCCACGACCATTCCTTCGCTGGTGCCAAACTTCATCTGACGCGGCGCCAGGTTGGCGGCCATGACGACGAGCCGTCCGACGAGGTCTTCAGGCTGATACGCCTGTTTGATGCCGGCAAAAACCGTTCGCTGATGCTCGCCTCCCAGGCTTAGTGTGAGTTTCAACAACTTGCGGGCCTCCGGCACCTGTTCGGCCTGAATCACGCGCGCGACACGTAAATCGACCTTAACAAACTCATCGATCGTGATCGTCTCGGCCAGGGGTTCGTCCAGCAGTGGCTGTTCGCTGTCCTGGAACTTTGAAGGTGAAGTGGATTCCTCCTCGGACGGCTTGCTTTCTTCGATCATCAATTCGACCTTTCTGGGATCGACACGTTGCATCAGATGTTTAAAGGGGTTAACGTCGCTGCCGATGAGTGGTTTCTGCGACTGCGACCAGCGCTCGATGGGATTGTTCAACAGGACCCCGGTTTGCTCGGCAAGTCTCGGCAGGACGGGAGCGAGATAGATGGCCAACTGTCGAAACAGATTGAGTCCGACTGTGCACACCTCACGCAGTCGTTGTGTTTGGTCTGCCTGCTTGGCGAGTGCCCAAGGTTCCTGTGCGTCGATATAGGCATTGGCACGATCGGCCAATTCCATGATTGTCCGCATCGCGCGGTTGTAGTCACAGCTTTCGTAAGCGGCGGCAATCTCGTCGCCCACGGCAGCGGCATGCGCAAATAGATGCCCGTCGTCCGGATAGGTATCGGCCAGTCCTAAGGGATGAGCGAACTTGGCCGTACGACTGGCCAGATTGACCACTTTGCCGACCAGATCCGCATTAACTTTGCTGACAAACTCGTCCAGATTCAGGTCCAGATCATCGGTGCGAGGGCCCAACTTCGCGGCGTAGTAGTAGCGCAGGTATGCCGGATCCAACTGTTTAAGGTACGTGGAGGCCATCACGAACGTCCCGGTACTCTTGGACATTTTTTCGCCGCCCACCGTCAGAAAGCCATGGATGTGAACTTTGGTGGGGAGGTTGAAGCCGGCCGATCGGAGCATTCCGGGCCAAAAGAGCGTATGAAAGTAGGTGATGTCCTTACCAATGAAATGGTGGACTTCCGTATCGCGATCCTGCCACCACGTGGCCAGGTCTTCTCCTTGGCGATCGCACCATTGTTGTGTCGAGGCCAGGTAACCGATGGGGGCGTCGAACCAGACGTACCAATAATTTCCTGGGCTGTCCGGAATCTCAAAACCAAAATAGGGTGCCGGTCGCGAGATATCCCAGTCTCGCAGGGCCTTACGACCTTCGGGCGCATTGGCGTCCCCCAGAAAGTGTCCTTTCAGGTAGTTGGCCGTTTCGGGCTGCAAATGATGATCGTTTTGAGTCCAGTCTTCCAAAAAGTCGTGTAGTTGTTCCAGTTCAATGAACAGATGCGGTGCTGAGCGGACTTCGGGTGTGGAGCCGGTCAGCGTACTGCGCGGGTCGATCAACTCTGCCGGTGTATAAGTACTGCCGCAGACGCTGCAGTTGTCGCCTGGCTGATTCAGTGCGCGGCATTGCGGATTAGGACAGGTTCCGCGGACGAAACGGTCGGCCAGGAACGTACCCGCCTGCACATCATAAAGCTGTTGGACGTCTTTTTGTTTGACCAGTCCTGCCTCGCGAATGGCCTTCCAGAAGCGACCGCACAGCACGCGGTTTTCCGGACTGTTTGTACTGCCGTAGTTGTCGAACGAAACTCCGAATTTGGCGAAGTCCCGTTCGTGTTGCTCCTGCATTTCGGCGATCAACTTTTCTTCGGAGCGTCCTTCTTGCTGAGCCCGGATCATGATAGCGGTGCCGTGCGTATCATCAGCACAGATATAGATGCACTGATGGCCTCGCAGACGCTGAAAGCGGACCCAGATATCCGTTTGGATGTACTCGACCAAATGGCCAATATGAATTGGCCCATTGGCGTAGGGTAAGGCGGCCGTCACCAGGATCCGACGTCGTTCTGACATGATCATTCCGGCAGTCAACTAACATGAAGGCGACACATGTGAAGGGGGCTTATTCTAGCTGACCTCTGCCAGGGCGACGAGGCCAAGCGACCGGCGGCGAAGTCGTCCATGGGCAGGGGACACGATGCGCGGGTTTGATTTTGAGGCCGTTCGGCATCGAGATTGCTCCCGAACGGTGATGCAAAATGCGTGAGACGATTTGCGGTGCGTCGTCGGCCCGTTGGGGGGCTTGAGCAACCGGGCCGGAAACGACCGGATGCAACGCGAATCGAAGGTTCGTTGGGGGGAACTGTCAGGGCGGTAAGATCCGAACGTCAAACGGTGTGCCGCCAATGCTGGCAGAAAAACACGCAGATCGGGCTTGTAAATTTTTCAAGATCGGCGAACATTCCGCGTCGCTGATCCAGCGGATCTCACGTGCGTGGATTCCGGCAGGATGCCGGGCCCCAACATCCAAGGAGGGATGAGGATGATTTCGTTACAAGCGTGGCTGGTTGCTGCGGCGATCGCCGTCCCGTCGGACGTCGAGGTGGTAAAATTTACGGCGTCTTGGTGTGCCCCCTGCAAAGCGATGGAACCTGTCTTGGAGCAGGTTGCGCAACGAGGGTTCGTCGTACGCCGCATCGACGTCGACCAACGTCGAGATCTGGCCGATCAGTACCAGATCAAGAGTGTGCCAACGCTGCTGATTGTGGTGGCGGGCAAGGTTGTTGATCGCGTCGAAGGCGCCTCCCGCTGGAACCGCTCGTCGCCCGCTTAGAACGCTTCGCCGGTTCGGCGCATCCGTCGTCCGACCCGCGAACTGCGGCCGTCGCGTCCTCTGCGATCACGCCTCCAGGAACCGCGCCACGAACGCCTCGAGGCGATGCGGGAAATGGTCCGGGTGCGGCCGTCGAGCAGCTCGCTCAACAGGCCACCGTCCGGCTCCGTGTCGAGGACGCCGAAGGTCATTCCTACGGCACCGGTACGGTGATCGACGTTCACGGTCAGGATGCCTTGATATTGACCTGCGGTCACATCTTTCGCGACTCGCAAGGGCGAGGGACGATAGTTGTCGACCTGTTCGCGGAGGGAGCAGCCAGTTCGGTTGCAGGAGAGCTGATTCACTACGACCTAAAACGCGACTTGGCGTTGGTCGGCGTGCGGACAACAGCCCGCATCACGCCGGTGCCCGTTGCGGGACCAACCAGCCAAATCGCACCGGGTCAGCCTTTGTTTAGCGTTGGGTGCAACCACGGAGAAGACCCGACGGTGATGTCGGGGCGGTTGAAGGCCGTAAACAAATACCTGGGACCGGAAAACTTGACCGTCGAGGGACGTCCGGTGGAAGGGCGGAGCGGAGGTGGCCTGTTTTCATATCAGGGCGTTCTGTTAGGTGTCTGCAATGCTGCGGATCCCGAGATCAATGAGGGGCTGTATGCTGCGTTCCCTTCGATTCATCGGCATTTGGATGACTGTCGGCTTTCGTTTGTTTATCGCGAGCCGTCTGTGGACAGCGAGCAAATGGCCCAGTCAAGTGGGCTCGGGCGGAGCGGACAGCCGCCGGTCAGTACGCCGCCATTGTCGCCACAGCCGACAGTCCCAACCGACCGATGGTCGTCGGTCGCGCAGGCGTCCACCGCCGGCTTTCCGGCTCAGTTGACCTCCGGCCTGTCCGCTGCTGCGGCCAATGACGCCGAGGTAATCTGCATCATCCGACCGCGCGACGAGCCTGCTTCGAAGAGTCGTGTCGTGGTACTGGATCGACCCTCGCGTGAGTTCCTCAGTCAACTTAATGAGGAACGTCGCGCGCAGGGAGATCGGCAGATGACGCAGATGCGTGTGGCGCCGTCCTCGAGTGCCGTTCCTGCGGCGTCTGCGTCGCGACCGGCATCGTCGGTGCGGGATGCGTCGACCGGTACGGTACCGCGGCGACTGCAGCGGCCGGTCTATCGCTAACTTCGTTCAAATCAGTTCAAAGAGCGCCTCGATTTCAACAGCAATTCCCCCTGGCAGTGCGTGCATGCCGACGGCGCTGCGCGTGCCAATGCCGGCGTCGGGGCCAAAAACCTGAGCAAACAGCTCGCTGCAACCATTAATGACGGCAGGCTGCTGCCCGAAATCGGGGGTACATTGGACCATTCCCAGGACTTTGACGACGCGCGAGATGCGATCGAGGTTTCCTAGCTGTTCGCGCAGGGTGGCCAGGATGGTTAGTCCCGTTTGACGCGCCGCCGCGTAGGCCTCTTCGGTCGTCATATCATCGCCCGCTCGTCCTGTAATCAGCGTGCCGTCGGGCGCAGCGGACCGTGCCCCGAGACATAGCACCAGGAATCCACGATCAATGCCGGCTTATACACGCCGGCTGGCTTCGGGGCCGGAGGCAGTTCCAATTTGAGGTCGGCCAGTCGGGCTTCGTTACTCATGTCGTGCTCCCTTGGGGTAGGTTTTTGTCGAAAACGTCTCCATCGATTGCTCAGCTGGGCGACCGGTCGGTGACAGAACCGGTGCAGTCAGTGGACGGGCGGAGTGAATTCATAGGCCGCGCGAATCGTCGGACGCATAAACGTCACGAGGGTCCACCAGTCGCGGCTTCACGACTTTCAGCCCGTCCGATGCGAGTTCGCGGAAAAAGCAGCTCCTATAACCTTCGTGGCAGGCGACACCTTTCTGGCGGACTTTCAGCAGGATGGCATCAAGGTCACAGTCCAAGTAGATGGACTCGATCGTCTGGATGTGGCCGCTGATTTCTCCTTTTCGCCACAGCCGCTTACGGCTGCGACTGAAGTAGACCGCTTGTCCGCTGGCCAGCGTCAACCGAAACGACTCTCGGTTCATGTAAGCCACCATCAAGACTTCCCCCGTATCGGCGTCCTGTGCAACGGCTGGCAGGCAGCCATCGGCGGTCCGATCGAAATTGGGCCAATGAGAATCAGGATCAGAGTTCGTCAATGGATAGGGTCTCCAGGGCTGTCTCAGCTCGCGGCCAGAGGAGGACGCAGTTGCAAGTTCACGTGAAGTCGCGGTTCAGGATATCGGGAAGTGGCTTCGTCTACCAGCCGCGGACGAGCACCTTTTGCCGCCGGCAGCAGTGAGAATCGTAGGGTGTAGGCAGCAGAACCGGCAAGTGCCCTACGTCAGTCGTAACGCTAAGCCAGTAGCATTACCTGCAGGCTGTGACGATCGCGTACCGATGCAAAAACTCAGCGATTCACCTTGCTATCCGATCGGACATCATGCCACGGGGGCCGTCGCCGGGCGTCGGGACCACCGCCAGCCAAAGGGAAAGAAAGTTGAGCCAGTCCGTCAGCTTGATATTACCCGTGAGGGATCTGCAAAACGGCTTGCGGGATCGTGTCCAGACAATCCTAGAAATCCTTGCTGAGCTGTCCAACACATTCGATCTGTTGATCGTGGATTATGGATCCCGCGACGAAACACGGGAAGTTGCCATGGACTTGGTTCGTGAGTATCCCCAGGTGGACTTCATGGACTGGGGCGAACGTGGAGGGGGCAGCGAGCTGTTTTCGGCAATCGAGGCGGGCATTCGCCGGACTCGCGGAGAAATCATTTTTATCCACGACCCGATGCTGCCGCTCGGTTTGTCAGCCCTTCAGGGACTGTGGCAGATGCGAGACGATGACGATCTGGTGATGGCTCAGTCGCGTGCGACCGGAGTGCCCCTACGATCGCTGCTGGCAACGTCGGGTGGCCGGCAAGCTCCCATGTCGTCTCGAAGCTCAATTCAAATGATTCGCCGTTGTGCGATACGTGAATTGCCAGCACGTCAGCAACCGGCGTCGTCATTCACGGTTGATCGGGTAACTCGGACCGATCTGCTGGACGAGCCCGCGGATGCCCTGCGGCTGCCAAAGCTGTTGACGCGGTTGCGACGCCTGACCACGTATTAGAAGCACCTTCGCCACCGGCAGAATCGATGAACGCAAAACTCCGGTGGGGTTCGACGATCGCGCACCGACGCTGGTAGGTTGTTTTCCTCGCTATCGCAATGGGTTTGGCCGACCCGACGCTCGCTGCGGGGTTTCAGTGGGTTGGTTCCATTCCAGGGGCGCACTTTGCGTTTGCGGCGGACGCGGCGAGTCCGCAATTGGTTCGGTCGACCACGACGCGGCCGTTTCGATACCCGGGACCGCCACGGTCTGCGATTCCCGTTCTATCGGCTCACGGTCTTCGCGTAGCGGATTGTGCCGTCCGTCGCTGGGACGGCGATACGCCGCCAATTGCACTCGGCCCTGGCCACTCGCTGGCGGACGGGTCGCCGAATGTGTGCGAATGACACCTGCCCGGCGAAGTTGTCTTGTCGAGCTCAACCGGTAGCGCTGCAGTCGTTGCGGGTTGACCCGGCCGAAGTCGTCCAGATTGAAGACGTCGTCGGTATTGTCGTCTGGAGTCTCAGGGGCGGGCAGGGCATCGTTTTTGAGGTCAAACGGAGGCAGCGTGTCGTTGAGCGGCTGATCTGGGAATGTCTCGGGGAACTCGCCCGTGTCGGCACCTTCGGCGGGCGGGAGGAAGCCATTCTGATCTGCCGGTTGCTCGGGTTGGTCAAACGGGAGACCAAAACCGCTCGGTGGCGGCTCCGGTTCGTTTTGGTTCTCCTGGGGTATGGAAATCTCCGGCAGACTGGGAGTTGTCTGGGGTGCGGGGGGCGTCGCTGTGCTGGGACGAGTCGTCCGCGTTTGGGCACCCGCCCCTGACCCAGCCGGCGGACGACGCGGGGCCATCGAATCCTCCATCCGAGGTTCGGGAAGATCGACGGTGGGGACCCGGCGGTCCGGCTTGGCAAATGGCGACAAGGCCTCAGCCGACACCGTCGTCGTCGGTTCCTCTGGCCATCGACGCCAATGTTCGTGGTAGTAGCCGTACGTGAGGGCCCGCGGCGGACAAGATGTGAGTCCGCACGACGTATTGACGGGTGTCTCCACGTCAAATTCGGCACGTGCGAAGATCTGCGCTGACGCCAGCGACGGAACCCATAGGGCGGTCAATCCAACCTGAAGCAGTAGCTTTCTGGGAATCAGGCGAAGCATGGGGGAAATCCTTTTCCACTGTGAGAGGGGGGGTGGTACGCCCGGCTTGCGCCTGACGGGCCCGCTCCCCGTCAGGCGATCACGATCAAGTTAGAACTGGAGACCGCGTGGAAATCGTTGCAGGAACTGAATCGTCTGTGAACTCAACAGGGTGAAGCCGAAGATCCGTTCGACCGGATTGATAACTTTGGTAACCAGCGAGTTGATTGCCAGCAAGCGATCTTCGGCGATGAAAATTCGGTCGCCCGGCAAGACCTGATAGTTGGTTGCCGTTGAGGCACCCCGTGTGATGGCCTGCCAATCCACAGGCAGGATTTGGTCGCAGGCCGTATCCTTGGGCGCGGGACGCGAGATCCAAATCCGTTTGCTCGAGATTTGCTGAAGGCCCCCAATCTGCGAGATGGCGTCGAGTACGGTTTCGTTGCCCGTGACCGGAATTCGCACCACGTTGTCTCCAAAGCCGGCGCCCTCCGTGATGATGTAAAAGAATTTGCTGTTGTAGATTAGAACGTCGACGGAGACTTTGGGCTGATCCATGTAGTCCGCCAGCTTGTTCTCGATCGTCGCGCGGGCCTCGTCGACCGTCATCCCCGAGACATAGACACTGCCGTAAATGCCGAGGTTAATAAATCCGTCCGGCCCAATCAGGTGTTCGCCGGCGACCTGCTGCACGCCCGATGCCTGCAGCAGCGAAACGGAGACTTGGTTATTGGCGAGCAACTGTGCGAGGCGCTTGGCAATGGTTTCCTGTGCTTCGTCGAGCGTGAGGCCGGCCACGACGACTGAATCGTAGGCGGCTCCCAAGTTGACGCGGCCGCCAGAGTCGACTTGGAACGTCCCCGCAATGGGCTGGTCGACCGGTGCTCCCGGGACGATAATCTGCAGGAAGTCCGCCGACTGAATGTAATAAGGGTTCTTCGGGAACAATCTCACCGCCTGGATGATGAGGATGTCTGGCGGGGCGATGCGATACCGAGGCAGCGAGACCTTCGCCAGTTCCGAAGGAGGGCTATTTGGCGGCGGTGTTGCTTCCGCGATCATATTGCCCGCCTTGTCGTATTCTGGACCCCCCATGATGGGCGCTGAATTCGGGGTGGGTATGCAGTTCTTCGGACTGTACCGTCAGCCCCGCGCTACTCATAGTGCCACAGCCGCCGTTGAAAATGAGGCACGTGATCGCCAGCAGGCCGGAGAGCACAACCCGCCGACGGGCAATTGCTGGTGATTCGGTGGATCGTCGACTTGAACGTAACATGTCGGCTGCCCTCATTCGGAACGAGACTTCTGCGGGCCAATAGGCGAATGCCGTAGCGCGAAATCTGCCGCTACAACCGGAATAATCGGCAAAGTCCGCCAGGCACTTTGCTTTTGTTTGCCGAACAGACGAAATTTCTCTCATGTCTCACCCCCGTGTCCGCACAGTGACGTCGCCGGTTTTCCCGCTGAGGGAGGTGTTCACTAGCAGCTTTTGCCAGCACGGGAAGGCGTTGGAATGCCTGACGGCAGTGTCGCTAGCGCTTCACCTGGGGCGGATCGGCCGTGACCGACTCGTCGTGCGAACGGGCCCGTGTCGGGCTTTCTCCGTCAACCGATGCGTGCAAGGACGTTACGTGCTAACGGCGAAGTGCCGTCGCGGTCTACGATCGTGGCCCGTGCATCTGGATCAGACGGTGAATCTGGTCGGAGTTTCGCGACGGGATGGTAAATTTCCGGGATCATCATACGTCCAGGCTCGGCGCTGTTTGGGTATACTAGGAGCATTGCCAACGCGTCGAGGGCAATGCGTTGAGATCTTTAGGGGTCGTTCGACCGACTCACGAAACCTCGCACGTGGGTTATTTTGCGAAAAAAGTTGAACGACCCAATTAACGCATGCGTGCGTACAATCGAAGAATTCAGCGGACCGTTGACGGCGCAAGGGAGTGTCAAAGCCAGCCGACGTTGATAGATTTATCCCTTTCTTTACGACACAACCAACGACCGCAGCACGACCATGGGCGGAAATTCGGGTCGCACATTCCTTTGGGACGAGGGAATTGCGAAATAGCGGACGAGTGTGGCCGCAGGCCCCAGTTGGTTGGGCGTCCAGCGCACTTCGAAGGTCGACATTCACGATGAAGAAGCTGAACATTCCTCTCCTCTTGGTTCTCGTCATCGGATCCCTCGTGACGGTGGTAGGCATCCGACTTTTGCACGGATATCAGGTGTCCCGCAGTGCGGAAAGGCTGCTAGCGCGAGCGGAAACGGCGGCCACGGATGGGGATTCCGAGGAACAGATCCGGTTGCTGCGACGTTACATGCGGTACCGCCCTGACGACGTCGAGAATCTGAAGAACTTGTTGGAAATCTCGCGGGACCAGTTGTTTACGTCCGAGGACATCAGCATTCGCGACATCGGTTTGTTGTTATCCGCTCTGGAAAAGGCGATTCGCGAGAACCCGGAGGACGCGGGCTTGCGTCGGCAGGGTTACGTCTTTTCGGCCGGAATTGGTCGTTACGGCGATGCCCTCGACCACCTGGATCAATTGGAGGCCATGGGGGAGATCCAGCCTGAGGATCAGATCGTCATGGCCCGCTGCCTTTGGCTGAAGGGCGACGCCCAAAAGGCGATGGAGAAACTCAGCGGCCTGATCGGCTTCGACTTGGTCACGGGGACGTTTGACGACGCGAAGGCGACGGCGCCGGAAGAGGTCAATGCGTATGCTTTGCTGGCGTTGATTGAGATTCGCAATCGGTCTGATTCGCGCGACTTGACAGTCCCGCAAATGATTGTCGACAAAGCGATCGAACGGAACCCGGAATCCGTTGACGCCTACTTGCGGAGGGCCTCGTACTTTCAGGAGAACGTGGAAGGTAAGGAGGGGAAGGAGAAGTCACTGGCGGACATCAAGCGTGCTTTGGAATTATCGCCCGACGATCCTCGTGTCATTCTGGCCGCCGCGTCGACCGCCATGGCATTGGGGGACGCGCAATGGGCCTCGGAACTCGTCGATGATGGCCTTCAGCGGCACCCAGACAACGCGGATCTGTTTGCCAAACGCGCCGAAATCGCGCGGGCTCAGGGAGAGACGGAGCAGGCGCTCGAGATCATCATCAGTGGTCTGGAACAGAACAAAATGAACCGAGAACTGCTCTACCGGCGCGGCAGTTACGAGGTTGACTTGGGGCGGATCATTGATGCGCGAACGACTTTGGAACGGCTGGGGAATCGCTTTGATCCCATGCGATTGGAGGTGTTACGGGCGCGGATCTTGATGGCGGAAAACGATGTCCTTGGGGCTTCGAAGAAACTGGAAATGCTGCGCCGATGGCTCCGCCCGAGAGTCGCGCGTTGTCGCTGATCAACGATTTGTTGGTTGACTGCTACCGACGTCTCAATCAGACCGACAAGATTGGCAACTTGATAAGAACCGACGACGAAAATGCGCAGGCCCGCTTCGACCAAGCCGAGGCGTATGCTCGGCAGGGCAAGTATGGGGACGCCATCGAGATTTACTCCGACTTGTTGCACAACGACGATACGCTCACACCGGAGGGACGCGAGGCGATATTCAAACGCTTGTTCGCTGTCCGCATTCAAATCGAGCGTTCCAAACCGGAGTCACAACGGGATTGGACGCAAGTGGATAGCATGGCGGAGACGCTGCAGCAAAAGTTGAATCTGCGCGATGCGGCCTTAGCGCAGTTCGAGATCGAAATGTTGGTGAATAAGGATCAACTCAGCGAAGCGCACCGCAAGGCGGAAGAGTCCGTTGGTCGGTATCCTCGCAATTCCAGCTTCCGTTTGTTGTTGGCACAGTTGACGACCGATCCGGAGCAGGCGATGCGTATCCTGGATCAACTGGAACGGACGCTGGGCGATTCGCTCACCGTGCGTCTGACACGGGCTGACCAAATCGTCAAGGCGGGCGGGCCGCAGATGGTCGACCGCTTGAAGGCGTTGGAGCAGGATACGGCGAGCTTCAGCGAAGAGGATCAGACGAAATTATGGCAAGGATTAGCGAACACCTATCGACGAGCGGGGCTGCCCGACGAAGCGATACGCGCCTGGCGAGAACTGTTGCCTCGTAACGAAAAGAATCTGGGCATCCGTGTGGTGGTTTTTGATTTGGCGGTCGAGGCGGGCGACTTGGCAACGATGGACGACATGTTGAATCAGATCGCCGATCTGGCTGGCAAGGAATCGGGCGAGTGGCAAGTCGCTGAAGCTCGACGCCAACTGTGGTTGGTGCAAAACGGTCAGGGGGACGATCTTGAGCTGAGCGATATTGCCAACCTTTTGCAAAAGGCGAAGAGCTCGCGGCCGGACTTTGCCCCAATCTATATGGTGCAAGCCGAAGTGCAAATCCTGCAGGGCGCCAAGGACGAGGCGGTGGAATCCATGCGCACGGCGCTGGAAAAGCGCCCCGGCGAAGTGGCCTACTTGCAGCGCCTCGCGGAAGTGCTCATGTCGCTGGGCCGGACGGAGGAGGCACGCCCGCTTTTGGCGCAATTGCCAGAGCAACAAAAACGTGTCAATGACGTGATTGCCGAAATCGAATTGATGATCAAAGACGACCCCCAGCGGGCGCTGAAGCGGGCCCAAGAGATTTTTCCCGCGACTTCCGATGACCCTGCAATCCTGTTGAATTTGGTGAGCGTCTATCAGGCAGCCAATCAAGCGGCGGATTCGGTTCCCGTCCTGCAACGTGCGATTCAATTGAATCCCAGTGAACCTCGACCTTGGTTGCTGTACGTACGCACGCTTGTCGCCTTGGGACGTACGGATGACGCGAAGGCAGCCATTGAGCAATTGAAAACCAAGGTGCCGCCCGAAAAGCAGACGTTTGTGCTGGGACAATGCTACGCGACGGTGAGCGAATTCGCTTCGGCCGAAGAGGCTTACGTGCAGGCATTGCAGCGCGAACCCGACAATACCGTGCTGCTCCGTAATCAGGCGCTGCTATTTATGGGAACGCAGCAGGCCGAAAAGCTGAAGCAGTGCTTAACGCGATTGATCGCCGTGGATGCGACCGAAGATCCGCAAAAGAAAATTGACGTCATGTGGGCGCGTCGCATGTTGGCGCAGCAAATTGCCAGCAGTGGCGCCTACCAAGATTTTCAGGATGCGCTGAACTTGCTTGAGCAAAGCGCGGATGGCTCGTCCGGATTGACGGGGGAAGATCTGGCATTGTGGCTGCGGCTCTGCGGTAGCCGTCCGGAAGCGGCCTCACGCAAAAAAGCCGTCGATCGGCTCAAGCAAATTCGCAACGAACGACAGCTGACAAGTGGTGAGAATTCCGTATTGGCTTACATTTATCATGCCGAAGGACGTTGGCCTGAGGCCCAATCATTGATGATCGATATCCTGGCGAAGAATCCGAACAACGTCGGCTACGTAACTACGTATATCGATTGGTTGCTCGAGCAAAAACAGTATTCCGACGCGGCGGCCTGGATTCGCAAATTGAATCCGACGTCGGTCGAGGCCATCCGTTATTCGTCAATTCTGTTGACGCAGCAAGGCAAAGCACAAGAAGCTGCCAAACGCCTGTTATCGTTCGTGCCCAAGCAGATCGACGAGCTTTCGGCAGCTCGTATGATGGAAGAATTGGGAGCTTATGACGAACGGTTCTTTAAGTTAGCACAGCGTCAATGGAAATCGCTGGTTGCGAAAAATGATCAGTTGATTCACAACTATATCGATTTCCTCACGCGAATGCCAAAAGCAGCGGGACTGGAAGAGGCCTTGACGCTTTCCGAGAAGCAACTGCAGCAGGCCGTAAAGGATGGACGTGCCGATGTGGCGGAGTTTTATTTGGACCTGGGCATCAAGGCGTTGCGAGCGAATCGTAAGATACTCCCGGAGAACTCGCCACAATATCAACGCGTGCAGGGGTGGTTTGCACTGGCCAAGCAGGCCGGGGTCGGCGACGTCACGCTGACCTGGAACCAGGTCGATTTCTCCGACGCCCGTCGCAATTACGATCAGCTAGTTAAGCTGTACGAAGGTTTGCTCAAGCGGAGTGAACTGAACGACCTGCAACGGGCGGTGATTCGCAATAATCTGGCCTTCGTGTACGCGATTTCCAACAAGGGAGACCAGGCGTTGACGGTCATCGGGGACGCGATTTCCCAGTTGGGGCCCCGTCGCGATTTCCTGGATACTCGCGGCCTGGCTTATTTTGCGAGCGGTCAGTTCGAAAATGCGGTCAAGGACCTGCGTTCCGCCGTTTCGGGGGGACAAGGGGACGCGGCCACCTATTTCCATCTAGCGTTGGCGGAGCATCGTCGCGGCAATATTCCTGAAGCCACCGCCGCCATGAAACTGGCCAACGAAATGGGGCTCGACGAGGCCGACCTGTCAAAGCCCGAAGTGAGTCTTTATCACCAACTTATGCGTGACTTGGAACCGCATTTGAAGGAGAACGAATTGAGTCAGGCTCGCTAATGACCCGCCTGGGTAAACACCGTACGGTGGCCGCCGCCGCCGCCGCGACCACGGTGCGATCGGGCGAAGTCCTTTCTACGTGACGGAGAGCCGATGCGACAGATCTATTTGGATTATAACGCGACCACGCCAATTGCTCCCAGCGTCTTTGAAGCGATGCGCCCCTTCCTGTTGGAGCACTACGGCAATCCGTCGAGTCATCATCCTTTCGGAGTTGCGGCGCATCAGGCGGTCGAAGATGCTCGCCAAAGTGTCGCCGATGCGCTGGGCATGTGCGGGATGAGATTTTCTTCACGAGCGGCGGGACGGAAAGCAATAACCTGGCGATCTTGGGGTCGGCTGCCGGTCCGCACGGGTACCGTGGTCATCTGATTGTTT
The DNA here is from genome assembly GCA_963785495.1 of uncultured Planctomycetales bacterium. Taxonomy (GTDB): domain Bacteria; phylum Planctomycetota; class Planctomycetia; order Pirellulales; family Pirellulaceae; genus CAWAVP01. The sequence goes on along the minus strand of CAWAVP010000026.1, from coordinate 258,791 downwards.
CGGCAATCGAGCACCCGGCTGTGAGTGCCCCGGCACGATTCCTCGAAGGTTGGGGATGTGAGGTGTCAGTGATCTTGCCCGATCGCTATGGGCGGGTGAGTGCCGAGGATATCGAGGCCGCGCTGCGGGAGGATACGGTCTTGGTCAGTGTGATGCACGCCAACAACGAAATCGGCACGGTTCAGCCGATACGCGACATTGCACAGCGTTGTCGCGCTCACGGTGTTCCCGTCCACACCGACGCGGCCCAGAGCATGGGAAAGATTCGCACTCAGGTCGACGAGTTGGGGGTCGATCTGCTGACCATCGCTGGCCACAAACTGTATGCTCCCAAAGGCATCGGTGCGTTGTATATTCGCCGGGGGACGCCCGTCGCGCCGGTACTCCGTGGTGCGGGTCACGAGAAGGGATTGCGGCCGGGGACGGAGAACGTTGCCTCGATCGTTGCACTGGGACATGCCGCTCGACTGGCGGCCCGTAGCATCGAAGAAAACGAACAGCGTCTGGCGAAATTACGAGACCGTCTCTATGAGCAGCTGCGCGAGGCGATCGGTCGCGGCGTGACCTTTAACGGCCCACACGATGATCGGCTTCCCAATACGCTGAGTGTTAACGTGCCTGGTGTCGTTGGACAGCAATTGTTGGATCGAGCGGCGGACGTCTGTGCCTCGACCGGTTCGGCCTGTCACAGTGGCACCACACATCTCTCACCCACGCTGGCCGCGATCGGCCTCTCGGCCAAGGAAGCTGCCGGTACGATCCGCCTGAGCCTCGGCTGGAATACCTCGGAAGAAGAAATCGAGCGAGCTAGCTGCGCACTCATCAACGCCTGGGAAAGTCTAACCGCTTAGTCTAGGGACCGGGCCAGATGCCGCGCTGCTACTGGAGGGCGTGAGCCCGCGCCATGGCTTCTTCGGCCAACTGTATGTACTCGCCACGCTGCGTACCCTGCCAGGCGCGTTGGTAAGTGACGCTCATTGCTGTGAAATTGAAGGCATCATTCGGATCAATCTCGCAAGCCCTCAGGCCGTGCTCGATGGCCTTTTCCTGTTCGCCGGTTCGGCCGTAGAGCACGGCCAGGGCAAGATGTGACAGCACATGGTTGGGGTCGAGCACCAGCAGCTGCTGTAGACGATCGATCGCCTCCGTCAGTTTGCCTTGGTCTTTCAGCTGGTCCGCCTCATTGTAGAGCTGATTGACGTCCGACATCCTGGAATCTCCTTTGTTGGGTAAACGGATAGAGTACTGCGAGTTTAGCAGCTTTGCCGGTTCTCAGTAGGGGGGGAGTCCCGGAGGACGCCTGATTTCCCGCTCGGGTAGCCGAATCGTTCGGTTCGCTTTAATGGGCATGAATCGAATAACCGATATCTGATTCAGCAGCAACCTTCGCTCGGTGCGCCGACACCGGGTTCATCAATGGGAGACGTGACAAGTGGCACGCATTCACCCCTCTTGTTCAATCCATCCCCAGGCCCAGATTGGCCATGACGTGGAAATGGGGCCCTTCTGCGTCGTCGAGGCCGACGTCCGGATCGGTGACGGATGTCGCTTCGAGAGTCATGTGGTCGTGAAGAGCGGCACTCGGCTGGGTAGGGCGAACTACGTGGCCGAAGGGGTCGTACTGGGTGGGCTTCCACAACACAAACGCGCGATGGGAAATCCCGGTCGACTCGAGATCGGCAGTCAGAACACGCTTCGCGAGCATGTGACCGTTCACCGGGGACTCACCTCCGACGATGAAACGCGCTTAGGTGACAATAACCTATTGATGGTCAATGCACACGTTGCGCACGACTGCCTCATTGGCGACGATGTGATCTTGGCGAACAACGTCATGCTGGCCGGCCACGTTGTGGTCGGCAGCCGCGCATATCTTTCCGGTGCTGCGGCCGTTCATCAGCATTGTCGCGTCGGCGAATACGCGATGGTAGGTGGCCAGGCGCACATTACGAAAGACGTTCCGCCCTACGTAATGGTGGACGGTTTGTCGAGTCTGATCGTCGGCCTGAACACGGTGGGACTTAAGCGGGCCGGCTTTACGACGGACGCATTGACCGAACTCAAAGCAGCCTATCGCATGGCCTTTCGCAGCGGCATGCGGTGGGACGAGATGTTGTCGCGCTTGTCCGACGCCTTTCCGGACGGTCCCGCCGCCGAATTTCATCGATTTATGTCAGCCACGCATCGTGGTTGCGTCCAAGAACGCGCCGTCCCCCGACGGGCGACAGTCCGATTGCATCAGCCCGCCGCCGCAGACACGCGAGATAATTCAGCGGCCGATTCGCCGTCGACTCGGGCGACCGCCTGAACCTGGGGGTGGGCGGTGGCGCACCGAGCAACGCGCCCGTCTCACCGCGGCCGACCGCGCGATCCGAGCACGTCTAGACGCTGACTTGCTCACGTTTCTTCGTAAGCGACCGGCGACCGCGACTGGCAGTCGCCGAGGAGTCGGTGCTGTCTTGGTGACCTATTTTTTGTGGCGCAGTTCCGCTTGTGCCGCGGAAAGCCGAGCGATGGGGACGCGGAACGGCGAGCAGCTCACGTAGTCCAGGCCGACGCTGTTGCAGAACTCGATCGAGCGCGGGTCACCACCGTGCTCGCCGCAAATGCCGCACTTGAGATCTGGCTGCGTGGAACGCCCCTTCTTGACCCCCATCTGCACCAACTGTCCAACGCCCGCAGTGTCCAGCGACTGGAACGGATCGTCCTGGCAGGATTTCTTGCTTGAGGTAGTCGGGCAGGAACGTATTGATGTCATCGCGGCTGAAGCCGAACGTCATCTGCGTCAGGTCGTTCGTTCCGAAGCTGAAGAAATCGGCGTATTCGGCAACTTCGATCGGCCGTCAGCGCGGCACGTGGAATCTCGATCATGGTTCCGATCGAAATATCCGAGTCGCCCGTGACCTTCTTGGCTTTGCAGACCTCCGTCGATCGTTGTCTGCGGCAAGTTCGCGCAGGACTTGCAATTCCGCGGCCGTACCGACCAGCGGAATCATGATTTCCGGTTTCGCTTTGATCTTTTTCTTCTTGCAGTTAATCGCGGCTTCGACGATGGCCGTCACCTGCATGTCCAGGATTTCGGGATAGGTCACGCTTAACCGGCAGCCGCGGTGGCCCAGCATCGGGTTAGCTTCGTGCAGCTGATCGACGCGCGCCTTTAATTTGGAGCTGGAAATCCCCAAAATCTTGGCCAGCTCCGGCTTGCGATCTTGGCGTCATGCGGCAGGAACTCGTGCAGCGGCGGATCCAGCAAACGCACGGTCACCGGCAGTCCCTTCATCGCGGTGAAAATGCCTTTGAAGTCTTTGCGCTGGAACGGAAGCAATTTTTTCAGCGCCTTTTCGCGATCGGCCTGTGTCTCGGCCACGATCATCTCTCGCATAGCAACGATGCGGTTCTCCTCGAAGAACATGTGCTCGGTCCGGCACAGGCCGATGCCCTCGGCTCCGAATTCGCGAGCCCGCTTCGCATCCGCGGGGGTGTCGGCGTTGGTCCGGACTCCAAGTCGTGCGGTACTTGTCCGCCCACTTCATGACCTTGGCGAAATCGCCCGACAGCTCGGGGTGCTGCGTGGCGATCACACCCGCCATGACTTCGCCCGTTGAGCCATCGAGCGAGAGCGTATCTTTGTGCGTAAACGTCTTGCCTTTGACCTTGATCTTCCGTGCCTTTTCATCGATCTGGATGTCGCCGGCACCCGCCACGCAACAACGTCCCCAGCCGCGCGCGACAACGGCCGCGTGACTGGTCATGCCACCCGTGCTGGTCAAGATGCCAGCCGCGCTGTGCATTCCGTCGATGTCTTCAGGGCTGGTTTCCTTGCGGACCAACAGCACGGTCTCGCCAGCTTGCGGTTCGCTCCACAGCTTCTGCCGCAGTGAAGGCCAGCTTGCCCACAGCCGCGCCGGGCGAAGCGGGCAAGCCCTGGGTCAGTACATTGGCCTTCTTAGCGCCGTCGGATCAAAGCTCGGCAGCAGCAATTGCGTCAGGTCGCCGGCCGGGACTCGCAGCACGGCCGTCTTCTCGTCGATCAGTTTCTCCTTAACCATGTCGCAGGCGATTTTGACAGCGGCCGCACCGGTTCGCTTCCCTGTACGAGTCTGCAACATGAACAACTCGCCCCGCTCGATCGTGAACTCGATGTCCTGCATGTCGTGGTAGTGCTTCTCGAGGGTCTCTTTGATTTCCAGCAGTTGCTTGTAGACTTGACGGTTCCACTTCGGCATCTCCGAACCGGTCTGCGGCGTTCGGATGCCCGCGACGACGTCCTCGCCTTGCGCGTTGACCAAGAACTCGCCGAAGAACTTGTTTTCGCCAGTGGAGGGATTGCGCGTGAAGGCGACGCCCGTTCCCGAATCATCGCCCATGTTGCCGTAGACCATGGATTGGACATTGACGGCCGTTCCGAGCAACCGCGAATGTTTTCAACCTCGCGATAGCGGACGGCGCGCGATGTGTTCCAGCTGGCAAACACCGCCTCGATCGCCAGTTCCAGTTGGCGGTACGGATCCTGCGGGAAAGTCCTCACCAGTGTGCTTTTTGTACGACCTTCTTGTATGCCTCGCACAACTCCTTCATGCCCTCGGTCGGGACGTCGGTGTCCACTATTGACCTTGTATTTTTTCTTGATCTTGTCGAACGCCTGCTCGAAATGCTCGTGGTCGACCCCCATTACCACATCGCCAAACATGTTGATCAGCCGGCGGTACGCGTCGTACGCGAATCGTTCGTTATCGGTCGCCTTGGCCAGTCCCTGCCACCGAGGCATCGTTCAGGCCCAGGTTCAAAATCGTGTTCATCATGCCGGGCATCGATACGGCCGCACCAGATCGCACGGAAACGAGCAAGCGGGTTTTTGTGGTCGCCGAATTTCTTGCCGAGTTCCTTCTCCAGCATGGCCACGTTCTTCTGACCTCGTCCATCAGGCCGCGCGGCAGTTGTTCGCCCGCCTTGTAGTAGGCTTCGCACAGACTTCCGTCGTGATGGTGAATCCAGGAGGAACCGGCAGGCCAATGCCGGTCATTTCCGCCAAATTTGCTCCTTTTCCGCCTAAGAGTTCCTTCAGTGCGCCCCCTCCATCGGTGCGCGTTTTGCCAAAATAGTAAATCATCTTCTGCTTGGAGCCGGCGGAGGTACGAGTTGCCATAGATTATGTTCCTTTATATCGCTGCCTTTGAGGTGCAATGTCGGCTGGCAAATGGCCATAATGCGTCGGAGGGACGAGGTTCGTGGTCGAGGACCGTTCCCTTCGTCGGCGGATCTACGTGGGATGCGTGCTGATTGAATGTCCGCGGCGGACACAGTGAACCCGGGAGTCTATCAAGGGGGCCTAGGACCGTCAAGGAACCGAACCGGTCATGGGACTCTATAGTGAAGTCCGGTTAAAGCACGCAGTTTAGGCCAGATTTGATGGTGAACTGGTGGGGCCAACCGGAAGGCGATTCTCCACCGCCGGGGCACCGTGTCGACAGTAGCAGCGGTCGACGGTCGAGATGCATTGGCAAGGAGCACATGCGTGGCGAGGGAAACCCAACGGTCATCGGCGGCGTCATGGGTCTCGGTGGCTGTCGTGTTTGAGTTTTCGTTGGCAGGACTGGCAGCCGTGTTGGGATGGATCTTTGGTGTCAATCCGTTCCGGGACTTGGTTTGGCATGAGCCGGCCGAGCTAGTCACCCACGTACTTTACGGGGGGTTGGCGGTTGTGCCTCTGTTGGTCGCGTTTGTTTGGCTGCGGGGCAGTCGTTGGGCCGTCTTCCGCGAATTAAGGCGTCTCATCCATGAGCAGCTGTTGCCGCATTTTGCAAGGGCTTCGCCGTTGGAACTGGCATGGCTTTCGCTGGCCGCCGGCGTGGGCGAGGAATTGCTGTTTCGCGGCTTTTTGATATCCGCCCTGCAGTCTCAACTCGATCCCCAAGCAGTGGGGGGCTGGCTTCCGTTAATCGTGTCGAGCGTGTTGTTTGGCTTGGCCCACAGCGTTAGCTGGACCTATCTCGGCATGGCCATGGCCGTCGGATTCTATTTCGGCGGTCTCCTGTTGGCCACGGGATCACTCTGGGTTCCCGTGACGACTCACGCGCTGTACGACTTTATGGCTTTGTGTTGGCTGCGGCGCGACCATCGGGAAAAAAATAGAGCGACCTGATCGAGTTGATCAGGCCGCTCACGAAAATCGCCAGACCAGTTATGCTCTCCTAGCAAGTGTGGAGAGTGAGGCGTCGTTTAGGCGCCACATCCGGGCTCGCAGCCAGCGTCGCAACCGGCATCGCATCCACAGGACGGCTCGCAGCACGGCGTTGGGCAGCAGACCTTCACTGGCACCTGCTCGCAAACGACCTTACGCACGCAACGAGTTGCGGTAAAAGGAACTTTGCGGCAAACGCAGCGAGGAACCTTGACCGTCTTGGTGCTGCAAACCGGCACACAGACCGTATACGGGACTTCCTTCGAGCACGGGACGCACTCGTATCGGCAGACCTTGTACTTGCAGACCTTCGTACGGCATTCGGGCACCATCTTGCAGACCTTGTAGTTGCAGGTCTTCGTGCAGCACTCCGGCACCATCTTGCACACGCGGTACTTGCAGACCTTGGTGCGGCATTCGGGCACCATCTTGCACACGCGGTATTTGCATACCTTGGTGCGGCATTCGGGTACCATCTTGCAGACTTTGTAGTTGCAAACCTTGGTGCGGCATTCGGGTACCATCTTGCAGACTTTGTAGTTGCAAACCTTGGTGCGGCATTCGGGTACCATCTTGCAAACCTTGTAGGTGCAAGTCTTCACCCGCTGTTCACACTCGTATCGGCACACCTTGTACGTGCAAACCTTGGTGCGGCATTCGGGCACCATCTTGCAGACCTTGTAATTGCAGGTCTTGGTACGGCACTCCGGCACCATTTTGCACACGGTGTACGCAACTTCCTTCGTGCAAGGCTCGCATACGTACTTCACGCAATTGATCGTTTTGGTGTGGCACTCCGGCACCCAAACCTTCTTGCAGCAAACCGTGTCCGGGCATTGGCAGGTAACCTGGCAGCAACCACCCGGGCAGTAAACGCAACGGCAGGTGCAGGGGTCATAGGTCCAGGTACCGGGCAATTGGACAGTTCGCGTGTAGCTGCGTCCTGGAATGACCGATTTCTGAGTGTCCCAATGACCGCCTTGGACCGTGATCTCTCGCGTGTAGGGAACCGCACGACGGACATAGGTCGTGACCGTGCGGGTCCGCTGTTCCTTGACGGGAACCATGACCGTGTAGTTGATCGTACGGGTCTTCGTTTCCCAGACAGGGTTCATCACCGTATAGTTAATCGTCTTTTCGCGAGTTTCCCACACTGGACGTCGAACAGTGTAGGGGATTTCCTTTGTATGGGTTTCCCAGACCGGCTTCGTGACGGTGTAGTTGATCGTCTTCTGACGTTCTTCCCAAACCGGCCGCATGACGGTGTAGTTGATCGTCTTCTGACGTTGTTCCCATACGGGTCGCATGACCGTGTAATTGATCGTGCGTTCACGGTTTTCCCACACGGGTCGCATGACGGTGTAGTTGATCGTGCGCTGGCGATCTTCCCACACCGGTCGCATGACCGTGTAATTGATCGTGCGCTGGCGATCTTCCCACACCGGCCGCATGACCGTGTAATTGATCGTGCGTTCACGGTTTTCCCACACCGGACGACGAACGGTGTAATTGACCGTTCGCGTACGATTCTCGCGCACGTAGTTAACTGTGTTGATCTGGCGCTCATCATACACCGTCTCGTACTCATTTCGGTACGCCGTGTACTCCTCGGGGACGCAGATCACCCGAGAACGATTGACCATGATCGTCATTGTGCCATCGTCATTGACACTGGCGGGGGCACCCTGACTCGCCACAGAGCCGGCTTCGACTTCAGCACCGTCCTGGACAGTACTGACCATCCTGGCTCCGCAGGAGCAATTGAAATAGTTGGCGGCGCCACAATACGCGGCGCGAGCCAGGTTCACCGATCCCAGGGTCACGATGACCGCTAGGATCGGCACTCCGAAACGCTTGCTCATCTTCCGATCTCCTCCACAAACACATGTCACCGGGAACTAGTCTGGCGATGCTGCGATGCATTCACCGATTGCCACGGCCCCGCGGCTCACTCCCCCCGCCGAGCTGACGGGATCCATACGAAGGCTCCACGTTAGCGCGAGGACGAAGTCGCGATTCCGATGTCGTGTAGAATCGACAAGATGGGTACTTGGCGGGCAGTGAAAAATGTAGGCAAAATTTATCTTTTAAGTGGAGTGGGCGTCATAACTAGAACTTGCCTGTTAGGCCTTCGTGTGTGGCAACGCTGCACGCGGGTTGTGTGGTCCTGGACGCCGTGGGATCAGCTAGAAAGCGAGGCGGTGCCCAGCGTCTGTCGTTGCCCTCCGCGCCACGCTCTCTACTCGTCGGCCCGCTGGTTGACCGCGGCTACTCAGCGAAGTACGAACTGCTGGCTCGAGCACATAGGTGGCTAGGTCCCAGGAGCAGCCTCCATTCCCCCCCCCGTTGATAGGCGGAGTAATGTTTGCAAGCCGTCCCGCCGGAACTCGCCGTCGCGGCGTCACGCTGCCCGAGGCGCAGCTGTTGGTATTGCTCCTGGCCGTGGTCGGCGGCTCGCTGGCTGCCTTGATTTGGGGGGACGATGCGACAGACCAATGGTTTGCGGCTCGACACAATCTGTTCAAGCTCCGACGCCTTGTGGAACAGTACCGTGACGATCACCAAGGTCGCCCGCCTGCAGATTTCGCGACCTGTTGCAGTCGTCCAATCTCCAGGGCATTTCCTCGGGTCGGATTCAGACTTCCGCTCGTTTTCCGATCGAGCCGTACTTGTGTTCACTGCCAGAGAATCCGCTGAGCGCCGGCTCAGCACAGCAGCGTTGCGCCGCCCGTTCGATTGAGCAGCACCCCGCCGACGGCCACAACGTGACTCCGCAAAACCGAGGAGGGTGGCTGTATAATCCACGTACGGGGGGAGTTTGGATCGATCATGAGCGGTTTCGTGACATGTAGATCAACTGCGGTTGCCTGCTTGGACGGCGAGGTCGCGAGTTCTGCCTTTTTTCAGCTTGAGAAACTCAGTAGAGTAGCGGTGCGGGTAGGGGGAATCTGTGTGATTCCCAGCAGGTGAAGGACAGAGGCCGATGAGTCAATCGAAGAGTGGTTCACGGGGAGGCGCGGACAATGCCGTGCCGCAAGCGGTTGTCAGTCGCTTGAGCCTCTACCTGCGCGAACTCCAGCACCTTGTGCGGGACGGACGTGAAACGACAAGTTCAACCCAGTTGGGGCGGTTGTTGGGGTTTACTGACGCCCAAGTGCGGAAGGATTTGGCCTATTTTGGTCAATTCGGCTACCCCGGGATCGGATACCGTTGTGACGAGCTGATTGTGGCGATCAAACGGATCCTGGGGACGGACCTGGATTGGCCGATCGCTTTGGTGGGTGTCGGAAATCTGGGGCGGGCATTGATGGGGTATCGCGGATTCCAGCCACAGGGATTCCGCATTGCCGCCGCGTTTGACGTGGACCCTGCGAAGATTGGCGGGGATTTCGAGGGCGTCAATGTCTATTCTCTCGCGGAGCTGCCCGAGGTTGTTCGGCAGTTTGGCATCAAGCTGGCGATTCTCTCGGTGCCTGGCGTCGCGGCCCAGGACGTTGCCGATCAACTGATCGCCGCGGGCCTTCGGGGGATCTTGAATTTTGCGCGGTAACACTGAATCTGCCGGACGACGTTCGCATCGTGGCAGTGGACCTGGCAATTGAGCTGGAGCAGCTTACATTCGCGGTTGTCAATCGCCAAGCGAATTCGTAAAGTGCAGCATAATGATTCGGGGATAGTGTAATGGCAGCACTACGGATTTTGGTTCCGTCAGTCTAGGTTCGAATCCTAGTCCCCGAGCTTCTCGTGGCCAACACAAGTGTCTTCGGCGATGATTCTTTCGCGGTCCCACGTGTCGCGCTGAATCCCGCCGTATCGTCTGCGGCCGTGTCCCTAATCGCCCTCATGAATCCGCTTTGGGACGTCCTGGCTGTGTGAGTACGCGGCTGTTCCGTAAGGTCCGGTTGTGACGCCCACTTGGGGCCTTTTGGCCCATGCGGACCCGTCCGTCCGTGCTCCTGGGGCGCGCGGCTAAGAGCACGCTTTGGGGGCGCCGGCGGCTTGTGGCGACGCACGTGAAGTGCGAGTGGTTTTGACGCGAACGTTCCTAGACGATCTATAATTAAGGGCATTATGACCGCCGCAGTTCCCCGTTGTTTGGAATGAGTACAATCATGCCCCGATCTTATCAACTGCTAAAGATTGTCGGTTTTACTATCTGCTTGACGTTGTCGATCTCTGTCACTGCTCTTCGAGGGCAAGACAGTGTATTTGACGAGCCCCTGGTAACTGGCGATTCCGCTCAAGGTGCGTTGGTCGATGAGGGTGGTTTGGGGACGGATGAGAGCGGCTTGGGGACCGAGGAGCAGGTTGATCCTCGCGAGCAATTCATGCAGGGCATGGCGGACGCCGAGGCCCTGATGGAAAAGAAGGACTGGGCGGGGGCGATTGCGATCTACAACCAAATCATGGCAGCCGGCCGCCATCCCCGCGCGTTATTGAATCAGGGGATCTGTTATCGAGAGCTGGGGGCGATTGACCTAGCGATCAGTTCGATTTCGATGGCCATGATCACGCCGGGGGCGAATATCGAGCCTGGATTGATTGAAGAGGCGTATATGCTACGTGGCGAGCTGTACGTGGAAACAGGACGGTATCGGGAAGCAGTGGATGATTTCACACAGGCGGCTCAGTTGAATCCTGCCAGCCCCGAGGCAAACTATCAGCAGGGAAAAGCGCCGTTGCGACTGGTCGTCACCTCTCCTGGCGGTGGCATGGATCAAAGCGGTCAAGCGAGTCTGTTGCAGGCGGTGAAATCCCTGGAGCGTGCGATCTCGCTACAGGCGGACTATGGAGAGGCGTATTTGGAGCGAGGCCGCGTCTTGTTTCGGCTTCGCCAAGCGGACTACGCGATCGATGATCTACAGCAAGCCGTACGGATTCTGGGGCCGTCGTCAGAAGCCTCGGCAGACCTGGGTGTCGCCTATGCGTTCCGTTCGAGTCAGGAATCTTATCGTCCCTCGCCGGATGATACCAAGATCATTCAGGACCTCCGAGGCGGCCTCGATGCACTCGACGGCTTTCTGACGGGCGCACGCCTGGGTGAACGGATACCGCCTTGGGAGACGCGCGATCCACTGAAAACGCGTCCGGAAAAAGTGATGCTCTCTCGTGGTGACACGCGAATCACATTGGCCAATGAGTTGGAAGGGCCGGAACGCGAGGAACTCTATCACGCTGCCATTGCGGATGCAGATGAGTTGCTTCGCTATGACATCGATGAGGAGGACAAGGCGCGGCACACTATATTCGTGGCACCGCCTTGCGATTACTCGATCAGCTTGATGCGGCCGTCGACGCATTTACGTCGGCAATTCGCGTTTACGAGTCGTTAGGCGCCAGTTTTTCCGATGCCTATCTTCGTCGGGGCATTTGCTATTACTACCAGGATAAGCTGGACTTGGCGCGGCAGGATTTTCAGGCAGCCTCCACGGTTCCAACGAATCCTTACGTCTATGAGCCGCGTGCGATGCTGTGGGACGGCGTCGTTGCGGCTAAGCAGGGTGAGTACGAAAACGCGGTTCGTAGTTATACCCGCTCAATTACCGCAGCGCCGCGATACTTGCCGGCTTACCTGAATCGTGGCTTGGCGTACATGAACCTTGGCCGCTACGATCAAGCAATTGAAGACTTTGACGTGATCTTGCGGCAGGATCCAGGCAACGATCAAGCGTTGAAATATCGAGAGCTGGCCCAGCAACCATAGCGAGATCTGCGGCGGACCGGCTATGGCGGACATGAGCCAACTCTACCGATCGGCGATGCAGCTATGGAAGGAATACCTGCGATTGGGCCCCGGAAAAACGCCTCGTGCTCACCTGGAGGCCGTGGAGTTGAGTTGGCAACATTTGCAGTGCAACGACGATGCGTTGCCAGGAGGAATCCGGCGAGCGGCCACGCAAGTGCTCGAGCTGAGCCGCTGCTGCGTTGAGCGTCCCGAGGGGCTATGTTTCGTGACGGGCGAAGCGGGACTGGTGCCTCGTCAAGACCTTCATCGCGCATTCGAAACAGCCCTCCAGGTCCTGGCCACCTCGGACCAATCCGCCTCGCGACGGTGACCCACCCACATCGGAGGCGACCCACGGGGGGCACGACGTGCAGGTCTACGACGCCCCGACGATCTTTGGGTTCTGATCAAAGTCAATCCGCACGCGTTCAATGCGCCGACGTGACGCCTCCTGCACGGTGATTTTGACGTCTTGCCAAAGAAGTGTCTCGCCTTTGAGCGGAATGCGGCCAAATTCGTGCAGGATGAAGCCGCCGACGGTGTCGTATTCTGCGCTCACTGGCAACTGAACCCCAAGCACGTCATTTACTTCCTCGACATGGGCCCTCGCTTGGATTTCCGCTGCGTGCCGCGTGATCCACCGAATGTCTTCCGGTTCTTCGGCATCCGACTCGTCGACGATTTCGCCGACAATCTCTTCCAGCACGTCCTCGATCGTGACCAGTCCCACGACATGCATGAATTCATCGACGACAATTGCTAGATGACTACGCGTATTCAAAAAGCTTTGGAGCAATTCATCCAATCGAGTACTCTTGGGGACACGCGCCACGTCGCGAGTGATATCACAGAGTCGCGGGGCGGACTGCGGTTTATCTTCAGAGAGTACAGCTAGTAAGTCTTTGGCGTACAGCAAGCCCACAACGTCGTCCAGGTTCTTTTCATATACGGGGATACGTGTGCGGCTAACACGGACGACAAACCGCAACATCTCGGACCATTCCATATCGATGGGAATGGCATCCATTTCCGATCGAGGCGTCATGATGTCCGCGACGTCTGTATCGTCGAGTTCAATCACACCCGCAATCATCTCACGGACATCATCTTCCAGGAGACCGTCGTGCTGTCCTTCCGTCACGATCGACAGGATTTCGTCTTCCAGGGCCTCTTCGTCACTCCATTCCGATTCGCGTCCATCCAGCCTGCGAGTGATCTCACGAAAGCAGGCGGCTGGCAAGTGGAGCGGCCGCAGCATCTGATCAGCAAGTCGCCAAAACGGCCACGTATGGACCAAATACGCGGAACCCCAAGAGCGTGCGATTTCGCGAGGTAACCAGACGGTCGTCAGCAGTGTGGCCAGCGTCGCGATCACGATGAGCGAGATCAGCTGGCCTGCAGAAGGGTCCGCATCGTGCCTAGAAAACTGGTTAGCAGTCGCCACCAGGACGGCGGAAATCACGCCGAAGACTTGCAGCGATTCCGTCGTCGCGACCGCCGTTTCGAAATGGTCGTGGATTGCATCGAACACCTTTTCGCGTTCTTTAAAGCGACAGTATTCTTCCAGATCGTGCCAGGAGATTTCCACCAGCGATTTATGAGCGATCGCAGAAAGAAATGCCAGCGTGGTGCCAGCCGTCAGCAGCAGGAAGTATCCATACAACATCATCCACCCGAGCCCTTTGTGGTCGGCGAGAACGGAGACGGAGTTCCGTCCTCGGATGCCGTAGATTGCGGATTTGAAAGGGGTGCGTTGATTCCGAACCTTTCCAGATAGAGTTGTTCCCGTGCTCGCATTTGCTCGCGCTGGGTTGGGGATTTGTCGTCGTAGCCAACCAGGTGTAAAGCTCCGTGGATTAGATACAGCGTCAACTCCTGCGACGCCTGCCAACCGAATTCGTCGCAGCGTTCGATCGCCGTGTCCGCGCTGACGATAATCTCGCCCAGCAGCGCCTCCTCATCACGATCCAAAACAAAACTTAATACATCCGTGGCATAATCATGATTCAAGTACGCACGATTCAGCTCGTGAATTTCTGCGTCATGCACGATGGAGATACTCACCTCGCCACGTTGGATGCCTTCCGACGCCAGTAGCTGCCTGAGCACCTGACGCCAGCGTTCTGTGTCACAGGGCAACGACGTTTGCCGATTGGAAAACTCGACAGTCAGCACGGTAGGCTCCGGGCCATGTGGGTTGCAGCTAGGCCGATTGTTGACCGGGGTACTTGATGCGGCCGTGGTAGACGGCCGTCAGCGACTTGATGAGACTGTCCTGGATGATGCGCAATTCCTTCAGCGTCAGTCCACACTCGTCGAATTGCCCGTCCAGCAGGCGTTTCATGGCCAGGTCCTCGACTAGATTCTCGATGCGTGCGGGGGCCGGGTCGACGAGCGACCGCGTTGCGCCCTCGACCGTATCGGCCAGCATCAGTACGGCGGCTTCCCGCGTTTGGGGTTTCGGTCCAGGATAACGATAGCTGCCTTCGTCTACCTTCCCCGCCTCCGGGTCGGATTCCCGCTGTTCGTTCGCACGATGGTAAAAATACTCAACGAGCGTTGTGCCGTGATGCTGCAGGATGAAGTCGATAATCGCGTTGGGCAGATTGTGCTGCCGTGCCAGGTCGGCTCCGTCTTTTACATGCGCGATAATGACCAACGTACTCATCGCCGGCAACAGCGACTCGTGACAATTCTGTTGCCCGCCTTGGTTCTCCACAAAATAACCCGGCTTCAACATCTTGCCGATGTCATGAAAGTAAGCGCCGACTCGAACCAATAGTCCGTTGGCCCCAATCGATTCGGCTGCCGCTTGGGCGATGGAAGCCACGTTGATCGAGTGGTTGTAGGTGCCCGGCGCGACGCACAAGTTCCTGCAACAGCGGGTGGGCAACATCGCCCAGTTCCAGCAAGCTGAGGTCCGTCTGCACATCGAAGAATCTCTCGATGAAGGGCAACAGTCCGGTCATGAGCAAACCCGCGGCGACGGCACACCCGCCTAGCCATACAGCAATCTGCAGCAGTTGAAGTCCCGGATATTGCCCCGTCAGGATTCCAACGCCAACCGCCGTGGCCATCGTAGCAATCGCTGTCCAACCCGCCACGTAGATTAGCTTGGTGCGGCTGCGAATATGTCGCAGCAGTAGCACCGTTGTCGACATGCTCGCCAACAGCGTGACAAACTCAACGATGTCATAATCAACCGACAAGGTCACCAATAAGGCCATTACCGCGGAGAGCAACAGCATAAGTTCTGGCGATAAAGAATCACCACGATCATACTGAACAGCAACAACGGTATCAGCTCGAAGCGTGAAGGGGCCGCAAAGTAGCTGATGCTGATCGTCACACCAAACAACAGCAATAATCGAGCAAGGTTGGGCAGATCGCAACAGACGCCGACGTCGAAAGAAGATATAGAACCCGCAAAGCATGAACAATGCCAGGTACATACCGAATTTGGAGAGCGAAAAGTAGAACAGTCTCGGAATGCCCAGTTGATCGACGTACTGACGATGCTCGTCGCGCAGTAGCACCAAGGTTTCAGCAGTGATCGGTTCCTCTGCCCGCGCCAATACGGATTCGCCTTTCTTGAAGCTGACCGTCACTTCGGGCATGCTGTTGATTTCTTGGTCCGCCCGATTGCTTGTCAGGTATTTGTCATAGGTCAAAGTGACGGGCAGTCGAGGCTTGAGCCAGGCAAAGATCTTGGCCGCGATTTCGGGCGCAGCGAGCTGTTGTTTTAAGTTCGCGTCCAGCCGCTGAACCGCCTGGCCAATCCGTAACTTATCCACTTCAAATGATCGCATGTCCGCCGGGTTGCCGACCGGTGAAACGCGAATCCGAGACTGATTGCCGTCGTCTAATTCGTGCTGCAGGCTCTCCAGCAATCCATGGTCGGTGAATTCGGCCATGCTGCGTTTAACCGCCTCCTCGAATTGCGTCAAATTGATGTCGTCGGCAAATGCTTGCTTGAATCTTGCGAACTCGGCCCGGCGTCGCCAAAGTCGAGACGCTGGTGTACCAGGTTGGATCTGAAGCGGAGGGCTGATACCCAGTCGCGCCGTGGCGGCACTAATCGCCATAGCGGCATCCAGGTCGGCGAGCGTCTCCTGATCCGTCTCGTCGTCGGCCACGACGAACTCTCCCCATACCGCCTTGTCGGCTTCATCATAGGAGGCGGCCGAAAGTAACGTGAAGATCTTGTCTTTGAGCGCCCCTTGGAGTTCTCGCAATGGTCGCGGATCGTGCACGTACACGCATTCCATCACGCTGCGAGCGGCACGCTGATTATCCAGGGTCGCTTGATGATCGACACGCTCGAAATTCACTCGGGCCAGCACGTTGCGGGGCGGAATGTCGCTTTGGCGATACGAGAACGGGGGCACCCAGCCTCCGGTTACTGCCCAGACGCACAAAGCAACGAGCAGACACAAGCCAATGCGAGCCAACACGTCGCCGCGACGTACGGTGTCCCAGGCCCGCTCATACGTACCTGGCGGCAATTTCAACGGGGCTACTCGTTTTGATCGAGGTCTTTTGTTTGGCGCTGAAGACATATTCAATTTCAATCAATGGCGTGTGAATGTGTTTCCGTATAACGTCCAGGTGTCACGACGCTGCGATCGCAATTAGCGAGCTTGCTCTACCGCCATAGATCCTGGACCGCGTTAGATTATTCCGATTCCCCATTCGTGCGCGAATTACGGCGACGATTCGGCCCCTCTTCGTACGCCCGCACAATCTCCATGACCAGCGGATGGCGCACAATGTCCGATTTGCGCAAGCGGATCGAGGCGAAACCGGGGATGTTTCTCAGTCGCATTAACGCATCGATCAGGCCACTGCGCGTGTGCGGCGGAAGATCGAGTTGCGTTTCGTCGCCTGCGACGACGATTTTGGACCCCGTTCCCATGCGTGTCAAAAACATCTTCATTTGCGATACGGTTGTATTCTGGGCTTCGTCCAGAATAATGAAGGCTTCATTCAGCGTCCGGCCTCGCATATAAGCCAAGGGGACGACCTCGATCACATCTTCTTCCATGTGACGCTTGATTTGCTCGTAATCCATCATTTCGTAGAGCGCGTTGAGCAAGGGCCGCAAATAAGGGTTGATTTTGGCCTGTAAGTCCCCGGGCAAAAACCCCAGGCTCTCACCGGCTTCCACCGCCGGCCGCACAAGAACGATCTTACGAATGAGTTGGGCTTTGAGGGCTTCGACTGCCAGAGCCACGGCCAAATAGGTCTTTCCCGTTCCCGAAGGACCCACGGCGAATGTCAGGTCGTGAGCGCAGGATGGCCGCGACGTATTGGGATTGCCCGGCGGTGCGCGGGCGAATCTGCCGCCCGCTGGCCAGTGCCACGATCGGGGACGACTGCACCTCTTGTTCTTCTCCAGCCAACTGCCGAAGAACTTGAGCAACCTCTTCTTCGGCGAGCGTTCCCTGTTGCTCGACCATCGCCTTCATGCGCTTGAGGGCTTCCGTTGCATTGGCGACCGCCACGCTCCCGCCCGCTACGCGGATCTGGCCGTCTCGATGAGTAATATCGACGCCGAACGCGTCTCGGATTCTTTTGATATGCTGGTCACGGGCTCCAAACAACGGCAGCAATGACTTGGCATTGACCAGCGTAATGGTAGCTTCGGTCATTCAATCTCCGGCTCGTCACGAGCCACATCAATTCCTCCCCGGATCCCGATGACTCTCGGACTCATAAACTATAGTCCCCCGAGGCCTCGGGACGGAACCCAGAAAATGTTCTGCGGCAGCAAGTAACGAACTGCCAACAGGTTACATCGCCCACGCCGGCCACCCCTTGATGCGACTCTGCCGCCAGCTCGCCCCGCTTCACAACCATCCCGTGGCCCACCACAGGAAACTGATCGGGGCCGTCGCCAAAACCGAATCGACCACATCCAGCGCTCCCCCCAGTCCCCGCAACCATTGGCTGGAGTCCTTTTGCTGCACGTCGCGCTTGAGCAGCGACTCGCTTAGATCGCCAAATAGCCCCCCGATGGCTAAGGAAGCCCCGAAGGCGAGGTATGCCAGGTGACTGCCCGGCTGAAACGTTGGTAGTAGGTAGGGGATCACGCCATCGCGGAGCAGCCAGGCTGCCAGCATTGCGCTGATGACGCCCCCCATGACCCCTTCGATTGTTTTTTTGGGACTGATCGACGTGAAGTGATGTCGCCCCCATGACCTGCCCACAAAGAATGCGCCGGTATCTGAGAGTTTGACGATCACCAGCGTAGCAATGATGGCCATCAATCCGATCCGCCCCGGCAACATAAGTCGCAGCTCCACCAAAAAACTCAACAGCACGCCGACGTAAACGACAACGAAGACCCCGGCCGACAGCCGCGCAATCGACTCACCCGGGACGCGAAATCGGTTCATTTCTGTCGCAAACAACAAGGCCACGGCGACGACCAGTCCGAGCAAAATATATGCCAGCATCCCGAGCGGCGCGAGAGCGTCGTGGCCGCCCGTTAAGGGATACATCGCGGCGAGCATCACGGACAGTACGCCGCATGAGCTGGCTGTGGGCGATGTCGGCAAGCCCGCCCGGCTCATCATCTGCGTCACCTCGTGGGCCGCACAGAGGCCGACCACGGTCGCCAAGGGCCCAACCCAAATACCCGGATGTCCCGCGTTGTATTGGTCATCCAACCAGAGAATGACCAACAGGGGAGTGAGAATGGCAATTGCCCCCAGCAGACGCCAACGCAGCATGACCCGCCGTCCTGTCGATCGTGGTTAAGTCTTCAACCCACCGAAGCGGCGATCCCGGCCAGCGTAGTCGCGGATCGCATGGTGCAAGTCCTCGACCTGGAATTCGGGCCAACACTTCTCTGTCACCCATAGCTCCGCATAACTGATCTGCCACAGCAAGAAATTGCTGACTCGCATTTCGCCGGCCGTGCGAATCAACAAATCCGGATCGGGCATCCCGTCTGTGTAGAGGTGGGAGCTGATTACTTTTTCGTCAATGGCGTCAATTGGCAATGTCCCGTGAGTCGCTTCCCGTGCAATTTGTTGTACGGCGTCGACTAACTCCGATCGCCCACCATAGTTGATCGCCAAGCAAAGGCATGTCCCGCTGTTGTCTCGGCTCATTTCGACGGTCTTGTTGATTTCCGTCATGGCCGCCGCCGCAATCCCCTCACGGCGACCAATCACGCGGACGCGGATGTTTTGCTTCATAATCAAGGATCGCTCCTCAATCATGTACTGCTCGAGCAGGTGCATCAGGAAATCGAGTTCTGGCTTGGGACGCTTCCAGTTTTCGCTGGACAAACAGTAAAGCGTCAGCTGCCCCATTCCCAGCCGAGCACACTCCTCGACAATGCGACGTACGCTTCCAACACCTCTTCGATGCCCTTCAATGCGGGAGTCCGCGACGCTGTGCCCAACGTCCATTGCCGTCCATGATGACAGCAATATGTCGCGGACGGTGTTCGATGGCCACGTCGAGTTCGGTCAGGACGGGGGTCGGGGATGTAGCAGCCACAGCTCGTCGGTTCTTCCTTAGACGCCGGCCGAAGACTTATGAATTTCGCGTCATCGGGCCGTAGGTCTCCGACAGGTCACGATCGAGAAACATCGTTTGAGCACGGTCGGGGCCGACGGAAACCACGCCGACCGGCCGACCGACTAACTCACCGATTCGCGCAATGTATCTACGCGCATTTTCCGGCAAATCCTCGGGGCGATCAATCGCAGATACGTCCTCTTGCCATCCCGGTAGCGTTTCGTAAACCGGCTCGGCTCGCCGCAGGTCATCCACATGGCTGGGAAAATCGCGAATCTCCGCGCCATCCAGCCGGTAGGCGACACAGACCTGGATTTCCGGTAATTCGCTGAGCACGTCCATCATCATCAGAGACAATACGCTCACCCCGCTCAATCTGGCCGTGTACCGCACCGCTACGGCATCGAACCACCCGCACCGCCGAGGTCGCCCTGTTGTCGTGCCATATTCATTTCCCTGCTCGCGAATGTGTTGACCATACTCGTTGTCCTGCTCGGTCGGAAACGGCCCACCGCCCACTCGCGTCGTATAGGACTTGATGACACCGATGACCCGCTGAATTGCGCTGCCAGGTACGCCCGAACCGGCCGACACGCCCACGCCAGAACTGTTGCTGCTGGTCACAAACGGATACGTCCCGTGATCAATGTCCAATAGCGCCCCTTGAGCCCCTTCGAACAAGATCCGTCGCTGTGCCTCCACGGCGTCGAGTAATAGCGGCGTTGTATCGGTGACATGCGGCTGTAGTCGCTCGGCGTACTCGGCAAATTCGCGAAAAATCTGATCCGGATCCAGTTCGACTGCTTCGCCACTCAGATCGCTGAGGAACTTGTGTTTGGCCTCCGCCAGACCACGAATTCGCACTTCAAAATCCGGACGGTACATGTCTCCCAGTCGCACCGCCGTGTGACGTCCTACTTTGTCGCGATAGCAGGGGCCGATGCCGCGTAGCGTCGTACCAATATTCTCGCCCTCCACCAATGCCGTATTGAGGATGCGGTCTTCTAGCAGGTGCCAGGGCATGACGACGTGGACGCGGTCGCTGATCAAAAGGTTCCGCTCGACCCGAATACTTCGGGCGCACAACGAGCGAATCTCCTCCAGAATGGTCGGAGGATTGAGCACCACGCCTGGTGTGATCAGGTTCGTCACATTGGGATTGAGGATGCCACTCGGAATATGGTGCAGCTTATAGGTGTTATCACCCACCACGACCGTGTGTCCCGCGTTCGCACCTCCCTGGTAACGCACGACCAATTCAAAATCGGAGGTCAGCAGGTCGACCAGCTTGCCCTTCGCCTCATCACCCCACTGCAGACCAATCACACAGGTCCCTGGCACCGTGTCTTCCCCTTATGATTATCTTGAATAACGGCCGGAGCGCATGACAAACCCGCCAGTCTACGGGCTGCTGCTCAGCACAGCAAGCCTCGCGGAGTCGATCTCACGACCTCCGGCGACCCATGCAGGATATCCCATTTGGGGGGCGGGTCGACCGTGGCCGACAACCCGAACTGGAGGCGGGCGGCGGATGGCCCACTGCAGATCCACTGCATGTCCTCAGCCTGTTGGATACTGCCGGCAGTATTCGTATAACGCCATCGCCGTCGCCGTGGCGACGTTGTAGCTGAAGGGGATTCCATACACGGGAATTTCAACCACGTCCTGCAGTAAGCTCAAAATCTCCTCGTCCAGCCCCAGTCGCTCGTGCCCGATGACCAACGCCGCCTTGCGAGGAAAGTGATATTGATGGAGATCGCACGAGTCGCTGGTCTGTTCTAGGCCGACCAAACGGTACCCCTGTTCCTTGAGGTCTTTGAGGACGGGTGGGAGACTACGATGGCGGTCCACACGGACCTGCTGCAATGCATCCCGGGCAATCTTCGGATCAATGCGAGCCTGTCCGCACGCCACCATCCGCTGGACTCCGCAGCAGCCCGCTAATCGGACGATGCGGGCGAGATTCACGTTGCTTCGCAATTGAGGCACTGCCAGCACCAGTTCCCGTTCTCGCACCAATCGCGTGGGTGGCTTATGTCGCTGATGGACGAATGAGTTCATCGTCAGAAGACCGCATTACGAGTGCCGCGTCGGCTACTTCTCCCGCGACTGTGCAGCAATTCCCCCGCTTGCGGTCAATTTAACCGCGCAAACGAGCGGATCAATTTCGCTATCGGGGGCCATCACATTCCGCCAGGCGTAGTCCATAAAGGAATCGATCTTTTCTGGGATGCACCGGTAAAAGTTGTGCTTGCCATCCCGGCGTGCACGAATCAAACCCGCATCGCGCAGTAGCGCTAAGTGATGGCTGACAGCCGGTTGGCTTTGATCCAGTTGTTGACACAGCGTTCGTACGTTTAACTCGCCATGTTGGATCAATAGGCTCAGCACTCGCAGTCGCGTCTCATCCGATAACAGTTTGAAAGACGCCGCGGCATCTTTCAATTGAGCGTGTTGTGAAGCGTGCATCGACTCTGCCGATGGAGCGGTCCATTGACTCATTCTCGTAATCCCTGTTCCGCTAAATGACCTGGTACTGTTGGGGCGAAATCGTGATGTCGTGAACGGAGTCGTGGCTCAGCATATGAAACGCCAGCGCACCCGATTGGGACACGCGTGATTCAACCGACTGAACAACATGACGCAACGAACTGCGTCGAGACGAGCGGACGTCGCCATCTCATTTCGCCACCGACCGAATAGTAATGATTGCCGCGGCAGATCGCACAGAACGTGAAAGGAAATCCGACCTGCCGAGCAAAACGTGTTGCATTGCCTCTGTTGCTGCAGTTCTCCCACTCCCGCCTCGAACTCGATCGTCTCGATCTCGCGCCGTGGCGATCACGCGAAGCCCCGATCCGATGGGAATGTCGTGAAGGATACGCAGCTTACAGACGGCTTGCGGGGCTTATTGTAAGCCAGTGCCGAGCGCCGAGGTACTCCCTGATTGGGTTTGGGTGTAAGAAAAAACCGTTGGCAACGTGACCGCATCCATCGCCGTCAAGGCCACGCACCCCCAATGCCTCACGACGACTTCACGGCGGCGAATGCCTCGCGCACTTCCTCCAGCGAGGCCACGGCCTCCGGCAAATGCCCGTCGGCTGCGGCTGACCAGGCGCGATTCAACAGTCGCTCGCCCAACGCAAACTCAATCATTAACTCCGCCCCGCGCCGAATGCCAAGCTTGTGGAGAATCACCTGTCGCGCAGTCGAGAACGGCAGCACGTACTGATCGATGATCTGGTCGACGCGGTCCCGCAACGCAACATTGTCAAGCGAGGATGCGTCGTCACAAAGCTGCTGTAGCGGCAGCTGCAGTTGCTCGACCAACAATAATGGATTGCGCACCTCGTCTGCCGCAGCGATATCGTCTCCCGCGGCGGCATCGTCTGCTTGCGATTGGCGATCTGCGATTCGCCACGCGATAAGACCGGCCGACGCCACAAAAAGTGCAGCCAACGCCACGCCCGTTGTTGTCGGAAAGCGACGACCTTCATCCGGCAACTTTGCTGCGGCGCAAACCGCGACAATCAATCCCAGGCTTGTGACCAGAGCAGCAAAGAGTTTGACTTTGGACATGTCACCGTCGTTCGTTTCAAAATGCGTTGTGCAAACCGCCGTTCATTTCGCGGTCGTCAAAATGCGGATGGCCGTATTGGCCACGCCCATCAAAGCTTCACCGACGATCAGCCCGGCGGCGAGGGGCACAAGCTTGTGTTCACAAAACGCGACTCCTTTCCTCCACTGGATTGCCATTTGCGCTAGGCAACCGACACCATAGCCCAAGGTAATGGAGAAAGGCAAATACATGGACAAGCCGACTAATACGCCCAGGCCCGACACGGGAGCGGCCCCCAAGACGCAACCGATGGCTGCGCCCAGCGAGTATTTGTCGATGGGGACATTGTCATCGCGCACCGCCTCAATGATTCCCATCAACGCGCCTCCCTGGGGCGCCGGTAGTGCGGTGCCTTCGCCAAATCCATGGGCGTGGCCCTCACCTCCGGTCCACAGGATATGTATTGCTCCGAGCGCGACGATGGCGCCGATCCAGGTCGTGCCGAATTGCACCCACTGCTGTTTGATCGGCCGAGCGCCGATCATAAAACCCGTTTTCAGGTCCTGCATCATGTCGGCACCCTGGCCGATGGCCACGCTAACAGCGACGCCGACTACCATCGCTCCCGCAATGTTTTTGTCGAGTAGAAACATCATGAGTGTCACGGAGATCAAGGCCATGCCGGACATGGGAGAGATATCCGTCATGCCCGTGGCCTGTGCGACGATCAACGAGGCCACTCCCAACCAGAGCGTACCGACGATTGACGAGATCAGTGCCTGCGACAATGAGATGCCGGGGGTAATTGCCGACGCGATAAAAAACAGAATCCAACCCAACGTTAAGCCTAGGACGACCGATTTCAATCGCAGTTCGTCGTCTTCACGAGTTTGTGTCTGGGCGGTTTGCGCGGCTTTGACCAGCGAAGCAAACGCGCCCTTGATGGCAGGAAAGGCCATGATCAGCCCCATCAGCGCGCCGCCAATCAAGACACCGATACCCAGCGGACGCAGCATCTGGCTGTAGATCTTGCCAGCAGCATCCGTGGATTCTGCGACCCAACCGAGGGCCACGGCGGAGGGCGATACGAACCACCAGGCCAGAGCACCACCCAAAAAGAACGGCAATCCACCTCGGCCTGCCAACATCCCCGCGGCGATGTTCATTACCGACAGACTAATCAACGGAGCACAATAGTCGGGGATCAAGTGGGCGCCGAAGTAGAGCTCTTCTCCTTGGATTCCCAGGCCGCGAGTGGTCAGCACGCTCGGATCGGTCTCCAACCACCCCGCATCCAGCACGTACTTCCAAATCGCGCTGATGAACACACCGATGGACAATAAGATCGCTTTCTGCGTTCCGGATGAGCCCGCGCGGATGATCGTGGAGGTCGCCACACCCGACGGGAATCTCAATCGATCAAATTCGATCATCTGCTTGCGCAGTGGGATGATCGCCGAAACTCCTAAGATCGCACCGGCAATTCCTGCCAGGGCCAACGGCAGGACGTGATAATCCAACCCCGGCTGGCCATCCGCGCGGAGCTTGGCATCCAGCATGTAAAGCGCCGGGATGGTGAAGACCATGCCGGTTCCCGCTGTGTTGATACCGGAGGCAATCGTTTGGTTGATGTTGTTTTCAACCATTGTGCCGCGCCGCAGCACGCCGCGTAGGATCGCGTAGCCCATGATCGCCGCGACCGTCGATCCGCCAATGGAGAATCCGAGTTTCAACGCGGCGTAGACAAATGCCACGTTCAGTACGATGCCTTGGAGTATCCCCAGGACGACAGCCGCGAGCGTCAATTCGCGATAGGCGGGTTGCGACATACGACTCCGTTTCTGGGTACGAGCCACTTAGCCGACCCACCTGGATTGTCGCCGATCGAACTTCAATCGCGGGGTGTGGCCTGGGCGCGTTCGGGCGACCGGCCCCTGCCGGCCGACTCGGCAGTGATCGTTGTATCCGGCTGTCGATAGAAGTTGATGACGTCGATCAGTCGATCTTGCTGGTCACGACCGTCAAGGTATTTGGCTCCAAATCCTTCCAACAGCAGGTCCTGACGGTGGAACAGTAACACAACGCCGCGCTTTCGCAAACGGCAGTGTGCGATGGCACGCCAGGGAATCAACCGCCGCCGCCCCAAGCAATCCTCGATAATGCCGCGCCCTGCGCAGATGGTAACGCACGGGCAGCCAGAATCGCCACATCGCCAGCATCAGCCCGACCATCGCCAAGCCGCCCATCGCGGCGCTACCACTAACCCGCCAAGCGAACCCGCCGATCGCCGCTGTTGCGACCACGATTGGGGCCGCCCGCCAGCCCCTATCGACCAACGGCCAATTCCACAGGTCGAGCTCTGGTAGAGACGTGGACAGGGAGGCGCGGGGCCTGGTTTCGTGGAACGAGAGGTCGACATGCCTCAGTCCAAATCAGAATTCCGCGTTGTACTTGTTCGTCATCTTCACGCGGATTTCCGCCGTGGCTTGCACCACATCCTGCATGATGCCCCGCGCGTCGGTGGCCGAGGAAACTCGCTCTTCCGTGCGGATCCGCGTGCGATCGGATTGTACCGCCTTCAGATCCTGCACGTACCCTCCGTAGGCTCCGTTGGTCCCCCAGCGGCCGTAATATACATAGCTGTTTGGCGTGTCGAGCGACCGCACTCGGGCACGACCGCCGGCACCCCGAATCGTTTCGCCGGCGTTGCGCAGCGACGTCGACACGTACAGTCCGTAGTCCAGCAACTCGGGATCGACATTCAAAATCGGCAATTTGTCGATCTTGTCGGCATACCGATTGCACCAGGTACCGTACTGGCTGATTGACTTGGTTTGGCCCGTCGACGGTTTCGAGCGCAAATCGTCCACGAGATCCGCCACGGACTTGAAGTATTGCTGAGACGCCAGCCGCTTGATGTCTTCCGGCGATGCGTCGGCGCCGCCCGACGTCGAATCGGGACGCAGCGATGCGGGAACATCCAAAATACTGAGGATGCGCTGCATGCCACTGCGATAGAGAGGACCGCCTAGCTGGATTCGATTGCCTTCCACCTTGGCAGTCCACGTCTCAAACTCGTCAATCATCGCCGAACGGTTCGCCAGTGCCTCAAGCAGGATGGGCTTGGCCAGATCGCCCAGAAAACTGACGTCATCAGTAAAGTCCACTTTGATCGCACCGTAGATCTTGTCTTTGATTGTTACTCCCAACGTGACCCCGCGGATGCTCGCAATCGCTTTTGCCAATTTATCGGTGTCGATGTTGTGACCCTTCAACGATTCGAACTCGGGTGCCTGTTGCTTTATGGCTTCTTCCGAAACAGCTCCTTCCAAGTCCAGCGCCATGATGATTGGTGTCCCCGCCTTTTCGGCGTACGTCAGCGCTTCCTGCATGTACGGCGATAGCCGATCACCCGAAACGTCGGTTGACTTGAGCCACCGAGTCACATTTTGTCGGTTTCCGGGGCGATATGACCCAATCATGTTGGGACCGAACTGAACGACGTACGAGTCGTTCGGCAGCGAGATGCAGTTGCGGTTGGCAACGCGGTCAATTTCCCCGCCCCAACGGGCCGCGATTTTCGGCAACGACGGTTCGTAACGCAGATTGGCCATCGCGACTTCCCAAACCGGCTGCATGAATTCAATATCCATGTTGGCGGCCATCAAGAATTGCTGCGCACTCGGTGGCAGGATGGTAATGCCTGCGGCGGCGGCCTTTTCCTGTTGCCCGCGCCAGTCCTGCTCCTTGGCCAATGGCGATGCCAAAGCTTTTTGAACATTCAAAATCACGATCGCGTTGGCTCCGCTGGGAATCCGAGCCGTCAGGCCGCCGAACTGGGCGTCCGCCGTTTCCGTTAACGCCATTGAGCTAACGATCGTCAATGCGAACAGGCTGGCGACGGTGAATCGACGAAGTCGCATGTGTCGTCTCCTTTGCGCGAACGGTCAGAGCGCCGCTGCGTTCCAATTCATAACTTCAGAAAAACAGGGGACGGGCGCCAATCGCCTGACCCCAGATCAACAGGAGTAACCTGCCAATATACCCCAAACGGTTTTTGTGTACTGCACTTCTCGAAGTCTTAATTGGGCTTTTCCCCAATGGTTTATCCCCTGCAACGACCTCGCCAAGCGAACTGTGCGACCTAGGCGTTCGCGCTAGCTCTCCTTGACGCGCAGGGACATGCGGCAAGCGACGCAGATTGGCTGTCCTCGTGGCCGCCGCGGGTCCCTTTCCGTTTGAGTCCAGCACGAAACCAGAAAGTCACGGGTGAACGCCCCTCTGATCACGGGATCGAGAGACGTATGTGTCTGTCGCCGCTCACGTCGACAATTCTTGTGCCGGCGCGGTGAGGGATTGATTGCGGATCCAGTGCAGAATATGAGTGGCCACGTCGACGTGCAATGTGCGCGACGGCGTCGCCAACCAGGCACCGCGTTGACTTCCAGCAAATAGAGTTGACCGTCAACTCCGGGTAAGATGTCGACGCCCGCCAATGGCGAACCGACGGCCGCCGCCGCTCGGCGACTCAACATCGCCAGCGCAGTCATCGACTACCAGCGGTTCCGTGGCAGCACCCCGGCTGACGTTGGTACGCCAATCCAAGGAATTGCGACGCCGCATGCCAAACAGATGGGGGCCAACGACAAGGATGCGCAGATCAAAGCCTGGGTGGGCAATGAATCGTTGCTGGTAAATGACGAGTCCCAATTGTGCGTAGGACTTAAAGATTCGCCAGGCAACGGCTTCATCTTGCACGCGCATGATACCGCGCCCCTCGCCGCCAAAGAGCGGTTTTACGACAACGTCTTTTCCCAGGTGTTGGAAATCCTCCAACGCCTGCTCCCACGTCTGGCTGACACGAGTCTCTGGGACAGGTAGACCAGCGGCTTGCATCTCGGCGAGGGCCAGGTACTTGTCGATCGCCACTTCCAAACAGCGCGGTGGATTGAAAACCGGAGTTCCCTGCGCTGCCAAACGGTGTAATGCGTTCATGCGGAACACGACTTGTTCCAGGCTACCGGGCGGCATGCTGCGTACCAAGACCGCGTCGCACGTGCGGAGATCTGAATTCTGCTGGCTACCGAGGCGTGTTTCAGGTCCGACCGCGGCGGTCAAAGTCGTGAATGACAGTGGCTGCAACGCGATGCTCTCGTCCGCGGCACGCCGCAAATCGTGCCAATACCAACTGTGCTCAGAGATTAGCACGCCCAGCTTCATTGGGATTCTCATGAACCAAAGGACGCTTCCAAGATCGCATCATCGACCTGTCCTGCGCGAAAGGATCGGCCCGTGTCGAGGTTGACGAAGCAGATAGCCGCTGGACTGAATAGGTGAGGATCGATCTGGTAAAAGTCGTGATGATAGCGAGCGAAAACTTCAGCGAAGGGAGATCCGTAATCTGCCGAGCCGCAGCTCGGTACGCGCGGAGCGATGGCTTCCAAGGAGCGGTCGTCGCCGCGTACCCACAGCGTTACTTGAGCTCCGTACAGGATTGCATCGTTCGTGCGGCCAATGCCTGCCAGGTCGTTCGCGGCGACGGGAGGCAACGGAGCAATACCGGCACCGCTGACGATGCGTTCGACGTCGAATCCCAGATCCAACAATTTGTGTATGGTGGTTTCGATACTCCGCGCGACAATCTGAACCGTACCCGCTTGACTTGCGGTAGGTGCGACCAGCAAGACTAGCCGGTCGGGCACGACATTGCAGCGGGCCGCGATTTCTTCGACAAGGTCGGCAGGCGGCAGTTGTCTCGATTCCAACACACCGACGGCGACATCTGCCGTCTCGCCGCCAATCCGCTGAAACAGTTCCTCAACCTGGGCGACCGCGCCATGGGCCCGGATCCCATCGCAAAGTATCCGTCGCGACTGAGTTTCCAGCCTGCATACTGCGATGCCATGCAGGCGGCTACTGGGTGATCGGTGATTACCTGAACGGAATATCCGGTTCCCGGAATTCTGGGCGTCGCCAACAAAGTCACTTGGCCCAACTCCGCCAAACAAACGCGCGCCAGATGAAGGCCGGCGGAAATTCCTCCGTTGACTTCAATGCCAAAGTCCCAGCACATTGCCTCAGCCACCGCGTGTCGCCGGACGGCCAGTTCGTCCGCTCGGTCTTGAAGCTGCTGGCAAAACCGCCACGCGCGGCTCGTTTAATCTCGCCTGCATCGGTGCTACTTTCTTCGATTGCCGCGCGAACGCCCTGGAGCCCCGACGGGGGCAGGTCGGCGCACTAAAACAACTCTCGCCACATGATGCACCGCTGGAAGGAAGCGTGCAATGGGCTATGGCAACACCCCAAAGAACCGACAACGCAGGCGGTGATTGAGCCCGACGGCGTGTGACGAATTCGCGTCGAATTCGTACAATGCAGCGGACCGGCGGGTACCGGGCCGATCCGATGCCCTCTTGCCGGACGCCGGAAGTTGAGAGCGAGGTTGGATTGTGGCAAGTTTGACGATCGAAAACTACGTGAAGACCATTCACGAATTGTGCGCTCGGCAGGCGGGCGAGCCGGCTGCCACGGGACAGATTGCGTCCGCCCTGAACGTGTCTCCGGGAACGGTGACGAGTATGCTTAAGACGTTGAGTGATTCGGGGATGGTCGAATACACGCCATATGAGGGTGTCCGGTTGACATCCGCCGGTCGCGTATTGGCGCGTCGTGTGCTGCGGCGCCATCGATTGATCGAACTGTTTTTGGTGGAGACCTTACGGCTGTCGTGGGACGAAGTGCATGACGATGCCGAGAATCTTGAACATGCCGTCAGCGACTTCTTGATCGACCGAATTGACGCGTACTTGGGACATCCCAAATCGGACCCGCATGGTGATCCTATTCCGCGGGCGGATGGCTCCCTGCCCGCCGGGCAGGGGCGGTCGCTGTTTCACTGTGGGGACGGAACCCATTTTCGATTGGTTCGCGTCTTAGATCAGGATCCGCCGTTTCTGCGGTACTTGGACGAGGTGGGATTGCCGTTGGGAGTCGAAGGGCGAGTGGTCGAGAATCGTGGCGAGGTGGGTGTCGTAACGATTGAGACCAGCGGTCGCGAGATTACGCTGGCACGGGAGAGCCGCCGAGAAACTGCTGATTCACGTCGAGGAATGTCCGTGACCTGTCGTCGACAGGGCAGCATGCGGCCAAACTCAGGGCGGAACCGTAGGGCCCACGGAATTCAGGTCATCCAGGATTTGTGCCAGGTCACCCAGCGTCGCTCCGGCGCGTTCCGCTTGTTCCCACTCCTGCCGGACCTGGTCGTGCGTGAAATCTGGCGTGACTAACATAAACGCTCCGCGGAAAACGTGGGTCGTCGCCGCTCGCTGATCGAACCAGCGATCCGCGATGGCCATGACGTACTCCGTGGGCAGCTCGTCGCGGGCGAAGCGTTTGTTCTGACCTTGAACTCGGAGCACGATTGACTGGCCATTAACCTCAACGACGAATGCGACCGTATCGTTGATGACCAATTCGCTTCCCTGCAGTTCGTCCACGCCGTCGGAGAACGCTTGCCAGTATTGCCTGACGTAGTCGTTCAATGCGGTAAATCGTTCCACGCGCGCTCGCGCGGAAGTTGACTCGGCCAGCACTCGAGCCTGGTTCAAAAGCTCCGTGGCGGTTGGCCAATTTCGATTCGTCGTCGCCACGAACGCGCGCTCTAATAGTTCGTTGATTTCGGCTAGGGCCCGATCCAGCTCGACGGTCGACGGTACGCTGGCGTTTTCGACCATTGCGTCCCGGTCGGACATCGGTGATTCAGGCATCGGCTCATTCACGATGGCAGCCTGTGAATTGGTCGGTGGCGATGGCGTTGCGGCACGTTCCACTGGCTGTGTCTCGTTCGACGCCGCGTCCGTCGCACCATCCTGCTCGACAGGCAACGGAAGGTCGCTGGCGGATTGAGGGATCCGGGCTTGGGTGATGGCCCGGTGGGCGCGGGCCGGCAAGATGTGTAGCCGCATGACGGCGACAAAAACAACCAGCAATCCGACGAACGTGATTGCAACCACAAAATACAAATAGATCAAGGTCAATGATCGCGACGATCGGATCGCTCCGCGACGTCGCGTCGTGGGAGGCTGCAGTGAAGAACGATCAGAAAGGACGGATTCGGCGAGTGCCGCATCGGCGGCGTGGGATGTCTCGCGGGATTGCGACCTGGTGGCCGACGGCGGTCCGTCGTTAATCGGTGACGTCGGAGCGGCGCTGACCGAACCGTCTGGCGGTGTCGTGACGACACGCACGAAGTCGACCGGCGCCATGGGATCGGCTTCCGGCCGCGCCGATGCAACTGGCTGGCGTGTCGCAGGGGTCGCATGCAGGTCGTCGCTTGCAATTCTCCGCCTGAGTCGCTCGTCGTACCGATTCCTACATGGCGACGACACGAGGCAGTCGCGGGCGGCCTCCAATTGGTCCAACAGCGCCTTCCAGTCGGCCTGCCGGTTTCCCGGTTGGATGCGGCGCAGCGTCGACAACGCCCGCGCAGCGGCCGCTCGGATTCGGTCGCGGTCGTCTTCCCAGAGCTTTAGGCCGAGCAATTCATAGAAGTGCGCCGGCTTCTGGTCGAGACCTAACCATTCGCGATAGGGGTTAAACCGATTGCCTGTCATTTCCGATCACCTTCATCAACCGCCATGATAATTGGAGACGGGAAACGGCGAAACGGATTTGCTGTTTGGGGATCTTGCTGGAGTCTCTGTGGGGGAGTTCAGCGTAATTCAGGCCTGGATCGATGCAGCACTCCATTGACTTTACTTCCTGTGGGATGACCGCCGACCGGAGTGCGGTGGGTCATTTGAAGAGCAGTTTGCGACCGCGGCTGATGAGATCGCCCGGGTTCCCTACATGAGAAACCAGCTCGCGCTTCAGATCATTGAGTTGCTCGTCACCGATTTCCAATTGCTTCAGCAATTTCCCCTGCTTGGCAGTTAGCTCTTTTTGCAGAGCGGCGAATTGGGCGTCGACTTCCGCATCAGCGCGGCTCAGTAACTGTTCCTGTCGGAGCCGGAGTTCATTATGAAATGCTTGGTTGAGGCCGGCAGCCAACTGCTCGCCTAACTTCGATTGCAGTTCATACTGCGGCGCGCTAAGCGTGCCGGAGATTTGCATGGCCGCCTCCAAGTGGTCAATCCCGCCGACCGCAGCCGCAGCGTTCTCATTGGAAATCAGCCGTGAATACTCCGACCCAAGCACCGGCGTCAGTCGAACGTCGGCTTGATGCATCGTCACCTGACCTTCCAGATTATTGCCCCGCAGCGCAAGATCCGCATGAATACGGGCGTTACCGGGCGATACGGTGAGCGCCCAGTTTCGCCGGGTTGCCCAGGATCTGCTCATGCTGACGAAGCGCCGGAATGTCGACGACAAATCGATCGACCGGTTCCGCTGATCGCCGGTCGAGCACCGCTTGAGCGGCCAACTGTATCGCGCCCTCGGCCTGCACCGCGATTGTGGCCGGTTCATCGTGGCGCCGCGGTTGATGGGTGAGATCGCGTATCACGCCAGTGAATTGAAACGGTTGCTCATCTATGGTTCCGTCGCCGGTCAGACGTAGTTCACGGACCAGGACGTCTGCCGTAGCGGGGAAGCCCGGAAAAACGACGCTCACGCCCCGCGCTGCAGTTTGAGCCGATACGGGCTCAGTTGTCGCGGGCACGGCGTCACGACTGTGTTGTAACCAACGTAGTGCCACGGTCAAACGCTGTGACCACGTCGGACCCAGCAAGTACTCGGTCAGCGAGTTGCCGTCCAATTCCTCCAAGTGAAGTCGTTCGCGAAGGTATTGTTCGTCGTGTCGTTTTGCCTCTCGCAACGCATCTTGATCTTCCCGCAATTGTCCCTGCAATTCGCGCAGTTGTTTCCGAACGAGTGAGACATCGGTGCGGATCTGATCGATCGACGTCATTAAAGACGGGATCTCTTCCAGGTGCTTGAGCGGTTCCTGTTTGATCGGCCGGATTTGTTCCTTCACCTGTTGAGCTTGCTGTTCGATCTGTTGGGCTTGTCGCTCCAGCTCCTGATAGGCCGTCGGCCAACGGTCTGCGAGTTCCCGACTCAACTGGACCATGTGCAGGTCCTGCTTCAATTGATCCTCAAGGCCCGCCGTTTGTTGGCCCAGCCAAGCTTCCGCCCGCGTGCCCACTTCGCTGAGCCTGGAATTGACCGAAAAAGACGGTGAGGTATCGTCTTCCGTCGTCGACACGGCCAGTTGTCCGTCGTCATCACGTGGTGTGCCGAACCGCAAGCCTTCCAGTCGTCCACCGCGAATCACCAGCTTGCGACGCAGTGCGGCCTGCATTTCAACATCAAAGGAAGCCCGCTCAAATTGCAGTAGATTGCGGAATTCCTTCGAGCGATCGGCGATCCGGAGATGCTCGATCTGCAGGTCGCCGCGAGCCAAATCAGCGTGAAGCCCGCCGATATCGACTTTGGCGCCCGTAATCTGTTGTAGCGATTGCTGAATACTCCAGCGAAGGACCGTGTTCCCGCACAGCCAAATGCCAACTGTTACGATGGCAAGGACCAGCAAGCGGGGAACAACGTATTTCCAGCGTATCATCGCTTACTCCACCTGAACCGGTGTGGCGGCGAGTTGTCGTCGGCGTCGCCAACGTTCCAGCAATGGCAAGAGCCTTTGGGCTGTCCAGTGGCTAATGCGGTAAGCGGGATACAACAAGGCGACTCCCAGAACCAGGCTACCGACGACCACGCTGTTGTTCAGCGAAGTCCATGGCACTAAAGGCAATTGATAAGCGCGACTTAATGCCCAGTAAATCGCCGGGGTTTGCAGAATGCGGACGCCAATGCCGTGCGTTAGCCGGTCAAGGTCTGTACCTACGAGAGAGATCAGAAATGCCGTGCTGAGGCCGGTTCCCAGGTTCACCTTCAGGGCAAACAGCAGCATAGCGGCACCGGCCGCCAATAGATTTCCTTTGGGCAACACACCGATCAGGATGCCGATCGCTACCCCCATCGCCAGCTGATGAGGAGACCGTTCTGCGGCGAAAACTCGCAGCAGATTACGCAACGGGCGAAAATATTGCAGTCCGTACATGATGTCGGTCCACGCGCTCTTCGTTGGGATTGCAGGGACGGTCTGACGGCGCCATCGAGAATCGGCCGGCACGCGAGCTGTGGCTCGATCGCGGCCACCCATTCGGACGGACGTATAGATGATTGGCTCTCCCAGAAAAAGATCAATATTGTGCTTGGCGCTGAGCGGTCGGTGAGGGGGCAGAGACTTCGGTCTTGATTGCGGTGCGGCAGAAGGCAGTTGGCGTCGACCGGAACGCAGAGGCAGGGGGCAGATGGGTGAGCGGCGGGGCACACGTCCGAAAACCTGCGGCCCATCCGATACAGCCGCACTAACCCCGACGGATGAGTGGGGGAAATGTGCGAACTTTGGCTTTTTGCTAATCTTGGTAGTGCAGTCCGAGAGCGGCGGCGTAATCTGGAGTTAGAAAGCACGTGCTTAATTGCACGTCAACCACACCTGGGCTTTCTCGACCCCCCCCGTGTTGGGCGGGTTCGGACATTCGTTCGAGCCCGCCTTTTTTTTGTTGAATTTGGCCCCGGACCCCCGTCGCGGTGCCGTGCGCGGTGCCACTCCCTTCCTCCGGGGTGCGTGCCGGTGCCACTCCCTTCCTTCCGCGGCGCGCGTGGGCGGCGTGCGCGGTGCCACTCCCTTCCCTTCCTTCCGCGGCGTGCTTGCGCGGTGCCCCGGTGCCCGGTGCCCTGCCCGTGCCCGCAGTGCCACTCCCTGTGCCGCGCAGTGCCACTCCCTGCTCTGCCCGCAGTGCCACTCCCTGCGCGTTTCCATGCACTCCTCGCGGTGCTACCCCCTGTTCCTGCTAGTTTCCTCTGCTGCTAGTTTCCGGCGAGGCCGGGTGATTCCGCTAGGGGATTGGGCGGCCGGTTCTCGCGTGGCTCAAGACACCCGCCGACTGAGGCACTGGGCATCTTGGGCGGTGCCACTCCCTATGTAATTTGTTCTTCCTTGTTTACGCGGCGGGCCCTGGCGGGCCGGGACCACCGGTCCACGCCGGCGGTTTCGTGGTATTTACGACGGGAAAAATCGGTGCCGCCCGCTGACATAGCTCCTCGCGGGCACGGAGGCGAGTTGGCACGCGTTTCGTCGCCGGACCTCGGCGATTGCAGACGGTACGACGATCGGGGTCACTCCATCTGCAAGCTGTGGCGGGTCGAGACAATCGTGTAATCACTACGGGGTGACGGAGGGAGTGTCTGTGTGGGGATTCCCGCAGCCTACTACGACGGTTACGAGCGGATTCGAGCTGGCAAACCTCCATACGGGCGGCGGAACCTTCGTTGAGAGTCCCTTGGACTGTCCGCTCGAGCCCTGCTCACGCGGGACGAGCGGCTCTTCAATCCAATCTGCGTCGTGAAGAAAACGAATTCGCACGGCTCGAGCGGTGAGCCGGCGGCGCAAGTCGGGTTGCCGGTCTTCTGTGGCAGCTCGCCGTGATTCTCGTTCACGCCAATTGGGTTTCTTGACAAATTCGCGTCAGTCCGGTACCTACAACTGCCTCACCAGATCGCCGGTTGTCGTCTGGATTTTTGACTCTGCGAGGTTAGGATTCTGTCATGTGGATTGGCCCGGGAAGTGAGTGGGGGACGGCCGTGAGTTCCTTGAGCAGTGAAATTGATCCAGGCGAGCTGACGCGGGCGGAGTCAGATCATGAGGACGACTTCGACGATTTTGACGAAGAGGACTTCGACGACGAATTCGATGATGATTTTGAAGAAGAAGACGACGACTTTGACTACGGCGACCCTGACCTGGATGAAGGCGTTGAGGAGGAGGAGGACACGAGCGGGGACGATGGCGACGTTGAATTTGGGGGCGACGAAGAAGAGGAGTAGCCGCAGGCCGGGGAAGTTTGACACGTTACGCACCGCGACGATGGGGCAATTGTAATGGGTTTAGCGGGGGGAGATTCAGACAGTGGCGCAAGGTCTGCCGGTCCTTTTCGAATGGATCTATCTCAAGAGGACTTCGATCGCGAGTTCTTTGGTTCGATTTTGCGGCGCAGCCAAAGCAATACGGACGTCGTGAAACGTCAGGCCGAGCTGCTGGCACGACACGGCGACTACGAAGATGCGTTGCGCTCGACAAAATATTGACCGAACGACAGCCGGGAGACCCTGTCGTTCATTACAATTTGGCTTGCAGCCTCAGTATGAACGGACAACTTCAACTGGCCATTGAGTCCCTGGCGCGAGCCATCGAGCTGGGCTATTGCGACTTTGCCCACCTCTTGGCCGACGCCGATCTTGATCCATTGCGCGACCTGCCTGATTTTGATGAGTTGCTGCGTCGTCGCATTCCTGATGACGATCCTCCATTGATTGCATGATGCAACCGTGGTCTACTCCAGGGTCTTCCGCGTATTTTTCCCCTCAAAAACGGCAAACGTTTCATGTTTCAGCCCGTTCCCAGCAATGCCCGTTTTCCCGATCTTGAGTCGGAAATCTTGCAGTTTTGGCAAGACCAGCAGGTATACCGCCGTTCGCTCGAGCAGCGTCGTAACAGCCCTCGATTTGTCTTCTATGAAGGACCTCCCACCGCCAATGGGCTTCCACATCCCGGTCACTGTCTAACGCGCGCCATGAAGGATCTGTTTCCGCGCTACCGGACAATGCGGAGATTATTGCGACCGCAAAGCAGGTTGGGACACGCATGGATTGCCCGTCGAAGTCGAAGTTTGCAAGGAATTGGGGATCCATTCCAAGGAGGAAATTGAGGCGTATGGCATTGAGCCCTTCATACACAAATGCCAGCAAAGTGTCTGGCGATACATGCAGCAGTGGGAAAAGCTGACGGATCGACTGGGCTTTTGGGTCGACCTCGACGACGCCTATGTGACGTACCACCAGAGCTATGTCGAGAGCGTCTGGTGGTGCTTGAAGAATCTGTTCGATCGAGGGTTACTCTACCAAGGACACAAGATCGTATGGTGGTGGGCTCAAGGTGGAACCGCGCTGAGCAGCGGCGAAGTCGGTCAGGGTTACCGGCAAGTCGCCGATCCGAGCGTCTATGTACGTTTCCCGTTGCTCAGTCGTGCGGGTGAGCTAACCGATGAGAGTCTACTGGTTTGGACGACAACCCCCTGGACCCTGCCCAGCAATCAGTTCGCCGCCGTTCGCGACGAACTGGCGTACGCCACGGTAAGGGACGAAGAAACGTCGCACAAGTTCATCATCGCGGAAGGTTTGGTCGACGCGCTCGCCGACAAAATCAAGCGACCTCTGGTAACGCTGCAAACCTGCTTGGGCAAAGATCTGGTAGGCCGCCGCTACCTGCCTCCGTTCGACCATTACTACCGCGCCTGGGGTGCCGACACGGGAAAGCTCAAAGATGGGCGAACTCAGGCTACTGCCTGGCGCGTGATTGCGGCCGACTTCGTGACGCTCGATAGCGGCACGGGAATTGTCCACCAAGCGCCCGCCTTTGGTGAAGTTGACTACGACGTGCTGATGACAGAGCAAGCGAGATTCGAGACGGGAGAGGGACCTGAATTGATCTGTGCGGTTGATCCCGACGGTAAATTTAATGACCAGGCCCCTGCTTACACCGGACGTTGGGTAAAGGATTGTGACAAAGACATTACGCGGGACTTGAAGCAGCGAGGTTTGTTGGTTCACCAGGAACAATACCTTCACGACTATCCGTTTTGTTGGCGCGCTGACGAAGATCCGTTGATCCAATATCCGCGCAAGAGTTGGTTTGTGCGGACGACACAATTTCGCGACCAGATGTTGGCCAACAATAGCAAGATCCATTGGCTGCCTGAACACATACGGGACGGTCGCTTTGGTAACTTTCTGGAAAGCAACGTCGATTGGGCGCTGTCCCGTGAACGCTATTGGGGAACGCCACTGCCCATCTGGGTTTGCGAACAGACCGGTCAAATGGAAGCGATCAGCAGCTACGCAGAGTTGCTGGCCAAACCCGGGTTGCAGGGGACCGAGGTGTGGGCACAGGCGAAGGCGGCTGCACCGGAATTGCCTGATGACCTGTGCGTACACAAGCCCTATATCGACGCGGTGAATTACGACTCGCCATTTGCCGCCGGAGCCCGCATGCGGCGTGTTTCCGAAGTTATTGACTGCTGGTTCGATTCCGGAGCCATGCCCTTCGCGCAGTGGGGCTATCCACACGTTGGGCGCAAGGCGTTCGAATCCCAATTCCCCGCCGATTTTATTAGTGAGGCGATCGATCAGACACGTGGCTGGTTCTACAGCTTGCTGGCCATCAGTACTTTGCTTTTCGGTGAAGACACGCCAACGGACGCGGATGCACCATCGCGTCCGTTTCCCCATCCTTATCGAAACTGCATCGTGTTGGGACTGATGCTCGGTGAAGATGGGCAGAAGATGTCCAAGCAGAAACGGAACTATCGCGAGCCACAAGAAATCTTCGATCGCTATGGTGCCGATGCATTGCGCTGGTATTTCTTCGCCAATCAAGCGCCTTGGACCTCAATTCGTTACAGCGAACGGGCAATCAAAGAAAGCATTCCCGAATTCTTGTTGCGACTGTGGAACGTGTTCAGTTTCTTCGTGATCTACGCCAATATCGACGGCTTCGATCCCGGCAATCGTCTCGCCGGTGACATTTCGCAGTTGACGCCCAATGAGTTGGCGCAAGGACGTGGCTACCGCGCCGTCGCTGAACGCAGCGAACTTGATCGCTGGATCCTTAGTGAACTTCATCGCACCAATCAGCGTGTCATCGAGTACATGGATGCCTACGACAACTTTGCGGCCTGTGGCCAGCTTCACGCGTTTGTCGACGCATTAAGCAATTGGTATGTGCGGCGCAGCCGAGATCGCTACTGGAGTAGCGACAAGGAGTCGCCCGACAAGCTGGACGCGTACTGGACCTTGTACGAGTGCCTGCTGACGACAGCCAAGCTGATCGCGCCCTTCACGCCCTTCCTGGCGGATTACTTGTGGCGTAACCTGACGGAGGTCCTCAACGGACGCGTAACGGATAGCGTGCATCTGTGCGACTATCCTCAGCCTGACCCGTCTTGTATCGATGCGCTGCTCTCGGAACAAATGGAATTGGCCAGGGAAATCTCCTCGTTGGGTCGCAGCGTCGCATGACCGCCAAACTCAAGGTGCGGCAACCGCTGGCGAACGTTGAAGTCATCCTGGCGAACAACAAGCATCGCGAATGGCTCAAGAGTCACGCGGCATTGATTCGCGAAGAGTTGAATGTCAAGGATGTCGAGTTTTCGAGCGAAGCGGACGAATACATTAGTTACTCGGTCCAACCCAATTTTAAACGACTGGGACCGCGTGTCGGAAAACTCATGCCAGCCATCAAGAAGGCCTTGTCGGAAGCCGACGGTGGCAAGCTGCTGGCAGAGCTTAAGTCGACTAGCAAGATTTCACTGGTTCTGGGACGTGAGTCTGTGGCGCTGGATGAAGACGATATCCAGATCGGTTTGCAGGCAAAGGATGGCTGGGCGGCGGCGCAAGGTGTCGAGTGCGTCGTCGTTCTGTCGACGGAATTGACGCACGAATTGATCCGCGAAGGCTTGGCTCGCGATATTATCCGTGTGATTCAGGAACGGCGCAAAAAACACGGTTGTGATTTCACGGATCGCATCCGCGTACACATCGGGACGCGGTCCGCCGAATTGGCCCAGGCAATTACGGAAAACCAAGCATATATCGCGGGCGAAACGCTCGCCTCCGACCTGCACGTCGTGGATGATGCCGAAGGCGAAGCGTACGATCTGGGTGACGAGCAGATTTACGTGCGTCTGGAAGCGGGGCGTGCCTAGTGTCGTGGTAACGTAGCCAACGTGGACGGCTGCCGGGCGCAATGACGGGACTGGGGCATTTTGGACGCCGTGACGGGTGTCAGCGCTTACCTGCCTAGGCACAATGATCGACGGAACCGCACAGAGGTCAAAACGATGGAACCGCCGAGTGCTGCACCTCTGCGACTGGCCGTGTTGATCTCCGGCGGAGGAACGACGCTGCGCAATCTTTTAGATCGCATTCAGCAGCGACAGTTGTCCGCGGAGGTATGCCTGGTAATCTCGAGTCATCCGCGGGCCGCTGGGCTAGAATACGCCCGCCAGGCCAATATTCCCTCCCTAATTCGCTCGTCGCGCGAGGCGGGATCGCCCGATACGTTTTGCGAGAGCATCTTTCAGCCGTGCCGTGACAAGGGCGTGCAATTGGTGGTCATGGGCGGTTTTCTGAAGCACGTGCTAATCCCGGACGATTTTGTTGGTCGCGTGATGAACATTCATC
This sequence comes from uncultured Planctomycetales bacterium, assembly GCA_963785495.1. GTDB lineage: Bacteria > Planctomycetota > Planctomycetia > Pirellulales > Pirellulaceae > CAWAVP01. The sequence goes on along the minus strand of CAWAVP010000026.1, from coordinate 218,495 downwards.
CGTCACTGATCCCCTCGTTTTGCGGTAAGGGATTCTACGGACTCCGCGTCCATCAAGCGGTGTTGGACTATGGCGTCAAGGTAAGTGGTTGTACCGTTCACTTCGTAGACAACCACTATGATCATGGCCCGATCGTATTGCAGCGCGTGGTTCCCGTGTTGGATGAGGACTCGCCAGAGACTTTAGCAGCACGCGTCTTCGAGGCCGAGTGTGACGCCTATCCCGCCGCAATAGAACGCTTTGCGCAAGGACGCTTGCGGTTGGTGGGACGGCGGGTCTACGAAAACTAGCTCGGCCGCGCCAGGCCCGCCGATCACTTGCCGATTTGCTGATCCATCAACTCGTTGATCAGCTTGATACGCCCCACGTTGTCCGTGACCCCCGAGTACACCTGGATGCCGCGTCGGAGGATCTGTTCGGAAATGTCCGCGTGTCCCGTCTCATACAAATCGCGGCAGATAATCAGGTACAAGAAGATACCAACCATGTCGTTGGGATTCGCGCGGGCGAACGACTCAAGCTTTTCGGATAGCAACGCTTCATCAGGGTGACTGCGGTCGTAGCCGTGGTAGATACGCAAGACGGCAGCCTGCACGCAACCGTATCATTCTTGTGCGACGCGAGCTCTTCCGACCTTGAAAGAAACGTTTGCGAAAATTCGCGCGGATTCATTTCCGCTGCACGAAACATCACCCAAACAAAGTCGACGTGTGCCCGTGTTGGAAGGTTCTGTCGCAACTCATCATCCGCATCCAGTTGATCCTGCAACGCGTGAGTTTCCTTCCAGATGGCCGTCATGCGAGCGTCGTTGCCCCGGATGCTGCCTTGCTTCCATTTTTCGAACAGAATCGAAAGCTCACCTTCCAATCGACTGATCCGCGCCGCCACCTCGCTGACCTCTCGCTCTTTTTGCGCGGCCGGATCTAGCGGTCCGGCGGTCGCCGCATGTGGGAGTTGAAGTCCATTGATGTACGATTTGACGGTATTGCGATCCATCCGCAGGTACTGGTTGGACGCTAATGCCAACAGTCCCACCAGCACCGCGGAGATCAAGCTGCCGAGATTTGATTGTTGCCCCAGGTCCATCGATTTGCCTTGGTGTGCATCAGCGGATTGCGGAAAGTACGTGTCATCTAAATTATGTAGCTCACTTTCTTTCGGGTCCCACCGTAACTTTTAAGGTCGCAGAGTTTCCGATGCGCCAGCGGAACCTAGGTGAGCGCGGCGCCGATAGGGGCGATCGCCGCGTATTCTGCCTGGATACTCGCTGCCCTCGACATAACAGGGTGAGCCCCGCGGGGCACGACGGTCGGTTCGATGCAATTAAGTACCGTCCCTGTCGCCTGGATCGTAACAGATGTATTGGATCCAGGCGCTCAAGGCATGTTGCACATAGTCAACACGGATCTCGCCGGCGCGTTGATTGAATTCGCGCGTTGAAGCTCCCCATAGAGGGCGTAATCGCCCAATGCTACGCGGCATCGCTCCGGCAAGCGGACCTTCACGACATTGCGATGCCAGCAGGAACGCCACGGCTTCTCGGCACGCCTGTTCGATCTCGCCTCGCAGGTCGACTTCGTCGGCCGGCAGGAACGTGAGTGTCGCCATCAGGCCCTCGACACGCGTTGCCGTGGGGGTCGTACGCCCGTCGACGGTGAAAGCGCCCTGTGTGTAAGGTGATCTCTCCGATGGTCGGCGTTCCTGTAGGATGGACCGGCAGACCTGCGCAGCGTGTTGAAGTAGTCGCTGACGTTCCTCGTCCGAGAGCGTTGCACCCTGAAGGCTCATCAACTCGGCAGTGGCCAGCAGGGCCCAATGATCCGCGGGGACTTCGGTTTGGTTGGCGCGTGAATCGGCCAGGTACAGCAGGGCCTTGCGGGCGGCGTCCAGGAAGCGAGGTTCATTCGTGAGTGTATAGAGTCGAACGAGCCCCAACGCTGCCTCGCCGGGATAATAGAGAGAAATCCAATCGTCACGTCGGCCACCTGCCGAGGGGATGAATTTTGCGTAAAAGTCACCGTTTGGCCGCTGCATGTATGTTAGGAACGCGCCCAAGGCGGTCAGATCGCGACGGCTCGTCAACCCCGGCTTTACGGATTCGGCGGCCACCAGCGCCGCCAGTCCCAACCCCGTGCCTCCCAGTTTCGCCTCCCATGGCGAGGAACTCACGATCAGTTGTGGTGGCGACCAGATCGCCAATAGTTCGTCTCGGCCCGGCAGCCGCATGAAGGTCTCACGTTGGAGAAAATCGACAGCCCGCTGAACCGCCTGCTCGACATCTTCACTTTGATCCCATGCGTGGTACTGACACAGCACGTAGATCGCGCCGGCATGACGCAAAACGTTGTAGCCGGCTGGCCGATGCTGAGGCCGCTCGAGGTCCCGCAAATAGACGAACTTACCGTCCTCCTGGCAGTTCGCGACCAGGTACCCCGTGGCACGGTGCATTGCGGCCCGGATGTCTTCAGATGGCAATTGTCTTTCTGCCACCAATGGCACTCTCGCGAAGCGATGCGGAGCAACGCGCCAATCATTCGGCCGATCACTGCGGAGTGCTAAAATCAGCACAATAATTAGTGCCGGGCCGGCAATCCACAACAGCCAAGGCCAAGATGCCCGTCGAGTTCGACACACGATATCAGTTGATTCCGCGGAGAGTGACATTTCCCAGTGCCCAGGCCTGATTGCGCGATGCTCGGCAAAGATAGCATGTCGGCGACGTTTCGTGGTACGGCAACGACGAGCCCCCGGACGCCGGCCGCATTAAAGCTGCCAATGATCGGGAAAGAAGGTGCGGGGAAAGATACGTCGGACTTCCTCAAGCTGCAGTCGCCAGCCAGGGGATGTATAGCGGTCCGACAGATGAACCAAGATTAATCGCTCGGGTTGGACCGCATCAGCCAGCCGAGCCACTTCGCGCGACACCATGTGATAGTTTCGCATGGCCAAGTCGCTATCACCATTTGCGTAATTGTTCTCACACACAATCGTTCGACAACCGCGCAGGAAATCGACGAGCTCGGGCAAAGCGTCATCACGAACTCGAAAATCCGTCAAATATGCCACGCTGTCGCCAGGTGTTTCGACCATGAGTTTTTCGCGCAGCTGTTGCACGTCGTAAACGCGAGCACCGATTTGAAGCGTCTCGTAACCGGGGACATCGGGATCCTTCACGACCTGCAACCAAGGACCCGGTTCTAGTCCGTGATGGCTTAGTGATGCGGAGTCCACGTTTTGTCGCAGTTTTTCGCGAACGCAGTAGCCAACGCTGGGCGTGCCATGTTCCAACAGGATGGCCTCAACCTGATAGAAATCGTGGTCATATACGACGCGATGGAACGGCTGCTGGCCCAATTCGTGCGCGACGGCAAAGGCTTCGCTCGTTAGCAGGCTGACCGTCCTCAGGTGATCGGGATACACTTCCGTAATACGAAACTCACCGGGAGTGCCTTCAATCATGTTCCAGGTAAAGCCGCACAGACGGCCTTGGATAATGTGCTGCACCGGCTGGCCCCAGAATGCGGATCGGCTTGTCAGCTCGCGCGTAGTTGTGCCTGAGGAACGAATCAAATCCAGCTACGTGATCGATGTGGAAATGCGAAAAACCAACCACGTCGATCGTTTGGACATCCGAAATCGACAGGCGTTGAGGACAACCTTCTCCGCAATCCAGCAAGAGCCGGTCGATTTCGTGACCGGTGTCGATCCGCAAAAAGAGGGCATTGTCTCGTCCTGGTTCTCCCAACACCTGATAGTCCAAAGACATGCGCACATTCCTGACGGCGATTCACTGGCCTCGATTGTCGATCGTGGACAGGCCCGCACGGATTATATACAATCGAGGGTCGGGAGAGTGGGCGAGTTGAGTGCGAGTGAAATCGCGGCCCACGACTGACCCGCGCCGGCTAGAGACGAACTGCCTGGGTAAGACGACTTTCGGCGCCCGCCATTGAGACACGCCTTTTTCCTACCTGCTGGACGCACTGCTGACGACTTGCGCTATGTCGGTCGTCAGGAATTGCCGTCCCGCTGATCGGATTGACGGAGACCAGGACTTGGGGTCTTCCCTGCCATTCGCCCCGATTGGAATGCCATCGACGTCCGCACGTCGGGCGTCGCGTTGCGATCACGGGCAGCGTCGCCGAGTAATTACCGAGTGGTTGCTCAATGACATCCTCCGAGGATCGTTGGGAGCCGGACAGCGTTTGATCATCGGCGATTTGGCGCGTCGCTATGACGTGAGCCCGACACCGATTCGCGAGGCGTTAGTTGCCCTAGAGGGGATTGGGATTGTTGACTTTTTTCCGAATCGAGGCGCCGTCGTACGCAAGCTGACGCGAGTCGACGCGGAAGAGATTTGTCAGATGCGACAGGCGCTGGAGTGTGAAGCCGTGCGGTTGGCCTGTGGAAAGATTGAATCGACAAAGTTGGTCCAATTGGCAAGTCGATGCCGGCAGATTCGGGCGACGAATCGTGCCACTCCGATACTGATCGACCGCAGCCGAGAAGTGGACAACGAATTGCACGATCTGATCGGCGTTTCCTGCGGCAATCGTTTACTGATTCGCGAGCTCCAACGGCTAACACTGTTGTTTCGTGCGCTGCGCGATGCCGCTTGGCGTCGTTACGCGGCAACACTTGATCATGCACGTTTAATCACCGAAGCCGTGGAGCATTTGGCCATTGTCGAGCACCTGCAGCGAAAGCAGCAACGACAGGCTTGCCGAGCGATGTCGCGGCATATTCAAGGTGGACTGAAGTATTGGATCGAGGCATTGTCCGACTAAAGTGAGATTGACAACCGAGAATCGTCGTTCGTCGCTGAAAAGATAAGAGGTACGGATGTTTTTATTCAGCATCTAGTCGCACAACGGCAAACGCATTCGCGATCTAAAAACGCTTCGTCGCCATGCACGGGCCAAGCAAACATTCAAAGGATATTGGCATGTTGTTATTCACTCCTCAATGTAACTTTCAGCCGAGTAACTCTGGCCACAGTGTGAGGTACGATGTTGGCTCCGGGTGCCCAGCCCGTGTGGATCGACGATTGACCTTGGCATCGTTGGCGACCGTGTGCCTGTGCCTGTTTTCGGCGATGGCTATGGCCGACGAGCAAATTGGGGATGCTAGAGCGCGGTTAAGGATGTCGCAGCAGAGAATGAGGATGGGGCTCCGTCATTGGCCTACAACGCCGATATCCGTCCCATTCTGGCCGACACATGTTTTGCCTGTCACGGACCCGACAGCGCCGCACGTCAAGCGGATTTGCGACTCGATCAGCGGCAGACCGCCATCGACATGGGTGCGATCGTCGTGGGCGAACCCGATGACAGCGAAATGATTCGGCGCATTATGTCCGACGATCCGGACGAAGTGATGCCACCGCCCGAAACCAAGAAGACTTTGACGAGTCGGCAGAAGTCCTTACTGGCCAACTGGATTCGTAGCGGCGCCGAGTACCAGTTACATTGGTCGTTAATCGCACCGAACGTCCGGACCTACCCCATGTGAATAATGAAACTTGGGTCCGCAATCCGATCGATCGATTCATACTCGCCAAGCTTGAGAGTGTGGGCATTGAGCCGGCCGTGGAGGCCGATCGGCGCACCCTTGCACGTCGTGCGAGTCTCGATCTGACAGGCCTGCCGCCCTCGCCCGAGCAAGTCGAAAGCTTTGTCAACAACACCGCCGACGATGCCTACGAATCGTATGTGGATGAGCTCTTGGAATCGCCGCAATGGGGTGAGCATCGCGGAAGGTACTGGTTGGACTATGCCCGCTATGCGGATACGCATGGCATCCACTTTGATAACTACCGCGAGATGTGGACGTACCGCGATTGGGTCATCCAAGCTTTCAATCAAAATATGCCGTTCGACCAGTTTACGATCGAGAACTTGGCTGGCGATCTGCTACCCAATGCGACGCTCGATCAACGCATCGCGTCGGGTTTTAATCGCTGCAATATGACAACGAACGAAGGCGGGATTATCGATGAAGAGTACCGTGTGCTCTACACTCGCGACCGCACCGAAACGACCTCGCACGTGTGGTTGGGATTGACGGCTAATTGTGCCGTGTGTCACAGCCACAAGTTTGACCCATTGAGTCAGCGCGAGTTCTATGAAATGGCGGCCTTCTTTAACAATACCACGCAAGGTGCTCGAGATGGCAACGTTCAGGACACGCCGCCTATCGTTGTCGTGCCCACTCCGATGGACCGCGACCGTTGGCAATCGCTGTCCCCCGAAATCGCCGACGCCGAAGCCGCCCTGCAACAGCGCCGAATCTCGGCACGCACCGAATTCGATCAATGGCTTGACACTGCGAGTGACGAGGTGTTCGGGAACGCCGTATCTAACGACGGGCTCCACCTACGAGCGGTCTTAAGGGAAGGTCAAGGGAAACGTGTGGCGGTTGACGTGGACGGCCAGACGCAAGATGTTTCACTCGCACCGTCAGCCTCGTGGGAGGCCTCGTTGGACGGCCAGCCCGCGTTGCAAGTTCAGGGTGGAGCCTGCGAACTGAGTAGCGTTGGTGATTTTCGGGGCGATGAACCGTTTTCCTGTTGCGCCTGGATTCGTATCCCCGCCAACGATGGATACGGTGCGATCTGCGCGCGCATGGACAATGCCAACGCCTATCAAGGCTGGGACTTTTGGGTGCAGCAGCACCGGCCGGGCATGCACCTGATCGGCAGCTGGCCTGATCGCGGTCTGAAAGTTGTGGGACGCGACCAAATCGCTGCCAACGAGTGGGTTCATGTCGCGGTGACTTATGATGGATCGGGCAAAGCCGCCGGCGTCAAGGTCTTCTACAACGGCGCACCTCAGCCAACCAATGTCGAAAACGATCGTTTGTCCGGCTCGATTCAAACGCAGGTTCCCTGGCGACTGGGGCAGCGGAACACCAGCGATGCCTTTACGGGCGGAGTGCAGGATCTGCGAATTTACCGACGTTCCCTTAGCCAGGCGGAGGTCGCCACGCTGGCAAAGACGAGTCGATTCGCCGAGATACTTGCCAAGGCGCCAGCCGACCGCGGCGACACAGAAACAACTGAGCTCTACGATCACTGGCTGGTGACACTTGATAAACCGTACCAAACGTGCCAACAACGATTAAGCGATCTGCGGCAGGAGCAGGAGGCGATCAAATCGCGAGGTACGATCGCGCATGTTATGCAAGAACGCGATACGCCGGCGAAAGCCTACGTGCTATTTCGGGGTGAGTACGACGAACGCCGCGACGAGGTAACCGCCGATACGCCCGACGTCCTACCTCCCTTTCCAGCCGATGCCCCTCGTAATCGTCTCGGCTTTGCCCGTTGGCTTGTGCTGCCCGAGCATCCGCTGACGGCGCGAGTTACCGTGAATCGTTTTTGGCAAGAGGTTTTTGGCACGGGCATCGTCAAAACGGCCGGCGATTTTGGCGTGTCCGGCGAACTGCCTTCGCACCCCGAGTTGCTGGATTGGTTGGCGGTCGAGTTTCGTGAATCGGGCTGGGACGTCAAAGGCCTGTTCAAGCTGCTTGTAACCTCAGCCACCTATCGTCAGTCAGCCGCCGTAACGCCCGACAAGGTGGAGTGGGATCCGGAAAATCGCCTTTTGGCGCGAGGCCCACGCTTTCGGATGGATGCGGAAATGGTCCGCGACTATGCGCTTGCGGCCAGTGGACTACTTGTCCCGCAGATCGGTGGACCTAGCGTGAAACCCTATCAACCGCCGGGCGTGTGGGAAGCGATTGCAATGAACGTCAGTAATACGCGCAAATACGTGCCGGGTACCGGCGATGATCTGTATCGACGCAGTGTCTATACCTTCATCAAACGCATGGCTCCTCCCGCATCACTGGAATTGTTCAATGCACCGACACGCGAGTTTTGCGTCGTTCGTCGGGAACGAACCAACACGCCCTTGCAGGCGCGAGTTACGTTAAACGATGAGCAGTTTATTGAGGCGGCGCGTCACCTGGCCGAATTAGTCCTGCAACCGGAAGAGCTATCACGCGATCAACGTCTGCAACGAGTTGCTCTACGTTTGTTGGCGCGTGAGTTTCATCCAGACGAGATGGAAATTGTCCGTCGGTCGCTCGACGACCTGCTCAATTATTATCAGGGCCATCCCGACGAAGCCCACGAACTACTTCATGTCGGCGAGACTACGCCCGATGCGTCGTTGGATCCGGGGAGGTTGGCCGGCTGGACAATGCTAACCAACCAACTCATGAATTTAGACGAAGTGTTGAACAAATAAATCGGAATCCGGGTTGTCAAGCTGGGCTCGCGCCGTGTATTCGCGGCCCTCTCTGGCACCTGGATCCGCACGGCACGGAAATACCGAGGGCCCTAAATATGAATCCGTACGAAGAGTTTAAACTGAACGTCACGCGACGACATTTCTTTGCTCAGGGCTCCCATTTGTTGGGCGGTGCAGCGTTAGCCAGCCTGCTGGGCGAGCTGCCGTTTGGGAATTCTGCGCGGGCGGCAGCCGATGTCGCTTCGGGGCATCCGGCTCATCCGGGCGCTGTTCCCACGCATTTTCCGGCGAAGGCCAAACAGATCATCTATTTGCATATGGTCGGAGGACCCTCCGCAAATCGACTTGTACGACTACAAGCCGGCAATGCGAGAGTGGTTCGACAAGGATCTACCCGATACCGTGCGCATGGGCCAACGGCTCACTACCATGACCTCCGGCCAAGCACGATTTCCGATTGCGCCGTCGAAATACCGCTTCGAGCAAGCCGGCCAATGCGGCATGTGGGTCAGTGAATTGCTGCCCTGGACTCGCAAAATGGTCGACGACATGGCCTTTATCCGCAGCATGCATACCGAAGCCATTAACCACGAGCCGGCGATCAGCCTCATGCAGACGGGCAACCAGATCACGGGCCGGCCCTGCCTGGGTGCCTGGGCCTCGTATGGACTGGGGGCCTTGAACGAAAACCTGCCCACGTTTGTGGTGATGATGGCTCGTTCGACAAACACCGAGCAGGTTCAGGCGATCTCCGCGCGACTCTGGTCGTCTGGCTATCTACCAGGACAACACGCTGCCACATCCTTCCGCACGAGCGGTGACCCCATCCTGTTTATCAACAATCCACCCGGCGTGCCGTCCAACGTCCGTCGCAAGACGCTGGATGGGCTCAAAGCCCTAAACGAACTGAACTACCGCCAGATAGGCGATCCCGAAACAGCCACGCGCATTCAACAATACGAATTGGCATTTCGGATGCAATCGAGCGTGCCGGAGTTGACGGACCTGGCGAGTGAACCGGAATCGACGTTTCAATTGTATGGCGACGCCGCGCGGGAGCCCGGAACTTTCGCCAACACGACGTTACTGGCGCGACGGATGGTGGAACGTGGTGTTCGCTTCGTACAGATCTATCACAACAACTGGGATACGCACGCCAATGTCGCAGGCCGTTTGCCGGATCAGTGTATGGATGTAGACCAAGCCTGTTACGGATTGATTCAAGATCTTAAACAGCGTGGATTGTTGGACCAGACGCTCGTGATTTGGGGGGGCGAGTTTGGCCGCACAATCTATTCTCAAGGCGGTCTGAGCAAAGAGAACTATGGTCGAGATCATCACCCCCGTTGCTTTACGATGTGGATGGCCGGTGGCGGCAGTAAGGGAGGCAAGATCTACGGCGAGACCGACGATTTCTCGTACAACATCGTGCAAGACCCGGTACACATTCGTGACTTCCACGCCACGGTAATGCAGCTGATGGGCTATGACCACGAGCGATTCACGTATAAGTATCAAGGCTTGGATCAACGACTGACCGGTGTCCTGCCGGCTCGTGTGATCGACGACTTAATCGCTTGACGCCCGGCTTCGCATCCAGTCCGCGAAACGCCGGCCGCCCAGGGCGATGCCGGTCAGTGCCAGGAAGATGGGAACCATCGAAGGTTCCGGAACACTGACGATAAACAGTGCATGCGCGGAGATTTCGGTCACCAACGGCCCGATGTTCGTGGTCGATCCCGTGTTGATGTCAATCCGCCGCAGTTGTGCCGTCGTCTGAGCGGCTCCCATTCCGTTCACCCAGTTGCCGTACAACTGTCCATTGAAGAACTGCAACTCGTCGTAGAATCCGCCCATTCCGTCGCTCAAGTTGAACAACGCATTCACCTGCTTCGTGATCGGATCAATCGTCAACAGGTTGCCTGTGGCCGCTGACTGAGCATAGAGCAGATTGTCCGCCGGGTTGAACGCCAAGCCGCGAACGTCTTGAAGTGCCGAATTCCCAAACAGATATGTCTGTTGCGCCGTATTGCGGAAATCCAGCGTGTAAAGGTTCATCTGATTACGCGACACCATGTACATCGAGTCGCTCAGCGGATCGTAGGCCAAACTGCTCATGCTGCCGTTGGAGGCGTTCGGATTGCCGACTTGGGTAATCAGGGCCTGATCCAGATCGATCGTGTACAGGATTCGCGTGTACGTATCGATCCCGTACACCGTGGACCCCACGCGTTCGAAATCGCTGGGGAAGCCGTAAACGTCACCGATGGAATCGTGGATGGGCTGAGACGAGAATCCACTGCTGCTGTCGTATTTGATGAGATGGTTTTCCGTGGCGTTGTTGCCATCGGCCATATAGAAGACCAAATCGGCACTCGCGGCCTGCGGCAGCAGGAGGGCAATGCTAACAATCCAAAACAGGCGACTCTTCATGGATGTGGGCTCAGGGTGTAAGGCGATGAGAATCGTCCGGATGTAGGGTGATCGTAAATGACCTGAACTGCAGTGTTTCATGTTAATCGAGCTAACCGCTATTGCAATAGAATCGCACGCGGGCTCCAGTTTTCAAAGTCCAATCTTTCCCACCTGGGATGAATATGCAATTTGCCAGGAAAACTCTTGATGTCCGGGGGCCCGATGCCGCCGCAGGGATGACTCGTTTGGACCTGGATCAGCCAGTCCCGTTGTGGCCGTTATGAGCCGAGAAGTACCCGTATTGCCAGAGCCACGGCCAGGTCATGGAGGTTACCAGTCGCCGCCGGCCGGACGGCATATTGCGACGCCATTCGTCGTCTAACCTCAAACGCACTGGCCCTTTAGCAAACTTGGTCGGGTTGCCGGCTATCGCATGGGTCTTGGCCATGGTTACTGTCACGTCGTCCGAAAAGGGCACGTCGGTCGTCGGCTCTCCCACGAATTCGGCGATCTCTTCAATCGTCCGTCTCGGCCTGTCGACAAAATCTTCATACCGCAGCAGGCGGTACCGTCCCTTTCGCCGTCGCCATAGGTAGCGAATCGAAGGATTCCAGACGACCCAGTAAGCGGTGCAGTTGAACGCCGTTTGGGTCCCCATCGGATGTCCCGGTTCGGTGTCCTTGCCTCGCGTCCAGGAAAACGCACATGCCCGCGGGTCTCGTACCAGGTGCAGCACATAGACGTCGACATCCGGGAGCAAGCTGAGCAGAAAGCTGTAGGTTGGCCATTTTGACGAGTCGACAATGACTCGGCACTGCGTGACGCGGGCGATCGATTGGTAAAGCTGGTTCGTCCCGTCGAGGAATTCGGCCAAGCCGGGTACGGCCCGTCGTCGGTATTGCGCCGGCATCGCCAACATCCGGGCTAAACGCTTGGTCTGTGCGAGTTGCTCGCGCAAACTGCCCATCCGACGTCCATCCAGGTTGTTGTGGTGGGCCAGGTCAGCAAGCACCCTACTCCAGACTTCGCATTGATGCACATGGGCGCCGCATCCGCATAGTCGGTTTTCGACGATCCCTTCATCCCAGATCTGTCGCACTTCCCCGACAGCAAAAAAACCGTCCAGCTGCCCCAGAATGCCGTCGAGCAGTGTGCTGCCGCTGCGTCCGTTGCCGGCGATATATAGCACTTTCAGCCGCGACGCCTTGGCATGAGGCATCTTCGACACGGAAGTGGAACTTGTTGGACATTCATTCATGAGGGGATTCCATCAAGCGTTGACTGTGACGCCAACGAAACAACCAGACGATCCAAGTTGCGATGGCACCGACTAATTCGGATAACGTGGCGGCCAAGGCCAGGCCCACAACACCGTAGGCCACAGTCGCCCAGTAGGAGACAATTAGGAGGACGACGACGCTGAGCAACGAGCAAAATAGTTCGTCGCGTTGAAAACGGCTCACAAACAACGCCTGCCGTGCGTGACTTCGAAACATAATGATCGGAACTCTCCAGACCATGATCGCCAACACGGTGGCCGCCGTCGCGACAGCAAAGCCGCTGCCAAAGGCGAGCTGCATGATTTGCGGCGCGAACCACGAAAAGCCAATCGCGCAGCAGACCATGAAGCTCGTCGACACAGTGAGTGACTTCATCAGCGTCGTCTGCAAGCTGGCACGACCCGCATGCTGACTCAATTGCGGAAAGAAACTCATCCAGTAAACCGTAACCCCCACTTGAAAGACGTTAACAATTCGATGGGCGGCCCCAAATCGGCCAACTTCCGCGTCCCCCAGGATGAATTTGAGCATGACGATCGGAAAATACATCCGCACGAACCAGAGGATTTGAGACGTACCAATGGTCGCGGCGTCGCGCATGACGGCACGAGATTCCGGAGTCCAGGGACGGCGGAGACTCAGCCGCTGACCGCGGCGCAAATAGACGACTAAGCATAGCGCGGCCGCAGCCAGCACACTGCCGTTTTCTGCGTAGGGCAACCGCAGCAGATCGTCGGTCGTGCGGACTCCCAGCCACGCGACCAGGAGGAAGCAGAGTTGTCGCAAGACCTGGGGTACGGCTACCCAAATCATTCTCTGCTGCCCCTGGAATACCCATGTCAAAAAAAAAGGGATCCACAGCAGGCTGATACTATAGCCAAACAACAACCGTGCCGTCGTCGGATCCAACCAACTGGCCCATTGCAGGACAAAGCAGACGGCGGTCAGCGTGGCGGCGATCAATAGCTGTATTGGCAGGATTCTCGACACCAAGTTCGCAGCCGACCGAGGATCGATTGCCACATCCCGAGCACCGATCGTCTGAAAACCCGACTCGACGGCAATCATCCCGAACATGAGACATGCCAGGACGAATTCCAATTTGCCAAAGCCGTCGGCACCCAGCGTGTGCGCCAAATGTGCAAAGGCCACGAACGACATAGCACGCGTCAGGAATTCACCGCAAGCCAAAATGGCCAGGTTCGCTCGATGCGATCGTCGTGCGGGCCTGGGAGGTTCATCCACCCGCGGTCTTTCTGCGGCTTGAGCTGTCATGATCGGTGGGAGCCCAATAGTTCTGTGATGTGCGATCGTTCCCCGTGTCTACCGAGACGATTCGCGTCCGGTCAGGTATCCGACAAATTCGCCGCAGCACCAGGCTGTCGTAATCACCACAAAATGAGGAAACGAACGAAAAAACGCCTCAACGTGGCGACCGCCCAGGATTACTTTACGCCCGATGCGACCGATTAACACCAAGGGAATCAGCGGACCGCCCAGGATAAACAGCAGTCGCACCCAGCCGCTGTTCTCGTGGACCCGGATCGATCCGAACAGCCGGCCCCAACAGTAGCGTTCAACCAACAGGTCCCGCAACCGGAGCTGGCCGCGGTTCTGCAAGACTTCGATTTGCGGACGCTGCCACAGAGTAACGTGCTGTCGCGACAACGCCCAATTAACCGTGACCTCTTTGTAGCGATATTCCCACAGCTGCCGAACACTCTCCAGCACATCACGCTTGTACGAGACGTTTATGTCGGTCAAGTAAACGGCGGGTCCTTCGCGCAACGGTTTCTGAAAGCGGCCGAAGTCCAAGAAAAAGACGGCCCAGTTCCAAGCATTGGTTCCGGCATGCTCGACAGAACCTCCAATGACCCCGTACGGCATCTGATGCGCCAGCAGCACCTGTTCGACCCAATCGGGCGCCGGCGCACCGTAATCCTGCAACAATGCGAGAATTTCGCCGCCAGCTGCTCGCAGACCGGCCGCCGTGCGTCGATCGAACATCTCGTGCGCTGCACTCTCCGTTCCCGTCGGCGAATCGGTCGCCACCTGGCCCATTTCCACAAACCGTATCCGTTCGTACTTGGGATTCGCGCGAATCGCGTCGATGTCCAGAGTTGAATCATGCGGCACCAGTGCTTCAGTCGCCGCCGTCATCTGTGGCAACAACATATCCAGGCAACGTTCCAGATGCCGCCCTCCGCCGACGGTCGTGATGATTACCGAAAGCTTTGTGGAGCTGATGGAGTGGGGTGGCTGTTCGGCAGCCTGATTCATGGACACATCCTTATTTCGGGTCATGGATCAGCACGCGGATTTGGCCGTCACCGACTGTAGCCGGAAAGGTTTTGACGACCGTAAAGTCCTTGTCCAGGCGGGCCGCAAGGTCCGGATGAAGGGCTCTCAGATGAATCGGAAACATCGAAATTGCCCACACGCGTGCTCCCTTACGAGTCAGTTCGTCCAACTCATGCTCGTCGACAATTGGCAGCCAATCCACTCGATAGAATCTCTGAAAGACATCGGAGGCCAAGCCCATTGTGGTCACTTGATCGGTCTGCTGTTTTTGTTGTTCGACATAGGTGATCGCCGCCACCATGTCCTGTTTGGGGATTCGATAGAGAGGTGGCAACATGCGGAAAGACTGCAGAATCGCAATGCCGCATAGTCCATAGCCCAACCTCACAAACCATTTTGCGCGTCGCTCTGGATCTTTGAAGAGCCAAGTTGTTATTGCGTCGGCACATCCCCAAACTCCGTGCACGACGATCAGCAACGCGTTGCCAAAGACGTACAAAAAGAAACGCGGCCAGATGTTTCGCCCGGTGGCAAGCATGACGGCCAGTCCCATGAGTCCCGGCAACACGATAAGTGCCAAGACAACGGGACTGGACTTCATAAACCGCCAGCATCCCACCACGCCGATGACAGCCAGCCCGATCAACACGACCACGCCATAGCCCATCTGCAATCCGCGAAAGGCCTCGCCAATGGCCCAGGTGATTTTTGTCCATTCGGAAGCAATTTGCGCATGATCCGCGGTATAAAATGCCCAGATGTCGCTCATCATGGGGGCATACAGCAAAATGGTCAGCAAGCCCGATGCGACGATCGCCAGCGTCGGCCGCCAATACACTTTACGCGGTTGTCCCTGGTAGCTTGCCACCAACCACTGGACAATCACAATCAGCATATGGCTGACGGCCACGAACACCATCGTTAAGTGAGTGTAGGCGCCGAACGCGACCACGACAGCGTACAGGATCCACAATCGCAGGGACTCCCGCCGTTGACCTTCCAAAAAGCACCACGTCGCGATGACCGTGGCCAACATTAGCAAGGAATAGCCACGTGCATTCTGGGAAAACCAGATGTGGTGATAAGAAACGGCAAGCAGCGCGGCTGCGCAGATGCTTTCGCGTCGCGACACCACACTGCGCCCCAGTAAGTAAAGCGCCGGGATGGAGAGCGTGCCCGCGATCATTGCCGGTAATCGGACGGACCACGGATGCTCGCCAAAAACCGCCACGCTCAATTGGGCTAGTGCCGAATAGAACGTGTGCTGGTTGTCCCACACGTAGCTCGTCAATAACTTTGTTGGCGGGATCCGAATCGTATTTAATACGGTCACGATTTCGTCGTACCAGTATTGCTGATTCAGGCCTATCCCGCGTAGCACGCCACCTAGGATGGTCCATGCGATCAACGCCCTGTTCGTCGTGCGATTGGCGCTGTCCGGATCGGTTATCTCGTGGTTGACCATGCCCAATGTCTTGTGTGTGGCGTATGGAAAGTTTGGATTTTGCAGCGACTGCCACCGAAGCCGTTTCCGAGGAACTTCGACTGACGGTTGAGGAGAGGACTTGACGTGAGTGCTCCTCGGCAAACACGGTGGCCCGGGGAAGCGAGACCGCTGGGGCGCCAGAAGTTTTTAACATCCGACCCCAGGTGATCATGTTTTTATACTAATCGAGGCCCCGGTGGTCACAAGCGACCGTCCCGACGCTGGCCGCAGACAATCTTACGGGGCTGCCCTACAAACGGCCCGATCCGAAGTGTCGCCGCTGTGGCGCGTCCGCTCGCTGGCCGCAGCAACCGCCTTGCCACGATTCGTGGTCTGCGACCCCCACTCGGGGGATCTTGTCGTGGGGTGCGCGGTCCTCCCATTGCCGCCGCAAATTTCTCCTGTCGCATTGGCGATCTCAATGACACTCCTAGCTATCGAAAGACAATCTGCCACAACTCTTGCAACTCTCACAGGGAATCCACAGATTATGGCACCTCGATCCAATCTACCTCGTCTCTTCGGCGAATTGCTCGAACGTAAATGTCTCTTGTCAGGCGATGGTCACGTTAGCGGAGAACACGAGGCCGGAGACACCGAGCACGCCGAATACCAACCGGAACAGTCGGATTCTCACGAATTGGATGCCGAACACGAGTTCGAAACGGGAGACGACCGTGGATCGGACGACACCTCCCACGACAGCCTCAAGCTGTCGGCCAAGCTGGCCGGCGATGCCGGAGCACGGGGTGAGGTGGAATATGAAATGGAGTCGGAGCACGGACAGCTTCAACAGAAGCTCACCATTCAGATCGAAGGTGCCCCTGCCAATTCGGTTCATGACGTCACGGTCGATGGTTTCGTCGTCGGCCAAGTTACCGTCGATGGTTCCGGAAAGGCCCGACTCCGCCTCGATTCCCAACCCGACGTCAATGAGACCTTATTGCCCGCCGGTTTTCCCGACATTAACGCCAATTCCCAAATCACCGTTGGCACAATTGCCGCCGGAGCCTTTGGGGGATCTGAGGACGGTGGCCCAGCGGACGATCACGTTGTCCTTTCCAACGATCGCCCCTCTGACGATCTGAGTGGCGACCAGACTGACGACCGGAACGATGACTCGCGCGACGGCGACACGAGCCCCGACGAGTCGGCGCCGGACGTCACGAACGATGACTCGAGCGGAGAGGATTCGAGCGGAGATGCAGTCGGCGGCGACGATCAGGGGGCGGAGTTCGAGGCCGTGTTGGGTGGAGATGGCGACGCGCAGGGCCGGGCCGAGCTGGCGATGGGGGCGGAGCAGGGCATGATGCGGACCGAATTCAGTGTCCGCATTGCGGGAGCGGACGCGAATACGGTATTCGACGTGACGGTGGATGGCGTTGTTGTGGGACAAGTCGCCACGGACGAGTTTGGCCGGGCCGTTATGAAATTAGCCGAGGGCGACGATCGATACCCACCATTGCCCGCGGACTTTCCCACGATCCAGCCGGGCAGCACGATTAAGGTAGGAGACCTGGTCGATGGGGCCTTCGGGCAGGATGACCACAATTCCGCGGATGTGAACGACGACCGTCAGGTTGACGATCGCGACATCGACGCGTTGAACCAGGCGATTGCCGGTTCGTCCGACGATGATCGATACGACTTGGACCGCAACGCGTCGGTTGACGAACGCGACGCGAATTTTCTGATAGAGGTCGTGTTGGATTCCGTGGTTGGCGATGCCAACATGGACGGCATCTTCGATTCCGAGGACTTGATTGAGGTATTCAAGTCGGGGCAGTATGAAGACGGAGAGGCGCGGAACTCAATTTGGCGCACCGGGGATTGGAACGGCGACAACGAATGCGACAGCAGCGACTTGTTGTTCGCTCTGCAGCGCGGCCACTATGCTGACTCGGACGCCTTGGGCAGTTTTGAGTCGAGCATGACGGACATCGCCCAGGCCACGCAGGACGACCGGGCCAGTTAGCCGAGTCTCGCAAGGACGCGTGCGGCGCCGCAGTGACCTCTCCCATCGCGAGAGGTCGACTTGCGCAAGTCCCCTTTTTCCCACTAGGAAGAAGCTGGCGGCAGGTCGTGCATCTGTGCTATCGTCCTTTGGCGTGAGGCGACGAAATCACGCCCACAACCCCTTTACCATTCTCCGGTTGCGACCGATAATCTGAGGACCGCCAAATGACGGGGCCCGGTGCCCCCGTGGCGGCTCCTAATGTCCCTCGTGCCGTTGATGACAGCCGAGCGGATCGGTTGTAAGTGGTTTTTTGCAAGCCACTTAGGATGAAAGCGGCGGAGTAGCTCAGTTGGTTAGAGCAGCGGAATCATAATCCGCGTGTCGGGGGTTCGAGTCCCTCCTCCGCTACTTTGACATTCGATGGCGGATGATGAGACAGGTTGACCAACACATCTACCGGCAACAGCTTGGGCTGGTCTGTAGACTCTTTGCCTTCCGCTGTTGATTCGTTGGTGAACCTTGTCAGCCGTCAACATACGATCGTCCTTCTGTGCAGCGCGGACGAATCGTGGTGGATGACTTCACAAACGAATTCCGCGACCGATCAATAATGCTAGTCCGGCACCCGCAACGACGTCCATGATGTAGTGCTGATGCGTGAGGAGGGTCGACAGCAGAATGGCAGCTGCCCATGCCCACAGGAGCCCCGAAATAGAGGTTGTTGTATTGCGGGCATACGTTTCAGCACAAAGCACTGCCATTCCCACATGCAGAGAGGGGAGGTAGTTGTACGACAGGTTGAGCCAGTCGGCAAAACCGAAAATCCGCCCAATGAAACCGTCTGGAGGCGGCGTGTTGCGCATTTCGTTGCTTGGGAGCAGCAAGAATCCAACAGCGGAGCAGATAAAGAGTATCGCCAGCGACCGCGCGAATTCGCGCAGGCGGTCCGACGTGTGCAATACGAACGGCGCGAGCCACAGCATCGGGAACAAGGACAGATAGATGACAGATGTCGCTGGAACGAAGGGAATTGCCAAGTCCGCGTCGACGTAAAGCCGGACCCGGTATGAATGAAGCGAGGTCACGAAACTCGCACCACCGTACGCAATGATCCACAGTAGCGTCAGTAGTGCACCGTAGCGAGCGAATGCAATCCAGCATGGTGTTGTCGGCCACCGAATCCACGCTTCATCGCATTTCATCTGCTTCTCCGGTATCTCATCATCGCCAAGGCTGTATACTATCCGCCGGTGGATCTCATTACCGTTGCAGGTGACCAGGTGTGGAGATGGCACAGTTGGCGGCAATACGCACGGCGAACTCGGCAACCGCAGTGCCAGCGGCGTCTGAGTTTCCTGCACGACCTGGAACTTGGTATCTATTTTGCCGCTCGAAAGAGCTGGCAAACAGGCCACTTTCTAGAACCATGCTGGGGCGGCACTGGTAGCCTATCGAGGAGCGAATGGCAGAGTTGCCATTCTGGATGCTCATTGTTCGCACCTGGGTGCTGACCTTGGACGTGGGCGAGTGGAGGGCGACTGCATCCAATGCCCCTTTCACCACTGGCAGTATTCGCAGCAAGGACAGTGTGTGGTGGTACCCCGTGCCGAGCAGATCCCTGCGTCGACGCAATTGCGAGTGTATCCGGTTCTGGAGCGGCACGGGTTCGTGTTTTTCTTTTTCGGTCCATCGCCCTTGTTTCCGTTGCCATTTTTTGCTGACTGCGACCCGTGTAACTTTGTTGCAAGCCAGCCGTTTTCGTTCGCCACCGACAGCCCCTGGTTTATGCTCGTAGGCAATGGATTTGATGGACAGCACTTTCAAGCGGTGCACGATCGTAAGCTAACGACGCCGCCTAAGGTAGACTGTCCGGCTGAGTTTGCGCGTCGCATGCGATTCGAAGCGGAAGTCGTGGGCACGAGCGTGTTCGACTGTCTGCTCAAATACTTCGTCGGCAAGGTCGTCCGAGTTTCGATCACGTCTTGGGGTGGTCCCTATGTACTGGTTGAAGGTGAGTTCGGAAGGGCCCATAGCCGGCTACTGGTAACGAGTCAGCCAGTAGATGAGTCGAACACGCTCTCGCAGGTGATTGTGTTTGCCAGGAAGAGTAGCAGTCGGCTATTCGACCAATTGAATCTGCGGGTTCGCCGCAGATTCACGCAAGCTTTTTTGCAGTACGACATCGACAAGCTGCAGCGGTGTACGCTACCAGCCGGATGGGTTCACGGAGCAGGATATGGAACTGGTTCAATTCTTCCGATGGGTCGCAACATTGCCCCGCAGTGTTTACGAGGCGTGAACGGTTTGACGCGATTCCCTATTCCATGGCGGCTGAACTTGGTGATCATCGTCCTGCAAACAATGGCGGCGATAGTCATATTCTTGAGTGCAACTCATGCCGCACGCGTGGTGGCGAATCGGTTTTCTATCGCTACTGTTCGCGATCGTAGGCAACTCAATCTACGCGATGATGCATGAGGCCGAGCACGGTATCCTCCATCCCAACCGGATTTGGAACGACATTCTAGGTGTCTATCTGGCGCTCTTTTTTCCGGCCCCATACCATTTGATGCGGCAAGGACACATGGGGCACCACCAGCGAAATCGCTCAGATGACGAAGCATTTGACCATTATTTTGCCGGGGAGAACCCCGTATGGAAGTGGCTGCAGCTGTATGGCATTCTGACCGGTTTCTTTTGGATCACGATCGTCTCAGCCAATTTCATTGTGCTTGTCTGTCCCTTCCTGCTTAGGCGACGGTTTGTTGATTTCGATCGACCGTCTGCGGCATTCGTCGAAAGCTTAAATCCTCGCTATTGGCGCTGGATTCAACTGGAAGCCGTTGCGGCCATTGCGCTGCACATTTCCATCATTTGGATGCTGCACATTCCCATTGTCGCTTACCTTGTTCTTTATGCGGGCTTTGGTATCACGTGGTCCGCGATGCAATACGTGCACCATTTTGGCACCGAGCGGGATGTGATCCATGGATCGAAGGATTTGTGGTTATGGGGCCCGATCGACACCATCTGGTTGCATCACAACTGGCATCACATTCACCACGAACATCCCACGATTCCCTGGAAGTACCTTCCTCGGATTGCTCGGGAGAGCAGCCGCGGAAGAGAGTCCTTGATCTGGCAGTACCTCCGCATGTGGCGAGGGCCTCGCTATACCGAAGAGCACGTAGAGAATCGCTATGCCGGTCGAATCATCCGCTGATTACCAAAACGAATTGCAGCCAGCGTTTGACCTAACGATCGGCGCACGGTTGGCGATGGTCGCGTTGGGATACATTCCGTTTCTGCACGTGTGCTCGACGATAGCCGCTACGACTTTGGCCGCCAGGTACGGCGGTGTTTGGCCAGCGATTGCAACGGCCGTTTTGGTCGTCTACCTCGTCCCCCCATTAGCCGCTCGTCTAGTTCGTCCGCGAAGCACTCTCACCGCCGAGCGGTATGTCGTCGGCACTTTGGACTTTTTTAGGTGGTGGTATACGGCACAATGTCAGGTGCTATTCAACCGTCTGCCGTCCCTTGAAGAAATACTACGGCTGGTGCCCGGTTTGTATTCCCCTTGGATGCGATTGTGGGGCGCACGTATCGGGTCGCTCGTATATTGGTCGCCCCGAGTGGTAATCTACGACCGCTGTTTTTTGGACATCGGCGATCGTGTGGTTATCGGTGCCAACACGAGAATCTGCCCACACTTCCTTGCTCGCCGTGCCACAGGTGAGATGGAGTTGGTACTCGCGACTGTCTCGATCGGTCACGATGCGCTGGTTGGCGGATTTTCGCTTTTACCCGCCGGTGTCCAAATCGGTCCGTGTGAACAAACTCCCGGCTATCTCCCCATGGCGCCCTTCGCACTGTTCCAGAATGGTCGTCACATTCGCACCAAACGCTTTCAAAAGGAAGGTAGCGATGATTAGATCCCTGACCACGTCACTCTGCACGTTGGCAATGCTGATTGGACCAAACGTGTCAAAGTCGCTTGCCGACGATGACGCAGACCACGCATCGCTTATGGCGCTAGTGAAGGAGTACGAAAGAGCCGTCACTGATGCGGATCCCTCCGTGCTCGAGCCGTACCTGGCCAACGACTTTAGCGGCGTGATGGTAACTGGCGAGGAGGTTAACAGCTTCGTGTCATTACAGGCCTACTGGGACAAGATCCAAGGTTTGCTCGGCGAGGGTGGCAAGTACTCCGTGGCGGTCGTCGTGCCGGAGCCAGCAACCATCGTAGGAGATGTTGCTTACGCGCATGGATCGACAAACGATACGGCCACGACCTCCAACGGGAAAACGTACAAGTTCCAGGGTTTCTGGACCGCGATCTGTCATCGCGATGGCGACAGTTGGAAAATCGTCCGCATCCATGGATCAATGGACGCCATTACGAATACGTTTGTAGCCACCGCTGTCTCAAGAGCATCCATGTTTGCGGGGGGTGTCGGTGGACTGATCGGCGCACTCAGTCGGCGTGCTAACTGGCCGGATACTCGCCCAGCGACGTCCTCGGAATACGGCGGTCAATTGAATGGGAATCGCTGCCATGCGCATTCAGCTATTGTCGCCTGCAGGCGATATTCACCGCAATACGACAGGCATCTTCAAGCGGTCGCTGCGGTACGCGCCGTTGACGCTCACAACTCTTGCGGCGCTGGTTCCCGACGAGGTGCCCGCTGAGGTCACGATTCAAGACGAGGGGGTGGAGCCGCTGGACTTGGATTTTTCTGCGGACCTAGTGGGGATTTCAGCGATCACCGGTACAGCGTTGCGTGCGTACGAGATTGCCGACCACCTTCGGTCACGAGGCCACAAGGTGGTGCTTGGTGGTGTCCATCCCACGTTGATGCCTGACGAAGCTGCTGAGCATGCCGATACGGTTGTGACCGGGTATGCAGAAGCGAGTTGGCCGAGGTTAATTCGAGATTTGGACCAAGGCGGCTTGGCCGCGCACTATTCGCTGCCATTCGATCGGCACTTGCGTGGACTTCCGATCGCCAAGCGAGGCATGTTGAAGAAAAGTCGTTACGCCACTGTCAATAGCATCGAGGCGACTCGTGGCTGCCCGCATCAGTGCGATTTTTGTGTCGTACCAACTGCATGGCATGGCGTCTATGCGCCGCCCGGTGGAAGAAGTGATTGCGGAATTGGCAACGTTCGAAGGACGGCACGCCCTGTTCATCGATCTGAGCCCGGTTGAAGACGTGACCTATGCGAAATCGCTATACGAGGCGATGATCCCGCTTCAAATGCGGTGGGTCGGGCTCGCCACGACGCGGTTGGCTGAAGACGAAGAATTGTTGCGCCTGGCTGCTAAAAGCGGTTGCCGTGGCGTACTGATTGGTTTTGAATCCATTAACCAGCACACACTCAATAGAACGCGGAAGCACTTTCACGCGGCCGTCCGGTACGCTGAGTACGTCCAACGGCTTCACGACCATGGTATAGGTGTCCAAGGTTGTTTTGTGTTTGGCTTCGACGACGAGGATGCGTCCGTGTTCGAACGAACTGTAGAGTTTGTCGATAAGGCAAAAATCGACTTGCCACGCTATGCGGTTGCGACCCCGTTTCCAGGTACCCCACTTTACACAAGGCTGGAATCCGCGGGACGTTTGCTGCATCGCAAGTGGTCGCTGTACGACGTTGAACACGTGGTGTTCGAACCGAAGCGGATGTCTGCCGAGCGGCTCCAAGAAGGACTTCAGTGGAGTTGGGAGCAGAGCTATAGTTGGCCTTCTTTTTTTCGCCGACTTTCCGGAGCGCCTTGGAGCATACTTCCCCTTTGGCTGTCCACAAACCTAGGCTATAGGTTCTTTGCTCGTCACCTACCGGACAAGGCCGACGAAGTCTACCGCGAGCCCGCTCTGTCTTCCAAGCGACCGCTGCACTTCGTCGGGCAATAGCAACGCCTGTTATGGCAGCCATGAAAGTTACACTTATCTATCCCGCAGTTGGTCGCAAAGAAGGCAAACCCTACGTTCGCGCGTGGCAAATGCAGCCACTATCGATGGCGGTGCTCGCCAGCCTGATGCCTCCCAACGTAGAGGTAACGTTTTTCGACGACCGGATGGAATGCATTGACTACGAGGTGGAGTCCGATTTAGTCGTTATCTCCGTGGAAACGTTCACGGGCTTTGCGCATACCGCATCGCTGCACAGTATCGTTTGCGTGATGTTAAAGTCGTGTTGGGCGGTTACCATGTGACGTTGCTTCCTGAAGAAGCACGCCAACATGCCGACGCCATCGTCGTAGGCGATGCCGAGCCGATTTGGGACCAACTGATCGCCGACGCGAAAGCATCACGACTACAGCCGGTCTATGACGGGCGAGGTCGACGCGACTTGATGAACGTTTTCCCCGATCGTTCCGTGTTCGCCGATCGACGGTATCAGAATATTACACTCGTCGAATACGCTCGTGGGTGCAATTTTCGCTGCGACTTTTGCTCGATTACTGCCTTCCACCGCGCGGCGCAGAGCCATCGCCCCGCCCGCGACGTGGCTTGCGAAATGGAACAGTCCGGCAGTCGGCGGTTTTTTATTGTCGACGACAACATTGTCAGTGAGCCGAACAAGGCCCGCGAGTTATGCCGGGAAATCACGCCGCTCGGCATACAATGGGTTGGCCAAGCAAGTATCCATATAGCGCAAGATGACGAGCTCCTGGACCAAATGGCCGCAAGCGGGTGTCGGGGCGTTCTGATTGGCATGGAATCGATCAATCAAGCGAACCTTTCGGCCATGGGGAAAGAGTGGAATACTGCACACATGAGCTACACCGAGAGCCTTAGGCAGTTTCGCAAGCATGGCTTGGCGATTTACGGCACGTTTGTATTTGGCTACGACCACGACGATATGAACGTGATTCGCGAAAGCGTCGAGTTTGCGCGAAGAAAAGCTCTTTTTAGCGGCGTTCAATCACCTGATACCATTCCCCGGGACGCCGCTGTATCGCCGCTTATATGCGCAAGGCAAGTTGCTGCAGGACCCTTGGTGGCTTGATCCAGAGGGACGGGTTGGCAACGTGACGTTTCAGCCCGCCAACATGAGCCCGGACGAGTTGAAAGCGGGATGCCTGTGGGCCCGCCGAGAATTCTACGGCTGGGCGTCGATGCTCCATCGCCTCCGCGACCGCGCGGCCAACGTACGCAACGCAACAATGCTGGGTGTATATCTTGGCTTGAACCTTAGTTCACACTTCGATATTGATCTACGCCAGGGGTTGACACTTGGAGCGGGAAATCACGATACGGTAATCAAACATGAGTCAGTTCGAGATCGGCTTGGCTACACAAAGGGATGATCAGGCGTTGCGCACTACTCGCCGACATTCCCATGGATGGTGATGTGCAACTCACTTTTTCGCGCGAGCCAAGTTTCTTTGATGCCTCCGCCATTGACGGGCATTTCGTACAAGTGGTAGCGGTACGCGACAAGACGACTCAGTGTATTATTGGCATGGGAGTCGCGTTCCATTTTCAGTTGTTATGTCAATGAACAGCCAACTGACGTTGGATACCTTAGCTCGCTCCGCCTATTGCCAAAGTATCGTAGTCGAGCAGGGCTGCTTGCGCGAGGGTACCGATTTTTTCGACATTTGCACGCTGACGGACGCGTACCGTATTACCTCACCACCATCGCAGCTGACAACCATCAGGCTCGCAAAATCCTTTGTTCCCAGCGCCGGCTTACCGATCTACTATCCTTTAGGTCGCTATCACACGCTTACGCTGGCCGCTTCCAGCAAACTAACCACTGCCAGAACCGGCGCCGTGACGAGGACAGCCACATCGGATGATGGCAACGCTGTCACGGAATTTCTTCGACAGCACGGTCCAAAACGACAGTTTTTTCCGCATTTTCACGATGCCGAATTCTTCGCCAAACCACAACGGCTGATGGGCCTGGCGCCCGAGTCGATGGTGCTCGCCCACGTGAATGATCGTCTGGTGGGTACATTGGGCATTTGGGATCAAAGGCAATTCAAACAGTGCATGGTTCACGGATACTCGACACGGTTGACGCTGGGCCGCCCGTTGTACAACACGTTCGCGACACTGCGGGGCAAGCCTCGACTGCCTTGTATTGGTCAGCCGCTGAACGTTCGCTATGGAGTGATACCGGTGGTGTCTGACCGATTTCCCGAGGTCGTCGACGCGTTATTGCAAGCGGCAATCTTCAGGCTTCGCGAAGAAAATAACGCGTTGCTGCTAATCGGCCTCCACGAAAGTGATCCGCTGCTGCCCGCAATTCGTCCCTACTCAGGGCGCGAGTACGTTACATTGATCTACCTGGTTTATTGGCCCGATGCCAAGCCCGACATCGAGCGCCTCTCCGCACGAGTTCCCTACCTAGAACTCGGATGTTTGTAGGATTTGAAGCATGCGACTTCGCAGTTCGTTACTCGAGGTGATTCAGCTCACGTGGCAGGATCGGGCGCGGATGTTCTCCCTGATGCAGCAATGCTATGAGAATACGAGCCGCGATGCGTTTGAGCACGATCTCGATCAGAAATGGCTCGTGATCTTGGTGCAAGATCCCATCAGCCACCAATTGGTTGGATTTTCAACGCAGGTGTTGCTCGAAACAACCGTCGAGGGCGCGCAATTCGGGCGCCGTTCTCAGGTGACACCGTTATGGCGCCTGCTTACTGGGGCGATCCAGCGCTGGCTCACGAATGGGGGCAGCTTGCTTTGCGTCTGATCGACCAGTTTCGTAACGAGGCTCTGTTTTGGTTTCTAACGTCCAAAGGATTTCGCACGTATCGCTACCTACCACTGTTCTTCCGGCATTACTACCCGAAATGGAATGAACCATGTCCGCTTGAAGTCGAGCAAGTTGTCGAGGCACTCGGTCGACTTGTGGCGGGCGATCGGTACGATCCTTCACGACGTATCGTCAGTGCAGATGCCAAGAAGTATTATGCTCGTGAGGCCGTGGCCGCTCCCGGACTTCGTGTGAAATGCGATGCCCATGTACGCTTCTTCATCGAACAGAATCCGGGTTATGCACGCGGCGACGAACTTTGCTGCCTGGCACCGTTGTCGCTGCACAACTTTACGCGTGCAGCGTATCGGGTGATCAACACGCATGCCAACGAACGTGAGGCTATCTGAAGGTTGCGACTCGACGGAATTCGTCGATGTCGGCTCAATCTTTCGGCGCCGCAGTTTTCTCCCGCTCCTGTTGTATTTCCACGAGCGTCTTGCCAGGCGTCAGCAATCTGCCATCAAACGCCGGGTGATGCAGTCCGTATCGCGTGGCTCGGAACAACGTATTGCCTGGCATCCGCCGATTTCCTCCTCGCGGTCCTGCCGAATCCTTCTTGACGCGTTCAATTGTGCCTTTTTGGTCTTCCGTCAGAATCTTCGCAATCTGGGGATTGAAGTCACTTGCGAGCGCCTGCAACTTTTCCATTTGGGCTTCCGTAAGCTTGAGCTTGTCACTCTTGAATGCCGTCAGATACTCGCCCGCAGGTATGGTGCTGACGTCGATATCATTCGGGTCGGTAAGGGACTTTCGTTGTTCATCGCTGAGAATGTCATCGAGCTTCGTGTTCAATTCCTGGTCGATCTGGTCGAGTTTCTCGCGTTGTTCCTTTTTCATGGATAACGCATCGCGGATAGATCCAGGCACGACTTCAAACGGTCTTGGCCGAGGGGGCGCACCGGGAGCTGCGTTCTTAAATGGGTTTACAAACTTCCAAACGATTTCTTTTTCGGGCGTTACTTCAAAGACGATTCCATTTGCGCCCGAGTTAATTAAAGTGTTTCCGTTGGGAAGACGTTGGGCGCCAGAAATGAACCAGGAGTAAAAGTCGGTCTTATTTGTCGCGGTATAGCTCCAGAGTGCCGAATCGGGACCGAATGGCGCATGTTCTCGGCGAACGTAATTGCCGGCCTTGTCAGTCGGCGGCTCAAACTCATCGACCGACGAATATTCTTCGGGCTCGCGACTTTGACCGTTATTGAAGACAAGCAAATGGCCTTCGCCTGGTTGCCCTTTCGGAATCCAATGGATGTTGTGTTGGAAGTAGAGACGTTGATCAATCTTGGTACCGTTGCGATAAGCTCCGGGGTTGCCCCAGCGATAGAGGATATCGCCGCCTTTGCCCCAGCGCCCGCCGGTATGTCCCCGTGCTTCCTCCGTTGTAGTACCGTGATCGATAATCCAGATCTCACTAAAGGCGGGACTGCTGAGGACGACTTGGTCCAGTTCGGCGTTGTACGCCACCGCATTGACATGCATCCAATCCGGGTTCGTCGCGTTAGGGTTGCCTTCACCGCGAACGTAGTTCACGTCGAATCGTTCGGGGTGTTCGGCAACCCTTCCAAAATTGGGTTTGGTGGTATCGAGGTCTTGGATGAGGTGATCCCAGGCGTGCCATTCCCAAACGATGTCTCCAGTCGTTCGTCCGGTCGGCTTAATCTCAACCAAGCAATCGGGCTGCAGGTGTGAGTCTTTCACCGTTTCCGGACGACGTCCTTGAGCAATCGCTTCTTTTTCATTGATCATCTCCCAACAAATGAGCAGCGCATTTCCGTTCGGGAGTCTGATCGCGTCGTGGTGCGGCAATCGTTTTTCGCTGTGATACTCGAAATCCCACAAGACGTTGCCGTCCCAGTCGAATTCTTGAAAGCGACCGCCGGCGGCAGGGCCTTGGAAACCTGGCTTGCGATTGGCTGCCTCGGCAGTCCGAAACAAGTGGCCGTTGTCGAGCAAGTAAGCGACGGAATGGCCGGAGTATTCGCTCGTCCAGGAATGAACTTCCCGGCCTTCGTTGTCATATAGGTATGTGGTTTCTCCGCTTGGAGTGATCAGGTTGTAACCAGGGAATGCGCACGATTCGTTCACCACCACCCCAAGTTGTCCGGGAACCGGTGTTGGCGTTACCTCCTTCGCGATAAACTCACCTGTCACATTAGCCGGTGTCGCTGCGTCGTGCGGAGTGTCTGCAACTGCCCTTGAGGTGAAAACCACCGTGATTGTCACCGCGATCGCGGCAACGATCGATGTGTGTATTCTTGAGCTCATGATTGAGGCACGGATAATCGAAGGCGGCATGTTGACGGCTCCACGGGAGTAAAGGACGCGTTGCAGAGACGGCAACCATTGTGCAACGCTTAGAAGCCGAAAGCAATTGTTTGTATGCGGGCAGCGAAACCGGGGCTTCAGAGGGTGAGGGTCCGTTAATTCGCCGTTTTCTAAAAGCCGGTACGAACACACCGACTGCGGTCGCGCCATCTTCGCGGCCCGATGGAATCATCATCGACCTGCGTCGACATCGCTTCAAGTGCAACGAAATGAACGGCGCTCGGTTGGGGGAACAGCCGGTGATAGATAGTTCCCCAAGACGAACGCGGATCCATGAACGGGACAATACCTCGAATTCTTACGATCGCCTTGGCCGTCAGCTCAGTTCGTCCTTCGAGCTACATCTGCGGTGCCCGTCCGTCATTCTTCGTCGTTCGTTTGCGTGGCAGCAACAGTGACGGATGTGTTGGCAGAAACGGCCGTCGCTCCGGCCAACTGCCGCTTTGTCCAATAGTCATCGATCTTCTCGGGTGAAAACCATCGGACGAGCATGCGACCGCCTAACGGCGAATTGGGGCGGTCCGTGCCTGTTAGAAACCCGAGTTTGCCGTCCGCGTCTTGAATCATCTGCACGGCACGCACGGCATTATTATTCTGACCAGGTAGATGGGCGATCTCTTTCATTGCCTCAACGTCCCACAGCGTAACTCCCCGAATCGAGCTCGAAAACAGCATCCGTCCATCCGGACTGAACGAAAGACTCTCCACCACGATATTGTGATCTCCAAACGATGGACCGGCTTCAGGAGGCGACTTCCCTAAATCATAGAGCTGAAGACGGGTTAGGTTGGCGAGGGCGAATCTGTGACGATCCGGGGAAAAAGCAAGTGCCGTGGGGTGGTTGGGTTGCGTTAGGTCATGCAAACGCGTCGGAATCATTGTGGATACGTCCCAGATCTGTAATCTCGACCCATTGTCCCTCATGCCTCTCGTGCCTAACAGTAGGTTTCCCCGATGATCGAACTCGATAAGTTGCGCGATCGCATCGCCCGTTTGCACATTCCAAAGTTGTTCGCCGGTCACCACATCCCACGCGAACATTGATGAAAAACCTCCGGAAACGATATATCTTGAGTCGGGCGAGAAGGCCAGCGACGTCGAGCCGGAAAACGCATCTTCCGAAGGCAACCTGCGTCTGAATCGCTGAGTGCGTTGGTTGGTCGACAAGTCCCAGACTTCGATATAGCCAAGTTCATCACCCAGCGCCGCGAGCTTGGCGTCGGGCGACAACGCAGTAGAAACAACGGGTGACTCTCCGCTCCCGAACGAATGTTTTCGACGCGACTTGGTGTCCCAAACAGTGAGTTGATAGTCGTTATTGGCAAATGCCACGTTACCACTGGCTGCATGGACGTCGAAAGAATCTCGGTAGTCGAAGGCCTCTCTGAAATATGGCAGATATCCATCCGTCGAAACCGCGTCGCTCTCACTAGAGAAATTCCAAGTCCAGATAGAGTTCCAGTGAATCCCAACCAACTGGTCGATTTCATTGTGAAAGAAAAACCATGGAATCCAGTACTCAAAGTATCGTCGCGCCACGACAGTCGACTCTTCCAGATCCCAAATCGTGAAGGCGCAGTCGGATGTTGCAGCGGCCACGAGTTTTCCGCTCGGAGATATGCTGATCGCCTCGCAGTTATGGATTTCATTTGTCGCGATGTTCTTAACGATCGTCTCGTCGGCGGTCAAATCGATGCGTTTAAGAGCGTCCGCTGCGATCAACAGATCCCCACCGTCGGGAGTAAACAGGATCTGTGTCACTCGATTGTGAGTCAACGGCACACGGCGTTCGTCGCCAGCGAGATTCCAGATTACGACTTGCCAACGATGCTGAATTTCTTCCAAAAATGCTGCACGCTGATTGTTTGGCGAAAAGATAAACGATGAAGTATTGCCCAAATCCTTGGGTATCCGGCCGATCCGTTGGTCGGCCAGGATCAGATCTCCGGAGAGTACGTTCCATATGCGAACCTCGCCTTTTTCTGACCATCCAGCGACAAGCGTTCCATCGTCAGAGAGGATTAGCTTCGAGATCACGATGTCACAACCAAGCGATGGCACGATGGATTTGCCGTCGAGGGCGGAAATCTTGATGGTCGCAACATGGTCGTTACTTAACTTGGTTAGTACACCGGCGTCGCTGGACTCAGTGGAGATGCACGTCGCAAAAGTAGTGCCATCGCGAGAGATCGCTCTAATATCACTTCCAAACCGGAAAAGTTCGGTGGGGGCCAGCGTCCCAATATCGACGCTGTAGTATGCCCCAGGACTCGTGTCCCTCTCCGACCAATTCAATTCCTCGTCATCATAGAAGGCGTAGATCAGGTGCGTATGCCCGTCGAATCCGACGACTGACTTCTTTTGGTAGGATAGGAACGGGTCAGAGCGAAAGTCCAGGTCGTTTTGCTGGTACTCGGCGGCGAGAAGGTACCACGCTAAGTCTCGCTGGTCCGCCCCGTGATTCGTCGGAAGGTAACGCTGTAATACCGCATCGACGCGTGGTAAGTTCCCCTCACCCCACCATTTGTATGCGAGGTTCATGTCGGCACGATAGACCGAGGTCCCCAATTCCTTTGCTAGTACCGTCGATTTTCGCCAACTGGCCAGCACGCCGACCATCGCAGCCATCACGAGCACGGCGGCGACGACCGAAGTCGCGACGGGTAGCCGATGACGCCGCACGAATTTGCCGAAATGGTAACTCGTCGAACCTTTGCGTGCCGTCACTGAGAGTCCGTCGAAATAGCGCTGGATGTCGTCGGCCAATTCTTGCGCCGATCGATATCGCTGTTCGGGTTCCTTGCGGAGGGCCTTCATCGTGATGTGGTCCAAGTCACCTTGTAAGATTCGACTCATGGACCTAAAAGACGTACGTTGACTCGGTTCATCGAGGGGGGTGGAGGCCGTCCGTACGGCGAGGCTCGGCTTTTGAGGAATGAATTCGTTGATAATCCGCGCAGATTCATAATGCGCACCGCTACGCACGTCATAAGGCCGCTTATGTGTCAGCAGTTCGTAGAGCACAATCCCCAGTGAGTAGACGTCGCTGGCCATACCAATCGCTTGGCCGTTGACCTGTTCGGGGCTGGCGTACTCCGGGGTCATGAGCAGTTGTCCGGTCATCGTGAGCTGACGTTCGCGCTGAAAGATCTTTTGCTCCAATAGCTTGGCAATTCCAAAATCGACGAGCTTAGGTGTACCGCTGGCATTTACAAGTATGTTGGCGGGTTTCAGGTCGCGGTGAATAATGCTGTATTGATGCGCGTGAGCGACTGCGAGGCATACTTGTTGGAACAGCTTGAGCCGTTGGTTAATCGTAAGTCGGTTCGCGTCACAATAGTCGGTGATCTGCGACCCGTCGACATACTCCATCACATAGTACGATCGGCCCTCATCGGTCGATCCGCCGTCCAACAGTCCAGCGATGTTTGGGTGATTGAGGTCCGAAAGTAGCTGTCGTTCAAGTTCGAAACGTTGCAGAATCGTGGGATCATGCTCGTGGTAGGTATGGATCAGCTTCAGTGCCACAATTTGCTCGAACTCATGTGTCCGTCGGGCTAGGTAGACAACGCCGAATCCACCTCGCCC
The DNA here is from genome assembly GCA_963785495.1 of uncultured Planctomycetales bacterium. Lineage (GTDB taxonomy): Bacteria > Planctomycetota > Planctomycetia > Pirellulales > Pirellulaceae > CAWAVP01. Next base: position 186,110 of record CAWAVP010000026.1, on the reverse strand, counting down.
AAGATGTCGCTGGATTTCGAATCCGCCGATCTTTGCTCCGATCAGTGGGTCGTCGACGAAATCCGTCGTATCCCGCTGAGCAGCTCTTGCGGAAGGTCGCTCAAAAAACTCCATGGAGCGGCCGCTTAGTTCACGGTCGGCCTGCAACAGCGTTTCTAATTCGTCACGGATATCGGTTGGCAATTCCGCACAAGCACGCTCCAAGAATTCGGACTGCTCGTTTGGAATCCGACGCAACGCTTCCTGAAACAGTCGATCGATAGTCGCCTGTCGTTGTTGATCGTCCATCGCGTGCTCCCATGCGTGGCCGCCTATTCGCTTTGTGTCGTCTCGCACTGCGAATCCGGGTGTCGTCGCAGATATCGCGAAATGCCCTATGTCAACAAAGGTACAAACGCAGAATCTCTTGTCGGAGCGTAATTGATAACGAAAAAATGAGATGATACGCCGAACTCGGCGCAATTTACTCGGCTGACTTTAAACGCGTGAAAAGCTTGGCCCGCGCGAGTCTCCAGTCGCGATGCACCGTTTCCTCGGACACGCCAAGCAATTCGGACGTTTCAGCGACGGTCCGTCCGCAGAAGTATCGGTGCATGATCATGGCATGTTGACGAGGCGCTTCGCGTTCCAATCGTTCGAGTTCCACTGAAATAAAATCGAAATTCGAGCCGGTTTGGGCTTCGATTTCGTCGATGATGTCGTCCAAGGGTTCTCGTGCCACGTGTTCTTCTAATCGCTTGTTCCGGCGCCGATGATGGTCGATCAGTACTTGACGCATCGCCTTGGCAGCGATGGCAAAGAAAGTTTTCCGGTTGGCGAGATTCCTTAAACAATCGGCCTTCTCGATCCGCATCACAACTTCGTTAACCAGAGCCGTCGTCTGCAAGTCTCCTCGAGGGCGATTGGCAAGCAAGCGGCGCTGATCGACGCAAATCCGAATAAACACATTGATAGAGTGCGTTCTTTGCCTGGTCGTCGTTGTTCGCCTGTTTGAGTAGCAGAGTGATTTCGGAGGTTTCGCATGGATCGTTCAAGATCGTTAACTCCTACAGACCAGGGGCGCTGTCCGCGTACGTCTACCCATATGAACAGCCATCCCTGTCAGGCGTCGTAAATTATAGTCGCTGGTTCAATCGATGTCGCCGAGTTTTTTTGCTTCCGCAAGGTCTACGCACACAATCGTTGGGGGCACTTTGCCAGGACGAATATGTGATATACCGTTGTACAGATCCTCTGGCGGATTCGTTTGTCGACTCAAGAGCGTGTTCGCCTTTTCGCAATCCGTAAATGTTGCCGACGCAGGTGAAGCGATTCAAGTCGCCTCCGGGTTCAACGGACCAGTGACGATACTCTGTACCAGCACTACGATCGACGAAGCCACACCAGATGCGGATCCGGACATTGACGCGAGGGGGTGTAGTCAGTGCCCTCAATCAGCAACCCGACATCGTGGTCGTTGTGGGCCAAGAAGCCGGCATAGTTTCCATCAGCCGGCGGTACACGGTCTTAGTTAGCGTCGTCCGACAAGCCATCCCCACTAGGATTTTCGTGGGCCGCGGTGTGAGCTTTGTGCCTGGCGAAATCACCCCGATCTGCAACCGTCGTTGGTGAATGATTATCCGCTTGCCGTCCCAACCGTGGTCGAACTTCCATTGAATCTCGGGTCGGGTTGTGGTCGTCGGGACTGGGCCGATACGTGTGTCGGCGCGGTTAGGCAAATGCATGCGACAGCGAAAAACTCCGAAAATCGTTGTCGGGCTCCGCAATGATATTTATGAAGTGGTTGCAGTGATTGGTCTAAGATCAAGGCCTGTTTGCGCGACCTAGTGGCCGCTGGACATCATATCGCTCAGAGCCTTGATAGCAGTTCGGCTTTCTTCGTTTCAAACTCCTTGTCCGTGAGAATGCCTTTGGACTTCAGATCTCCTAAGCGTTCGATGGATGCGATGACGTCGACGTCGGCAGCCGATGACGCCTGCGGCACGAAGTTGTCCGTGGAGTTTATAGCAAGTGATGGCTCACTGGTGGCGGGCTGACCATTTCGTTGGACAATCGGTAGCGTTGCCAAGTTAACCGTGCCGTATTGACTGGTAAAGATGATCGAGCCTCCCATGCCCTGTTGCTGCGAGAATCCACCAATTTGATGGTCCAACGTGTCGTAGACCCAGACGTCATTGCCTGTTTTGACTGCCAAGCGTCGGCCGGTGGCGAAATACGCGTAGCGCACATCGTTTTGTGATCCGATCGCGTTTGGCGTGCCGAGCTCAGCTGGCCACCAGTTGTCACGAGGATCGGGAACGAATAGGCTCGATGGCCCGATGGGAGTTCCGTTTGCCTGATACTGCGATGTCATGCCACCTTGACTCTGTGATTGAAAGCTGCCGGATTGCAACAGTCCCGGTTGCTGGGCAAGGATTCCGGAAATCTCCTGGCATAGGCCATCCACTTGGCCCTTCAAGTTGTAATTGAACATGTCCCCGAGCATCATCATGCCGCCCTGCATCCACTGACCGGAGCCGGCGAATTCGGGGTGATTAAACTGAGCCATCGTGCCGTTGCCGTTGGCGACGGCAAACAGCATGTGTGTGACGGCATCCTGGCTGAAACCATGGCGTTGCGATAGGTCCGCCACAATTCTTTGGCCTTCGGCAGTAAGTTGGCGCATCGGTCGACTCCGGTGAACGATTACAAAACTACTCGGGCACGATAGCACCCAAGAGAAAGTTCGACAAGGGTGCGACTGCCGTCCGGAACCCCCGAGAGGGGCGGCAAGTCGCGCAAGAGGATGCCGTCCCGGAGCTGCCGATTGCCCGTCGCGGGCTCGACGGCCGGAGGGGAACCAGCGTCGTCCTCGGAGCGGAGCCGCGCGTTCGCCCAGGCGGCATGCGGCGACTTCCCTCAGTTCGTAACGAGTCCGGGCGTCCTGGCTTGAGTGGGTTGACGCGGTTGATTGTCGTGGACCAGTACGCCTTTCTCGCTGACGAAATACGTGCCGAGATCGTCGACCACGAGGTTATGTGCGCGGGCGGGATCGGTCTCGACAATCTGGACGACCACGCGAGGTCCCTCAAGCGTGTGAAGGACGTCGCCGACCGTCAGACGCTTGGCCATCTGCCAACCGTGGCCATTGACCCAAATAGGTGTCCCACCAGCTCCACCAAAGCTCGGGATCGTCATCCAATTGAGCGTTTGTCGCGCCGCGAAGTACCGGATATATGCGGCTGTTCTATGCGTGCACTAATTGGTTTGTCTGCAGCACGTTCCTTTCGATAAGAGAGCTTCGCAGGGCCGCTTCGAACGCGAGCCACTGCAATCGCTGCTTCATTTCGGCTACCTCTTCGAGTTGTTCTGTCTTAGTCAGGGGCGGCAACACCGCGAGAAACGCTCACGGATAAACGCGTGGATGGGCGAATAGGCGTAGCCCACCTCGCCCCATCAAGTTCCAGTCGAGCTTTCCACGCGGTGTCAGTGAAGTTCCACTGCGCTAAATCATTGTTCGCTCGCCCAGCGCGGTACAGCTCATGACGGTGGATTACGCTTCCGTACGGTGAAACGCAGATGCGGAATTGGGTTTCGATAGGAGGAATTAACAGGCCTAATAAAGGAGGCACATAGTCGTGAAGCGGCCGCTGCGCTAAGGCCGCAATCGCCGCCTGATTGACTTCCTGACACGGCAAATGCAATGCATGGCGCAAAAGCGATTGCGTTGTCGCGTCGTGAGGGTGACGCTTCAGCCAATCCACAACCACTAGTGCCGATGCCGCACCGGATGGCGACATGTACTTTTCGAGGACGGGTATTATCGCCCTATCGTCGTGCTCATCGAGTTGTTGGTGGACAAAGTCGGCTTGCTTGACGCTCCCGCGTTGGAGCAATTTGGTCCATTTTTGCACGCGACTGGCGTACTTGCTTTCGGCCTGCCGATTCGCGGTGGCTTGACGCTCAAGGACGTCGATCTGATCGGCGTCCAGCCACGCCCCGTTGTAAGGTCGCAGCTCAAGTCGCCTCAATGCTTCCTCGCGTTGGCCGGGCGAACTCGCTGCAGACGCGACGGCGCCAGACTCCGCGACGGTGCCACTCCGCGACGGTGCCACTCTGTGCCAGACGCGACGGTGCCACTCAGACGCGCACTCAGCCGCGCTGGAGCGCGGCGCTGCAGCCGCGCGACGGTGCCACTCCGTGCGCGGCTACTCCTTGCCCGGTTCGCGAGGTTCTGACGGTATGCTTTGGTGGGGCGAGCGGTTTGGGCTGGGAGCGTGCGTGCCACGGGACGGCACGGGACGGTGCCATTCCCTGCCCTGGCCGCCGGGTGCCGCCGCCCTGCCGCCTGCCGCCGACACACGCACACGACGCTCGCGGTCCGGTCGGTCGACGGTGCCACTCGGTCCCACTCGGTCGACGGTGCCACTCGGTCGACGGTGCCACTCGGTCGACGCGGCGCGACGCGGTCCGCTCGGTCGACGCTCGGTCGACGGTGCCACTCCGTGCCCGGCTACTCCCTGCCCTGTTCGCGAGGTTCTGACGGTATGCTTTTGTGGGGCGAGCGGTTTGGGCCGGGAGCGTGGGTGAGAATGGGGCTGTTTTGGTCGCGTAGCGAGAGACGCCGTCAGAATTGCCCGGGGTCCGCAGGCGGAGGGACACGATGGGCATGTACGAGGGCCAGGCGCGCGCGTCGAGGAGTGAGCACGCATGACCTCGGCAAACGGATAGGCTGTGGCAAGTAAGATGCTTGCTGCGGCGCGTACCGGGGGCGCGTTGGATTCACCGATGGCAACGGATCGGGACGCGGACTTGGGCGGCGACGTGGTGGCGGCCGAGGCCGAGCGGCACGTCAGATGAATGACTTGGCCAGTAAGCTCGGATCGGCGGCGTGGGGCATCGTCCATGCGGCGAAGACGTCTGGAGGATTGGCGGGAAGCCGAAATTTTTGCGCCATGGTGGCAGCATAGGCCTGAAATCGTTCGATCCAAACGGCGACCTGACCGAGGCCGATCCGCTCAAAGATGGAAGGCAAATCGGAAGGGATTTTGCCGGGTTTGGTGGCGTGTGCTACCCGTCCCATGACGTCGACAACCGCCACGTAATCGTCCAACGTCATGGATAAGCAGCCTGTATCGGAGGCACGGGCCTTCAACTCCATTTCCTCCTGATTCTCACGACATCCAGCCGCCGAGCCTCGTTTCGGTTTCCCCCGCGTGTCGGTCAACATCTCGTCACGCTCGTCAATCGGACTGAGGAAATCATCCATCTGTTGTTGGACCTGCCATGCGTCCACCACCTGGCGGACTCGCTGCGGACTCTTTTTGGCTGCCTGACGCCGGGCAGTTAAGGCGTGGATCCGCTGATAGACGGAGGTATAGATGCTCTCTTCAGGCGTGGCCGCCATCCCCGCCCGAATGGGATTCAAATCGACATACACCATGGCGGCCAGCAAATGGTCCGGAGTCTCGATGCGATGGCACTTGAAGCGCCTTCCCAAAATCTTCCCGAAACGTCGTCCTCGCGGTTGGCACGGTAGGCGATCGATTGATTCAGGTAACGCATGAACCACGAGATGCTGGAGAGTCGCTGACGATAGGTGGCGATCTGCTCGGTGTCGGCGAGCAAGGCTTGGATCTGGGCGAGCTTGCGTTCTCGCTGGCGTCGACGTTGGCGGCGTTGCGACGGATCGGAGGCGTCCGTTTCGTGCTTCAATCGCCAGATGCGAGCTGCGATTTCTTGGTCCGACAAACGTTCGACAAGATCCGGGCGATTGCGCAGAACCGTATGAAAATGGTTGCTCATCACACCAAATCCTAAGATATCGATCAGAAAGGTACTCGCTAAAAAGCGAATGCGATCCTCAATCCACTGCCGGCGATGACTGTAATCTTTGTTTCCGTCGTGACCGCAAAGGTGCCCACGTCGGACACAACGATTGAGTGCGTGGTAAATGCCTACCTGAGTCTCATCAATCACTTCCGTACGATTCAAACGTCCCATCGTCATTCCTTTCGTCCTGCGGCCCACAAGCCCACATCCCAAACGACGCGCCCTCGCGACTTGTTGGACAACGCGCCACGCCTCCGCAGCAAGCATAAAAAATCGCCCGCATGACTTGGAGACTCCGTGAGACTTTGATCGAAGATGCCTGCCAACCATCCCTCACGATCCGTTGATCTCCGACCCGAACTCCAGGCCATCCGCAACAACGATCCGCCGACAGGCAGAAGACACGAAGTGCCACCGACCGAGATGACCACGTGAGAAGAAAATATGCAGGGGGTGGCACCGCAGAAAAGGAAGAAGAAGAAGAGAAGAGTGCAGTGGGTGGCACCGCAAGAACGCAGTGGGCGCAGTGGGTGGCACCGCAAGAACAAGAAGAGAAGGAGAAGTACCCCGCACAAAGAAGTACCCCGCAAGAAGTAGAGAAGTAAGTCGTCGAGTCCAAGAAGAGAGAGGTAGTCGAGTCGGAGTCGCAGTCGAAGTCGCAGTGCACTGCCGCACCAAGAAAGTGGCACTGCTGGCCCACCGCCTAGAGAGTGAAACTGCCGACCGCGGCACAGCGATGCGAACGAGTGATGGATGGCGTGGACTGGACCGATGCGTCAGAGAGTGTCATTGTGCGGACGCTAACCCGGAAATTTCATTCGCCGATGTAGCGTTTGGGATAGCTAGCGAGCCTTGGATCTTGTATGACAGTGTTTGCGACAACATTTCCATACAAACCCAAGGACTCGCTAGGATGACAGAGTGTAACACGAAGCAACTCGACTTTACACCGCACGGGCGCCGGCAGATCGTCGCCGATTTTCTGGGTCGCCGGCTGACAACGGACGGTGGAGCCTTGTTGTTGCGAGAGGTGGATCGCCGCCTTGGCATAATCGATGGGATCAACGAATGTATCCCCGATCCGCGGGATCCTCGGTTTACGATCCATGATCAGCGGGCCATGTTGGCGCAGCGGATTATTTCACTCGCGTTGGGGTATGAAGACCTCAATGATCAGCAGACGATGCGGGTGGATCCTGCACTGCAGATTGCCGCCGGTTGTTCTCCTGAAGCCGATCAGCCGATGGCGTCACCTTCCACGCTGTGCCGCCTGGAGAATCGGATCACCCACAAAACGCTGTTGAGGCTCTCCGGGTTGTTGGTCGAGCTGTTTCTGAATTCACACGATGCACCTCCCGATGAATTCACACTGGATTTCGATGCCACCGACGATCGCATTCACGGTTCGCAGGAACAACGTTTCTTTCACGGGTATTACAAGAGCTATTGTTTTCTCCCGTTGTACGTGTTCTGTGGTGATCAATTGCTCTGTGCCTATCTCCGCCCCAGCAAAATCGATGCTGCCAAACATGCACGGTCGATCACCAAACTGCTCGTGGATGCCATTCGCAAAAGATGGCCGAACGTCAAGATGACGATTCGCGGAGACAGTGGCTTCTGTCGTTGGCGATTGATGCGATGGTGCGATAATCACGGTGTTTCGTACATCTTTGGCCTGGCACGTAACAAGGTGTTGGAGCGGCGAAATGGAAAATCGAATCAAAGAACAGCAACTCATGCTGTTCGTCGATCGAACCAGCTGTCACGACTTTCTCGCGAACCAATTCCGACTGCTGCTGTCGAGCTTCGCTTACGTGCTGGTAGAAACCCTCAGACGGGATCATCTCGCCGATACGGAACTGGCACAAGCGCAGGTGAATACGATTCGCCTGAAGATCTTCAAAGTCGCTGCTCGCGTCGTGACCTCCGTACGACGTGTTGTCTTCCATCTCTCCAGCAGCTATCCCCAACAGGATCTCTTCCGTCGCCTTGCCGCATCCTTGCACCTGACACCCGGCTGAGTTCGAGCAATTCGAACCGCGCCGTACCCGTGGGGGAAAGGGGGCCGTCTGCCGCAATCCGGTCACCGCCGGCCAGATCCCATCGATCGAAGCCCGACCGCCCCATCTTATTCATCTGCCATCGGCGGATGAAATATCCGGGCTAGAGAGTGGCACTGCTGCGTGGCACTGGCTAGAGAGTGGCACTGCTGCGTGGCACTGGCTAGAGAGTGGCACTGCTGCGTGGCACTGCTGCGTGTGCGTGCGTGGCACTGCTGCGTGTGCGTGCGTGTGCTGCGTGCGTGCTGCTGCGTGGAGAGTGGGGAGTGCCACTGTGTGGACGCACACTGTGCGCACACTGTGTGGATAAATTCTCACTTGGGCGTCGAGCGTAGATCATCGAGTTCGCTTGCGCTTGGGCCATCGACGGCATAACGCAAACAGAATCAATTCTGCCCAGAGCGGCCCCGATGGCTCAGGGACCGCCGCGGCCATCGGTCGGCGGCCGCGACCATATCCTCCGTCCCAAAAGGCGAGGATTAAATCACTGGAGTCGAATTCGGCGTCGCCATTCCAATCGCCCGTCTTCCACGTTGAATTGGCGATGAGAGGGTCTTCGTATTGGCCCGATTGAAACGCTGCAACCATGTCCTTGCTGTCAAATTCGCCGTCCAGGTTTGCGTCGCCAAACCATGTGCCCAGAATCTCAACGACCAAGTAAGTCCGGTCCGCATCATCGACGCCATCGGAGCCGTTCAAATCGAATGGGGCATAATCGGATCCACGTCGTACTCCGGTGGCGAGGATGTCGATGTCGATAGCATCAATCTGCTCGTTGCGGTCAAAATCCCCGCTGACAATGGGATCGGGGAGTTCGTGGAGCACGACTTGGCCCGCATCACGCGTCTCCAAATCCCAGCTCATCGGCAGGCCATTGGCCAGAAAACCAGACAGCTGCTGTCCCGCCACGTGCAAGTCGAATCCAAAAACATTGGCGACTCCCGCCCCCGTGATCACAAGCTCCTTTCCGTCGGGTGACCAGTGTTGCAACAATCCTCCCTTCAAATTCACCACACCGGCATCGGTCACCTGAATCGCAGCGCGATCTCCGACAAATCGGCCATCGTCAATATTGACTTCGGCCCTGTCAAAAACCTCAAGCCCCGCAGGTCGATCCAAGACCACGACGGCTCCTCCACGAATATCGGCTAAGGCCGTGTCGCTCAACCGCATCCCAATCACATGTCCACCCGTCATCTCCAGATGGCTGAGCTCTGACAAACGGACAGCTACGGCATCCGAACTAATCTGCCCCCCAGCTATCACGGCGCGAGTTGCATCCATCAGGCGCAACGCAGCCGCGTCGCCGTGCAGCTCGCCCCCCGTGATATCGATGACCGATGCATCCGTCGCCAATACCGCGTACGCATCAGAAGCGTCAATCTTGCCGCCGGAAATCGCAACCTGACTCGATTCACTCGCCTGAATGCCATTTCCGGGAAAACTTGTCCCACCCACAATCTCGCCGCCAGACAGCTGAACCGTGCTTTTGCCGTTTAATACGATTCCGGGGCTGGTACCCAAGTGTGTCAACACGCCGCCCTGCATCAACACATGACTGGTCTCCTGAGCCAAAACCCCAGGCATGTTACCCCATGTCGTCACGCTGCCATCGGCAATGCGAATTGTCGCTGCCCCGTCGGCCACCATCACACCAGGCAGCAGCGGAGTCAGCTCGTCACGAAACGCATTCACTTCCCCGCCGGATTGCTCAAGCACGGCACGGTCGCGTACCGTGATCGCGCCCATTGCAGCACTTGCGTATATCTGTAATGAGCTATCACCAGTCAACTCCGACGCTTCTCCATTAAGCGTACCTATATTTCCCCCGTCCAAAATCCTCAGCGTCGTCGGCCCAGACACCCCATCTACAATACGGACCACCGATGCCGGCAGCGAATTGCTGGCATCAATCGCAGTGTCTCCGTCAATGATCACCGTTTCGCCTACGGCCATCGAACCGCAAGACAACACAAACATCCCGATCAATTTTAAACGTCGTGCGAACATAATCTTTGAATCTCGCCGCGGATCGACTGCGACGATGCGCTGACAACAGGGATCGATATTCCGATGCCGACTCCGTTGACCGGAAATGGAAATGGAATTTCGTCGTATCGCGTGCGCGACCGCTGAACTAGCGACATCGCCTCGCCCCGATGAACACGTCGTGAGCCGCTGGAACAACCCACTAACTTTTAGAATAACTGGCCAGATCGCGCTGAATAGCAAGATCCCTCAAAAACCCCACCAGAATAACACACAAGTGCAAGAGTACGCACTCGAAGGACCATCAAATTGACGCATCGCTTAAGTCGTCGCCCCATCCGGCCCTTTCGCGTTGACAGGAGCCTCAACTGGCGCTCCGCGCCACATTACCATTACCAACCGCGCCGCACGACGCCGTATTACCAGCGTTCACGCAACAGCGCATATATATAGTCTGTTCGTTCAACGAAATTCGCACCACAGGGCGCTCGAAGCATTGATCAACACGGCGCGAACCGTCGTCGAGTCTCGGTACGGGTCAGGCAATGCAATCTGCACCCGCATCGGCCCCGGTCGCAAATCTTCCACGGGATCCAATTGCAACCGATGCGTTGACCACCAATTCGAATCACGAACTCGTGCTCCTTTGGTTACGCAAGCACAAATCGCAATCTACTGTGAATACTGCAACTTGAACGATTGCTAAATTGTTTTCGAACAAAATTCGCCCGCACGAATCCCCCGCGCGACGTCGCATTGTGTGATCTGCACAAAGGTCATTGCGGACGTACGACGTGAGTCCCTGCACCGCACCGTGTGGCACGATGACCACGCTCTGCGGTTCACCAAGCTTTGTCAGTTAGGCGACGACGTCGTGCGAGGTAAGCTGAAAACCATGGGAAAAACGAGCATTTGTTGTGACTTGGCGCAATTGCAAACCGATACACTCCGAGACGACACGTCGAAAGCGCCCGTTGCGTGACGGCCAACAACAAATCGTTGTCGATGTTGTGCCGTTGGATCAACGCAATCATGTTTTGAGGTTCGGCTACGCGCTCAAGACGCTCGTCCTGCACTCGGCATCGCCACGCGAGAATCCTTCACGATCACGCGTGGTGCCAAGTCATGTGGCCTTGGCGAATTGATGCTCGCAGAAAGCGCGTCCCTGACGCCGGCCCCGCTGGTACCGGCAGTTGCCGCGAGTTAATTTGACTCGGCGATGCTGGAAAAGCCAGGCAATGCAAATAAGATGGGCTTACGGCAGTTCGACGCCTCGACGGCCATCGTCCCGGTCTTGTCGCCGATTTCACTCGGCCGCTCGGATGATTCCGTCAGACCCCTCGCGTGTAGGGGCCAGGGATCCCGTAAAAGTTCTGCGGGAATCTCGAAACCAGAACGGGTCATGGGGGTTTCCACAGTTATGATGGTCCCCACATTGATGTCCGCTACAAACAAGTTTTCCCGTAAATTCCTGGAGAAAAAGGCCTTCCGTAGCAGAACGGCAACCGGCCACCCAGGGGGACGTTGTGAAAACACCCCCTTTCCAGAGGTATGGCTTAGACAAATTCTGTAAAAAATTCCAAATATGCCTTACCACGGACTTGAATCTAGCGAAAACATCATTATTGTGGCCTATACCTGGTGACTCATTACCTTCAGTCCGAATACCAATCCAACCACCGCTCGGAGATTACTAACATGGGAAGAAAGAAGAGATTCGGGTGCCGCCCTTTTTCGCTGCAACCACTTGAGCCGCGACTGACGCTAACGTCGACGGCTTTCCTGGGCGTTGTACCTGTAAGCACTGGGTCATCAGATTTAGTGGTTCGAGGTATCGGCGAAAACGATACCGATGTGTTTAAAATGCAGACGCTGGACGCGGAATCCGGCTTCAGCGGTCATGTGCTGGTTGAAATATCCCAGCTTAACGTACCTGGCGGACGGCTCATTGGAGCCTTCAACGTCGATCAGCTCCAGGCCACGGCTGCCGCCAATGGTGGCAATTTCGTCGGCTTCGAAATGTTCGGCTTGGCGGGCAACGACGAGTTGGACGCGTCACAGTTAAAGAATCTGGAACGGACGTACCTCTACGGTGACGGACGTTCCACGGTCGGTCTGCCGGTTGATCCGGCTCTGACCGACCAAGACACGCTGATCGGCGGTACCTTGAGCCGCGATCAGTACTACGGCGGTGTCGACGCAGACACGGCCAACGGCAAAAACGACGACATCGTCAAGAACGTGGATGCTTACGACACCACTACAGTCGGGGCGCCATTCCCGTTGCCCTTCACTCCTCACATCGAGGGTGGCACAGGCAACAACACGTTGGCCTTCAATCCTGATTCCGAAGGAGTCACGTTTAGTCCGACCGACTTTACCACGATCAGTGGCACCAATGGCAACGACGTCATCGATGCCTCCGGCACCACAGGTCACGGCGTGACAATCCTGGGCTTGGGGGGTGACGACACCCTCACAGGCACCGGCGACAAAGACGCCATCGATGGTGGTGAGGGCAAAGACACCATTTATGGTGGCGGTGCTGACGACAGCCTGTCGGGCGGTGGCGGTGACGACAACGTCCACGGCGGCGCCGGCAACGACACGGTCAACGGCAACGATGGCAACGACCTCCTCTACGGCGATGACGGCAACGACACGCTCGATGGCGGTCTGGGTAACGACTCCCTCTTTGGTGGCAACGACAACGACACGCTGAAAGGCGGCGAAGGCGATGACCTCCTCCAGGGTGGTGCCGGTAATGACAACCTAGACGGCGGACCTGGACAGGACACCGCAGATTACATCGATGCCCCTGCAAGCGTTACGGCCAGCCTCGAGAAAGGTAAGGCCGACAACGACGGTTATGGTAACGTCGATACGTATACCAGCGTCGAAAACCTTAACGGCAGCAACTACGCCGATACGCTCACTGGCGACGGCGGCAACAACATCATCAACGGTAACGGTGGCGACGATGTGATCGTCGGCCGTGCCGGTGACGACGGGTTGTACGGCGGTGACGGTGACGATCGCATCGACGGCGAAGACGGCAATGACACCGTCGGCGGTGGCAATGGTGCGGATTACCTGCTGGGTGGCCCCGGAGATGACATCATGACCGGCGATGCCGGCGACGACGATATGTGGGGCGAACAGGGCACGGACCGACTGTCCGGTGGCCTGGGTGCCGACAATATCGACGGCGGGCTCGGCATGGACTATCTGGAAGGCGGCCCGAACGAAGGTGGTAGCACCACGCCTGGGCGCCAGCAATCCACTCGCCACGGATCATTTGTTCCTGAACTACGACCTAGCCATAGGAGCCATTGAGGACTTGGCTGCGGCTGGTGGTGCAGGAAACCGTGACTACTTCGACGTCCAAACCCTCGTATTCTCGGACAATCCGAATGCTCCGGCGGCCTTCAATCCCTGGACACCTCAACAGGTGAGGGGTGCCGTGGGCACGATGAATCAGAATGCCCGACTCGACGCTCAGTTTGAGCTGGACGCCCGCCTACAACCGGCCAACCTGGTCGGAGCTCGGCTGATCGTCTTCAGCGACTTCGACGGCGGCGACGGCACGGACGGCGACATCCTGGAGTACTTGTCCTAGGACTAGAGCTGACAGCGAGTCGTCAGTCCACCACTGACGCCAACGTCAGCAGCTAAACTTGGCGTTCTTCCAGCGTGCCTCACGCGGAAGAACGCCTTTTTTTTTGTTCCGCCCTCAGCCCTCGTTCCGTCGCCTCGGTATGACGCTGCGCTGGCACAACGGCCCATTTCCCGTGACGGCATCCCGCGATGTGTCTCGCGTCCTGACAGCCGAGCTCGCGTTACACATTCGAGCCCGACAAATCGTGCCGTTGAACTTTGCCGCGCACGTGATGACAAGACACTGACATTGAGAATGGGAGCCAAGACAGCCCGTCAGCGACCCTCTTGCGTGATCACTTTGCTTAACCTCGCGGAGCGCCGATGTGAAGCGAGTTAAACGCGAAGGACGAGGCAAACTGAACAGCCGAAACAAAGCGCAAGCGTTCGGCAAACCGCAACCTAGCAAACTGCGCAAGGATTGACAATCACGTAGACCTGGACTAGTCTGAAACCTGTTAATTAAATGCATCCGCCGCCGTCTTTCGATGATCCAGGAATCTGGTCAATGCCGCGTGTCCAAAGTCGTCGACCGCTAGACTTCGAGCTATTGGGTGACCGTAGTTTGCCGTCAACGATTTTCGTACCTAACGTCATTGTTCCCCCTCATTCCATCACCGAGATCGCGGTGATGGCGCGGAGCGAAGTTGGTGACCCTTTAGTTCGGGGTCTGAACCTGCGTGCTCAGTTGGGTGACGGTCGAGGTCCGAACGACGAACCGTTGTTCAAGTCCGTAAGTTACTTGAATACGATTTGGAGTCCGTACACCACGCAAGTTGTCGGTGGCGTAATTGATGACGAGCCCCAGTTCGTGCAGTCGACTATCGTGTTAGCGGATCGAAACGATCCGAGCTTGGTAGCCGAAGGTACGATTGCTCGTTTCATGGTCGATACACGTGGTATCGAAAGTGGCAGCTTCGAGGTTCGCTTGTCCGACACCCCATTTCCAGACACTGACTTTGCTCAGGTACCAACCGAAATTGTCACGGGAACGCTAAACATCGCTGTTCCTGGTGACTCGAATCTCGACGGCGTGTTTGACTCAGCAGACATCGTCGAAGTACTCAAACGGGGTGAATACGAAGACAACGTCCCACTCAACTCGTCTTGGTCGGACGGGGACTGGGACGGCAATGGTGACTTTGAATCGTCCGATTTTGTGTACGCTATTCAGGCGGGGCACTATGTCTACGGCTAATTGATTTGCGAGTCATTGATGTGCGGCCCGAGCGTCGGCAGTCAATGGTTCCACATTCAATTGCCAAGGACGCGCATTCCGTCGATTGATTAACCCCATTCAAAAGAGTCCGCATTCGGACGCCAACGTTTCACAAACTGAGTTAAGTAGCGTTCTCGCCATAAGGCCTTCATCCGGGCGACGTCTGGAATGGCTTTCCGCGGTTGCTCCTTACCATACAAGACCTCCCCTCGATTTGAACCTCTAGGTAGCCGGTGATGAACATGAATAACTGGATGCGAAAAGCCTCAAAACAACAGCGACGAAACAAGAAACGAGCCGCCAAGTGCCGACCTCAACTACAGTTGTTGGAGTCACGCGAGCTGTTGGCAGCAGACGGCTTTGAACCGAACAATACGTTCGCGACCGCCAAGGATGTCTCGACCACCAGTTATTCGATGACGATTGAGCCGGCAGGGGATGTCGACATCTTTCGTTGGACGGCCCCGGGAACTGGCGTCGTGCGTTTTGATGCGGTGTTCAATTCCACCCAGGGCGACCTGGACATGCGTCTGTACGACTCCGCATTCAATCAGATCGATTCCTCGGTGTCGCTCAGCAGCAACGAGCGAGTCCGCGCATCGGTCACTCAGGGCCAACAGGTATACGTGAAGATCTCCGAGTTCTCGGGGAACTATATTGTTCCTTACAACTTCAAGGTGACGTTTATTCAACCCGACGCGATTGACGCCTCATCGCCCAACAATTCGATCGCTGCGGCGACGAATCTAGGCACCGGCGCGAAATCGATCAATAATCTGAACATCCATAATTCCACGGATGTCGACTACTTCCTGTGGACGGCCACGATCGACGGGCAGTTGAGCGTCGATACGACCTTCCTGCATGCCGACGGCGACTTGAGCTTGTCGGTGCAAACGACCGGTGGTATTGAGATTACCTCGTCGCAGACACAGACGGACAACGAGCATGCGAGCCTGAGCGTGGTCGCCGGCACATCGTACATCATTCGCGTGGCTGAGGCGAAGAGCTTGGAAATGCCCAAGTACGATTTAAGCCTCAGCTTTGCGCACCGCCCTCGATCTCTAACATTCCACTGACCCTCGGCACAATCGGTGGCGTAACGCTCGTGCCGTTCACCATCAGTGATCCCGATACACCACTCAGTTCACTGGTGCTGACGGGCGCGTCCTCCGATCAGTTCCTGGTGCCCAATTCGGGCATCACGTTCAGCGGCACGGGCAGCAACCGCACGGCAACTATCAGCTCGCCGGGTGGTTTCGGCTACACGACAATCACGATTCGTGTCACCGATCCCACGGGAGCAACGGCCGCGGAGTCCTTCGATCTGGGGTTGTTCTTGAGCAACGGTCCACCGACCATTAGCAGCATTAGCAACATCAGCATCGCCGAGAACAGCACGAGCGGCATTATCAACTTCACGGTCAACGATGCTAAGACACCTGCGAATCAACTGAGTGTCACGGCGACTTCGTCCAACACGAGTCTGCTCCCCAATAGCAACATCCTGCTAGGGGGAACCGATTCGAATCGCACGATTCGGGTCACGCCGTTGGCAGGCCAAACGGGCAGCACCGTCATCACCGTGCGGGTGACGGACACCGATTCCGCCACGGCGACCGAAAGCTTCGTGGTCTCGGTGTTTGATGTCGCCAATCGACCGACCATTTCGCCGATCAGTGACGTGACCATCAACGAAGACACGTCAACGAATCCGATTCCGTTTACGCTGTCGGACTCTGACACACCCGCTTCGTTCTTGTCGCTCACGGTGGGCTCGAGCAATGTGGGCGTCGTCCCGATTTCGGGCATCCTGCTGGCCGGCACGGGAGCGAACCGGACGATTCAAATCAACCCGGCCGCCAATGCCAGTGGCGTCGCCACGATTTCGTTGACTGTCAGCGATGGCACCGGTTCTTACACGGAGACGTTCGACGTCAACGTGGTCCCGGTCAACGACAAGCCGACGATTTCGTTTATCCCCGACACGACTATTCCGGAAAACGCATCGATGCCACCGACGCCGTTCACGGTCAACGACGTCGAAACGAATCCCAACAACCTGACAATTTCGGCCACGTCCAACAATCCGTTCATGGTTCCCCCCGATCACATCATCGTTGGCGGTACGGGCACCAATCGCACGGTAGCCGTGAATCCCGTGGCCGATCGCCAAGGCACGGCGACCATCACCTTGACGGTCAACGACGGGAACGGCGGCATGTCGTCGTCGTCGTTCATGTTGACCGTCTCGGGCAACGACGATCCGCCGACAATTTCGATCATTCCGGATCAAACGCTGATGAGCGGCACGACGACGAACGTGCCGTTCACCGTCGGCGACGATATCAAGCCGTCCAGCGAACTGTTCATCGGGGCTTACTCCAGTGATCAGTCAATTATCGATGATCGGGATCTGCATATTCTGGGCACCGGCGATAGTCGCAGTGTCAGCGTGACTCCGCTGCAAGCGGGCGGCCCCGTGACCATTTCGGTGATTGTCAGCGATGGTATCAACAATACCACGACCACATTTAACGTCATTTCGACATCCAATGGCCCGAGCATCTCGCTGATTCCAGATCAGGTAATCAATGAAGACACCTCCACCGGACCACTGGCATTTACACTGTCCGATCCCGATACGTCGGTCGCGTCAATGGTCGTCACGGCAAGCTCCAGCGACCAATCGATCGTACCCAACAGCAACATCGTCCTGGGTGGCGGTGGCGCCAATCGAACGGTGAATGTGACGCCTTTGGCCAATGCCAACGGTGGACCGGTCGTTATCACGCTAAGCACGAGCGACGGTACCAATACGGCCACGCGAACGTTCAATCTTTCTGTGACTCCCGTCAATGACGCTCCGGTTATCTCCTCGATTGCCGACCAAGTGGTTGGCGAGGGCACATCAACCGGTCCCATTTCCTTTACCGTCACCGACGTGGATTCGCGAATCGACTTGTTGACGGTCACGGGCAGTTCCAACAATCAAGTGCTCGTGCCCAATGGCGGTATCGTGATCACGGGGACCGGCGCCAGCCGCACCGTGGACGTCACTCCGGCACCCAACGCCACTGGCGGACCGGCCGTAATTACGCTGACCGTCAGCGACGGCTTTAAGACGTCGACCGAATCGTTCAATGTGACAATCTCAGCGATCAACGATGCTCCCACGATTTCGGTCATCGCCGATCAAGTGATTAACGAAGATTCTTCGACCGGAGCGATCGGCTTCATATTAACGGATCCGGACACGCCGCTCGATACCTTGACGGTGACCGCGGTCTCCAGCAATCAAACGCTGGTACCGAATGCCAACATTGTGTTGGGAGGAACCGGTGGCAGTCGCACGGTAACGGTGACGCCGGCCGCCAACATTAGTGGCGGGCCATCCGTAATCACGATCAGCGTCTTTGATGGCCTGAACACCGTCACCGAGTCCTTCAACGTAACGGTCAACCCGGTCAACGATGCTCCTACGATTTCAGCGATCGCCGACCAGACGATCAACGAGGACACCTCGACCGGACCCCTCGCCTTTACTTTGTCCGATTCCGACACTCCCGTCGGTTCGCTGACAGTCACTGCGTCGTCCAACAACCAGTCGGTGATTCCCAACAGCAACATCGTGATCGCCGGGACGGGTACGAATCGTACGGTCACCATCACACCGGCGGCCAATGCCAGTGGTGGGCCGGTGATCATCATGCTGACCGTCAGCGACGGCACTAGTGCGACGACCGCTGCCTTCAACGTGACGGTTACATCGGTCAACGACGCTCCGACCATTTCGGCCATCGCGGATCAGGTGATCAACGAGAATTCGTCCACCGGCGCTCTCGCCTTCACCATCGGCGACGCAGAAACCGCTGCGACTTCCTTGACGGTCACCGCGACATCCAACAACCAAACGCTGGTCCCCAATGCCAACGTGGTCATTGGTGGGACCGGTACGAATCGCACGGTGACGGTCACGCCCGCCGCCAATGCCAACGGCGGACCGGCCATTATCACCGTCACGGTCAGCGACGGTACGAACTCCGCCTCGGAGACGTTTAATGTGACCGTCACGCCAGTCGGTGTGGACATCCCGGGCGATTCCAACCGCGACGGTGTCTTCGACTCATCGGACTTGATCTTCGTCTTCGCCGCAGGTGAATACGAGGATGGCATCGCCGGAAACTCGACCTGGGAAGAGGGGGACTGGAATGGAGACGGTGACTTCGACTCGTCCGATCTGATCGTCGCCTTCGCGGCCGGCTACTACGAGTCGAGTACGCCTGCGTCGTCGGCCGACACGATTAGCCAATCGACCGATACCTCAAGTTCGGACTCTCCGCTGTCGGGCAATCTGGTCGACGCGGCGATTGCTGCCGACGATATCGATTCCCGTGACGACCTGTTGTATCGCTGGGTCAAGCGGGCCCTGAGTTAGTCGTTGATCCGCTCACGACGTGATCACGGGTTCGTCCCGTGGTCACGCTAACATGGAACCGTATTGACACTTTAATCAAGGCCGCGTCCAACGACGCGGCCTTTGTTATTGGTCACCGCCCTCGTCGAGAACGATCGCCGTCGGGCTCTCTTTTTTTGCGGGAAGGCGGCCCCTCAACGTTTCGTGCATTTTTCGTTACGGTGTAGCGGGAGGGCGAGGCCTTAGGTTTTGCTACATCTAGTCGGGAGATACTGGCCTAACTGCGCCGTTGACTCTGGAGGAATTAGCTGAATTGCCCACCTGCCAGCGATGCAATGCATGCGGGCCCCCAGTTTTCCAAATCAATCTCAGGTTAAGAGCAAGACGCAAGTGCTGGCTCGATCCATGAAATGCGGTAACACCTAAGGCCTCGCCCTCCCGATTACGTGCTACAGCGAATTGAAAACTGCAGACAAGGCCGTCGACTGACGCCTCTCGGGGTCGGAAGGCAAATGAGGCCGTTAGGCATGTTGGCGGCGAGCGGTTGCTGCGCGGAGGATGCCGAACAGGATCAGCGGCAAGCACAGCACAAGACTCGACGGTTCGGGTACGGCAGCGACCAATTCCATTGGCCCGCGCTCGTAACCGCCGTCGGCGAAGGCCGCGATCACATCGGCCGAATTGAAGACGCCATCGCCGGTCCAGTCACCTTCGGACCACGTCGCACCCACACCAAAGACGTTGCCCGCCGCGTCGACTCGGCCTTTTTCGTACGTGCCGGCGGCAAAGGCCTGAATCAGGTCCGTACTGTTGAATTCACCATTGAGATCGGCGTCACCGAGATAGGTGTTCATGGCATCGCGTGCCCAGACTTGCACGTCCTCGGCGTCGACCGTGCCGTCTCGATTCATATCAAACATGGTCGAATTACGCGTACGACATTCGCTACCCGTCCAACCCGGATGCTGAAAACCGGTCACAAACAGATCGACGTCGGCTACATCCACCACATCGTTGGCATCAAAGTCTCCGATCGGAGAAGGAACAAAGGTAAGCCCGTGGGCGACCGGATCGAATCCTGTTGGAAAGACGGTCCATTGATTGTAGGTTGTGTCGGTATTGAATTCGGCCGCCGCCAGATCCGCCTGGTTCTCGCCAGATTCGTCGCCAAAACACATGTTTTTAAGGCTCGCCCCGCGAAAATCCACCTCGGCCAACACAGCGGACCGGAAATCGGCGTTATCCAGATTCGTCTGACTCAAATCCGCGTTACCCAGTTTCGCGCGATTAAACACCGAACCGGCCAAATCCTGCCCCGCAAAGCTCCACCCCGACAGATCATTGTCGTGCAAGAGAATTCCGCGAAGATCCTTGTCCTGAAAACTGGCTGTTGAGGCAAGTTGTTGTTGGGTGAAGCCGCCCGATATGACGTTTCCTAGCACGGCACCTTGAACGATGGCATCCTGGAAGTTCGTATTACCGAGAGACGCTCCCGAAAGGCCGAGACCGCTCAGATCGGCGGCGCCAAGTCGGCATCGGTCAATGTCGCCCCGGACATACTCGCTCCCGTCAAATCCTGCTCGGCGAAATTCCAGCCAGTCAGGTCACTGCCGGACAAGTCGACGCCTACCAAGTCCTTTTGCTGGTAGCTGGCCGTCGAATAGAGCTGTTCCTTGGAAATCGTGGACATTTGCAGGAAAGCGCGATGAATCACCGCGTTGCTCAGATTTGCCCCCGGCAACCTCGCTCCGAAAAAATTGGCTCCCGTCAGATTCGCTCCGCTGAAGTCGGCATTGTTCAGCCCGGAATCGAGGAACGAGGCATCCTTAAGGTCCTTGCCGGCGAAATTCCAGCCAGTCAGGTCGTTCTGAATCAGGCCAATTCGCTGTAGATCCCCGTTCTGATAGCTCTCGGTCGAATACAACTGGTGACTGGTGAAACCGCGCGACGTCGTGTCCGTGAAAATCGCCCCCTGGACGATCGCTCCCGTCATGTCGGCCACTCGCAGCGATGACGACAGATTGGCGTTGGTCAGGTTCGCCCTCGCCAGGCTGGCACCGTCCAAATTCGACAGACCCAAGTTGGCATTCGTCAGGTCCTGGAGCGAAAAATCCCAGCCACTTAGATTGTTGAACGACAGTTTGATACCCTGCAAGTTCCCGAGCAGGTAACTGCGAGTCGAATACAACTGTGTTGACCTAAAGCTGGGCGTTGTGGAGACAAAGTCCGCCTGTGCAACTACCGCCTCGGTGAAGTTCGCGTTCGTCAGAATCGCGTTCGTAAAATCCGCTTGGGTCAAATTCGAGTCGGAGAAGTTGGTTCCGGTCAAGTTAAGGTAGGCAAGATCCGCGTAGCTTAGATCCAACGCATCCAAACGAGCACCGGGGAGCGGTAGCAGCCCTTCGGTACCGGGTATCGGGCGATGAGTATCTCGATGGTATATGTCGCCAAGCGCTGATAAGGCGGGCAGCGAAGCTAGAAGACCGACACAGATCAATCCGGTGAAACTAAGTCGATTGCACATGGCGCACCCAACACGAGAACAACGTGACGATGTAATATCTGAGGTCTGAGAGGGCGCAGTCAATTATCAAGCTAAGTCACGAGAATCGCAACAGGATCCGCACAAAGAATCGAATAGCTTGGCTTGTTTCACCCAGAATTCAACCTCGAACCAACTCGCTCACCAAAAAACAGTCTGCGACAAACCGCAGTTTGCCGGTATTAACATCAGAGGACGGGACAGCCGGTTCGTTTGTGGTCCTTTGATATCGGCGCCATCCAAAGGAGGGCATCCATGCGAGAAAAGCATCGCGCGGGGACGACGGTCGCGCGACAGGTATAGCGGCCCCCTACATGTCCTGTCGCTGGTTGGCATTGTGACCACGCTATTCGTGGCATGTCCACTACGTGGCCAAACCACAGCAGTCCAGCCGGTCAAACCCAACGTTTTGTTCATCGCCACTCGGTTCACCCCGCAGGCGGCCTAACCTCGCATCAACGCACGATCTGCAACTCCGCGCCCTCTGCCAGCCCTCTGCCAGCCCTCTGCGTTTAAGAAATGACGCCCCGCACCAAATCTTGAGCCGAACACGATGGCCTACGACGACCTTCGCGTGGCAGGGGAGCAAAAACTCAGGATGGCAAGTTGTGTCGATTCCGCACGTGGATACATAGACCGATCACCGCCGGGTCTGTCACAATAGCGCGAGCGTCGGCAATTCCGAGCTTTCATTCAAGGCACGGCAGGCGCACAAATTGCTGTGCAGGAAATCCAGAGGTCCGGGTTCGAGGAACTCGAGCATATGCCCATCCGAAATCTAGACAAGATATTCGCTCCGAAGAATGTCGCCGTCATTGGTGGCAGTCGACGGGAGGGCAGTGTCGGGGCCACGGTGCTTGGGAATCTTATCACGGGAGGATTCCAGGGTGGCATATATGCGGTCAATCCCAAGTACACGGACATCGCGGGGCGTGCTTGTTTCTCACGCGTCGCCGACTTGCCGGAACGTGTCGATCTGGCGGTCATCTGTACACCCGCGCGAACGGTTCCGCAGGTTGTGCGCGAATGTGGCCAAGCAGGGATCCTGGGTTTGGTGATCCTATCGGCCGGATTTCGTGAAGCCAACTCGGCCGGCGAATCACTGGAGGAAGCCATTCGCGAGGCGGCGCGGGATTTTGAAGGCTTACGGATTGTCGGTCCAAACTGCCTGGGAATAATGGCGCCACACATGTCGTTGAATGCGACGTTCGCAACCGACTCACCGCCCAAGGGCCATCTGGCGTTCATTTCCCAATCCGGGGCCCTTTGCACATCGGTCTTGGATTGGGCGATTCAGGAGCACATCGGGTTTTCGCATTTCGTGTCGGTCGGCAACATGTTGGACGTGGGCATCGCGGACCTGATCGACTATTTTGCGATGGACCCCTGGACACAATCGATCATCCTGTACGTCGAATCGATCAACGAGGCACGCGAGTTTATGTCGGCTGCGCGGGCCTTCACCCGCAAGAGACCGATCATCGCCTACAAAGCGGGGCGTTTTGCCGAGTCGGCCAAGGCCGCGGCTTCGCACACCGGTGCCATGGCTGGCGTCGATAGTGTCTACGAAGCTGCGTTGGCTCGCGCCGGGATTGTGCGCGTGTTTGATGTCGACGACCTGTTCGACTGCGCCGAGTTGCTCGCTCGGCAAAAGACTCCCAAGGGCCCGCGTCTGGCGATCGTCACGAATGCGGGTGGACCCGGTGTCATGGCGACCGATGCACTGCTAGATCGGCAAGGCGTATTGGCCAAACTTTCCGAACAAACGGTCGAGCTTCTCGACAAGCGGCTGCCCGAGGCATGGTCGCGCAGCAACCCCGTTGATGTCTTGGGCGATGCACCGCCTGAGCGATTTTCGATTGCGGTGAAATCCGTTCTGGCTGATGTTCAGGTCGACGGCGTGTTGGTGATCCTATCGCCGCAGGCCATGACCGATCCGACGGGTGCGGCCGAGTCCGTCATTGCGGTTGCCAAAGGATCGCCCAAACCGATACTGGCTGCCTGGATGGGAGGAGGGAAGGTCCGCGCCGGAATTGATCGGTTCAATGATGCAGGAATCCCCACGTATTCCTCGCCGGAAAAGGCCGTGCGCGCGTTCATGCATCTGGTGGCCTACGGGCGGAATCGCGATACGCTCTATGAGACTCCGCGTGAGGTCCCCTTGGAGTTTCCGCTGGACCGTTCCAAGTTGCGGGCTGTATTCGATACGATCTTGAGCGAAGGACACGACGTCCTGACCGAGAGTACGTCGAAGGCACTGCTGGAGGCCTACGAAATCCCCGTATCGAAAACCTATGTCGCTCGTTCCAAGCGCGACGCAATCGAGTACGCCGATCGCGTGGGCTATCCGGTCGCCCTGAAAGTGTTTTCGCCGAGCATCACTCACAAAACCGATGTGGGTGGTGTTGAACTGAATTTGGCGAATGCCGAAGCCGTCGCCGACGCGTTCGAACGCATCCTAGAGCACGTTGCGAAATGCCGGCCCGACGCACGCGTGGATGGAGTTACCGTACAGCACATGATGGTCGATCCCAGTGGCCGCGAATTGATCGTCGGCGCGAAGCGAGATCCCGTGTTCGGCACAGTATTGCTTGTCGGTGCCGGCGGAACAACGGCAGAACTATTCCAAGATCGGGCACTTGAGCTCCCGCCCTTAAGCGAGCGGCTGGCGCGACGCATGTTGGAATCTCTCCGCTCTTGGCCGTTACTGCAAGGGTATCGTGGTGGCCCCGGAGTCAACGTGGACCGTCTAATTGAGGTGCTGATGCGTCTGTCGTATCTCGTTGCCGATTATCCGGAAATCATCGAATTGGACGTCAATCCACTGCTCGCCACTCCCACGGATGCCGTCGCGCTGGACGCACGTATTGTGCTCGATCACGAAGCGGTACTGCACCCGGTCCGCCCCTACTCGCACTTGGCGATCCGCCCCTACCCGGAAGAATTGACGAGGCGCACGAAACTGCCGGACGGGACGCCCGTGATCCTGCGACCCATCAAACCCGAAGACGAACCGATGTGGCATCAATTGCTGGCAAGTTGTTCCCCCGAATCGATTCGCTTACGCTTCCGATACCTATTTAAGTCGACCACTCACGAAATGGCGACGCGATTCTGTTTTATCGACTACGATCGAGAAATCGCCATCGTCGCGGAAATTGAAGAAGCGGACGAACGCAAGCTGATCGGTGTGGGCCGCTTGGTCGCGGATGCCGATCATCGTGAGGCGGAATACGCGATTCTGGTCGGCGATCCCTGGCAGGGACTCGGACTCGGTTCGCTGCTGACGGACTACTGCCTGGCCATCTGCCGAGACTGGGGAATCGATCATGTGGTGGCCGAGGTCGCTCCCGAGAATACACGGATGCTGGGCATCTTCCAGCATCGAGGCTTCGACGCCGATCGTTCCGTATCGCCGGATACGGTGCTGATGCGGCGTCACCTGCGCAAAACCGAGCCCGACGTTGGATTCACCGCCAGGGATGATCGCGGAATGACGCGCCCGCGCAACGCGGTCGAGAGACAACTTTGTGCAGGGGCGCCACATTCGGCTCGCCGCCTCGCGCCCGCATGGTACTCGCACGCGTTACTCCGATTCCAACAATGCCTCCAAATGATGCTCGACGCATTCCGTCAGTGCCTGCGGGTTATAGCCTCCCTCGAGGACACTCACCATCTTGCCCGCGGTGTAGTGCCAAGCCACGCCAAGCACGATGTCGGTCAACGTTCGAAAGTCATGACTCTCCAATCCCAACGACCCAATCGGATCGTCTTTGTGGCTGTCGAACCCTGCGCTAATCATGATCAGTTGCGGGTTGATCTCGGCAGCAAACTCTTCCAGTCCATCGCGAAACCGTGCCAGTTGTTCCGCGGCCGGTGTCCCGAAGGAAATTGGCAAGTTACGCGTCGTGCCGCGCCCTGGCCCCGCCCCAATTTCATCGGCAGCGCCGGTGCCGGGATAAAAAGGCATCGGTGCATCGACATAAAGCCCACCAAAGGGTCTTCCCAGAAAATGGCCTGAGTTCCATTCCCGTGATGAACATCCCAGTCGACGATCAGGACCCGTTCAACGCCCAGGTTCTCGATCGCGTGACGCGCACCGACGGCGATGTTGTTGAACAAGCAGAAGCCCATCGCGTGGTCCGGCATGGCGTGGTGGCCAGGCGGACGTACTAAGCAAAACGCGGTTCGATCTTCGTCCGCCACAATCCGAGTCACAGCGTCGCAGACCGCCCCCGCGGCCATGAGGGCCACTTCGTACGAGCGCTGACTGACCACCGTGTCCTGTTCAATCCAG
The DNA here is from genome assembly GCA_963785495.1 of uncultured Planctomycetales bacterium. Lineage (GTDB taxonomy): Bacteria > Planctomycetota > Planctomycetia > Pirellulales > Pirellulaceae > CAWAVP01. The sequence continues at coordinate 160,118 of CAWAVP010000026.1, read as the reverse complement.
CCCCCGCCTCGCTCGGCAAATACGCGCACCGAATCGATATAGTCCGGCGTATGAACCAGCTTCAGTCGCTCGCAGCTCGCCGCGTCCCACGAGGGTCGCCGGCAAGCGCTATCCAAAGCAACGAAGTTTAGATGACGCACAACGGGCAAGATGCGACCTGCGTTCTCCGGATGATCACCCGTGCAGTGCTCCTGAAATATCGGGTCATAGTAAAGCAATGCCATGGTGTTGCCCCATCTCGCGAATGATCGGCACGACCGACACATCGAACCTGAATGGCGAACTTATAGCGTTTGTCAACGTTCCAACGGAAGCCGTTCGGTGTGCAGGATCCGCGGCTGACCGTCGGCCGTGTTCGGGTCGTTGGCACTAAACCATTCCGCTCGGGCGTGGTCGCCTTCGACCGTGATCCCTAAGAATCCGCCTCGCGGGGCAAAGTAGCGATGATACCGAGGATCTTCGCCGGGATCGCCCCCAAAATCGTGTTCATCGTTAATCGGACCGCAGCCGAACTCGAGTAGACCGGTTGCAGGATCCTGAGAACAGTACTGCCAGTGCCGGTCTCCACAGATTACATAGGTGTTTGTTAGCTGCGACGCGAAGTCACGCAACTCCTGGCCCTCGTGGGCAAACGCATCATTGGCATGATTGTCGCCTTTACCTTTTTTGTCCGGTCCTACGAGCGGTCCGGGAGAAATCAAGAATTTGAATGTCGCGTCAGACTCTGTCATGGTTCGCTTGAGCCACGCCTTTTGTTCGACGCCCAAAATCGTCTTGTCAGGCCCGTCAGCGATGTTATTCGGCGAACGAAAATCGCGATTCTCAGTCATCCAAATCTGCAGGTCCTTGCCCCAACGTACGGTGCGATACGTGCGATCGCCCATACAGACCTGCTCGCGGAAAATGCCGAGTCCGTCGTCGAACGTCAGTTGGCCATAGGTTTGGCCGGGCCAGCAATCGTTCTTTAACGTGTCGTGATCGTCTTTCATGAAGTACGAGGTAACTTGCCGGTGGAACTCACGTCGGTTCCCGTAGGCAAACATGAGATTCCATTTCGCACGGGCCTGAGCGATTGTTTGCGATAATGGTGCTTTATCGTAGTAAAGAATATCGCCCGTATGCACGAAGAAGTCTGGGGCAAATGCCAACATTTTCACGTAAGCTTGATGTCCGGCGACGCCGCTATCTATACTTCGAATCGCCTGACACGTCGTCACGACAAACTTCACCGGCACATGATCTTGCGGTGCTGCCGGCGTCAAAAACGAACCCTCAATGCGGGCGCCGCTCGGAGACGCATCTTCGTCTCGCTTCGACTCCACCACAAAATCGTATCGACTGCCGGCGCGGAGGTCTGCAAGTCGGAACTGATGGATAAAATCGTTTTGTTCGCGGATTCTCGCCCAGGGCGTGTCAACCATCGAGGCCGGTTGCTGATGCAGAGCGTAGCGAACGCGGGCCCATCCCTCGACTCCAGGCACCACGTTCGTCGGCATCATGATGTTCGTCTCGGTACCGGAAGGCAAGCCGTGAGTGAAAATATCCAGCGCGCTAAAGTCGGCTTGCTGCTGTGCAGTCAATCGTACCCAGATGATCGCCGAGTCCTGAGTGGCCTCGCCCACTTTGATCCCACTAGCAAAGAAGGGCCCGTCGGCGCGGGCTCGAGCCAACAGTCCGCTCGCGCAAAGGCCAACCAGAACACCACAATAGAGTCGTCTTGTCGCAGCACACATGCCATGGTCCCCGTCGTTCAGATATTCTCCGGCAAGAGTTGCGGTTGTCGCTCACGCGCCGGAACAAACCAAATCACGATCATCCCGATCGCATAAATCAAACTCGTGGCCGCGCCGATGCGTGCGATATCTCCTCCGAAAGATGCCGACAGTTGCGTGGTCGACAACACGGCCACGGCCGACACAATACGACCAAAGTTATAGGACACGCCTGATCCCGTCGCGCGTACGGGCGTCGGAAACAATTCGGGTAAAAAATACGGAAGCCAACCGAAGAAACTGGTACTGACCAACCCTAGTACGAACACGGCTGCCGGAAACAGTTCTGCGTCGGGCGTCAGTCTGAGGAAGATCAGCAAGCTGATCAGAAGCGACAAGCCGCTAATTAAAAAGTAGCTAAGCCGCCGCCCGATGGCACTGGCAATCCAACCGCCGGTTAGCGACCCGAGGACGGCGCCCACCGCCCAAACGATTTGGGTCGTGGCTTTCAGCGCGGGAAGGTCCAAGCTCTGACCCACTTGGCCCGCCCAAGGAACGAGTCGCTGTCCGGACGCCCAACCGCCAAGCAAAGGGATTGTGCCCAGCATGATGCCCAACAGTGTGCGCTGCAGCAATGGAGGTCGAAACACATCATAAAGCGGCGTCTGCGGCTTCCCGTCCGTATGTCTATGGTACTGCAACCACTGCGGCGACTCAGGTACGCCCCGCAGCACCCACAGTCCCAGGATGACAGGTGAAGCGCCAAACAGTAAGACCCACCGCCATGAAGTGGGTGTTACAGGAAACCACAGCATGATCAATCCCAGGATCAGAAATCCGACATTCGCCGAACACCCTATCAGTCCGGCTAACATCGGGCGCGAGACTTCGGGCCATGCTTCCGAAACCAACGCGACTCCGGTCGGCCACATGCCGCCCACACCCAAGCAGGCAAGGAATCGTAGCAACAGCAGTTGTTGCGGAGTCGTTACAAAATAACTAAGCCCCGTCACCAGGGAATAACACAGAATACTGGCGCCCATCGCTTTCACTCGCCCAACGCGGTCGCCCAGCCAACCAAAGATTGCGCCTCCGGCTGCGGCGCCCAACAGAAAGGCGGTGATGTACCAGGAGAACCATTGATCCGAACTGACATCAATATTCGCCGTTGCGGACGACAGCTCAGACGTTGTGGTGTGCGAGGAAAACTCCTGGATCGCCGGACGCGTTGCCGCAACCATCAACGACATTTCCACACCGGCGAACATCCAACCTAACAAGGCAGCAGCCAACACGATCCGTCGCGCGACTCGTGACAGAGAAAGGTGCGTCGAGGCCGTAGCCGAATGCAACGACGCCGTCATGATTCGTTGGCCTTTAGCAACTTCAGAAACTCGCGTAGCACCTGCGTATTGTCCTGATAGCCTCGCCCGGTCACTAAACGACCGTCAACCACACATGCTTGATCCACATATTCCGCACCGCCTTGACGTGCATCCAATGCACATTTCGGTACCGTCGTGACTCGCTTGTCGCGGATACAGTCCGCCGCCGTCAAGATCTCGATTCCGTGGCACAGGCAAGCGATCGGTTTGCCTGCCGCAGCGATATCCCGCGTCACACGCAATAGGTCCGCATCATACCGAATGTATTCCGGCGCAGGCCGCCGGAGATGAACATGCCCGCGAACGGCTCTGCCTGCAGCTGGCGAAACGCAACCGTGGCCGCGAGGTGATAACCGGGTCGCTCCTGCGTAATATCCCAGGGCACATCAGGTTGAGGAGGTATTTCATGCAACACGGTGTGATATAACCGAGCTTCTGGCCCCGCCACCACAACTTCGTAGCCATCTTCGGGAAGTCGATAGTACGCATAAAACGTGTCCAGCGCTTCCGTCCCGTCACCGATGGGCATCAGGATTTGCTTCATGAGGTCCTCCAGGCAAACACTGTGGTTCCACAGCCAAGCCACGCTCGGCGCCGCCTATTGTCGACTGCGACGTTCGTCTCGACAAGCGGATCGAGGCGAGCTAGTCTAAACCGGTAACTATTCATTATCTACGGCGACCCCACGCATTCTTCTCTACTCAGGGACTCTGCATGTCCAACGAATCGATTTCGGACGCAATCAGGCCCAACGCTCCCTCCGACGAGGGCACGGTCACGACGGCAATGGTATTTCAATGGGCCGTCGTGGTGGGGATTCTGACAGGGTTGATCGAAGCTGCGATCTGGGCCTATCGTCGACACGTTATGGGGTCGCATGATCTACCAGGGAATGCATTATTTTTGGCTGCGCCCCTGACCGATCTAGGGATTCTGTTGGCGGTCGGCGTGGGAGTGGCCGTTGCCATCAAACTGGTACCACGCCGCTTTCGGCCGCGAATCGTTGCCTTCGTTTTCGTATTCGTCGGGGCCATGGGCCTGCGAGGAATTGCTCCGCGCGTTCATGGGATTGCGTGGCTGTTGCTATCCATCGGAGCCGCGACGGCGTTGTCGGAATTCCTGCAATTGCGGTCTGCCAAGGCGAAGCGACGATTGTTTCGCTTGGCGGTCGCCGGCCTGTCGTTGTGCGTAGCGCTAACGGCCATCGGATTGGTCTACGAACGACAGATCGAACGGCAAGCGTTGGCTGATTTACCCACGCCGAAGGCCAATCAGCCTAATCTTTTGTGGATCGTTATGGATACGGTGCCCGCAAAACGCATGAGCCTCTACGGCTACGGTCCCCTCACAACACCGCGACTCACCGAGTTTGCTAAAACCGGTATCCTGTTTCATCGCTGTGTCTCGCCATCTCCCTGGACGCTGCCTGCGCACGGCAGCATGTTCACCGGCTTTATGCCGCACCAACAAACCAGCGACTGGACCATCCCCCTGGACGACGCGCACCCGACGATTAGCGATTGGCTGCAACAACATGGTTATGCAACCGCCGGTTTTTGTGCGAATACCTACTATTTGTCTGCTGAGTTTGGATTGGGGCGCGGCTTTGCACATTTTCGCGAGCCGCGCAAGCTGCTGATGCAAGCGATCAAAAGTTCCCAGCTCGCCGAATCCATTGCCAAGCGGACAATACTACCAATCTGGCGCGGGCAGATCGTGGGCGAGAAGACCGCGGCCGACATCAATCGCGAATGCCTCACCTGGCTGGAGCGTCACGGTTCATCCCGTCCGTACTTTGCGTTTTTGAACTACATCGACACGCACGGCCCATACGTTCCGCCGCCAGATTTTGCGAAAAAGTTCGGCTCGCCAAATCCACGCAATCCCTTTCCGAATTCCGAGCTCCTAAGTCGCCCGCAGGGACAGGCGCAGGTCCAGCAATTGACGCAAGCTTACGAAGCATGCTTGGCCTACGTTGATGATCAAGTCGGCCGGTTGTTGGACGAGCTTGCGCGCGCGGGTTGTTGGACAATACGGTTGTACTGATCTGCGCAGACCATGGTGAACAGTTGGGCGAAAATCAGTTGATGGGGCATGCGAATAGCCTGTACCTACCTCAGATTCATGTGCCGCTCATCATTTCGTATCCGCCTCAACTGCCCGGAGGCCGGCACATCAATCAAGTCGTTAGTCTGGCCGATCTGCCAGCGACGCTCGTCGATCTCCTATCGCTGGCACCCGCGAACTCGTTCCCAGGTACTTCCCTCATGCCACTGCTCGCAGGAGAGGCGGGCAACGACGACAGTGGGCCCGTGGTCGCTGAAGTCAGTCCGAAACCGTCGGATCGGATGGAGCGAGGTGATCGCCTGGCGCCGATTGCTCGAGGTGAAATGCGTTCCGCCGTCACTCCGGGGTTGCACTACGTCCTCAACGGCGACGGTATCGAAGAACTGTACAACTACATTGACGATCCCGACGAAACTCGCAACCTGATCGACCAGTTGGACGAAGCCAATCAGTTGCAACGTTTACGCAACGCCGTCAAATACCCGACCAATCGACCGCCATCGGAGTCGGTCCCGCCGACACCGCATTAAGCTCTTTTCAATGGGCAATTCTGTCCCCCTGCCTCGCTCGCACCGCCCTGCCGCGGCGAGTATGATATTCGCTCGGGCGCGGCTCAGCGCGATTTCACCCACCCCTGCTGGAAGTGCTTTGAGGAATGAAGGGCCATGATGCGACGATGCTTGATCATGATAATAGCAATCTTGGGATGTGCGGCGGCAAGCTGGGGTGGCGAGCGATGGTCTCGCGAACGTGCCTCGCAATGGTATGCACAACAACCGTGGCTTGTGGGCTGCAATTTTGCACCCAGTACGGCCATCAATCAATTGGAAATGTGGCAGTCCGAAACGTTTGATCCCCAGACCATCGATCGCGAATTAGGCTGGGCTCAATCACTGGGATTTACGAGCCTGCGAGTGTTTTTGCACGATATCCCCTGGCGTCAAGATCGCGATGGCTTCTTTCAACGCATCGACCGATTTCTGGAAATCGCGGCCAGCCACGATTTGGGAACCATGCTGGTCTTGTTTGATGGCGTGTGGGACCCCGACCCACAATCCGGTCCTCAGCGCCGCCCGCGAACCGGAGTGCACAACAGCGGCTGGGTGCAAGGACCGGGGCGCGTGATCCTGGCCGACGCTGCTCGACAGGATCAACTTCAGGCTTACGTGCAGGACGTGATTCGCCGTTACAAAGACGATAAACGCGTACAGGTCTGGGACTTGTTCAACGAGCCGGACAACGATAACTCCAATAGCTACGGGCCCCTGGAATTGAAGAACAAGGACGACGTTGCCGCACGCCTGGTGCGCAAGAGTTTCGAGTGGGCACGAGAAGTCGATCCGTCGCAACCTTTGACCGTCGGCCTCTGGCGCGGACCGGCATGGAACGATTTAGATCAACTCAACCAAGTTCATCAGGCTGCGCTAACGCACAGCGATGTGATTTCCTTTCACGACTACGGTAATCCCGAATCGATGACACGACGCTTGGGAGAACTACGAGGCTACGAGCGACCCTTGATCTGCACGGAATACATGGTGCGCGGCAATGGCAGTACCTTCGCTGCGATTTTACCCTTGCTAAAGCGCGATCACGTGGGCGCCTACTGTTGGGGATTAGTCGACGGCAAGACGCAGACCAAATACCCTTGGCGAACTTGGCAATTCCCGATCATCGGCGAGCCGGAACCGTGGCACCATGACATTTTCCATGCCGACGGCAAGCCATATTCGCCAGCCGAAGTGCAGCTCATTCGCCAGCTGACGGAACGACCGTAGCCGGTCGGCAACCAACGCGGAGCGAGTGTCCGTGAGACTGCGCTGGTGAGACCGTCGTGCGGCAGGGACTGCCCTCATCTGGCCTTCGGCCGCCTGCTCCCGCAAGGGCTAAGGAAGTTGTGCGAAGACCTAGAAAATGTAGTGAACTACGACATCACCTCGCGCACGGAATAACACGCTGATCTTGAAGCCGCAGTCCCATTCGTAGTCGACCCAACTTCGACCCAGGATCCCGTCGCGATTGCAGATGCTGGCTTCCCCCACACAGCAGCAAGGCAGGCAAACTGGGATTTCGGCATAGCAGTCGCACGATGCCGGATCTTTGACCAACATCGTGGTCTCGATCGGTGGCGCCGATTCACAGCACGGTGGACAATGTCCCCGGACTCGATAATGCACTACCGGCTTGACGATATGGCACGGATCAATCGGCTCGGCGACGATTGGCTCAGCGACGATTGACTCAACCACCACCTCATCGCCCGGCGCGGCCTCCGATGGCACCGGCGGCGGCATCGGCTCGGCCGATTGCATTGCGGTCGTTTGCGTCACGTTACTCACGTCGTTGACGTTTAACGGTTCTGCTCGGACTGGCGCAAAGGTCAGCGTTGTCAGGGCCAACGTGGCAAGCATCCCCGCGCACAAGTAACGTATGTCTCGCGTCATGGTAGATCCTCCAATGGTGTTGAGTTTTCGAAACGTCGAATGCGTTGTCGGCGTGGGTGAGTTCGGTCGTTTGGCAAACGGCCATTTGCCTTTCGTCTAGTGTAGTTTTCGGACCGCTTCTGTCCAACCGGCGCACGACGTCCGCGAGCCCAAAACGGCTGACTTTTGTCACATTTCTGTCTTGACCCGAGGCCCCGACGCGGCGCGACACACTGACGCACCGAGCCTTCCCAGCCGGGAATTCGGCGTCGTCAGTACGTGCCGCGTGGATTCCCTCGGTTGGGACATCGAAAAAAGCGGATCACGCGGACATCCGATCACGCCGCCTCGCCAGGGTCATCTTCGTCGTTGTCCAACAGCGGATCGTGATGAAAATCCCAACCACGATGTTTGCCGTTGGGCTTCACGTATCGCTTCGACGACGTGACTCGGATCAACGCATGCTCGACGTCCGTTAACGACTCATGCTTGACCAGGTGCCCAGGAAGATCCTCATGAAACAAGGCATACGTGACGGCCAGAGTCGCATCGGCGCCATGGCCCGCCAGCAAGATGAGGCGAGGATGATCGGCGCTATAAAACCGGTTCATCAGGATCAGACCGCAGTCGTAGCTGTCGCGAGCCGAATTCTTGAATCGGGCACAGTCAACGTTGGCACGACGACGAAACAATTCGTTCCGCGCACAACATGGAACGGCCAATCCCTCCTCTTCGTAATCGCAATTCTTGGGATGCGAGAGTACTATGGGCTTGTCTGTCATACGCCTCATGGGATACGGATCGGCCCATCGGAACTGGTAGGGACTTGGGTGTCCTAGGAGGATCCGTTGAGCGAAAGGCTCGGCCATTGGATTCGTGGGCGGTGCGCCAATGACAACAATCGCGCCCAGGTTGCGTGGGCGCAAACGAGTTGGATGATCGAGCAGACGGGCGATGTAGTCGTCCGCCTCGTCGTAGTCCATCGCAGCGCTGAAGCGCTCGACTTCAATCAAGCACCGCATGCCCTTCTGCAATTGATTGGAAATAAACGTACGGGCCTCATCATCTTGATTTGCAACGCCGTCGAAATGACCGTGAGTGCCCGACTTACCATTCAACAAACCGGTTCGCGTGCCTAACAGAATTAGAACTCGCTGCCCCGAAACCCAATCGTTAAATGGAAAGGGGCTCATATCGACCAGTTCGTCGATCGAAACTCCCATTTGGCGCATGATGGACGCGAGACGATTTACGTCGCGGATCCACACGCCTCCGTTTGCCGCGATCGCTTGCCGATTAAAAATGACAGCCTCTCGATACATATTTCGCAGCGAGTACGCATCCAGAACTTCGTCGATGCTTTCGCCGCGGGCCCCTCGCTTCTTGATCGCCGCACTCAAACGTACCTGGACTTCGGGATGTCTTTTTAAGTATTCCAAGACGTTTTCCAGCGTCATCGTCCACCTCCCTAGTCAATGCTTGTCATGTGTGCCGATCCCGTCGACCGGGATCCGTCCGGCGACATGTTGGTCAGCGCTGCATTTGCCATCGTGACTGACCGTTTGTCGCACACGTCCCGCTTTACAATCTGCTCGAAAACTGCACTCCTGTCGAACGTTGTTGCCAGTTTTGATGTGTTATCTGGTCAAGGGCTTTCTTCGAGTAAGATTTGCTTGAAAAGGACACGACTCGCGCCGCTGAACTAGAGTCGCCGCAGGTCGGTGGCAAAGTCACCCCCACGATCGCGCACACCAGTTGAGCGAGATTATCGTACGAGCGGCGCTGGGGCATCGCACAAGCAAGCGCAGATGCGCTGCGGCTCAAAAACGCGAACGCTTTTTGCAGCAGGAAAGGTTGTAAAATGCATGACATCGCGATTGCGGTAAGGGTGAAGATTTGATGTCCGCACAAGGTGTTGCTATCATGGGTCCGGTCCAGACCTTTTCCTAAGGCGGAGTGACGGGGATGAGCGATTCACGTGCGTCAATACGGTCGCAGGTTTTCGCGGAACAAACTAGTTCACGGCGCTGGCCGGAATTTTCGTCCACAAATCGACGCACCTTCTTGCGCTCCACCACCTATGGGCTTGGTTGGTTGGCACTGGCGAGCTTATTGGCGGATGAGAGGCCTGTTGTCGCCGCAGTCGGTACTACTTCGCCACCGAGCACGCACCCGCCACATTTTCAACCTCGCGCCATGCGCGTGATTTGGCTGTTTATGCATGGTGGACCAAGTCACGTGGACTTGTTCGATCCGAAGCCGGATCTGATCAAGTATTCCGGGCAGCCATTGCCCGCGAGTTTTGGGCAAGTGATGACGCGGCGCAACGTCGCTCAAAACCCCTTGTTGGGACCGGTGCGGCCGTTTCGACAACGCGGGCAATCGGGCTTGGAGATCAGCGACTTTTTGCCTGAATTGGCGCGACACGCGGACGATCTGTGCGTGATTCGCTCGTTGCACGGCGACAGTGTGAACCATCCTCAGTCGGTATATCAAATGAACACCGGCAGCATCCTGATGGGTCATCCGAGCTTTGGTAGTTGGCTGGCCTACGGACTCGGTTCTCAGAACGCCGATATGCCCGCCTATGTTGTCTTGCCCGATCCTGGCGGCGGCGTGAAAGGTGGGCCGCCGGCGTGGGGCAGTGGCTTCCTACCCGCTTCGTTTCAGGGAACAACCATGTGCGCCGGCAGGACGCCGGTACTCGATCTGCAGCCTCAGCCCACGATTTCTCCGGCGCAACAGCGCGCGACACTCGATTTGATTTCAACGCTCAATCGTCGCCACGCGGATTTTCGCGACCACGAAGACGCATTGTTGGCACGGATCGAGTCCTACGAATTGGCCTTCCGCATGCAGTCTGCGGCGCCAGCTATCGTCGACCTAACGCATGAAACGGCCGAAACCCATGTGCTCTACGGGTTAGACCAGCCGCACACACGCGACTTCGGCCAACGTTGTTTGCTGGCTCGCCGAATGATCGAACGCGGTGTCCGCTTTGTGCAAGTCTATTCGGGCGATACCAATGGTTGGGATGCCCACAGCGACGTCGCCAAGAACCACGGCCAGTACTGCGCGATGACCGATCGTCCGGTCGCAGGCCTACTGACAGATTTGAAGCGACGAGGTCTGCTGGATGACACGCTAGTTATCTGGTGCGGCGAATTCGGCCGGATGCCGATGAGCGAACAAGGTAAGGGACGAGACCACAATCCGTGGGGTTTTTCCGGTTGGCTGGCCGGCGCGGGGATTCGTGGCGGAAGAGCATACGGAGCCACTGACCCGATTGGACTGCGTGCCAGCGAGAACCCGGTTCACGTCCGGCAGTTTCACGCCACGCTATTGCGGATCCTGGGAATCGACCACCAACGGCTGAGTTACTACCACAATGGATTAGAAGAACGTCTGACCGGTCCAGCGGAAGTCGAGGCCGTCGAGGAATTGTTGACATGATGGCGCGGCCACAACAGACAATTCGTCGGATTGTTGCTTTCTGCGCATGTGCTTGGCACCAGGTCGCCGAGAATGCAAATCCCAATAGGACTCGCCACCGTGCCGCGGCGATCGTCGTCTGCATTTTTCTGTGCAGCATGGCTGTCGATGCAGAAGAGCAAGGCCCGGACGCGGTCATCGACGAAATCCCGATAACGGCGGGCGATCGAGATCATTGGTCATTCCGGCCTCGCGTACGACCGGCACTACCGGGCGTGCGACGCGCGGATTGGCCGTGCAACGCGATCGACTACTTTGTGCTCGCACAGCTCGAGGCGCACGATTTGCAACCCGCGCCGGCAGCGGATCGAACCACATGGTTACGCCGGCTTTCATTCGACCTGCGAGGTCTGCCGCCGTCGCCGAGTGTGATCGATCGCTTTGCGGCGGACGATAGGCCGGATGCCGTGGAACGGGTCGTCGCGGCGCAACTGGCCGATCCGGCTTACGGCGAACACTGGGCGCAATATTGGCTCGACTTAGCGAGGTTCGCCGAGACCGACGGATTCGAACACGACAAGGTCCGTCCTACGGCCTGGCGATATCGCGACTGGGTCATCGACGCGTGGAACCGCGACATGCCATTCGACGAATTCGTCCGTTGGCAGATTGCCGGTGATGTAATGCAGGTCGACGATCCGGCCTCGGCACTAGCAACGGCCTTTTGCGTGTCGGGTGCAGACATGCCTGACATCAATTCGCAAGCAGAACGGAAGCATTTCTTGCTGAACGACATGACGTCGACGGTCGGCTCTGTGTTTCTGGGGCTGCAGATCGGTTGCGCCCAATGTCATGACCACATGTTCGATCCCATCAGTCAGGCCGATTTTTACCGACTGCGTGCGTTCTTCGAACCTGCCTTGCAGGTCAAGCGAGATCAGTCCATCACAATGCTTAGTGGCGAGACTGATCGTCAACAACCGAGTCATCTGATGATTCGCGGTGATTGGCGGAGGCCAGGTCCCGACGTGACGCCGGCGTATCCCAGAATCGCGAATTCCCAATCGGCCGTCGTGGTCGCGGATGATCGTTTGGCGCCACGAGCTCAATTAGCGAATTGGCTGACTCAAGCCGATCAGCCTCTGACCGCACGGGTCTTCGTCAACCGGTTGTGGCAGTACCACTTCGGTCGCGGACTAAGCGACACACCCAGCGACGTCGGCGTGATGGGAGACGCGCCGTCGCATTCCGACTTACTCGATTGGCTCGCCTGCGAACTCGTGGACAGCGGCTGGCAGGTGAAGCGATTACAGCGATTAATCGTGACTTCGGCAACGTATCGTCAGGCGAGTATGCCGACCGAGCAGACCGACAAGGCAGCCTGGATCAAATCGCTGCAGCGCGATCCCAACGCCGCGCTGCTGTCACGATTTCCCCATCGCCGCCTGGATGCGGAGGTGATTCGCGACGCCATGTACGCAGCCAGCGGTTCTTTGAATCGGCAGATGGGTGGACCGGGCGTGCGTCCGCCGCTGCCACCGGAATTGGTGGAGACTTTATTGCGCGACCAGTGGACGGTGAGCCCTCGGATTGCGAATCATTATCGTCGCAGCGTCTACGTGTTTGCCCGGCGCAACCTACGATATCCTCTATTCGCGGCCTTTGATCGACCCGCCGCGATCAGCAGTTGCGCCCGGCGATCGGAATCGACCACTGCGCCACAGTCCCTATTGCTACTTAACTCCGCAATCTCGCTGGATGCCGCTCGACGGCTGGCCGGAGTTGTATGGGACGAGGCGGGGCGCGACCCAATGACGCAAATCACATCCGTATATCGGCGCACGCTGGGTCGCCGACCAACGGCACTCGAATCGGACCAACTGCAGGAGTTCTGTCGCGCGCAAGCCGCGTTGCTGGCTGCCGAAGGTCGCACAGAGGCGACGCTGGCCCTGCCTATCACGCAATCTCCCATCGCTGCCACGGACTCGGCGAGTGCCACCGCACTGACCGATCTGTGTTTGGCGATCATCAATTCCAGCGAGTTTCTGTATCTCGACTGACGCATCCCCGCGACGGCTCCACGCCTTGGCGCACGTCACGCCATCAATTCTTCCACGACGCGCGACGGCTGTGTGACATTGGAGAGGCGTTGATTCAATCCTTTGAAAGGATACGTGAGTTGACGGTGGTCGTATCCCATGAGCTGCAAAACGGTCGCGTGGAAATCGTGGGGCGTCATCGCGCCTTCGGTGGCCTGATAACCCAATTCGTCGGTTTCGCCGAAGCTAAAGCCGGCTTTCGTCCCACCACCCGCCATCCACAACGTAAACGCACCTGGATTATGATCGCGGCCAATCAATTTCATTTCCGTACCGCCTCGATTTTCGCGCATGGGTGTGCGACCAAATTCGCCGCTCCAAACGACCAATGTATCATCGAGCAATCCCAGACGATCAAGATCCTGTAGTAGCGCCGTCATGGGCTGATCGACTTCGCGGCACCGATCGCTGAATCCGTGGTCCAACGATTCACTTGCCGACTGCGCCGTGGGAATCCCAACCCCAATGAAACAGTTGAATAAACCTCACACCTCGTTCAGCCAAGCGTCGAGCCAACAGGCAGTTATTGGCGAACGATTCAGCTCCCGGTTTCGTGCCATACAGTTGATGGACTTGTTCGGATTCCTGGGCAATGTCAAAAGCCTCCGTCGCGCTGACCTGCATTCGAAAGGCAAGTTCGTACTGCGCGATACGCGTCAGTGTTTCTGGATCACCCACCTGCTGATACGTTTCATGATTCAGTCGATCTAGTGCATCGAGGGCACGTCGCCGAAGCGACCTTGAGATGCCTGGCGGATTCGACAGGTACAGTACAGGGTCGCCTTGCGCGCGGCATTGGACTCCTTGATACACCGATGGCAGAAAACCAGCGCCCCACACCGATTTTCCTGCCGACGGCGTCTTGCCGCCCGACACCAGCACGATGAAGCCAGGCAGATTCTGGTTCTCCGTGCCGAGACCGTACGTCGCCCAAGCACCTAAAGCTGGATAGCCAAGATTGGGATAGCCGGTATGGAGCAGCAGTTGGGCCGGCGCGTGATTGAATTGGTCGGTCGACATCGACTTGACAAAACAGACATGATCGACCACCTGTTCGAAATGGGGCAGCCGGTCGGAAAGCCACTGTCCGCTCTCGCCGGCCTGATGAAACGGAAAGACAGGGCCCAAAAGTTTCGGCACGCCTTGCAAAAACGCAAACCGGCGGCCTTCCAAGAACTCACGAGGGCAATCCTTCCCGTCCAACTCGCGCAACACGGGTTTGTAGTCGAAGAGTTCCAACTGGCTGGGCCCGCCCGCCATATGCAGAAAGATGACGCGTTTTGCTCGGGACGGAAAATGGGGCGACACGGCGCCCGAAACGTCTGTCGTAGTCGTGTGGTCAGCCGCACCGGCCTGCAGGCCGTGCGTGGCGAGAAACATCGCGCCCAAACCGGTCGAGCAATCTCGTAAGAAATGGCGACGTGTCACGTGCTGGAGATAATGCTGTCGAAACTGATGGAGAACGTTCATTTGTTTAAAGCCGCATCCAGGTTCAAAATGGTGCTCGCCACAACCGTCAAGGCGTAGTCGTCTGCCGACTTCGCAAGGTCCGGAATGTCCAATTGTTCCGACATATACTCGCCGGCGGCCGCGTCGTACAACCGACCCAACTCCTCCACAGCGGTGGCCGTCGCCGGCTGCGTCATGACCGCCTGATAGGCCCACCGCAGTCGATCGTCACGCTCCTCACCGGCCTGTTCCTTGGCGCTGAGCCAGTGCCGTGGCACATTCGATGTAGACCGGATCGTTCAACGTCACCAACGCCTGTAAGGGAGTGTTGGTAGGAATGCGACGTGCCGTACAAAACTCGCGCGACGGCGCGTCAAACGTCAAAAAACTGGGATAGGGACTGGTGCGCCGCCAGTAGGTATAAAGTCCGCGGCGATAGCGATCCGGTCCTTCCGCGGTAACCCATTGCGCACTGCTGTAGACGGTGCGCCAGACACCGTCCGGCTGAGGTGGCATGACCGACGGTCCACCAATCTGCTCCGTCAACAAACCGGCGGCCGTGAGGGCCTGATCGCGAATCATCTCGGCGGACAGTCGCGTTCTGGGACCTGCGCGTGAGGAGCCGGTTCTGCGGATCGCGCTCATTGAGCTCCGCGGAGACATGGTGCGACTGCCGATACGTGGCCGACAACACCAGTTCTTTCAAGAACTCTTTCAACTGCCAACGATGATCGCTTTGCAGGCGGACGGCCAGATGGTCGAGTAAGGCCGGATGCGATGGCGGTGTCCCCGTCGAGCCAAAGTCTTCCTGCGTTTCAACGATCCCGATGCCGAATAGCTGCGCCCACAACCGGTTCGCCAAGACGCTGCGCTGTAAGTGGATTCCGATCCGATACCAGCCAACGCGCCAATGCCAGGCGATCGGATTGCGGCGCATCGATGGCCGGTAAGATCGACGGCACAGCCGGGCTCACGAGCTCCCCAAGGTCCAGCCAATTGCCTCGCACGAACACGCGAGTCGGACGTGCCGCCGCGCCGGTCCGTTGCTGCATGATCGGCAAATCCGGACCAGTAAGTTGTTTCCGCTGATCGGCCAATTGTTGGTAGCGCTGCCACTGAGCCGCGCGTTCAGCCGAGTGTGCCACTTCCGTCCAGGCAGGTAGTGCCGAGCTGTCCAATTGGAAACGACGCAAGTGAACCGCTCGACTGCCTGTGGTCTGTGCGTCCTGCTTGAGTCGAATCACCAAGGTCGCACCAGCGGGCGCCTCCAGCGGCTGATCTAACACGAACACGGCCCACCGGGGACCCGTAAGTTTCGGATAGCCGCCGAAACCCGCCGCTCCGTCATGCATCGCATCTCGCGCATTGTACGGCCCCGCCAAATAATCGGCAAACACATCTGCCAGAGGCAAATCCTGGATCTGTCCGTCCGACAATTCGAGTGTTAGCTCCAATTTTGAGAGTACCGATCCCGTTTCAGGCCACGAAGCCGCGTCATCCGATTCGGGCAGGATCTGCACTCGTAGCGCCGTCATGTTCTTCGCTGGAGTGTGAACGGTGTAAATGCAACCAGGTGGAAACGTCCCGCCGGCGACATGCACCTGATGATTCAATTCCGTCTTTAGTTGGCCTTGCGAAGACTCGACTTTCGTCGGCGCAAGTGCAGTCCATTGGTCCGCCTCTGCCGCCAGCGGCAATCCGACATCGTTGAGCGACTGGCGCAGCTCGTTCCGTTGCTGGTCCAGCTTGACGGCCAGCGCCGCCTGCTCGCGCGAGTCGGGCAACGACATGGTAGGAAAATCGTCGTCCAAGTCATGGTCTTCGGTGCTGTTGAAGAAGGCCATGAACGCGTAGAACTCAGAATGTTGAAAAGGATCATACGGATGAGAATGGCACTGCACACAGCCAAACGTTGTGGCCTGCCAAACTGTCCACGTCGTGTTGATGCGATCGATCACAGCCGACACGCGGAATTCTTCGTCGTCGGTTCCCCCTTCCGTATTGGTCTGTGTGTTGCGATGAAAGGCGGTGGCTACCAGGTCGTCAACGTCGGGCTGCGGCAACAAATCGCCCGCCAACTGCTTGATGGTGAATTGGTCGAACGGCAGGTTTTGATTGAACGCTCGGATTACCCAATCGCGATACGGCCAAATATCGCGGTGCGGGTCCTTTTCAAACCCTTTTGTGTCGGCAAAGCGTGCCAGATCCATCCACACCGCCGCCCATCGCTCGCCGTAGTGCGGCGAATTCAACAAGCGATCCACTTCCGCCTCGTACACTGCCTCGCACTGACCACCACTGTTTTCGCAGGCAGAAAGAAACCGTGCCGTCTGCTCGGGGGTCGGCGGCAAACCGATCAAATCAAAATACACTCGTGCAGCCATTCAACGGGAGCGGCCTCGGGCGCAGTGCCAGGCCCTCGGCATCCAAACGCTCCAGTACGAACGCATCCAAACCCTGACGGACCCAATCCGGTCGCGAAGTAATGGGAAGGGGAGGAGCCGTGGGAGGTTCGAAAGCCCAGTGCGTCCCCCAATTCGCCCCTTGTTCGATCCAGCGGCGCAAGACGTCGATCTCCGCCGCCGTCAGCGGCTGGCGTTCTTTCTCCGGTGGCGGCATGCGCACCTCAGGATCATCCGACGTTACACGGGCGATCAATTCTGAATTGTCCGGCTGCCCCGGCAGAATAATTCCTGACTCCAGCGTCTTTTCACGGTAGATGAACGATACATCCGCCGCCTGCCGCACTCCGCCATGACAGGCTGTACAGTGCTTGTTGAGTATCGGACGGATTTCTCGATTGAAATCGACAAGGTCGTTGTTGGCTGCCCTCGCAAGGCACTCCGCCAATCAACAGACTGACGCCGAATATCAAGAATTGTCGTATCATCGCCATGTTCCTATCTGCAAGACGCGTCCCCATACGTCATCATCCCAGATTCCAAATCCAACTTCAACGACGTGCGGCGGCATCGCGACATAATGCCGCGACGCGGCCCTCATCCGGCCTACGGCCACCTTCTCCCGCAGGGAGTAGGAAGTCACGTGAGTCACCGCGTGCGGTACGGGCGCTACGTGCGACCTCTTGTGCGCCAATCCAGATAGAACGACGTTAGCGCGTACAGTACCGGATAAATCAGGGAGACGATGGTCAGCCACGTGGGGATGTTGGGATAAACCGCCAGCATGACCAGCAACATGACGCCCCACAGGATCGCACCGCCTAGGAAGAACCCCAGCCAACAGGGTGGTCGATTCGGGTATACGAAGCGGACCGGCAGGACGCTCAGAAAACTCAGGCTCAACACCAGCGCCGTGACGAATCCTGGGCCGAAGCGGTGAAAGAGGATGTCAACGTAGAAGGCGACGATGTTCCAATACGAAGGAAATCCGCGAAAGAAACCTCGGTCTTCCTCCTTGGCACCTTCATGCACAAACGCGAAAACACTGGTCATTAGGGGAAACGCGCACCAAAGCCAGGCCGGTGACAACAGCCAACCGGCTCGCCAAATCAACAAGATCGGCAAGTACGTGTAGCTGACGAAATCGACAATGTCATCCAGCTTACGGCCGTTGATCCACGGCGCATAGCGTTTGACGTTAATTGCGCGTGCCATCGTGCCGTCGGTCGCGTCAATGACAACCGACACGAACAGCGCGAGGTAGGCTCCGCGCAGATCACCATTGATTAAGCAGATGGCCGCGATAAACGTCAATACCAAGCCCAAGGCGGTGTAGACGTGAACCAGGATCGCCAATAGCGGGCGAAGTCCGCCGCCCAAGACATCATCTTGCATGTTTGCCCTACGTGTTTTGACTTCTGTGCGAAGCCGAAATTTCGCGGACTCCCGTTGGTCGTCCTGGCCCTTTGGCCGCGCAGACATCAATAACTAACCGGATGGCTCGTTTGTTTCGGAACGAGGCCGAGCGTACTCCGACATACGTGAAACGATCAGGATCGAGAAGAGACTAACGAGCATGGCGCATGTTCGCCAGGGGACGTAGGTCAAGCGGTCGCGAAGCGTCTGCAGACCGACTGGCAATGCGATTGCGTCGGACATCAGGCAAGCCATACCAAGCCGCAGCGTGACACCCATGGTTGCCCCCGCGATGGCTCCCGCTGGCTTCACGCGTGGATAGAACAACGCCGTGACTAATTGTGGAAACAAAATCACATAGACCAAGTCGGAACTCAGGTACCAAAGTTGATACACACTATTGACCGACAACGCCAGCAACACCGCCACGGAGCCTAGCACGACCACGCCGATTCTTAGGACGAGTCGCAACTCAGCGGCGTCTTCATGCGTCTGCGTGAGGGGCCGATAAACGTTCCAGGCGAATAGCGAAGCGGACGATAGAATGGAAGAATCCATGGAGGACATCACGGCCGCCACCAGGGCAATCAATCCGCTCAAGGAAACAACGGTTGGCAAGGCGTAACGTAGTACGTGAGGTAGGACCATGGCGGACGTTTCCGGAGGGCCAGCCGGAATGGTTCGCCAATCGATCGTCGCTCCCGCCATACCGATAATCCCAGGCGGCACGGCCATCAACAGACAAATCAGGCCGGCCGCCACGGACATCCAGATTGCTGCTCGTGCCGACCGACAAGCCAACACGCGTTGGAAATAGACTTGCCAGGGAATTCCTCCGCAGATCAAGAGCAAGGCCGAGTCCAGCCATTGCCACGCCCAAGGTGTCGATCCGCTCCAAGCACTGCGCGGCGGCGTCAAGCTCGCGCGTTCGCCAAACTGCTGAACGTATTGCCCGGTCATCGCCTGCCAGCCGCCCCCTTCGCGTATCACGAACGGGACCGTGAGGGCCAATCCCAGAAAAATACAGGCCAACTGAAGTACATCTGATATGGCAACCGACCACAGCCCCCCCCAAACCGTATAGGCAACCACAACGCCGGCAGAAAGCACAACGGCCAGGGAGGCATCAACGCCAAATAGCGCACCGAGCGTGCTGCCCAGCGCCGAAAGGATAGCTGCCGTCCAAAACATGTCGCCAATCAACGCCGGAATAAATAACGCGCCGGCCACACGCGAGCCGTGGCATTCTTCGAAAAGGTCCAACATGGTGCGATA
This sequence comes from uncultured Planctomycetales bacterium, assembly GCA_963785495.1. GTDB lineage: Bacteria > Planctomycetota > Planctomycetia > Pirellulales > Pirellulaceae > CAWAVP01. The sequence continues at coordinate 140,458 of CAWAVP010000026.1, read as the reverse complement.
GCCGCGTGCCCGCATCGGTCCGGCAAACACCAGTCCGCCAATCACCAAACTCAGCGCATAGGCCCACGGCGCTTGGCACCACACAATGCCCTGTTCGGGGCTATAGACCGCCTCGGCCGTGCCATTGATGTAGCCTCCACCAATCCACGTGGCAGCCAAGGTCAGGCAGGCGACCCATAGCGGCAGTTTGCGGTTGGCGACCATAAAGTCCGTATTGTCCAAGACTCCCAGGTGATCTCGCCGCCGCACGGCCAGACCAACCAGCAGGAAGATGATACAGACCAGCACCAACAGATAGATCGTCACACATCCCTCCGACGTAGCGTCGCCCGCAGAACGAGGAGAAATGGACGAGTATACGCGGTTTTTCTCGGGACGGCGCCCCCATACCCCGTGGACGTGACGCCGCGCCGATGCCCATCGCCGCATCGCAGGTGCGGCGGCTGGCTGGCGTTAGCCGCCGGCATTCAGCGCCACTGAGGCTGACCGGGCTGGCCGGCAACGACGTTCGAGGACCCACCACCTTCATACGCACTGAACGACGCCCAGACGGGAAAGTGGTCCGAAACTTCCAATGCCTGCTCGATCGTCAGTCCAAAGTACTGCATCACGTTGCCGACGCCAGCTTGTCCGGTGAATTCCACCGTGGTTTGTCCGTTAAACAGGATGTTGTCGTACGTGCGATTGCCGCGCGTATTTGTCGGGACGCCGGAAATCACGTAGTCGATGCCCGGTATGGCTCCAAGCCGACCCAACTGAGTTTCGCTGGCGTTAAGATCGCCCAACAAAATCACATCGTCCTCGCCCCAACCCTGCTGCTGCACGGACATGAACGCACTAGCCAGCGCGTCGACTTCCTGTGGCACTTCGTCGGGGTCCGTGTGAGCGTTCATCAGCCAAAAACTAAAGCCCTGGTCCGGATTCGGCGTACGAGCACGAAAACGCGCAATCAGCGGCTCGCGATGTAGCATATCGCCCGGATCGGCGATGGTCAGTACGGAACGAGGATCGAGTTCGACGCGATCCGTGTTGTAGACAAACGCGTACTGCTCTTTGCTGTTCGTTCGACCCAAACGCGGACCAACGACATAATTGTAGTGTCGGCCGTCCGCGTTGATCATTTGTACGAAGTCGGGAATGATGCTGTCGTTCTTGCTGCGAATCTCCTGAATCGCGACGACGTCGAACCGCCGGACAATCTGCACAAGCACATTCATTACTTGAGGCTTATTGAGCTTCGATTCACCAAATACCTGGATATTGTACGACGCGATGGAAATGGTATCCGTGGCTTCGGCACCGCGCGGCGTCGCGGCACTGACCATGCGTCCCGCGTACGATCCCGATGCCCCGCCATATCCCGCTTGCGCAGCGTTGGCTGCGCGGAGCCGGCGGCTCATTCGCCGTCGCAGCGCCATGAGCCACGGGGGCCAACGAGAGTCCACTCGCATCGGCCACCTCGTGCAGCGCCTGATCCAGTTCCTCGCCGTGCGGCAACACGGCAACTTTGCTGTGGACCGCGTCCATCGCGCGCTGCACGACGGATCCCACAACCGGCAAGTCGGGATAGGCCCATCCACTGACGCCGGCTCCCGTGATCAATGTCGCCAGCAAACTGACAAGGCGGGTCAGCTGTCTTCGTATCAGGCCAGGTTTCGATTTGTGCTTTTTCGTCACATGACGGTTCCGTAAACGACGACCAGCGACAGTGACTACCCAGGACGGCAACGAGCGGTTGTCGGATACATCGGACGTTGAAGGTCGCGGACTATGACGATTTTTCCGATCCGTGAACAGGTCGGTCTCGCAGTGAGCCTCGGCTGTGTGGCGCGGGAATGCGCCATCATGACATTGCTATAAGTGCTGTGCCTGCAGCAGTCCTCGTTCGACGTATTGCCATCGGCGTTAACTGATCGACAGGAGAAATCGCCATCCTGATTTGAGGTCATCTGGGTTAAGATGCGGCGGCGGGAGGTCCGTCGGAGTGCGCTCGCCGCTCCCCTTACTTCGGCCTTGATGACGCAAGAGTGAGTCAATCAATGAACCAGACCCAACAGTTGACCGAGTCTTTGTCCAGCGACGACGCCGTCGCCCGAATTGAGGCCGCGCAACGCCTGGCTACACTGGGCGAGGACGCTCAGCCGGCGGCCGTCGCACTCGTAGAAGCACTGGATCGAGACGATGACGAATTACAGGAATGGTCCGTCGCGGCGCTTGAACAGTTAGGGCCCCCCAACGTTTCCGACATCCCAGCACTGACGCAACTGCTGCAACGTGGTGGTGAATTGACGGGATACTGGGTGTGTACGTTGTTGGGAAGACTGGCCGAACAGGCAAGACCCGCCGTGCAAAATTTGGCGCGAACGTTACAGACTTCGCACGATCTGGCCGTTCAGCAACGAGCGGCATGGGCGTTGGGGCAAATCGGTTCCTCCGACGGGGAATCCGTCCAGGCGTTACAGGCAGCCGCATCCAGTGCAGATGCGAGGTTGGGCGCATCGCCCAACAATCGCTCGGCGCCTTGGGTTACAATACCTAAGCGGGAATTCGTCCGGCAATCCGCACGCCCGGTGATTCCCGATACCTTGAGACCGCTCGTCGTATCGCCTTATTGCGACGATTGACGAACAGGACGGCCAACACCGCGGGAATTTGAATGTCGCACGATCCCCTACTTCCTCAAGCTCAGCCCGACTCACGGCTGGAGCTCGCCTGGTCTGCGCCATGGCAACGATTGCAGCCGCTGCAGCCGACAATTGACGAAATCCTGGCCGCTTTGCATGACGACGCGGTGTCGGTACGCCGCTATCTGCACGCACATCCGGAACCTAGCGGAGAGGAATTCGCGACCACGCGATTTCTTGCCGACCGGCTCCGCGAAATCGGCATGCATCCCATCATCCCTCCGCAGGGAGTGGGACTGATCGCAGATCTGAACGTCGGCGTTCCATCCGCCGATGCACCTCGAATTGCGCTGACGAGCGGACCTGGACGCACTGCGGCTGAGCGACCGCAAGAATGTGCCTTGGGCCTCGACTCGCCCGGGTCTGTCCCATGCCTGTGGACACGATTGCCATTCGTCGATGGTTCTGACCGCGGCAACCGCCGCACAACGCTTGGCCGCAACAACACGACAATTGCCATCGGCTCGACTGCGATTTGTGTTTCAACCCGCCGAGGAATCAGCGCAGGGCGCTCACTGGATGGTCGAGAGTGGCGCGATGGATGACGTGGCCGCGATCATTGGTGCGCATGTCGATCCCATGTATCGAGTCGGTATGGTCGGAATTCGCTACGGCGTGCTGACGGCACATTGTGATGAAGTCCTGTTGCGTCTGGAGGGCCGCGGTGGACACGCGGCACGCCCGTACCTGACCACCGACCCTGTCGCCGCGGCCGCTCAACTGATTGGAGCGCTTCATCAAAATCTGCCCCGCAGCGTCGACGCCAGAAACCCCTCGGTGTTGACGATCGGACGAATTCACGCCGGCGAGGCCTCGAATGTAATACCCGACCATGTTGAGATGAGTGGATCGTTGCGGACAATTGACGCCGAAACTCGCGACATTCTGATTAAACGACTCCACGAAGTCTGCCAGGGCGTTGAAATCGCGACGGGAAACCGAATCACCGTCGGACTACACAATTCGCTCGCCGCGGTCCACAACGACCATCGCGTGGTTGCCGCCCTAGAAACGGTCGCCCGCTCGATCGCTGGTGAGGATGCCATACATTTCCTGGAACGACCGAGCATGGGCGGAGAGGACTTTTCGGTGTACCTAAAGCACGGCCCGGTGCGATGCTAAGACTGGGGTGCGGGGGCGATGAGCCCGATTGGCCGGCGTTACATTCTCCATTCTTTGACGTCGATGAACGCGTCCTGGAACTGGGACCCTCACTGTTGCTTTGGACGGCTCTGCTATTGGCCACCGCTGACCCTGATTGATCGGCGTCTTGCCCGCTGCCCAGTCCGCGGGCATAGAATGCGCGATGGTGAAACACACAACGATGTCCGCATTACCTTTTACCAGAAACGACCATCCGACGATCGGCGTCGAGATCGAGTTGCAGCTGATCGATATGAATTCGATGGAACTAACGAGTTCGATCGAGGAAGTATTGCAACGGCTTCCCGAATCACTGGTGGGACAGGTGAAGCCGGAGCTGATGCAATCGTATCTGGAAGTCAATACACGGGTTTGCCATTCCGTCGAAGAGGCGCGGCAGGATCTGCTGGCCAAGCTGGACTTGCTGGACGATGTTACGCGGGACCTTAATCTGCAGCTATTCTGGGGAGCCACTCATCCGTTTTCCTCCTGGCGAAATCAGAAAATCACCGTCAACGAACGCTATTTCCGCCTGGTCGACTTGATGCAGGACATTGCCCGCCGCCTTGTCACTTTCGGATTACATGTCCACGTGGGAGTCGACACGGGCGACAAAGCGATCATGGTGTGCGATCGCATGCTGCACCACTTGCCGATGTTGCTCGCACTGTCCTCCAATTCGCCATTCTGGGAAGGACGCTGTACTGGGTTGCATTCCAATCGCTCCATGATCATGCAGCAACTTCCCACCGCCGGACTACCGCACCAGATGCGCAACTGGAGCGAGTACGTGTGGTTAGTGAACCACCTGGTCGCCACCGGATTCATCAATTCGGTTCGCGAAATCTGGTGGGACATTCGACCTCACCATAACTTCGGAACGGTCGAAATCCGCGTGTGCGACATGCCCTGCAACCTTTGGCAAGTCACGGCATTGACCGCACTGGTTCAGTGTCTGGTGAAATCCATTTGTGATGAAATCGACGAAGGTACTTTCTTGACCGAGTTTCATCCTATGATGGTTCAACAAAACAAATGGCGCGCCACACGCTATGGAGCTCGAGCCCGGTTGGTTAATTGCCCGGACGACCGACAACTATCGGTGCAAGAATCGATCGATCATCAAGTCGATCGGCTCTTGCCCTGGGCGAAACAATTAGACTGCGAACGCGAACTTCGATTATGCAAACTGCTTCCCGGACGCACGGGCGCTGAGCGACAGTTGGCAATCTTCGATGACACAGGGAGTCAACAACGCGTCGTGCAGCAGATGCTCGCCGAAAACGACTGGCATGCCATCGGCCCCGACATCGCATAAACCACGCTGCAGCCACTTTTCTAGGGTGCTGTGCTATGCTTTCCGTGTCGCGAAAGACCACTTTCCAGCACGAAACGGCGGCCCCCCATGCGATTGCTTGAATCCAATACTCAACCTTCTTGGAATGCGGAACTTGTGTGCCGACAGTCGCGGCTGACGGCCGTGGTATCATCGACGGTATTCACGCTGCTGTTCGTAGCCGCTCCGGCAGCTGCTTGGTGGTTCGGCATACTTCCGACCTGGGCCGGCATCCTCTTAGGTTTGCTGGGCCTGCTGGTCGTCTACGGCATCCTCGCGATCTTGCGAGCAGCCTTTCGACCAACAAATTGGTACTTGGCAATCGAAACCGACGGGCTGCTGATTAATCTACGCTCTTACCGCAATTACGAGCTTCCTACGGCACAAACTGTCCTGCACCTCACTTATGACGAGATCGTGAGTGTCAAGCGGCATGTTACGCGTGTCAGTGCGCCGTCAGACGATGGGACGGCTACGTGGCGCGAGCAGTCGCTGGATGTGCAAGTGGCCCCGTCGCTAACCGACGAGATTCGTACAGCAATCTCCGCCGAAAGACAACGCCGCGTAACGCGTGAGTACCTTCGCAAGTTCGTTACAGTCAGCGGTCGAGCGAATCATGTTCCCGTCACCGTCCCGACCGACGGCACAATTCGCATTGCATGGCGAACTCGCTATGACGGAGTCCGCCCCTCGATCAAAAAGGTCCTCGGGCACTTGACCTTGCGCGTGGAGCAACAGAGCGATTCCAGTGACTCGATTGCGAATTGGGATACGGCTGATGACGAATCGCTGGACGACCTGATTCTGCGAATGGTCGAAAATGGGGACACCATATCCGCCGTTCGTGTTCTGGTGCAAAGGCGAGGTTATAGCTGGACGGACGCAAAGCACTTCGTCGATGCGATTGGCGCCAAAGTCTAGTCCCCAAGCTATCTACGTCGAAGCGTGCCACGAAATACGGCCGTCGATCGCGTTATCCGATCGACGGCCGCTTTTTTTTCTATTCCGACCCAATCACAATTCGACGTTCAGTGCCACTTCAAAGTTGAAAATGGAAGCCCAACAGATGTCCTTTCAGGCCGACGAATTCGATCGTGATTTCGCAATTCACAGTTTGCTCACTACCAGCGACTTGAAACTCCAATATCATGTTCTGCGCATCCTCGCTCAGCTCCATCCGTGATCCCGACAAGGCGATACTGTTAGGGGTTCCCACTTGAGCGGTGACTAAAAGCACCATCTCTTTGAGTTGATCGACTGACAACACCTTCTGCAGGCGCGGGATGACAGAGTTCGTGGGCCGTTGCCACGTCTCCTTCCAATAGCTTGTTGATGAAGTTTTCTCCGAGCTCTTCATAGATGCCAGTCGAGGTGGGCCCCTCAAAAAAGTTGGCCATCTGTTCGGATTTGACATGAAATCCGATCACCTTGCCATTGCGAACTGTCAATGTCGAATCGGCGTTGCCACGTTGGCAAGCGACGTCGCAGTGCGTTTCCACAATCAGTCCGTTGGCAGTATCATTCCGAGTCCAGCCGGTCAGCTTCATCTCGTTCACATGTCCCAAACGCTCGTTGAATGCGTGCAGCCAGGCGTCAAGCACAGGCGCGTCGATCTCGGCCTTTAATTCTTCGTCCATGACACTCATCAGCTGAGTGACATCATCCGTAGCAATGTATTCAAAAAACTGAACTTGAGCTGCGGGAGGGGCGGCACACGTCTGGCCAATGCCGAAGAAGCTGAGCGTAAACAAGCAGGCGAACAATGTGGTGAGGCGTTTCATTTCGGATCCCCTTTTGAGCCGGTGAGTCTGAGTTTCTGATAAGTCGACACCCAGGGGAGCGTAGGCGGTGACAAAATGTTACAGCTTGGCGTTGAAATCTCGTGCCACAGGACAAGACGAACGTGACGAATGCGATGCGAGAGGCGGCATCCGACCGTGGGAATAGAGGACGATCGACCTGATCGCCGTCGAATCCGGCTATTGGGGCCGGATCTGCCTTAGGGCCGAGCGGCAATTCCGTAGACGATGACCAGCCCCAGTAGGCCAGCCAACCCCGCATAGTAGGCAAAGACCGGCAGGGTCTTCCGAATTATTGCGCCTTCGCGACCGATCAAACCGACGACCGCCGACGCCGCAACCACGTTATGGACACAAATGGTATTGCCCGCGGCGCCACCGACGGCTTGCAGAGCCACAACCCAAGTCGGATCGACGCCGATCCGTTGCCCAACGTCGAATTGAAATAGCGAAAACATCATATTGCTGACCGTATTGCTTCCGGCAACTGCGGCTCCCAAACCTCCAATGAACGGCGCAAACAATGGCCAAGCGCCACCCACCAGCCGCTGCACACCTTCGGCCAACGCGATCGGCATTTCGGAGTATCCCGACGCACCACCCGAACTGTTAATAAAAACTTGGACCATTGGAACCGTAAAAATTAGAGCCGTCGAAGCCACGATGATGGTTCTGAATGAACGCCGCCAGGCCTGGATGAACGGTTGTGGTGGAACGCGATGCACGAGGGCCGTGATCAGCGAAACGACGACAAAGATCGTACCAGGCAAGAACAAAGGCTTGCTCGTGTAGCCAATGCCGGTCCCGAACAGGTTACTGATTGGGATTTGAAATGCGTTCAACCAGGCCTTTAGGGGCAACTGAGGTAGGCGAGTCACAACCAGCAGCAAGGCGACCAGCAAGTAGGGTGCCCAAGCGGCATAGCCGTTCAGGCGACGCGGTTGGTGAACGTGCTTTGGGGCGGGCATGCCCGTCCAGTCATCGGGCCATTGATCGGCTGGTGCGAAGTCCCAAGGCGGCTCGGCTGTGGGCAACAGCCAACCGCGCCGGGCTGCCGGCACGACAATCGCCAGTCCGATTAAGCCGCCCAGTATCGAAGGAAATTCCGGGCCCAGAAACGCGGCAACCGCCAAGTAGGGTAACGTCATCGCGAAGGCCGCAAAGATCGCAAAACGCCAAATGGCCAAGCCATCGCGGAACGAGCGGCGCGGTCCGAAATAGCGCGCGACGATACAGACCACGGCCAACGGAATCAGGGTACCGACGATCGCGTGTAAGAATGCGACCTTCAGTCCGATGTTGGCTAGAAAGTCTAGCCACGAGCCGTATTGTGCTGAAAACTGACGTACGCCCTCGTCCGCGTTCAAGCCCGTATTGACTCCCAAAAGAATCGGGGTCCCCGCGGCTCCAAACGATACCGGTGTACTCTGAATCAACATGCCCGCGACGACTGCAGCCATCGCGGGAAATCCCAGCCCAACAAGCAGCGGAACGGCAACGGCGGCGGGAGTGCCAAAACCCGCGGAGCCTTCAATAAATGAACCGAACAACCAGGCGACGATGATCACCTGGACGCGGCGATCACTCGAAATCTCGCGCAGGCTTTGCCGAATGCAGTGGAGCGCCCGACTCGCTTCCAACGTGTTCAACATCAGGATCGCGCCGAACACGATGTACAGCAACTCGACTGCAATCAACAGTCCCCGCACCGAAGCTGCCGCGACCTGCAGCGCGGGCACCTGCCAACAGAATAGAGCAAGGACGATTGCCACCAAATATGTGATTGGCATCGCGATACTCGCCGGCCACCGCAGGATGACCAGGAATAATGCGACCGATGCGATGGGCAACAGCGACAGGCCCGCCAACACGATGGAATGCATGCGAAATCCTTCCATTTCCCCGTCGAATGCATCCAGCGCGGCGACAAGTCGCCCCGAACTTCGCACCTGGCACCCGCTGACCCTCGCCCGGCTTGCGGCCTACGTCTCCCGGAGGGAACAAGGCATTTGCGCGTGTCACTGGGGAACTGCGATTGTGACCTGCCCGACTACGTAAAGCAAGCGCCGCTCGCGATTGCCCTACTGGGCATTCGTCCTCCGTCGGTTATCCTGAATACTGCCATGGACTGGCGCGTCAAATGGCGAGATCATCTAGCATTCGATGTCTCGCGCGTCCTGGGCGCCTGGCACGCAGAAAAGGTGGACGTGCGATCGCCGGCAGCTCGCCCCGCATCCAGGGCCCTCGACGGAACAAACTTAACTGTCGCAGAAATCGGTCGGACATGAGTCAATTCGTACATTTGTTTCCGCTCTCGGTATACCGCGATCAAATCGTTCTCCAAGACGACTACAAGCAGCGGTTGATCCAACGCATTTTCGAGATGGAAGCGTCGGTCGGAGAAACACATACAGCCAAGCCCGCACACAGTGCATGGTTGGGCGATACCGCGGGCTTCGAGTTTCTGTATCAATTACCGGAATTCGCGGAGCTGTTCCGCCAGATTGGTCAAAAGGTCCGCGATTACACGACGGCTTTAGGCGTCAATACCGAGCTGATTGATTTCTATTTTCAGAGATCGTGGGCAACCGTTACGCGCCATGCCGAACGGATTAGCGAACATTCTCATGAACAGTCGAACATCAGCTTCGCTTACTATCTGCTCAAACCGAAGCATGCCGGCGGCATCTGCTTCGTCACGGATGACCATCCGAATGAGTTTTCCAAAGGAATTTTCAGCCCAGCCAAAGAAGATTTGGGGTTCATTGAGCAGCCCAGCATGTTGACCTGGAATCGCGTGAACATGGAGCCTGCGGAGGGCGACATCGTGATCTTTCCTTCGAAGACAGTGCACGGCACGCTTCCCAATGAATCACAACAGCCCCGCATCTCGATCTCGGCCGACATTACGACGATGCTCCGCGACAGCCGTGGGCACGAGACGATGATGCCACACTTTTCGCAATGGCGCTCATTCGACGCCATGTAGGTGCGCTGGCGAAATGAGCCGCTAGTAGGCAAACGTGAAACCGACGCTTGGACCGTGGTACACGACGTCGCCTGCATGATCGATCTGGGCGGGCCCGGCGGCGAGGATACCGAGGTTAGAATTCATGTTCTGCGAAGCCAAGGCGACTCCCGACAACCAGAAGGCGTTGTACCCCAAACGCATGGAAAGATTTGATGTGATTTGGTGATTATAGTTCAACGACACTTCGCCCAAGAAACTCGTGCGATCATGGGCATCTGTGCCAACAAAGCTATTGCTCACGACACCGGCCCCGTTCGCTCGTTCATAAACCGATCGCATCTCGGCTTCGTTGTGATAGATGCCACCTTTCAGTTCAAAGTCGACCCATCCATTTTCCCAATACGTCGTGAACTGGGATAGCATGCCGATCTGCACGCCAAACATGTCGTTTGTCGTATCCACAAAGGCTCGATTGATCGATCCACCCGCGGGAACCGCCGATTGCGTCGCGTAGTTGAATCCTTCGTCTAATGACAGATAGCGGAGGCCCACCAAGAACGAATTGGCGACACACGCATGATTCCTCTGATATGGCCAAAGTCGAGGCCGCGAGCAACATCGTCGCCGTACGTTGAATTCTGCACTGTTGAAGTTCGATGTCATCTCGATTTGAGCGAAGTTGTTGTAGTCCACGCCGCTGATTCCCGTAGGCTTGCCAAAATTCGAAAATGGCGAAAACAGATTACCAGGGCTACCGAGCGAGTTCGGCTGTTGGTTGCGAATCGCGACTCGATCGCTCCATTCGTAACTGCCGAGGTAAGCTGCTTCAACACGATAGCGGTCCGTCAACGTTGCTCCCAAGACAACTCGCATGCCCGCGTCAAAATCTGTTTCAAAGTCGCCCGTCTCCAATACGGCGGGACCGCCGGGGCCCAGCGTTTGAAAGAGCGGATCATCTTTTTGATCACGGTACAGCGGCACAACTTCCAGCGAAGCGTAGAAAAGAGGCGGTGAATTGTAGTTACAACTTTCACACGGATTCGTACCACACGGGTCTTGTACCAGGTCTGGAAAGGGACTGCACCAGAAAAGATTCGTGCCGCGCAGCGCACATCCGCTACCCGCCCCGTTGCCAAACGCTCCGATCGAACCTGCCTGATTGCAGCTTCCACACGCCTCCGTTTGATAGACAACCGGCTGCGCCTCCAAAGTTGGAAGTCGAGTTGGTTGGTCATTCAACGAATTAAGACCCATTTGTGGTCGATGATCAGCCGTGACAACATGTAACTGAGCCGTCACCGAGTGCGTGAGCCCTAGCAGCAGTGCGCAGGCCGACATCGCTTGACCGACGAGTCTTGGAAGTTTCGGAAGTTGAGGTATAACCGGGACCATGAACTTATGCCTCGAAATACGCGTGGTCACTATTACGCTCGCGGACAGATCCGCTGTAATAACTACTTCGTTCGTGCCGACGCGATCCGCGATCATTTTCAAAAGCCTCCCGACGACCGGATCAACCCTTACGACTAGACTTACCTAGTTGGTCAGTGGCCGGGAGTCTTTGTCGATCGTCCGCCCAGAGCGACTTGGGACGAAGGTTACAGAGGAAGCAGAGACGGTTAGTCAAACTTTGCCGGCCATTCCGTCTAGAGCGGATTGAAGCGATTGTGCGTATAAAACGCGGATGCAACACGTAGCTTCGGTCGCCATTCCCGTGGTGCGCGGGCCCGGCGACACCGCGGTACTCGCCCCTTCATCCGGCCTTCGGCCACCTTCTCCCGCGGGGAGAAGCAAGTCATGTGAGTCACCTCTCGCCCGGAACAAGGGGCTCATGTGCACCTAGGGTGTGCAGCGTCGGATATAGCGGAACCCAGACCGCCGTGTTCGGCACTCGAGGCCCTTGCCCGTCGTCGTGGCCTCCGTTGGCGCTCGGCACTGCGTTAGTGGACGAAGGAATACGTTACGATACCAGACCTCATCGCCGTGATCGGTCAACATGATCCGGCCGTAACGATTCTCGCCAAATCCTTCGGCATCAGCGAACTTACTCTCCGCAATGCGCCGTTGCCACTCGTGGCTGCCTACCGTTGCTTGTACCAGCAAGTGTCCATTGAGCCAGTGCTCGATCTGGTTGCCACAAACGACGATTGCGCCACGATTAAATTCTCCGGGTGGTCGCAATAGGCTGTGCGAGGGCGTTTCGTAGAGATCATACAAGGCAGCTGTCTTTTGCGTGGGACGCAGGTTTCCATAATCGACGTCGTCGATGATTTGATATTCACATCCCAGGATACGACCGTCAAAATCTTTCACACGATACTTGATCCCACTGTTCGCTCGGTGCGAGATCTTCCACTCGAAGACGAGCTCAAAGTCGCCGTAGTCGCGATCGGTGATGATGTTACCGCCACGTCCTTGACTTACATCCAAATGCAGCGTCCCGTCGCTTACTTGCCAGGCTCCTGGTGGAACGGGCTCACCGTTTGGCGTAGTCCAACCCTGAAGCGAATAGCCGTCGAATAACGGCACCCAATCGCTCGCGAATCCCGAAGAACATCCAGCGCCATACGCAACAGCGATCAACCATACGATACGGGGAACGTGGAGCATCGTTCGTGGACTCCCAGCGACATGGTTCCAAACGGTAAATCAACGGACTGTCTTAAGAGTGTAGTTCCCCGCAGGGCTCGAAACTAGAGTGTACGCGACACGGCGAGCCCGGCGATATCAACAGAAGTCCAACGTCCGGCGGCACCGCCAGTCGGCAACCGCAATCAACACGCCGCTTGACGCCTGGGCGCTGGCGGACCCCTGAACGTGACATCTATTCGGCCGGCAAGGGAACCTGATTGGGATAGCGCAGATACGCGATCAGCTGTCGCACCTGCTGCGGATCAAGGTTGTCGAGCAGTCCATCGGGCATGGGTGACAGTTCGGTTTGCACGATTTCCTCAATCGCGTTGCGTTCGAGAGTAACCGATTCGGTCTGAGTACGAAGCGTGATCGTACGCTCGGTCTGAGCGGCGACGATGCCGTTGTACACGCGCCCGTCGTCGGTCATGACAACTTGCATTCGATAGTTTGACGCAACCACTGCGCTAGGATCGATGATATTCTGCAACAAATAATCCAGATCGTGGCGCCCAGAACCTGTCAAATCCGGGCCGATCATCTCGCCCTGCCCGTACAGTCGATGGCAGGTACTGCATGTACGAACAAAGAGCTGGCGTCCCCTGGCCAGATCCTCGCGAGTCGCATCCACTGGTTGCAGTTTTGCCTTCCAGGCTGCCATCTGCCCAAGTTTGGCTTCGTCCGATTCGCGAACAGCTCCCCATACCTCGATGATCTTCGCCGACAATTCGTCATTCCCCTGACTCTGGATCTGCCGGATTTGAAATGCCGAGACGTCGGTGCGCGGAATCTTTTGAGCCGCGATCGCATCCAGAAGTTGTACCGCGAATGTGCGTCTGGAAACCAGGATGGATATCAGTTGCGGTCGGTCGGTCGCGCGGAATCGTGAATACTGCTTGATCAGCAAATCGCCCACCGCCGGATCGTCAAAGCCGGCCAGTCCTTGCGCTGCGATGACGTTCAGATGAGCTTCTGGCAACAATCGCTCGCACAACGACCGCAAGTTGTCAGGGTGGTTATTAATCAGCGTTTGCAGTGCAACTTCGCGCGACGCGGTCGTTGCGTCAGGATCCAGGGCAATGGCCTGAATTTCTTCCAGGGCCCGGCCGTCTCCAAACACAACGCTCAGCTCTCGGAGCAGTTCATCAGCGGCTGAACTGTGCGCATGAGCGACGGCCAACCGGAATCGCTCCCACGCCTCCGGGACGGGCGCTTGTCGCCAGCCACGCAGTCCGGCCTGCATGCCTGCGAGAACATCCATTTGCAACCGAAGATCGGTCACATCACTGGCGAGTTCCAATAGGCGGTTGATGGCCAACGGCACTTGCTCGATCGATTCGGCTAACCGACGAGCGATCAGCTGTCGAGTGACGCCCCAGCGACACGCCATGGCCACGTCGACTAACGACTGCGGATGGGAACGAGCGACGGGAATCAAGCCATACCAGACCATCAAGGGAAGGTTGTGATCTCCCGAGTCTTCCTCGTGCAACACCAACGCGGTCGCCAGCGCCGGGCGGCGTGCAACCGGCAACCGTTGTAGCGTCGATGCAAGCGTCAAGCGAACCAGCCCCGAGGGATCCTGCCGACCGAGGCGTATCAAATCATCGACCCATTCTCGCGATTCCTGTTCCACTTGTGCTTGAACCTCGTCGGATCGGTATTCCGGTCCTACGACTCCATCCAGAGGCCAGCCGTCCGTCAGCAACCGAATAGCCCAGGCCCGCACGTGTTCGTTGGGATGATCCATCAATGATCGCAGTAGTGTGCCGTCGACCGCGCCAATCCCATAGAGCGTCAGTAGCGAGCGAACCTGTTCCACGACGTGGTCGGACGATGACGTCAATAGCAGATCTCGCAGCATGCGTTGCGCCGAGGACACGTCTTGATGGGCCATCGCTCGCTCGGCCAAGATCAGCCGCGCCTGACGCACGAGCCATTCATTCCGAACTTGGTGCAGGGCGGCCAGTTGCGAATCAGTCAAACTGCGCAGATCTTCGTACCGTTTTCGAGGATTGTCGCCGTAGTGAATGCGATACACACGGCCACTTGTCCGGTGAACACCTGTCGACTCATGACACTCGCCCGTATCGCTCCAGTCCAACACGTACACCGCGCCGTCCGGTCCGCAACTTAGGTCAAGTCCACGAAACCAAGGGTCTGCCGATAAATAAAAGTCGCGACCGTGCCGTCCGACGTAGCCGCTGCCTTCGCGTTCCAATAACTCTTGATTGATCCGCCGACCGTGCAGATTCAACGTCAACAGACGATCTCTGTATTCGTCGGGCCAATTGTCCCCCAGATAGATGGCCGTCCCGGAATGGGCGTGACCACCACCGTACTGATTCGCCGCGCCGTCGCGCGACGCCTGCCACGATTGTCCTGTATCAAAATGCCAATGGTCGGCGTGTTGTTCGAGCAGTTGATAGACGTACGGATTAGGATCAAGCATAAAGGGACGGTCGAGGTGCGAACCGGGAATCAGATGCCACAAGTGCCCATTGACCGTGTTGACGAAAAACGCTTCTCCCATGGCGTTCCAATCGTGGCCCCATGGATTGGTCGTACCTGCGTTGAGCACTTCGACGACTTTTCGCTGAGGGTGATATCGCCAAAGTCCGCCTGCCAAGACGTGACGCTGCTCGTCGGGCGCCGATGGCCGACCAATCTTTCCAGGACACGATCCGCCGACGCGACCGTACAGCCAACCGTCGGGTCCCCAGCGGAGACCATTGGCGAAGTTGTGGTAGTTTTCCAATGCGACCGTAAATCCATCCAACACCACTTCTGCCGGTCCGTCCGGTTGGTCGTCTCGGTCGCGATCGGGAACGAACAACAGTTGCGGTGGGCACATCAGCCAGACACCGCCGTGCCCCACTTCGATACTGGTCAGACACTGGGCGGAATCCAAAAACACGCGCTCGTTATCCGAGCGCCCATCGCCGTTCGTATCCGAGAAAACCAGCACACGGTCTTGCAGGTCCAGAGCAAAGCGCTGAGGCCGCTCGGCATAGGTATAGTTTTCGGCAACCCAAAGGCGGCCGCGGCTGTCCCACGTCAGCGCGATAGGATTCTGTACATCCGGCTCGGCAGCGAATACCGTCGCAGTGAACCCCGCAGGCAGTTCGCACTGCTCTGCCGCCAGTTCCGCCGCCAACGGCTGACTCTGCACATTCTGCTCCGTGTTGAATGGCTGCGGGAATTCCGCATCGACCGGAGCTCCGCTGGCTGCGTGCGCAACAACGGCCAGCACGAACCAACGCACCAGCGCTATCGTGCTCAACCTCGTCTGACGATTGGATTTCATTCTGGCCTCTTCTACATCGGTCGTCATCGGTCGTCGTGGCGTCGTGGCGTCGTTCCGAGGGAGTCGCTGTCGCGTCCGACGGCCGACTGTTATCATAGCAAAATGTCTGAACCGTCCTCACTCCATCGAGAGCACTTCCGTGCGTCGTATCCTGTTGCCTCAACTGATCCTGCTAACGCTTCTTGGCATCTTCCCCGTCCGAGCCGGCGAGAACTGGCCTAGTTGGCGAGGCCCGCGCGGTGATGGAACCAGTCTTGAGACGGAGATTCCGCTTGAATGGGACGAAGCGACCGGCCGCAACATCCTCTGGAAGGTCGAGACGCCGGGGGAAGGACATGGGTCGCCAATCGTGTGGGAGGACAGAGTATTCTTCGTGACCTGCGATACCGGAACGCAGGAGCGGCGACTAATTTGCGTTGACGCGGACAACGGCACCGTCGTATGGCAACGCGCGGTGATTCAAGCAGCCCCTGGAAACGAAACACGCGCTCAACAGCTATGCCTCGTCGACTCCGGCAACCGACGGTCAATTGGTGTACGTGGCGTTTTTGCAGGTCGATGGCCGCACGGTGCCGGCGCCGAACGTTTCCGACGTACGTCCGGTGACACCCGGCGACGTGGTAGTCGCCGCCTACGATTTTGACGGCCACCAACGTTGGCTGGCGCGGCCGGGCGAATTTGTCAGCGCGCACGGTTTCTGTAGCAATCCCGTGTTGTATGAAGACAAGGTCATTATCAATGGCGACCATGATGGCCATTCGTGGATCGCAGCCTTGGACAAACAGACGGGCGAGATCGTCTGGCGGCAGGCCCGCCCCAACGGAATTCGTAGCTACGTGACTCCGCTTATCCTCACACAAGCAAACCAAACACAACTGGTTCTTTCGGGAAGCCAATGCGTTGCGAGCCTTGATCCGGCGACAGGACAAACGATTTGGCAGATTGACGGTCCCACCGAACAGTTCGTGGCATCGATGGTCGCCGACGATGAACGTGTTTACCTCGCCGCGGGTTTTCCGACCTACCACGTAATGGCCATTCGGCCCGATGGACATGGTGATGTCAGCAATTCGCATGTGGCGTGGCACGTCACCAATGCCAGGTGTTACGTACCCTCACCGATCGTTATCGGCCAGTACCTACTGGTCGCCGATGATCGCGGCACGGGCAACTGTTTTCGAACGTTAACGGGCGAACGACTTTGGCAAGCACGCATGGGCAAGCACTTTCACACCTCGCTCGTAGCCGCCCGAGGATTGGCCTTTTTCTTAGCCGAAGACGGCGTCACGAAAGTCGTACGCCCCGGCGAGGACGTGGAAGTTGTCGCCGAAAACCATTTGAGTGACGAGTTCTTTGCCTCACCCGCCATCGCACACGGACGGATTTACGTCCGCGGTGAGCACTCTCTCTATTGCCTGGGTACACAATAGTCGGCCATCGCCGATACGTAACACCGGCGTCCGTTGGGCGACAACGCTACCGATGACGACTGCCTATCTTCGTCGCGCGCCGGTTATGACGGCAAGTCAGGCTTTAGGCTTCAGTCGGATGAAGCGATTTGCCAAGTGCTCATGTGCGCCTAGTTCGCCCCTGACAGGCTGTTTCGCAATTGATAATCCCGGTCGTTCAATTACCGTCAAGATTGTGCGTCTCGTTTTCCTTCGCGACAGTGGGGGAACCACTTCGCTCCGAGGTACGGCACATGGACTGTTTGTTTACCGAAGCGTTCTTTCGCCGCCGGCGCGCTGATCTCCGCCAGCGCATGCGCGTAACGATGCTAATCACTGTAGCCGTACTAGGCGCGCGCACCGCGGCCGCTGACTTTATGTTGTTCGGCAACCAACGGGACGCACCAAAGAACGTCGCGAACGATCCACCGCACGTACAAGCCGTCCCGGTAGCCCGTGGCGTCGGAGAGCCGCCGGCAGCCTCCCCCGCCCTACTCCTGAGTACCTTCCGTCCTGACGGCAGATCGACCATGCGCAGCACGAGTGTCGTGGCCAATGCCAACAGGGAAAACACGGCGGACGACACATCCGCGCTATCCGACGTCGCCATCCAAACTTTTGTAGCGAAGTTCCTGATCGAGCCGGGAGCGACGAATGACCCCGTCAATCCACTAGGCAGCGACCAGGAGGAGCGCATGGTGCACGAACTGGGCCATGCAGCCATTGGCCTCGGCCACCTGACGCTGGGCGCCGCAGACGTCGAGTACATTGGTGCCGATTGCTGTAGCCTCAGCAAGCAAGCGACCGTATCGGATGAAGCCTTGGCGGCGACACCTGACGGAGCACTCGAGTCCGTGGCAGCCGTGCCCGAGCCGAGCAGTTTTTGGCTACTCCTGGGTCCTGGCGCCGGTGCGACGGCCGTTTGGTGTTGGAATCGATTTGTGCGCGGCCCTAGCCAACGCGACGGCCGCGCCTGACGCGACGACTCAAATCAGCCCCGCCAGTTCCTGCAACTGACGCCAATTCTCCAGGCGATCCTGTTTCGCCCTCATCAATGTCTCAGAAGCGTTGCCGTCGCGATCAAAATGCTTCGCAAACCGACCTTCGCTGCGACAAAAATCAATAAAATCGACGACTTCGCCCGATTTGGGGTTCGTCCACCAATTGTCTTTGACCGACGGATTGCCCTGCAACGACAAATGTTCCCGCACCGTACTGCCCTTACGAGGATCGTACACCAACAGCGGGAAGGCCCGCGTGTTGACGGCCATCCGCGCTTGGTCGCTCGCCATATTGTCGGCGACACCGTGTTCGGGCTGGCAGGTCGTGTAGCAGTTGATCAGGGCCGGTCCGTCAAACTCCAACGCGCCGAGTACCGCCTTGTAGAAATGATTGGCGTGCGCCGCAGTCGTTTGCGCAACATAAGTACGCGGGTGCATCATGGCAATTTGAGCGATCTCCTTGCGACGCTCCTGCTTGCCATGAATGACCTTGCCATGCACACTCATTTTCGTATTCTGGCCAGTGTACGTGCTGGTGGACGCCTGCCCGCCGGTGTTGGAATAGACTTGCGTGTCGAGCACAAAGACTTTGATGTTCATACCCGAGGCGAGCATGCGCGACAACGATTGAAAACCAATGTCGAACATGGCGCCGTCACCGCCGATGCACCAAAGCGGTTTGTCTTGCCATCCCATTTGATCCCAGCGAGCACGGATGCCCATCGCATCGGCGGGAGCGTTTTCGAACAACGAATTCGTCCAGGGAACTAGATAGGGATTGTACGGATACGTGGATGTATAGACCGTATTACAGCCAGTGGCAGCGATGATCCCCCATTGGTCTCCGTACCTCGCTCCGGTCACGGCACACATCATCCGCAGGGCGGTCCCTTCGCCGCAGCCGGCACACGACCCCGCGCCGCCGACGTAAACATGCGCCGATTCGCGCAGCATCAGATCGATTAGCAAATTGTCGTTGATGTAGCGATCGTCCGACGGACCGACGTCCTTGAAAAACCGATGCGCCTTGCGAATCTCCGTCATCAGCTTTTCAGATTTAGGAATCATCTCCAACGCCAGGTCGTCACAAACCGTGACGCATTCCGCACAACCTTTGCACTTACTGGGATCGATGATGATCGCGAAGCGACCGCCTTCTAGCCCTTTCTTTTGGGGTCCGTCGTAGTATTTGCGCGTCTTCGACCACTGTTTGTCCAACATTTCGCGGTCGGTTGCGTCTTGAACTTGCCCCAGCTTCGATTCCAGTTCCGATTCCGGTAGTACCTTGCCCAAAATCGCGGTGTCAGGACACTCTGTAACACACTCCATACACCCCGTGCAGTTGTCGCGAATGTAGGCCGGGATTTCGGGCGCAATGTAGCTGAAGTTGCGCAGCGTGGCCGTCCCTGCCGGAACCAGGCTCCGCGCCACCGCCGCATCCGCCGGCAGCTCCTGAGGGCCGGTTCCGTCTTCGTACGCGCGGATCACCCGATCGTTAAAGTCGATGACATTCAGGATAGGCAGGTCGACGGGAACGTATTCGCGATCGACAAGGGTGCCGTAGCTATTGTTGTTGAATGGATCGCGCTCATTCGCTTGATTCATGGAAGGACGAGATTCTGCAGTGGACATAATGGATTCCTTGGGCTGATGAAGGGACGGACCAGCGGAAATGAGCCACGCATGCTGGCTCAAGCGTGTCCGTTGCCCGGGATCGACATGAGATTGACGGGAATCTGTTGCACCTCGCTATAGCCGCGTTTGACGCAAGTCAGGTTATCCTGGACGACTTGTTCGCCACGCTTGCCAAAGTATTTTCGTAGCGCCTTCTCGACGCCTTCATGCACCCCTTCATCATTCATACCACTTGTGCGAACGTACGGGGTTAACTTCAGGAACGCACCTAACAGCACAATGCCTTGCATACGCATTTCCAGATCAGCGACGGATGCCACTTCGCGAGCAATTTTCACCATGTCGATGAAGTTAACTCGGATCTGCCGATCCAAAATGGTGCGCTGATGGTGGCGGAATGCGACTCCACACATCGGCAGGATTCGTAAAATGACTCTGCATCACTACGGCTCCGCCCTGAACCAACCCGGTCAGTGGGTTCCCGCTAAACAGGGCGTTCGTGTCATTTAGCACAATCAAATCAACGTAATTGAGTTCACTATGCGAGAAGATATGTGAGTCTGCGATGGTTAGATAATACGTTGTAGGCAGACCCTTCTTTTCAGATCCATATTTCGGATACGCCTGCACATCCTTGCCGAACACTTGACCAGCGATGGTTGCAATCACCTTGTTGGTCGTGACCGAACCAAAGCCACCAACCGAATGACCTCGCATCGAAAATGCCCCGGTGGGCCGCAAGTCAGGGTCTTCGGTTACCGTAAGGCACAAGTCGTGGTGGATTCCTACGACAAAGTACTCCCGCTCGCCTTGAATCATGTTGTCAAAAATGGCAATGATGTCGCCCGGTCGCACGTCGCGACTGCCCAAACCTGCCGAGCCTGAATAGATCTTGGGTAGGCGATCGATCTGCGGCATGTTGCCTTGGCCATTTACCGCATCGCAGAATGCCGCCTTGATTTCCCGCGTCAGGTGGTTGCCTTGAGTCGACAAGGGATCGTCCATGCGTTCGATGACGGTCACCGCACGGCAGTTTTTTAGTGCCGCGACAATCTGCTTGCCAGGAAACGGCCGGAAACAATAGATGTTCAGGCATCCGGCCTTAATGCCTTTTTGGTCGCGCAAGTAGTCAATCGTCGTCTGCGCGGTTTCCATGTACGAGCCAATTCCGACCAGGATGTATTCGGCGTCGTCGCAACGATAGGCGTCCACAAAACCGTATCGACGGCCGGTCAACCGAAAGAACTCCGCAAACGCGTCTTCTAGCGCCTTGTCGACGTGGTCATAGTAGCCGCGCTGGGCAATCTTTCCCTTCATATACGAATCCTGATTCTGGACGACCCCCGACATCAGCGGATTGGCTGGGTCCATCAGGTTGAAGATCCGGTCTTCCGCTTTGCCGACAAACTGCTTCATCAAATCCGGTTCCAACAATCGTACGTTCTCGACAGTGTGCGTCGTGAGGAAGCCGTCTTGGACATTCAGAAATGGCGTGCACGACGATTCGGCTGCTCGACGACTGATCAGACACAAGTCGCCAGCCTCCTGTGCGTTCCGGCCAAAAAGGATGCCCCAACCACAATCGGCAACACTCATCACGTCATCGTGGCCAGCATGTACATTCAGACTGTGACTGGTCAATGCGCGAGCACCGATGTTGAACACCATTGGCAAACGTTTACCCGAAATCGTGTAGAGCACTTCTTTCATCAGCACCAACCCCTGGCCGGACGTAAAGTTGGTGACGCGGCCCCCCGCGACCGCAAAGCCTTCGCAAAATGTAGCCGCCGAATGTTCGCTTTCCGGCTCGACAAACACCAGCGAGTCGCCCCACAAATTCGTCGACCCGTTCATCACGGCATTGTTGAAACCGCCACCCATCGTCGTCGAACTCGTGATCGGAAACGCACCCGAGCCCTGGCTGATATGAGTCTCGACCCAAACTACGGCTTCTGCGCCGTCACATGTAGTCGGGATGCCAGGGAATTGGTACTTCGCGATGATCGGTTCGGTGACGGGCGTGTCAACCGTGGTGTGGGCTGAGCTCGAAGCCATGAACTTATCCTTTCCTCCCTTTCGTCGTCAGTCTGCGCAGGCCTCCATGTTTACCGGCACAGACACACGGGCGATACAGGCGATGGCGTAATGTACAACGACCCCGACTTGGACACAGACCATCTGCGACCAAATTTGCGATAGCCGTATCAAAAGTTTGCTGGCACTAACAAATCGAATGAGAATCGATCAGTAACGTTCGCCGCTTTTGAAAAGGCCGTGTGGCCGTTGTCGTCGGACCGACCTCGCGCGATGGTGAACATAATCCACCACTGACGCGAGGCGAACTCCCGCCGTAAAAGAACCCACCTCAAGCGATACTGTCAACAGAGAACTAAGAAGTATAATGAGAGTCTCTCTGACTCCCCGTATCCTAGCGGTGCCAATTGGCCACTGCAAGTAAATCCTACCGCGCGGCCGCCGAAGGTCGGGCTCGGCCCGCTTTCGCCGTTACTTGATCCGACACGCAAGTATGATCTAATCGATATTGGTGGCAGGATAAGTGGTGACACGTGACTTCCTTCTCCCGCTCCCGCCGAGAGAAGATGGCCGTAGGCCGGATGAGGGGTGGGTGCGCCGGCGAACCGAGCTACCCTCACCAGACATGAGACGTTAGCAACGTTCAGCAAACGAGGAGCATGCAAAGTTGATTGGTATCGATCAGGCATTCGAACAGGCGGAAATGTCGTTCGAGGAACTTGCCCGACGGACGGGATTGCCGAAAGAACGACTGGAAGCGATTGTTTCCGGTCGCTGGCTGCCCAGCCCTGCCGATCGCGAGAGCGTCGCGGGCGTCCTGGGCCACTTGCCCGACCAGATCAGCTGGGGACATACGATGGCACCCCGCAATGTCCGCTATCACCGCTTCGGGCTGAATGAAGATTTCTGACTCACTGAAGTCCCAGACCATCGATCCAAATCACCAGCGGTGGCGCTCCCCACGAATCGAAGCCCATCTCGATGGCCTTCACGTCCGCCGGGTGCTCTCCGTCGCGTCGCCAGTCTTGATTCCCGCTTAGTGGTACGCAAAAGTACGTCCAACCCTCTCGTGCTTCGGTGGCGATAGGACTACCCAGCCAGTCCCTGGTGGGTATCAGTCGCATTACGCCGCCCTTCGCGCCGACTACGCGGATCTGCGGGTTGACGTCTTGCCATGCGGGAATATTCTCGTTGATGGTCTTGATCCAGAATACGAGCTGCCGCTTGTCCCTTAGCGACTGAGGCGTGTGCGACGGCACAAGCCTTAACCACGTGCGTGCCCCGCTATACGGCTGAATGTCGGCACGCGTCGACGTGCGACCCACGAGGTGCACGGCTGGATCTACCGTAAAGCGTACGGTTGAGTTGACGTCGCTCCAGGACCAACTTTCAACGGAGCCTTCCGTTCCCAGCTCGTCCAGTGGATCCACAACGTACAAATCTCGCCAGGCCAGATCGGAAAGCAATCCATTGTTCACCGTCAGAGCGACGCGATAAAAGCCGGGCGCGGTAAACGTATGCGACCACTTCGGCACGTCTCGCTCGATTGCTGGTTCGACCTGCCACCGGTATGTCAACGAGCGACCGTGCGCATCGTGGCTTTCGGACGCGTCAAACGTCACCGCTTGCTGAACGAACGCAACTTGAGGTGCGTCCATTACCGCTTGTGGTGGTGACGTGACGTCGGCAGAATCCTTGTGGACCACGATCCCTGTGCAGTTTGCACCTCGATAAATATCCTCTAGCCGGTTGTTGGCAAACTGATTGGCTGCAAGATCAAACATCTGTGCGTGCTGCAAATAGATGCCCCATCGGTTGCCGACTAAGATGTTCTGATCAACGATCCAATGGAAGGCTTTCCATTTTTCACCTTGCGAGTCCAAATCGCCGATGGCCGCGATGCCGGCTCCGTTGTTTCCTTCACACCGATTGGCTCGTATGACCGTGTGACTCGACGGACCAAACATGAATACGATTCCGGCATGTCCGGCGTCGGGCAGGTGAGGCGAGTTGTGCATTCCATCGAGCCGTCCGTTGAACGAGGCTTCGTTGCCAAACAATACGTTTTGGTCCGAAGCACCCAGCCAAAAACCGTAACTGCCGTGATTTGCTCGATTCCGAATCCAAGTATTCCGCGGCGACCAGGCCTCGATGCAGTTGTTGTTTGCAAACGAGCAATCGTTTTTCTCGAACACATTCCCGGTGCTGACCCAACCATTAAGCACACGAACAAAAATACCATCGCCCCCGTGCGTGCAGTCGTTATTTGCGAACGTGTTGTCGTTGGAACCGCTCTCGATCAAGACGCAGCTAGAATCGCGAGCGTGGACCTCTCCGGGACGAATCCGTAAGCCGTAGCTTAGATTGTTTTGGCGAATCGTATTTCGGCAGGCAGTCCAGAGTTTCAGGCCGGTATTTGACGTGTGTGAAAAATCATTGTGCTCCACGCGATTATCATGCGAGTCAACCAGCACGCAGCCGTCCCAAACGCGATTCGCGCGATTATCTCGCAATACACTCGACACAACTCGCTCAAGCACGATGCCTCCGCGACGGCCGTTCTCTCCCCAGCCGAAGTCAGGATCGTGAAAGTTATCCGAGAAATCGCAGCTCTCGATCGTCCAATCTCGCGCATCGACCAGGTGCAGGCCTGTTTCCCAACCTTTGACATTTACGTTCTTGAGCGTGACGCCGGAGACGCCGGTCGCGGAGATCGCCACATCGCGAAACGTCGAAGGCGGCACCCTCGGTCGCGCCGACCACCCAGGCACCACGGCCATCAATGGTTATGTTCGACGCCTGAATCCGAATCGCGCCGTACGTTCGCGCCGGGTCGAGGATCGTATCTTGTGTGATCACCCACGCATCGTTCGCCTGGGCGATTGATTCGGCAACGAACAGCACAAACAATGCGTAACAATAAAGGCTTTTCAGATGCACGTAGGTCTCCCGCCGCATTGTACCTGGCCCGGCCGTTGGAAGCCACGCGTTGCCCCTCATCGAGCCTCTGGCCACCTTCTCCCGGCGGGAGAACGAGTGTCTCATGCGAGTCCAACCTCTCCCGGCGGGAGAGGTCGGCGTGGGGCACCTGCTGGCGGGTTGGCGGTGGGGGAAGTTCGACACCAGTCGCCCGCGACGGTTGCTGGTAGACGGCATGCTACCATGCTCCACCACACTGGGCTTGACCGTCAAGTCGGATGCCAGTAGTAAACACCCCCGTTTTGGCTCGTCGCAATTTGCCTCGACTGCGGCGTCGGGGACTGTTGTCGGTTGCCGCTGCCAACATGCGGCGCTCGTTCTTACATCCAGGTATTTCTCGCTGGAAAGTTTGTCCGGATGAAACTGCTTGTCTCGTGTCCGCGAAAACTGCTGTTAGTCGATTCGTGCTCGGCAGATGTCCAGTTGGTCGAGGCGGATCGGCCGGAGTATTACGGCATTTCGTGGTCTGAGGATGGTCGTTCGCTATGTTTGGGGCACAGCGGCGTGGAAAACGCGAGCCTGGGTACCCTGCAATCCTACATGGATAGTGAACTGGGTTGGATATCCTACGGTGCCGCGCAGGGTCCTCCTACATTGTCCGCGACGCATCAGATTCTGTGCGTGGGCGACCGAGTGATCACGACAAACACCGGCCGCAATTGTGTCACCGTGTTTCGTACCGACGACTGGTTCTATCGAAACTATTGGATTGATGATATTCGGTGGGATCGGAAGGGACGCGAAGATTCATGCGGTAGCCATTTCAACTCGCTCTTTCTGCGCGACGGTCTGCTCTATGTCATCGCTCATAACCACAATCGCGGTTCGAACGTGGTGCGCCTGTCGTGGCCCGAGATGGAAGTCGTGGGGATTGATAAAACAACAACGCTCATGGCCCACAACGTGTGGCCTGCAGATAATGGCGAGCTCCTTGTGTGCGACTCCATGCGTGGTACGCTCGTTGATGTCGCCTCGAATCGTGTCGTTTGGCGGTGCGACGTCCCACAAGTGGTCACGCGCGGTCTGGCCTCAAACGGCGAATACGTATTTGTTGGTCACTCCGCCATCGGGACTCGCGAAACTCGCGTCAGTCGCGACAGCCGCATTTGGGTAATCGACCGCGCGACCTGGAAAACTGTCGATTCGCTACTCTTGCCCGGTTCAGGAAACGTGCACGAAATCCGGATCTTGGACGAACCCGATCTTTGCCATCACGGCCAAACGTACGGTGGCTCGTTGGTGACGCTGGGACCGTTGCACGAACACCTTGTCGACACGGAAGAACCGGCAATCCTGTCATCGATCCGAAGTGACGATTCACTTGCTGGCAACGGCTGGGAGCAGCATGTGGCATTCGCTGAATTGGGCGAGCGGCACGGAGTGGCAAATGACTTTTCGTTGGCGACATCGTCCCGCAAGACGCACGATGTTGTCGTCCAGGCCCACGTCGATATCCGCAGCAGGTCCGCACGGCATATCGGGCTCGTTGCCCGCTATCAAGGACCGGGTGACAGCAACATGGTCGTCGCCTTGTTAGCCAAAGCCGAGACGGCTTTCCGAGTGCAGCTATGGCGTCAACATCAGGGTGAGTGGTCCTGTTTGAAAACCGCGAAAGTACGGCGCGGAGAGGGCACGCTCGAGCTGAAAATGATCGGTCAGAACGCGCGGGTGACGTTTGACGGGGCGAAATTGTTCGAGCTGCATATCGCAGACGTGCCGTCCTCCGGGCGCGTCGGTGTTCGCTCAGCACGCGGTCGCTTCGCCGATCTCAAAGTCCAATACCTCGAGGCGACCGATTCACAATCGACGCGCCGAGCTGCCTAGTCGGCGTCTTCTGCCTTGAGACGACAAATCCGCACATCCTCAATGCGCGCCGAGTGCGCCGTCTCTCGGGGTCCCTGATACGCCTGTAAGCTGACCTGCGGTGACGTCCCCTCGAGTTGCGGCAAGTCACAGCTTCCCACGGTCATCCATTTTTCATCGTCCATCGTGCGAAACGCACCCTCGATCTGATCTGCCTCCACTCGCAGTCGCAATGCCACTCGATGACTGCTCACAGGAACAATTTTGATGGTCCGCGTTCGGTCCTTCTCTTCACGGCCCATCACAATGCTCAACTGCCCATCAACGAGCTCCAGACCGATCTTCACCATAAAACTATCGGTGTAGTACCACACTAAATCAATCTGTTCGTACTGTTCTGTCGGTGCATTTGTCACGACGACGGCCACTTCAATCATACCCTGACCGGCATCGGGTACTGGGCACAGGAGTACGTTACGGGCGTCGTTCGCAGCACCCCACATGTTGCCCGGCTGCACGCGAATTTCCAGTCCCTGGTTGTTCAGACGCCAGGCGTCGCGGTCCTGCCGAAGCCATGTCCAACCGGCTTGCATGCTGCCGTCGAAATGATCCTCGAACAAGACCGTCTCAGCAATCGCGTTCTGAGAGGCGGCAATCCAGAGGCAAAAGACAATGATCCGCAACATCCCGTCACTCCTTGTTTTCGACGTATTCGACTTCCAGCGGAGCGCCTCGCCACCGGGCCCCTGCAGGTAGTGCTCCATCCAACGCAGCATGCGTAGATGGTAGTCGAAGCGGGCCGCGGCTTTGCGATTTCCATGGCCCTCGCCTTCGTAAAGGACCAGCCGTATCGGGGCCTGGTTGAGTGTTTTGAGGTGTCGATAGAGTTCAACGACTGCGATGTGTGCACTCGCGGATCGTTTTTTCCGTGCAGGATGAGCGTCGGCGTGTGGTTCTTCTGGACGTGCCGTATCGGACTGCGGTTCAAGAAGTAGTCCCAATCTTCCCAAAGTCGTTTACGGTGATGCACCAAGTACATCTCTTCCGGAATGTCGGTCGTTCCCAATTTGGACACGTTGTCGCTGATACCCACAAACATGACACTCGCTGCATATCGGTCGGAATAAAACGTCGCTCCCCATGCCGATGCGTAGCCGCCGTACGAACCGCCCGTGATACCGACGCGATTCGTGTCCACCAGTCCCTGGGCAACCAAGTGATCGATGCCGTCAACCAGATCATCAAACTCCTTCCCCGCGGCGTCCGCCTGACCTGATTTTGAAAACTCGACGCCGCGACCGGTGCTACCTCGATAGTTCGGATAGAAGACGGCGAACCCCCGGCGCGGCAGCGACCTGGCCGGGTCGCGAGTAGGAAGTAAGCCAACCGTTCGCTTCATGGGATTCAGGGCCGCCATGCACCGACATGATCAGCGGATAACGTCGTCCCTGAACATAGTTGAGCGGATAGACCAATACGCCCTGCAGTTCCAATCCGTCGCGTGCTTTCCAAACCATCGATTCTTGACGAGCAAATCGCATCGTCTCCAACCAGGGGTTCACGTTCGTCAGTCGCTTCAGTTGTCGATCGGCAAGCGTAAATGAGAAAACTTCGGGCGGGTGCGTGGACGTGTGCCCCATCAGACTCGCGACATTGTCCTCGGTCGACAGCGTAACCTCGGCCAAAACCACATCATTCGGTTCGACCAGTGTGGTCCGTTCGCCACTGAGCGTCACCGTACCGACGCGAGTCCCCACACCCTCGTCCGCCACCCAAAGTAGAGTCTGCGCATCTTGCCAGGCGAACGACGTGACATGCGCCTCATAATCGGGCATTAGATCGCGCAGGGGGCCGTCGGCGGGCACTGCGGAAACCACCAATCGGCCTTCGTGTGGATCGTTGATGTCCGCCGCGGAAACCATGGCAATCCGCCGGCCGTCAGGACTCCACTTAACTAGCCCCAACTTGCCGGGATTCTGAATTGATTCGGTAACGTGCCCCGAATCAACATCGACCAAGTGCACACGTCGGAACATGTAACTATCGTCCACCAGTGCCGTGGGGGCCAGAACAACCATCAATTCGTGGCCTGATGGACTCCATTGGACCTGGGAAGCAGACCCGGGCAAGTCCAGTGATCGAGGTGTTTCGGTACCTGCCGTGTCGCACAGCCACACTTTGGTGGGCCGCACGTCCTCTTCGTAGACTTGCTGATTGAAGCCCTTTTCGCGAAGTTCCTTTGTCGCCTTATCCACCGGATCACTGGCCAGGAACGCGATATGGTGTCCATCGGCCGAGATCGCAAATCCACGTATCGCCTCGTCGTGCGCCATGAGTGCTGCGACTCACCACCATCGATGGGAATGCGATACAAGGACGGCGCGGAATCGTCATTACGTTTTGCCACGTAGACGATCCCGCTGCTGTCGGGCAACCATTGCGGCGAAGCAATGGTGACGTGCCCCGTGATGAACGGACGAGACTGGCCCGATAAATCCACGACATGCAATTCTGACCAAGCCGGACCATCGTCTTCGGCCAGCGGTTTACGTGGCACGGAAACGTTATATGCGACGTAATGTCCGTCGGGAGAAATAGTCGGATTTGTCACGTACCGCAACTGAGCCACGTGTTTCGGCTGAAACATGGACGAATCCGCATCGTCGGCGTGTGCCAACAGGCCGGCACCGTAGATCACGGCACCAATGACGATGATCCTGCGCCAATAACGCACGTGGCTGACGGTGTGAGTCGCAGTTTGGATCGAGATGTAGCTTCATCATCGTTATCATCCCCAAGAATCTCCCGAAGCGTGACCAAGTTGTCCGCTACTAGACTACTATGCTTCTGCGGCAGCACAAGAACCAACGGCCCACGACCGGCATCTGACCACGGGCGTTTCAGTCACGCCACCCGGCCCCAGCCGCGAAACTACAGCTGTTGACGCAGATACTCGGCCGTCGCCGCAGCCGATTCCCGCGGGGTTTGTCCTGCCCCGGCCGATTGATGGACGGTCACGACCCCTTGGTAGCCGATCGCGTGCAACCCGGCAAAGACCTGTTCAAAATCGACACCGCCCCGCTCGTGAATCTGAACTAGGTCAAAGCGAACGGGACCGCGGCACCACGTGTCGAGTGACACCGCGCCATCGTCGCAGATCCTTTGGTTTTGCAAATAGACGTTGAAGATCCACGGGGCTAAACGCTGGATGGTTGCTGGTCCGTACGCCTGCCCACACAATTCCAGATTTGCTGGTTCGTAAATCAAACCAAAATTAGGCCGGTCAATTGCTTGCAACGTCTTCTCGATGCCAGCCACCGTTTCAAACAGGCTAAGCGTATGGCACTGGTGAGCCAGCTGAAGTCCACGTTCGGCAGCCAAATCAGCAGCACGCTGTGCCCAGACAATGTCGTCGGTTTTCTTCAACGCAACTCGCAACATCGGCGCCCGCAATTGCTGCGCAAGCTCAAGATAGGGTTCGATGTTTCGTAAACATTGGGGACCTTTCGCATTGTTGTATACGATGTCAAAGTCGCCCGTCACCATGCTGACCCACAGACCCGCGTCGCGAATCGATTGCCACGCGGTTTGTCGCTGCGACACCGCCGTGTGCACACCAACCTGAGATGTGCGCATGCACAATGCTTCGTAGCCGCAGTCCCGCGCCAACTGGACTATGCCGGCAATTCCATCTCCGCTTGTTCCTTCGATAGAAACGCTTCGGCAATGTGCACAGACAACGACAACTTCATGGCTAAGCTACTCCGACGTCGCACGTCGATCGAATTCCGTTTCGTACATTCGATAGGGCGTCTCCAGCATACCCAGCTGAGTGTAGGTGCGGTGCGCTATGAGATTGTCTTGTTCCACGTACAGTCGCAGCCCACAAACGTCCGCCTCGTCGAAGGCCGCCTGGTGGACATGCTGATACAAGCTGCGAAAGACACCCGTCCGTCGATACGGCGGAGTAACATAGACGCTTTGAATCCACCAAAAACGTCCGTCTCTCCAATCACTCCATTCAAAGGTCACCATCAGACAGCCAATGACCACATCCTGGCATTCGGCTACGACGTAGAATCCGGATTCCGGATTGGCCATGAGGGATTGTACACCTGCCAAGACGAGCGAAGCATCCAAACGCTTGTGTTCCGTCTCCCAAGCCATTGCTGCGTTGAATTCCGCAATACAGTCCGAATCAAGCAGCGCGGCGGCGCGGATCCGAATAACAGGAGTGGTAGACATACAAAAACCGTCGAGACGTGTGCCGCGAGCTAGAAACCGGCGAGTGATTGTAGTCGATGCGGCAATGGGTTAAAAGAGAACGCCGCCCGCAGCTTGGGGCGGAAAGGCCATTGAAGGCCGAAAGACATCATTCCATCGATAGCCCGTCCGCACGATCCGACGTTCGAAACCCAATCACCGACGCGGAAGGTACGTTCGAGCTGTGCTTGGTCCCGCATTCACACGGCTAAGCCATCAGTCACCACAGCCGATATCTTCGTTCAAAGCCTGGAAAATCAGTTGGTTTTCGCAACTCTCGTGAGCCTGGAACCGGGCGTGGAAATCAAAGATATCCGCGGCTAATCTCAGGAACCGCTGATAGGAATAGGCTTCGTAAGCCAACTCCTCGGACTGCTCGACGATCTCGCAGATGTCCATAAACAATTCATCGTGCTCTGCCAACATCGCTTTCGCATGATCACACAGACGGGGCGCGTGATCCACGACATCGGCCAGATAGCCGTAGGCACTCTCGAGTGCAAAGTGCATGGCCAATTGATCTCGCAATTGCCACAGTTCGCGGGCCAGCATGCTACAAGAAATCGGTCGCGGACTAGTCAACAGCGATGTCACCTGCTGGAAGAGCTCGCGAAGACGTTGGTTGTCCTCCTTGATCTCTCGCAAGAATGCGGCGTTGACTGCCAATTGAGATTGGACGAGCGCCATAACGGGTCTCCTTCGTTAATGAGGAGCAAGTGGAGAACTCGAAGGATCGATCTCTTTCCCAGTTCCCGGAAGCCTCTTCCAATCAGAAGTCTAGTCCGAAAATCGATTGCGTGTCAAAACGAATCTCGCGTCGAAAGACAAGAATCCGAGTGACAAACCGTCGCAGTGTGTCGCGGCGTTCAAGTAAAATCGATGAGTGAGTCGAATACAGCCCACCTCGGCAGACTTTGTGCCTAACTCGGTGCCTGACATAGTGTCGCAGCGGATTCTCCGCTAGAATCAGGCACCGGCCAGGCATGTCGACGTGAAGTGTGTCGTCGACGCGTGTCCTGTGTCCAACGTCGGTTCTAGTTCGACAGGAAGCCTTGTTCATGATTCGGCACATCGGCGTAACGGTTTTGACAGCAACGGTACTATTGGTCGGTTGCAACTCACAGCGCGACACCGAAACCACTTCGACGTCCAGCGCGGTGCATGGACCCACGGTTGCGGTCAACGATGGAAACTTCGACGAAATCGTGCTCCAGTCCGATAAACCGGTGCTGGTAGATTTTTGGGCAACTTGGTGCGGTCCCTGCCAAATGATCGCGCCGGTTGTGGGCGAACTGGCGACTGACTATGAGGGCCGAGCGGTGGTCGCGAAGTTGGACACGGATGAGGCCGGTGAGACCGCTGCCCGGTACGGCGTGGATGCGATCCCCACCCTGATCGTGTTCCATCAGGGTCAGGAGGTTTCGCGGACGGTCGGCCTGACCACCAAAGAGGAATTGGCCCGCAAGCTGGATGAGGTCTTGCGGTAGACGCGGTCCATGCTGGGCGACGTGGTATCGATCTTTGTCGACATTTTGCTCCCCGTCCTGGCGATCGTGGCGGCCGGAGCGGTATTGCAGTGGCGCAAGTCGCTGCACGTGTCGACGCTCGCAACGCTGAACATGTATCTCTTTGTGCCCGTCTATCTGTTCCAGCGAATCGTGAACAGCGAATTGTCGTGGTGGGAAATCGGTCAGGTTGGCCTGGTGGTATTGCTGCCGATCACATTGCTTGCCCTGTTGATGTTTGCCGTGCTGCGTCAACGCGGCGCTGCGGGGTCCACATTGGCCGCCATGATCTGCGGCGGGTTGTTCTTCAATGCGGGAAATTTTGGGATTCCTATTTCCGAGCTCGCATTCGGGTCGACCGGCGGCAGCGTGCAGGCATTGGTGATGATGTTCATCAATCTCGCGATCTTCATCGTCGGCTACGCTATTCTGTCGCTAGGCCAGGGACACGGCTCGTCAACGCTGTTGGGTTTTCTCAAGCTGCCATATCCCTACTTCATGCTTGCCGCGCTCCTGATCCGCGATTTCTCCATCCAGCTTCCGCATTGGCTGGAATTGAGCTTTGAGCGGATCGCGGCAGGAATGGTACCGCTGGCACTCACCACACTCGGGCGCAACTCGCCAGCC
The DNA here is from genome assembly GCA_963785495.1 of uncultured Planctomycetales bacterium. Lineage (GTDB taxonomy): Bacteria > Planctomycetota > Planctomycetia > Pirellulales > Pirellulaceae > CAWAVP01. Next base: position 107,292 of record CAWAVP010000026.1, on the reverse strand, counting down.
AAGCTCGCTGGCCGCGCTGGCATTTGATCGCGCCGGTGATGGTTATCAAACTCCTGTTGCTGCCGGCCGTAACATGCCTGTTCGTGCTCAGCCTGGGACTGTGGCCGTGGCCAGGAGCGCAATTAATCCTCGCTTCCGCCGCGCCGACCGCGGTGAACACACTGTTGCTTTCGATGGAGCTCAAAGGCGACGCCGAGACGGCAGCCGAATGCGTTTTTTGGACGACGTTGGGATCGACCATCAGCGTATCGATCATCCTGAGCTTGCTGCGCTGGGCGGGCGGCCAGCAATTGCCGATACCGTGAACCATCGCAACTTGTTGCCCACTGCGAAATGCCGCTCAAATAGGCCCTGCCGCGTGATGTCGCTATTCCCGCCGATTCCGACGGACTATCCGCTGGACAGAGAGTCTGCCGTGCCGGTCTTATCCGGCCGCGAGTTTAGAAATCTGCAACAGGCTTGGGACCTTTCTCGCCAACGTTTACAGGCCCTGCAGGCCCAACTACGCAGACTCCAACTCGACTCACGCGTCGCCACCGTTGCCGTGTCGGGATCTTTGGGTCGCATGGAAGCATTGGATCACTCCGATGCGGACTTGATCGTGATTGTTCGCGACGCCCAGCCGCTTTCCTCCGCTGACCGGCGCACCATCATGCAGCAGATTTGGGCCGGGCTGGAACCCCTGTCGTTGATCATGCCTGCCGAGGATGGCATCTTTACGGCCGCCGTTAATTGGCAGTCACTGTGCGACGATGGCTCCCTGGGACAAATTGATGAATCGACCGCGATTTTCGGCACGCGAATTCAATTGCTGCTCGACTCGCAACCAGTATTGCATCGCGACACATTCGATCAGCTGTTGGCGCAAATCGTTCGGCGCTATGCTCGGGGCGATGTGGCATATCGACCCACGTCACCCTGGACCTACTTGACCAACGACTTGATACGATACTATCGCTGCTTGGGTCTGGATGCCCAATGGCGCAGCGCGACGCTCCATTGCAGTGGCGGCTATTCAACCTGAAACTCGCTCATAGCCGTCGCCTGCTCTACACGGGCCTTCTGTTTCTGTTGGCCGAATCAAGTCGAGTCGACGGCAATCGCGAGACATGGCTACGCCAGCATCTACGACTGACTCCGCTGGAACGCATCGCTTGGGTGATGGCGGCCCACACCGCCGCGAACATCCAAAGCATTGCCCACTGCTACGACCGGTTCTTGAGTTGCCTGCAAGACCCCGCGTATCGTGCGGCGTTGCAGGACATTGGCGGTACCGAAACGAATTCGCCGCACCCGTTGTCGGCACACGGTGTTGTGACCGACGGAATGCTAGAGGACAACGACGCGTACCGTCATTTGATCGCGAATTCGCAACTGCTCACCACCGCAATGTTGGATTTCCTTTGGTCCCGTCGGGGCGTGTGGCTCGACGAAACACTCAGCACACTGCTTCTGTAAATGGATCACCGGCTGCGGCGGCTCTACAAACCGCAAACTCCGCGCCGACATCTGCGCATCAAGGCGTGCCCGGCCAGCGTTGGATGCACACCGTCTCCCGCCCAATAGCTCGGTTCGGTATCCTTGGTCGCTTCGTCGAACATCGATTGAAACGGCACAAAGCGAGTTTTGAATTCGTCGGCCAACCGCCGAGCGACTTGACGCCGTTCATCAAATTCCGGAAACCAGCGATCATTCACTGCTCCACATCGCAGCACGAAAGGCTCGCAGATCACCAGCGCCGTCTGTGGTAGTTGATCGCGAGTCTGCCGCAGGAGTGCACGGTAGCCGGTTTCGTAGTCCGCGACGGTGCCGTCGTAGTTGCCGTTGAGTTTGTGCCAAATATCGTTCACACCAATCAGTATGCTGGTAACGGACGGCTTCAAGTCGAAGCAGTCTGCCTGCCATCGTGCCTGCAGATCGGGAACCTTGTTGCCGCTATTACCGCGATTGAAGACCGACAACTGCAGCGTGGGGTGGTCTTTTAAAAGTCCACAGGCCACTAGCAGCGCATACCCGTCACCGAGAGCAGCCGCATTGTTCGCGCCGGTCGATTTTCTGTTGCGCGCCGCATCGGTGATGGAGTCGCCCTGAAACAGGATGACACTGTTTTCGTCGAGCTGGATCGGCGATTCTACCGCTTCCGCCCACAACCGAGATGAGGAGACCGCAGCGAACCCAGCACTCGCCGCCATACTGGCCCGGACAAACGCGCGTCGCGAGAAGACGTGTTCTGATAGATCCATAAGTAGATTCTCCGTACCAGCCATCGATCTGTGGACCGGCCTGCGCCGGAACGCCTAGTGTACGGCACCGCAAGCCAGCGCTCAACGTTTCATCAGAAAACTCGACCGCGACAGCCAAAATGCCGTCCGAGTCGGTACGCGAGATCACCCGTAAACGAAGTCCCAAGAGTTAGGCAGACTCGTCCGCCACAGGTTCGATACGCGCTGAGCCAAATCCATCGATGTCCGATGACTTCTGCGACGCCGGTATCCAGGTCAACTGGACGAAGTCTCCGATGAACACGCCGAAGCCTCGCCTCGGGCAAACCGACGGTTGTCAGCAATCCAATCCTCGCGACTGTAAATGACAACCGACGTATCCGTTTCCCGCACATCGATCTGGCGGAGTCGAAATCCCAGCTCCGTGATCTCCGTAAACAATTTGTGCGCCAAGTTCTCAACACTCGTCGGCATCATAAACTCGTTGAGCCGTAGTGTCTCGCCGGTCCTGCGCATGTGATCGCATAGCGTGTGATACAAAGGATCGTGTATATTGATCAGCATAGCATGATCGTATCGTTGTTTCAGGAAGGGCTCAATTTGCGTATCGAATTCGCTGAAGAGCGTAGAAATTGATCCGTGTCGCTCGACTTCGAAGTGACAACGTAAGCCATAACGATGTCCATGCAGATTACGACATTTGTCCGCTAGTTCTTCATTCCGATGCAGCGTAGAACTTATAGTCTTTTTGAATGATCATGGCAGTTGAGGCTTTTTATAGTGAGCTACGTCGAGGCTCGACGGGAGACGAAGCGGAGGCCGACGCTCTTAACGATTAATCAGCGACATAATCTCGCGCGGCTCGCTACGTCGCTCTTGAAGACACCCCGCAAAGCGCTGGTCACCGTCAAGCTGCCAGGTTTGCAAATTCCGCGAATGGACATGCAAGAATGCTCTGCCTGAACCACAACCGCCACACCGCGCGACTGCAGTTCCGATTCGACCACGTCGGCGATAATCTGCGTCATCCTCTCTTGCACCTGTGGACGTCGCGCTACGTCATCCACGACACGAGCCAGTTTACTTAGGCCCGTGACGTGTCCGTCCGGAAGGTAAGCGACATGCGCAACGCCGGAGAACGGCAACAAGTGGTGTTCGCACATGCTATTGAAGGGGATATCTCGAACAAGTACCAATTCGTCGTACGATTCAGGAAACACAACCTGAAGATGTCGCACGGGTCGTGGCGAAGCCCTGCAAACATCTCGCGATACATTTTCGCCACGCGGCGTGGCGTGTCGAGCAGCCCGGGGCGGTCCGGGTCCTCCCCTACGGCCTGCAGAATTGTCCGCACGGCCCCTTCAATCGCGGCCACGTCGACATCTTCGATGGTCGCGTCTGCTGCCTGACCGTCGCCATCGGCGTCCTGCATCGCCGGCAAGGGCATGTCCATAAACCTATGCATTGAGATCTCCCAAGTTACCTAGCCGAAAACTTCTTCGGTTCAATGTGTGACGTCATCCATGGCACGCGATGGACAGACGTGCGGCTACCGTTCCCCATCCGGGCAATTGAACTGGGGAGTTATAGGCGCAGTGCCCTGCATTTCGAATGGCGCCGCGGAGATTTCGTAATCAGCGACTGGGTGCTGGTCGATTACCCGACTTACGGACACGGTCTCCGGGAGCAGGTGGCCGAAGGCCGGATGGTGGGAACGACACGCACGACGATCCAGTGCACTCTCGCCCGCCGCTGGCGCGGCTCTATTGAACATACACGTAATTCGGGCCGACAAGCTGTGAACCGTATTGCAGATCGACACGCAACCGGAAGTTACCGGCAGGCAGCATGACGTCCGGGATTTGAGTTTCGTCGGCATGCGGAGCCAATTGAACTTGTCGGACGACCGGACCGACGAAAAGTGTCGCGGTACCAGCGGTCTCATGCGGATCCATCAGGACACGCACATCGACTGGTTGTGCTGTTTCCACTTTCACTTCCCACTCACCGTTGTCACCGGGCGACCAGCTTCCGCCACGCCAATCCTGTTTGGTCAGGACGGTCGGCTTCTCGTACTCCGTGCCCAGTACAATACGGGGCGGATCGTAGTTATCGGGGCGAGTTGACGACACATCGTCAAACCAGTGATCGTAAGCCTCTTTCAAACGCGCCACGACGTCGGGATATTGGGCTGCTAGATTTGTCGTCTCACCGGGATCCTGTTGGAGATCATAGAGTTCGAAGTCCGGCATTCCCTCGAATCGCTCGCGCCAAACCCACTCGGATGCACGAGCTTCCACTGCCGGTCACGAATCATGAAATGATGGTAACGTACGGGTCGATCGCCTCGATGTGATTGGATCGCGATCGTCCGATCGGGCCAATCGACGTCAGATCGACCGTCCAGCAATGGCAGTAAACTGCGGCCATCCAAATTCACGTTGGTGGGAACCGCGACCTGACACGCATCCAGTATCGTGGGCATCAGATCAATGTGAGCGCTCAATTCGTCGGAGCTCGTGCCGGCCTGCAGGCGAGCCGGCCATTGCAGCCATAGTGGAGACCGCACACCGCCCTCGTAGACGTCGGTCTTCATGCCACGTAGTCCCTTCACGTATCGATTCGAATTGGGACCGTTGTCGACCAGAAAGATAACGAGAGTGTTTTCGGTCAGATGAAGTTCTTCCAGCCGTTCCAGCAATCGCCCGACGTTTTGATCGATATTGGTGATCATGGCGGCGATGCGGCGAGAGCATGTCAACCTGCTGTTCGCGATCTCGAACCGGCTGAGTTGGCAACTGCAGCAATTTGTCGGCCTGCTGGCGGTAGTCCATCCGCAGCGATTCGGGCACATCATGCAACGGTGAGTGGGGTGTGTTGGTGGGCAGATAGACGAAAAAACTGCGTTGCTGCCGCTGAGAGGCTTCGATGAATTCGAGGGCCGCGTCGAAGTACACGTCCGTGCAATAACCTTCTGTCTGCACCTTCAAACCATTGCGAAACAGTATCGGGTTGGTATACCGCCGTTGGTTTTCGGGAGGCTCGGAGGGCTGCGCGAATCCACCCCCACGGAGAACCAACGACATTTGAAATCCTTGGTCGATCGGCCGCATCGGATAGCAGTCTCCGAGGTGCCACTTGCCGAAAATCCCGGTTGCGTACCCCGCGTCCGACAGCACTTCCGCTAAGGTAACCTCACTGGGCTCCATCATCGAGCGTCCAACCCATGTATCGACGACCCGCGTGCGGTAGTTGTATCGGCCGGTCATCAGGCATGCGCACGTTGGGGAACATACAGGGCAGACGTAAAACGTCGACATCGACGCGCTGCGTTTGGCCATCGCGTCGATGTGAGGTGTGCGAAACACCGGATTGCCCTGTATGCCGAAATCGCCATACCCTTGATCGTCTGACATGATCAAGATCACATTGGGCCGCTGCGGATCAGCCGCGGCGGCGTTGTCCAAGACCGCTTGCGCGCTGATAAGTACGACGCTAAACAGAACGCCCAATTTGATGTTCATATTCACGACCCGCCGTTGAAGTGAATTCTCTAGACCGCTTTTAGTCGTCGCCCAATGCGCGGAAGGTCGTGACGATCATCCGCGCCACTTCGGCCAGCTTTCGATTTTCGTCGCGCGAGATTTTCTGGAGACGGCGAAAGGCTTGGTCTTCGTCCAATTTGCGTTGTTTCATCAGAATTCCCTTCGCCCGTTCGATAATCTTGCGGTCGTCCAATGCCTGACGCAGATCCGAAGCTTCCTGACGCAAACGAGCGAACTGATCATAGCGTTGCCAGGCGATCGTGACGGCTGCCTCCAATTGCTTTTGATCGATTGGTTTGACCAAATAGGCGAATACATGGTCATCTGCGGCCTGTTGCAGAACGTTGGCGTCGTGAAATGCCGTAAACAGAATCACGGGCGTGAAACGTTCGTTGGCCACTTCCTTGGCGGCCGTCAGCCCATCGCCGTCCGGCATACGGATATCGGTGATGATTAAATCGGGTTGAAATTGCCGACACGCATCAACCAACTCACGCCCTGTCTTTGCCACGGCAACGACCTCGTGCCCCAGGTCCGGTAGCATGTCAGCAAAATAATCGCGCATATCTTGTTCGTCGTCGGCGACAACGATTCGCAATGATCGACTCACGGTGTGGCCTTTGGCAAGACAATTCGGATTTCCAGCCCTTGACCCGGCGGGGAATCGGCTTCGATTAATCCGCCATGGGCCTCGACAATTCTACGGCAAATGGCCATCCCTAACCCGGTCCCGCGGGTCTTCGTCGTGAAAAACGGCTCAAAAATCCGTTCGCTGGCCGCGTTCTTGAAGCCGGGGCCGTTGTCACGAATCAACAACTGCACTGCCGGCATTTCCCGCCAAGACACGTCACTCCATGCTGCGTCGATCTTAACTTGGTCACGGCTGGCTGCCACGTCAAGATCTTGGGATAGCGCGTTCTCGACAATATTTCGAAACACCTGGCGGATTGCATGGGCGTCGACGTCGCAAACCGTATTCGTCGGTGTCGTCGCGGCGGGATCGGTGCTTTGAGTCACCACTGCCCCACGTTTGGCAATGTCGTCGGCCAGGTCCTCACAGGCCTGTTGCCAGATTCTACGCAAGTCGTGGGGGGATACTTCCATGTGTTGGGGAGCGGCATAATCCCGCACGCGCTCGTACAGATGATGCAAATCACGCAGGGCCGCTTGAATTCGCGAGACCAGATTTGCCGCTTCTTCGCGATCTGCCACGCGTTTGGCCAGCATTTCCAGACATGACTGACTGCGTTGCAGGGCATTGCGGCTTTCGTGAGCCAAGCCCGTAATCGCCTCGCCGATCGCTGCCAACCTTTCTGACTGCAGCAGCTTTTGCTGGGCCGTTTTCAGCGTGGTAATGTCTTCAGCAATTCCCGCGTAACGCACGATGCGGCCACGCTCGTCACGCACGGCAAACCCCTGATCCCAAATCCAGCGAGGCTCGCCCGCCGAGCGCATAATGCGATACTGGACACTGTAGCTCTCTCGCTGCCAGAGGTTATCGAGTACCGCCAGTACATGTTCGCGATCGTGCGGATGTATCGAATTCCGCCACTGCCGACCGATCGCTTCCAATTCTAACCGGTCAGCTTGCCAAATTGTCTGAAACGCCGGGCTAACGTACAACAAATCGAAACGACCGGTTGTGCTCATCCAAAACACTTCGGCGATCGAATCCGCCATCTGCCGAAAACGCGATTCGCTGGATCGCAGCGCTCGCTCGGACCGCTCACGTGCGGTGGCGTAAATCGCCATAATCCAACTGATTCCAGCCACCACCGCGATCAACAGCAATGACAACAGCCAGATACCGCGCCGTAGTTCGAATAAGTACTGCGATAGCATCGACGAAGTAATTAATGACACGACGTACCATCGCCGATTGACACTCGGCGATGCCCGTTCGGCGTTTGCCGCGGCCTCCAACGAGTTCTGACGGCGAAACGGGTACACCGTATCAAACGTGAACAGTCCGTCCGCCGTACGAAACTGACCTTGCCCCTCCTGTTGCAGTTGCTGCCACGCGGGGCCGTACGCATTTTGAAACACGTCTCCGCCACGACCGGAAAACATAAAGCCCCACTCGCGTCCCTCGGCCTTGTCGTACAACCAGTAGCCGTCGGCATTGAGCAACATCGCCTGGCCGGGCGAATCCACATCGAGGCGTGCCAGGCGATTGAGCACCATTTGTCCCAGATAATTGAGCACCAAGATGCCGCGTCGGGCTCCTGACGAATCAAAGACCGGCGTGCTAAAGCGAATGGTGGGCTTGTAGGGGCGTTCAATGTGGCCGTCTTCCACGTTCAGATCAAATGCGGAAACGAACACGTGATCCTTGGCCAAGCGCATGGTCTCTTGAAAGTAGTACCGATCACGTTTGGCCTGCAATTGATCTTGGGCAACAATTTGGGCCTGCCCGTTGAAATAGTTGACACGCACCGCTTCGTGACCATCGGCGTCCAAGTAGCGAATTTGATCGTAGACCCTTTTGTTCTCAGCGAAACGTTGAAATGCGGTCGCCGCCTGCCGGTACTCGGCTGTCCCGGGGGCATCCAAAGCGCGGCGGAGTTCGCCCTCGTACGCCAATACCTTCAGATCGGTCATGACCGCCTGAAAGTCGTCGGCCAAAACTTCGCCCAGCAACGCCACATATTTCTCCTCCGCCTGCCGCAGCTCGCGCATCCGCGACGACTCGATTTGACGATAACCAGCCCACAGGATGGCCGCCAGGACGGCCGTAATGGGGAGGAAAAAGCGGAGAAATCGCGAGCTCAACATGCGTGTGCCGCCGTCATGTCCCGGCCCTCGCCGGGCAATCGGCCGAAGGAAAGGAGTTAACCCAAGTTGACAACGCGGCCCACGGCCAGACAACGGCTTGCCGCGTCGCCGCACCTTCGTGCGGGTGTATTCCGAGCGTCAGGAACCGCGGCCGTTCGGGAGGCGGTCCCAGCGAGGAGGGCGAATCCCGCTATTATATGATGCCCAACCGTTGACTTTCGAGTCCATTCGAGTATCTTCAGTCTATCTGCTCATGGTTGGCAGATGATTTTTTTGGTGGTCATGATTGCCCTGCCAGCGTCCGGAACGCGGACGCCGGAAGGGTTTTTTCATGCGCCCGCGGGATCTTGTCCTTTCGTCCCGCACTCCGCGACGGATCGCTACCGCTTAGTGCACGTTGGAACACAGTCGAGGCAACAAACGGTACGCGACGTTCGTCCGCGTACGCCAACGGGCCGACGCGATTCTTGAAACAGCGTTACCGATCGAACACGTCGTGTCGTCGGGAGCTGCCTGAGAACGGTTGGCCGCGCGGCAGGGATCAGTTTCCTGCCTCCGGGCGGGTACGAGTCGATTAAATCAGGTAAGCGATCAACATGCTACACGACCCTCGTCGCCAGGCGTTACAGCAAGCGGTTGCGCAGGAAGCTCAGACGGCCGCGCAGTCGCCAACGTTCCTGCGGATCGCCCTGGGAATTGTCTATCTGCACTTCGGTTTTCTCAAGTTCTATCCTGACCTCAGCCCGGCAGAATTGCTCGCTAGTCAAACGGTCATGAAGCTCTCGTGGTACTGGTTCGACGCACAGAGCGCCCTGCTGGTATTGGCGTTGCTGGAATGTGCGATCGGACTTGGATTCCTGTTCAATGTTTGCATGCGCGGCGTGTTCGTGCTGTTTATCTTCCATATGATTGGCACTTTCATGCCGTTGTTCTTTCTACCCGAGTTTACCTACAAGATCGCACCGCTCGCTCCCACGTTGGAAGGCCAATACATCCTGAAGAATGTGGTCTTCGTGGCGGCTGGTTGGACCGTATTGTTGCCGTACGTGATGGCGAAGAAGCATGTGCCCACTACAGAATAATCGACGCAACGCAATAGGTAATCGACACAACAAAGGAACCTTGTAGACGATGAAACCGTTTCTCAAGCAAGCTTTGCTGACGATCGTCGTGGTCGCCTTCGGCTTCGGTGTCAACGCAACTTACGAAAAGTATCGTGGTACCGACCTAAGTCGCGTGCCACGCTTGGCGCGCACCGCCGTCGCTCAGCCCGTGGCCGTCGCCGGTATGACGTCCCCGCAAACCGCCAATGGGATAAAGACGACTGTGGCCTACGTGACCGCCTCCGATGATTCGGGACGCGACCAAATACAACGACCGGCGACGGTGAACGGGACCACCGACGAACTGATGTTGTACCCCACGATTGAGAAAGGGATGCGCACGCCATTTGACCTGTGGCGGTACTACGGTCGAGGCGTCTCCTCGTTTAACTCTCCGATTTTACCGATGCGTTTTGAGCAGTGGATCGAGTTCCATCGCAAGCAAAAACCGAAGTTGATGGATGACATACGGGAGTATATGAACAGCCGCTATGTCTTTTCGGGATCGACGATCCCAGGACAGTTAATGAGTGGCGGTAAACCGGTGATGCAGGGCCCGATCGCCCGCCTATCCAAAAACGTCGACTCGTTTGAACAACTGGCGGCGATGTCGAATGCTGAAATCCGCAGCCGCGACCTGTTCCCTTACAAACCGCTCGCCCATCCCCTCCAATCGACTGCGCACATGGTGTTTCCGCCCGCTTGGATCAAGGTCCATCCGGAACATGAGCGCATGGACGTCGACATGGATTTTCCGCAGGCATATCTGCCGGAGTTTCCTCCGCCGCTTTTCCTCACCACACACCGCGAACTGGGTGATGTGACGAACGGGCAGGAAATTTCGTTAGATAATCACTTCGAGATCTTCGATGGACTGCTTACGCCCGAGCAAATGGAAGGCTTGAAGGAACTGTTGCGTCCGTCGCCGACCACCTGGTTTAATCACACGGACCATCGCCTTACGATCGCACCATCTAAGGGCGTCGCCTGTTTTGATTGCCATGTGAATGGACATACCAACGGAGCGTTCGAACTGGGTCCGGATTCGCGTCCCAACATGAGCCGTCTGCGCGTCGATACCCCCACCATGCGTGGCAACTACAACCTGATGCAGTTGTCATCCAAACGGTCGATCCGCAGTATGGACCATTTCTCGGAAGTGGAAGAGTACTTTGACGGCGACCCTGGCATGCAACAAGCCATTGGCCCTCGCGCCGTACAACGGAGCGTGACCAACCGCATGGGCGACTTCAACGCCATCATCGATTATCCGCCGGCTCCCAAGTTGGATCCGCTGATGAGGCTCGATCCGGAACTGGCGACAGAAACAGAACTGCGAGGGGAAGCCTTATTTAACGGCAAAGCCCAGTGCGCAAAGTGCCACTACGGTCCCGCGTTCGTGGACGACTATATGCACGATTTAAAAGCCGAGCGATTCTACGTTGGTCGCCCTGAAGGTCCCATTAAGACGTTCCCACTGCGCGGCATCAAGGACTCCCCTCCTTATCTGCACGATGGACGTTGCCCCACGCTGCACGACGTCGTCGAATTCTTCAACCTCGTACTTCAGCTGCAGCTGACGGGTCAGGAGAAAGAAGACCTGGTCGCCTATATGCTCTGCTTGTAGGACGTATGAATCACGTTGCCCTTCTTGGGGAAGGAAGGCAAGTGAAATGGGCTCATTGCGCAGCGTGCTTGATGTAGGCTAATACGTCCGCCAGAGCGGTCGGTGTGATTTGGCGTTCCAATCCCTCGGGCATCAGCGATCGTCCTTGTGTTTGCAATTCCTCCAAGTTGCCGCGTAACACGGTGACGCTCTGACCTTGTGCGTCCGTCAGCGACAATCCGGTCGCCGTCTCGTTGGTGACAATTCCCGAATAGATGCGACCATCGTCGGTTGCCGCCGTATATTGGACGTATCGCGGGTCAACTGCTTGATTGGGATCGAGGACCGCCACCAAGAACGCCTCGGACGGCTTGTTGGCGTAGACCGAAATGTCGGGGCCTACGGTCCGACCTAAATCCTGGAGTCGGTGGCAGGTCGCGCACTGTTGCTGAAAGACCTGCCGTCCGCGCTCCGGATCTCCGTTTTGGGGCGAAGTCTGAGCGAATCGATCGATCACACTCCTGCGATCGGCGCTAGCTCTTACCGAGAACAATTCCGCGGCGCGTTGTCGAACGTCATCCCGTCCGTGCGCGAGCAATTGATCCTGTTGGGTCAGTGTCAAGTCACTCGCGCAAGCGTCCCTCCGCCACGGCCGTCAATAGGCTCTGGATCCACGTGTCGCGACCGAGCAATGCTTCAATCGCTTGCTGTTGTAATGCCGGGCTCAATTGCGCACGGCGTGCCAGTAGTTCATCGGGACGCCGCCCCCACCAATCCGTTCCAACGCAGCTCAGCGCCGCCTGTTGCAGAGGTAGGGGCGACTGAGGGTCCAACAGTGCGAACAAGTCGGTGCGGCCCGCGATCGCGTCGGGCGACACGGCCAACACACGAACGGCCGCGACTGCGCACGGCCAACTCTTCCTGGATATCGTTCGCGTATCCTCGACTCCGCACAACCAGCTGTTGCAATTTGGACTTCGTGCCGGGATCGAATTTCGCGTCGGACCATGAGGCGGGCTTTTGAGCGCTGCGAGCTTCCACTCCCAACAGCAGTTGTTCGAGTGCGCGTAGCCCGGCTAAACGCTGATCCGATAGCATCCGTCCTTGAATATACTCGATCACAACTTGCACGGTCCCGGAATCGGCCAAGGCGCCCGCTTGACGTGCCAGCAATTCGGGCCATTCATCCGAGGCACCGGCAGGATCGGATGAGAAGGCCGCCCGCACGACTTCCGAGATATTGTTCGGGTTGAGTGAACTCATGACGGCCTCGACACACGTCGAGTCCGCGGCATCCCGCAGGACGTGGGCCAACGACATCGCGGCTTTCGATGTCTCTAGTTGACCAAGGCTACAGGCAAGTTGCAGACGGACATGAGCATCAGGATCATGTTGGCAGCGTAGAACGGCATCGAGCACAGCCGGCGTGTCGTCCGCATAGTCCTCGGCGATGCGGACCGCCTGCCGACGCACGCCGGGGTCCTGATCCTGCAGCGCGTCGACCAGCAACTCGGGGGTCATCGCTTGCAATTCGTCCAGTAGCACTAGCGCATGCAACCTGGCCACCGGCAACCGGGAATCCATATACAATTTTCGTAACGGGTCGACGGCCGCTGCCTGGTCGCTGCGGTCCATCCACAACAGACGCTCCGTTGCCAGGTCGCGTTGCGCACCGTTCGTCACCTCTAGCGCCTGAACGCATTGTTCGACGGAGAGCTCCGCCACAGGCGTGGGCATCGCAGGTGGCTGGCCTCGACGAAAGACGCGATATATTCGTCCGTGAGTTGCACCGGCCCGAACATCCAGCTGTCGCAGAGTTTCGTCGGGGATCCAACGCGGATGCTCGATAACATAGCGGTACATATCAACAATCCATAGAGCCCCGTCGAGACCGGTACGGACCTGCACGGGCCGAAACCACGGATCGGTTGATGCCAGAAACTCGGAATCGATTTCTTCTTCGTGCGCGCGAGCAGTAAACGCACTGCCGCGAGGTGTCAACACTGCGCCGGGTTACCAGATTGTTGACAGGCTCACACGTAAACGCGTTGCCCTGGTAAGCGTCGCCCAACTGATTGGCACGATAGATTCCCAATCCGCACGCCGCAGTGACGCGTCCCGGAGGTCCGGAGAGTTTAAATAAGACGGGCTTCGAAATCGGAAACAACTGGCCAACATCGGGATCTTCCAGAATGCCGATCGCCGACTGCTGCCCGGTGAAATACGGGTTGCGACACACATAGTGATCGGCCAAAGGATAGTGGTACAACAGCGTTCCGTTGTCACAACCGAACCAGGCGCCGTGATCGTCGCGGACACGTCCCTGTTGCGTCCGACCCGTCGCGGGTTCCATCACATCGCGATCCGGCTGGATGCGAAAATCGCGATCGCCCAACGACAATTGCTGACCATGGTCCGACGTGATGACGCCACCGAACAAACCACAGGAACCATACACCCAGCCGTCCAGTCCGTACTCGAGGCTGTTGACCCGGGCTTGATAGTTATCCGTGCCAAAACCACTGAACAATTTGGTAATGTCGTCAGCGTATCCGTCACCGTCTGTGTCCCGCGCGAATAGAATATCGGGGGCCGCGCATACTAACACGCCGTCGCGCCACACAGTGACGCCTGTTGGAAACGGAATGCCCGCCAAAAAGGTGGTCGCCTGATCAAACTGCCCATCTCCATCGTCGTCAGTAAGTCGTTTGATTCGGCCACCGGGTGAGAACTGTCCATCCAGGCCCGTGGGATAGTCAAACATTTCCGCCACCCACAATTCGTTGTGCAGACCAAACGCGATAGCCACCGGACTTGTGACCAGAGGTTCGGCGGCGACCTGCTGAATCTCTAATTGCGGGTCAAGCTGAAATTGTGTCAACGCTGCCGCGGGCCCTGAGGATCTACTCCCTGCGTGCGCACTCGAGCGGCGGTGTCTGAAAACGCAGGACCGGCCTGACGCCGCACGACATCGATGATCTTCTGTTCCAGACCGGGTGCATAAGCCGCAGGGATATCGTAGTAGACCATCGCGCCACCGCCCTCATATCCCCCCTCGCGCAAGATCCGTTCCGATGGAACATAGCCGGGACAATGGTTGGCGTACGCGTTGATCCACAGACGTTGCCCATCCAATTCTCGCTTCAAACGCAAGGCGTAGTCCACGACAACTTCGCCGGGCAAAAACACGATTGCCAGCTGATCGCCCCAACGCCACGTTTGAATCGGATAGTCGATCTCCGTCAACAGGGATTCGCCCCGATCCAATCGGGCCAACTGAGTTCGCGCGTGAAAACCAACCGCATCATCGCGTTGCGCCAATTCCTGCCACTGCTGACGCGTGGGCAGCGCGGCTAACGGAAGTTGAATTCGTTGGTGTTCGGACGTCAAACCGGCCGTCAGCGGTGTGAGCGGATTCTGCAACAGCCGCGTGGCCTCGGTGGCGATTTCAACGCCCTGCGCCTGAGCGACATCCGCGCAATCCCCGGTGACTCCAGAGTTCGGATTTGCGTCCGCTCCGCAGCCGATCGACACCAAAGCAATGCAACCGGGATGCAATCGCTCGATTTCATTTTGAGCGTAACCTGCCCAGTCGCCGCTGATGTGATTGTCTGACAGCGTGACACAATGGCAGGCGTAGTTGACCCAAACAGCCCGCAGACGATCCGCGTTGTCGTAGACCGCCAATATCGGCAGGTCATGATCAACCGGTCCTCCCGCCGTACGACGATTCGCGGCAAAACCAACCTCGCCCACTCCCCATTTCAAATGACCCGGCTGCCGATCCTGCAGTGCCAAACGTGCGACACGCAACAGATCTTCGGCCAAACGCTCACTGTAACGGTCGATGTGCGTCTGATGATCCGGTGGAATGGGCGTCCCAAAGATGGTCGGCGAAACGTGATTGACCATGGGCGCGGTATGCGTATGCGTTGCCATAACCGCCAAACGACCCGGCTGTATGCCGTCGGCCACTAGGGCTTGCGCCAATTGTCGTGTCAGGCGATCTGGAATGCCCAACGTATCGACGGTCACGATGACCGCCGGACCGCCTGGGATATCATCGCCTCCGATGGCGATCGCCTTCGCAGCAATCGGTTGACGAACTCCCTCTGATTCGGCGCGGCGAAATCCAAATCCGTTTAACCGAATCGGGTAGTCCGGCGTGATGTCGACCTTCGCGACGCCAACCTCGACCGATTCCGCCGCCCTACCAACATTGCATCCCAACAATATCGTCGACACGAAAATCAATATCGCCTTCACGTTGTGTCCTCGCAAACTGACTGGCCGAATGATCGGAAACACCGCTCAATATACGGACGTGCTGCTTGCGTCGACACCCTCGCAGCACCATATTCCGTAGCAACCGACACTCGAGACCGTCCTGCCTCGGAACACGGTAGCCGCCGCCGGATTGGCTCCTTCAGGGACATACAAAACGCCCCCCAAGAACTGGCAGATGCGAATGGCGAGATCTACGTTGCCACTCGCCGGACGCTCGCCCCCAGTGAACTCGACCCAGCAACTCAATTGCCCACCGGGTCAATATATCGAATCACCGTCGTTCCCGAACCGTCGGCGGTTGTGCTACTACTGATTGGCATTGGTATACTGGTAGCGCCGCCGCCGACTGGAACCGGATGTGTATCGACTCACATAACGCCCATCGGCTCGCTTCGTGAGAAGATGGCGGCGGGCCGGATCAGGGTGACGTGTGGTGCGAGAGAACGCGACGCGGGCGAAATTCGCGAAATGGGCTTGGACGCAGGCCAGATAGGGGGTTTCTGCGGCGTCCCAGGGAAACGCACTACGTAGATGGGCCGCACGCCAGGTCAGGGCTGCGGGCCTAAGTTCATGTTAGCAAGCCAGGTAGGCGGTAAGGAAAACAACGAGATGCGATTGCTGAGATATACGGTGCTGAGTGGGTTGTTGTTATGGTGCAGCGGCGAGTTGGCTTCGGCGGTGGAGATTGGTCACATCGACACATTCGAGCAAGGTACCGCCGGTTGGGACGGTAATTTTCCTACCGTCGTCGACTCGGGCGGACCAGCGGGCAACGGCGATGCATTTCTGCAGGTCGTTGCCACCGGCGGAAATGGGCCCGGATCGCGACTAGCGACGTTCAACGACCAGCCTGTCTGGATTGGCGACTACGCCACGGCAGGAGCAACGTCGATTGAATTGGACATCATGAACATGGCCACTTCGTCGGGTCCGCTCGCCATGCGACTGACGTTGTTCGGGCCGTCGTCGCGCAACAACCGCTGGACCTCGGTCGACTCCATCGTCGTGCCCAATGACGGGCAATGGCAACACCTTTCGTTTCCGATCGACAGCGAAGCGATCACGCGAGTGGGCGGTAGTCGTAGCTACGATGAAATGTTGGCGGATGTTGTCCGCATTATGTTGCGTCACGACACCGATCCTGCCAGTGGAACAGGCACTTCCACCAGAGCCACTGTGGGCATTGACAATATTATGATCGTCGGCGCCGTCAGCGGCGGTAGCGACTTCAATGGAGACGGCGTCGTCGACGTGGCCGACGTGAACTTGCTATTGGCGGCCGTTCATGCCGGAACCAATGACCCCCAGTTTGATCGTACCGCGGATGGACTGGTGGACCAGAATGACATCATTGAAGTGATAACTTCTCCACAAGAATTGAATACGTACATCGGCGACGTCAACTTCGATGGCGAATTTAACACAACGGATTTGGTGCAGGTCTTGGGGGCCGGGGAGTACGAGGACGCTGTTGTGGGGAATTCGACTTGGGAGACTGGCGACTGGAACGGCGATGCCGAATTCGATACCGGCGACTTTGTGTTTGCCTTAGGTGAGGGCGGCTACGAGCAAGGACCGCGCGCGGCGGTCCAAGCCGCCATCGTCCCCGAACCGGCCAGTTTCGCCTTGCTATTACTCGGCAGCGTCGGATTATTTGCACGTCGCCGCTCTACACAAGACCCTTCGCTCATCCGGACAAGGTATAACTGAGTCCCGCAAGTGGGTACCCCACGGCGACTCTCCCGCCGGGCGAGGTGACGCATATGACTTCCTTCTCCTCCTTCGCCCTGCCGCCGCAGGTGACCGTAGGCCGAAAGAGGGCGTACGAGATGAGTTTTATGATCTGCAAACGGGCACTCTGCGTCGGCATGGCAACTGCGTTGCTTCTCAGTTCATTGGCAACGGCCGTCGAGCCCCCGAACGCACACGGACCGGCGGTCGCAAGCGGCTTGACCGAGCGAGTTCCCTGGACCAGTTCTCGGCTGGCTGGATCACCCGACCCTCCTCCTCCGTACCGCGTGCAACTGGCTTTTCCTCAACTCAAGTTTCGGCAGCCATTGGCGCTAACGCATGAGCCGCAAAGTAATCGCCTGTGGATAGCGGAACAAAACGGCCGCATTTTATCGTTCGTCAACGACGCAAAGACGCAGCAGGCGGACGTCGTGATCGACCTGAAACGTGTCCACCGTGATCTGACGGCCGTCTATGGCTTGGCGTTTCATCCTGATTTTCAGCAGAACCATTTTGTCTACATTTGTTACGTCGTCGGCCAAGATCAAGACCATGGTTCACGTGTGTCGCGCTTTCGCGTCCTGCCGGAAGCCTCGCCCAGGGTCGACGCGGAGAGCGAACAAGTGATCATCACCTGGCTGGCGGGCGGGCATAACGGAGGCTGTCTTAAGTTTGGTCCCGACGGCTATCTCTACATCTCGACCGGCGACGGTGCCGCTCCATCTCCACCGGATCCCTTGAATGCCGGGCAAGATGTCGGCAATCTGCTGTCCGCCATTCTGCGAATTGATGTCGATCACTCGGACTCACTCCAAGCCTATCGCATTCCGCCCGACAACCCGTTTGTGGATGTGGCCGGAGTGCGCGGCGAGATCTGGTCGTTTGGTTTTCGTAATCCCTGGAAAATGAGTTTTGATCGAGAGACCGGCGATCTGTGGGTCGGCGATGTCGGCTGGGAACTGTGGGAGATGGTGTATCGTGTGCAGCGTGGCGGCAATTATGGCTGGAGCATCATGGAAGGTCGCCAACCAGTGCGGCCCGAGGACGCGCCAGGACCGTCGCCAATCTTGCCGCCCACAATCGATCACCCGCATTCTGAGGCGGCATCGATCACCGGCGGATTTGTCTATCGCGGTCAACGCCTTCCCGAACTGTACGGCACTTACGTATATGGCGACTTTCAGTCCGGCATTGTTTGGGGATTGCGGATGCAGCAAGATCGCGTCGTCTGGCACAAAGAATTAGCGCAAACCCCACTGCAATTGGTTGCGTTTGGAGAAGACCGCGATGGCGAACTGTACTTGGTAGATTATCGTCAACAGGTCTTTCAATTGACAGTCAATACCGAACCCGACACGAGTGCACAGTTTCCACGGAAGTTGAGTGAGACGGGTTTGTTTTCTGTGGTTACCGACCAGACACCCGCACCCGGCGTGCTCCCTTATCGCATCAACGCCGAGGCCTGGGCGGACTATGCCACCACCGAACGATGGCTGGCCGTACCGGCGTCCGATGCGATCGTGAGCGACGACCGAGGGAGATGGCAGTTCCCCAACGGGACAGTGATTGCCAAGTCAATCTCGCTGGAAATGGAACGCGGCCAACCCGGAAGTCGTCGACGGCTGGAAACGCAGATACTGCATCGGGAAGGGGACCGTTGGCGACCTTATACCTATGCCTGGAACGACGCACAGACCGATGCCGAACTGGTCATAGCCGATGGCGCCACGCGCACAATCACGGTCGTCGATCCCGATGAGCTCGCCGGCACGCGCACACAGCAGCATCGCTATTACGGTCGCAAGGAATGTGTACTGTGCCACAATCCGTGGATTGAAGCGTCCACCATGTTCGGTGTTCAATCCGCCTCGCCACTGGCAATGCGTACGGAACAACTAGACTGTCAGTTCGACTACGGCCCGGTGTCGGCAAATCAGCTGCAAACGTTTAGGCACATTGGACTACTGCGCGGGTCCGAATCACGGTCGTCCATTCCCTTCGTAAATCCCTACGACGCATCCGCCGATGTGGGTGACCGCGCCCGCGCTTATCTGGACGTAAATTGTTCTCATTGCCATCAGTTGAACGCGGGTGGCACGGCCACCATCTTGTTGTCCGCGTCACTAGCTCTCGATAAGACGCGCACGCTGGGAGAACGCCCCACACAAGGGACGTTCGGCATTTCCGATGCCAGCATTATTTCGCCCGGGGACCCTTTGGGGTCGGTCCTCTACTATCGTATGGCCAAATTGGGAGGCGGCCGCATGCCGCGCGTTGGCTCGCAGGAAGTCGATGCGCAAGCCGTTGCCTTAGTGTACGACTGGATCCGGCAGCTGAGCGACTCACCCTCGCAGGAGCGTTTGCGGTTCGACGACCTGTTGGAACAAGCATGCCACGCGGAGCGTGCTGTCGATCGAGCGGCCGCGATCGACGAGCTGACGGCCTCCACGCGCGGGCGCTGTCTTTGATGCACCGCGTGGCACAAGATGACTTGGACACGTCGATTCGGCACGAGATCGTAGCACGAGCTGGCCAGCACACACGTAGTGAAATACGCGACTTGTTCGAACGGTTCCTGCCGGCCTCGCAACGAACGCAACGCTTAGGTGCGATTGTGGACGCCGATCAAATCCTACAGCTTGACGCCGACGTCGAACGCGGACGCGAATTGTTCCAAGGTAATGCGGCCGCCTGCAAGACGTGTCATCGCATCCGGGAAATCGGCGAACCACTGGGCCCGGACCTGAACCAGATTGGAAAAAAGTACGATCGCCGGCAACTACTCCAACATATCCTGGAACCATCAAGGTTCATGGAACCCGAATTCGTTCCCTATGTCGCCGAAACGTCATCCGGACAAGTTGTGATTGGCTTGATCGAACAGCAGACGACGGACGAAATCGTGTTGCGAGACGCACAGAACCAACGTCACCGCCTACCTCTCGACGAAGTGGAGGTTTTGGTTCGTCAACAAAAGTCGCTGATGCCCGACCTGTTGTTACGCGACATGACCGCGCAACAGGTAGCCGACTTACTGGCGTATCTGTCGACGCTGAAGTAGCCTCAAGAGGACCTCGTGTGAGTCACCTCTCCCTACGAGAACAAGCAGGATCAGGTGAGTTCTCGAATCGGTTCCATCCCTGGATCGACGGGATAGCGTGGCGTGCCGGAACTGTCAAAAATGCGTTCGCTATGGGCGTCCAGCCCCAGGTTGTGGTACAGCGTCGCGAAGACCTCTTGGAACTTGACGGGCCGGATCAGCGGCTCTTCGCCGTATTTATCGGTTTCGCCGATGATTTGTCCCATCCTCATGCCGCCGCCGGCGATAAACGCCGAATTGGCGCAGTGGCCAATGGTCGCGACTGTTCTTGCGATTCAACTTGGGCGTACGGCCGAATTCGCCCCACATGACCACCGATACATCGCGGTCGAGTCCGCGTTCGTGCAAATCGGTGAGCAGCGCCGCCAATCCTTGGTCCAGCAAGGGAAACTCTTCCCGCGACCGAGGAAAGTTCATGCCATCGCCGCCGTGCCAGTCCCAGCGGCTATAGTTCAACGCAACATAGCGAGCTCCCGCCTCGACCAACCGGCGAGCAATACACAGATTCTCGATCATTTTCGGCGCACCATCGCGTTGGAATTTCTCGTCGCTCTTCCCGTAGCGTTCCACAATACGCGGATCTTCCAGGGACAGATCGAGGGCATCTCCGAGCTTGGAGTCGGTCAGGATCCCCAGTGCCTGTTCGGTGTAGGCATCTAGGCTTTCCATCCGGGCCAGCACGTCCGCGTCGCGACGATAGCGATCCAGAGCGGAACGGAGAGCTTCACGATCGCCAAGGCGTTCCAAAGAGATCCCTTGCAGGACCATACTGTCGGCTTTTTCGCGGGCCTTGCCGCCTACCAAATTGAACGGGTCGTGCTTGGGTCCCAAAAACGCACCCCGCCCTGGCTCGCCCCACGTTCTATTGCCCGTCCGATACATCAACGCCAAATTGGGCGGGACCGCCGCGGACGCTGGAGGCGTCAGACGCGAGATCCAGGCGCCAGCCGATGGCCAACCACTGCTGGGTCCTCGCTCACGCTTCTTCCGCCCCGTCATACACTGGTAACAGTCGTGATCGCTATCGGAGTCAGCTAACGAACGGATGATGGCGAACTTGTCCGCCATCTTCGACAGCTGCGGAAAGAGTTCACAGATCTGCATCCCGGGCACATTGGTGCTAATCGGCCGAAATTCACCTCGAATCTCCGCCGGCGCGTTGGGCTTTAAATCCCACATGTCCAAATGCGAAGGCCCACCGGGAAGATAGATGTTGATAATCGCTTTGTGCGCACTGCCGATGCCCGCGCTGCCCTCAGCACGTAAGATCTGGTCGAGTGTCAAGCCACCGGCCACTGCGCCGCCGACTTGCAAAAAGCCGCGACGTGAAAGGCCGTCGCAGAAACCGGTTCGCGCACCCCGTCGTCCCAGAATCGACAACATCTGAAACCTCCCCGAAATTGAAGAGCCGTCCGCCCCACCGGCCCCGATTATAAACCCTCGGTCACGACGAAGTAAACTCGCTTCCACCGGTCCCATGGCGGCCTTCCGCCCGGCGAATCGACTTTTCTGCTATCATGCCGCCTGTCGCCGATCGCCTACTCTTCTACTAAATCCGTTAAATCCGTTTGAGTTGGAGAACTAACATGGACGCCAAGGACGCCATTCGGTCCGCCATGGATATCAGCATGTTTGTCCTGAATAGCTATCTCGGAGACCTAAGTGACGAAGATCTGATGCGTCGTCCAGGTCCCGGCTGTAACCATTTGGCCTGGCAATTGGGCCATCTGATCAGTTCGGAGGCAGGCTTGCTTAGCCAGATCAACGACGGCAATGGGCCGGAGCTACCACCGGGTTTCAAAGAAAAACATTCGAAGGACACCTGTGGCAACGACGATCCGGCCGCATTCTGCACGAAGAACGAGTACCTGCAGACGTACCAGGCGGTTCGCAACGCGACGCTCAAGGTCCTTGAGGAAACCCCGGCGGCCGCGTTGGACGCCCCCAGCCCGGAAATGTTTCGCAAGATGTTTCCCAAGGTCGGCGATATCTTCAATCTGATTGGCACGCACCCCTTGATGCATGCCGGTCAGTTCGTGGTGGTGCGACGCGAATTGGGTAAGCCGATCGTGATTTGAAGTCACCCTGCGAGTACGGCAGCCGATTGTCGGATCGTCGGCCCAGGATTAAACTGGAGGGTCGTTGTGTTACGAGTCCCCCGAGTGCGGACGGGGACTCGGTACGCTCGTCCGCCCCATCAGGCCGCTCCCCCGGTCCGAGGGCTTCGGGCCTTTTCCATCCCGCAATCCCCTGGGACTCGACGCGGTATGTTGACCGGCAACATTCAGGCATTTCGCCCTGACAAGAACTTTGGTTTCATCAGGCCAGACGAATCAGGCCCCGATGTGTTTTTCCACCGCTCCGCGCTCCAAGCGGACTTTGCTGCGGTGTTTGAAGGACAGCAAGTAACTTACGAATTGGACGAGCAAGCGGAACGCCCCCGCGCGGTGCGCGTCATGTTGCGAGACGAGGGACGAGCCAATGGACCGATGGGCCCCGGCACCCGTCGCGCCATCCAGACCCTCGCGTGACGGCCGTTCCACGCGACAACGCGATGCGCATCAGCGCCCACAGGACTGCCAAAAGGGCTTTGTCACCAAGCTGTATCGACACGAAGTCTGTGGTTTCATTTCCGCTGATGACGGTGGTGCGGAAATCCGTTTTGAGCCATCTACGGTCGTGGGAGAAAAGCGATACCAGGACTTGCAGATCGGCGATTACGTCGAGTTCGCGGTAAGTCCCGAAACGCGCGGTACCAAGCTGCCCATCGCGTTCTACGTATGTGAGATCGAACGGAACAACTATTTCCCGCAGACGCAACTATCGCGCCATCCCAATTCACGCCGCAAGAAGCCCAGTTGGCGATAGGCATGCGTCCCCGAAGTTCCCTCGCCCGCAGGCGAGGTGACTCACCCAGCCGGACTCTCCGCCGGAAGCCTTGACACAATCATGTTGAGATTCGCGCAACAATCCGCCACACTTGGGCTTGAGCGGACGCCCCAAGATGACCGCAATGCGTTGCGTCCTCGTGGCACGTATTGCGACGGTGCGAAAAACAATGGGAGGTGGCCAACATGTTATCGCTCGAAGAATCCGGTCCTCGGCTGTGTGATGGGTTGACGCGACGTGAAGTGTTGCGCGCAGCGCGCTGAGTCTCTTTGGAATCTCCGGCGATCAGTGGCAGCCAGGAAAGGCGCTCGCATCGTCGCGGGCGATGGCCGACGATAGCGGCCGGGCGAAGCGTTGCATTGTGTTGTTCTTGATGGGCGGCCCGCCGCAGCATTCGACCTGGGACCCCAAGCCGGAGGCATCTGAGGAGATTCGGGGCGTCTATAAGCCGATTTCCACCGCGGTACCGGGCACACAAATCTGCGAATTGATGCCGCAAACGGCCAAGTTGACCGACAGAATTGCGATCTTGCGAGCCATGTCCACCGGCGACCAGGCCCATTCTTCTAGCGGCTATGCGATGCTAACAGGGCATCCCCATCAGCCGCTGAATTTCGAGAATGCCAATCCGGGTCCGCCGAACGATTGGCCTACCTTCGGCGCCGTCGTGCAGTACCTGAAGCGAGGCCAGTACGTGCTGCCGCCGTCGGTTCGCTTGCCACATCACATATTCAACACCGATCAGTCGGTCTGGCCCGGACAGGACGCTGGCTTCTTGGGTCCGGCTGCCGACCCCTGGCTGTTTCGCTGCGAGCCGGCATCGCGCAACTTCCAGATCCCCGAGTTTCAACTGCCCGCGGATACGCCGCTCGTTCGCCTCAACAATCGTCGCGAACTGTTGCGGCAATTGGATTCCCGCCTGACGGCACTCGAGCGAACGGGAGAAGTGGAATCGTTCGACGAAAAGAAACAGCAGGCGTTTCGCCTGTTGGCCAATCCACGCGCGACACGTGCTTTCAACCTGGATCAGGAACCGCCAGCGGTACGCGAACGTTACGGACGAGGGCAGTTTGGACAAAGTGTATTGTTGGCTCGCCGTTTGATCGAAGCCGGCGTCTCATTGGTCCAAGTCAATTGGTTTCGCGGAGTTGATGAACCGAGTGATGCGCCCTGTTGGGACAGCCACGCGAGAGTCAGCACGTCTGAAGAATGTCTTGGTGCCACCGTTTGACCAAGCGTATGCCGCGCTATTAAACGACCTGATCGATCGAAACATGTTGGACGACACGTTGGTGGTGTGCATGGGTGAGTTTGGGCGTACACCCAAGTTCAATCAACAGGGTGGTCGCGATCACTGGGGTCATGTTTTTTCCATTGCGCTGGCGGGCGGCGGGATCCGTGGTGGCATCGTGCATGGATCTTCCGATCACCACGGCGCCTACGCTCGTAACGGCATGGTCACTCCACCCGACCTAACAGCGACAATCTTTCATTGTTTGGGGTACCGCCCCACAACGGAGATCCACGACCGACTCGGCCGCCCTTTTCCTATCAGCCGTGGACAGGTGATTCGGGAAATGTTGGCCTGAGCTGCCATCAGGGTGCGCCACGTAGAATTCCCGCCCAGACGAGAACGCCCTACGCGGTCGTCGGCCCAATTAACTGAGGATGGGAGTTACGACTGCGCCGGTTCAACACCTGTCAGGCGCATATCAAGTCCTTGGTGACGGACAAAGAAGCGATCGTGATGAATCCCCAACATGTGCAACATTGTGGCGTGCAAATCGCGCACATGGACGACGTTTTCCACGGCGTTGTAGCCCAGTTCATCCGTCGCGCCATAGGTCATGCCGCCCTGGATGCCTCCTCCGGCCAGCCACATCGAAAAACCTTTGATGTGGTGATCGCGCCCAGGCCCGCCTTTACCTTGAAACATCGGCGTACGCCCAAACTCGCCGCCCCAGATCACGAGCGTCTCGTCGAGCATGCCGCGCTGTTTAAGTCGTTGATCAAGGCCCATGTGGGCCGGTCGGTCAGACCACTACATATGTTCATGTAGCGAACCAAATCGCCGTGATGATCCCAGCCTCGATGATACAAGTGGATGAACCGCACACCCCGTTCGGCCAGGCGCCGCGCCAGAAGGCAGTTTGAGGCGTACGAGCCATCACCCGGTTGAGCACCGTATAAATCGAGGATCGATTGGGGTTCGTCGGAGACATCCATCAGCTCGGGCACCGACGCCTGCATGCGAAAAGCCATTTCGTACGCAGCGATCCGTGTTTCCAACTCCGGATCGTGCAACTGTTGGTTGCGGTGACGGTTCAATTGTTCCAGCGTGTCGACTAGCTGTCGCTGATGAGTCGTGTTGACCCCGGCTGGATTGCTGACATAGAACACCGGATCGCCGCTGGAGTTGAATTCCACGCCTTGAAATCGGCTGGGCAGGAAACCCGCGGCCCACTGTCGCGAAGCGATCGGTTGCGGATTACGACCTCCGACGCTCGTCAACACCACAAAGCCCGGCAAATTATCGGTCTCGCTGCCCAACCCGTACGTCACCCAGGCACCCATCGAAGGACGTCCGCTGATCGCAGTGCCCGTATTCATGAACGTGTGGGCCGGATCGTGATTGATCTGTTCGGTGACCAACGAACGGACGACGCAAATGTCGTCCGCCAATTTGGCCGTCCAGGGTAGGAAGTCGCTGACCATCATGCCGTGGTTGCCGTACGGACGAAACCGCGTCATGGGCCCCAGACACTTTAGTTCCTGGCCCTGCAATTGGGCAATGGGTTGACCCTTGGTGAACGATTCGGGCATCGGCTGGCCGTCGAGCCGCTGCAATTCCGGCTTGAAATCGAACGTCTCCAAATGCGACGGCCCACCGGCCATGCACAAAAAGATAACTCGCTTGATGCGCCGGAAAATGGGGCAAGCCGGCGACGCCCGCCGGGTTCCCTCGTTCGGCGCCCTGGCCGGAACGCTGCATCAACGTGGCCAGCGCCGTTGCTCCCATGCCGACGCCCGTTTGTTGCAGGAACGTACGACGGCACATCGCTCGATGAAGTTGGTCGACCATTGGCGTCGAAAGCTGGGAATTCATGATAGGAAACTAATTTCGCGTGATCACTTCGTGCAAATTCAAAAGCGCTCGGGCGACCGCGGTCCATGATGCCAGCTCGACCGGCGATTGCCCCTCGAGTACGGGACTCAGACCCACCGTCAGTAACTCGCTCGCCGCGTCGGGATGCTGCTGGTAGTAATCCTGGCTACGTTCCCAAAGCGTAAACAATTGCTCGGTTTCAAAGTCATCGGGACTACGCGACAGCGCCAGCCGAAAGGCAAATTCAATCCGCGCCGCCGGTGCATCGTTGTGGCATTGGCTGATAATTCGTTGAGCGAAACCGCGGGCCGCTTCGACGAACGACGGATCGTTCAGCAGTGCCAAAGCCGCCAACGGTGTGTTGGAACGAGGTCGCTGAGCCGTACACTCCTCGCGGGACGGCGCATCAAAGGCACGTAGCGTCGGATGCAGGAACTGACGCTGCCAATGCACATACACACCACGCCGCCACTGTTGGCGATCCGTATCGTGGTGATACACTCGCTCGGGAAAATTCAAATGGCGATAATAACCGGCGGGCTGATACGGTTTGACACTCATCCCGCCAATTTCGTCCACCAGTAATCCACTGATGGCCAACGCGTTGTCGCGAACGATTTCGGCGGGTAGGCGGTACCTTGCCTGCCGTGTCAGCCAGCGATTCTCCGGGTCGGCCTGCATCATCTCCGCATCGGCGATCGACGCCTGACGATAGGTGCGCGTCATCAGCAGCAACTTCACCATGTGCTTCACGTCCCAGCCGCTGTCGATAAACTCCAACGCCAATCGATCCAGCAGTGCCGCGTGGCTTGGCGGTTCGCCTTGGCCGCCAAAGTCGTCTAGGCTGCGGGAAAGGCCCGTGCCGAAGAACAAGTACCATAACCGATTTACAAACACGCGCGCTGTCAGACCTCCTCGACCCGCCACCGGATCCGTCAGCCAGTTGGCCAAGTCCAGTCGGTCCGCTCGTGATTCTTGCTGCGCAAACGTGCCCAAGAATTCGGGCACCGCAGGCTCAACGACGGGACCACTTTCGTCTAACCAGTTTCCGCGCGGCAGAACCCGCGTTGTGCGTGGCTGTTCTAGCGCCACGGTGATCATGGTCATGCGTTTGTTCATGGAGATCGCCCGCTGCTGCGATTCGCATTGCTTGATTTGCTGCCGGAGTGATTCCTGCTGCTCGGACGATACTTGCTCAAGCTGGCCGCGCAGATCGCGCAATTGATGTTCGAGTGCCTCCTTCCGCCGACGCTCTCGCTGAGTCAAAACCATGATTTCCGGCGGGCGTTTCGTGGGTAGGGCGTTCGTCCCCACGCGGAAATGGTCAGCTTCGTCCACGTCCGCAAAGAATGCGGCCATCGCATAAAAATCACGAGTCGTGTAGGGGTCGTATTTATGATCGTGGCACTGAGCACACCCCAGCGTTGCGCCCATCCATGTGGCCGATACGTTACGCACGCGGTCCGCCGCATAAATCGCCAAATACTCCTTGGGCTGGACGCCACCTTCATGCGACGTCTGCAATAAGCGGTTGTAGCCCGAAGCAATCTTTTGATCGATCGTGGACCCTGGCAGTAAATCACCGGCCAATTGTTCGCGCGTAAACCGATCAAAAGGCAGGTTGTCATTAAAGGCGTCGATCACATAATCGCGGTACGGTGAAATGTTGTGATCTTGGTCGCCGTGATAGCCCACGGTATCCGCGTAGCGAACCAGATCGAGCCAGTACATCGCCATACGTTCGCCGTAGTGAGGAGAATCTAGCAGCTGATCAACCCATGCTTCATAAGCCTTGAAACTCGTGTCGCTGAGCCAACGGTCGACTTCCTCTGGCGTGGGCGGCAAACCGATGACGTCGAAATAAAGACGACGGATGAGCGTTGTGGGGTCGGCCGCGACCGTCGGGTGCAATGACCGCGCCTCGATTTCGGCTAGAACAAACTCGTCAATCCAATGCAACGGCCAACGGGTGTCCGCCACGCTCGGTGGGGCCTGGTCGCGAGGTGCAACATAGGCCCAATGTTGCGACCACGGTGCCCCTTGTTCCACCCAACTGTGCAGCAACGTGATCTCGGCCGGCGACAACGACTTGCCCGACTCCGGCGGCGGCATGCGGACGTCGTCGTCGGTGGAGGTGACGCGGGCAATCATTTCACTGGCCACTGGATCACCCGGAACGATGGCAAAATAGCCCCCCAGGTCCGCCTTCGCGCCCGACTCCGTATCAAATCGCAGACCGGCTTCTCGGCGATTCGCGTCCGGGCCGTGACAATGGAAACATTTGTCGGACAGAATCGGACGGATGTCACGACTAAACTCTAACGGTGCCGCGTCGACGGGAGTCGTCATTTGTAAACAACAGACGAGCACGCATACCATTGCACCCCGGATGGTCCCGCGCTCACCGCACCGATGTTCATTCTGGGGATCGGCGACGCGACGCCGTGTGATCATTCGAGGAGCGATTGGTATCATGACTTCGTTTAAACGCAATTGTTCGCAAGTGGGTCCAAAGCCGGCCCACATTCGTGAATTCTCGCCCCGCCAAATAAATGGGCACTCGTCCGCTATCGGAAACAGGAACTGCTCATTTTACGCAAAAACCAGCCCCAGGTGGCGTGCCGATCGAGATTTCCGCAGTTGAACTCAGGCCCGTCTTCCGCCCGGGATATCGTGGGCAGAGGCAGATCCTGTTCGGCTCAAGATTTGCTACGTGCGTCATTTTTAAACGCAGAGGCGGCGCCGGGTGGTGGCTCGAACGCCTTTAATGGTCGCGGTCGCGTTGAATTGGTACAATCCGCGACTATGAATACGCCAACTTGCACACGCCGTCGATGGCTGCTGGGCACGAGCGCGTCGATGGCGCTCATTCAATGGAACCGCTTGCTCCAGGCGGCCGAATCATCGGAATATCGACCTCGTTATTTACTCGCCTCATGCTTGTACGGTTACGCATCCGTGCAGGACATCGTGCCGGAAGTGGCCAAGACAGGAGCGACCGCAATTGATCTATGGCCCAAGGTGCATGGCAACCAGCGTGAGCAGTTGGAGCAGATGGGCGAAGCGGCGTTTGCCGAATTACTGGCGGAACACGACATCGGTTTGGGTTGCTTGACGCAATATGCGCTGGGCCCTTTCCATCTGCAACAAGAAATGAAACTGGCGGCCCGCCTCGGGTGCAAGACAATCGTGACCGGCGCCGAGGCCCCGCCCATCTTCAGGGCGGCGACCTGAAGCGTGCAATCCAATCATTTGTCGACCAAATGTCGCCTCATTTGCAGGTCGCGGAGCAAACGGATGTGACGATTGCTATCGAGAACCACGGTAGCAATCTGATCGAATCCGCCGATTCGATCCAATGGCTGGCCGATCTTTGTCCATCATCCCACTTAGGCATTGCATTGGCGCCCTACCATTTGCCACAAGATACGGAGTTAATCGCCAAATTGATTCGTAGCCTGGGTGACCGCCTGCAGGTGTTCTACGCCTGGCAACACGGCATGGGATGTATGGAAAAACTGCCCAAGGAACAGGAACTATTGCAGTTGCCGGGCCGCGGCGAGCTCGACTTCCGGCCGCTAATGGCGGCACTGACGGCGATTGATTATCGAGGGTGGACGGAGATCTTTATGCATCCCTTTCCACGCGGGCTCCCAATCCTTGAGACGCCTCACGCCATCACGGCAGAGATTAACCGGTCGCGAAGCTACCTGGCCGAATGCTGTGCGGCGAAGTAAAAACCTTCTCCCGCTGGAAGAAGTGACTCGCTCACAAGCAGCTCGCGCCGTGACCGCGCTTCGGAGCGAGAAGTGACTTACGCGAGCAACGGGCGGACGACATTGCCATGAACGTCGGTCAGGCGAAAACGGCGCCCTTGGTATTTGAAGGTTAGGCGTTCGTGATCAATGCCCAGCAAATGCATCAGGGTCGCCTGTAAGTCGTGAATATGCACGGGGTTTTCCGCGATGTTGTAGCAATACGGATCCGTCTCGCCAAACGAAGTCCCGCCTCGAATTCCTCCGCCGGCCATCCACATCGTAAAACAGCGTGGATGATGGTCACGTCCGAAATCGTCGCCGGTCAGTTTCCCCTGACAGTAGTCGGTGCGTCCAAATTCACCGCCCCAGATGACGAGTGTATCTTCGAGTAGACCTCGCCGCTTCAGGTCACGCACGAGCGCCGCTGACGGCTGATCGGTCTCGCGACATTGGGCGCGGATTCCCTTCGGCAGCCCTCCGTGATGATCCCATCCGGGGTGATAGAGTTGAATGAAACGTACGCCGCGCTCGGCCAGTCGACGCGCGAGTAAACAGTTGGCGGCATAGGATCCGGGCGTACGAGCGTCGGGTCCGTATTCATCGAGTAACCAATCGGGTTCATCGGAGAAGTTGGTCGCCTGCGGGATGGAGCTCTGCATGCGAAACGCTAGTTCGTACTGCGAGATGCGGGCAGCAATGGCTGCGTCGGCCTGATTTTCCATTTCCTGTTGATGCAGCGTCTGTAGGGTATCGAGCATGCGGCGGCGAGCGGACAGATCGAGGCCGGCAGGATTCGACAAATACAAAACGGGATCGTTGCCACTGCGAAATCGCACCCCTTCATGTTCCGATGGCAAAAAACCACTACCCCATAAACGCGATGCCAACGGCTGACCTCCCTTGTCTTTGGTCACCATTACCACAAACGCAGGCAAGTCATCGTTTTCGGTACCCAAGCCATAACTAAGCCACGCACCGATGCTGGGACGTCCCGGCAACTGGGAACCCGTCTGGATGTAGGTCACGGCCGGACCATGATTGATCGCCTCAGTGTAGATCGACTTGATAAAACACAAGTCATCGACAACCTCAGCCGTGTGTGGCAATAACTCGCTCAGCCAAGCACCACTTTGGCCGTACTGCTGAAATTTAAACGGCGAACCCACCAGCGGCAGACTCGCCTGATTACCGCTCATGGCCGTCAAGCGTTGATTTCCTCGGACTTCCGCCGGCAGTTCCGTTCCGTGCTTCTCGTTCAATAGCGGCTTGTAATCGAACAGATCGATTTGTGACGGCCCACCGGATTGGAACAGAAAAATCACACGTTTAGCGCGGGGACTATGGTGCAGCGCCGAGAGCACGCCGGAGGATTGTGCGTTGGCCTCCGAGGAATTAAGCAGGTGAGCCAACGAGAGCGAGCCCAGTCCCAAACCGGCCTGATGCAGAAAATGCGCGGCGCCACAATTGCGTCTCGCTGACAACGCAGCTGCGCACCTCGGTCGTTCGCTCGTTGATCATTTCGCAAGGCCATCGATCTGTCTCCAATCCGTTTTTCACAGCTCACTTCGGGCCGGCATGCTCAGCTCGTCGACCACGACGGCCCTTGGCATGAACTCGCCCAGTGAGAAAACATGTCTCTCAATGTGTCACTTAGTTTTTGGTGATACACGCGTCGTAATTCATCAACGTATTGGCGACCACGGCGGTGGCCGCGAGCCGATTGGCGTCCATATCGTCGACTTTGGATTGCCAGCGGCCAACCTGCAAGTACAATTCGCGATCGGTGGGATGCGTGGCAAAGTAATTCTGCTGCCAATCAAATAAATCTCGGATCGCCTGTTGTTGTCGCGCATCGGGGCGTCGCCCCGTCAACGACCGAAACACGTCGGTCAATGCCGCATTCTGGTCATCGCCGTGTTGCATGATGACGCGGCTAGCCAGAGCGCGTGCCGCCTCGACGAACTGCGGACCATTCAACATCACCAGGGCTTGCAGCGGCGACGACGTGCGTTCGCGGCGGACGCGACAAACATCGCGTTTGGAGGCATCCAAGGTCATCATGACGGGCGCGGGACCGGTGCGTTTCCAGTAGGTATACAAACTGCGACGATACACGCCGTCGCCCGCATCCGGTTCACTTGGAGTGTACGCCACCGCCACTTCGTAAGGTTTCACCGGTGGGCCGCCGATCTTCCCTTCCAACAGTCCGCTGACTTTCAAGGCATTGTCGCGGAGCATTTCCGCTGGCCAACGATAGTGTGGCGCAGTGCGATAGCCAGAGATTCTCGGGATCCACGCGCACTTATCCGGCGAGACGACAGACGACTGTCGGTAAGTGGCCGACATCACCATCTGTTTCAGCAGTCGTTGCAGATCCCAGCCATGATCCACGAAATCCCTCGCCAACCAGTCCAATAGGTCGGGATGTGTGGGTGGCCGTCCCTGACTGCCAAAATCCTCGGGCGTTCGGACCAGACCTTCGCCAAAGATGAGCTGCCAGTAGCGATTGACCGCCACGCGTGCCGTCAGTGGATGATGCGGGTCGCAAAGCCACTGCGCAAGCCCAAACGATTGGGAGGGGCGTCTGAGGGATAGGGAAAGAAGGCGGCAGGAGTTGCCGGCGTCACGAGCTCTCCCGGCACATCGTACCGCGCCTCGCAGCAACACGTGTGTCGGCCGTCGCTCGGGTAGCTCACGCATCACCATGATCTCGGGCACCGGATCCGCGATTTCGCTGCGCCGCTGCCGCAGTCCCTGCAATTGCTTGAGGGCCGATCGATAGGCCGCATCGGTCGTTGACAGGTAGTAAGCTCGCAAGGCTTCTCGCTGCGGCGATATCAATTCGTCAACCGGCGCACGTAGGGCGTCGAGCAGACTGTGACCGTCGGCCAATTGAGCGATTTCCAACGGCGACAAGTGGCGCGTGAACACTTGAAACTCGTCCACCAATCCGTCGGCGAATCCACGATCGCGAAAACGTTGTCCAATCGTGATCGTGTCGCCACCGCCGCCCGTAATGTTTTTCGTAAGTTTGTCTCGAACGACTTCCTGCGCCGCCGGCTGACCGTTGACAAAGATCCGCAGGCCGTCCGCACGACTCGAGCCATCGTAGGCTACAACGACATGCGTCCACGTTTGCGCAGGCAAAGGATGGATGGCGCGTACGCGAATTGCATTACCGGGCCAGAAATGGATGAGAGCGGCGCTCAGTCGATCGTCCTCCAACAGCAATTCGTAACCACGGCTGGCAGCGTCCGTCCAGGCCGGCGAACGATGATAGACCACCGCGCGTTCCTTGTTGCCGGGCGATCGGATCCAAAGCGATACGGTGAATGGTTCATACCGATGGAAGTTCCCGACATCGGTACCAATCCCGTCGTCGCCGGTCAGCTTGACGGCTTGGCCAAACTTACCGGGCACCGCCTGATTGGGTCCACTGGGACTGCCTTCAAAATCCAGATGCAGAATTCGGTCCGGAATGGGATCGTCCGACTGGACCTCGCTGGACTCGGACGCCGTGCCAGGGGCAATTGGCTGTTCTCCACGGCGGTCCGCCACCAGCCATGCATCAAATTCCGTGCTGCGCGACGCTGCCAATTCTGACAGTTCTTGTTCCGCAACGTCGATCTTGTCCTCGACATCCGTCAATTCAGTCCGTGTTGGGTCATCGAACAGTCTCAGCGTCGGCGTTGGGACGGCAGGCGTAAAATACGAATACAAGCCGGCTTCGTCGATATTGTCGAAGTAGGCCGAAAACTGATAGTACTCGCGATGGGTGATTGGATCGTACTTGTGTTCGTGGCAGCGAGCACACTCCAAGGTCACGCCCAAGAAGGCTGTCGCAAAGGTCTGGTTGCGATCGGCCACGTATTCGACCCGGAATTCCTCGGGTACGCTGCCCCCTTCCACCTTCTGCGGGTGGAGGCGATTGAAGGTTGTCGCCAAGATTTGATCATCCGAAGCATCGGGCAGCAGGTCACCAGCCAATTGTTGCGTGATGAATTGGTCGTAGGGTAGATTGCGATTGAACGCGCGAATCACCCAATTGCGCCACGGCCACACGAAGCGATCTCGATCCACTTGATATCCATAAGTGTCGCTGTAGCGTGCCACGTCCAACCATTCGCTGGCGAGACGCTCGCCGTAGCGGTCGGAACTGAGCAACCGATCAACAACGCGCTCGTACGCGTCTTCACTCGTGTCGCTCAAAAATTGATCGATTTCCGCCAAAGTTGGCGGCAAACCGGTCAGATCGAAACTGACACGTCGCAGCAACGCTTCCCGATCCGCTGCGGTCGCTGGCGACAATCCCTGTTGTCGCATGCGGTGCAGCACAAATCGATCGATCTCATTTCGAGTCCACCCCGCATGATCGAGGTGGGGCGGCGGAATGTGGTCTGGCAAGGGACGAAACGACCAATGCTCGCTCCAATCGGCGCCCTGCTCAATCCAACGTCGAATCAGTTCCTTTTCGTCATCGCTAAGCACCAGCTTGGTCTCGGCAGGTGGCATGCGCATCTGTCATCTTGCGACGTAATTGCGAGATAGAGTTCGCTTTGGCTCGGCTTTCCGGGTGTGATAATATGTGGCGCCTCGCCAAACGATTCCCGCATCGCCTGCTCGCGGGAATCCAAGCGAAGATCGGCCTGCCGGTTTTCGGCATCGGGCCCGTGACAGAAATAACATCGATCGGACAGAATCGGCTTGATCTGTTCATTAAAATCAACTGCGGCGGGTTCGTCGGCAGCCGCCGACGCAGGCCAAACCAACGACGTGCAACCTACGGCGGACAGTGTCAATACAAGCGAAAGCCGCCAAACGCACTTCAGGCGATCACGCTCGTGGCACACTCGATCAATGGTGGGCATCACAACACAAACTCGCGGTATGAAAAGGCATGGTCGGTCGGGGCCGCGATCCGTTGACTTCCGCGGGGGCCGCGGAACAGCCCGCATCACGGCGCGGTGGCGGGGCACCCGGACGCGTCCCCCAATTGGCAGGCAGGCCGCCGGCATTCGACGAACCGCGTGACAGGTGTGAAACTGCATTATGGTCGGAAAGACCCGTCGACGCCAAGCGGAAAGCAACGCCAATTGAGCGACAATAGCGAGTCGTGGGCCTCGACCGTTTGCAATTGGTCGTCCCCGGGACGAGAATACGGCCAGGTTTGCTAGGCGGTTAACGGCGAATCCGGCTGGGTTGGGCCTGCGACCCATCGTCCGGCTTTCCCGCCTCGGTATCGCCGCGGCAAGCTGCTGAATTCGGTACGAGACGTTTCCAGGTAGTCGCTAGTTAGGAATGGTTGAAAATGGTGCTCACGCTGACCAACCGTTGGCCGTATCGGAGTCTGTATACATCCAAATCATCCCGCGCGTTGGCGTTGACCAGCGCGGCACTCCTTGTGATCTGGGCGGGGACTCCAGCCGCTGCGGAGCATACCCTGTATAGTTTCCGCCGCATTGACTTGACCGACGTTTACTATTCCGAAGGAGCGAACGCGGGCGACTTTAACAACGATGGACACGTTGACGCAGTGTATGGTCCATTTTGGTTTGCCGGACCTGACTTCCAACAGCGGCATGAAATCTACGAGCCCAAGGCGCAACCTCGTGAAGCGTACGCCGACAATTTTTTCTCATGGGTGTACGATTTCAATCGCGATGGTTGGAACGACGTGTTTGTCGTCGGCTTCCCTGGCACTCCAGCTTACGTGTACCAGAATCCCGCGCGGGACGACGCCGATCAACACTGGGAAAAGCACGAAGTGTTTGATTGGGTGTCGAACGAGTCACCACACTTCACGGATTTAGTAGGCGACGCGCAACCCGAGCTTGTCTGCACCCGTGATGGGTACTTCGGGTACGCGACGTTTGACCCGCAAGTCGCCTTGGGAAACCTGGCGTTTTCATACGATTTCGGAACAAATCGCGGCAACTCGTTTCGGTCACGGACTGGGTGTGGGCGATATTGATGGCGACGAACTGCGCCGATGTGATCGCCAGCAACGGCTGGTATCAGCAGCCATCCGATTTGTCCGCACCACGCTGGCGTTTCCATCCCTACACCTTTACCGATCGAGGTGGCGCGGAAATGTACGCCTATGACGTTGATGGTGACGGCGACCAGGACGTGGTCACGAGTCTTGCCGCACACGAGTTTGGGCTCGCCTGGTTCGAACAAAAGCGCGACGGTGATCAAATTGATTTTGAACGACACCTGATCATGGGGGACAGGCCTAGCCAAAATCACTATGGATTGGTGTTCAGCGAGCTCCACTCGGTCAATCTGCGCGACATCGATGGCGACGGATTACGCGATATCGTTACCGGAAAAACCTATTGGTCCCATCACATGCAAAGCCCCATGTGGGACGCTGGCGCAGTGGTCTACTGGTTCCGCCTCGTCCGCGGACCAGATGGCGTCGACTGGGTTCCCTACCGTGCCGACGATCAAGCTGGCATTGGTCGCCAAGTCAGCATTGTCGACGTAAACCAAGATGATTGGCCCGATATCGTCGTCGGCGGTATGAAGGGCGGATGTGCTGATTCAACAGCGCCAAGTTGTTTCAGAAGACGAATGGAAAGCGGCGCAGCCACAACCCTATACGGGCGACGACAGCAGCTTCAAACGAGGCGAGGAACCGTCGATCGACCAAGCAAGTCAGCGGGTGCCAGGTGCGTTGGAAGGCGAAACGCTGAAGGTCGTGGATGTGACCCAGGGCGAAATCCAACACCAGGCCATGCAGGGCTTCCCACAGGGTAAGTGGAGCGGTAATCAACAAATGTTTTGGACCGGAGGCCAACCCGGCGCAAAACTGACGCTCGGTCTGGACGTCGATCAGCCCGGACGTTACCAGGTGGAAACGGTGCTGACCATGGCCCCCGACTACGGTCAAGTTCAATTGTGGCTAGACGATCAGCCGCTGGGCGAACCAATTGACCTGTACAACTATCCCGATGTGATCACGACTGGAGTCCTGCCGCTGGGAACGCACGAACTGACAAAGGGACCCCATCGATTCACGGTGGAAATCAAGGGGAGCAACCCAGCCGCGGCCCAGGCCTTTATGTTCGGCCTGGACTACGTTCGACTCGTGTCGCCCTGACGCCATTCGGACGGCGTGCGACGACCCGCTTCCGGCCTTCGGCCCATTCGCCTAAGAGGGGAGGAAGGAAGTCATGTGAATTTCGGCCGCCGTCTCCTGGAGGGCTAAGGAAGTCATTTGAACGGCGGCCGCCCGGCGAGGTTGAGTCGCAGGCGATGCTTGCGGATCCGCGGCGGGTGGAGGACTGGACCGGTGGCGATCCGGCTTGAGCCGGCGGCAGAACCTGTCACAATGGACGGAGGAACGGTCCGACCGGACCACCTCCATTTGGGGGACTGCCCTACTTCCCGCCTCAATGACGAACGTCGCTCATCGGATTCAAAGGCATGCGCAATCTGTCGACCAATGTTCGAGCCCGTTGGGCCGGTCGCGCCGTTGCGCTGATTGGTTGGC
Organism: uncultured Planctomycetales bacterium; assembly: GCA_963785495.1. Classification (GTDB taxonomy): domain Bacteria; phylum Planctomycetota; class Planctomycetia; order Pirellulales; family Pirellulaceae; genus CAWAVP01. The sequence goes on along the minus strand of CAWAVP010000026.1, from coordinate 69,672 downwards.
TCGCTTGGGGCATCTGCGCTACGCTCGCCTGGGGCCAGGATCACGAGCCAACGGCGGCCGATGTGGAATTTTTCCAGAGCCAGGTGCAACCTATTCTGGCCACTCACTGCTGGAAATGCCACGGCGCTACAAAGCAACGGGGCGGCTTGCGGCTCGATCATCGGACCTTTGTTCTGCAGGGCGGAGACCTAGGACCTGCGGTTTCGTTGGACGAGCCGAGTGACAGTAATCTACTGCGAGCGATCAATTACGAAGACCTCGAAATGCCGCCCGCCGGGCGGTTGCCGGACGAGCAGATCGCCGTGCTGACCGAATGGATCCGACGGGGTCTGCCGTGGTCGCCCGGTGCTGTCCCGCCAGTGGCGACGGACGACGCAGCGGAAGCTAATTCGAACGCGGAAACGAACACCTTGGCGGACGGTCGGAGTCATTGGGCGTATCAGCCACTTGTGTGTCCTCCGGTGCCCCGCGTGTCCGAGCCAGGCGGGGCGTCGAATCCCATCGACCGTTTTGTACGTGCCAAGCTCGAGCAACACGGGTTGACTCCGAACGCGCCCGCCACGCCTCAGGTCTTGGCCCGCCGACTCTATTTCGACCTACTCGGCTTGCCCCCTACACCAGAACAGGCGTGCGAACTGGCGTCCAGTTCAGATCCGCAAACGTACCCGCAGCTTGTCGATCAGCTGCTCAGCCGGCCGCAATTTGGCGAAGAAGTGGGGCCGGCACTGGTTGGACTTAGTCCGGTTCGCGGAGACGAACGGCTATGAACGAGATGGGCCGAAGGCCAACGCGTGGCGGTATCGCGACTACGTGATCTCCGCGTTTAATGCCGATACGCCGTACGATCGATTTGTACTGGAGCAATTGGCGGGCGACGAGCTACCGGATAGTGACACATCGTCTCTGATTGCCACCGGCTATTATCGGATGGGCTTATGGGACGATGAACCGGCGGACGCGGACCAGGCCTATTACGATAGCTTGGATGACGTCGTCGCGACCACGGGGATGGTCTTCCTGGGGACCACCATGGGATGTGCTCGCTGTCACGATCACAAGATCGATCCGATCCCACAGCGTGACTACTACCGCATGTTGGCATTTTTCCACAACATCTACCGGGATAGCAAACAGCTGGAATTCAAGAAAACCGCCTTTTCACTCAACACACAAACCGTGATCGCCAGCGACCTGGAAGCGGAACGGTACTGCGCAACAACGCGAGGTGTACCAGACTCGGATCGAGCAACTGAAGCAGCAGGTTGAGCACTTCGAGCAGCGGGTGTTTGACAGCTTTTCGAATCCTGAAAAAGAAGACGCTCGCGATCATAACGTGCGTCAACACCTGATCGCACAACGAGCCGCTGATGTCCTGCCGACTGCCGATCTGCAATCCTATCGCGATTCACAGCGACAATTACGACAACTGCGCAGACGCCGTCTCGCCCCTTTGGCGGAAGCGCTAACCGTCAAAGAAAACGGGCGTACGGCGCCCGATACCTTTGTACTGGTGCGCGGCAATGCCCATGCACCGGACGATCCAGTCGACCCCGGTTTTCCATCCGTCATGACGGACCAGCAGCCGGTGATTTTGGAATTGCCCGAAGATATCTCCTCGTGCGGACGGCGGCTGACGTTTGCTCAGTGGTTGGTTGATCCGCACAATCCACTAACTGCCCGAGTGATTGTCAATCGAGTCTGGCAACACCATTTCGGACGGGGTTTGGTAAGAACCAGTAGCGACTTTGGTCACTATGGTGATCTACCCACGCATCCTGAATTGTTGGACTACCTGGCCAGCGAATTGATTCGTCACCAATGGCAACTCAAATGGCTACATCGTTTAATTCTGACGTCCCAGACATATCAGATGTCGTCCATCGATCGGTCACAAGGGTTGGACGTGGACCCGGAGAATAATCTGCTGTGGCGATTCGATATGCGACGCCTAACCGCGGAAGAGGTTCGGGATACCGTCTTGGCCGTCACCGGACTATTGAATCTGCAGATGGCCGGTCCCAGTGTCTATCCAAAGATACCGGACGAAGTCTTGCAGAGTGCGTCTCGACCGGATGCGGCCTGGGGCCAATCTCCGCCCAGCGATCAAGTACGACGCAGCGTTTACACGTTCGTAAAGAGATCCATTAGTGATCCCGTGTTGCTGGCATTCGATTCGGCCGACAAAGATGGCAGTTGTCCTGTACGTTTTGCCACGACCGTCCCAACCCAGGCGCTCACATCGCTCAACGGAGAATTCTTCAACAGCCAAGCCGGACACTTCGCCAAGCGACTACAGCGCGAGGTGGGAGGCGATCCACAGCGGCAGGTGCAACGTGCACTAAGTTTGGCGTTGTCGCGAGCTCCGTCGGACGAGGAGGTCGAGCGAGGCGTCGAACTTTTGCGGCATTGGCAACAGGACGACGGCGCAGTCGCCCGACGATGCGCTTCGTTATTTTTGCCTTCTGGTACTGAACTTGAACGAGATGATGTATATCGATTAACGAAAGAGGCAGAAGGGACGTCCGCCGGCGAGCGGACCAAGCAAAACACCAGGCAATTATTGGGCGGACGCCCACGATCGGTGAAGTGGGCTCCGTGACAAGAAGGTGATCATGAGCGACAAACCGAACAATCATTTTTGCGGTCGGACACGACGTGAGTTTTTGTGGGAGGCCGGTGGCCAATTTACGTCGGTCGCGCTGGCGGGACTTCTGGGCACGGACTTCTTCGGCCAACAGTCGTACGCCGCTGACGGCCTGACGCGGCTGGCCAATCCATTGGCTCCCAAGGATCCACACTTTCCGGCCAAGGCCAAAAGTGTCATTTTCCTGTTCATGTATGGCGGCCCCAGCCACATCGATACGTTCGACTACAAGCCAAATCTCTACGCACTGGACGGGAAGACAGTGCCGATCAAGACCTTTGGACGAGGTGGCAAGAAGAACGAAGGACGCGTCGTCGGACCGAAGTGGCAGTTTCAGCAATACGGCCAGTGCGGCCGCTGGGTCAGCGACCTCTTTCCACACTTGGCAACCTGTGTGGACGACATGGCGTTCATCCATTCGATGTATGCCGATAGTCCGATCCACGGTTCCGCGATGCTAATGATGAATTCAGGCCGATTGATTTCCGGGCATCCTTGTCTGGGCAGTTGGGTGAATTACGGATTGGGTTCGGTGAGCGACAACCTGCCGGGCTTTGTCGTCATGCTGGATCGCACCGGCGGTCCGATCAGCGGTGCGAAGAATTGGTCCAGCGGTTATATGCCGGCGTCATTCCAGGGTACGCAATTGCGTCCCACCGGCGAACCGATCCTGGATCTCGCTCGTCCCTCAGGTATGTCGGCCACAGCACAACAACGACTGCTGGAGGGACTTGCAAAGTTCAATCACCAGCATCAGCAGCGGTTTCGGGAGAGCAACAGCCATCTGGCAGCGCGGATTGCCAGTTTTGAACTGGCCTACAAAATGCAACAACACGCCCCGGAAGCGGTCGACGTAAGCGACGAACCGGAGCATATTCGGAAACTCTATGGGCTGGACGAGCCACGGACCGAGGACTTTGCACGCAAATGTATTTTGGCTAGGCGTTTGGTAGAACGTGGCGTGCGTTTTATTCAGATTTATTCTGGCGGCAACCACAATGACGCCAACTGGGACGCGCACGGCGATCTGGTCAAAAATCACAACTACCACGCCGGCAATACGGATCGCCCCATCGCCGGTCTACTCAAGGACCTCAAGCAGCGCGGTATGCTCAACGAGACGCTTGTGGTTTGGGGCGGCGAGTTTGGCCGACAACCGACGGCGGAGTACGCCGAAGGCACCGGGCGGGACCACAATTCGTTCGGCTTCACTATGTGGATGGCGGGAGGGGGACTCCGAGGTGGGACACAAGTCGGCAAAACGGACGAGTTAGGTAATCATGCGATCGAAGACCGCTTTCACGTCAAGAATCTGCATGCGACAATCTTGCAGCAACTAGGTCTCGACCCCGATCGTCTCACGTACTTCTACAACGGACTTAACCAAAAGCTGGTTGGCGTAGAAGGCGCCGAACCCATCCGACAGATCATGTAGTCAACGTCAACCATTCAACGGCCGGTCACGATGGACTAGGTCTCGTGACAGTAGATCGGCTGACTTTCCCCCACACGTTGCAGGGCCCGCTCGATGAGCGACGACTCAGTCCAACTGCTGGAACGCTGGCGCAACGGCGACGAGCAGGCCGCGGCGATCCTGTTTGACCGCTACGTCGATCGTCTATTGGCGCTGGCACGCAGCCGTTTGTCCGAGCGGATGCAGCGTCGTGTGGGCCCGGAAGACGTCGTCCAACTGGCCTACGGAAGTTTTTTTCGGCGCACCAGCCAACAGCAATACACGCTGGAAAAGAGCGGGGACCTATGGGGGCTGCTGGCCGCCATCACGATCACCAAGCTTCAACAACAGGTCGAATTCCATTCCGCGCAGAAACGCCGCGTGTACGCCGAAGAAAGCCAGCAAGCCGGTGGCAGCACGTTCGGGATCCAACCTCAAGCGCTCGTGCAGCAACCGACACCGGCCGAGGCCGCTGCCATGATCGAAGAAGTCAAGGCGGTTATGGAGGGACTGGACCCGTTGTCGCGACGCATCCTGGAATTAGCCCTGCAAAATGCATCCATCGAAGAGATCAGCGATCAGATCCACCGGTCCGGCCGCACCGTGCGCCGCGTGCTGCAAAGCGTCCGCGAACAACTCGAAAAGCGGCTCTTGGGCTGATCCGCCAATTCGGCGAGTTCCGTCACGACGGGGAATAGTGGCGGCGAGCAATTCTGTTCGGCTCGAGATTTGCGAGTCCGTTATTTCAACTCCCTCGGGCACTTTGCTATTTAACGCCAAGGGCGCGCAGAGGCGGCACGAGCGGTTGGACTCTGAATGGGGACGGGCATCTGCCGCATCAATGCCAACCGCCAACACCGCGACGCGGGTTAGCGTGCATCGTCGAGCGTACGGGCGAGGCGAAATCCCAGTCCATCGTGTCGCAAACCTGGATGGTAGCCAACTTTGTCCGCCGATCGCAAGTAATCGGGACGCGACGCAAACGAGCCGCCCCGTGTGGCCCGCATGTCTTCCGCACTGACGGTCAGAATGTCTTCGTAGTCGTCCTTCAATACACTGCTATCGTCTTCGAATTTGCTGCGATATCGTTCTAAACACCATTCTCGCGCAGTTGCCGAACACGTCATACAGTCCGAATGGATTGGGCTTCAACGTCGCGACATCGTGTACATGGTTTTGTGAGTTGTCACTGTACCACGCGTACTGGGACAACAACCGAGGTGTTCGCCCAAAGAAGCGTGCCGTGGTGGTCCCGGCACGGCAGGCGTATTCCCATTCCGTTTCTGTGGGCAGACGATAGCCGGTCTTTTTCAGATAGTCGGGAGCCAGCGACATGCCGTCGGCATACAGGCCGTCGGCGTTGGGGCGGAAGCACCATTCATCTGGCGGGATCCCTGCCATTTCGCTGCGCCAGTTGCAGTACTGGGCGGCCAGATACCAGGTCACACGGGTTTGCGGCATTTCCGCATGCTCTTCTTCCGTCAGCGCGTGATCCACATCGGGATTTGCCGCCAGGAACTCACGAAACTGTTGAACCGTCACTTCGCGCATGCCGATCGCGTAACGACGTTTGAGATTCTTCAAGTGCAGTCGTTCGAACCACCCATATTCGACTTCGGACTCAGGACATCCCATTACGAAGGGTTCGCTCGCCTGGGTTACGTCAATTAGTGCAAAACATTCGTCGGGGTTGGCGTGCCACCACGACTGGTTTGCGAGCCCTGGTGGACCTTGAGGGAACTCGGCGAGCGGTAGTGTGTCTTCGACACCCCATTGTTTCAGGCAACTGGCAATGACGGCATGCATGCCGGAGTGCGGGTCACTTTGATACCACGTTCGCAGCACCGCGATCAATTGACTTCGCAAGTCGGAGGACATCTGCGAGGCGTCCAGGTCAAGCAGCGCCAGCAGCAGCCCTTGGCGGATACCGGCATCCGTTTCGCGGTACAGATGTTCGGACAAAATCTCCAGAGCGCATTGTGAGCGTGCAAGCGTATGAATCAACAGGCTACGCAGATCAGGTTCCGCACCAAATCGCAACAGGGGTAATACGCGTTCGGCGTGTCCTAGTTGTAGCAAGGCGGCGGCGGCCTTCGCGCGACGCAGCAGATACGCGTCATGCGCAGCATCCGAAACGAGAGGACGGTGCCAAACCGAAACAAAACACGACGGCTGCGCGGGCACGTCGACGCACGTGATCGACACCGGGTGATATCCCAAGTCGGCCAATTCGCGGCTCCGACGATCGTGCTCGTCCTGCGAGTCGGCCATCACCAATTGCGCCTCGGTCCGCTTGCCGTTGCGACGCCAGAGGCAGGTCAGGCGAACGGGGTCCTGATCGGTTGGGACCGGCGATTGGACCATCGCACTCACGTCGAGCGGGAAGGGGCGAACGGCAAACAGTCGCTTCAGCCCCACACGGTGTCCCTGCCAGTGGTACGATTCTTCGGTATCGTAGGCGTTGATTCCCCAGACCATGCAGTGTCGCAATCGACCTTGTTCATCGAGAAAAATCTGCCGCCGTGTGGGTCGCAATCCGTGACTGACCCACGCATCGTTGCCGGCACGCGGGTCCTGATTCGACAGCCCCGCGTAGATTTCCGCTCGGTCGCCGCGACTACTGGGTTCGGTCCAAACGGCAGCATAACGTTCTCCTTCCCGCACGTAACCACAGACGTCGACGGGCAAGAGACCGGCAGCCTGCAGCTGCTCGTCCCGTTGTTGTAGTTGATCGAGTGTGGCATCGAGCAACCACTCGCTGCGCCGTCCATCGCGAGTCCAGACCGCGGCTACGCGAAGGCCGTCGTCGTGTCCGCGATAGGGTCGAAAGCAGATCGGGCGAAAGGCCGCCTGTTGCAGATCCAACAACAAGGGCTGCAGCTGCGTCAGGGGAAGGTGGGGACAGATGGCAAAGCCCGCGTGCACGAAACCGCCAGCCGCTTCGATCTGCTGTACCGCAGATGCCGATGGCACCGGCCAATCACCCGGGGACGCAACGTACAAAGCAGTAGGAGGGCGGATGCATTCAACCGTCAACAGCGGCACCGCCTCAACCGCGTTGGCTTCCAACAACGACAACAGCGCCGGAAAATCCTTGTCGATACAATTCACCATCATCCGCACAACCTGGGCCGTGTTCTCACCGGCGAACTCTTGGAGTGCGATGCGAGCTAGATTTCGCTCGGCTGCATCCTCGCGTGCAGCATCGGTATAGACGTCGACAAGCGGCCCGGTCAACACGGCGGCCACGGGTGACAACAACGCGAGCCATTCGGCCAGCTGCAGTGGATTGGTTGTGACCAGTGCGTTGGCCACGCGGGGTGCCACGTCGCGCCAGTTTGGCGAGTGTGGATCGAATGCCGCTACGGCGGCAGCAAGCGCCAACGAACTGGCCGGATCATCAGAATTCTCTAGGTCGTTCCAGATCTGGGTACGGCACGCTTCGCGATACGGTAACAAGGTATCGAAGATAATGGGCAAGTCGCTAACATTCACGTGCGACATTGACTGAGTCAAGAAATCGACCTGCGTTGAATCATCGGGCAACAGTGCCAGACTCAAATTGAGTCGTTCGCGGGCATCGGGGACTCGTCCCAAAACTGTCGCGGGGTTTTGCAATAGCGGCAACACCCATTGTCTTTCGTCGCGCATTTGCTCGACAATTCGAGGCACGTCCGATGTACGGGCGACCAACAGCTGGTCGAATAAATCTCGGGCACTCGCGCGGCCCCGATACCGAGACCCCAGAAATAGGGCCAGTGCGAGTACTGCCAGGATCGCGACGCTGCGAACGGCGTAGAAACGCGTTGCGTGCCGGAGCAGATCGCGCTGCGTCGCCGACCAATCTGCGCGGTGCGTCAGCACATTCACGCTTAGGAACTCCCACAAGCTGGGGAGATTTCGCGTTTCGGGTTTTTGCCGCCAATCGGTAGCCAGCTCGTCAAGCCGCAATTCGGCGCGGCCACGACGCGTGCGGCGTTGTTTGCTCGTCAACCAGCGTCGTACCGGTTGCACCAGGTAATCGTGGGTCAATTGAAAGTACGGGTCGGCGGCCGCCCGACGTTCTCCGCCGGGCACCGCAGCGGGCAACTCGAATTCGGCGGGAGTGATCAGTCGCAATTCCGTATCCAGGATATGCAAAACATCTTCGAAATTCCTGGAGCGGCCGGCCAGACCGCAGGCTTCCATCAGTTCGTTTCGCGACCGCAAATTGCCCTTAATGTCGGCCCCTTTATCGGGTAGCAGGCGACTGAGTACTTCGCGCACCGCGTTGGCGTAATAGCGCCGCAGCGGCGGAGCACCGGGGCCGAATGCCTCCTCGAGAAAGGCAACTCCCACGCCCTGGCTGCCCCCCAATTCGCGTAACGTAGACGGCACCCAGGGACGATTCTTGACCATTTCGGCAAACAGCGCCAGACGCACCGGAATCACTTTGCCATCCTGGCTTAATTCATCGATTGCTTGGTCAATAAACGCCTGATGCGTCTTTTTTTGATCACCGTCTCGCGTCGGCAGCGCACCGTAAGCGCATCCGAATGCGGAAAGCACCTTGCGCCATGGCGTGTGTCGAACAGGTCGACAGCAGCCGAGTTGAAGCCTTCGACAAGCCTGACTTCCAGCTCCATCATGAAACGCGTGGCGGCCATCCAGAAATCATCGCGGACCAGCAGCAGGCACTGCAATCGTCCGCCGTCGCACTGGCGCAATCCCTGAACCAAGGACGCCGCCGGACCCTCATCCCACGTATGTAGCCACTGCTCAAACTGATCAATCACCAACAGCAACTTGCCATCGGGCATCAGACTCTGGTCGCGACGAATGGCACCCAAAAGTCGCGGCATCGAATCGTCGTCAGGCAAATCGGTCAAGCGTTTACGAATGGCGTGGAGAATTCGCGCGTCGGTCGCTTCGCCCGTCGCCTCGACATAGACGACACGCACACCGGAGCTCAGCCGGGGTAGTACGCCCGCCTTGACCAGTGACGATTTGCCACAGCCCGACGGCCCGTAAATCAGCCCAACCGAAAATGTCTGATCGACGTCCAATTGCTCGATGCGGTTCTGCCAGAATCGGATGCTCTCCGGCACTCCCCAACGATCTCGCGGACCTGGCACGAGCTGCAAGAAGAAATCACGATCGTCCTGATCAAACGAACGCATCCCCTTGGGGACAATCTGCAGGGCACCCTCCCCCGTATCGCTGTCTCCCCCCGGTAAGTGATCGACGAATATGCCACCTACGGCCGACGATAAACCGACAGGCAAGGTGTGGTCGAGTATCGTCGTGCTATTGAGAAAACTGCGCAGGTCCTCGGCCATATCGATCGAGGTCGAGTAACGCTCGCTCACACGCTTGGCCAGCGATTTCAAGCAGATCCGTTCCAGCTCGCGGGGAATCGAGTCATCGACCTGCCGCAACGGACATGGCTCAGCCGAACGAACCAACTCGAGCAAGTCGCCGTCGCCTTCTCGATGGTAAGGGCGTTTGCACGTCAGCAATTCGTAGAAGATGACGCCCAGGCTGTAGACGTCGCTGCGGGCGTCCACACGATGCCCCTCGCCCCGCGCTTGCTCGGGACTCATGTACGCCGGCGTACCAGCAAAGCCAAAGCCACGGCCATAGTCTTCGTCCTTCAACGCCAGACCGAAATCGGTCAAGAAGGGACGGTCTTGTCCATCCAATAGGATGTTCGCCGGCTTGATATCCCGGTGCACCAAACCCTGTCGATGGGCATAGTGAAGTGCTTCGGCGACCGAGATAATCAATTGACACGCGACGGTCCGATCGAGCGTATCGCGATGCATCCGCGTCGCCAGATTTTCCCCGTCGACGTAGCGCGAAACGACAAAACACAAGCCGTCAGCGGTTCGGCCGGCATCGTAGACGGGAATAATACCGGGATGATCCAACTGGGCGACGTTGCGGGCCTCTTCCAGAAACGCTGCCACCTGTCGCGGGTCGCGGAAACGTGGCAGTTTAATGGCGACCGATCGTTTGAGCTGCCGATCGTGAGCCAAATAGACGACGCCGAAAGTGCCTTCGCCCAACGGCCGCTGCAGTCGGGTAGCGCCCTCCAGCTCACTGCCAATTGGCAAGGAAGCTGCGAACGCGCCGTTCGCCGGTTGGTCCGAGAAGGCCGCCGGTGAGCCGCGCAACTGAGTGGAAATCTGGCTGGCGTCCGGCCCGGCCGCTTCTCCGAATTCCGTATCCTGTTGCAGCTCAGGAAACCGCGTCAACAAGCGACCTTGTTCTGCCGATCGCCCCGTATCCTCCAGGTACCCCAGCTCCTCGTCCAACAACTGCCGTCGCAGCTCGCAACGTTCGGCAACCTGCGGGCAGGCCTCCAAATAGAACTGCACGTCCAGCGGCTCGCCACGCCGCCACCGCGTGTGCTGGTCGATTAACAGGATCTCCAATTTCGCTTCGGGTGGCAGCTGTTCGCATTCGGCCAAGTAGGACCGCAGGTCCGGCAGTGCCACCTGACTGCATAACTGAGTGTATCGTTCGACGAATTGCACCACCTGAAGCCCCCGCACCTTGAGCTTCTGATTATAACCATTCAGATCGCCCACGTCACAGCGGCATCAAGATGCGGAAAACCTCAGCCGCCGACGCGTTGCAGTACGGTTTGCAGCGTCTGGCGGAGCACTTGGCCACTGTTACGTAGCCCTTGCAGTTCTTTTGGCCAGAGTTCAATTTCGTAACGGTCGACAACACCGCTACGTCCGACGACGGTGGGGACGGACAGTGCCACGTCGCGCAGGCCATAGCAGCCCTGCTGGACGGTCGACACCGGCAAGATGCGTTGCTGATCCAACGCAATGGACTCGATGACATCGCGGATGGCGATACCCACGGCGAATCCCGCTCCACCTTTTTTCTTGATGACTTCGGCCCCCGACCCTTTCGTTCGCTGAAATAGCTCATTGGCCAATTGAGGCGACCATCCGGGAAGCTTATCCAGTGGCAGACCCGCAGCGGTAGCGCTGGACCAAATCGGTACCATACTGTCTCCGTGTTCACCAAGGATCAATGCGGCCAGTTGGGTGGGTGGCACGTTGAGCTGTTGCGCAATGAGACTGCGGAAGCGGATGGTATCCAATTGGGTTCCCAAACCAATCACCTGGCGGGGCGGCAAGTCGAGCCGTTGGGCGGCCAGGTAAGTCAAGATATCGACGGGATTGGATACCACGTGGACAATCGTGTCGGGGCGATAACCGACCGATCGGATGCGATCTAAGATAGACAGGAACAAATCGACATTGCGATTGATCAAATCCAAACGGCTTTCATCCGGCTTGCGTCGCAGGCCCGCTGTAATGCAGATGACATCCGAGTCCGGGATGTGTTCGTAGCCACCCGCGAAGATGCGCTGGTCGGAGGTACTGGGACCACCGTGCAGCAAATCCAGCGCATGACCTCCCGCCGCGTCGGCATTCAGATCCAACAGCGCAATTTCGCGCACAACGCCCCCGCACTGCAGGGCGAAACCGGCGCACGACCCCACGAGGCCACCGCCGCCAATGATACTGATCTTCATGACGTTCAATTGCCTCCCCCGCCCACGCGCGACAGTTCGGCGAGGACTCGATCGGTAATGACTTGGACTAAATCTTCGCGCGGGTCCGCCGCGAAGCTGGCCTGGCCCGCGGCGCTGGTCGGCGATGAGTTCGATGAGGACGGACCGGACGGCGTTGCGGTATTCCCCATGGCCGGAGGCGCTTCGAAGGCCTTTCGCTCGACACCCGTATCGGGCCAACTGGCACGGAAGATGTCGTTTGCGCAGATATCACAGTTTTGATATTCCGAAGTATTGCGAGGGTCGCTGAAGCCCCACTTCTGCTTCAAGTCCAGCAATTCGCGCTCTTTGTCTTCGGTAAAGTAATGGACACGTCCCAGCTGTCGCGACAGCATCAGAATGCGGCAATACGCGTCCAGGATTTCGGTCCACCAGTACGCCCGCTCCACGTTTTCGCCAAAGCTGACCGTGCCGTGATTGGCCAGGATGATAACGTTGGTCTTTTCCACAAAGGGCAGGATCGTTTCGGCGAAGGCCTGTCCCCCGGGCGTTTCGTACTTGGTAATGGGTACATCGCCCAGGAACACTTCCACTTCCGGCAAGACGCACTGGGGAATGGGTTCCCGCGCGACGGCAAAGGCGGTTGCATGGGGCGGATGACAATGCACGACGCTTTTGACGTCGGATCGTTGTTTATAGATTTCCAGGTGCAACAAAGCTTCGCTCGACCGTTTCTTGCGACCGGCGATTTGATTGCCCTTCATATCCACCGTGGCGATATCATCGGGCTTGAGAAATCCTTTGGAATGCATCGTCGGTGTGCAAAGGACCTCGTTGTCACCAATGCGTACGGTAATATTGCCGTCGTTGGCGGCAGCGAAACCTTTGTTGTAAATGCGACGGCCGATGTCGCAGATATCTTGCTTGATTTTGTGTGCGTTGACCATTTCGTTCGACTTCTAGTTGGGGTTCGTGTTTTCGTTATCGGACAACGGGCTGACTTGAACGCTGTCGAGGATGCCCGCGTTATAGGCGTCAATAGGTTTCAGTTCTGGATAAAAAGGTTGAGCGGCCTCGCCCCCTTCGCTCAGCATGATCAAGTCGCCAATGCCGGCGCCCAAATCGTCGTAGACCACCAAATCTTCGGCGTGATGTTCCGAAGCCGCGGTCAAGTCTTCAAGCGACAAGGGGATCGCCACCTTCAAGCGTGCGCCGCGAATCGAAGGGTGCAGTTGGCTGAGGGTGACGGTGCCGATGACTTTGGCAATTCTCATGTGTTCCTCCCTGGCGTGTGGGGAGCGACGGCAGCTTGGGTCAGTGACGGCACCTCCGCATGGTGCGAACGAGCCGAATTGGCAAGGAATTCTCGGACCACGTCCTGTAATTGATTAGTCGTCAGCTGAGTCGCGTCGACGGCGACCACATTTGCGTCTATTTGTTGACACGCGTCGCGTACAGCTTGGACATTCGGCACCGATGCGGCTCGTAGCTCAGGATGGCGATTGGCCTGACAGACAACGCGTGCCCATTCGCGGGACAACACGAGCGCCACGGAATTCGAGGTTGCGCCGGCCAATTGGGCGAATGCGTCGTCGGAACTCGTACATCGCTGCCAGCCGGGAGCGAGGTTATCGAGCAAACTCGCAATGCGCAGTATCTGCACGTCATCGGCAACTAGGACGAGTTGAACTTTGCAGTTCGCGCTGGATTGCGAAGCGGCGGCCTGTCGTTCCAGGCGAATCCCTTGTTCGCGGAGCGAATCGCAGACCAGCGGCGTAACGACCGCATCCGGCCGCACTTGCACGTGTGCAACACCTACCAAACGGCCCGACAGACTCGCCATCGTCACCAAGCGATCTGCGACGACCAGTGTTGGTGTGATATGCGTGACTGGCCGCGGATCCCCGGACGAATCGTCGCGAGTGGGCGCGTCGAGCGACATCATTTGTCGCATGACTTCGCGAACAATTCGATCGATCTGGCCCGAGTCAATGTTCATCTTGCCTTGAGTTCTCTTCCGCTTACGTATGCGTTGAATTGCATTTTATCTGGATGACGACGTTGTTACCGTGAACGTCACACGGCGTCGGCGGTCGTATGCTGGTCCTCGATTCCAATCACGGCCCAACGTACCGGCGTCGCGTCGGCATGAAGCCATTCACGGGCAAATCGTCCGTCGCTCGTTAGGACCACCACCTCACCAAATCCCGCGCCTACCGTATCGACGGCGATCAAAGGGTCACCGTCGGCACGCCGACCGTCCGCCATCAGGGGCTGCACGATCAGAAGCTTTTGACGATCCATCGACGCATGTTTGACGCTCGAGACCGCCGTGCCAACAACCTTTCCCCAAAGCATGATCGAGCGCCCTCTGCGTAGGCTTCGTGTTATTTGCCCAACACACACAATTCATCAATCATCGAACAGCGTCGTTCGCGCGTGAACGTCAACGGGGTCGTGACGCCTTCACCGGTTGGCGTGGCGATGGAGAACGAAATATAGCCCTCGCCTTCGACGCCTAGCGATGCAAATGACGGCCCATTCTTCACATACAATGTCGTATCCATCACACGTCCCATCTGCGTCATGTTATGGACGTTGGTCGAGTGAATAATCGCCGTATGGCGAAATCCGTGTTCGTAGTGTTTCGCCTTGTCGATCGCTTCGTCGACATTGCGACAACGCACGAAAGGCAAGAAGGGCATCATCTGTTCGACGGGCACGAATGGATTGGTTTCATCGGTCTCGCCAAACAACAACTCGGTGGCGGGAGGTACGGAACGCCCGGCGGCTTGAGCCAATACGGTGGCATCTTGACCCAAGTAGTCTTTGGAGGGAACCAGATGCCGATGTTCGCCTTCGCCGACCGGTACGATGGCGGCCTGAGTGAGGCGATCGACTTCGGCGGCATTCAGCCGCACCGCACCGGCGCGTGCATGGCCTCCATCATCGCGTCGAAAACAGCGGCCACGACGAACACTTCCTTTTCTGCGATACACAGCAAGTTGTTATCGTAGGCGGCACCAGCAATGATGGAGCGAGCGGCACGGTCCAGGTCGGCGGTTTCGTCGACCACGACGGGCGGATTGCCGGGCCCGGCCACGACCGCCCGTTTACCCGAGTTAAGTGCGGCGCGGGCGACAGCGGGCCCACCCGTCACACAGATCATGGCAATGTCACGATGCTTAAAGATCTGTTCGGCCGATTCGAGCGTCGGTTCCGAAATCACGCAAATCAGATTGTCGATGCCCAGGTCGCGGGCGATGGCTTCGTTGAAGCGTCGTACACCTTCGGTTGCCACTCGCTTGCCGGCAGGATGCGGATTGACGACCAGTGTATTGCCGGCGGCGATCATATTAACGGCGTTGCCGGTAATCGTGGGCAACGAGTGCGTGACGGGCGTGATCGCGCCGATGACGCCAAAGGGAGCGTGCTCGATCACTGCCAGGCCATGGTCGCCACTAAATACTTCGCTGCGCAAGAACTCGACACCTGGCGCCGTTCACCAAGCATCTTTAGTTTTTCGATCTTGTGATCGAGCCGACCGATGCCGGTTTCTTCCATCTCCATAGTGCCCAGTTCCACGGACTGTTCGATGGAAATACGGCGAATGTGATCGATGATCCGCCGTCGATCTGCCCGTGTCCTGCGGCTCAATTGCTCGAATGCGTCACGCGCCGCTGCCACCGCTTCCTTCACGCACGTAAAGACGCCGTGCCGACCGGCAAAGCGAGTCGGCGCGGAAGACGGATGGCCGTTTTGGCGAACTTCGGCCAACACCTGGCTGACAACGGTTCGGATTAATTGTTCGTCAACTTGCATCGTTAAATCTCTTCGTGGTTAAGACGTCCGTCGGGCCGTCGTCCCTACATCCTGCGAGCGACGTGGTGCGGCACGTACGGCGTCTGGCCTGGACGGGTGAGTTCCGCTGGTTAACCGCACTCCAATCGTTACCTATACTTCATCCGTTTCGCGTGAATACACACATTGACTTTCGATATGGACACGATCGACAATTCCCACCACCACCGTATCAATCGGCATATCTTTGGTCTCGGGAGTCAGTCGTGCGCTGGACCCTTGTGTGATAAGTACAAACTCGCCTTCACCCGCGCCCAGCATGTCGACGGCCACAAAGGTGCGTCCGGTCGTGATCAGTCGATGTCGATCTTGAGGCTCTAGTCGATAGGGCTCGACAATTAGCAACTTGTAGCCGACCATGCTGTGCACCTTCTGTGTGGCGACCAACGAGCCGGTGACCTTGGCGACAAACATGGTTTATTCCTTCAACAACTGGAGGGATTGCCGAGCGACGACGAGTTCTTCATTGGTGGGCACGACCCAAATCTGCACACGACTATCGGCACGCTGCACGTGCACTTCGCCGCGCCCACGGCATTCAGGTCCGGGTCTAATGCGATGCCTAGTTCCTGCAGATCCTGACAAACCGCCTGACGGATCGCTGCACCGTTTTCTCCAATACCGCCGGTAAACACAATCGCGTCCGCTCCTCCGAGGGCCACGAGCAGTCCCCCGAGATGCCGGCGGACTTCCTGCGTATACACATCCAATGCCAACTGGGCCGACGGATCGCCTTGAGCTGCTGCCGCCTCCAGATCCCGAATGTCGCCGCTCGTTCCACTGATGCCGAGCAGCCCGCCCTGGTTGGCCAGAGTGCTGAGCACCTCTGGCAGCGATTGGCCGGTATGCTCCATGATCAGCGGCAACGCAAACGGATCGAAGTCACCAACACGATTGTTTTGAGGCACACCGGATTGAGGACTCATGCCCATCGAGGTCGCGACACTCTGACCGTGACGGATGGCACACAGGCTGCTGGATCCACCTAGGTGGCACGAGATCAATCGCAGGTCGTCGCGGCCGGTCAGTTCCTCCATGCGGTTTGCAATGTACCGATGACTGGCTCCGTGAAACCCGAAACGCCGAATCGGCAATGCGTCGGACCAGGCTTTGGGAATCGCGTAAACCTGTCGGGCGGTGGGGATCGTTTGGTGAAAGCCGGTTTCAAAGGCCGCCACCAACGGAATCTCGGGTAGTTGCGCGGCCAAGAGCCGCATGGCGGCGATATACGGAGGATTGTGAGCCGGAGCGACGGCGTTCATTTCCTCCATCGCCTCCAGCACTTCGGGCGTAACACGATGCACACCACTGAGCCGCCCGCCGTGCACCGCCTTAAAGCCGATGGCCGCCACTTCACTGGCAGCCGCCAAGCAGCCGCCGTGGGGATCGGTCAGTTGAAGAAGACATTGTCGAACCGCGATCGCATGATCGGGGACCTCCGCCGTCAACTCGGTGCGATTTCCGCCAATTTCCACAAAACAATGACTCGTGGGCGATCCAATGCGTTCCACGCCTCCGCGTGCCAACTGCCGTTCGTCCGACATGTTAAACAAACGGTATTTGAAGCTGGTAGAACCGAGATTTGCGACCAGAATCTTCATCGTCTTCCGTAATCGTCTTCCGTGTCCTCGTGGTAGGGATTGCGGGCCGAGGCAGCAGTAACGGCGGACATGGCCCGCCACGGCGCCGAGGCCCAGCGCCAACGCCTAGCCCAAATAGGCTTCCAGCAAACCTTCGGCGGGACGAGGGATCACCAAGCTGCCGGTCAACTCGCCCACCTGCGTGGCGGCAGTCGATCCGGCTTCCACAGCGGCCCGCACGCTGCCCACATCCCCCTGGACAACGGTCGTCACCAGACCGCCACCAATCGAGATGCGTTTGATGATCTGGACGTTAGCGGCCTTGGCCATCGCGTCCGTGGCTTCTACGAGTCCGACCAAACCTTTTGTTTCAATCAAGCCAATGGCAGTATTCATCAGAGTGTTTCCTTGTGACATTTCCGCAAAGATGCATGAACGGATTGTGCGCGAACGGGGAATGATGGAGGCCTATTTGGCGGCGGCTTTGGGCGATGCTGGCAGGACGATGGCAATGTCTTCGTGAGGACGAGGAATCACTTGAACACTCACCACTTCGCCAATTCGGCCGGCCGCGTTCGCTCCGGCATCGGTCGCGGCTTTCACCGCCGCAACATCGCCCGTGACAAACGCCGTCACCAAGCCGCTGCCGACTTTGTCCCAGCCGACGAATGTGACGTTGGCCGCTTTCATCATGGCGTCGGTGGCCTCGATTAGGGCACAAAACCCTTTTGTCTCAATCATTCCCAGCGCTTCCATTTGTTTGGCCATCAGTTGAGTTCTCCCGAAATGAGGGTGTGAATGCGATCAATTTTGCTTGTTTATGAGTGACAATGACATGGCGACTGCTTCAACAACTGCACGTCGGTCGCGCCATCGAGAAAGCAGGCATTTCCTTCGTCCGTATCGATATGAACTTCTAACTTGCTCGTCTGATCGGCGCGGACGATGACATCTTCCCAGACGGTCGTGCATCCGGGCGATTCGATCCGCAGTTTCATGCGTTCGCCGTTCTGCACGCCATATTCGGCCGCATGACCGACGTTCATGTGCACGTGGCGTGCGGCACGAATCACGCCTTGCGACAATTCCACCACTCCCGCGGGCCCCACGAGCACGCAGCCTGGCGTGCCATCGATATTGCCGCTGATGCGGACGGGTGCGTCGATCCCCAACGAAATCGCATCGGTAAATGCGAGTTCGACCTGGCTGTGAGGACGGGTGGGGCCGAGGACGCGGACGTTTTGCAACATGCGTCGCCGCGGTCCGACCAACATGACGGTTTGCTCGGCCGCATAGAAACCGTCCTGATATAGTGGCTTCATGGGCGTGAGCGTCGCGTCGGCACCGAAGAGCGTGCGGACATGTTCGTCGGTCAAATGGCAATGACGAGCCGATATGCTGACGACCAACTCGTCTCGACTCTCGCCACCACCCGCCCCGTGAGCTGGCGTCTGTGCACGTGCGAATACCATTTGTCGTACGATGCGCTCGACTGTCGCTCGATCAATCGATCCTCCCGCAATCATCCCGGTTGCTCCTCTTCGTTGTCGGTGGCTTCGGCGACTAACATTCGCACTCCCGCCGCAATGATTTTGCTGCGCCAATCCTGGCTGATCTCGGCATCCACTACTAACGTGTCGATGTGCGACAGCTCGCACATCAATGCGAGACTTTGGTGGCCAAATTTCGTGCTGTCGGCCAGCACAATCACTTCGTCCGCCGCCCGCATCATCGCCTGTTCGGTCTCCACCAGCAGCAAGTTACTGTTGAAGCAACCGCGGTCGCTAATTCCCGCCACGCTGAGGAAGGCCCTTCGGACACTCAGCTGCTGCAGCATCTGATTTGCATAGGGGCCCAAACAGACGCCGGTCCGCTGGTGTACATAACCACCAATCAAAACCAAGTCATTGTCGTCACCGGCCGTCAGCAACGTGGCCACTGGCAGCGAATTGGTCACGACCTGGAGGCTGCGGCGGACAAGCAATTGGGCTAACTCGTAGGTGGTGCTCCCGCCATCCAACAAGACGGTGTCACCGTCTTGGACTAGACTCGCGGCGCACGCAGCAATTTGTTTCTTCTTTTCCCATTCCGATCGTTGTCGCTGCTCAAAATGAGGCAATTTGGGAGAGGGACCGGTGTAGAACACCCCTCCGTGAGTCCGCTTGGCTTCGCCCGTCTCTTCCAGGTAATCCAGGTCCCGCCGGACCGTGGAGGCGGACACTTCCAGAGTCGACGAAAGCTCATCGAGCGAGGCAAAGCCCCGCAGCCGCACCAGCTCCAACAAACGACTTCGACGCTCTTCGGTCTGCATGAACGCTACAACTGACCCAAACGCACCACATTCTGACAAAAAACGATCACAGCGCGACAATTATGCGCAAGATTTCGATTCAAATCAATCACCTAGATCCACTGCATTGACCATTTTGTTCCATTTCGAGACATCGTCGTCGCCACCGCCGGGCGAATGCGTTACAACCGCACGCGTGCCCCCGACCTCACGCCACTCGCCGACCTCCCCCCTCGTGATCTTCTATCGCCCGTTGTTGCCAGACCGAGCTGACGTTGGGTGGCCACATGATTTACAGGTCCGCACATACGAATCGGAGGCGGATATGGACGCGTGGCTGGCACTTCAAAATACGGTCTTACGGCAGCATGGCGCACCGCAGGAGTGGGGGCCGTCGGCCTTTGAGCGTGAACTACGCAGTCGCCCGTGGTGGCACGCGGGCTGCCTGCTGTTCGCTCAGCTGCCCCCTCAGCTCGCCCCGGTCGGCTGCGTCGCCATCCGCGTCGCGGGGACACCCACTGACCCAAACGCGGGCATCCGCGTCGCGGGGACACCCACTGACAAAATCCGCCTTGCCACTCGCGTCGCGGGCGCGGGGACACCCACTGACCCAAACGAAATCCGCCTTGCGGGAACACCCACTGACCCAAACGGAGGAACTCTTGGTGCCGAGGACGCGCGAACACGGTGGGCGGAATTGCGTTGGCTCGCGGTGAAGCCTGAGATGCGGCGGCGGGGTGTGGCGAGCCGTTTGCTGGATGCGGCACAAGAAACCGCTCGGGCGGCGGGCTGCCACGGACTGCGTGCCGAAGCATTGCGGAGCCGCGCCGATGCGGTCGGCTTTTACCGAGCCCTGGGATTCACCGAGCGGGCGATGTCGTGAGGATCTCGTGAGCGCACTCGTGACAATTCCTCCACTCCTCGCCTATGTGCCGTTGACGGTGACGGCCTAGAATGCAGCAACCCATGCGGACGGCGGCGAGCGCGCGTCGACCTCATGGTTGGGGTGGGGACTTGAACTGTGATGAAGATCTTGGTCACTGGAGCTAACGGGTTCCTGGGACGGTATATCGTTGAATCATGCCTTCGAACGGGAGCCAGCGTCAGCGGTCTGATGCGGCGGCGAGTCGATGCGCTGGAGTCGTTGGGAATGACGGCGCACATCGGCGATATCCGCGACGGCGAGGTTGTCCAGCGGGCATGCCAGGGACAGGATGTGGTGATCCACACGGCGGCCATCGCCGGAATCTGGGGTAAATGGGATGACTACTATCAGACCAACGTAGTCGGCACACAACATGTGGTCGACGCCTGCCGTCGCCAGGGAGTGCCCCGGTTGGTCTTCACAAGCAGTCCAAGTGTCACGTTTGATGGCAGCGACCAATGCGGCGTCGACGAACGGGCACCTTATCCCCGACATTGGTTGTGCCATTATCCGCGCAGCAAGGCCGTAGCCGAGCAAGCGGTATTGGCAGCCAACGGCCGCGACGGACTATTGACGTGCGCTCTGCGTCCTCATTTGATCTGGGGGCCGCGCGACCCCCATTTAGTCCCGCGATTATTGCAGCGGGCACGTGACGGACAACTGAGACAGGTCGGCGACGGCACAAATCAAATCGATATGATTTATGTTGAGAATGCCGCCGAGGCGCATCTTGCGGCGGCCGAAGCGCTGTCCGCGGGATCGCCCGTGTGCGGCCGGGCCTATTTTATTAGCCAGGGCCAACCGGTCAACTGTTGGGAGTGGATCAACCAGATTCTTGCGTTGGCCGGACTGCCGGCGGTCCGTCGACGGATCAGCACGGCGGCGGCTTGGCGAATTGGGGCAGCCCTGGAAGCTCTCTATCGTCTCTTGCGTTTGACCTCGGAACCTCGCATGACGCGTTTTCTGGCGGCCCAACTCGGACGATCACACTACTTTGATGTTTCGGCAGCCCGCCACGATTTTGGCTTCCAGCCGGCGATTTCGACAGACGACGGAATGCAGCGTCTTGCCAATTCGTGGGTGAATGGGTAGCTTCAAGGATTTGTGGAAATCGCAGGGATCGCAGTATGATCAGCGCGACGGCGACCGTTGACCTGCCGGACCAGCAGCGGATCGTGATTACTGGAGTCGGTTTGACCGCGCCCAACGGCAATGATCTACCGATGTTCCGCGAAGGCCTGTTGGCCGGACGCAGCGGAGTGCAACCGTACGAGATTCGCTATGTTGGAGCGACGTTAGCAGGGATCTGCGATTTTGACGTCCGTCGGTATCAGTCGCGCAAGGACGCACGGCGCGGCACGCGCGCCGGTTCGGTCGGTATCTATAGTGCCCACGAGGCGGTGATCGACAGCGGCTTGGACTGGGAGAACTGTGATCGTTCGGCGCGTTGGCGTGTATCTGGGTGTCACGGAACATGGCAACGTCGAGACGGAAAATGAGATCTTTGAGCTGAAGGGCTACGATTACGACACGTCGTATTGGTCGCACCACCACAATCCCCGCACTGTCGCCAACAACCCGGCGGGCGAGTTGGCGCTGAACATGGGAATCATCGGACCGCATTACACGATTGGCGCCGCCTGCGCCGCCGGTAACGCAGGGCTGATCCAGGGCGCTCAGATGTTGCGATTGGACGAGTGCGACGTGGCGCTGGCAGGCGGCGTCTCCGAGAGCATTCACACGTTTGGCATCTTCGCCAGTTTTAAGAGCCAGGGGGCGTTGGCCGAGCACGAAGATCCGGCGCGGGCGTCACGTCCGTTCGACTTGCATCGTACACGGAATCGTCGTTGCGGAAGGCGGTTGCGTGTTTGTGTTGGAACGACTTTCCGACGCTAAGCGGCGGGGAGCCAAAATCTATGGAGAACTGGTCGGTTACGCGATGAATACCGACGCCACGGACTTTGTGCTGCCCAATTCGCAGCGACAGGCCGAATGTGTCCGCTTGGCACTGAAACGCGCCGGTTTGGCTGCCGAGCAAATCGACATTGTCAGCACTCACGCGACAGGCACAAGTAGTGGCGATGCGCAGGAGTGCGCGGCGCTGCGAGAAGTCTTCGGAGGTTCTGACAAGACGTGCTTCAACAACACCAAGAGCTTCATCGGCCATTGCATGGGCGCAGCGGGTGCCCTGGAATTGGCCGGCAACCTGCCCGCCTTCCAGGACCGGGTGTGTCACGCCACAATCAATTTGGACGAACTCGACCCGGCTTGCGAGCTCCGGGTCTTGTCGCCAACGAACCTCGGGAACTGGAACGAGTCGACTATATCCTGAATAACTCGTTCGGCATGCTGGGGATCAATTCCGTTGTGATCATCCGCCGAATCTGACGAAACCACACCGCGTCGCGCCGGCGCCTATAATGAGCAGACAAAAGCGCACGCCGGCACACGACTTCCCCACGCGAGGGAATCGCCCCGGGGACGAGACTTGGGTTCCACTATTTTTTGACACTGGACGCCGCAGGGAGATACCAGACGAATGACCCGTGATGAAATCCGCGATGTGATTCATCGACATTCTGGACGACATTGCCCCGGACGAAGATCTGTCGGACCTGAAAGACGACATCGCGTTCCGTGACCAATTGGAACTGGACAGCATGGACTTTCTGGACATCGTCATGGAATTGCGCAAACGGTATCGCATTCAGATTCCGGAAGAAGACTACCCTCAGCTTGCCAGCATGGACAGCACCTGCAATTACCTCGAACCGTTGATGAAGGACGTCGAGCCGGTCAATTGATGGGGACCGTCAGCCGTGGACATTGCGGTGTGCCCACGGCGAGACTTCGCGCGGCTGGCGCCGTCTGTCCCTAGTCCTGGTCCGGTCTGCGGCGACTTCTGGTGAGGGCGTCGCCCCGATACGCCACTGCGGTCGGCCCCCATCCGGCCTGCAGCCACCGTCTTCCGCAGAGCGAGAGGGACTCACGGGAGCGACTGGTGTGCGACGTGGGAACGCGAGCGGAGTTGCGCGGCGGAGTCGAAATGGCCATGTACGACACGATCATCATTGGCGCGGGCATGTCGGGGCTGGCCGCCGGCATCCGTTTGGCGTACTTCGACCAGCGGGTTTGTATTCTCGAACGTCATTCTACGATCGGCGGGCTGAATTCCTTCTACCGGCTGCGTGGACGGGACTACGACGTGGGCCTGCATGCGGTAACCAATTTCACGCCGCCGGGCACCAAACGCGGTCCGCTGGCCAAGATGCTCAGGCAGTTGCGTTTCCGTTGGGAAGATTTCGCGCTCTCACCGCAAATTGGCTCTTCCGTGGTTTTTCCCGGCGTCGAACTACAGTTCGGCAACGGTCTGGATGTGTTGGAAGCGGAAATCGCCCAGACATTTCCCGCGGAAGCGACGAACTTTCGGCGGCTAGTTGGCGAGATTGTCGACTACGACGACCTGGACAATGAGGCCCACTGTCGCTCGGCGCGGGAGGTCGTGGCGGGGATCGTCCGCGACCCGCTGCTGAGCAGAAATGCTGCTTTGCCCGCTGATGTGGTATGGCAATCCGCGCGAACACGACATGGACTTTGGCCAGTTTTGTATCATGTTTCGCAGCATATTCATGGAAGGACTGGGCCGTCCCTTGGCGGGCGTGCGGCTGATTTTAAAGAACCTGGTGCGGCGTTATCGTGAGCTCGGCGGCGAATTGAAGCTGCGCAGCGGAGTCCGTCAGATCCACGTAGAAGACGGACGGGCGACGGGCGTGGTACTGGATGACGGGACGGAACTGCAGGGGCACCGGATCCTTTCGTCGGCCGGTTGGGTGGAGACGATGAGGTTGTGCGATACATCACGCGAGCACGCCCTCGCCCCTCGGCCGGGACAGATGTCGTTTATCGAATCGATCTCGGTGTTGGACGTCAAGCCACAGCAATTTGGGCATGACCGAACCATCGTCTTCTACAACGATTCTCCGACGTTTCATTGGCAGCAACTCGACGGAGCTCTGCGATGTCCGCACCGGCGTGATCTGTTCCCCCAACAACTACCTGTATGGTGATAGCGAGTTGGAGGACAAACTGCTACCGGATGGCGTGATCCGCATCACCTCGATTGCCAATTACGACTTGTGGAAGGCCTTGCCAGACGAGCAGTTACGGACTAGAAAAACTACGTTGGTATGATCGCGCCGTCGCATCGGCGATCCGCTTCATGCCGGATTTTCGCCGGCATGTGGTTGATACGGACCTGTTTACGCCCACGACGATACGGCGTTTTACTTGGCACGAGAACGGCGCCGTATACGGCAGTCCGGACAAACGATTGGATGGCAGTAGCGACATCGAAAACCTCTATCTGTGTGGCACAGACCAAGGGTTTGTCGGTATCATAGGATCGATCATCAGCGGAATATCGGTGGCCAATCGACATTGCTTGCAACCGTAGCGTGCCGTCCCGGTCGGCCACCGCCGCCGGCAGCGTGCGAAAACCGTCGAGGCAAAGCCGCTGCATCTGCCGCTGTCGGCTCGGCCGGCTGCCGCAGGTCACGCGTCCCACGGCTCGCCGTTCCTGTCACGAACCGATTTAACCAACCATCCGCCGATTGCGAGAAGTAGTTTGTCATGCCGAAGGATTTTCTCAAAGGAGTACAGGATCGCTACGATGTGATCGTGATCGGCAGCGGTTTGGCCGGAATGACGACGGCCAATGTGCTGGCCCGTGCGGGACGGAACAGTGTTGTTGCTCGAGCAGCACTATAAGCTGGGCGGTATGGCGACATGGTTCAAGCGCCCGGGTGGTCACATCTTTGATATCTCGCTGCATGGCTTTCCCGCGGGCATGATCAAGAGTTGCCGCCGCTATTGGACGCGTGAAATCGCCGATGCCATTGTGCCCCTGGAAAACATCCGCTTCGACAATCCGATGTTTTCCTTGACCACGACGTTACAATCGCGAAGACTTTACGCGACTGTTGATCGGAGCGATTCGACATCGCTCCGCAGCAAGTCCAGGCGTTCTTTGATACCGCGCGGGGCATGAATTTCTACGATGACCAAACGACTACGACGCGAGAATTGTTTGAACGATTCTTTCCCGGTCGCGAAGACGTGATGCGACTTGCTGATGGAACCGATTACTTACGCCAACGGCTCCACACTGGAAGACCCCGCGATCACCTACGGTATCGTGTTTTCCAACTTCATGTCCAAAGGAGTCTATACATTTCAAGGTGGGACGGACCAATTGGTTGCATTGATGCATGAAGAACTGCTGCGCAATGGCGTCGATGTCAAGATCCGCTGTGACGTGCAACGCATTCGTCGTGGAGCGAGGCAGTGTACGGGGTGTCCAAGTCAACGGCCGAACGATTGCCTGCCGAGCCGTGGTGTCCAACGCCAATCTTGAAGTCCACGGTTTTGCGACTCGTTGGTCGTGCAGCACTTCGACCACGAAGTTCGTCCAACAAACCGAAGAAGTGCGACTGAACAACAGCAGCACGCAGGTCTATATGGCACTGAAGCCGGACGAGCGGATCGACGAATCAACGGGCGATCTGTTATTTAGTTCGACGGCCCCCGTGTTCCGCACCGATCTGTTGCTAAGCCGCGACATCACCAGTCGCACGTATTCGTTCTACTACCCGCGGACACGACCGGTCGGACGCCCACGTTGTCTGATTGTCTCCAGCACGAACGCCCGATACGAAGACTGGTCGGAGTTGTGCGACGAGGAATACGAGGCCAGCAAGCGGGATTTGGTCGAAACAACCCTCGACGCATCTCGACAGCTACGTCCGCAATATTCGCGAGCGGCTCGATCACGTCGAAGCCGCCACGCCGCGTACGTTCCAGCACTACACCAAACACGTTGCAGGGGCCAGTTTCGGCACCAAATTCGAAGGCCTGGCGGTCAGCCGCGGGCTGCCCGAGCAGATCCAAGGTCTGTATCACGCCGGCAGCGTCGGCATTATCATGTCCGGCTGGCTGGGGGCGATCAACTACGGTGTGATTGTCGCCAACGACGTCGATTCTCTGTTGATGAAACCGTCCGCGAGCAACTCCACATGTCTGCAGACAGTGCCCACATTATGAATCGCGAACAAATCGAAGCCTGCATTCCCCATCGTGCGCCGATGCTGCTGGTCGACGAGGTGCTGAAAAAAACGGACCGGCGCATCGTCTGCCGTCACCGTTTTGGCCAGGACGATTTCTTTTTTCAGGGACATTATCCCGACTACCCGCTTGTACCAGGTGTGATCCTGTGCGAAGCCTGCATGCAGGCGGGAGCGATCCTGTTATCGGAACACGCGGGCGAAGGCGTACCGGTCGCCACGCGGATGAACGACGTACGATTCCGCAAGATGGTTCATCCTGGTGACGAAATCCAAATGGAAGTTGAATTGAGTGAACGGCTGGCGAACGCGTTCTTCATGAAGGGCAAAGCAACTCGCAACGGCCAGACCGTCATGCGATTCGAATTCGCCTGCACCATTGCCCCGCCCCAGCGTGATCGTGAAATTGCTTAAGAGCGACCACTGTCGCTGACCGCCTCACGCCGTCAAGGACTCCGCCTTGCCATGGATTTTTTACAGCTGGCCGATAAAACTGTGGTGGTGATGGGAGTGGCCAATCGCAAGAGCGTGGCGTATCACGTCGTGCGCATTCTGTGCGAGAATCAGGCCCGAGTGGTACTGGTCGTGCGCAGTGAAGAACGGCGCGGCACGGTACAGAAGCTGTTTCCCGAAACGCCCATCTTCGTGTGCGACGTCGAATACCCAGAGCAAATCGCGGCGCTGCGGGACGGCCTGGGCAGCAGTCACAGCCGATCCACGGCCTACTACATTCGATTGCGTTTGCCGATTATGGCGACGGCATGAAGCCGTTCCACGAAACTACGAAGGCCCAGTTCCTGCGCACGATAGACGTATCATGCTACTCCTTGATCGGCGTTGCGCAGTGCTGTAAGATCTGTTTGCACAGGACGCGTCGGTCGTAACCGTTTCAATCTCGACGACGCGAATGGCCAATCAAAATTACGGGCTGATGGCGCCCGTGAAAGCTGCGCTGGATTCGAGCTTGGCCTTTTTGGCGAAATCTTTCAGCGAATTCTCGCAGGTGCGTTTCAACGCGGTCGCTCCGGGCTTGCTCAAGACCAGTGCTTCGGCCGGGATCCCAGGTTACGTGGACGCCTACCTGTTTGCCGAACAAGTCATTCCTCGGCGGCAGGCCGTCAGGACCGAAGAAGCGGCGAACGTCGCGGCCTTTTCTACTTAGTCCGCGATCAAGTGGCATCAATGCGGAAAAAATCGTAGTTGATGCCGGCATGGCGATCAACTATTTCGACGATCGCGTCGTGCGCAACGCGTTGGATTGAACGGCAAACCGCGGCATGGCGGCCAAGTAAGTCAATCCACAACGCACACGGCCATACCTGCTGCGCGGTTTTCCGCCAGTCGCGGGAGGCGGTCCACAACTGCCGTCAAGTCGATCTGTTCGCAGACTAAACTGCGCGGATCAAGGTATCCGTCTTCGATCATTCGCAGCAACGCCGGGTATTCGCGGGCGGACATGCCGTGACTGCCGACGACCTTCAGTTCTTTTGCAATCACAACGTGCATCGGCAAGGGTGCATTTCGCTGCTCGCCCACCATTAATCCTACCTGCACGTGACAACCTCGCGTCCGCAAACAGCGTACCGACTGCAAGCAAGTACGGACTCCGCCGATGGCATCCACAGACACATGTGCTCCTCCATCCGTCAGACCGCGAATCTGCCGCACGACTTCGCGATTCGCATCGTCGTGGCTTTCGCTCAGCAACACGTGCTCCGCGCCCAATCGCCGGGCCCAATCCAGGGCCTGAGGATTGACGTCCACCGCCACGACGTGCGCCCTGAGGCGCAAGCGATCTGAATTGCGGAAAGCCCGACGCCTCCGCAGCCGTGTACGGCCAGCCATTGGCCCGGCTGCAAGCCACCTTGCGCGACGAGCGCATGGTAGGACGTAATGTAGCGACAGCCCAAGCTGGCCGCCGAAACGAAATCTAACGACTCGGGCAGCGTTACGAGGTTCAAATCGGCATGGGGAATCGCCACGCGTTCGGCGAATGCTCCCCAAGCGGTAAAGCCGGGTTGATAGTAGTTGTGGCAAACCTGAAGTTGGCCCTCACGGCACGGTTCGCACGTTCCGCAGCCAACGCAAAAGGGCACAGTAACGCGATCGCCCACTCGGAAGCTGCGGACCTGCGGTCCCACCGCTTCAACGACGCCAGCCAGTTCATGCCCCGGCACATGAGGCAGTGCGATATCCGGGTCGTGACCCATCCAGCCGTGCCAGTCACTGCGGCAAAGTCCTGTGGCACGCACACCAATCACGACGCCGTGAGCGGGTGGTGTTGGATCCGCAACGTCTTGCAGCGACAGCGGCCCGCGAAATCGCTCAAACACTACGGCTCGCATGCGGCGAAATCCATCAAGAACCTCGATTGAATCACAGAGGCAATGCCACCACTTCGGCCCTGCCGCTGGGCAATTGCAGTGACGTGCCAGGTTGGCAGTACTGGCGGCGGACGTAGGCGAGCGCTAGTGGTGCTTCGAGCCGCGGAGAATAGGCGGCAGACGTCACTTGTCCCACGATTTGACCGTCCAGGGAAAGTTCCGCTCCGTGATCGGGAACATCGCGAACATCGCCGCGCACGGCGACCAGCAGTCGATTGACGTGTCCCAAGGCGTCGATCCGAGCGACCGTTTCCTGGCCCAGGTAGCATCCTTTCGTAAAGCTGATGGCCACGTCATCGCGATGCACTTCCTGAGGCAGGTTTTGATCCGTGACATCCCACGAGTACCAGGGAAATCCTTTTTCGATCTGCGCCATCTGAAGGGCCGACAGGCTACAGTTGGTCACACCAAGGCTTATCAACTGCGTTTGGACGGCTGACAACTCCGTACGTCGGCAGGCCAGCAGAAACGTCGGCACACCGGTCATCGGCGCACACCGCACCCAGACAGCTTGGCCCTCGATGTGAACCGCTTGATGAGCGTATTCGGGCAATGCTTCTGCCTGGCACCCCACGTTACTCAGGTGGCGCGGTGCCTCAGGCCCGCCCAGCAATAATTCCGCCCAATCCTGGCTGCGATCCACCAACTGAACGTCCTCGGTAATTAAGTAACGATCGAAGTGCGACAACAATTTTTCGGCCTGCCCCGGCGATGTTTCCAGCACCAACGAGTCGTCGCCGGCAAAGACCAGGATGTGCCCCAGGCATTTGCCCTGAACGCTGGTCACAAACGCCTCGCAGCCCTGCCCTGACTGAAGGCGTTGGATATCATTTGTGCAAAGATTGTGCAAAAAACGCTGTCGATCCCCCCCGCGGAATTCAATTTGAGTGCGGTCGCTGAAATCGACGACCGCACAATTCTGCATGAGGCGTTGGTATTGCTCTCGCTCAGCCGGTTGCCCGGCCACGCACCGCGTATTGCTACGACTCATCACGTCCTTTCGGCTGCCACACACGGCATGGCTTGGTGGGCATTTTGCAGGAGGATACAGGACGTATGGCGCGCGGCCAAGCGGACGACTTCCTCGGGCGAGGCCACGTAGGCCAGCCCCAGCGAATGCACACAGTCCTCATCTAAACGACTCAACAGATACACGTTGGCGTGCTGCAGCGTCCGGATCAACTGCGTGGCAGTGAGTGCGTCGGGCGTCTGATCGCGTTGAATCGCCTTGTTGGCCGCATCTAGCGAATTGGCCCGTGCCAATCGCCGCAGAGAGGGCCCCGGCTTGGTGCGTAGGTCACAGCAGATGGCAATCGTGCCGTTGTCCTGGACGACGCGTAGCGCGGCATCCAACACGCGGGCAAAGTTAGGCCACGATTGCTGCTGCCGTCCACCTGGAAGCGTCGCCACAACCAGACTGGCACGCTGCGGCACCTTAAAACACCACGCGACCTCGTACAATTCGCGGGCACGGGCGGCGACCTTTTCCACGTCGCCAGCCAACACGTGCATAATTTTTTCGCCGGGCCCCGGCACGACCTGGACGGCCAAACGCGTCCCCAGCAGCCAATCTGCCTCGCTGGCCTCCTGCAACCGCTTTTGCCTACTGGGGCGGGACAGGGCCGACTTGGGAGTGAGGAACCGCTGCTGTGCGGCGGCGTCAGCAAAGGCGGGGTAGAGCGTGCCGTGGATCCCCAAATCGCCGAGCGATTCGGCGGCACGCACCATGCCGATAGGAATCGCGACGTCGGCATCCACTAGCGTTCGATTCAGATAGATCGGCTCGTCGTTACTCGAGACGCTCAGCAAACACAATTTGTCGCGATCACCCGCATCATGCACTTCCACGACAATCCGATCCCGCAGTTCCACGGGTAGTCCGTTGGTAGGCGGGGCATGGCACAAGCGGGCATCGTCAGGATGCCGCAGGATCGTGATCGCTTCCGCATCAATCCCAGCGTCGATCAATTCGAGCACCGCACCGGCGACTAAGGCAGACGGCTGCACGAGTCCCTCGCCAAGCGCCAGCGCGACGCGATCCCCCGGAACGACAACCTCCCGCAAAGCGGGGTACTCGATGGGCGCTGCCAGCGCAGCACGGATCGCCGCCAGCGGATCATCCAATGGCGATCCCTGCGGCCCCCCACAGTCAGCGATCGGCAACTGCTCGGGCAGCGAGAGTTCGGATTTCACGCCGAAATCGACGGTCGGCATACGGCACCTTCCCCTGGTATCCAAGGCCCCATACGAAATGACGGGGTGTATCCTTCAAGCGTAACGAGGGACGGTCACGGGGGTCAAGAAGTCGAGCTTTACGTGTCGGCACCGTTGACGAATAATCCATCGTCGCTGGGCGACGGAGCGGGATTGCCTCGGTGTCCAGGTGAGGGGCACGCCGATTTCCAGTCACGGCCCCGTTTTCCTTTGTTCCTCGGCTTTTCGATGCCCCCTTCCAATCCGGCAGTCATGACGCAGTGAGGCCCTTTTGCCATGTACGACTCGTCCTCCACTTCCATCGCAATTGGCCTGAGCCACTGGCCCCGACTTCACGTTGACGCGAAGCGTCCTGGTGGTCGCGGGGCGAGTTGGGGGATGGGGATCGTCGCGGTGATGATGCTGATGATTGGCTGTCGCCCTGCCAACGACGCCGCGCCGCCCCCCGCGCCGCCACTCGAAATGGACCCGCAACCGCAGTTGCGGCAGGTCATCGAGCGCTACCAATCTGCTACTCATTACCACGACCGGGGGCGTTTGCTGCTGACCTACGACGCCGAGGGCCAACCGGTGACGGAAGAGACCAAGATTGACCTGGACTATGCTCAACCGAACCAGCTTCGTCTGTCAATCGAACGTGGCATCAACCGTTTCAAACTCGTCAGCGACGGCCAGCAACTGTGGGCAGCAGTCGTCGACCCCGTGACCGACGACCTGCGCCACCAGGTTGTGCGGCGCCCAATCCCACGGCGGCCGAACGTTGCCGAGATCTACGCCGCCACGGAGATGATCGATCCGGCCAATCCCAACCAGATGCTCAGCGTATTGATGGGCCTACCACTCAATCTGCACACATCGCAATTGGGACTCGTGCTGCCCGACTCGGCGTTTTTGGATCTGCTGTCGCGATCACCGGACGTCCAACTGCTTAGCAGGGAAGACTTGGATGGCAGGTCGTGCGAGCGGATCGAGGTCACCGAGTCCATTGGCCGCTATGTCTTCTGGATCGACGCCGCCACGAACCACATTCGGCGCATCGAATATCCGACGGGCGAATTATTCCAGTTGCTGCCAACTGAACAGCGACCGCAAAACGTACGGCTTGTACTCGATTTGCAGGAAACGTCGTTCGAGCGGACGGCCGCTGTTCCGTTCGTATTCGAAACGGACTCGGCCGTGCAACCGGTCCAGTACTTCGTGCTGCCTCCCAGACCACTGCCGACGAAGCAGTTGGGCCAGGAAATCCCTCTCCTGGCGTTTACCGACTGTAATGGCCAGCGCGAAACCAGTCAGGTGGGCGACGGCCGCATCGAAGTCATGATCTGGTTTGACCGACACGCTGCATCGCAGTTAAACGTGCAACAAGTTGACCAGATCTATCAGCAATTCGCCAAGCGTGCAGACGAAGTAAGGTTCCAAGCAATTTGTGCCGAACCCCTCGCCAAGATCTCGTCCCCCGACGTCACACAACTCGTCGCCCAATGGGGCATTTCGCTTCCCGTAACTCGCGACCTGGACGCTGCCGGACGCGATGCACTACAGATTACGGAGGCACCTACGACCATCGTCCTGGATGCCCAACGTCGCCTACAGATGTTCGAAGTAGGTGCCAACCCACAGCTCACTCAGTCCGTCGAAATCGTGTTGAAGCGAGTGCTTTCCGGCGAAGATGTGTCGACCGATGTACTGCGTAATTGGCAGCTAATGGATCAGCGGTTTCAGCAGCAGTTGCAGTTAGCGGCCATACCACAAGGTAATCACGCACCGGCGGCAGGGGCGGGGCTGAGCTCCGACGGCCGGATTTAGCAAACTTGCGCAACGCAAGCTTGGCAAACCGATCACGTCGACACTCCCGGCAACCTACTGCTGGTCGCCCCCACAGCGGGTGAAACGACCAAGTTACTGGTCCTAGACGGCATGCGGAACGTTGTTGAATTGAACGACGAAGGGAATTCCCTTGCGCGACACGCGCTGGACCTGGAGGAGGGTGCATATGTCGCACAGATGCGAGCGGCCAGAGATGGACAAGGACGTGAGTATTACCTAGGGTTTTCGCAATTGGGACGTCACGTCTATTTGTTCGATGCGCAGTTTCACCAACTACTGCAATACCCTCCGGCTGATCAACCGCACAACGGCATCATGGACGCGACGCTCTTGGATCTAGATGACGATGGCCAGCTGGAAATCTATATCGGATTTGCCGACCCTCATGGTTGTCAACGCATTGACCTAAACGGGCACCGAGTGTGGAGCAATCGCAAACTTCCCGCGACATTGTCGCTGGCCGGTCGCACGCAGGCCCAACCAGCGCATCTGTTGGCAGCGGGTGAACAGGGATGGGTGTTGCCAATTAGTGCAACAGGTCAGGAGGGGTCGCCGATGACGGTTGGCCAGCGGACGATCCATCAGATTGTGGCCGCTGACAGCGTCACACCGCGTCCGACGCCCTTGCTCGGCATGTCCTATTCGATCGAAGGGAGGCTAATTGCCGTAGGTTTAGACGAGTCGCTACAGGAGCGCTGGGCCTATGGCTTACCGCCGGGCATTTTTCGGCACCAGGTTCATTCACCGCTTTGGGCACCCCTGTGGGACACAAACACTGGGTTCTGGTTCGTCGCCGGGCCGGACGGCTCGATTCATGTCATTCGCGACGACGGCGCCTTGTTCGATCACCTCAACACGGGACGCGACATCTTGGGAATATCCGCTGGCTTGGCCGGATCGACCAGCCGGTTGTACATCGCGACCGACGGCCAGGTAACCGCGTACGACCTGCAGCCGCCCGAATGAGTTGAACCGTTCCGACGCGCCGCGCTGACAATGAAGGCGTATCGATTGGGCGTCCACGTTTTAAAATGCACGCTGCCGCGGCAGCGACTGCATAGGTTTTATGCAGACACATCTCGGGCGAACTTGAGCAAAAACTCCGAAGCAATGACAGTTTTGCTTTATTTCGAAGCGGTTCGCAATCGCTGGACGGAGAGTGCCGAATTGTTGGCACACTGTTTGCTTTCTCACACGCCAGTTGACACGAGAGAGCTCGATACGGTTTGACGGGCAAAGCTGAGCTCTTCCTGTGTCTGGACCCAACACGCGAACCCCAAGCTGAACAGACGAGAAACTTTTGATTTTCACGGCTACGACGCGAAGCGAGACACTCCCATGACCCAGTACGAGAAGCTATCGCAATGGCGTCGATCGATTCACGATCGATCGCCTCCGTAAACCAATGTTCGATTCTTCTACGGCGTGAAACCTGGAGAGATCAACGCGGCCATGTCGAGGCTGGCCCCTCGATGTGACCGCGTTTCTCTTATTTATGGCGACTTTGCCGCAAATACGATCTGCGTTGACGGGGCAGGCGACAAACAATCTGACAAGTTTGACAAATCTGAAACCAATAGAAGTGATGTCGATGGAAGATAGTGCGCAAACGTATTACATCAAGCACATTCAACGCGTGGCCTTTGACGTTCCTGTCTTTTGCGAACCGATGCTGATTCGGATGCATCCGCGTGCCGACGCGCACGGTTACGTCCGATCGGCTCGCATAGACATTACGCCACGTCCGGCGGGTATACAGCGCACATTGGACTTGGCAGGTAACGTTGTATGGCGAGCCTGTTTCAACGAACTAACGATTTCGCTGACCGTCGCCGCGACAAGCTGCGTGGACCGCTTTCTGTTGCCTTCGAACGACATCACTCGGCGACGCGAGGCAATGCCTTTTCAGACCACGTCAGTGCCGACGACCGGGAATTGTCGGATTGTTACGCGCAGCCGAGTGACGTGAGTCCCGAGTTGGCCGATCTAACTGAACAAGTGTTCGATCAGTGTGACGGTACCCAATACGACTTCCTGGCTCGGCTGACGTCTACACTAGCGACCGGGTTTGCAGCACCGACGACAACGACCGCGAACCGGACACAATCGCGGCCTCCTTTGCGTTCTTCGCCACATCCAACTTGGCGGTTGGCCGAGTCGTTGGCGGCGGCGGCTCGCATGATGCACATTCCGGCGAGAATCGTGCGTGGATACAACACACGGGAAGCCGACGAGATTGACCACGACATGTACGTCTGGACGGAAGTCTATTTATCCGGCGCGGGCTGGCGCGGATTCGACCCAACACGAGGTTGCGAGGTCGATCATCACTATGTTCCTGTGGCTGCCGCGCGGAACGCTAGCGGCAACAGTCAGCTTGAGCGGCAACTATCGAGGAACGACGCGGCCCGCGGAAACGTCGACGCAAATTATCTTGCGCGAAGCGTCTCGCCTCCAAACCAATCCCTCGAGCGGAATCGTCGTGGGGAATCTTGCCAAAGTCCGGGAAACTCGGGAAACACGGTGAAAGGCCAACGCTTGACGATTTCGGCTACGAAGGTTGGCAAACTCGATCGATCGTCGGCTCAGCGCACGTCGTAACCGTTTCGCGAAGCTTGCCTCGCGGCTATACTAATGCCCCTGGGACCCCAAAGCCATTACTCATGGGCTTGACATCGAGGAGATGCACGCATGTCGCAGGTTAGTCTTTCCAGTCTCAAGGTAAAAACGATCGACCACGTCACGCTTGTCGTGAAGGATCTGGAGCGGAGCCGGCAATTTTACTGCGACCTGTTGGGCATGGCGGAAATCGCACGTCCGAATTTCGGCTTTCCTGGGCTGTGGTTTCAGGCCGGGAATACGCAGATTCATATGAACGTCGAGGGACCGGAGGCGGGGACTGCCGGGATGCCACCGTTCGATGGCGAGAGCCCTTCGCGCGGATTCCATTTCGCGTTTGAGGTGGAAGACTGTGACGCGGCGGCAGAGCAACTTCGCCAGATGGGTATCGAGATTGTGACCGGACCACGGCCGCGACCCGATGGGCCGCGCCAAATGTACATTTACGATCCGGACAATTATCTGGTCGAGATCTATTCGCGCTGACCCGGCGCCGTTCAAGTCGTCGCCCACAAAGTCAATTCATCTCGACGATGTCAGTTCATCTCGACGATACTAGCGCCAAACGTAAACCCGCCGCCGAAGGCGCAGAGGCCCAGTCGGTTCCCTGTGGGCGCGGCGGGAAACACATCGGCCAGGCATAACGGGATGCTGGAGGACGACGTGTTGCCATGGTGGCGAATGTTACTGTACACGCGCGGCTTGATGCGGCTTTGAATTGCATCCAGGATCCGTTGGTTCGCTTGATGCGGCACGATCAGATCCAATTGGTCGACATTCAGATTGCGCAGAAGGCAGGCGCGATTCAGGCTGGCCACCATCGTGCGGACCGCTTCACTAAAGACTTTGCGGCCTTGCATCTGAATGAACCCATCGTGCAGGAGCGGGACCGACAGCGCGCCACCGACATCGCTTTTGGCAGACACTTCCGGTCGATGCAACCTCGCTAACGATCGATCGAAGTCGGCTTCGCCGTACAAAACCGTGGCGGACGCCGCATCGCCAAATAGAATGGCGGTATCGAAATCTTCGGGATCCAGCAGTGGTGATAACACTTCGGTGGTTACCACCAACACTCGACCCTGCGGCCGACTTTGCAAGTAGTCGTAGCCGGCTTGCAGCGCATAGAGATAACCAGAGCAGGCCGCATTGATGTCAAAGGCCTGCACCATGGCTTCCCCTTTACGGGCGGCCAGTCGGTTCAACACGCGACAGGCCATCGATGGCGTGACCGACGTGGGACTCGTGGTGCTGCAGATGAGCAGGTCTAAGTCATCCAGAATTAGGTTTTCTTGTTCCAGCACGCGTTCGCAAGCGCGGACGGCCATGCTGATCGCGTCTTCGTTGCCGACCACCCACCGACGACTTTCGATGCCCGTGCGGCGCACAATGTCGTCGGACGATCGCAAACTTTTACCCAATCGCAAATCGTGGTTGCTGACCAGACGGCTGCCTTCGACGGTGGAAATACTGGACATGCCCACGTCGAACTGTCGGATTCCCTCCTCGCTGCGCGGCAAGATCAACCGTCCCGATTTGGGCTTAGCCACGAGCACGGGCGTACCGGGATCCGAATTTGTATTCGCTTGGGGTCGCGCAAAGCCCGAGGCACATTTGACCCGCGCGATCGGTTGTCCGACCGCGACACTATCGCTGGCCGCCGCCAGCAGTTCCAGCACCGTGCCGTCGACCGTACTGGTCATGTCAAAGACGGACTTGGAGGCCTCCACAGAGGCAAGGGGGGTGCCACGCCGCACGGCATCACCCGGTTTGACGAGCCATTGGACAATCTCGACGCGGTCGTCGGAGGGACCGGAACCCACGGCATCAATCACAGCGACATCGTCGCTAGGTCGCTCGACATGCTGCCACTGGACATCGAAGTCCAACATTTCGGCGGTCACGTTCACCAACTTTTTGAACGACGGCAACAGCTCGATCTGATTGCCGAAGTGGCAGGGAACGTGTGTGTCGGGACGCGTGATACGGCGGCAAACCACAGGCACGCGCGCCTTTTCGGCCACCGTCGCCACAACTTCTGCGCCGAATCCGGCGGTGTGGTTGTCTTCGTGTACGACCACCAGCCGCGCTGTCTTTTCGGCGGAAGCCAGCACCGTACGTTCATCCCATGGGGATAGCGTACGCAGATCAATCACTTCGGCATCGACCCCCGCGCGGCCAAGGGTTTCGGCGACGCGCTGACAGAGTCCGACCGTATTGCCCCAGCCGACAAACGTGATGTCGCGCCCTGCGCGGACCTTGCGTGCGGGACCGATGGGGACAAACTGCTGAGCCAGGTCGTTTGATGTGGCAACCGACTCGTCATTGAGGATCGCTTTAGGGTACAGGAACAGCGTGGGGCGCTGCGATTCGAATGCGGCCTGCAGCATCCCGGCGGCATCGGCCGCGGTGGATGGCATGAACACGTCCAGTCCGGGGATGTGCGCCATCGTCGCCTCCGCCGTCTGGGCATGATAGGGTCCTAAGCCGGGACGGTAGGCCCCACAAGCCGCCATGATGATCACCGGTGCCTGCCAGCGGCCGGCAGTCCGCCAATACAATGTTGCCAATTCCAGCGCAATCTGATTGTGTGCCAACGGCAAGAAGTCGGCAAACTGGACCATCGCCACGGGGCGCTGTCCCGCCAGCGCGCGTCCAATGGAAACGCCCACAATGGTGGATTCTGAGAGTGGCGAATTGAGGACGCGACCGGGGAACTTGGTGCTCAAACCTCGCGTCACACCGAACACGTCGCCTTTGGGATCTTCAATGTCTTCACCG
The DNA here is from genome assembly GCA_963785495.1 of uncultured Planctomycetales bacterium. Classification (GTDB taxonomy): domain Bacteria; phylum Planctomycetota; class Planctomycetia; order Pirellulales; family Pirellulaceae; genus CAWAVP01. Next base: position 31,456 of record CAWAVP010000026.1, on the reverse strand, counting down.
AAGAGCAGCACACGCGGATCTTCGGCGAGCCGGTGGTCCAGCGTGTCACGGATCGCCTGCCGCATGGTAACCGTCGGTTCCCCCTGACCGCGCCGTTCGCGCGATGGGTGCGTGATTTCGACCGGCAAAGGACGTTTGGCAGCAGGTTCCGCGGCCGGGGCGCCTTCGGCAAACGCTGCCTGCTCGGCCTGCTCAATTTCTGTCAAGACGTCGCGGCGGAGGTCATCCAGTTCGTGGGCGGCGCAGCCGAAGGTCAACAGGCGCGCTTCCAGTCGGTCCAGCGGATCCCCAGTCTCGGCCCGCCGCAAATCATCCGATGAACGATAGACCGTATGATCATCGGCGCGTAGTGTGGCTCGTGAGTCGTTCCACATCCAATACCACTAACACCGGACCACGATCTTGACGGATCCGAGCGACGACTTCCGCAAATCGCTCACGTGCGGCCAAAACGTCGCGGCCATCCACTCGATACAGAGGGATGCCTAAATGCTGATCAACGGCCGAGGCCCCTTGACCGGTATCAAAAAACGTTTGGCCGGAAGTCGGCGTCGATATCGCCCAGCGATTGTTTTCCACGAGCAGGAGGACGGGCAAGTGACGCCGGGCCGCTTCATTACATGCTTCGTGGAATTCGCCCTGCTGCGTGGTACCGTCACCAATGCCGCACAACACCAGCGGCCGGCTTTCCTGTTGGCGAATCGCTTCGGCCACTCCCACGGCTTGCAGCGCGTTGTTGCCTACGGGCGTCACCATACTGAGAATCTTCAGTTTGGGATCGCTAAAAAACGCGCTCATGCGCCGCCCTTGCGACGTCGACCGGCGATTGCATAGCAGGTTGTCGAAGAATTGCCGGGCGCAATGCCACGCGCCAGCAGCAGGGCCCGGGAACGATAGTGGCAGTGAAGCCAATCGTCGGACGTCAGGAACTCGGCCAAGGCGGCCGTGGATTCGTGACCACTGCCCGACAGTTGAAAGAAGGCTTCGCCGCGACTCGTGATCTCCTGCTCCACACGGTCAATTTGTCGCGACATATACATGACGCGATAGAGGGCAAGCAGATGCGACTTCTGGGCGTTGGACATGGCAATTTGTTCTGGGTCGAAAGGGGAGGCCGGTTTGTAGCGAATTACGCCCTTTGAGGAAATGCCAATCGAGCCGCATTAACGGATGTCAAACCGGGGAAACCCAACACGTTCGTGCGCGTTGTCACTTCACCGACATCGACCTACCTGTGTATCGGTCGGTTAGCACCAAGGAATCCCTCGGAAAGGCTTTTGAGGCGGCGGTCCAGGGCGCTGTTGCCATCGCCGCATCGCTCAGCGAAGACGCCTCATTCTCTGAACCTGAATGGACGGCGCGGGGCCTCGCAGGGGATATCTCCGCTACGCCTCTTCCCCGCTACGCCACGCCCGCGCCAGGCCGGAGATGACGGCCCCTTGTCCGGAGGACGAAAAACTTGCCAGCACCGGTCCGTTGTGTGTACATTCAATGAAGTAGTGTGGGGCGATGTTCACCGACCATAACAATGCGGCCTTTTTGCCTGGACCTCGCGTTCTATTCTGATGAGGGACAGCGTCTGCCTGCGTGCGAAGCTAAAGCCAACTGCTCGGCGGGTAGCAGCGTGATATAACGGCAGTCCCCAGGCGATGCGGCGGACTGCACGTCGTGAGCCAGCATGTCGATGGCAATCGTCGCGGGACAGTGTTGGGGAGATGTCGATGAAGAGGCCATTGTTGCGCGAATCCGGAAATCTGCAGATCCAGGCGCTGGAACCTCGCGTTCTGTTGGCCGGCGACCTGCGCATCGTCGAACTAAACTACCACCCTCATCCGGCTTTGGTGGATTTCGGCGAGCGGGATTCTGGCGCCGATGATTTTGAATTCATCGAGGTGATGAACGTGGGCGATGCGCAGCTGAACCTGCGCGGCTATCGCATCAGCGAGGGCGTCGATTTTCAATTCGCTCAGCAGTTCCTCAACGTGGGCGAACGGCTGGTGGTGACCAAGAACCTGAAGGATTTCCGCTCGCGATTTGGCAAACAAATCCCCATCGCCTTGGGCGACGACGGGGACGGGGGCGATGGGGGCGAATATGGCGGTAGCCTCAACAATTCCGGCGAGACGATGGAATTGCAGGACCCCGCGGGGACGGTCATCCAGCGGTTCACGTTTTACGATACCGGCGAATGGCCGTGGCTGACCGACGGGCAAGGGAGTTCCTTAGAGATACTCGATCCGCTGGGCGATGGCAGCGATCCCAAGAATTGGCGGGCCAGCGCGGAATACGGCGGCAGCCCTGGAATCGAGGGCATGGGATTTCCCGGTGAGGTCGTTATCAATGAGTTGTTGACGCACACCGATCTACCTCAATTGGATGCGGTCGAGTTGTTCAATCGGACCGAAGACTCCATCGACATGACCGGCTGGTTCCTGACGGACTCGACGAAAGACCTTTTCAAGTACAAGATGTCCGGATCCACGGCCATTATCTACGGCAATGACTACCGTACGTTCGACCAAAACACACTTGGCTTCGCCTTGGAGGGACAGGAGGCCGAGAGCGTCTTCTTGATCGAGGCCAATGCGGCCGGCCGTCCACTGAGGTTTGTCGACGCCGTCAGCTTCAGCGCATCGCAAAACGGCGTCAGTTTAGGTCGGTGGCTCAACGGGCAGGGCGAGCTGTTTCCGATGACCGACTTGACCTTTGACGATGCCAACAGCGGACCGCTGATTGGGGACGTGGTGGTCAGCGAAATTCATTATCATCCGCCGGCCAGCGCGGTCAGTGATCGGTTGTCGCAGGATGACCTGGAATTTGTCGAGTTGCTGAACCGTACCGGAACTCCATTGACGATCGGACAGTGGCGACTGCGAAAGTCGGTCGACTACACGTTCCCCGATGAAACCGTGATTGGTCCGCATGGGACGCTTTTGATTTTGGGGTTCGACCCCTTCGCAGATCTGGACAAAACGCGCGAATTCCTTGATCTGTACGGCGTACCGGATGACGTGCCCTTGCTGGGGCCCTATTCGGACGCGACCGATCCAAACGCCGATCAATTGGACGACGACGGCGAAACCTTGATCCTGGAGCGGCCGGAAGATCCACTGCAGTTGGGCCGCGGATATGTGTTAGTGGACCGTGTGATTTACGGCGACGACAACGGTTGGCCGACCACGGCCGACGGTCAGGGGGCGTCACTAACACGCGTCGACATCGATGGCTATGGAGACTTTTCGTCATCCTGGGCAGGAAACACACCAACGCCGGGGACTACCGGCGTCCGTGGCGATCTTACGGGCGACGGTCTGGTGAATGCTGAGGATATCGACAGCCTGTGTGCGGCGAAACTGCTGGGTGTCGGTAACCCTCGCTATGATCTGAACGCCGATGGTCGTGTGAATCAGAATGACCTGGATTTCTTGATCGGTACGATCCTTGGTACGACGCTGGGCGATTCCAACCTGGACGGGGTGTTCAACTCCAGCGACCTCGTCGCAGTCTTTGCCGCCGGGCAATACGAGGATGCGGTGCCGCGCAATTCCGGTTGGGCGTCCGGTGACTGGGACTGCGACGGCGATTTCACGACATCGGACTTGGTAGCGGCCCTCGCGACGGGCAGTTATGTCGTATCGGCACAACCCGTCGGCACTGCCCCCATGGTCCTCATTGCCGCTGCCAACCGTGTTGGGTCCGCCGCCGGGACGACGCTGATCGACACGCCCTCCGCCGAAGCCGACAATTTGGTTCCCGTCGTCGCGACAACGACCGACGACCGTCCCGTTGAGCTGTCGAACACGGCCGTCGACGCGGTGTTTGACCTGCCGTCCTTACGCGACCTCGGAGGCGATGGCGGGGGGCACCTAAGGCTCGATGGCTGACCGACTTGACGGATGGCTCGGCGCAGGACACGCTGTAGGGTCCCATCGCGGGGCGGTTCGCGACTTCCTGCGCTGTGCGTCGCCGCCAGCGGAATCCCCTGGCTTGCTGAGCAAATGCCCGAAGGTCCCTCAACTTATGCTTCAACGCTGGCTCCTGCTCTGGCTCTGCCTGCTTTCGTCGATGGCTTACGTGTGGCCCAGCGGCTGGTTGGTGGATCCCTTTCTGCTGACGAAACCATGGCTGTCGCACATCATCATGGTCACCATGTTCGCTTTGGGTTGGCTATTGCCCGGCGATGAAGTCCAGCAGGTGTTACGGCGATGGCCGTTAGTGGCTGGTGGGACGGCGTTGCAGTACGCGAGTATGCCTCTGTTTGCCTGGCTGATCGCCAGCACATTTCCGTTGTCCGACGAGTTTCGCTTGGGCATCGTGATGGTGGGCTGTGTACCCGGCGCCATGGCGTCCAACGTGCTTACGCTCATGGCAGGAGGAAACGCGAGCTATTCCCTAAGCCTTACCACGCTTTCCACCTGCCTCTCGCCGCTGCTGGTACCGATCGTGCTTAAGCTGACGATGCACCAGCAGTTGGACCAGCCGCTCGGTCACTTGGTCGTGGAACTGAGCTGGATGGTGCTGATTCCCGTGGCAGTTGGGCACATCATGGGTCGTCGGACGACGCGTGCCAAACCACACCTGGACATATACTTTCAACGGATGGCGGCCATGGCGATTTTGTGGATCATCGCCGTCGTTGTGGGGGCCAACCGTGACCGTGCCGAACAGCTGACGGTGCCGGTGTTCGCGGCCGTGGTGATACTCAACCTGGCGGGCTACCTGGCCGGCCGCGTCGGCGCCGCGGCGTTACGACTCAACGAACCGATGCGACGTGCCCTGATCCTGGAGATTGGCATGCAGAATGCGGGGCTGGGAACGGCCCTGGCCAGCAAGTTGTTCCGCGACCAACCCGGCGCAATGGTCCCGACCGCGTTGTACACATTCGGCTGCATGCTAACCGGTACGGTCCTGGCGTGGTATTGGCGGGGCCGGACGGTGCCGTTTTCCAATCCGGATAGCACATAGCAAGGGCTTGTGGCTCTTGACCTTATGACGACGGAAACCTAGACTGCCCACAACCAAGGCATCCAATGGCGTGCGAGTTCGTTGGATGCCATCTCGTTTTATGGTACGGCCACGAGGTCCGACACGGTGAAACGCGCCCTGATCAGCGATGTGCACAGCAATCTTGAGGCGCTGCGCGTCGTGTTGGACGATATTCGACAGCAAGGCATTGACGAGGTCTATTGCCTAGGCGACGTGATTGGGTATGGTCCTAACCCGCGCGAGTGCCTGGACATGGTGCGTCGGCTGCAAGTCTGCATTCTGGGCAATCACGACCAGGCAGCGATGTTCGATCCCGACGGTTTCAATCCGGTGGCCCTGCGGGCCGTTTACTGGACACGTGAACAGCTGGAACAGGGGGGATCGGCGGCAGAGATCAACGCTCGCTGGGATTTTCTCGGTGAGCTGCCACGGACGCGAGATGAAGGAACTCGCTTGTTTGTGCATGGCTCGCCGCGTGAACCAACCAACGAGTATGTCTTTCCCGAGGACGTGTACAATCAACGGAAGATGCAGGCGTTGTTCGATCGAATTCAGCTCCAATGTTTTCAAGGTCACACCCACATCCCTGGCATATTCACGGCCAGCGGAGACTTCCTGAGCCCGGAAGAATTCGACTACGAATATCGGTTGACCGGCGACAAAATGATGGCGAACGTCGGCAGCGTGGGCCAGCCGCGAGACGGCGACCCGCGGTCATGCTACGCGATCCTGACGGAAGACTCGATCATTTTTCGCCGTTTGGAATACGACGTGGCCGAGACGATTCGCAAGATTTACCGCGAGCCCGATTTGGACAATATGCTGGGGGATCGCTTGCGCGAAGGCCGCTAGAGATTGAGGCCTGGGGCCCCCAATCTGGTGAAACGGGACTCGCCAATCGCGGTCGCGGCGGATAGGTTGATGGATTACGGTCGCCCCGTCGATGGCTGCGTCGGGGTGCGGGGGGAAGCGAGGGGTCGCAGGAATGATTGTGCCTTCGCGGCTGGAGTCTGGCGGCAAGGTGAGCGCAGTTTCTGGGGTAGAAGGTAAGCGGTGGAAAAGCGGGCGATCATCAGCGACATTCACGGGAATCTGGAAGCCGTGGACGCTGTCCTGGACGATATCCGCAACCAGGGCATCGAGGCAATTTATTGCCTGGGGGACATCGTCGGCTATGGCCCCAATCCTTGCGAGTGTATTGATCGCGTGATGGAGCTGCGTTTGAGCGTGTTGGGAAACCATGACCAGGCGGCGTTGTTCGATCCCGAGGGATTCAGCAGCGGTGCGGAGCGGGCGATCTTCTGGATGCGCACGCAGTTGGAAGCGGCCGGCAACACTCCCGAGAACGTGGCGCGGTGGAGGTTCCTGTGCGAACTTCCACGGCAGCACCATGAAACCGATTTCTCCTTCGTGCACGGGTCCGCGAAATCCCTTGATGGAGTACGTATTCCCCGAGGATGTTCACAACCCGGGAAAATTGCAGCGAATTTTCAGTGTCATTCGGCGATATTGCTTTCAGGGACACACGCATGTGCCTGGCGTGTTTACCGAGAGTGGACAGTTCCTGACACCGACGGACGTCCGCTTCGAATTCGAGCTACCGGACGAAAAGGCGATGATTAACGTCGGCAGCGTCGGACAACCGCGCGACGGTAATCCCCAGGCATCGTATGTCATTCAAGAAGGCCGGAAGATCACCTTTCGACGTGTTTCGTACCCATTAGAAACAACGGTCGCCAAGGTTCATGCCATTCCGGAACTCGATAATTTCCTAGGGGACCGACTGAGAGAAGGTCGATAACTTCGCTCGTCTGCGCGCACGTTCGCGATTACCGAGGTCCCATGAAAGCGAGTCAAAGTGGAAAAGAGATTCGTTAGTTTCATTGTCGCGGCAATGGTCATCCTGTTGGCCTATCAGGCCATTGAGATGCGGATTCACCCACGACCGGAGCCTCCGGCCGCGGATGCCGTTCCTCAGGACGTGCCGGAGGACGCTGAAGGACCTGAAGAACCGCCGGCCCCGGTGACGGTCCCGGACGCTGCCGAGGCATCTACGACCGACAGTTCCCGCGCAGAAATCGACGAGGGGCAGATTCTTGGAACCGAGGCGAATGCGGATACGAAGCCCGTCGACGCAGCCGACCAAGTCAAGTTTGACGGACCGCAGGAAGCGTGGACCACGATCGGCACGCTGGATCACAGTCGCCCCGAAAAACTGTTGGTCTGGTTCACAAACCGCGGCGCGGCCATCGAATGCATGGCATTGAACGATGCGCGCTACACCGACCTTGATGTTCGACAAGGTTACTTGGGTTACCTTGCCCTACGCGAGACGGCGGACGGATGTCGCATCGGAGCTGTGGGACAAGGCACACCTGCGGCCAATGCCCAACCGTCCGCCACAGGGCAACCCCAGGGCCTACAGGCTGGAGACATCCTGGAGCGCATCGATGAGGTCCCAATCACGAACCCGCAGGACTATCGTGACTGGGTCGAAAACGAAAACACCCGCCCAGGGCAGACGGTCCGTATCCGCGTGCGACGGCAACTCGATGGGCAATGGCAGACGTTGGAGTACTCCGCGACGCTCGATCACCGACCACTAGAAATCATTCATCCCGAGCCGGAAAAACCCACGGCATCGAATCCTCGTCATCCATACTCGTATTTGCTGGGAATCCAGCAATTGGGCAACGACGAAACGGATTTCGCAAGTGACTTGAGCTTTCGAGTGGACGAAGTTTCGGGCCTCCCCTCGCTGAAAAACGAGACGTGGGAAATGCGTCAGATTGAGCAAGACGGGGTCCCCGGAGTCGAGTTTCATTTTGTGCTCTCGCCCGAGCAGTTGCAGCCGTTCGGAGTCAAAGGGCCCCTACGCGTCATCAAGCGTTACACGTTGGCGCGATGCGCCGAAGGAGAAACGGACCGCAACGCGGGATTCAACCTGCGATATGAAATCAGCTTCCGCAACGAGGGCACGGACGGACCTCCCATCAGATTCGCCTACCAGCAAAACGGCCCCAACGGCCTGCCCCTGGAAGGTTGGTGGTACACGTACAAGACCCATCCGACCAGCTTTGGAGGCGCGGGCGTCCGCGACATCGTATTCCGAGCGGTGGGTGGACGCCACGAAATGTTCACGAATCCGAAAATCGTCGAGCGGATCGAAGATCCCAACCCCATGACATTGATGGTGCAGGAAGGCCAGGAGCCTGTCCTAGATTACATTGGTGTCGACTCCCAATATTTCGCCTCGGCGTTGCTCCCCGCGCCCGAGGAATTGGCGACCGCGCCGGATCATTTTCGCCTGGCGGATGCGATGGCGTTGGCCGTAGCCGCCAAGGATCCCACCAAGGCCTCGCGCACGAACGTCTCGTTTCGGATCATCAGCCCAATACAGACACTGGGTCCCGAGGAAGCATTTACCCAGCAGTTCCTCATCTTCGCGGGCCCCAAACTCCCCGACGTCTTGAAAAAGTATGGCTTGGAAGAATGCATTACTTACGGATGGTTTCGCGTCGTCGCCAAGCCGCTGCAAATGGTGCTGCATGCGTTCCATGCGGTCTTTCGCAATTATGGCATCGCCATCATCTTGCTCACGGTGATGGTTCGCGGTCTGATGTTTCCCGTGGGGCGTCAGCAAGTCCTCAATGCGCAAAAGATGCAGGAGTTGGCGCCGGAAATGCGGCGGATCGCCGAACAATACAAGAACGACATGGAAAAGCGTGCGGCGGCGCAGCGGGAGCTATTCCGCAAGCACAACTACAATCCGATGGCAGGCTGCCTCCCGATGTTCTTCCAGCTGCCAATCTTTATTGGTCTGTATCGGGCCTTAAGTGTTGACATCGAATTGCGTCAAGCGCCGCTGATTCCAGGTTTGCATTGGTGTTCGAATTTAGCCGGGCCCGATCAACTGCTCTACTGGGAAAACTTCATGCCGGCATTCCTGGCCAGTCGCACCGGTTGGTTGGGGCCTTACCTGAACATCTTGCCGCTCATCTCGGTGGCGTTCATGATGGTCCACCAAAAGATGTTTACGCCGCCTCCCACTGATGAACAACAGGAAATGCAACAGCGGATGATGAAGTTCATGATGATGTTCTTCGCGCTGATGTTCTTTCGCGTACCGGCTGGACTCTGCCTGTACTTCATTACTTCGAGTGCCTGGGGGTTGGCCGAACGCAAGTTATTGCCAAAGCCCAAGCCGAGTTCGGCGGCTGGCGGTAGCGAATCGGGTGGACTGCTGAAGAAAATGCTGGCGGTTGGCAGCGGCAATAGCGGCGGGGCGCAACAGGCCGCCAACAAACGACGTCCCAAGAGCCGACGTCGATAACCGGCCAGTGACGACGGGACGATGACCGTGATCTACGACTGCGAGGACACGATCGTCGCGATTGCCAGCGCGGCGGGCGGCGGCGCTCGGGGGATTTTACGACTGTCGGGCCCGTCGATTTCGGAGCTGCTCCGCCTGCACTTTACACCAGTCGGCGGCCCTCCCTTCATTACACCGCGCAGGCCGACGTGTCAGGAGGGTAACTGGCGATTACCCGACGGACAAGCCCTGCCGGTGTGGGTGTACTGTTGGCCGACGTCGCGCAGTTACACGCGACAACCCACGGCTGAAGTCCATACGGTCGGTTCTCCTCCATTGCTTAACCGTGTCCTCGCACAACTCTGCCAGCACGGAGCGCGACTGGCGCAGCCGGGCGAATTTACGCTCCGCGCGTTCCTTGCCGGACGGCTCGATCTGACACAAGCCGAAGCGGTTCTGGGAGTGATCGATGCTCACGATCAACGGCAACTGGCGGTGGCGTTGACTCAACTGGCCGGCGGACTGAGTCAGGATTTGGTGCCCCTGCGGGACCAACTGTTGAACTTGTTGGCGGACATCGAAGCAGGACTGGACTTCGTTGACGAAGACATCCAGTTTATTGAAGGCGCGGAGATTGAAGCCATGTTGCACGCCGTGGACAAGCGGTTGAGCGAACTGCTGCAACGGATGAGTGACCGCACGCGGTCGGAGTGGCTGCCGCGGATTGTGCTCCGCGGTCGTCCCAACGTCGGCAAGAGTACGCTCTGGAATGCGCTGATCAAGCGTGACGACGCCCTCGTTTCCGATGTCCCCGGTACGACGCGCGACTATCTTGAGGCGACGATCAGCGTAGCAAATCAGAATTGCCGGCTCATCGATTCCGCCGGTATGGACGAGACGCTCGCCTCGGGAATCGATCAGTTGGCGCAGGGTCTGGCGAACCGCGTACACGTGCAGGCAGATATCGTCCTCCTCTGCCTCGATGCCACTCGTTCCGCAGAGGCATGGGAGTGGATCGAATTACGAGACGTGTCCTCGAATAACCTTGTTGTGCTGAACAAGTGCGATCGGGATGCGGATCCGTTCCTGAGCGGTCTGCCCAGCGACATCCAAGTGCAAGATCAAGGAGCCACGTTGCGTATGAGTTGGTCCACCGGCGATCAGCGTAATGCACCGTGTACGCGCGACGTGATCCGGCTCGAGCGCCACGACGGGAGCGGGGCTGCGCGAATTGGAGCGTCAGCTCGGTGTGAGCCTGGGACGCCGTTTAGCCGAAGAAAGCAGTTTGGTCGGAGCGACCGCCACTCGCTGCGGCGAGAGCCTCCGACAGGCAACAGCAGCCGTGAACCGTGCCCACGAAATCGTAACGCATGACTTGGGCCATGAGCTACTCGCGGCCGAAGTCCGCGGTGCCTTGGATCACCTGGGGCAGGTCCTCGGAACGATCTACACGGAGGACATCCTCGACCGCGTCTTTCAGCGATTCTGTGTCGGCAAATAGACTGCCTCTCCGAATGATCGACGCGCCGACACGCGCGTCCCTTACTCCCACGTGAGAAGAAAGTCACCCGAGTCGCTTCCCTCTTTCTAGGGAGCTACGGCGCCATCGCCGGGAGAGCGGCGCCACGAAATTGTGTTTCAGGGGAACTCGCGACGGGCGTGGCCCTGGCCATCCGACTCATGCCCACGAGAAAATCGAGTGTCCGCGTCGCGTGAAACTGATCTGGACATCACGGACAGGTTTTGAAAGACTCCGCCCGCGACGTCTTCCTGGCTTGGGAGTTCGACATGGCCACCCGTCCGCTCATTTCAACTCGGAATCGCCGTTGCTCGTGCTGGGCGATCGGCTTGTTACTGTTGTGCGCCGGCTGCGTGGGCTGGGGTCCCCCCCAAAACACGCCGACCGAAGAACCTTGGACCAAACCGTGGCGTTCGAAGTCGAAAACGACGTCAGGATTTGGCGTCAATTCCGAGGCGAAAGAAATCGAGCGGGATCTGGGGGTGTACTAAGCGGTGAGCGGCGGACAATATCCACCGAGTCGGGCCGGGAGACGGACCAAATCGCATGCATCAACGTCCCAGGGCGCGCTGTAGTGCCGCTCCCATGTCCGCAGGCCCGTCGGCGACTTCGATACCGGCGTCTTGCAGGGCAGCAACTTTTTCGGCGGCTGTGCCCTTCCCGCCTGAAATAATTGCCCCGGCATGTCCCATCCTCTTTCCGGGGGCGCTGTCCGTCCAGCGATGAAAGCGGCCACGGGCTTCGTTACGTGTTCTTTAACGTAGCGTGCCGCCTCTTCCTCAGCGGTTCCGCCAATCTCGCCGATCATCAGAATGGCCTCCGTTTCATCGTCGGCTTGGTACATCTTCAGCAGGTCGATGAAGGACGTGCCAACAATCGGATCGCCGCCAAGCCCGACGCACGTGGACTGTCCCAAACCGACATTGCTCAACTGCCAAACGGCTTCATACGTCAACGTGCCGCTGCGACTCATCACGCCCACGGAGCCCTTTTTGTGAATGTAACCGGGCATGATACCAATCTTGCATTCTTCCGGCGTGATAACTCCGGGGCAATTCGGACCAATCAGATGCGACGGGGACCGCCGTACGACATCGTAGACATGCACCATATCCAGCGCCGGCACACCCTCAGTGATAGCCACAATGGTCTGAATTCCCGCATCCACGGCTTCTAAGATGGCATCAGCCGTGAAGGCCGGAGGCACGAAGATCATCGTGGCGCTGGCCCCCGTCTGCTCAACGGCTTCGCTGACCGTATCAAAGACCGGCAGCCCCTCGACGGTTGTGCCGCCCTTACCGGGTGTGACTCCGCCGACCATTTGCGTGCCGTACTCGAGGCACCCTTTGGTATGAAACGCCCCCACTTTTCCCGTGATTCCCTGACAGATCACACGGGTCTCTTTGTTAACCAAAATACTCATGGCTTCTCACCCATTTGGACGGCGTATGTATTCGATGTATGGCTAGAATTCGGGACGGCGTTCAGGCGGCGGCAGCGACCACTTTTTTGGCCGCGTCGGTCAGTCCTTCGGCCGTAATGATATCGACGTCGCTGTTGGCAATGATCTTGCGGCCCTGCTCCACCTCCGTCCCTTCCAGGCGAACGACTAAGGGGACACTGAAGCCAACCGTTTTGTAGGCTTCGACAAGTGCATTGGCGATGGTAGTGCACCGCATGATGCCGCCAAAAATGTTGACCAAGACGGCCCGCACATTTTTGTCATCCAACAATATGCGGAAGGCCTCCGTCACCTGTTCCACGTTGGCCCCGCCGCCAACATCCAGGAAATTCGCCGGCTCACCGCCATGGAGTTTAATTAGATCCATCGTACTCATGGCCAAACCGGCTCCGTTCACCAGACAACCGATATTCCCCTCGAGCTTTACGTAGCTGAGGCCGGCGTTTCCTGCGCGGACTTCGGCCGGTTCCTCTTCGCTCAGATCGCGCATTTCCGCCAATTGCGGATGGCGGAACGACGCATTGTCGTCGAACGTCATCTTGGCATCCAGCGCCAGTAAATCGCCGTCGCCCGTGACTACCAGGGGATTGATTTCCGCCAGACTACAATCATGATCCACGAACACACGGCACAGGCCCTGCATGAACTTCTGCGCCGATCGCACGCTCTTGCCGGTGATACCGAGCTGGTGGCAGAGTTTGCGGACCTGGAAATCTTCCAGTCCGCGATCGGGATTAAAGTGTTCCTTAAAGATCCGCTCCGGCGTTTCTGCCGCGACTTTTTCGATTTCCACGCCCCCTTCGCGGGACGCCATGACCACCGGTCGCGCGGCTGCTCGATCCAACACGATGCCGAGGTACAATTCGCGGGCGATATCACACCCCTCCTCTAGCAGCACCCGATGAACCGTCCGGCCTTCCGGACCGGTCTGGATGGTCACCAGTCGATTCCCCAGCAGTCGTGACGCAACGCTTTTCGCTTCTTCGGCGCTCCGTACGAGTTGCACGCCATGCTGTTCCGAATGTTCGACGACGGTGCCTTTGCCGCGGCCGCCCGCGTGAATTTGGGCCTTAACGACGGCCAATGAGCCGCCCAGTTGGCCAAACGTGGCGGCAGCTTCTTCGGGGGTTGTAGCCACCAGGCTGCGAGGTACGGCGACGCCGGCCTCCCGCAGAATTTGCTTGGCTTGGAATTCGTGGACCTTCATAGCGCGACCATCCGATCGAGTTCGGGCGAATCAGAAAAGGAGGGATTATAGAACTGGTGGCGCAAGGGTCAAGGACGCACCAACCTAGACGGGGGACTAGCCGTGCGCAGGCGAGAATTGACGCACGGGCGCCGGAGTTGGCTCGATCGGCCGCGTTATCGAACGTCGTCGGCCTCAGGTGCTCGACTGCCGGCGCGGCCCTTGAGGGACTAAGGCCGGTCGAGATGGCATGAACGAACGATTAAAGATTCGCGACGGCGCGGCCCGGCACCGGATCTTCCAGACCCAGACGCTTCATTTTCTTGTAAAGCGTGGTGCGATTGATGCCCAGCGAATCGGCCGTGGCATTTCGATTCCAGCTGTTCGACTCGAGGACTTCCAAAATGATTTGCCGTTCGGGCCCGGCCAGTGCCTCTTTCAACGTTCGTCCGGCGGCACAGGGAAAACTGGACGCCGGCGTCGAGCGAATATTGGCGGCCAAATCCTCGACACCGATCATGTCACCGCGTCCCAGCAGCACAGCCCGCTCCACAACGTTCTGCAATTCACGGACGTTGCCCGGCCAGGCATAGCGTTGCATGGCGGCCACTGCTTCGGGCGTGAAGCCATGTATCGGTTTGCCGACTTCTTGGCAGACCTCCTCGAGGAATTGTTGAGCGAGTAGAGGAACATCGGCCGCACGTTCGCGGAGCGCAGGCAATTCAATATTGATCACATTGATGCGGTAGAACAGATCCTGACGAAAGCGACCTTGTTCGACCGCCACCGCGAGTTCCTCGTTCGTCGCCAGGATGACCCGCGTATCAACACTAATCGTATTGGTACCCCCAACCGGTTCGAATTGCAATTCTTGCAGCACGCGTAGCAGTTTGACCTGCATACTGGGGGAGGCAGTCGCGATCTCATCCAGGAAAATCGTTCCTCCATCGGCTTGGGCGAATTTTCCAATTTTGTTGCCGGCGGCGCCGGTAAACGATCCAGCCACGTGACCGAACAGCTCACTTTCCAGCAGGGTTTCCGGCAGGGCACCGCACGCCACTTCGACGAAAGCTTTGTCGCGTCGAGTACTGCGCCGATGAATGGCGCGGGCGATCATCGACTTGCCGGTACCGCTTTCTCCCGTAATCAACACCGTGGCGCGAGTATCGGCCACGCTGTCGATCATTTCGAAGATTCGCTTCATGCGGTGGTCATGACCCACGATATTATCGAGTCCGAAGCGGGCATCTAGTTGCTGTTTGAGGTGTCGGTTTTCTTCAATCACCTGCCGCTGAGCCATCGCGCGGTCGATCGCCATTTCCAGTTCTTGGTCGATCAGCGGCTTGGTCAGCAAGTCGAACGCTCCGGCTCGCAGCGCGTCGATGCCCGTTTCGATCGTACCGTAGCCCGTCATCAGGATGACCGATACTGCCGGCGCGACCCGGCGGCAAAGCTGTAGCAGTTCAAAGCCGTCGCCGTCTCGAAGCCGAATATCCGCCACGACCAGGTCCAAGGTGTCCTGTTTAATTCGTTCGGAGGCCTCTTTGAGACCGGTTGCCGCAGTGACCGAATAGCCTTGGTCGCGGAGCCATGATGACATGGATTCAAGGACATGACGATCGTCGTCGACGAGTAGGATTGAGGCGTGATTCATGTTTGGATGTGGGCTCAATTTCCAGCCAATGCCAGGGCAAGTCCGGCACGAGGTTGTTGCAAAAATCAATACATACCCGTCCTTGACCCCATCCTGGGAACTCTCCGTACGACGATCGGCCTCCGCGACGCCATCGTGTTGTCAGTTATCTACGTTACCGCAAAACCTCAGTCAAAATTCAACTGCCCCCATTCTGTTTTGGCACACACAACCGTCCTGGGGGGACTACCCCACACAAATCCAGGCTATTGTTCACCACAGGTTATGGGCTCTATAATCATTGTTTTGGATCCTGTTGGATTTAGGCGCTAGGTGATGGGTCGACCCGCTGTCGACACATCTGGCAGCAACGGCTTCTAGGACACTCTGTCAGGAGCCTCATGATCCAGCGTTAGCGGAGACTCTATTGCATGCCTGTAACGGTGCTAGTCGCGGACGATCACGCTGTTGTCCGCGAGGGGATCATCAGCCTATTGGCGGGATCCGACGTAGAAATCGTAGCCCAGTCTACGAACGGTAAAGAAACGGTGGAGGCGACACTCGCGCACGATCCCGACGTCGTGTTGCTGGACGTTCGCATGGGAGCGAACGGGGGTCTCGAAGCCCTTGAAAAGCTGCACTCGGCCAATGTCCGATCACGAGTGTTAATGTTGTCAACGTTCGACAATCCCACCTACGTCGCTCGCTCGATCGCTTTGGGAGCGGACGGTTACATCCTCAAAGACGCCTCTCGCGACGAGCTGATCGGGGCGATTCATGCGGCCAACGAGGGTCGGTCGTCGACGCCTAGCGGTTTGTTCGCGACGATTCATCACTTGATGTCCAAACAATCGACCGAACAAGACGATAAGCTTCCGCTGACGGCACGCGAAGCCCAAGTATTGCGTCACATCGCCTTGGGACTAAGCAATCGAGAAATCGGTCTCTCGCTGGGCATCAGCGTGGAAACGGTCAAAGAGCACGTGCAGAATATTTTGCGAAAGATCGACGCAACCGATCGCACACAGGCCGCCGTCTGGGCCGTCCGAAGTCAGTTGGTCTGAGTCCGTCTCCGTGAGCGGTCGCGGCGGGGTGCTGCGGCCGATTCCGTTTTTTCGGCTGCCGAACGCGGATGAGCTTTACGGTAAATCTCGCGCAGTCCTGCGGTGCTGACGTGCGTGTAGATCTGGGTTGTGCCCAGGCTCTTGTGCCCCAACATTTCCTGCACACTACGGATATCGGCCCCATGGTTCAGCAGGTGCGTCGCAAAGCTGTGCCGTAAGGTATGGGGCGAAGTGCGAAGATCGAGCCCGGTTTGCTTGAGGTATTTCTCCAGCATCCGCGCAACGCTACGCGTGGTCAGGCGACGACCGAAACGATTAACGAACACGGGCGAAGCGGGACCGTGGTCGTCCGCGGGGGCCAATTGTCGTTGGCTGAACCAACGACGGAGTGCCGCGACGGCATAGGAACCGAGGGCGCCAAGCGTTCACGTCGACCTTTGCCGCGAACGCGCACGATGCCTTCACCCAGATCCACGTCCTCGTCGTTCATTCCCACCGTCTCACTGACGCGCAAACCCGCCGAATACATGGATTCCAGAATCGTGACGTCACGACTGCCCAAATACGTCCGCTTGTCCGGAGCCGCGAGCAGCCGCTGGACCTCTTCGGTTGTGAGAAAATGCGGCAGGTGTCGCCCGGTACGAGGATTGCGGAGCGGTTTGGCAGGGTTTTGGTCCATCAGACCTTCGCGCTGCGCAAATCGAAAGAAACTCCGCAATGATGCCAGCTTGCGAGCGATCGACGCCTTGGCGTACCCCGCGTCATTGAGCGCCGAGACGTATTCGCGCAAATCCAGTGGCGATATCTCTGCCGGTGTGGGCCCATTGCCCTGATCGTCCGCCAAGTAGTCCACCAAGGCTGCCAAATCTTCGCGGTAGCTCTTGATGGTCAGGTCCGAGGCGTTGCGTTCGACAACCAGATAACGCAAAAATCGTTCAAGCGTGCGTTGCATGGTGTGCGCGAAGCAGAGGTCGTGGCGGGCCCGTCCGGTGCGACATCGCAAGGACGGCAAGCGATGACAGCAGTTTAGGGAGTATCGAAATCGTCGTGAGCTCCCGTCACGAACACCCGGTTATGGAGTGGGTTGGACTGCCGGGCCTGGCGGCGAATCTTCTGACTGAGTATCGCCGCATCGTACCAGCTAAAACTCAGTTCCGGATTGGAAGCATAACGACCTAACGTACGCAGTGCTTGCGCTCGATTGTCGTCGTCATACAAGAAGATGTATCGCTCAGATCCCTTTACAAGAGCGACAACATTGATGTCTTCGGACACTTCGGGTCACCTCCTGATCACAGTGCGGGCTGGGGCCTGGCGATAGCTACCTTGCATGCCAAGCGTCCGACAACTCGGGGTATCGACCAAACAACCTCACTTCCAACACCCGTGTTGCGCGGGTTCCCGAAATCATGACGCAGCTCTGTCACGGCATCAGGTCGATCGCTGCAATCGCAACAATCGTTCACCGACGACCGCTGTCAGAACTGACATTGATGGCGGTGTCACAGAGTGCAGATGCCGATCGCCGGATACCATCGCCACGAGCGCCTCGCACACACATGCTATCAAGCTCGCCGCAAGCGCCCGATGATGGCTCGCCACCGGGCCATTGGACTTGAATTGGTGCGTTGTTTTGACTACATACCCGCCAGCAAAGAAGCTCGCCTTCACACCGTACCAACCTCAAGCAAGAAGAATGCTGACCATGTATCGATTCGCCGTGGGAAACTGCATGGTGTTCGCGACACTCGTCGTTTCAGTGGGCGCGACCGAACTTCCGGAGTCGGCGATCGTGGCGGTGCCCGAGGCGCTGATCCGCAGTGGTCCTGGCGTGGAATTCTATGCAACGGGTCTACTTACGTCCGGAGCGCAGGTGGAGGTGTATCGGCACAAGGATGATGGTTGGTGCGCGATCCGGCCTCCACAGGACAGCTTTAGCTACGTCCGCGCGGACCACGTTCGTCCCACGGACGTGGTCGACGTCCTGCAGGTCACGCAAGCCGGGACCAAGACCCGCGTAGGCTCATCTTTGCGTTCCGCCTTTCAGGTGGAATATGTTGCACTGAAGGCCGGCGAGCGGGTACAGCAGTTAGGTAACCCCGTTCGGCTCGCGAAAAGTCGACATGCCTGGTACCGTATCGCACCTCCGGCGGGCGAATTTCGCTGGATCCGGGCACGCGATTTGCGATTCGCCGGCGGAGCCGCCGAGGCAGATCAAGAGATCGCAAATCGTGAGCTCGCGTTGCCGACGGCCAGCAGCCCCGCCCCTTCACCCCCCTTGTCGGATACGCCGTCTAACGTTGCTCCATCGACTTCACCCCCTTCCCGCCAGGTAGCCGAGATCGCGTTGAGAGAATCGAAGGCGGCGCCGGCGACCGACGGCATTTCGTTCGAAAAACTGACCGCGTCGCGTGGCCAAATGAGTACGGAGCCGATCCAGATAAGTTCGAACCGGGAAGATCAGCCGATTACGCTTGCGAGCTACGTGGAGCCGGCCGACGACTCTGGGGATCGAAGCCCCATCGCCGATGCATCGCCCCAGGAACCGACCGCCTGGACGGCCGTCGGCGCCACTCCCATTTCCACTCGGTCGCCACCTGCCGTGACCTCAGTCGAACACGTCGTGCCGACTTCGCCCCAGGCGGATCCGGACTTGCGTTTGTCCGAGTTAGAGCTGTCGCTGTCGCGAATGGTTACTCAAGAGGTGGATCGCTGGAACCTGGCCCCGCTTCGGCAGCAGGTCCAGGAGGTGATGACTTACCTACCGGATCAAAGTGGTCAACGCAGTGGTCGGCAGTTGTTAGAAAGGATCGACGAATTCGCCCGACTACAACGTCGTCACTACGAACTGGCGACGCCTTCCGCTGCGGAACGAGCGCGAGAGATCTCATTGTCGACGGCGCTGACGCCGCGCATACCCTCGCGCGGACTGATGCCGCCGATGGCGAACGTTCCCCCGGACCCTCCCAATCACTTCTTGGCCCGGCAGGCGGCGATCCGGCGACAGGCGGAAGATCCCCATTTCGCCGGCGAGGGATATCTGGTTCCCGTCATTGCCTCGCAGCCGAATCTACCCCAGTTTGCCCTCACCGACTCCCAGGGCTCGATTCTGGCCTTCGTCTCTCCACGACCTGGGCTGAATCTCCGGCGGTATCAACGCCGCGAGGTCGGCATTGTGGGCCGGGAAACGGCGCGGACCGACGAACAAGCGCCGCACATACTGGCCGATCGAGTCGTCGTGCTTGATCGACGGCGCCGATAGCGTACTGGCACTGCACGGCGGTCACCGTCATGGATAGGCATGCGGAGCATCGCCGAAATTAGACTGTCCCGGCACCCACCCTCTGGCCGAATTACCATTAGGACCGGCAAACTCTGCCCGGCCTCAGGTCTGGTCTGCGAATTGGGGGGGACACTATGGGACGTCGTCCGGGCTCGCGCCGAGCAGCGATCTACGGCTGTCTATTTTGGAATCTGCGGAGTCCGTCATGCTGGGCTCGTGGAGTCGCCGGGCTATTGCTGTTGGTCGCCATGTACGTACCACCGAGCTCAGCGGCCGCCCTGAGTAAGGGCTCGACCAGCCGAGAAGATCGCGCCGAAGCGATGCGGACGATACCCTTCGAGCGGTTGACACCCGAAGCCCGCCAGAAGATTTCCCATGTGGTGGAACGACCGAGCCTCTTTCGGCGCATGCCGGCCAATGTGATTGACTGTGACCCACAGATCTATCGCTTTCTCGTCCGCTATCCAGAAGTCGTCGTCAATATTTGGCAACTGATGGGTATCACGAAGGTGACTGCAGATCGTGTCGGCCCCTACGTGCTGAATGCCAAAGATGGCGTAGGTACCGTGACCTCGATCGAGCTCGTCTATGGAGACCAAGACACTCATCTGATGTATTGCGAAGGCCGGTACGAAGGGCCGCTCTTCCCTCGACCGCTTACCGGTCGCTGCGTGCTGGTGCTCAAGTCGGACTTCCGCGAAACGCCCGAGCAGCGTTCGCTCGTGACCAACCACATGGATGTGTTCCTACAAATCGACAACATGGCGGTGGACGTCGTAACGCGCAGCACTTGCACCCGTTGCTCGGCAAGTCGGCCGACCTGAACTTCGTGCAGTCGACTCAGTTTCTAGAACGTATTTCGCGTACATCGGAAGAGAACGGCGCCGGCATGGGACGACTCGCGAAGCGACTGGACAATGTCCAACCGGATGTCCGCGAACAATTTGCCCAGCTGACCCGCAATGCGTATGAAATTGCCCAGGCACGCAAGTCACAGACGGTCGCCCAAAACGAACCGGCTGACCGCCCCACGATGCTACAGAACAAGTAGCGTTACAGACGGCAATTGTTGATCTTGGTTTCCAAGATGGCGGACGCGCCCAGCGCCTCCAACTGCTCCATGACTTCAATCACATCCTTCTGTCTCACCATCACGCGGACCGCGCACCACGCCTGATCTTCCAAGGCATTAATCGTGGGCGATTTAAATCCCGGTGTAATGCGCTCGGCCTCGGCAAGACGATCGCGGGGAATGTTGTACTCCAACAGCGAATAAGCGCGGGCGATGACCACGCCTTCCAACCGCCGAACAACGCGGTCGGCCAATCCGCTGTGTTCGGCCTGAGCGAGATGGCGATTCTGGATCAGCACCGTCTGGTATTGACCAATCTCGTCCATGATTCTCAAGCGATTTGCCGCCAGCGTACTACCGGTTTCGACCAGATCGACTACGGCGTCGGCCACTCCCAACGCAATCATGATTTCAACCGAGCCGGACAATTCTACCAGATGTACTTCGGTTTGGTGATTCGTCAGGTAACGCTCGGTGGTGCGAGGAAACGTGGTAGCCACGCGGCAACCCTGGAGGTCCTGCACGCTCTGATACTCACTATCTTCGGGCACACAAACGGCCAGCCGGCACTTGCCAACGCCCAGCGGCAGGCGTTGCAACACATCCACCTGACTCTCCGCGACCAAATCGCTGCCGGTCAACCCCATGTCGATCGCACCTTCGGCGCACAAGACCGGTATGTCGTCGGTACGCAAAAAAGTAACGTCGATCGGAACTTCCCGAACACGAGCGAACAGGCTGCGATCCTGGCGACGAAAGCTGAGCCCGGCCTGCGATAACAGGTCGGCGGCCAATTCGCTCAGCCGTCCCTTGCTGGGAACGCCAATTCGAAAGTTGCGCATTACCTGGAGTCCTTCGCCTGTTGCCGAGACGCCTTTTCGTCCAACCCGCTGGTTCCGAAACGGCGCGCCAATTCTGCCGCGACTTCTGAGATGTCAATCTGCTGATGTCCCCAGAGCACAAAGAGGTGGTAGAGTAGGTCGCCACTTTCAGCAATCAAATGCTCGTGTTGGGCGTCACCTGAAGGTTCCCCTGCCGCCTCCACGACCTCCTGCGCCTCTTCCAGGATCTTGGCGCCGATCTTCTCGACACCACCCTGAAACAAGGTAGTTGTATACGATCGCGCAGGGGGGTTTTCACGGCGATCTTCGATCACCGCCATGAGTTGTTCGAACACATCACCTGGAGAACTCATCAGCGCGCCTTCCTCGGACAAGGTCACCCCTTCTCAGCTCCCAGCCGCCGCGACACAATCAGACGGCACTCCGGAACGAGGACCAAGGCTCTATACTAGAGTGAGAGACCCTGGCTGACAATTCCCGACTCGCCGTGTCAACGCGTATGAATCTGGTCCCCGACGCCCTGAAATGCTGGTATTTGACCGGCCCCACCGCCAGCGGCAAAACGACCGTGGGCCTGGAACTGGCCCATCGCCTCAACGCCGAGATCATCTCGCTGGACTCGATGGCCATCTATCGCGGCATGAATATCGGCACGGCCAAGCCGACGACCGAGCAGCAGCGGAAGGTCCGACATCACCTGATTGACATTCGAGAGCCGACGGAACGGTTCAGCGTGTCTGATTACCTGAGCGCCACGGCCGCCGCGATGGACACCATTCGCGCGCAGGGCAAGGAGGTCCTGTTTGTGGGAGGTACGCCACTGTACTTGAAAGCTTTGCTACGTGGCATGTTCGAGGGTCCACCGGCAGACGAAGCCTTCCGCCAGCAGGTCCTTCAGGAAGCCGAGCAAGTCGGCATGGAGGCCTTACATGCTCGGCTGGAACAGGTCGATCCGCTCTCGGCCGCCCGCGTTCACCCCCGCGACGTACGCCGGATTGTGCGAGCCCTGGAAGTGTATACGCTCACCGGGCAACCCATTAGCCATCAGCAGTTGCAATTCGACGAGGGCAGCCCCGCCGATCGCTGTCGCGTCTTCGTGCTGGACTGGCCCCGTGAACAACTGTACCGGCGGATCGATGCCCGCGTGGCCAACATGTTTCAGGCAGGGCTGGTCGAAGAGGTGCGGGGGCTGCTGGAGCTGTATCGTCAATTGAGCACGACGGCTCGACAGGCCGTGGGCTATCAAGAAGTCGAGCGGCATTTGCGAGAGAATTTTCCTTTGGAGGCGACAATTCAGATCACACAGACGCGCACTCGCCAATTTGCCAAGCGACAGCTGACTTGGTTTCGCAGCTTGTGTGAGTGCCGTTGGCTGCCGCGCGACGCAGGACAGTCCGCGGAACAACTGGCCGATCAGATCCTCCGCCTGGGGCAATGGTGAAATCGCTCAGCTGGTGTCGGCCGTCCGCGAGTTGGATGGAGTCAGGAATTCCCACGTTTTTCGGCCACCGAGTTGGGCGTTTCCGCTATCCTCGGCGGGAAAAGCCAGTAGAATTTGGGGTTCCGGTCGGGGCGGGATCTCGACCTATCATGGGTGGAACGACCGACAGGGCCTACTGCAGGGGATTTGACACTTGCTTCGTACTCACACGTGCGGCGAACTTCGGGCCGCCAACCAAGGACAACAAGTCACGCTGTGCGGCTGGGTGGACAGCTACCGGGACCACGGAGGCACGATCTTTATCGATCTTCGCGACCGCTATGGCAAGACACAGGTCGTGTTTGGACCGGAAGCGGGGGCCGAACAGATGGCGCAGTGCACGCCCGCTGCGGTCGGAGGACGTAATCTCCATTGCCGGTACCGTCGCGGCACGCCCGAGCCGGCACCGTGAACCCCAAACTAATTACGGGCGAAATCGAAGTTCGCAGCACGGAACTCAAGGTACTGAACAAGTGCCAAAACGCACCCTTTGTGCCCACGCAACAGGACTTGCCGGGGGAAGACCTGCGGTTGAAGCACCGATATCTGGACCTACGACGGCTCGCCATGCAGAAAACCCTGCTGATTCGCAGCCAGATTATCAAGAAAATGCGGGACTACTTCGAAGCCCACGGCTTCATCGACGTCGAGACGCCGATTTTGGGCCGCAGCACGCCCGAAGGGGCCCGCGACTATCTGGTCCCCAGTCGCGTCAACCCGGGTGCCTTCTATGCTCTGCCACAGTCCCCGCAGCTCTACAAGCAGATCCTCATGATCGCGGGCTATGATCGCTACGTGCAAGTCGCCCGGTGTTTCCGCGATGAAGACCTACGCGCCGACCGTCAGCCTGAGTTCACGCAGCTGGACCTGGAAATGTCCTTTGTGGACACGGACGACGTCATCGGCATCGTCGATGGACTTATCGTGATGCTGGCCGAGGAAATGTTAGGGCTAAAGATCGAGTCGCCGCTGCCTCGCATGACCTACGACGAGGCGATGGAACGATTCGGCCATGATGCCCCCGACTTGCGCTTCGGCATGGAACTAATCGACTGCACGGACCTGGCCGCCGCAGCGGACTTCCGTGTATTCCGCGGCGTGGCAGAAAGCGGAGGTCGCGTCCGCGGTATCAATGCGAAGGGGGCCGCCGATCGCTATTCGCGCAAAGACATTGATCAACTGACCGACTACGTCCAACAGGACTTTGGTGCCAAAGGATTGGCCTGGTTCAAGGTAACCGAGGATGGCAAGTTGAATTCGCCGATCGCCAAAAACTTCAGCGACGACTTGTTGGCTCAGTTCGCACAACGTTTGGACGCCGAGCCGGGCGATTTTCTGTTACTGAGTGCCGATCGTTGGGAAGTCACTTGTCGTGTCCTCAACGGTCTGCGACGAAGACTTGGCCGCCGAACTGAAGTTGTACGATCGAAGGTCAGATGAGCTTTTCGTGGGTCGTCGAATTCCCCATGTTTGAATTCGACGAGGAAGAGCAGCGGTGGGTCGCCATGCACCATCCGTTCACGGCACCGCGACCACAGGATTTGCATTTGCTCGAAGCGGACCCTGCTGCAATTCGCGCCAAGCCTACGACTTGGTGATCAACGGATCGGAGGCGGGGGGAGGTACGATCCGAATTCACGACAATCAAATTCAACAAAAAGTCTTTGGACTGTTGGGAATGGATCAGCAGGCCGCCCAGGAGCGATTCGGATTTCTGCTGGATGCATTGCGGTGCGGCGCCCCGCCCCACGGTGGAATTGCTCTCGGGATCGATCGCATTGTCATGCTCTTTGCGAATCTCGATAGTATCCGAGACTGCATCGCCTTCCCCAAGACGCAACGCGCCACGGATATGATGACCGGTGCCCCCAGCGTCGTCGATCGGCGACAACTTCACGAACTGGGGATTCGTGTTGGAAGCGTACACGACAAATAGCAGGCCGTCCGCGCAGTCCGCGGCTTGCCTTCCCCCCGCGACTATGACGGACCCAGCCTGATTGACAAAGGAGCTGTCACGATGAAACGGTTTTTCCTGTCTCCCTCCGCGTGCCCGTCCCTCGGCCGCTCGAGGTTGTACTGCGGACGCGCGGTGATCTCGATGCTGGTTGTGCCGCTGGCCCTGTCGGGTTGCCAGCCGAAAGAGGGTTCGCCGCCGAGCAACACAACAAGCCAAGCACCTGCGGCACGCGCCCGCGGGCCGCGGCGCCGCGGCCCGTCGAACCGCAGGCCACGGCCCCTCAAGAGACACCGGTCGTTGTCGAGCGATCCGAACGGAGCGCGGTGCTATCGGCTGAAGATCTGAAGGCCGACGTCTTCACACCCAATGTCCTACTCAGTTCCGACCACCAATCTACGTGCCGGGTCCAAGTCGGCGATACCTTTCCAGACCTCGACTTGATGTCACTCGATGGACTGCCGGTAACACTGGCCTCGAAGTTGGGCGACCAACTTACGATCGTGATTTTTTGGCGAGCCGATCAGCCGATGAGTCGCGAGCAAATCCACCAGGTCCAAAGCGAATTCGCCGAGCGATATCGAGCAGCGGGCGTCGCGGTCGTTGCCATCAATGTCGGCAATGCCCCCGAAGAGGCACGTGAAGTACTGCGAGGCACTGAAGACCAATTCACATGCCTGTCGGATGCCGATGGCAAAGCATTCGCGCAAGTCGCCACGGACCTGCTGCCACGCACGTATCTACTGCGAAGCGATCGGCAAATCGTGTGGTTCGATCTCGAGTACTCGCGCAGCATGCGTCGCGAGCTTCGGAATGCCATACTTTTTGTGCTGCGACAATTCCAACAACAAGCGAATACCGGAACGCCGTCGCTGATGTAGGCGTCTGCCGGCCGTCACAGCGACGTACCGATCACCGCCACTCACAACGTGATCGGCTCACATCCTAGGGATGGTCAGGGGCTTGATCGTCCTCACAGATCGCGCCCCACGCCGCGTCGATAATCCGCTCGGCATCTGCCTGCCCATTCGGCAACCGCCGCAGATCCTCGGCTAACTCCGGGTGCACGAACACGCGAACGCGTTTGACGTAGTCATCAAACTGCGTTTCAGCCAAGGTCTTCACAACGGGCGAAACTTCGACGAGTTGTCGGTACTGGCGAGATTTGGCGTTATAGATGTCGATCTTGAACTGCACTTCCAATTTACTGGGAGGAGCATCGATCAGGATCTGATCCGCAGGAATCGTCCGCGACAACCGTGTCGAAAGGCGGGCGGCGATTTGCTCGCTACAGCGGACTAACCAGGCATAGGGCTGACGTGCCAAACGACCGTAACGCAGCGGGTCTTCGAAGCAACTGTATTCACACCAACGCTTGTAGAGTTGCCGTCGAAAACCAAATAGTCCGTCAAGCAGGTCGCCCACGTCCGATTTGCCGGCCGCGCGCTGCAGCTGCGTAATGAAAGCGTCCTCCTGCAAGCCGAAAAGGACGGTCAAGTCCATGTCGTGATGTAATCGAAAGAATGCACGCTGGAACATGGCCGTCGCCGCGCGCACCGCATGATGCCAATAGACTTCACTAAACATAACGTAGCGGGCGAAGACAAGCATTTCCGCCGCCGTCCGTCCCTTGTCGGTCACCGCCAGACCGTCGCCGGTCTGATTCACGCACAAACTGGAAATCAACCGCGTTTGGTCAAAGTTCCGGCCATATGGCACGCCTGCATGGAGGCTGTCGCGCATTAAATAGTCCATCTTGTCGACATCGATCGGCCCGGAGAGCACACTGCCCAACAGTCGCTGCACCGCGTCTTGCTGCTGTCCCTCCAGCAGGTCTGCAATTTCCTCCGGCACAACGCCCCACTCGCGCTGCAGGACAT
Source organism: uncultured Planctomycetales bacterium (assembly GCA_963785495.1). Lineage (GTDB taxonomy): Bacteria > Planctomycetota > Planctomycetia > Pirellulales > Pirellulaceae > CAWAVP01. The sequence continues at coordinate 4,783 of CAWAVP010000026.1, read as the reverse complement.
CCGCCAGTTCCCCTTGCGTCAAATACTGTCGAGCCATCGTCTCGTGGCGCGGGATACCCGCCAGGTGGAGATCTTCGATCAGATGGCAGAACGGCCAATGGCCGATGTCGTGTAACAGCGCCGCCAGGATCAAGTGTTGAGCGTGCGCAGGGCGAAACGGTGTCCACAAAGCGAGGATCATGGACGAGCTGCTTTAGGTATAGCAAGCACAACCGATAGACGCCCAGCGAGTGTTCAAAGCGACGGTGATGGGCCGCCGGATAGACCAGGGAGACGAGGCCCAATTGGGTAATCTTGCCCAATCGGCGGAAGGCAGGAGTGTCAATCAGACGCCGGACCCGCGGCGTCAGCGGTACATCCAGTTCCGGCGGAATGCGTACCAACCCTCGTCCCGCATCGAGTCCAGCAATTTCTGGCAGGTCACGGATGGACACAACCATCGAATCCTCAATAGACCGGCATGCCCATCAACAGGCGCAAGAGGCACGTGATCAGCAAATAGAAACCATAGTGGATAGCGCCGGACGTGTAGTCGAGTTCCAAGCAGGCCATCCCGGCAACTCCGCCCGCGGCGACCAATGCCGGCACTAAGAATACCAGGTGGAACATTTCAAGTTCGCCTTCGAACAGTTGCCATTTCACCACGGCATACGCCCCCCACAAGGCGGCGTAAATGAGGCCGCAGACAAGGGCTCGCAACCATAACGCCACTCCTCGATGCGGTTCCAATTCCGAATCGCGGAGCATCGCGTACCCGGCCACGGCGATGGGCGGACCCAGCAGCGCTGCCCCCACACCCAGCAGCCAGGTTGGCACTCCGTCGGGCGCATCACGATATACACGACCCACAACAATTGCGATGACCAGGGTCGCCAACACCGCAGCGACGATACCGGCAATCTTGACGGGTGATATGGCCGTCTCCTCCCGCTCCAACGGCTGGAGTGTGCCGCGGCCGGAGGCATTCTTGGGGCCGAAATCGTCCGGAGCATGGATCACCACCTCTTCGCTGGCCTCCGGCACGCGAATTGGCTTCTTACACTTTGGACAGGGCCCCGTCTGGCCGGCGAATTTTTCGCTGACCTTGAATCGCGCGTGGCAGGCGGGACAGATAACGGAAATAGGCATCGTGACAACTCGTTGCTGTCGCCACGTGATCCGTTTCGACGGACCACCTAGCGAATTCGTAATCTCAGAGCATTCCCCCAGGCCTGCCGGTCGATCCGTCCGGCACGGCGTAAACCCCTCAGCATACTCCAGAACCGGGAAACAGGGGAGCAGCCACCGGCGGGGCAGCCTAGGTTTTGGTTAAGCGATTTGGACAGCGACGCCGTCAATCCCACCCACCGCTTCAAACAACAACAGCACTTCGCGAATCGGACGGACGTCGTGCACTCGCAACAACTGAATGCCGCGGTGTGCCAGGGCCAGCGAAGTGCCGATGGTGGCGGCCGTTCGATCGGCTTGCTTGTCCCCCAACAGCTTCGCCATAAATCCCTTGCGCGAATGTCCAATCAACAACGGGCATCCCAAGCGGTGGTATTGACCGCATTGGGCCAGCAGCGTGAGATTGTGTTGATGTGTTTTGCCAAAACCTATGCCCGGATCAAGGCACAGGCGGCTTCGCTCGATCCCGGCTGCGATCAACGCGTCGCGGCGTTCTTCCAAGTAGTCTCCCACGTCCGTTACCACATCGTCATAGTGCGGGTCGTCCTGCATCGTCTGCGGCGACCCCTGCATGTGCATGACGCATAATCCCGGCTGATAGCGCAGAGCGACTTGCAACATCTCAGAGTCGCCCACTAACCCCGTCACGTCGTTAATCACCTCCGCGCCTGCCTCCAGCGCCTGAGCGGCAACTGCGGCCTTGCAGGTGTCGATGGAAACGGGAACCGACGTGGCTTGACAGATCTGCTCGATGACAGGAATCACGCGTCGTAATTCTTCCGCCGTCTCCACGGGGGTCGCATAAGGTCGCGTGCTTTCGCCACCGATATCCAACAAATCCGCGCCCTGCTCGACCAGCGCCAAAGCCCGCTCCACTGCCTGGCTGGTCGCAAAGTATTTTCCACCGTCCGAAAAGCTATCCGGCGTCACGTTGACAATGCCCATCAGCAGCGGCCGATTTCCAAAGGAAACACAGCGTCGGCGCAATTGCCAACTCGACGCGCTGAGGATAGCGATCGGCCAATGACACGGCAGGCTCGGAGGGGACAGCAGAACTCATGGCGTTTAGTTTACCATGGTGGCATTTCCATTTGAGCCACGATCTGCTCGGCCAAATCTTGAATCACCTTTCGCTGGGTCGAAGCCACGGACTGTCCCACCTCGGGAATGAATTGATCGGCCTGCCCCACTGCGCAGTTCGTACTGGTCTATCGGCACCATGATCCGATTGGTCAACAATTCGCCTTGCGGACCAATCCATTCGACCTGACAGACCATTTCCACTTCGATCAGGCGAGGATTGTCGTATTTGTTTTCCGCAATGGCGCGTTTCGTTTCCGTGAGAATACGCCCCCGCAACACGCTATCGGCGTGGTCAGCCGATACAACGCGATACGGCGTCTTCAGGGCAATCTCCTCCGCCACGCCTCCGCCAATTGTTCGCCCAGATTGCGCCGAAAACTGTTGGATTCGAAGATAGGCACGTGCACCGTCTGCACGTCGGGACGATACAAGGCCTGTTGCCCCACCTGATAACCGGCACAGCCACAAACCAACAGGGACACGACACACAGCGAGCAGGCGAGTTTGACGGGCAACTGACGTAACATCCGTAACTCGTTTCCTCATGCGACCAGCAGCACCCAGAGGCGAAGGCGGATCGGCGCCGAGCAGATCGTGCTATCGCGTGACCTTCTCGAAGGGATTCCGCGCCACCAGCGGCTTCTCGCGGTCCGGCGTCGGAAACAGGCGAGCAACCCAGGGCAAGGCCTGTTCCGGTTTCGACGGTTCGTCGGCGATTTCGGCAAGCTTTTCCGTCGCCTCTTTCGCGAGGCTGGTGTCACCGAATTCGTCGCGCACACGCTCGTAGTACTGCCGGGCTCCGCCATGTTCTTTGCGTTTATGGTGATAGCGTGCCACTTGCCAGTCGTGCTCCGCTTCCTTCAACCTGACTTCCTGCCAACTCTTGGCCAGGAATTCGCGGTGTTCCTGTGCTTCCTTGGGAAACTGGCGATGGATTTGCTTGATCAACTTGTTCGGCTTCTGTCCATGGGCTCTTAAACCGTTTGATCGGCTTTCCCAGATGATCTTTTCAACTTGCGTTTGCAGTCCCAGGCAGGCGCGAATCGAGTTTGGCTCGTCGGGAAAGGCGTCGCAGATCGGCAAACAACTCGTCTGCCCTCGCGAAGTTCTTCTGTTTCGACCTGCGCCGTGCCCCGCTGCCATGTCCGCATCGTCGGCCAGCTTGCCGGTGGGATCGTCAAAGCGGAGTATCTCATCCAGCGTCGCCGCATGCCGTGACCGAACTTGTCGAACAGAGGCCGATCTTTGGCAACCAAGTTGGGCGTGACAGGCAAATCGGGGTCCGTTTGCTGGTGTCTCGACCCGAGCATCTGCGCGAACGCGAAACGGCGTTGATCGACCGGTTTCATGTGCGGTTCGCGTATTGGGATACTTCTTAACCAGTTGCTCGGACGTTTCCTCCGACGCGGGATAGCCGGTCCGGCAAGAGAAATAGCTCTCCGAGAGAATATAAACATCCCGGGGCCCTCTTCCAACGTGCTGTCGGGCCAGCGGTTGGGCCGTAATTTCTGGTATTGCTGGCCGCTTCTTTCGCAACTTTTTGTGCCCGGGTTTGTCGGATAACGTCAACGTGGCCTCGACAAAGAGTTTTTCGCCCTTTTGAAACGCCTCTTCGGCAATGCCCCGATCAGGTCCGTAGCCCGCGGCTTCTTTCGGTCCGAGGCGTACACCCGCATTGGATTAGGCTGTCCGACGAACTCACTTCTTCGTCCTGACCTCGCGCTTCGACGGCCGGACGGTTTTCCGGTGGCGGTAGTTCAAAGCCCCCTGACGTCGCACAACCTGTGATCCATAGCCCACACAACCTCCAGGCCGATCGGCTCCCTGGAATCGTTGCACCACGCCCGTAATTCGACGCTCCATTTGTATGACATCCGTGCCATTCCTCCGACCAGTAAATCTACATGTGCGTCCCATGGCCTGGGACCGTTCACAGCGGCCCCGCCAGGGTCGGCATGGCGCAATTGAGCTCAAAAAGCTGTATATCCGTCAACGACGTCCAAGCAAAGTGACTGATTCGTTGATTCATCAACCCTCGCAATTCTCAACGTGCTCGGTTTTCCCCCGAGCGAATATCCCCGACGGATCCTCGATATCGTGTGCTGCTTCACGTAAAACCGAATCGCTCCGGCGCCTTGAAGCAGACCACATCAGCCTCTGACCGACCTTGCACCGCACGCAATAACCACCACCGGCCAGTTCGACCAAAAGCAACTCTGCCCTCCAAACTCACAGGACGGCCACATTCCATGCATATCTCCAGCGTCGGAAAATGCCCCATTTATGGAGGGCGGTGAGTTCAAAACGCAGCAAGCGCATTCGCCACGTTTGCTTGCCTTTCATCCAGCGACTGAATCGTCTGCAAAGCACTAACGAAAAAGTCGAGGGTGAGGATTGTGCTTGTCCGTCAACGTGTTGAGCAATTCGACGACATAAAAACCAGCGTACAAACGATTCAAGTCCCGCAGCCCAGCCCAAACCGCCGCTCAAGTTTGGCCTCCGTCAATAAGTCCATCGCATCCGAGGATTTGCG
>CAWAVP010000025.1:0-380649 GCA_963785495.1 uncultured Planctomycetales bacterium | reverse complement strand
TTGGCCGGCAACACGGAGGTGACCTCTTCGACAACCTCCTTCAGAAAGCGGAATCGATTTGCAACGCTTCCGCCATATTGGTCGACACGGTGGTTCGTTTTTGACTGAAGAAAAGTGTCGATCAGGTATCCGTTGGCACTATGGATTTCGACACCGTCAAAGCCGACGGCCTTCGCACGTTCGGCCGCGCGGCGATAGTCCGCGACAACCAATGGTATCTCATGCGTTTCAAGTGCTCTGGGTACTTCGTAAGGCTGCTTTCCTACGGGAGTGTGGATGTACGGCTCGTCAATTTTGATGGCCGAGGGAGCCACAGCGGGACTACCCTCATGAAAGCTGCTGTGGGACGCTCGCCCGCAATGCCAAAGTTGCAGGAAAATCACCCCTTCCTTTTCATGCACGGCGTTGACGGTGTGCTTCCAGCCCTCGGCCATTTCGTCCGAATAGATGCCCGGCGATTCGTTCCAGCCGTTCGCTTGCTCAGAGATCGTAGTCGCTTCGGTGACGAGCAGTCCTGCGTCGCTACGTTGAGTGTAGTACTCGGCCATCAAACGATTCGCAAGCCGCTTCGTGCCGGCCCGCGAGCGGGTCATTGGAGCAAGGACCATCCTATTCCGTAGATGAAGATCACCCAGCAAACATGTTTGAAAAAGAACGTCGTGCGACATGAGTCCTTCCTTCCGTTTACGCCCGTTGAGGGCTTGATTCAAGTCAAAGTTCGTTGACCTCAGCGTATTGCTTGGCCACCTTTTTGAGTGCGAGCTGGGCTCGATTCTCCTCGACTTGGCCAGCAGCCCCTCAGATGCACGTGCGCGGGACCTTCGCTCGATGAATTGAACTTGCTATGCAAATCCCTTTTTTAGCCGGCATCCGCCAACGGCAAGACGTGGCGGTCGCTCTACGAAGGCGGATCGCCACCTGCCTGCCATCTGCTGCTACGACGGTAGTTTATATGTGAGTTATTTATGCGTCAAGTGGCAGCGCGGAGGTTAAAGGCCCAATCGATGCGCACGTCCGGATCCGGCAGATTGGTCGTTGGCAGAGAAACGCCACAGATGTCGGCCACTATTGATGTCTGCGCGGACAAAAGGGCCGGGACGACCAGCGGGAGTCCGCGAAATCTCGGCTTTCAAGTCGACACGAACTTTACCGCAAGTGAACGAGCATCCGTCAATGGCTCGGCAACGGACCGCACGCGAGCGCTCCCGTCACCACCTTCACCTGATTCATTGGAATCCGGTGGCGGCAGGCGCTCGGGGCCCGGTGGCAGCTGGTCGACGGCCGGCGGGAGCAGATCGGGTAGTGGCGAGGCCGGCGGTGCAGGAGTCGGATACTGGCCTCTTCCTTGTCCGCTTTGGCGTGGAAGTTCTCCAGGATTCTGCTCGACAGACGTAACCACATTGCAGTTGCCACCGAAAAGTTGATTCCCGTCCGTCAGCATACCGCCGCCACCGAGGGCCTGATACGTGTTGACGATGGCGGCCAGTTGCTGCTGTTTGGTTTCGATCAAGACCATTCTGGCCTCCATCAGGTCACGCTGGGCCAGCAGCACGTCCATGTATTCGGCACGTGGCGTTCTGGAAGAGCTTCGTGGCGACTGTCGACCGAGGCCTCGAGCGCATTCCAACTGCTGCTTCTTGATCTCGATGCTCTGGCCGTAGTTCTCCACCTTGGCCATGCGGTTGATGACCTCGGTGAAGGCATTGAGGACCGACGCGCTGGTAGTTGTAAACGGCTCTGCAATTGCATGGCGTTGGCGCGTGAGGTAATCGGCCCTGATCGCCTTCTTGTTGATCAACGGCGCCGACCAGGTCGCCGGCGACGTTGTAAATCAAGGATTCCGGACTCGTGAACAGATACTTGGTGTTGAAGGCCTCGTAGCCGACGCCGGCGGTGATGTCCAGCGAGGGAAAGAAGCGGGCCCGGGCGACCTTCACGTCGAGTCCGGCGGCCGCCAGCTCGCGCTCGGCCTGGCGGATGTCGGGGCGGTTCTGCAGCAATTGCGCGGGCACCCCGACGTTCAGCGCGTGCAGATTCAGATCGATGAATTCCGAAGACGCTTCGTTCGACATGCTGCGGGTAGCGACCGAGGAGGAAGTTGATCCGGTTCTCGACCTCGATGATCTCCTGCTGGATGATCAGCTTTTCGCTTTGGTTCTTGCGAACCTCGGCCTGGAAACGCTGGACGGCCAACTCGGTGCCGCGCGCCGCCGTCCTTCTTGGCCTCGGCGATCTTGAGACTTTGCTGCTGGATCTGGATGGTCTTGTTCAGAGTCACCAGCCGGTTGTCGAGCGCCATCAGCTCGTAATAGTTCTCGGCAATCTCGGCGACCAGACGGGTCACGACGTAGTTCTGCCCGTCCTGCGGTGCCCAGGTAGCGCAGCGCTGCCGCGTCCCTGGCGTTGCGCAGCTTCCTCCAGATGTCCACCTCCCAGGAGATGTTGGCGGCGACCAGGAAATCGGGCAGCGGATCGGGAAAGCCTACGCCGGGGACAGGCTCGAGTTGATCCTCGACGGCACCCTCACGCGTGTAGACACTGGTTTTTCTCCAGCCCCGCCGGCCCCGAATGTGACGAACGGCAGGTACTCCCCTCGCCGCGCCTGAATCTCGTTTTGGCGATCCGGATTCCTGGGTTAGGATCTTCAGTTCCTGATTGCCGACCAGTGCCTGGTCGATCAAGCCCGTGAGCATCGGATCATTGAAAAACTCGCGCCAGCCGACCTGTGACGAGTTTTCCACGTTGGTGGTTCCGTCGAAACTATCGGGCAGCGCCGGTCCCGGATCCGCCCGTTGAAGCCGTGGGATGCCACACGACGGCAAAACCAGCAGGCAGCTGAAAGCGATCGCCATCGAAAACGCGAGGTTCTTAGTTTTGTTCGCGTTCGAAATCTCTGTAAGAGGTTCATCATGTTCATCCCTGATTAAGCTGCGTTTGTCGGCAATCTTGCCGAACAAGTAATACAGGCCGGGGATCACCAAGACCCCGATCACGGTGCCCACGAGCATGCCGCCGACGGCGGTGGTGCCAATCGTGCGGTTTCCGATCGCCCCGGGGCCGGTGGCAAGGACCAACGGAATCAGACCGGCGATGAAGGCGAACGAGGTCATCTGAATCGGCCGGAAACGCAGTTTTCCGCCTTCGATGGCCGCCTCCTTGAAGACAGGCCCTCGCTGGCGCCGTTGCACCGCGAATTCGACGATCAGGATCGCGTTCTTGCCCAAGCAGGCCGACCAACATGACCAGACCGATCTGGGCGTAGACGTCGTTGGCCAAGCCCATGGCCTTCAGGAACAAGAAGGATCCGAAGATCCCGACCGGCAGCGACAGGATCACGGCCAGCGGCAGGATGAAAGCTCTCGTATTGCCCGACCAGCACCAGATAGACGAAGGCGACGACGATCAGGAAGATATAAACCGCCTCGTTCCCCTTTCTCGCCTCGTCGTAGGAGAGGCCTTCCCAGCCGATGCCATAACCGCGAGGCAGCGTCTCGGCGGCGACCTCCTTGATCGCCTGGATGGCTTGACCGCTGCTGTAGCCGGGAGCCGGTGCGCCTTGAATGGCGGCGGAGGGATACAGGTTGTAGCGGGTGATCTCGTTCAAGCCCTGCTTCTTCTTGATCTTCATGAACGAGGAGTAGGGGACCATTTCCCCGTCGTCGTTCTTGACGAACAGGTTGTCCAAATCCTCGGGAAACCGCCGGAACTCCGGCGACGCCTGGACGTAGACCTTGTAGAACTGGCTGAAGAGGACGAAGCCTGCTCGTAGGTGCTGCCGACCAGGATGTTCAGGTTGTCCAGCGCGTTGCTGATCGACACGCCCTTCTGCATGGCCACGTCGTTGTCGATGATCAGCTCGTACTGCGGGTAGTTGGCTGGCAAAGAAGGTGAACAGGCTCTTCACCTCCTTGCGTTTGGACAAGGCAGCCATGAACTTGTCGGTCACTTCTCCGAGCCGCTGGTAGTCGATCGTGTTCGTCTTGTCGAGGAGACGCATGGAGAATCCCCCGGCCGCGCCGAAGCCGGGAACCGCGGGCGGCTCGAAGAACTCGAGCTTCACGTTGGTCATCTCATGGCATTTTTCCTCGAGCTCCTCGATGATCTCGCGCGCGGTCCGCTTGCGGTCGGACCAGTTTTTCAGGTTGATGATGCAGGTCCCCGCGTTCGAGCCCCGGCCCTCGGTCAGGACCTCGTAACCGGCCAACGAGGTGACCGAGGTGACTTCCTCGACTTCCTTGGCGATCTCCTGCAGCTCGTGGGACTTGGAGTTGGTGTACTCGAGCGTCGAGCCGGGAGGCGTCTGGATGACCGCATAGATGATGCCCTGGTCCTCGCCCGGGATGAAGCCGGTCGGGAGCTGCGTGTTGACAACAAGATGCCGACGGCAAAGCCCCGATGACGACCATGGTCAGCACGCGGCGCGTGACGATCGGCCGCAGGATCGCGGCATAACCGTCCGTGACCATGTCGACGGCGCGGCTAAAAGGACGCTGCACAAAGGGCACGAGAATGAACAGGAAGCCAATCGGCCCCCACAGATCATAGGCCAGATAGGTGATGCCCGCAGGACCAGCAACCCGCCAAACACATACAGCAGAATGGTCCGTAGTCGCCGCTTCTTCACTGGTTCGTCTGGCTTCTGGCGTGTCGGAGTGGGGCTTGAGAATCATCGCACACAGCACCGGCGTCAGCGTCAGGGCCACCACGCCGGAGAGAATGATGGACGTGGCCATCGTGATGCCGAACTGGCGGTAGAAGGTGCCGACCGGCCCGGGCATGAAGGTCACCGGAACGAAGACGGCCGTCATCACCAGGGTGATGGCGATGATCGCGCCGCTGATCTCGTGCACCACCTCCATGCGTCGCCCGATAGGGCGAAAGGTGCTTCTCGTGCCATCTTGGCATGCACCGCCTCGACCACCACGATCGCGTCGTCCACCACGACGCCGATCGCCAGCACCATGGCGAAGAGCGTGATCAGGTTGATCGAGAAACCGAACAACTGCAGGAAAAAGAAGGTCCCGATCAGCGACACCGGAACCGCCAGGGTCGGGATCAGCGTGGAACGCAAGTCGCCGAGGAACAGGTAGACCACCAGCGACACCAGGATGAACGCCTCGAGCAGGGTGTGGAGCACCTTTTCGATCGAGGCGTCCAGGAACTTGGAGACGTCGTAGGCGATCTCGTAGTCCATGCCGGGAGGAAACGACTCCTTCTTGATCTCCTCGAGCTCCTCCTTGACCTCCTCGATGACGGCGGCGGCGTTGGAGCCGGGGGTTTGCTTGAGCACGATCGATGCCGCGGGATGGCCGTCGATGTCCGAGTAAATGTCGAAGAACTCAGAGCCCAGCTCGACGTTGGCGACGTCCTTGAGCCGCAGGATCTCGCCGTCGGGATTCGCCTTCAGAATGATGTTTGCATACTGCTCCGGCTTGTTGTAGCGCCCGACATAGGTCAGGACGTACTCTTTCGTTTGCGACGTCTTCCCGTGGCCTGGCCGAGCCGTCCGGGCGAACCAATGACGCTCTGTTCCGCCACGGCCTTCATGACGTCTTCGGAGGACACGTTGTAGGCACGCATGCGGTCGGGATTCAGCCAGATCCGCATCGCGATACGTGCGGTTGCCGAGATTCCTGGGGATGCCCATGCCCTGGATCCGCTTGATCACGGGCATGATGTTGACGTTGGCGAAGTTGAAGAGGAACTTCTGGTCGGCGCTTCGGATCCGTGCTGTAGATGTTCACATACATCAGCATGCTCGGCACGACCTGGCTGACGATGATTCCCTCCCGCTGCACCAGCGGCGGGAGCCGGTTCATCACGATGTTGACCCGGTTTTGCACGTTCACGACATTGATGTTCGGGTCCGTGCCCGGCTCGAAGTAGATCCGGATCGTCGCCTCGCCGGCGCTGGTGGCGTCCGAAGACATGTAACGCATGTTCTGGACGCCGTTGATCGATTGCTCCAACGGAATCAGAGTCGAGTCGACCAAGACGTTGGCACTGGCGCCAGGATAGGCAATGAAGACCATCACGGTCGGCGGCGCGACGGAGGGGAACTGCGATACGGCAGGGTGTCGATCGCCAACACCCCCAGGAACAGAATGATCAGCGAGATGACGATCGCCAACGCCGGCCGATGGAGAATCTTTGTGAACATCGGAAGCAGGTTCCTATTCTGCCTCGTGTACTTTAAGTTGCTAAGAACCTCTTCCGGCTGCACGGAACTCGTATTCCACTTCTCGCCATCGCGAACCTGTCGGACCCCTTCGAGAACGATCTTGTCGCCCTCTTTGACGCCCTCGTCGATCACATAGATGTCCTCCATTTCGTGTCTGGACCTTGATCTCGTGCTGATGTACCACGTGATCTTCATCCGACGATGAATACGTAACGCTTGTCGAGAATCTCGAACGTCGCCCGCTGCGGGATGACGATGGCGTTCTTCACCATGCGGTGGATCAGATACGTTGCCGGTCTGACCGTGACGCAACAGGCCGTCCGGGTTCGGGAAATCGGCCGAAAGGCGATGTTCCCGGTCTCGTTGTTGAAGTCGGCCTCGATGGCTCCGATCTTGCCAGGCTGTGGGAACTTCTTGCCGTTGGCCAGCTCGAGTTCGATCGTGCAGTTCATCCTCGCCCTGTATTCAGGCCGGCCCTGTACTCGAGGTATCGGGCCTCGGGCACGTTGAAGTACACCCACATCACGCTGTTGTCGGACAGGGTCGTGAGGATCTCCCCCTCTTCGATCAGGCTGCCCAACTGGTGGTGCAGGCGGTCGATGATGCCGTCGAACGGCGCTTTGATGTCGGTGAAGTTCAATTCGGCCCGCGCCAGCTTCACCTTGGCCTGGGCCTTTGCCAGTTTGGCCTTCGACCAGTGCCACCTCCTTATCGGAGACCACGTTGTTCCTCGAACAGCTTCTGAGTGTTGTTGAGCTCAATTTGCGCGAGCTGGGCCTCGGCCACCTCGGAGTCCAGCTTGGCCTGGTAAAGCGTCGGGACGATCTTGAACATCAAGTCGCCTTGCTTCACCGCCTGGCCCTCTTTGACATGGATCTCCTGGAGATACCCGCTTTCCAAGGCACAGACCTCGATGTGGCGGCACGAGTGGATCTGGCAGACGTATTGCTCGGTGGTGGTGACGTCCTTTATTTCAGGGCTGGTGACAACAATCTTTCGGCTCTCGACTTGGTGCTCCGCCTCGATCTTGCTGCAAGCACTGAGAGGAAGGAAAGACAACGACAGGATGACGGCTGGGATCGGTGAGAATCTCATAGTATTCGTGGTAGATGGTTGGGGATCGGGGGCGTGCCCGAACACTGGTTGGGAAAGGTGGGGTGTTGGATACAATTTCGTGGTTTAGGCTGTCCCTCTCGCATGACGACGGCACTGGGCGAATTCGGGCATGCCGGCGTTCCGCTCCGCTGGCAGCGGCGGCGAGACCCGTCAAGGCGATGTCTGCAACAAAAAGACGGTGTAGGCAAAAAATTGCGTGTCAGCGTTGCCATCTTCTATGCATGACTCACTCGCCGCTTGATGCCGCGCGGTTGGAGATTCAAAAGGCAAACAGGTCCCCAATTCCCGCGGCAAAAAGGAAGAGCCTCCACGAAATCTCTGTTCCGGTCACGTCTAAGCAGATAGTGGGCCAAACGCGATTGATCCGGCCCGTTTTCGTCCTCCGCATTGGTTGGGCCCAACGCCCAAATCCCCTTAAAACACAGACCGAACGACGTCGCAAGCCGCCGATACATCGGCCCGATGCAACGCGCACAGATCTGCGTGATTGGCATTTTCGGCATATAACATAACGAAAAATGTAAGAAATTGAGTTTTCCTTACTTTTTTTTAATGTTTCGAGCTGCCGGTCGTTATCGCGATCTCGTGATTGAACGACGGGAGAATTCCGCGGTCTCACATACCCCGTATCTCTTGACGACACGGCAGGAGGGCGAAAATCCGCGCTTGCCGGCATTCGGGGTCCGCTAACGGCAGTGGCAAAACGGGCCAGGCCGTGTCGGATAATGAATTGCACGCAAGAGAGAAGAACTTTGCACTGAGTTCCGGGCGCCTAGCAGGCTTCTCTTAAACGTCGGCGAGAATGCCGCTTTCTTGCAATACGACGCCATTGCTTCGTCGCTCAGTCGTCGCACAGAGTGAGCCAAACGCTGTTTGGTGTTTCGTGGCGGATCGGCATTGCAATCCCCTGAATTCAACATACAATATTTGTAGGTTTACATATTGTATCTAATCTCGCTTGCGAGGTCAGGCAGGCAAAAGCTTGCCCAAGGGGAAATCTGATCACGCAAGAGAAATGCTTAGCAACAATGAGCGTACGCCGAACCCCAGGAGGGTAACATGCTCGCATTGACCCGAAAGTCGACGGAGTCCATCCATATTGGCGAAGGGAACGAGTAGCGCTATTGGTACTCAGTCGATCGAGCCATCCGGACTGCGGAGTTGCACAAATATTTGATACTCATGCACTCCGGCCCCAAAAAGAAGGCGGCAAGTTCGCCGCACTTATCTGCCACCAACCATCGGTTGTGTTGACCGCTCTGGATGGAGGCCGGCGTCATTCTAGACGCCCCGAATTCTGTGACGTCTTGCTTGTCCGGAATTCTCGTTGAAGCGGCGTTTGCTGTGGGTGGAGTCGATTCCATCCGCTTCGTCTCAACGAACACTTGAACGATCGGTGAATTGTTTCATCGGATTAAGTGTGCCACTTTTGCGAGTGCGCCGTCGGTGCGGAACTGACAACCACAGCGTGGTTCGACTTAGCAAGCTGCCGATGGCAGACCGCCCTGGCCCGATCGGTTTTGAACACCAAGGTGAACGACAAAGTAGCAGGACAAACATGGACTACGTGGAACAGAGTCGAAACTACAAATTCGAACCTCCGAACCGATCCGCACCGACTCAGGCTAGACCGGGATCTGCACAGAAGCTGGAAGTAATGGCCGAGCGATATCGTTCCGGACAGCCGTTGCACGACCCCAACGATGAGACGTTGAGTGCCTTGCCGGTGCGCAAGGCTATGTCTGCATTTTTGGCGTGGGGTCGCAAGAACGAGAATGAGCCTTGTCGAAGGCTAGTGTGACTTGGAAAATAATTGGCAGAAACAGATGACCATAAACACGCAACGAGAATCGGACGGTGCACCATGGCGAAATTCCAATTCGCATTGCTCGTCGCGGGAACCTTCGTTCTTGCGATATCTGCGCTGTTGCTTCGGGTGGCGTTGATCAAGGCTCATGGTGAGAGGAAGGAAATATGGCAAAGTACCGACACAGAATTTTCGAGATGTACGAGTTTCGCGACGAAGCCACCTGTGCGCTGACGTCAATGTCAGCTCAAACCGGCGCGGAAGCTACGGACTCGGAGGTTTGGACCCTTAAATATTTGGTCGTATCCAATTCAGCGAGCGTCGTGCTCGTCCAATTCAAAAAGGGGCAGTCCTTCGAAGAAGAAACGGCAAATGATCTCCGAGCCGATTTCTCGCAACTCGCGGATAAGTTGGCTCGGGACAGCAAGGTCCTGATCGACTTTGATGGGGTAGCGTCGTTTGGCGCGGCCGCCATCGAAGAGCTCACCCTATTCAAACAGAAATTGCGAACCAAGGGCAGCAGGATCGCGCTCTGCTGTCTCGAGCCTACGGTTCACAAGTCCTTTTTTAGAAAGATTTACGAAAATGAGAATCGATGAAGAACTAACGGACTCTGGCCGGAAGTACGCGGCTGCGTACGCCGCACACTATACGGGACCCGATTTACCTTTGGCTCTTCAGCTCTACAAAAAACTCCTCGCATCATACCCGAACGCGCCGGAAGCAGCTTACGCGCGAATGCAGGTTCAAAACATCGTCAACGCCGTCGTGCCCAAGCAGCACGTACTGGATGCTCAAATCAAAATGTTGCTTTCCTACTTAGAACACGATGGTTTTGAACACGATGTTCCTCTTGATGCCGAGCGGAGTCATGGCATGCCATTTGCTTCGGATCTGTCGATATAGCGTGGTCGCGGCGTAGGGACGCAATGAACAACGGAAACACAGAGAAAAATAGAGGAACAATCATGCCGATGACCGCAGTGCTGGGAGCCACGCCATACTACGTCTTGATGGATGAGAATTGCCGCATCGGCCCCAGCGTCGTGCCGTTGCAGACGGGAACGAAGTGCTTGGCAATTTATGGTTTTTCCGACAAGGAGCTGTATGACACATTTTGCTCGAATAGCGAGCTAGAGCTGCAACCGTACCCACTGGTCAAAGGCTACCTGCGGAGCCAGGTTGACTCACCAGACGATGGGCTCAAGCTCGTTGTATTTGACGCCGCCGGAACTCGCGACGCGTGCCTCTATGCGGCGACGATGGACGCTGTACTGGAAGCCCAAGAAAATCGAATGACTCACGTGACCGCAACATACCAGTTGATGTTCGATCAGGCGGCACAGGCCTATGCGATCCAGAAGTTGGTGGTGTGACGGAAGCCGTGAGACGAACGGCATGAAATAGGAACGTCTCGCAACTTCGATCACGGTGAAAGAAAAACTGCCATGGGTCGCTCGGGACGGTAACGACATCTCTCGGTTCGCCAATATCGGCCTCCCCGAGCAAGTCGGGCACATCGTGGAACAATCTGCCTAACCCCAAGAGACCGAAAATGGCCTATTCCGATCTACGAAAAATCGCGTTCGTGGGTGACTACCTGCCGCGGAAGTGCGGTATCGCCACTTTCACTCACGATCTACGAAACGCCGTGGCCCAGCTGCCACGGCCGATTGCATCGTCGTCCCCGTTGACGACATCCAGGGCGGTTACGAATACCCTCCCGAAGTTCGCTTCCAGCTATTCCGAACAGGACCTGGATTCGTACCGCCGGGCGGCGGACTTCCTAAACTTCAGCAATGTCGATGTGGTTTCGCTGCAGCACGAGTTTGGCATCTACGGAGGTCCTGGCGGCGGTCATATTCTCGCGTTTCTGCGCGACTTACGCATACCGGCTGTTACCACACTGCACACCGTTCTTCCCAAACCGGATGTCACACTACGCCGTGCCATGGACCAGTTGGTCGAGCTTTCCACGCGACTGGTCGTTATGACCGAGCGCAGCCGGTCGATACTTCTTGAGGAATACCAAGTTCCCGAAAATAAGATCGACCTTATCGTACATGGCATCCCAGACCGGCCGTTCGCCGATCCCAACTTCTACAAAGATCAATTTGGCGTCGAGGGAAAGGATGTGGGACTGACGTTTGGATTGCTGTCACCGAACAAAGGCATCGAACACGTTTTGCAGGCTCTACCTGCTGTGATTCGTGATGTACCGAATTTTGTTTATCTCATTCTCGGAGCAACCCATCCAGCTTTGATGCGAAGTGAGGGCGAGAGGTATCGGATCAGCCTGGAGCGGATGGCCAAGGAGCTGGGAATTCAGAAGCATGTCAGCTTCTACAACCGCTTCGTGGAGTTGCATGAGTTGACCGAGTTCATTGGCGCCGCCGATTTGTACATCACGCCCTACCTGAATCCTGCGCAGGCAGTCTCCGGAACGCTCGCCTACGCGTTTGGTTGCGGCCAGGCCGTGATCTCGACGCCTTATTGGCATGCGGAAGAGCTGCTGGCCGATGACCGCGGAGTATTGGTTCCATTTGCTGATTCCGCAGCGATTGGTCGGGCGATCATCGCGCTGCTGAAGCGATGATCCGCGTCGACACGCGATGCGAAAGCGCGCCTACCAATTGGGACGAGAGATGACCTGGAGCCACGTGGCGGAGTTATATCTAAAGTCGTTCCAGGATGCGCGACGCAGTCGCATCCATGTGCCCAAGCCTCTTGGCCGTGAGGACGTTGGAAGAACAACCGCTTGAACTGCCGAGCATGAATCTGGACCACCTGATGCGAATGAGCGATTCGACAGGCATCCTACAACATGCGTGCTATTCCATCCCCAACAATCATGAAGGCTATTGCACGGATGACAATGCGAGGGCACTGATCTTGACGGTGCTGCTGGAGGATCTGGGCAAGGATTCGCGAGAACTGCACCAGGCCGCATCGTCCTATGCTGCCTTTCTCAATTATGCCTTTAATCCGGAGAGCGGCCGATTTCGCAACTTCATGAGCTTCGATCGCCACTGGATGGAACAGGATGGATCGGACGACTCCCTGGGACGCGCCATCTGGGCGCTGGGAACCTGCGTGGGCCGTTCGCGGCGGCGCAGCTTTCAATCCTGGGCTGTGCAGTTGTTTGAAAGGGCGCTGCCCGCATCCGCGAAAACTACGTCGCCCCGTACTTGGGCGTTGTCGCTGATTGGAATTCACGAATACCTCCGTCGCCTCAGCGGTGATCGAGTGGTGAATCACATGCGAGATACGCTGACCAACAAATTGATTGATCTGTATGAGCACTCGGCGACCGACGATTGGCCCTGGTTCGAGGACGTCGCGTCGTATAACAACGCCAAGTTATCACACGCGCTGATCCTGAGCGGACGTTGGAGTGGCAACGAGCGAGCCACGCAAATCGGCCTTCGATCCTTGCGGTGGCTGGCAGAACAGCAACTGTCGTCGCAGGGTCGATTTCGCCCGATCGGATGTAATGGCTTTTGTCGCCGAGGTGAGCCGGCCGCCGAGTATGACCAGCAGCCTATCGAAGCGCATGCGATGGTGTCAGCCGCGATCGAAGCCTTCGCCGCGACTGACGATCATTCTTGGTGCGAACAGGCGCACTTGGCATTCGACTGGTTCCTCGGTCGCAATGATCTTGGGCAACCCTTATACGACACGGGCACCGGTGGCTGCCACGATGGTCTGCAAGAAAATCGCGTCAACGAAAACCAAGGGGCCGAATCAACGCTTGGCGTTCTTGCTTTCGTTGGCGGAGATGGAGCTGCTGGAGAATTCCTTTGCCGCATTTCAAGTCGCCGAAACCTTCTGTGCTGAAAGCTCGACCATGAGAAGGCAGAGCCGCCGAGCGCAATTCATGCAGATTGAACGCTACCAGGGATCGAAATGGCTAACAACGCAATCAACCTCAGGCGAACCAGCTTGGTCCTCAAGCCCGACCAGTCACGCGTTCTGTTGCGACCGTTTAATCCGGGGGATTCACAACGCATTCGCAGAATTGTTGCCCGGATCATGGCTCTCCCGGAAGAACAGGTTGTCAGTCTTCTGGATAAAGTCTCCGCCGAGTTCTCACAGCGACACCAGGAGATCCGCCGGCTGTTTCTCGAACGTTTCGAACAGATTCGACCGGAACACGATCCGAAGCGGAGACCTTTCCGAACAAAGACGACTGCTGATCGGCTCCTACTTCCTTGCCGAATACTCGCTTGAATCCGCCGCACTTTTTAATCCTTCGATCGTTCTGCATCCGAACCAAGCTGACTTGCCGCCAGGTGCCCTGCGGTTCATTCTCAGTCTGCGAGCAACGGGGGAAGGCCACATTTCTTCGATCACCTTTCGCACCGGTATCATTGACGCCAACAATCGGATCGAAGTACTGGACGCCGCCGGCTTCCTCACGGAGCCGCAGCAAATCCCCAACGCGGCGTACGAGAAGGGGCTGTTCACACGGAAACTTCGTGAGCTGGGATTGAACGGCGAGTTCACGAGCCGGGTCATGGATCGACTTGGACGATTCGTTCTCGATGCAGGAGCTGCGACAGGCCATTGACGCTGAGGTGGACCAGGCACGTCAGTCGGAAGGTGTCTTGCAGGAAGACCAGAACACCGCACACGGGATCTGGATGCTGGCTCGGTCCAACTACGAAGTCCAGTTCCAGCCCGAGCAGCAGCTATCACAGCGCATCCTGTTTCCGGCCACGCCGTCGCAAAGCAACGGCATCGAGGACGCGAGGTTTGTCCGCTTCCAGAACGATGACGGCAGCCACATCTACTACGCGACGTTCACCGCCTTCGATGGCAAGGTGGTCATGCCCGAGCTGGTCGAAACCGTTGATTTCCTTCGCTTTCGCTTCATCACCTTAAACGGGCCAGCCGCGCAAAACAAAGGTATGGCCATGTTTCCCCGAAAAATCGACGGGCAATATGCGATGCTCGCGCGGCAGGACAACGAGAGCATCTATCTCAGCTTCTCCGACAACGTCCATTTCTGGAATGAACGCAAATTGTTGCTCAAGCCAACTTTTCCTTGGGAGCTGATCCAAATCGGGAACTGTGGATCACCCATTGAAACCGATGCTGGCTGGTTGGTGCTAAGTCACGGTGTCGGCCCGTTGCGCAAATACTGCATCGGTGCGTTTCTGTTGGATCGCGACGATCCGAGCAAGGTGATTGGCCGCCTGCACGCGCCCTTACTTGCAGCCCAACGAGAACGAGCGAAGAGGCTACGTACCGAACGTCGTCTATACGTGTGGCGCTTTGCTACACAACGGCGAACTGATCATTCCGTATGGATTGGCTGATCACGCTACCGGTTTTGCGACGGTTCCAGTTGGGGAAGTGCTGGCAGCGATGGAGTGCGCGAAGGGCTGAACACGATGAGACAGAAAGCGTATCGCCGTTCTTTCGCCAGTCGCGTGGCGGACTCCTCCTCGCCGATACGGGGCTTGGGAGACAGTCGCCGAGCAACATCACGGAGGGCCTCGTCGCCCGCGGTTGGGACGTGACACTTTTCGCGACAGGCGATTCCCTGACGAGCGCTCGCCTACACGCAGTCGTGGACAGAGGATACGAAGAGGACGTCACGGTCGATCCCAAGGTTGCCGAATACCTTCACATCTCTGCGGCATTCGAACGGGCTGGCGATTTTGACCTAATCCATAGTCACTACGACTTTATGGCATTGACCTACACGCGACTCATCAACACGCCCGTACTGACCACCATTCACGGATTCTCCTCTCCGCAAATCATGCAGGTGTATCAGAAGTATCGTGACGGGTACTTCGTTTCCATCAGCAACTCGGATCGAGCCAGTGGGTTGAACTACCTGGCCACCGTGTACAACGGCATTGATCTCACATTGTACCCACTACAGGCGGCATACGGTGACGCACTAATATTCCTTGGACGGATTCATCCCGACAAAGGTGTTCATCTGGCGATCGAAGTTGCTCGCCAGAGCGGATGGCCCCTTTTAATTGCTGGCATCATTCAGGACAAGCGTTACTACAAGGAGCAGGTGGAACCGCATCTGGATGATCGGCAGATTCGCTACATCGGACCGGTAGACGTACCAGGCAAGAACGCATTGTTTGCCCGCGCGTGCACTGCTGCACTTGAACACGATTCCCGAGCGATTCGGACTTGTTCTGGCAGAGGCGAATGCCGCTGGCGTGCCCGTGATCGCGATGGATCTGGGATCCTGCCGTGAAGTGATCGCAGACGGACGGACAGGCTTTCTAGTCAACAACGTGAACGAAGCGGTTCAGGCCCTGCGAAAGCTTCCCGATATCGACCGCGCTGACCTGCCGCGAACATGTTCAGCAACGTTTTTCCATCGATACGATGGTCGCTGCGTATGAACGAGTCTATTGCAAGATCTTTGACCACGAAATGAAGAAACGAACAAGAATTCGCTGGATTGCCAGCCCTTGACGGTTGGCCGGCATCGAATACGCTGGCACCTGCCAGCCCCGGCCCTGCCAGGCCCGGCCCACGTTGGCGACACGAACTTCCAGTTGCCAGAGTTGCTTCCAGTTGCCAGAGTTGACGACGCTCTCGTGTACTTGAACACTGCGAAGACATTGTATTGTTAGAAAACGGTTGCGATGCTCGGGCTCGCTCTCTGACCGCGATTCATGGACCGTCCAATCGGTTTCAAGTTCGTCCCTATTCAAACCACCCTCGCCAGTACAGGAAGATGCCGGTCGCTAGTGCGGTGGCCACCATGAAACCGATGACGAACCAATATCCATCCGGGATTCCCATGCCCGGTAGATCGGTGAAATTCATGCCGTAAATGGCGGAGATTAGCGTTAGTGGCATGAGCACGGAAGAGAGTATCGTAAGAAATCGCAAACGATTGTCGACGCGTTTTTGAACTGATAATTTGTAGTCGCGCTCGAGACTGCTAACACGAGAGTCAGCACCGTCGACCAACTTTCCGCCCAGTTCGGCTCAGCCGAAGCAATTGATGAAAGAACTGGGACTGCCGGCTGAGCACTGAAGACTTCCGATTCGACCGTTTGCAGCACACCAGCGCAGTAAGTGTGGTCATCATGAACGGCAGCGTGATGATTAATTCTCCTCCGCAGCGCGGCGATCATTTGCGGGTCAACGTCTTCAAGACTTTCATTGCTGATCTGATCCAATCTCTCCGCCTCGGCACGGACATCAAGTGCAGCATCGACATTGCACCTGCCGATTTCCATCAACACGTAGTAAAGCAGCGCCGACGAACTCTTGGCATACAGTGGAACTTCTTCATCCAGGCCGCTCATGATGTCCTCAATTGTGTGTAGCGGATCCCGATGAATGGTGATGATTGTCGTGTTCAGACAGATCACCGATAGATATGGTTTTTCCACCTCGTCCCAACCGAGATGCGTTGGCAGTTCGAAGTACATTGCGTTTCGTTGCGAGATGAAGCGTGTGCTCCGCTCGAATTGTATACAGGCGTTCAGTAAGGATTTGTGCAAACCCAGTGGCGCCAGCAATTGCCGCAGATCATCCTGAGTTGCTGCTTCCACGTCAATCCACCGATGCGTGTCGTCTTGCTGCCACGAAGCTGAAAGCTCAGTCTCTTTCAGCGATTGAAGCGTTGCCGTACTGCTGATTCCGAATAATCTTAGTTTCATTTGTTCCTTCCCGAAGCGTATCTCTCACTTTAAGCTCCCCCTTTCTAACAGGATTGGGGTATTCGCGCTCCAATCTTCGACTTTCCGACCAAACGTGTGTGCGAAATCGCGCGATTGCTCTCAGCCTGAGTGATCGCGAGACGTAACGCTAATTTTCTACGGCACTCTACCCCGACCGAGACAATAATCTTCCTACAGCGGTTTACGAATTTCCGTGCCAGCATTTCCCGCATTTCCCCCGTTGATTGACACGGACCCGTAGGCATGTGTCAGAGTGACTCGCTCTAGAAAGTCTCGAGCACCGGCTCGGTCGCGACGCGAAAACTCCATTAATCCCGACGCGGTGTTAGTTCTCAGACGAAGCATTCCAGATGCGAACCGTATGGTCACCAGAACCTGAGATCAATCGCGATCCGTCGGTAGAGAACTGCAAAGAATGGACGTACTGTTCATGCCCGGCCAATGCCACAATCGACTGCCACGACCGGGTATCCCACAAGCGGATCATGCTGTCGGCGCCTCCGGTTGCCAACCGCGTACCATCGGGCGAGAAGGCTAACCCATACACCGCCGTGGGGTGGCGAAGTTCAGCGATCTGTTGGCCGCTCGTCATGTCCCAGATGCGAATAAGTCCGCTCGTGTGGCCGCTGGCAAGCAAGCGACCGTTGCTACTAAACTGCACCACGCTGACACTCAGGGGATTCTGCCATACCGCCGTTTCTCGCTTGGTGCGTAGATCCCAAACTTGCACAGTTCCGTCGCTGAGACCAAGGGCCAGCATCGATCCGTCGCGGCTTACGGAGATCCCATAGACGCTCTTTTTTGGCAACTGGCATACCGGTGACTGCTCACCGTTGACCAGACTGCGTACCGTGACGACTCCGTTGCTTTTTTGATAAACCAACCGGTCGTTGTCGTCGGGAAGGAACTCCACATCACTGCATACAATCCCTCCGGCCATGTCGCGGAACACCTGATGACGGCCCGTGTCGATATCCCACACATGGACCGCACCCGTCCCGCGTATTGCGGCGATCCGTGAGCCGTCATGGCTGCTGTCCACGGCAAAAAACGGGGATTCGAAGGCCGACAACGCACGGCGATCAGCCTCCGACTCCACTTCGTAAACCGCCAGCGGCTGGCCCGTCGTTGCATCCCAGGTTCGCACCGTCCCATCCCATGAAGCGGACGCAATTCTTGCATGGGTCGGCAGCCAAGCCACTGCGTAGACGTAGCTTCCATGACCGCGAAGGACAACCGGCGCCGGAGCCGAGAGATCCCATAAACGTGCCGTCGTGTCGGCTGAGCAAGAGATCAACCATCGACTGTCCGAACTGAAAGCCACCGAGTGGATTTTGTCGGAGTGTCCCGCGAGGACGCGAAGGGGCGCACCCGTTTGCCCATCCCAAAGTCGCACCGTCTGGTCGTAGGAACCCGATGCCAAGTAGGCGCCGTCCGGAGAGAAATCGGACCACGACACAGCGGACCGATGCCCGTCCATCGTTCGGATCGGTTGCCCCGTAATTCCGTTCCATAGTCGTATCGTCGAATCGAGCGACGCGGTGGCGATCCGGTCATCCGAACGATTGAAAGATGCATGGACGACGTCGCTCGTATGGCCCGGCATCTCCGCGATCAATTCTCCGGTTGTCACGTTCCATAGTCGGACGTCGTAACAAGGATGCGCACCACCCGTAACCAACCGCTGAGAATCATGGCTGAATGCCAGCCCATTGACGACACTGCTGTGTCCCTCAAGTGACGCGATCTGGATGTTCTCTACAGGGTCCCAGACGATAACATCACGCTCACTCGAATACGCGAGCCGCTTGCCATCCGCACTGAAAGCAATTCGAGGAGGATCGTCAGAGAGTCGGGAGAGCTGCGTGATCGGCTCACCGGTTGTCGTGTTCCAAAGCCGCACGCGATGGTCTCGAAACGATGCGGTTGCCAACATCGCTCCGTCGGGGCGGAAGGCGAGATAACATCGTCCCGCATTCAACCTGGCAACAACGGTTTCCTTGTCCGCGTCCCAGACGCGGACGAAACCGTCATACGATGAGCTCGCCCAAAACCGTCCGTCCGGGGATCCAACCACCTGACCGATTTGGCCCATGTCATCCTGCAGTACGGAGAGTTGTTGCCCGCTACGCACATCCCAGGTACGAAGGGTCCCGTCCCAAGAACTGGTAATGACTTTCGAACTGTTCTGGAAAAAGACAGCATGAGAAACCTGATTGGTCGCCTCACCCAGGATAAAATGACGATTCCTGGTGCACTTGTCGTAGTAGTACCATTCCCAGTTTCGTGCTTCTGCCGGGCAGTTCTTCAGACGCCGGCGAGCTTCGACCACATCGCCTCGTTCGAATTCGGCCGCCACCATGGCCATATTGACTCGGTACACTTGCCACAGCGCCTGTCGTTCCTTCTTCCGAGCCTCAGTCGCCGCTTCTTGAGCTTTTGCGGTGGCGAGGGACGCTGACTGAGCCGCTTTCTCAGCGCGAAACCATTGCCACGTCGTACCGACAACGCCTGCGACCAACGATGTTACCACTAACGCGGCGGCCACAACGGCGACGCGATTGCGGCCCAAAAACTTTTCCCAACGGTATCCGAGCGTATCCGGCCGGGCCACGACCGGAAGCCCGGTCATGTACCGGCGGATATCCTCCGACAACTGCGCGACGGTGGCGTAACGTCGCTCGGGTTCTTTACGCATCGCCATGAGTACGATGTTGTCGAGGTCTCCGGATAGCTCACGGGCTCGTTTCCGTCGGTCGGACTGTAAACCGCGCGGCATGGCCAAAAGTTGGGGATTGTCATGTGAAGCGTGAGCGGCCGCCTCGCTTGGTCTTGAGTGAGTTGCCGCGAGGATCGCCTGCGCGGCAGAATCGGAGCTTCCCGCGATCTCGTAGGGGCGACGTCCGGTCAGTAATTCGTATAACAAAACGCCTAGCGAATACACATCACTTGCGGTTGTCAGTTGCCCACCCCCGGCCTGCTCGGGACTCGCGTAGTTCGGCGTGAAGATTCGCTGAGCTGGCTGGGTAACTACCGAGTCTCGACCATCGTCGTCGGCGTCGGTCAACTTGGCAATTCCGAAATCGATCAACCTCGGCACCCCGTCGTCAGATACGAGCACGTTGTTCGGCTTCAGGTCACGGTGAATGACCGCATATTGGTGGGCAAACTGCACGACGTCGCAAACTGATTGGAAAATCTCCAACCGTTGCCGAATCGTCAAACGATGATGTTTACAGTATTCGTCGATCTGCTCTCCATTCACGAACTCCATTACAAGATAAGGGCGTCCATCGTCGGTCACGCCCGCGTCCAGGATTCCGACGATTTGTGGGTGCTGCGACAGCACGGCTTGAATCCGCATTTCTTCTTGAAATCGCCGTAAAACGCTTTGGTGCGAGATACCATGCCGGACGACCTTGATGGCGACCTGCTGCTCGTAATCGATCGTGCGCTCGCCGAGATAGACATTGCCCATTCCCCCTTCACCCACGCGGCGAATCACACGAAAGTGGCCCAACTGCTTGCCGATGAACGGGTCTTCGAGCAGAACATCGAGACGCCCGACCGCGCCGGTCAATAGTTCTTCCCGTTCCAGGTCCGGCATGGATGGAGCATCATTCTCTGCAAGCAACAGCTCGACTTCGCGTCGAAGTGTCGGATCGCCCGCGCACGACGCGTCAAGAAAGCTCGCGCGTAGTGCATCATCCAACACGTGTGCCTGATCGAATAGTTCAGCAACCTGTAGAAAGCGATCGTGATTCATGGATAGGTTAGGTGGCGGCACCGAGTTTGCGGCCGAGCCACGCACGGGCGAATTTCAAGTCCTTAGAAACCGTTGACTCCGACACTCCCAGCTGCTCGGCAATGTCGTTAATGGAAAAGCCTCCAAAGAATCGAAGCGTCACGATTTCATTGTGCCGCCGGCTGTGGCGCTGCAAGTCATTCATCGCTTCATCCAATGCAACCAAGTCCAAATTGTGCCGTTGCTGGACGTCGTCGACGGCGTCATCCAGTGGAACACGACGGTAGTTTCCACCTCGCTTCACACGACTTCGCGATCGAGCATGTGACACCAGAACTTGCCGCATAGCTTGAGCCATCGCCCCGAAGAAATACGATCGGCATTTGATACCAGGCAGCGAATCACCTTTGAGCAACCGCACCGCCGCCTCATGGACCAAGGCCGTTGGTTGCAGCGTATGCTGCTTGAGCTCTCGACGCATCATATCTTGCGCCATCGCCCGTAGCTCCGAATACACCTGGTCAAACAGCTCCTGCTTCGCGGAGTCGTCTCCCGCGTCAATACGTGCCAAGAGCTGCGTTACCGAGATTCTCGGGGCCGAAGCGGAATTCATTTGCTGGAAAGCTCCTCCAATACGGGCGAGCGACGGCGTCAGCCGTGGGATCGACCGTCTGGTGAGAATTATCTTCTATTTCACGGCCAGCAGCAATCTCCTGGTTGCCGCCTTAACGTGTTTCCAGGGAGTGTTTTATGGCGAATTCAGGTGGCTTCGCAAAAAAAACGATTACCGGTTTCGCCGAGAACTGGCACAGGTAGCAACGGTGCGATTGCGCACCAACGATGCGATTGCGCGCCCACCGCCGCGTTCGGTGCTGAGATCCGGATGACCGATTATTCGAAGGTTCTTTCCATGACGAGACGAAATCGAGCACGCCGTCAACGAATCTCCGGCTCAGACTTTCGCAGCCTCAGGCCCCGTCGACTCATTCGAAATGCGCGGGGACGAAATGCGCGGGGATTTGAACAATTGGAATCGCGCAACCTCCTGGCGGTGTTTGTGGTCAACACCGCGGATCGGCCGGACCAAAACAACCTAAGCGACCCC
The DNA here is from genome assembly GCA_963785495.1 of uncultured Planctomycetales bacterium. Lineage (GTDB taxonomy): Bacteria > Planctomycetota > Planctomycetia > Pirellulales > Pirellulaceae > CAWAVP01. The sequence goes on along the minus strand of CAWAVP010000025.1, from coordinate 359,016 downwards.
ACCATTACGACCTTTGCCGAGGCCCTGGCGTCGGCCAATGCCACCGTCGAGCACGATACGATCGAATTCAGCGCCGACTTGAGTTTTAAGACCATTGCTCCTGTTTCTACGACGTTCCGCCCTCTGGAAATCCAAAACGACCTAACGATTGATGCCAGCAATATTGGCCTCATACGCATTGGCGTGAAGTCCCCGCAGCGACATTCCGGCCGGATCTTCAAAGTCTTGAAGGGCGTGGAGGCCGAGTTTTCCAACCTGATTATTGAGGGTGGCAAGGTCGAGCAAGGCATTGGCTCTTCAAACGAAAACTTCGGTGGCGGAATCTGGAACGCGGGGACGCTGACGCTGCGTAACTCGATCGTAGGCGGCAACGCCAAGCTTGACGGGAATAAACTGGAGGGGGACTACATTCGAACCTATCTGGGTGGCGGTGGAGGGATTTACAATTCGCCCGATGGCACGCTAACGCTTTCGAATACGCACGTTGGCTCATTAGAGATCGACGATACGGTGATCGCCAAGTTAGGACTTGATCGGAACGACTATGTCTTCCGCAAACAACCCAACGAACCAAGTGGCCGAACAGAATTCGTACCGAACAATTTTGCGGAGGGCGTCGGCGGCGGCATCCTTAATGAAGGCACACTTGTGGTGCGTGATAATAGCTCCATCGCCCACAACCACACACAGTCACCCGGGGCTGGTATCTACAACGCCGGTGCCGCCACAATCACCGATAGTGTCATTGAGCACAACAATACTTTTGGGACGAACGTCGATGGATTCGGAATCGGTATCTACAATTCGACAAAATTGATCTTTCAGCGAGTCCAACACCAAACGGAGCCCATCAAAACGCTTCGCAAGAGAAACTCCGCGTTCGAAGGTCAGGTCTCGTTGATACTTAAGAACAGCGTCATTGCGAGCAACCGGTTTGACAGTGCCGATTTCGATGTCGTGTCATGGGGAACAGGAATTTACAACGAAATCGCACCTCTTCGTATCGTGGATAGTACGTTGACCGCGAACCACGCATATCATGGCGGCACTCTGTTTAATCAAGAGGGGCCCGTTGACATTGTGGGCAGCACTTTTCACGGCAACGGGGGAACGCAGGGAGGCGCCATCGGGAACCGCTGGAACACGATGACGATCGAGAGTAGCACGATCTCAGGAAATTCCGCGATACGAGGTGGGGGAATCATCAACCATTCCAACAGCGGCGGCACAAGTTTACTGCAGATCCGTAACAGCACGATCACCGACAACACTGCCACCAGTAGCGGAAGCGGCATTGAGACACTCGGCCAAATGACGGTGTACAACTCGATTGTCGCCGGTAATCAATCTTCCGACGACATCTTCAAGAGCGATGGCGCCCAGCTCTCAAGCGAGGGCTCCAATTTACTCGGAAACACAATCGGCGGCTTTGATTACGTCACCGACGATCCGCTCCTGGGGCCGCTTGGCGATCACGGTGGGCCGACGATGACTCACGTCCCGCTACCAGGTAGCCCGGCCATCAATGCAACGCTTGATGATTCGGCCGACCTGCCTGAGAGCGACCAGCGGGGATTTCGACGGGTCATTGGCCAGGCTTTCTTGGACGAATTCGGTTTTCAGCACAATGGCTCCGATATTGGAGCCGTCGAATCGATTCCGCCGTCCAGCATGCGCGTCGACACGCTGTCGGGTGAAATTGATGGCTACTACGCGGACGGTGAATTCAGTTTGGGCGAAGCCATTCTGTGGGCCAATGCGATTCCCGGTCCCGATACGATTGGATTCAGCGATGAATTACTCGATGAAATCCGTAAACTGGACGGTGGAATGGGCACGATCGTGCTCCCGAATGAAATTCCCATCAGCGACGACCTGAAGATCCACGGTCCCGGCGCGAGTTTACTTTCGATCAGCGGTGGCGGCCCGGATGATCCGCACCGTGTCTTCCACGTCAATTCCGACGCGACAGTGGAAATAGTGGGGGTCACGATTCGAGACGGCTATCTTCCCAGTGGTTGGGGTGCCGGGATTCTGAACGACGGCGATCTGACCTTGAGCGAAGTTGTGATGACGGGAAACCGCGCGCTTCGGGCGGGTCACAAAGGCGGGGCGATCGCCAATCGAGGAACGCTGCTCGTGAATGCAAGTACGTTTTATGACAACGAGGCCGATGAAGGCGGCACTCTTTGGACCAATTCGGAAGCGACCATTGTCAATACCACCATTTCAGGAAATCGTTCGAATTCCGGCGCGGGGCTTCGAGTGGAAGGTGGTACAGCCAACGTCATCAACTCGACCGTGGTTTTCAACGACGGTGCCGGTTTGAACCGAGCGCTTGGATCGCTCAACGTTACCAACTCGATCGTCGCTGGGAATTCAGGACAAGGAAACCTGTGGGGCGTAATCAACGCGCCGCTGACAAGAACCTGATCGATGCGGATCCTCGGCTCGGCCCGCTTCGTGATCTTGGGGGTCCAACTCCAGCACACGCGCCGCTACCAAGCAGCCCGGCCATTGACGCTGCGGATCCGGTGTTTGCTCCGCGCAGCGACCAACGAGGCCTGGCTCGCTCGATCGGAGAAGCTCCTGACTTGGGTGCGATCGAGTACGAACCACCCGTGCTCACCGATCCAATTGTCGTCGATACACTTAGCGGGATTTCCGACGGATACTTCGCACCCGGTGAATTCTCGCTCCCCGAAGCGATCGAATTCGCCAATTCAAAGGACGCTACCGGCCCCAACGTGATCAAATTCGATCCATCCTTGTTCACTTTCGAACTCACCGCGGCGGCTGGCGTTAAGATCACTGCTAGTAGTACCTATGCTTCATTCTCTGCGCAGCGTGCCGTGGACGGAGACGTGAATACGTCCTGGTTTTCGCACAAGTCGGACACTGCCAATATCACTAATGGTCGCGCGCCCTTCTTGGAAACGGAATTCCCTGCCGACGTAACGGTTTCTCGATTCGACTTGCTACGAAATCGTGAGTCGGCCGACGGGTTCGACTTTCTCGCGGGCCAAGTCGAACTCTTTGACGAAAATGGTGACCTGCTTCAGTCCAGCAATGTGGTTTTTCCACTTGCTGAACGCGATGTGTCAGTTCTCCTTCCACCACAAGAGAACGTTCGTCGTGTGCGGTTTACTAGCTTCGCCGATGAAAACGGAGACGGCACGCGTCACGGGCCTGGACTGGCCGAAATTCAGATCATGGGCCCCCATACCATCGTGCTCGATGGAGAACAACTCACGATTACTGACGACCTGACGATCGAGGGCCCAGGTGCCGGACAGCTCTCAATTCAAGCCAGCCAAAACCCCGCGGCGCATGTGGCAAAGATCGCGTCGGACACCACGGTCAGTATCTCTGGACTGACCATCCGCGGCGGTGACGCGAGTAACCACGCGGTGCAAGGCGATGGCGGCGGAATCCATAATTCTGGAATACTGACATTGACGGAAGTTCACTTGGACAATCACGAGTCACCTGAAGGCCTGGGAGGAGCGATCTACAACAGCAGCGGTGCTGAACTCACTATCCGTCGGAGTACGATCTCGCGCAGTACCGCTCACGACGGCGGAGCAATCTACAACGCCGGCGAGCTGTCGATGCGGAACTCCACCATCTCGACAAACACCTCCAATAACAATGGCGGTGGAATATTCAATGCTCCCCAGGGAATCGCTACCCTGGTCCACACGACCGTAGCAAAGAACGAAGGCGGAGGTATTTGGAATGCGACGCTTGGGCAGATACGACTACGCGGTACCATCCTCGCCGACAACATGGTTCTCGACGGAAGTGGAATATTTGTTAGTCTCGGCCACAACCTGATCGGCAACAACCAGGGCATGACGATTGCAGGAGGTTTTGGTGACCAAGTCGGTACGCTTGAATCACCGATCGATCCTATGCTGACGGACTTGTTGACGGTCAAGAGTCAAATGGATGTGCATGGACTGCTGCCGGGTAGCCCGGCGATCGACGCAGCGCAAGAAGGTGTGGTTACAACCGACCAGCGTGGTGTCGTTCGTTCGCCGTTGATTCAGAAGCCTGATATCGGTGCATTCGAAGTCGAACCGTTTCTCTTTACCGACGATTTGGTCGTCGACAACCTTTCGGATGTACTCGATGGGGATTACAGCCGCGGAGGTATGACTCTGCGTGAAGCAATTCTGTGGGCGAACTTTCGAGACGGCCGGCCCGGCGTCGTGGACACGATCAGATTCGACCGTGATCTGATGGAGGTCATCGCGGAACGTTCGAATGTCTCGTCCGGAATCACATTGAAAGGGAAACAGATCACGATCACCGACGATGTCGTAATCGCCAACCCCTTCGATGGTGTCGACACTCCCGGTCAGCGACCGCCCATGTTGACCATCGACGGTAAGCATCAAAGTCGGCTGTTTGAGATCGCCCCAGATACAACGGTTGAAATGTGGGGCCTCTATCTGACCGGTGGAATGACCGACGAGGAAGGTGGCGCGATCTTAAACCATGGCGATCTTGCCATCGCCTACAGCACAATCGACGACAATCACGCTGGTAGTGGCGGGGGCATCTCTAACGCATCCGGCGCAACGTTGGATCTGCGGACTTCGACGATCTCCAACAACACTGCGAACGTCGATAGCGGTGGTGGGATCGCGAACGATGGCGATACCACCATTGTCAGGAGCACGATTTCAGCAAACGCAGCGGAAATCAATGGCGGCGGCATCAATAGTTTTGGCACGTTGCTGGTCGAGAGCAGTACGATCTCCGGTAACGGTACAGCAGATCGACCAAGCGGCGCGACCATTCAAACTAACGTCGGTGGGGGGATCGCTTCGTGGGGCGGTAGCACGGCAACACTGAAGAATGTCACGCTCACCGAAAACGAGACCACTCGTTTTGGCGGTGGCATTCGATTGGCAGGCACATTGATTCTTGAAAACTCGATCGTCTGGAATAATAAGGCCGATGGCGAGATCGACGATGGGAACTTCAACGGGGGTACGATTCAAACCGCGCAATACAACGTGACGCAGAACCTGCCCATCCCGATGGCTGGAAACTTCATCGGCCTAGATCCACGACTCGGCCCCCTGGCCGACAACGGCGGTCCCACGAAAACGCATCTGCTGAAACCGGACAGCCCGGCGATCGACGCTGGCAACCCGGACGGCAAGCCGCTTGTCGATCAGCGTGGCCTCCCAATGGTCGATACCGACAACCAGTTGGGTGACATCCAAGCATTCGCCGACATCGGTGCCTACGAGGTGCAATCGCTGCTGACGACCTCATGGCGGTATGAAGCCCGTGACAAATGTCAGTTGCGATGTGAAACGGGTGATGCAGCCGTGTTCGGATTTGGGTTCGACGAAGGTGATCCCAACAGGTCGACAAAGTCCGATCCACTATTCTTGGGAACTGAGTTCGATACCGGTCCACTTACGTTTGGCAAAATTGTCGGTCCCGAAGGCTCCCAGTTCGGCGGGGAAGTGACCGCTGACCTCGCGGGTCGCATGGGACTCGACCTCGGGTTCTACTTTAATTCTGGTTCTGTCGACGCGACGTATGAGGGCGATCTGAACTACGTCATCGATCAGTTCGATGCAAACACGGCCAGCATCTCGACATTTCTTGAAGTCAACGATGGCAGCCTATACACCGTGTCACCCAAATTCGGCGCATTCGCCGATCTGGTGATCGAGTTCGATGCAGATTTTGATGCCAAGGCTTGCCTGTTTGGTTGCATTGGCGCCGGCCTTCCACCATTGCATGCGGATTTGGGCACCGAATTGTTCGCCATCAATCGGCAAATGCGGGATCAAGAGAACCGCTCCATATTCTTGATCGCCAGCGAAGCAACGGTTGGCGGCCAGGACGTTCTGGGCGAACCAATCGCCCGTGATCAGAACGGACGATTTTACGACGTTGAAAACGGTAACGCGGTCAGTTTTGATGATGGCAACGTACCCACCTTGACGCCTCTGTTTGATGGAGACGTGCGAGTCTACGATCCGATCGCAGCGGCCTTCAACGCAGCTGGCAAGGCACTCGAAGGCAACAGGGATCGGAAGATCGCCGAGAAGTACCAAGATGCGAATGAAGCACTGCAGGATGCCAACAACAAGCTTGACCAATGGCGCTCGGAACGAAAGAAGGCTCAGGAACGCGGCGACGATGCCCTGGTGACGGACATCGACAAAGCGATCGACGAGCAGGAGCGCAAGCAAGTCAAAGCCCAGAATGATTTCGACAAAGCACGAGACAAGCTGACTAACCGATCGATGGAGAAAGCGAAAAAGAAGGCCGCAGAAGAAGCGGAAAAAGGATCGATCAAGAGGCCTCGAGTGGGTCTGGATTTCGATTTCGCCGGTGAAGCCGAAGGAAGTCTCCTGGGTCTCCAGGGCGACATCAAATACGTGGCGGGTATCGGCATCGCCGAAGTCAGCAAACACGTTGGCACCATGCAGCTCACCCTGCCTGACGTGAACTTGCGAAGTGTGACCCCGGACGAAATGGGCGTGCTCACGGCCACGACCAACGACTTCCCCAAACAATCGGAACTCGATTTCCGCCGACAGTTGGCCAGTCTGCAAATCGATGCCGGTGGCCTCTTGGGACAGTTGCTGAATGCTCCTCTTGGGCAGTTCGGCCTCTCCATCGGCGGTCAACTTTCGCTCGATGTCACAACCGTGTCTTACAACATCGGCCCGCAACTGAATGTCACACAAGACGTCAAGGCCGTGCCGGTGCAAAAGAAGATGAAGTACGACTTCTCTGAGAACGTGAATGTGCAAGTGAACAGCACATCCATCGACGACGTGTCATCGGTTGAATTCAAAGTGGGTGACCGCGTGTCAATTGAGCGACTGAGTGATCATCCGATCGTCGTTACACCGACACTCGGCATGGATGTGAGCTTCACAAATGACATCGGTCTGGATGTCGATCTCGAAGGTACTTTTGAGGCGCTTGGAATCCAGTTGTCTGCGTTCGGACAGACGGTCATTGACGTCGGTCCCTTGATCCGAAACAGCCACACATTGGGCACGATTGATCTGCCCGGTTTGCAGCAGCAAACATTCGAGCTTGGGCTTAGTGAATTCACGCTTTCGCCCTTCACCCTGTTCGATCAGGCGACGGATGGGCGTACCGCCGCAACGGCCCTCATGACCGCGCCAACGAATACGGAGAACGAAGCGGACAAAGACATTACCGTCGGCCAGAACCTGATCAACTCGCCTGTCTTCTTTAGCTCAGAACTGTTGAGTGAGACGGGTGAAGAACTTTACACAAAACTTGAGGTCCAAGTTTCTGGTACGGCAAACTTGGATCCGACCCGACCGCTCGAGGTGTTGAACGATAGCCTAACCGTTACGCCGAATGGCCAGAATGCCTTCCTAATCACGGGCTTTACGCCGGACATGCTTAGCTATCGTTCGTCGGCCGTGTTTGCGATAAATTTCTCGGGCAACGGTGACGCGACGATCACCACAATTCGCTCCGAAGCGATACCGGTTCCCCGTCCTCCCGAACTCAGCGATGGCTTCCCGGGGGATGAATTACAGGACATCTTCGAGAGGATCGGTGTCTCGATGTTTCTAAACAATGACATTGACGACGATGGCGAAGTCTCGCCGCTAAGTGACGGTCTTCTCCTTATGCGCCATGTGGCGGGAGCGTCGGGCGATCAGCTAACTTCTGGAGCGCTCGGTCGCAACGCGGCGCGCACGCAATCCGATGAGATCTCCACATACATCGACACGAAACTCGATCAATCCTTCTATGAGGACGTGCTTGATCCCAACGACCGCCAGTCGAATTCAACGACGCTCGATTTGGACGGTAACGGGCGATTGGAGATTGAGGATAGCATACTCTTCGCTCGCTACTTGGCTGGCTTTACCGGCAGCGCGCTCGTTCGTGGAATTCGTTTTGCCCCGGATGCCAAGCGACGCACTGCCGATGAGATTATTCAATTCATCGAGATCGGCCGTACGACGAGCAATGATCCCAGACACGATGAACTCAACAAAGCTCTCAATCGGCTTGGCAACGACGTATTCGGGCTGAATGGAGTTCTCCAGCCTGACGAGGACGCTGCGTGCGGTTCGTCTTCATCGCAGCCCTATGGTCAGACCGGCGATTGCCAAGCCATCGCACCGGACGACAACAGTCCGCGAGACATGCTTGGCAATGAGGATCGGTTGATCCAGCTGGAAAACTACGGCACGGAAGTCGATTTTGAGGAACTCTATCTTGATCGGATCGCGCCGGAGCAGCTAGTGTCTCGTGTTGCCGTAGGCAGCCCGCTCGATTTCGGGCAGGCCCGTTATCGGGAACTCATCGACTCTGGTGTCAGCAGCGATCGTCTCATTCGCCGCACGAAAGCCGAGGATCCCGAGCTGGGACGAATTGTACTGGGTATTGACGAGCCAATTTTCGTGGAAGCTTCAGACAGCGTGGGCTACGAGTATGCATCGCTTCCGGGTTTCTCGTTTAAATCCATCTCGATCGATCCACAAGTTGGCGGCAACGCGCTTTTGGACTCGGAATTTGATTTGTACCTGCTTAACGAGCGCGGGGAATGGGAGTTCTCCACCTTGCTCACGCTCAATGACTCGGAGCAAGTGGGGACGAATGGCTTCATCGAGTATGAGTTTCCCATCGGGGCGGTTGACTCGTTTCGGCTGTACAACCTCGCCCTTCCCAACGATCGGCTCATGGCTTCTGATTTTCAGTCAACCATTGGGTTTGTGCTGAGTGAAACTGCCAATCGCCAGGACGACCATCCAACAATTCGGATGACGTCACTCGGTGCGCGCGCAGCCGTTTTCATCTCCTGATCCGATCCTCATTGAGTTTCCCGTGCATGCCGATAATTCGTCCGTCGCGACGACCACACAGTTTCGGTTGGTCCGGGAGGGAGCAAATGTCATCCCCTCAGTGAACGGGGTGACTGGCGAGTCGATACAATTGGCCTCCAGTACCGAGATGACCGTGCTAGGTCACGACAATGTTCAGGATATCCTGATACTCGATTCGTCGGGCGGTCCCCTGCATGTCCCATTGAGATACAACGGAGGATTTCGTGACGATGTGCTTCAAATCGACAGTGCAAACGGCGCCGGACTCACGATCGATTTGGTGAACCGTGATAGCATCACCGACGTGGAATTCATCGACATCCGCGGTACCGGAACGAATACCTTACTCCTTAATCGCGACGCGGTCGTACAGAATGACCCGTTCTCGAATCGTCTGGTCGTGATTGGCGACGCGGACGACTTGGTCGACATCGGTCCGGGTTGGATACATGACGGAGTGGAAACCGTCGAGGCCATCGTCTACGATCGATACACCCACGGCTCGGCGACCCTGCTGGTGTCAGAGGCAGTCAACCCTACCCAGATGCAAGCGGGTGATGGCCAACCCGGTAACGCCGCCGCCGGCGATTCGCCACCAGCTGGAGATGATCGACCTCGTCGGACAGACAATCGTGCCGTGAAATTTGAACTTGCACCCATTCAATCACCAACGCCGCAGGACGAATCAAATGAGGCCGGGGCGCCAAGGGCTGCTTCACGTCACTTGCGGCAAGTCATAAGCGGCTTCAAGTCCAGCGTTTACGCCGCGCCTGGCAAGCCGTTTTCAATCGATGTGCGGTACGACACCGATGGTGGAGCGTCGGCGACGGGTCTTCATCTGCGAATACACTATGACTCGTCGAGTTTGACCTTCGATGCGCTCAGCGATGTGTTGCCGGACGGATTTTCGACAGTCCAAGATATGGAAGACGGGATTTGCCGAGACGAAGAGCGAACCGTTTGTCCGGGCCTCGACGGCGACCCGGCTACCGATCGGTATCTGAACGTCCTTTGGATCGCGCCAGAAGCAGATTGGCCAAATCGGCCAGCAGCTTCTACCCGACTGCTGACAGCGCATTTCATTGCGAATGCGGATCTCTGGCAGAGCAACGTTCGCTTTAGCGGCCATGCTGCGGCTGGCTATGACTTCGTGGCAACTCCAATTGGTATTTCATCCGCTTCCGGGGACGTCAGCGACGACCGTGTTGTGGATGCAATGGACATCGATCTTGTAGCCGCAGCAATTCGTGACGATCTGCAAGATTCACGTTTTGACCTGACGCGAGACGGTTCGATCGACGATGCTGACCGCCGATACCTCATCGAAACGATCTTTGACACGTCTGCGGGCGACAGCAATCTGGATGGCAGGTTCGATTCCGGCGACCTGGTTTCGGTGTTTCAGGCCGGAAAATACGAAGATGGTGTCCCCGGCAACGCGGGTTGGGCGGAAGGCGATTGGAACGGTGATGGTGACTTCGACTCAGGAGATCTTGTGTCGGCGTTTCAAGCTGGCAAGTACGTCGCGGCTGCCAGGCCGCTGAACGCCGAAATTGACGCAGCGATCGACGCCATATTCGATCGGCGTGCGGTCAAAAAACTATAAGGACAACCAGAATCCTTGACAACGCACGCGTATGCAGATCGAAACCATGTCAGTCACATGAAGCACATCAGTGCGGACCAATTGGCAAGTTGGTGTCGTCTATTCGATGGCGCATTCTGATGTGTGTACATTTTCGCCTCGCAATCGAGTCGATCGTGGGTCGGTTAGGGGTCACCTGATCGCAAGAATACGGACAATTCATGCCGATCGTTTGTCAACTGCGCAGATAAACTCGCTGAATCTCAGGGAAGGTCGCTTCATCGATCCGATGACCGCAGCCGCCTGGTGAGGTTGTTTTCACTCTGCTGTGACTCTACGATTCACTTTGCTCTCATGGCATCGTAGGGCTGCAATCACTTTTACATTCGGGATTCTGTGGTCCAGCCCGAGTATCCTCGGTGAGATGACAAATGATCATCCGACTTTCGTCAGTTTGGTTCAGAGCGACATTCGTGACCGCAGTGTTAGGTGTGGCAGTCCACGCCCAATCGCCCTGTTACGCGGATGAGTCGCTCGTCCTCGGTGCTTTGTATAACCGAAGCGGGACACAAGCCGGGTTGGACATTCCTTCGTCGCAAGGTGCTCGGCTCGCTGTTGCACAGGCCAATCGAAATGGCGGTGTGCTCGGACGGCACGTCGTGCTAGAGATCAGAGACGGTCAAAGCGAAGCTAAGGTCGTCAAAGTCAAGACGTCCGAATTACTCGAATTGACTCCCGCTCCAGTCGCATTGTTCGGTCTCTCGGACTCTGACCTCGTGTTGGCCGCAGCGCCGCTCGCAGCCCAAAGCAAGCGGGTCTTTCTGACCTCGGGGGCCACGTCCCCGCGGTTACCTGCACAAGTGCCCGACTATCTTTTTCTGGCTTGTTTTGGAGACAATGTTCAAGCCAGTGCGGCTGCAGAATGGGCCTATAAGGATCGATCCGCCCGCACTGCCGTGGTTTTGTTCGATTCGTCGCGGACGTATACCAGGTTGCTGCAGGGATACTTTCAGGCAAGTTTCAAACAGCTGGGAGGAGAAATCGCTGCGCAGCGGAGTTTCACATCCGCTGATTTGGAGGAAACAATTGACGATTTGCCGGACTCGGACGTCGTCTACCTCGCCGCAGAGAGTCCCGACGATATTCGAACGGCCATACGCATTCTTCGCAACGCGGGCCTGACTTGTCCCATCGTCGGAGGCGACTCGTTCGACTCAGAAGGTCTCTGGAAGCAGCGTCCCCACGTTGACGAAGTGTATTTCACGACTCATGCATATCTCGGTGAGGACAACCAGAATCCTCGAATCATCACTTTTCGCAAGGAGTACACCGCGGCGTTTCCCGACTCGGTTCCGGATGCGTTTGCGGCCCTCGGTTATGATGCCGCGCGTCTCCTGATGGATGCCATCGAGCGGGCGAAGAGCGACGATCCGGAAGACGTTCGCCGAACTCTGGCTGGCATCCGGCGATTTGACGGAGTCACAGGTACAATGAGCTATCCGAAAGGCAGTCGCATTCCGGCGAAGTCGGTGAGCCTGATCGGTGTTAGCGGGGGCGAGCTCCATCTCGTTCGAGAAATCATGCCGAAGAGCGTGCCGTCGCCATGACATGTTATTGCGGCATGTGAGTGTTCTGAGTGCCTTCGACAATCTAGCCAGAGAAATCAGGTATCCGAACCGTGCAGGAACTGCTTGGCCATAAGGACGTGAGCACGACGATGATTTACACGCACTTGCTCAATTTTGGTGGCCGTTGGAGTCTGCAGCCCGTTGAATCGGCCATGACGGCACCCGTCGGGCGATGACGGGCCGCTGGCCGTCAGGTGGACGACTTAAAAAACGTCTTTGCAAAACCTTAGCAACTGGCAAGACCTGTCTGACGACTTATTGCGGCTCGCTCGAACCGTTGATGACTTCGTAGCCAAAACCTTTTGCTCGATTGGTGTAAAATACGAAGTATCGGGAAGTATCGGACGTCCCGGCCATCGTCCTGCCGACGTGATTGCCGTCTGGATTGTTGAAGAAAATAACTTGCCAAGGCTTATAACTGCTTACGCTGGATGATGACAATGCTGACAGAACATTCGATTGTTGTCCTTAACTCTGACATGCCATATGCGGGGCTTAACGCGAGTCGTAAGGCAGGCCTGGCTCGCTTCGCTCGCTAACGAATACTCACGACCGCGTTGTCCCGGACGTTATCCCGCCAAACCAACGTCACATCCAATAACCAGATCGTCTCCAGCGATATGCCTTCAATGCAAAAATGCGAGTTCGTTCCTTATCTCAGTATCACTGACGCCGCAAAGGCTGTCGCGTTTTACACCGACGTTTTTGGCGTTGCTCCGCACCTATTGCTTAACATGCCAGACGGGCGTGTCATGCACTGTGAATTTCGTATTGGGCCCTCGCGATTCTTCATCAGCGAAGAACTGCCGGAACACGGTGGCACGCCAAGCCCTACACGCCTTGGCGCTACAAGTGTTGCGATTCATCTGTACGTTGATGACTGTGATGCAATGGTCGAAACGATGAAAGACAATGGTTCGATAGTTTTGATGGACCCCACCGATATGTTTTGGGGCGAGCGATTTGCGCGCGTTCGTGACCCATTCGGCCACGAATGGGGAATTGCGACTCAACTCCATGAATTGTCGCCTGAAGAGATTCAAACAGCAGCCAGACGAGTGTTCGCCGACATGTCCGAGTAGTTGGACAATCACGACGCTAAACGAAACTGCGGCAACCAAAGCCGTGAACCGGAGAACTCATTCACGCGGCAACTGAAATCAAAGTCTTCCGTTCGTGCCCGGTTACGGCAGACGTTATTCGGCTAAAGAATTGGGGACGATTTCGTATGAGAGCCAAGAAATCTATTCTTATCGCTGGCGTGGCTTGCTTGGTGGTCTTGCTGGTCTATTGGATTATGCCTAGACCGAGGGCTTGGCCGCGAGGCGCATGGGATGCTGCAGATCACAATCGTGATGGCATTTTGACTCGACAAGAGATGGTCAAGTTTGGCAAGCAGCAGCCCCACCGAAATGACGCCCGTTTATTGTGGCACTTTGATTCTGCGGATACCAACGGTGACCAGATCGTTGACGCTAACGAGGTCGAAGCGTATGGAACCAACATTGGCAGCAAAGACCCCGACGACCATTTACCGCCACCAACAACTCCGAAATAGAATCATGGTCGTATCGTGGAATACCATGCGTTGCCCACGTGGCGGGGCATGCGACGATAGGCCGAACAGGCATTGCACGCGAGGTCGGCATTTCTTGCACGTTGATCGTTTGGGAAATGACAGAACGCTGCCAGACCGACCGATGCACTCCAGATGCTATGACCAAGATCACGCCCTCGTGAGCACGTTGCACCGGTGTCGTTCGACAATTCGGCGAGCGATCGGATACAGGAGAGCGAGAACCTGTAGTCACCGGCCCGAGGCGTAGCCATGTGCGACAACTCCACGGCCGCTCACCAAATCCCATCCTGCCCATTACAATATTCGCCACTTGCTGTAACGATTTTCCACCATCCGCGATTGTCGCCAAATGAAAACTCGCCAACTCGCCGTTTGCATTTTGATCCTGAGTCTCGCTGCCGCCGGCTGCAGCTCATCGGCCAACGGCGCCGCCACCGCTGACGTCCCGCCCGCGGCTCCAGCTGGTTCCGCCGAGCCCGCCGCGAACCCCTCCGATAACCGCATCAGCGCAACGCCAACCACACCGACGCCGATCACTCCAACAGCCGCCCCCACCGCGCCGCCTCAACCGAAGGACCCGCCGCCTACGGCCGAGCAAATCGCCCGCTGGACGCCGCCACCGTTTGAGCCACTGCAGCTCCTCGCCGTCCGCGAATGGAAAGAAACGAGCTTCACCTCCCGACTCGTGGCGGCGCCTGACGGTTCTCACTACATCGTCGCAGGCTCGCGCGTCCTGCTCTGGGGGCTCACCGCCGACGGGCCGGAGCACGTGTTTCTCGACCTCACTGCCGACGACGCTGATCGCGAACTGAAAGTCGCTATCCGTTTCGCCCGACGGCAGGTGGTTCGCCGTCGGCGACTCCGAGGGCACGTTGCGAATCTGGAGCCTCGAGGACCTCAAGGAGCTCGTCTCGAAGCAGCTCTACCAGAACGGCATCCAGCACATCGCGATCTCGCCCGATGCCAGCGAGATCGCCACGATCACCTACGACAGCGAGGTGACTATTTGGACCGCCGGCAAGCTCGAGCAGAAGCAGAAGTTCGAAGTCACGGCGAGCGGCGTCGAACGTATCGAATACGTCGGTCCGAATCTGTTAGCCGCCGCAGGCGAGTCCACGACGATGTGGAACACCAGCACCGGCGCCAAGGCGTTCGACCTGCCCGCGGGCCGCTATAACTACGCGCTGGCCCGCACGTTCGACGGCACGAAGTTCATCTTCGGCGCCGAGGAGGCGCTCAACATCTGGGACGTCGCCGCGGCCAAGCCCGAGGCAACCGTCATCCGCGGCGTCGCCGGCAACGTGCTGCTCACTGTCTCGCGCGACGGCAAAACTCTCGCCACGACCGACGGCCGCTCGGTCGACCTGTGGAGCCTCTCCGACGGCCGCCGCTTACAGTCGATTCAAGGTTTCGGCTGGACGATCGTCGGCGTCAGTTGGCTGCCGACAACAAACCTGCTCGCGGTCGCGTCCGACATCGGTGTCACGCGCATCTGGGGCACGCCGGCCCAGGGCGAATCACTCGGCCTTAAGCCGCTCCACACCCCTGTCGCGATGCCCGACGCCGCCGCCAAGGCGCCCGCCACGCCGGAACAACTCGAGCAAATCATCGACTGGCACACGTTCCCCACGCTGCCGGGAAGCAAGTCAGGCGTACACAGCCCGACGGATCTCAGCAGCGTCGCGCCCGTCAGCATCGCTGAAGCCCGCGCGTTCTATCGCTATTTCTTGACCAGAGCCGGCTGGACCGAATCGCCCCAAGACCCGAACAATCCCACGTCGATAGAGTTCCGCAAAGAACGGCTCCGAAATCTCCGGCTACTTCTACGACGCCGGCGACGGCAAGACGAACATCAACCTCCATCACGCCGGCAACTACGACGTGCGGTTGGCGCCGAAAGCCGACGGGGCCGCGATCGAGATCGTCTACGAGAATGCCGCTTCGAGCACCTACCGCGCGAAGGCCAGCATTCTGCAAATCGAGACGTCGCTGCTACACAAACTTCACGAAGCCGGCTGGGCAGCGTACTCGCGGCTCAACAGCTCGCACAACGAGGAGCCCGACAAACGCGATTTCGAGTTCCTGCGCAACGGCGCCACGCTCCGCGTCTCGGTCGGCAAGTTCCCTGACGACACCGCAGAGACCTATACTGTTCAGTACTCGCTGTTCCCAAACAACACGTGGGCGCCCGTCCCGCCGGACGCGGGCTTCGTCGAGTTCGACGGCTCAACCGAACCCGAGTTGATCGCCATCACCAAGATGAACTTGCCCGAAGCGCGCGAGTTCTACGACCGTGAACTGACCTCCCACGGCTGGCTCACGCGAGAAATCGGCCGCTCGCTCAAAGACGAGCAAAACTGGCTGCCCTACCTGCGCGGCCAATGCAACCTTACGGTGAGCCTGACTAAGCTGCCCGATGGCCGCACGCTGGTGCGCATCGGCGACGCTTCCGGCTCGATGTGGGACGCCGCGCAGCACAAGGATGAGGGCGATGAGCCCGCCACCGCCGGCCTCCAAGCCGCCGATTTCCCGCTGCTCAATGGCACGAAAACGGGCAGATTCGACTCACTCGGCAAGACAATCGAAGTGCAACTCGACGGCTCGACCCTGGCCAACGCTGCCGAGATCTACACGAAGGCCCTCGGCGAGCTCGGCTGGAAGGCCGACGAACGCGGCATCCGCGACGAAGAGTACACCTTCTTCAATTTCACCAAGGACGACCAGGAAATCTCGCTCCGCGCCCGCAAGCAGGACGGTGTGGCAATCGTTAACTTCGAAGGCGACGGACTGCTCTGGACCAAGGAACTTCCTGGCGGTAAGCAGATCGTGTCCTACGAAACCTGGCTGCGCCTGAGCAAGCTGCCGCCAAGCTTCGAGTTCCTTGAGCGATATGAAACAGAGATGAAGGCCATCGCGGATACCCCCTGGTGATCATCGGCTGGGCGATGACTCGCCGATGCATAGGAGCAAAGGCACTTGCTGACAGGAGGTTGCCGCTTTGGGTGCGTACGAATTCCTCGCCTTTCGACCCGTCGATCGCCCCGTATTCTGCGGCCTGATAGGTCGCAACTTCACACGTCATCGGCAAAGATCGGGCTCCGTTAGCACTTGAATTAGCCGTTCGACCAAGTAGACTCGGACCTGTTGACGGATACCAAATCTCCTATCCGGTTAGTTCGGAGAAACGAAAATCGACGTCTTTGACATATTCGCGTTCGTTGTCTTCGGGGTTCTGCTGTCGGCGGTTGTGATCATTGTGGTCACCCTCGGAAAGCTACCGGGCCAGATTGCGAAACAACGAAATCATCCGCAGGCAGTCGCGATCAATATCGCAAGTTGGCTTGGCATTGCCACGCTCGGCCTTCTCTGGCCGTTCGCCTTGATCTGGGCCTTTCTAAAACCGTTCTCTGCCGCATCGAACGGAACGACGTTTGAGGAGGGATCCCAATCGGTTCCTGGTCGAGATCCCGAAGGACAACTTGCGAGAATGCAGGCGCAAGTCAACGCCTTGGAAGCCGCCTTAAATAAACTCCAGTGCCAAGACGGGTGTGAAGCCGTGATTGCTTTCCTGCTGACGATCTACGTGGCTGTCGTGGTATTGCTCTTCAAGCTGAAGTTGGTGAAACCGCAACCGTATCCGATTGCCATCGTGGTGGTGGCCGGCCTCTTCGTGATAGGCGGGCCAGCCGTTGCCTGGACTCTCTGCGCCCGGTGACTCCTCGCGTCGTTACGACGCAATACGTGATCCAGCTGGTGCCCTACGTCAAAGGGCAGGTCACGAAGGTGCATGCCAAGGCGAACGTGCCAATAAAGAAGGGCGACTTGCTCCTTGAGATTAACCCCGCGCCTTATCAGTACGCCCTTGACCAAGCTGTTGCGCAGCTTCAAGTTTCCCAAGAAGGGCTCAAACAAGCCGAAGCGGGTGTGAATGTCGCCAAGGCCGGTGTGGCGCAGTGCCGAGGCTGGTATCCAACAGGCCAATGCAGCGGTCAGCCAATCAAAAGCCGCTGTTTCCAGTGCAATGGCTGGCATCACCAAGGCCAATGCGGCAGTGGCCAATTCTGAGGCAGGAGTCGTGAAGGCCAAGGCGGCGGACGACTTGGCGAAAACGGAAGAGCAAATCTCTGTGAACCTTCAGAAGTCCGACGCAGGCGCGATCAGCGCGCTTCGCGTCACCCAGGCCGTCCAAAATCGTGAAGCAGCGGACGCAGCCCTTCAGGCGGCGGGAACTGCGGTCGACCAGGCGCAGGCCGCACTTCAGCAGGCCAAGGCGAGTCTCCTTCAATTTCAATCCGCAGAGCAAGAGGCAGAAGCCGGACTTGCCGCAGCCCAGGCTGCCCTGCAACAGGCTGAGGCCGCGGAAAGTCAGGCTACGCTCGGCGTGAAAATGGCCACCAGCAAAATTCAAGCCGCCGAGGCGCAGGTCAATGACGCTCAATTCAATTTGGAACAGTGCAACATGCTGGCGCCTGCGGATGGTTATGTGGTGAGTTGGGCTGTCCAGGAGGGGACCATGCTGGTGCCCATGCCGCTGGCGGCAGCCGGAACATTCATCAACACCGAAGAGACTTTCATCGCGGCGTCGTTTCATCAAAACTGGCTGATGAACGTCCAGCCCGGTAATGATGTCGAGTTGGTGCTGAATCCGTATCCCGGCCGGCTTTTCAAAGGAAAAGTGGACGCGATCATTCCGGCTACGGGCGAGGGGCAATACGATCCGAGCAAGACAATCCCGCTCGCGTCGCAAGTCGGCTCCCAAGGGTATCTGGCCGTGAAGATCCTTTTAAATGACGATCAGACGATGCCCAAATTCCCGCTTGGGGTTGGCGGTACGGTCGCCATCTACACCGATCATGGCAAGCCGGTTCACATCATCTCGAAGGTCGCAATTCGAATGAAGAAGTGGCTCCTGTACGTCATTCCAAGTTAAGCAAGACGCCTCCGCTTCCGCGTGCCACTCCCAAGATCGTGGTGAACTTACGCTTTCGGACTGATTCTCGGGCCGCAAACTTTTCCTATTTTTCCAGCCCTCTCAGCGCCAGCGCATTCTTGAAGGTCCGTCTCATCAGGATTGAGGCAGCCACCCGATACGACCCTCATAGGCTGTATTGTCAGCATCTTTGTTGAATTCACGATTCGTGGTTGGCGAAGACGACGGATTGGGAATCCCGTCGACTGGTGAGCTGACGGCAGCCTATGTGCAATGGGAAAACGGTCGCAAGGATTCGCGATGATCGCTGGTAAGTCTTCAAGTTGCCCAAATAAGAAGTCATTGGATCGACGGTCGCTGCGACAACACTTGCTTGTCACGTGCGCGCTAAGTCTGACGCTTTTCCCTGGTTGCGCGACACCTGTTCGAGAGTTCGTGCGGAATGGCTTTAAGGTGGGCCCGGACTATCAACGCCCGCCAGCGCCTCTGGCAAATGAATGGATCGACTCCGAGCATGTCGGCGTGAACAACGCTGCAGCGAATTACAGCGATTGGTGGGCCGTCTTCGATGATCCTGTTCTCAACGATCTGATTGCGACCGCGTACCAACAGAACGTGAACCTGCGAGTGGCTGGAATTCGTGTGCTCGAGGCCCGCGCGCAAAAGGCGATCGCCGTCGGCGCCCTGTTTCCTCAAAGTCAATCCGTCGACGGATCGTTCACCCGCACACAGAATAGCAAGAATGTCGCGCTGCCACCTCCGATACGCAACTTTAACACTTTGAGCACCACGTTTGGTGCCTCGTGGGAAATCGATTTTTGGGGCAAGATCCGTCGCATCATTGAATCGAGCGATGACGTCGTCGACGCCTCGGTTGATGATTACGATAACGTCATGGTCTCGCTGATCGGAGACGTCGCCGCCACCTACGTAACCTATCGAGTCCTGCAGCAGCAACTCATGTATTTGCAGCAGAACGTCCGCCTGCAAGAAGCCACACTCAAAATTGCCACTGAACGTTGGCAGGGGGGACAGACCAATGAACTAGGTACCGTTCAGGCGACCTCGCTGCTGGAACAATTGCAGGCGACCATGCCGACCATCGAGACGGGAATCCGCGCAACTCAAAACCAACTTTGCGTCTTGCTGGGCATGCCACCGACCGACCTGGAAAACATGCTCGGGAAGGCGCCCATCCCCGAATCGCCCCCCGAGGTGCTCGTGGGCATCCCCGCAGATCTGATTCGCCGAAGGCCTGATCTTCGCGCGGCCGAACGATTCATCGCCGCACAGAATGCTCAAATCGGCGTCGCAGAAGCCGATTTCTATCCCAATTTCTTTATCACGGGAGACATTGGCTACCAGGCAAAAGATCTCGACCTCCTATTCGGTCCGCGAAGCGGTATCGGGCAAATCACACCGGGATTCAGCTGGAAGGTTCTGAACTACGGGCGCATTGCGAACAATGTGCGCCTTCAAGAATTCAAAACTCAAGAACTGGTGGCGGTTTACCAACAAAAAGTTCTCGTCGCCGCCAGGGAAGTCGAGAATGGAATTATCAACTACTTGAACTCTCAAGTAACGGCGAGACGCCTCGCGGCCAGCGTCGCGGCCGCCGAGCGTGCGGTCAGGTTGGCCACCGAACAATACAATGCCGGTGTCATTGATTTCACCTCGGTGTTCGTCGCGGAACAGTTCTTGGTGCAGCAACAAAATCTTTTGGCTCAGGCCCAAGGGGATATCGCCCAAGGCCTAATCACGGTCTATCGATCTCTTGGTGGCGGTTGGGAACTGCGTATGTCCGATTCTACGCCGACGCGGTTGCCGATGCCCATCACGACGCCGTTACCGATGCCCTTGCCGACGCCGTTGCCGATGGCTTCCATGGCGGCAGATAATCCAGAGCTTGTGAATACAGAATAGGAAAGTGGTTCGATGAAGCGAATCTCGGTATGTCTGCTCGGTTTTCTGACAGGATGGGGGATCGGAAACTTAGCCTTTGCCAAAGAGCCAACGCTCGTTCCAGCCAGTTCTTGCACATTGCCTTGTGATGCACTGACGGGCGGACCAAGCGATTGCCGCCCCCACAGCGACGCGTGCCTGGACAGTTGCTTTCCGGCCAATTGCTGCTGCGATGACTACAATCCACGTCCGTATCCACGATCGTGTTTTCCTGCCTACCCGCCGTGGTACCAGTGTGTTCCGGCCGGCGACGTCTCCTGCTGTCCGAAAGTCTGCACGACCAAAGACAAACGCAGTTGGTGGTTCATTCCCACTTGCCACGCCTTGCGAGAGGCCCTCTGGCTGGATCCGTAACATCGACTCGCCGCCCTGTGCGCCCTACCTGTCACTCGTCGTCGTCGGTGATAACTACGATTGGCGCTTAGGCAAAAGGCGACAAAGGCGACTCCGCTTCGTAAAATGGTCGGCGGTCATTTTCTACGAATTCCGCGGGGGAGTAATGCCATGACACTACGGCGAATTCTGTTTTCGGTTTGTTTGTGTGGGCTTTGTGCGTATTGGGTTGATACCTCATACAGCCAGGAAGCGGCCCAAACCGACGATGCTTCGGCCGCGCAGCAGGATTCGCGGCAGCAAGTCGACCAAGACGATGGTGCCAGGAGTGGACGCCAAGGTCGGCGTGGCGACCGAGGGTTTGGAGTAGGTGGACGAGGTGGTCGCGGGCGTGGCGCCACGCCGGACGACACCACGGGATTCGTTCAGATTTTTGATGGTCAAAGTCTTGAGAACTGGGATGGAGATCCCAAGTTCTGGCGCGTCGAGGAGGGGATGATTGTGGGTCAGAGCACGCCCGAGAATCGTGTTCAATACAATACGTTTCTCATTTGGCGAGGCGGGACGTTGAAGGATTTTGAGTTGAAGCTGGAGGTTCGCCTCACGGGTGGCAATAGCGGGATTCAATATCGCAGCGCCGAAAACGAGCAGCGCGGCCGCTGGTCCGTCGGTGGATACCAAGCCGATTTCGACGCCAACAACCAATACTCAGGCATGCTCTATGGCGAGCAGGGAGGTGGGTTCCTGGCGCCCGTGGGAGTTTTATGCGTCGAACGAACGATGGTCAGCGCTTGATCGCGTCGCTGGCCGATGCCGAAGATCTGGCCACCGTCTACAAACCAGAGCAATTCAATCAATTTCATATTGTCGCTAAGGGAAATACGCTCTTGCACTTCGTCAACGGACGGCTTTTGGCCGGTCTAATCGACGAGAATCCGTCCGGCGGGGCGTACGCCACCGAGGGAATCCTCGCCCTCCAGATGCATATGGGGCCGCCCATGAAGATTGAGGCGCGCAACATCTGGTACAAAAAGCTGTAATCAATCGAGTATTGGCGAACCGTCACGCCGCGCTCTGGAAAGTAACAGCTTTAACTCAAGGGGCTTAATCATGACGCTATACATTCGTCCTTCGCGGGTGCTCGGTCGTCCGTTCGTCTTTCTTACCTTCATCGCCGGTGTTCTCCCCGCGCTTTCAGCGACCGCGTGGGCCCAAGACGAGGAATTGAAATCCGCCGTGACCGCCGCGGCGGAACGACTCGGTCAACAAAGCTATCGCTGGGAAACGCGTGTTGCCGCGACGGAGGTGGAAACACCCGCCAATCAAGTCTCTCGAATTGTTGCTTCCGGTCGTCACGGAGCGGACGGGTACGTCCATGTGGACGGTGTGCTTTCCGACGCCAACGCCGAGTTTGTCACCAAGGATGGAAAGACAGCGGTCCTTTCGAACGGCAATTGGATGACGCTCGAACAAGCCGTGGAAAGAAGCGAACGGAGCGGGGGACGTGGTCGTGGCGGCCGCGGCGGTTTTGGCGGCCGCAGCCAGTCGCTCGGCGAGACGATCAATGAATTTCGGACCCCGGCGGCCGAGGCGGCAACCCTACTCATGTCGGCGACGGACTTTCAGTCAGAAAGGGACACGATCACCGCGCGTCTTGCGTCGGAGGTGGCGACCGAGCTATTCCATTCCACGAATGTCGGATTTGGCGCTGGCGGCGGTGGTCGCGGGAGAGGTCGCGCCGGAGCACGTGGGCAAGGTCGCGGGCGTCAAGGTGTGTTTCGTGGACCTGGGCGAGGGAATGTCCCCCCGCCGATTGTTGACGTCACCGGAACGGTCGCCTACACGATCAACAATGACGTGTTGACCAACATCAAAGTTTTCCTCAGGGCAACGGAAAAACAGGGTGAGGAAGTCACGCGGACCGACCGCGAAATGGTCACCAATCTATCGGAAATTGGCGCCACGCGATTTGACCTGGCGGTGGACGCGCGCGAGATCGTCGACGCCTTGATCGCCGGCGTTGAGCCGGATGTCTTCGTGCCTGAGCCTGGCTTTCGCAGATTATTCAACGGTCGTGATCTGACTGGCTGGGCGGGGCGCGAAGGGTTCTGGACCGTGGAGGATGGCGCCATTGTCGGCCGAACGACCGCCGATAACTCCGCTGCCGGCGAGACGTCCCTGATCGTCCGGGATGGCGACAGGAATCTGATGGTCGACAATTTTGAATTGCGGCTCTCCTACCGCATCACGCCCAACAACCCAGCGGGCCTCGCCAACTCCGGCATACAGTATCGTGGCCAGAATCGGGGAGACTTTGTGGTGGCGGGTTACCGGGCCGACATTGCCACCGCTGATCGCGAATCCGGCGTCCTCCATGACGAGGCGGGTGGCCGGGAGATTTTGGCGACGCAGGGCGAAGTGGTCAATTGGAACGGGGACGGCGAAAAGGCCGTCGTCAGCAGCCTGGGCAAGGCCGACGCCATCCAAGCGTCCATCAAAAACAACGACTGGAACGAATACGTTATTATCGCCAACGAAAACCGACTACAGCACTTCATCAACGGAGTACCCACCGTCGACGTCACAGACAGTGATACCTCGCATCAACTCGCCTCCGGCACCCTCGCCCTGCAACTTCCCGCGGGCGAGCCAATGACGGTCGCCTTTAAGGATGTTCGAATTCGCCCGATCAGCCCGATCGCCGAGGCGGCAACCGCGGTACTGGAAGTGACGGACGGCTTCCAAATCGAGTTGATCTATCAGGTTCCGCGAGGCGAGGAGGGTTCTTGGGTAGCTTCCTGTTTCGACGACAAGGGCCGCATGATCGTTTCCGATCAGCGCGGAGAACTCTATCGGTTTGAATTGCCCGCGCTCGGTCAACGTACGCCGATCGAGCCGGAGCCCATTGGATTGGGTATGGGTGGGGCGCATGGGCTTCTATACGCCTTCGACAGTTTGTACTCGATGGGTAATGGACCGGAGGGAACCGGCCTGTACCGCATCCGCGACACCGACGGCGACGATCACTACGACGAAGCGCGGCTGCTTCGCGGGATGAACGTAGGGAGCGATCATAGTGCTCACATCGCGGTCCTGAGCCCGGATGGCGAGTCGCTCTATGTCGTGTCGGGAAACCAGACGACGTTGACGGAAGTCGATACTTCCCGCGTGCCAAACAACACGAGCGAGGATCACCTGCTGCCGCGGCTCGACACGGGCTTCATGGGCGGCACGTTGTCCCCCGGTGGCTGGATCGCACGCACCGATCCAAATGGTGAGGAGTGGGAGTTCTTCGCCGGTGGTTTCCGCAATGAATTCGACGCGGCGTTCAATCGCGACGGAGAGCTTTTTACCTACGACGCCGACATGGAATGGGACATCGGGGCGCCGTGGTATCGTCCCACTCGCGTCAATCACGTCATCAGCGGGGCCGACTTCGGCTGGCGAAATGGCGCTGGGAAGCATCCGGACTACTTCTTTGACACCTTTGGGTCAGTGGTGGATATCGGCACGGGTTCCCCCACGGGCGTGGCCTTTGGCTACGGGGCCAAGTTTCCCGCGAAATATCAAGAGGCCCTGTACATCAGCGACTGGAGCTTTGGCAAGGTGTACGCAGTGCACCTGACGCCGAAGGGCGCCACGTACACCGGGGAGTTCGAGGAGTTTATCGCCGGTCAGCCGCTGCCGGTTACCGACGTGATCATCAACCCCAACGACGGCGCAATGTATCTCACCGTAGGTGGACGCTCCACCCAGTCGGCAGTCTATCGGATCACGTACGTCGGAGATGAATCGACCGAACCCGGTTCTGGTCCGGTGCCGACGGAGGCGGATGCATTGGCCCAGAAGGCCCGGGCGCTGCGAAGATCCTTGGAGCAGTATCATGGACACGCGGACCCAGCCGCCGTTGCCGCCGCCTGGCCTCACTTGGGTAGCCAGGACCGCGCGATTCGCTACGCTGCCCGCGTCGCCCTGGAGTGGCAGCCGGTGGCCAAGTGGCGAGAGCGAGCCCTGAACGAGACGGATGCCAGAACCGCGATCGCGGCCCTGGCGGCGCTGGCCCGCGCCAGCAGCAAGGACGAATTTCATCGCGACGCCAACGACCCCGCTACCGATCCGGCGCTGCAGAGTCAAATTCTCGCCGCCTTGGATCGAATCGATTGGACCGCGATTCGTCGTGAGGATCACATCGATTTACTGCGGACGTACCAATTGGTCTTTACGCGTTTAGGTTCTCCAGACGACGCGACGAAAGCGGCGCTCGCAGCAAAGTTGGACCCACTGTTCCCCGCCCAGATCCGCGAGGTGAACTTCCTCTTGTCCAATCTTTTGGTCTACTTGGAAGCGCCCTCGGCGGCCACCAAGCTGATGGCCCAGATCCGCGAATCGCAATCTCAGGAGGAACAAGTCGATTACGCGCTTGCCCTGCGGGTCTTGCGTCCGGATGGACGCCGCCGCTCCGCGAGGAGTATTTCCGCTGGTTCGTCGAACGGGCCGGCAGTTTTCGTGGAGGCAATTCCTTCAACAACGCCCTGCGGTCCATTCAAGGCGACGCGGTTAGTACGCTCAACGAGGAAGAGTACGCGTCGCTCAGCTCGATCATCGAGGCGCCTCCTCAGCAATCGTCGCCGCAGGAATTGTTGGCCGCGCGACCCGTCGTTCGCGAGTGGACGCTGGACGAATTGGTGCCCTTGGTCGAGACGGGATTACACGCCGGTGGTCGGAACTATGAGCGGGGTCGTCGCAGCTTCGCCGCGGTCGCCTGCTCCGCCTGCCATCGCTTCGCCAGTGAAGGTGGCGCGATCGGCCCCGATCTCACCAATGTGGTGGGGCGTTTCAGCGTTCGCGACCTGCTGGAATCCGTCGTCGATCCCAACAAAGTCATCAGCGATCAATACGGCGCGGTCAACGTCGTCACGACCGACGGTCGGGTCATTACTGGCCGGATCGGAAACATGAACGGCAATACGATCAACATTGTCCAAGACATGTTCAACGCTGGACGACTAACCGGTGTCAGCCGCAACGAGGTGGAATCGATCCAACCCTCGCGCGTCTCGATGATGCCCGAGGGACTGCTCAACACCCTAACCTTAGAGGAAATCCAAGACCTCGTCGCCTACTTGTATTCGCGCGGCTCGCCCGATCACAAAATGTTTCAGGCGGAGTCGAGCAATTAGGCGTCGCAACAGACGCGGATTATTTTGCATCAGCAAGGGGGTGAGCGAGTACTTCAAGGAACACGACGTGCCCCACATCGGGCGTGTTGATTCCGGCGGTCATAGCTGGCCGGTTTGGAAGAACGACCTCTACCACTTCTCGCAGCACTAGGGTCGCAATAGACACCCCCGATCTATATGGGATTGCGATTGCACGAAATGTCTTGGATCGGCTGTCGTGTTCTCGTTGGAGCCATCCGGAAAGAAGCTTAAGACGATCTTTCTGAACTGGAAAACTCCAAACCTTCCTCCAGCACAAGACCAAGCACTTGATCTACCGCCTTTTCATAGTCCGAAGCGATCAATTCGTCCCGCTTGCGCCGCTTTGACATAGGCACGTCGTACGGAGATTGCCATGAAGCCAATGGCTCATTTGCTTTTGCTATTTCCACCTGCCGCGGCGCATTTGCAATAAGGTCGTCAACCAAAGCAAGGAAAAGTTCCTCACGATCATGGTCTCTCGGATGGTCGAATTCGATCGATGGCATTACGGGAATACCAGTCCATCCACTTTGACCGGGCAGTTGTGGCAGATGGCGCTGGCCCGGCGCCAAATGGGCGCCCATTTGCTCATGGCTCAATCCCAAGACGTGCCCTAGTTCATGAGTGACGGTGGACAGCAGATCAACGCGACCCATCGAATCTGCTGTGAACGTTGACTCGACGTTCCAGCCCAACCCCGCCGCGTCAACATCGATCCAGATCACATTGGTCGAATCCGAGGCCATCCCCAGCACCCCACCCGGCAAGTCGGCCAGCACGAACTCTATGCTTGAGAGCGAGTGAAGCGAGTCGCGGTCAATGCCCTCGTCAATCCAATGTTTGATTCCTGACTGTACGGCCGACTTCAATCGTTCTGCGTCAAGAGCGGGCGTCGAACGAACTGCAGGCAGAGCGAGGTCGTGTGTTAGTTCCTGTTTTTTGCCACCACTATGAATCAGGATCTGGCCACCGCCCAGCGCAGTGCTCGGCAGGGCGTTGTCGTCATCGTCTGCCGCAGCTTGATTGTCGTAGCGAATTGTATCTTGGTTGTCACGATCCCAGATCTTGATACGGAATCTGTCAATGCCGCCGCCACCATTTATCTGGCCATCAATGGCCGTCAGCATGAACCCATAGTTCCCCTGCCCGTTGATCGTACCGACGCCTTTGTATTGGGCCCGGGCCCCGGCGACCACCAGCCACTGGTAGGTGTCACTCTCGAATTTCAGATCTCCGGCAGCGAATTGGAACTTCGTTTGGCCGGAGGGCGTTTTCGCTCCCTTCTTGTACTTGGACACAAAGCCAAAGTTCGCTCGCCCTGTTGCTTCAGGATTTGTGCGGTCCGCTCCTGCAGGCGAGTCGAGCCATCCGCCCCCCGTCACGAATCCGGCCGAAGGATCATAGACAACAAAGATCGAGGGAGCCGATTCAGTTGCTTCACCGTCATCGTCGGTGACGGTGAGCGTGACGTAATAGACACCGGCCTCGTCGAACGAGAAGGCATCGTCGACGACACCGCCGCCAGTTGCTTGAGTCACCGTAGCCCGCTGCGTTTCGACGACCGTCGCTCCCACCTCATCCAGGTGGGTGAAAGTCCAGAACGTTTGCTCATTTCCATGCACGTCCAGCGGGCTCGCGTCCGCGAATTGTGCCGTGAACACTTGGGGATTTCCCACGGCAAAGACGTATTCGGAAACTTCTGATGCGATCGTGACGTTATGCGGCGCAACATTGTTGACGACAAGATCAAAATGTGTCTGGGCAGTAACTCCAGATGCGTCCGTCGCCGTGATCGTCACCTCTTGTGAGTCCGTGGGACCGTCCTGGGTGTCAAATGTCCAAGTCCAAGTCCCGTTGTCGTTTTGGATGATGTCACCCAGGGACGTGTTGACGCCGACCACATCGCCGTCATCGATATCGTCCCACGATCCAGCGATCGTCGCTGTTGACCCTTCGTTGACGTTCACGTTTGTCTGGTTCACGTCGATATCGACGGTTGGCGGGTCATTCATCGGATTGACTGTCAGGTAGACGGTGGCTGTCGCCGACTGTTGGTTTTCGTACTCTAACGTGTAAGAGAATTGATCAAGTCCATTCGCATCGGGGTGCGGCACGTATTCGAATGAACCAAACTCATCAAGAGTCGCTGTTCCATGCGACGGTTGCGTGAATGACGTCACGCTGAGCACACCGGGCAATACGTCGTTAGTCAGTGGATTGAACGTAACCGAACCGTCTTCATCCACGCCGATATGATCGTCTCCGATCCGCGGCACGAGTGCCAATCCGATAGGATCAGAAATCAACCCGTTTTCGACGAGGTCGAGGTCGCCTAATTGACCGTCCTGCAAGTGCAGCACGATGCGATCCGGAAAGATCTCGGCTCCCAGTCCCGTGGTTGGATCGAAGGAAAACTCAAATGCGGAGGGTGCGTCTACTTCCGGGTTCTGACCGGGAAGATAGCCAAACTTGTAGACGGCGTTGAACGGCTGGTCATCTTCGAAGAACAAGGTGATGTCGGCCGTCGACGTGTCCGGCGGCAGAACCGCGATGAATTCGGTGAATCCAATTGGGAATTCCACGTCCGCGGGGAGATCCACGTCGAAGGAGGGCAATGTCGTGGACATGACATTTGTCAGGGTATACCCGACTTCCGCTGCGACGGTCACGTAGCTTCCATTGACTGAGTTCGGCAGCGAGGCCACATTGTCTTGCTGGCTGTCGGCTATCTCGTCACCGTTGCAATCATACTTCTCCATTCCATTGACAATTATAATGTCGCAGTGAGTTGCGGCATCCTCGATCGCGTCGTCGACACCATCGGTATCGTTGTCATCCCCGCCGAGAAGGGTGAACTCCATGGTCGCTGTCGCGGTGCCGTCGAGCGAAACCACGTTGAACAAGTCCACGAGCGAGTCACCTGCATTGAGATACTGCACGGCCGCATTGTCGAGGTCATAGCTCCAAACGCCATCGCTGGACAACCTAAAAGTTCCCAACGCACTGGTGGTTGCGACCGGCGTGAATTGTGCCTCACCCTGATCAACATCAAAGATTTGAAGCGAGCCCTGGACGAAATCGAGATCCTCCTCAACGTTGCGACTTGTCTGGCCGGAAATGAGAGCGGGATCATTCACGCCATAGATCGTGAGTGCGACCGTTGCGGAATCCGACAAGCCGCCGGAATCGGCGATGGTGTACGTGAAACTGTCACTGGCCGATTGACCATCCGGCAGAGAATCGAATGCCGCTCGTGGATCGTACGACAGCTTTCCATTCGATCGAGCGGTGACGGTTGCGCCGGACGCCAGAGCAATGACTGTTTCGTCACCCGCAGCGGTTCCTTCCAGAATGAATCGCAGCTGTTGAAATAATGCCTCCGGCAATGCAGGCCTGAATTCGCCCAACCCCACGGCAACGTGGAACACCGACGGATCGCCGACGGGAGCGTTATTGAGCAGTAAATTCGTGGTACCGCTCGCATTGAACGCATCTGTCCCGATCACCAGCGAGTACCAACCGGGCTGTAGGACGACGTCCACATCAGCGAATACATCTCCAACGTATCCCGGAGCAACTGGAATGACCGTGGACGTGACTAGGTCCAATCCTTGCAGGTTCAATGAGTTGGGATAGTCGGCCTCACCATCAATCGAATGGATCGCGGCAAACACACTGTCACCGCCTGCGTATTGCACGCCTGCACCCAGCCGATCGACTTGCGTCGGTTCGGCAACGAAAAATCGGACCCCATAGTAATTCGTGCTGTTGACGGAAATCGTGGTGAGCGTCAATGCAGGATCGACCTGGGCGCTGGCAAAGTCATATGCCGGCGATAGTGTAACGGCTTGCCCGTTGATCTGCGTCAAGGAAAATCGCGGGTTGTCGACATCCGTATCGTTTGCAAAGATGCCGATGGAGGTCGCGGGCCTGGCAAGTGATTGTTCAGAGACTGAATACGCATCGTCCATTGCCACCGGCGCGTCATTGATACCGTCGATGGTAATGAACGCGGTTGCTTCGGAGGTGAGACCGCCCGTGTCCGCGACCGTATAGGTGAAGCTATCTTGCGCGGACTCGCCTGGCGCGAGTTCATCGAAACTGCCAGTGGGATCGTATGTGAAACTTCCATCGGATTCTGCCGTAACTGTTGCGCCAGAGGCAAGCGCGATGATCTTTTCCCCGCCAGCTGTTGTACCTTCGAGCACAAACCTTGCGTTACTGACCGAATTCGACGGAGTCACCGAGAAATACTCGGGTGGCGTGGTATTCTGCCGGGCATGAAGATAGGCAGCAGCTTCGGTTTGCGGCACATTGTTCAGCATGAGGTTAGTGAGTCCCGTCGAACCGAACTTCCCGGTGCCGAACATCAACGCATACCAACCAGGCTGAAGCACAATGTCCAAGTCGCCGCGTTTATCGCCGTCGTCTTGAAACGCCAGTGGGACGATCGTGGTCGCCAGCACGTCAGGCGTGGAGAGGTCTACGGAGTCCGGAAGATCAAACTCGCCGTCAAGCTGAACGATTGCACCGAAGGGCCCGGTGCCGGTAAAGAATTGGAAATTACCGCCGATACGATCGACATCAATCGGCTCGGTGACTTCGAAACGAACACCGTAGAAGTTTCCGTCATTTAGCCCCGTGGCGAGATAAGGAATCGACGTGTCGAAATCTGCGGAAGCGAATTCGTACTGACGAGACGCAGTGATGCCCGTGCCGTCAATAGAAGTCACTCGGAGATTGGCAAGCTGCTCGTCCTGATCGTTTGCGAGCAGGCCGTCGTTGGCGGACTTTGCCAGCACCGTATCCTCATCCGCCATCACAACATCGTTAACAGCAACGGGCGGTGCGTTGACAATGGCGAATTCATACGTTGCCACGGCCGGCAACCGACCTTCCTGCGTTGCCGTGAAAGTTGCGTGATATAGCCCTACTTGATCACCTGTCAACGTGAGGCTATTCCCCAGTGCCGAGTCGATCTCTTCTCCGTCGCGAGTCAACGTCCACCCCGCAGTTGTGATGATCGTCGGGTCAAACGATTCCGGGGCCGTTCCGACTAATGTCAGCGATTCTCCATAACCAATAGGGTCCACAGGAATTCCGTTGATTGACGGACTGACAGAACTCGCAATCGTGCCAACGTCCTGGTACTGGAACGTTGTGCTGTCGACCACGAATCGCCCGATACCGTTCGATGTAATAAACTGCTCGATGGACGAGGCGAATTCCGGATCAATCGTCAGCGAGCTGTCGGGCCCGTTGCCAATAAAACGCAGACCGCCGGTGGGCGCTGCTGCTTCCGGTTGGATGGTCGCAATTAGGTCTGTTGTGGCACCGGCAACTGCATTGATTTGAAATTCGTGGTCGCCCGAAAGCGTACCATCAAAGGCCACACTTCCGTTGTCGAACAGGCGAATGCCCGAGGTACTCACTTGCACGGCCAGGGCATGATCAACGGTACCGTCGCTGACGCTGAAACCAGCCGCATCATCGCTCAAAATGTTTCCGAATGCGATCGTCTCCAAAATAGCTGCGTTTACGGGATCAGTCAGGATGATGTGGAATCGTTCGTCAGTTTCAGACTGCGTATCTCCGAATATCGGAATCTGGATGTGACGTACTGTTGTTTCGCCAGCATCCCAATTCAGCGTGCCAGCCACTGCCTGATAGTCTTCGCCAGACGAAGCAGTTGCGTCACTTGTCGAGTAGTGCACACTTACGGGAAGATTCGATGGCGCAGTTATTCCAACGTTGACTACCGCGTATTGCGTCCCGTCGTCGCCCTCGACGACGGAAATGTCGTCCGCGACGACGTACGGTACAACTACATTTCCAATCTGAGCTTCTGAAACCAATTGCTCCAAATTGGATGACGAAAATGCGTCAATGACGTCTTGTCCAGCTACATTGCCAATCGCAAGTTGGCGTAATTGATCCGCCGCGGCACCTTCGCTGACTTTTTGAACCCGAACGACTTGTTCGACAAATTCCCGTCCGGTCGCCTCATCCACAGATCCGATTGCGGTATTTGTTTCGGCAATTACCTTTGCTGCATCGGTGATTGCCGCTTGGTTTTGGCTGACAGCACCACTACGGTTCATCGTCCCGCGAATAATCGACTCAATGACAAACGGTTCACTGAGGTCCAGTAATGCGCCTCCAGCAGCCACCTTGTGTGCCATGTCGGCCATGGCAAGGGATCCAAGGAGGCGAACACTCGGTGCATTTGCGAGCCCTGAAATGAACGAGGAGACCTGATGAGCTGTCGAATACACTTGTGTGCTGGTCGCGAAAGCACTTGCGGCCAAAAGGTCGTCCGCATTTGCAATTTGAATCAGATTCGCGTCGATATACTCGGGCCCTGGCAAGTTTAAGGCTTCGGCGAGTCGGACTTCTGCCGCCGGGACATTTCCGCCGTTTATTGCCCGAAGCTTGCCAACGAGAGTCGTCAGTGGCGAAATGATCGAATAACTGGCCGGAGCGGTCAGTGGGACGTCGATCGTGTAACCGGTGGAGACGTCAGTGCCTCCAATGGAGACTAGCTGCAGTTCATCATCGTCATAGCTGCCGTTCCGATTTCTGTCCATACCCACAGTCAATTCGACAGACGAGGAACCGTCGTAGCGAGTATTGAAATCAGTTTCGACTCGTTCTCCCACGTCTCGAATTCCGTTATTGTTCGTGTCATAAAAATCCTGCACCTCGTTAAAGTTCTCGTCGACAAATACAACGGCACCATCGACGTATCCGTGTAGCGTGCTCGGGTCGGTTATGGTGGTTGTCAATTCATCTACGAGAATTCGGATTTGTTCATCGGTAATGCACGGTGTAGGGGAAACGCTAAAGCTGAAGACATCGAACTCTAACGGGTTTACACAGATCGTTGTTTCACCACCGGAAAAATCAGACCAGCTCGTTTTCTTAAATGTCTGCCAGGCATCGCCCAGAACCGATGTCGACACAACCCCGCTAGTCGCCTGCACAAATGGATCAATGACAGATTGTTGGAGCGTATTTCCTGCCTTTGTCAACCAGTCGGCAGCTTCCTCAAATGGCTGCGTCGTAACAATGCTGTCAAAAAATCCAGAACTACTTTTGCGAGGTTTCGCCTCGTTGTCATTTAGTGGTATGCTGAAGGTTTTCGGCACATTTCCCTCAGTGAAGAGGTGCAAGTCAATGAATTCCGTGCCTTCGTAGTAGCCGTCATCGAGAATCTGAACGACAACAGTCCTTTCTCTCTGCCCAGGCTCGAACAGAATGTCTTTGGACGCGCCGTTCATGCCAAGAATACGGTAGTCGGCATCGTAAGTGGCGTTTCCACCCAACCATAATCGTGCATTGACGGGCGTCTCTGCTGGCCGTGTTAGTCCCGCGGTGACGAACAGATAAGGCGTTGCGCCCTCTTTAACGATTGTGTACGGGAACGACCAAAAAGGTTCAGGTGGGGAATCGTTGTCGCGAATCGTAACGGCACGCTGCGTATATCTTGTATCTGGGTGCGCTGTGACGTCGTCCCCGCGCCAACGGAAATAGTGAAGATCTCGTCCGATTCAAAAACAGTGTCGTCGCTCGCGCGTACGTCGAAACTTGCTCGGTTCTGCGCCCTTTTCTATGGTTACACTACCGGGCAACTGGTAGTCCACGCGTGAAGCATTGGTTAATCGAATTCGGAATGGCACGACGACGTCGTGATTTGTTGGCTCATCCAAATAGACGTACATACGTCTGGCATTGTCACCTTCTGCAATTGAAGCAGATTGTTCGGGGCGGCCACTTAGAGGGCTTAAGCTAACGTAGGGATCATTATCTATGATTGTCTTGGCAAATGTGCGCGGCCCCTCGAATGAAGCCTCAGAAGGTTCCGTTGCGGTTAACACGATTCTACGATTCGGCTCGGGCGTAAGATCATCCGGCGCCAGTACGAAAGTAACCGAACTGCTAGTAGCCCCCTGCGGAATAACTATTGAGTTAGACGGCGAGAAGAAATCGATGTCCTCGGTCGCCGTACCGCTATACGAAAGTGGTACTTCGATCAACACCCCCGCAGGCTTTCTCAATGAAGCTGTAATCTGAAACGTTGTCGCATCTTCCCATATTGATGATGATTGGAAATCGATTGAGAGAAACTGGCTGTCATTGTCAATGATTCTTGCGACACTGGTCAAGGTAGCACCCGGAATTGCACCGTCGATGTTACTTAGCGACGCGAGCAACGCCTCATCGAGTTCGACATCCGTATCATCAACGATGTTTACCGGAACAACCACTTTGGTTGCTTCAGCGGCGAAGATCAAATCTAGGTCACTCGCGTTCACTTCATAATCTGCGCCTGCGGTTGTATCGCCAATTAGGGAGAGGGACGCTGTAACTGCAGTGTCCGCCGGATTAGAAAGCGTGACGATAAATTCATGAGTCGTGGCTGTTTCAGATACGTTTCGCAAAACGGAA
This sequence comes from uncultured Planctomycetales bacterium, assembly GCA_963785495.1. Taxonomy (GTDB): domain Bacteria; phylum Planctomycetota; class Planctomycetia; order Pirellulales; family Pirellulaceae; genus CAWAVP01. The sequence continues at coordinate 324,486 of CAWAVP010000025.1, read as the reverse complement.
TCGAACTGGATGGTTGGTGCATCATTCGCTGAAACAACGTGGGTCAAAGCTCGAGGTAAATCAGGATCATTGACGAACATTGCATTTTGCGAGCCAGTGAGTTCGACGATGATCTGTTCGACGCCTTCTCCCAGAATGTCGTCTTTAAGACGCAGGAACGTTGTGGCCGACGATTTTCCGGCGGGAATGACGAGTGTGGTGTCGTCAATCTGAAAATCGGAACCGAGGGTCGCGGTCCCGGCAAATCCAAGACTGACGAAGACGTCTCTCCCTGATACTTCAGTCAGCCCAACGCTAATTGGCAACGTAATATCTTGCTCGTCGAGGAGTTGTGGCGTGGAACTGATGAAGACGACAGGTTCAGGATCGTCATCCAGGAGATCTACGAGGAATAGTTGATCAGTCGAGAGACTAGCATTCGATGGGATTCCAATATGGATCTGTAGGGATTCGACGTCTTCATCAACCGCGTCAGGAAGATTGAAGATTTCGACCTGAGCCATGGTTTTGAAAGCAGGGATTTCAATATAGAGAGGATTCGGGTCGCCATTCACGGTTGAGCCATAGTCGAGTTCCGCGTTCGCGGTCCCTGTGTAGGAAATTGGAACGACCACCGCCTCCGATGATGGTGCCTGACGCGTTGCAGTCAGAACCACACTTTCTCCCTCGTTGATCGCGTTGGTACTTGCGGTGACGCTGACCGGTGGCCCGATGACAACGCGAAACTCTCTGACAGTTGGCGGGCCCTCACCATCGCTTGCCGTCAATGTCGCAAAGAATTCACCTTCGTTTTCGTAAGTATGGCTTACCGATGTTTGGTCCTGGATGATCGTTCCATCCCCGAGATTCCACGCGAGGGAAATGGAATCATCGAGACCCGGGTCTGCAATATCCGCGGACAACGACACCGCCTCTCCGAGAACAGCAGACGCGTCACCAAGACCCGTGATCGTGGGCGCCACGTTTTCCACAAACACGTCTTTGGTCGCGATGCTTGTGTTACCCCAAAGATCAGTGACACGCAGTGCGGTGGTGCGGCTGAACGGCCCGTTTGATGTATCAAAAGGCACTGTCACACCGCTTGCGTCTACGTCGAAGACCGAGCCATCGTAATCGAGATCCCACTCATAGCTAACAATCGCATTTTCCAAGTCGAGACTAGCACGTGCGTCGAGATAATACGGGCTGCCCTCGGGGACCTGTGCGTCCGCTCCAGCATCTGCAGTTGGTTTACTGACAACGCCCCAGACGGTATTTGCATCGATACCGTCGCGAACTCCAAAAAAGATCCGTCCGCTCGGGTCACGATAGACACCACTAAGCTGGTAAAAGCTATTGATCGGCAATTCGGTGCTCGTCGCTGAGTTAGGACTTCCGTCGCTCTGCCGTAGTATTACGCGATTCGCTGCTTTGTCCAATTCTAGCCAATAGATTGAATCCCCGATGACCGAGAACGGAGGGGGCGATCCAATATATTCAAAAGCGAAAGCAATGGACGTTTCGATCGTTTCCAAAGTTCCATCTTGATGCAACCAAACTAGATCGCTGCCGCCTTGATCGAAATTGAGTCGATTGAAAAGTAATCCGTCGCGGAACGCGATTGCACTCTTGGCGAAACTGCGATCGCTTCGGACTTGTTCACCCGTCGCGACTATTTCGACCTTGTGGGTCTTATCAAATGCGCAGAAGAGCATAGTCGTATTCGTTCTGAATGCTACTTGTTCCATCCATAAAAACGAAGAGGTCATTATTGACATATTGAAAGCGTATCGCCCGTCCGGGAAAGACTTTTGATGTACCAGCAGCCGTACCATCCGTACTCCATAGGTCGGTAGAAAAAAAGCTACTCCCACCATTCCGATCGCCACCGAGGAAGTAGAGTCGACCGTTGAATTCCGCCGTTGATTCGGATACGGACGCGTTAAAGTCCCCGCGAATTCTCGTAGGTGGTGCTGAACTGCCATCGGTCTTCCAGAGAGCATCGCTTGAAAGATCCGAGGACGACCGTCCGGCGAAAATAAAATCTTCACCGACAAAACCGAGCCCGCCACGATCGCCGTCCAATCCAGAGTTCGTTCCTTGCCACAAATCAATGAAATGCGTTGTGTTTTCGGTTCCTTCCGTTACCCAAAGTTCCCATCCAAACACATTTCGACCTGCGAAAAACAGTTTCTCGCCTGAGGGAGATTTAAACCCTCTTTGACGGCCTTCAAGTCCTTGAGCCAAAATCGAAGCAGGCCCGCCACGCAACGGGACGCTCACGAGCTTGTCATCGGCCGTTTGCTCAATGACATGCTCGCCCAATAACCCAATTGAAAACTCGCTGTGACTGTAACTCGGAAATGTGACGTCTGTCGAAATCTGTTGGATTGATTGATCGTAGAGACTTCCGATCCACGGGTCGTATAAGTATGTGCTTGAGTTACTCTCGCTCAACAGCACCAATTGATTGGCGTCAACGAAAAACGAGTTTGGTCTCTCCAAGGTCCCCCCGCCGGTCGGCACGAGTTCTATGGCGGTCAATTCGGGAAGAGCCGCCAACAAACGCCGATCTTCCAACAGCTCGGTTCTGAGCCGCCCTAGGCGGGCGGTTGGCTTAGGGGCAGCCTTTTTGCCAAACAGGCGGTTGCGGTGGCGACCAGTGGGGCTGGTACTGGTGCTGTGATTCTTACGGCGGGATGTCATATTCAAGCATCTTTCTGTGATGCGGGTTCGGAAGTTGCGAAACCTGTTGCAGCTGACTGTTTGGCATGTGGCCAACGGCGCGTGCGAGGCACCATGCCTCCCCTTTTCACGAGTGCGTCTATTGGCGAAAACGGAAGAAGGTGGCCAATGGTAAGAACACGCTCATTTACCGAAACGAACGCTTCGCGGGACAATTTTTCCCAAAAAAATGGGCAACTCGCGTCAAAGAGTTTTCCGCGTTCGGTTTCCACGCAGAAAATGTCTCTATGTTCAGCACGGAATACACCCAACAGTTGCACTCAGCGGGAATCGAAATCACATGGCCTATGACGAGTCCGCTTTGATTGACTTGCTGGAGTTGTTTCTGGCCCAACTAGAGAACGCGGACTGGGACAAAAATGCGTCGGAATCCTATGTGCGGGCAGGCAATGGCAATCCAGCGACCACCACCGAGGAGGATTTTCGATTACGTTGTGGTTCCGCCCCGAAAGAACGAAATGTGACGGAGGTGATTGGCCTGGCTGAACGCTGCCTGTTGCTGCTTGAACATGTCTGGCGGACTAATTCGGATGGACGTGCGATCCACCTCGTCGAAAACGAGGAGTGTGATCGCATTGAGTGGCCGGACGAGTTAGACTAGTGATCGTCACCTTGGCTGGCGACTCCCACTGCTCGTGGAATGAGATCGCAGAAAGCTGAGACAATGCTGTCGAGTGCCCCAGATACGTGTCCTGACAAGAAACGTAACTCAGGCGATTCTTGTCGTCTCCACCGTAATGAACCCATCCCAATTCCCGTCTACTGGCAACCCGCAGGCACAAGTTGTGCTGCACCAGGCCGTCGCCGGTTGTTCTCAATCTCGGGAGCGCTGTTTGAGGCGGCTCGCGCTCTATCTGCGGAACGCAGCTCGAGACATTATTGATTCGGATATTCGAGGTCATTTCAGTGCGTCGGATCTGGTCCAAGAAACATTGTTGGCAGCGGACCGCGCGTTCGTAACGTTTCAAGGCGAGTCGAATGCGCAATTTGCCGCGTGGCTACGGCGAATTCTTGCCAATACCCTGCTTAATCGATATCGCGCGTTTCGATACACGGCAAAGCGAGAAGCTAGTAAAGAACGAAGCATCGATGCAGGCCTTGTGCCAGCCGCTCTCCTTGCGACCAATCCGGAAGAGTCGCCGAGCCGTATCGCGATCATCAAAGAAGAGCACCAGTTGCTTAACGGCGCGCTCGAGCAACTGACTGATGAATATCGCCGTGTGATCATTATGCGGCATCGCGAGAGTTTGACCTTCTCGCAGATCGGACAGTCCCTTGGTCGTTCACCTGACGCCGTACGGATGCTGTGGTATCGAGCCTTCCAGCAGCTTTCCGCAATCATTGAGTCGATGACTTCAGCCGACGAAGGCGACAGTACTTGAGCTCGCGAGCGGCCAAAAGGTCGAGCGGCTGCAGGTTCAAGTATTAAGAAATCCCGAATTCGACAACATTTGGGCGATCCTATGGGGCAATCTGATTCTCAACGAGAAACAGCACGGGCGGATGATCCGCTCGAATCCTGGCTGGAATCGTTTTTGGCCGAGCAATATGAGTCCGGCACGTCGCTGAGCGCCGACTCCTTGATCGCCTCGATGAGTCACGCCGACAGCACCATGCAATTGCTACAACAGGTTTGGCATCCAGGTACGACATCAGAAACACCGCCCGCTTCTGGGCCGGGCGATGGTAGCTCGGCCAACGCAGCGAAATCGTTTGGCCGTTTCCGCATAGAACGCTTGCTGGGCCAAGGTGGCATGGGGAACGTATTCTTGGCATTCGATCCAATTTTGGATCGACGTGTCGCGCTGAAAGTACCGCACCCAGAGTTTGTCTTATCGGCAAACTCTCGACAGCGGTTCCTCCGCGAAGCCCAGGCGGCCGGCATGATGCGACACCCACATATCGTTGGCGTCTATGAATCGGGGGTGGCCGAAGGTGTCTGTTACATTGCGTCGGAGTATTGCGAAGGTGTGACGCTGCGAGAGTGGCTGCGGGAACAGGATGTGGTGGCGCCAAATACCGCCGCACACATCGTAGCCGATTTGGCTGGCGCCGTCGTACACTCGCATGAAAAGGGCGTAATCCATCGTGACTTGAAGCCCAGCAATATCATGATGGAGCCCGTCGCGACTGAGGCAACGAAGGCGTCCATCACGGCGGCACATCAGTTCGGAGTTCTGCCACGAATCATGGATTTTGGATTGGCTCGCGTCTCATCGCCGGACGACGCCGCCGCGGCGCTAACTCGGACCGGTGCCGCTCTTGGCTCTGCGGAATACATGGCGCCGAGCAAACTCAAAGCACTGCGCATTCAATTGGTATGGCGGCCGACATCCATGCACTGGGAGTGATTTTGTATGAGCTTTTGACGGGTGTGAGTCCGTATCGCCGCGATACGTTGACGCTCACATTGAAAGCCGTGCAGAGCGACATGCCGAAGCCAATCTCACGTTTTCGCCGTGATGTGTCTCGGGATCTGGAAGCGATCTGTTTCCGATGCTTGGAAAAAGTTCCGGCTCATCGCTACGTTTCTGCCGCCGCTTTGCAGGAGGACCTAAGCAATCTTCTTGCGTTGCGGCCCGTGTCGGCGCAAGACTCCCAGCGTGGTTCGCCTGGCCAGGTGGGTACAGCGCGAGCCCGCTTTGGCCACACTTATCGGTTTGATCATGCTCGGCATGATCGGCATTATCGCCGGACTGTCGGTCCATAGTCACTCACTACGAGAACATGCGCGAGTCGTTGGTCGGTATTCGAGTGATTTGTCACAAGCCTTAGCCGACGCTAGGCGAGAAAAATCCAACGCCGAGACCGCGCTACAGCTTTCACGTAAACGTGCCAACGACGTCGAAAGCCTGTTGTACATATCGGGAATGCAAAACGCCTATCAAGCGTGGGAGCAGCAGCAAGTCAGTCGCGTTCAGGAGATTCTCGCCCAGCAAGTGCCTCAGCCAGGACAAGTGGACCGGCGGGGATTCGAGTGGCACGTACTGCATGCTGTGACCGCTGAGCCGGAACCGCGAGCTTGGCAGACACGCCGCCGCCGCCACGGAACTTGCTGTCTTCCCGGACGGTCGGCGTGTCGCGTCGGTCGGCTTGGACAAGACACTGCACATTTGGGATACCGCGTCCAGCGAATGCATCAAGGTGATCCACATTGACGACTCAAGTGATGAAGGTCTGTATTCGGTCGCCGTTTCTCCGGATGGAAAAGCGGTCGCGACGGGCAGTGACGTTGTCCAGCTGTGGGATGTGGAATCGGGCGCATGCCAAATGACAGTGGCACGTTACGATTGGAATGTGGACGCGATCGCATTCTCACCAGACGGAAACCGCCTTGCGACCTCCACGCGATACGATCAAGTTCAACTTTTCGCACGCGATGGTACGCTGTTGAAATCCATCAACGATACCTCTCGGCACTTGACTCTCGACTTTGCCGCGGATGGGAAACGTCTGCTTGTGCCGAGTCGTGCATCCGCTGACAAGCGGCATTTCCTGTGCGCATGGGATGCCGACCTTTCGAATGTCAAAATAGATTACGAGCCGAGTATCCTTGCCGAGCACAATGTCCTCGCGGCCGAGTGTCCTGCCCTGAGCGCGATCTGGGCGTGCCGTGAGATCGGCTTGGGTGTCGGATGCCTGCTGGATGTACACACGGGTCGTGAGCTCTTGCAGATCCCTGGAAGAAACGAAGGTATCCAGTCGATCGCGGCTTCTTCCGATGGGCGTTTGTTCGCCGCCGGCTTCAAGCATGGAGTCGTCCGCTATTGGAACGTAGAGAAAAAACCTGCGGCAAACACGGTGAGAATCTCACGTACACAATCGATCCACGCCCACGACGGAGCCGTCATGTCGGTGAGGTTCGTGCGCGAGAACCAGCTGGTCACGTCCGGCGAAGATGGCATGGTCAAAACGTGGAAGCTTCCCGAACAATCCAACCCGACGCACACCCACACCAACCCCTTGACTAGCGTTGCCAGCTCGAACGCTATTCCAATTGTCACCTACGCCGAACGAGGTCGGGTCTATGTGGCTGGCAACAACGGAACGATACGATGGTCTTCGGCGCCCGAATCCTCGATCTGCCACCTTTCGATTTCAGAAGATGCTCGATTGATCGCGGTGACCCTAGAAGACAATGCGATCGCACTGGTCGACTCGGAAACAGGCAGTTTGCTCAACCGCCTTTCCGACATCCCATCGGCTTCCAATACGGCTTTTTCTCCGACGCACTCGCAGCTCGCCACCATCGAACCAACGGGTGAGCTGGTTATCTTCGATACAGAAAACGCGACGAAACTGGCTCAGATACCGCTCGATCCTCAACATATCAACCGACGGGAGTACACTTGCGCCTACTCACGTGACGGACGATTTCTGGTCTGTGGCGGTGACATTGGCATGATTCTGATCGTCGACGTAGAACGGCAAGAGATCTGGAAAACGTGCCGCGGCACTTGGGGTGACCGCGGACTTGGCCTTTGACCCACGGAACCGATTTGTTGTTAGCGGGCACAGCGATGGCTCGGTCCGCATTTGGGATTGGCCAGCGTGCACGCTGCGTGCCGTGATCAATGGCCCTGACAGCGGCATTCGCAGGATAGCGATTTCACCTGACGGGGAAACCTTAGTGACGGCAAGCCCCCAAAACATTCGACTTTGGTCAATCGCCCAGAAACGTGAGTACGGTGCGTTGTTCGCGTCGACGCAGAACGTGAACGGGGTGTGTTTCTCGTCGGATGGACGGAAGCTGTTTGCAGCGTGCGATAGCCACGCAATCAATCCTACAGGACTAGTCACCTTCTCTATCAGCGAGTAGCAGGACGGCACATCTGCGAGAAGGCTTGGATGAGATCGAGGTCGTATGGAACGATCGAATCTATACTCCGCCGGTAATGCTGTGGGTATTTCTCGGCCAAGTCCTGAGCGTTGACCACTCTTGTCGGGCAGCCGTCTCCCGTTTGATAGCACATTGAGTTGCGACAAGCACCCAGCTATAAACCGTACCGAAGTTTCAATGCCACGTTGCGACTCACACCAAGTGAGCACTCCATTGGTAACGGGCACTTGTCAGGAATTGGAACCTGGAGCGTTCCCGGTGAGTGGTGACTTCAACCGACAGAAATCGGCGTTTCTTCTGGAAGATTCAGTACCTTTGCAAAATCGTCGACTGCGTTCTCGGCATTCTCCTTCCCGTACCCATATCGTTCTTGCAACATTTGGACAAATCGATCGCGTTGGCCAGCGATCGCGGTTAGATCGTCTTCGCTCAATTTGCCCCATGTGAGCTTGATCTTGTCACTCACTTCGTTCCAGTTGTTTTCGATCTGATCCCAATTCATTGTCGTTCCTCCATAAGGGCCGCTCACGAAACGAGGATTTCGCGGCAACTGATAGCAATTGAATTGCGCATAAAAAAACCGACGAGGTGGAACATTGGCAAGTGTTCCGCCTCATCGGGTTACTTTTTAACAAGCCGCCTGACTTCGTCAGATTGCTATTTATCTAGTCGTCCGAAACTTCAGCGAGGAAAAGCCATAATCCCGTTTCCCCATCACTTCTATCTTACGGCGTCCAGATGACAAGACAAGGGTGCGGACTCGTAATCGGCAACTCTGTCGACGAATGGGGCATTTCCCAAGGTCTGTATCTCTCTTGTTCGCAGCAGCGTGGCTCATCCGATTTGAACATTTGCGAAGTGTTCTTGGCGATCATCGACCAGATGGATGGCTATGTCGGTCTGCTCGACTCCGTCGAGGGTAGCTCGGGTAACTTCGCCGCCACCATTGTTCTCGATAGTGATGTGATAAAATGTATCGCGGTAGCGGTAGTGCAGTTTGAAGGAACGCCACTCGTTTGGCAAACACGGAAAGAACGACAGCTTATCCACGTCCAACCGCAGGCCAAGCAGCGACTCGACGATCAGCCGGTACATCCATCCGGCTGACCCGGTATACCATGTCCATCCACCGCGACCGATGTGCGGCGCGACCGCATACACATCGGCGGCCACGACATAGGGTTCGACTTTGTAGGTCGCAATGCCCGTCGGCGTCGACCCGTGGCTTAGCGGGTTGATGAGCGCAAGCAGTTCCCAGCGCGCAGCGGGTCGCCAAGGGCGGCAAACGCCATCACGGTCCAGATCGCGGCATGCGTGTACTGGCCGCCGTTTTCCCGGACGCCCGGCACATAGCCCTTAATATAGCCCGGGTCCAATGGCGACTTGTCGAACGGCGGATCGAACAGCTGAATCAATGAATGTTCGCGTTGGACAAGACGGTTGTTGACGGCTTCCATGGCTTGCCGAGATCGCTTGGGATCCCCCGCGCCGGACAGGACAGACCAGCTTTGGGGGATCGAATCGATTTGGCATTCGAGGTTGCTGGCCGAGCCAAGTGGTTGGCCACCGTCGAAATAGGCGCGCCGATACCATCCGCCGTCCCACGCGTTGTTTTCGATGTTCTCTTTCAATTGCGCGACCTCGGCGCGGCACTTTTCGGCAAATGCCGCGTCGGCCCGCAACTCGGCGACTGCCGAGAACTCCTGCAACACATGAACCAGGAAGAACGCCAACCACACGCTCTCACCTTTACCCTCGGCGCCGACCCGATTCATCCCGTCGTTCCAGTCACCGCAGCCAATCAACGGCAGACCATGAGCGCCAAAATGCAAACCGTTGTCGATCGCGCGGACGCAATGTTCATAGAGAGTCGCGGACTGATCCGATTGACTCGGCAGGTCAAAATACGCCTCCTCGTCCGGCTGCACGGGTCGTCCCTCGATAAACGGAATCCGCTCGTCGAGTACGCCCGTGTCGCCGATCTGCTTGACGTACTGGCAGGTAGCCAGAGGCAACCACAAGAAGTCGTCAGAAAAATGCGTACGCACGCCGCGCCCGGTGGGAGGATGCCACCAGTGCTGTACGTCTCCTTGGACAAATTGATGCGCCGCGGCCCGCAGCAAATGTTCGCGCATCAGCTGCGGTTCGGCATGCACCAGGGCCATAATGTCCTGGAGTTGATCACGGAACCCGAACGCGCCACCTGACTGGTAATAACCGCTACGTCCCCATAGGCGGCAGACCAAAGTTTGGTAGAGCAGCCAGCCATTGACCAACATGTTAATGCCCTGGTCAGGGGTCTCTACGTAGACGGCACCCAGCGTTCGCTGCCAGTAATGCCACACGCCTTCCAGTGCTTGGCGCCCCGGCCCAGTGCCCCGATAACGCTGGATCAATCCACGCGCTTTCTTCGACGCTTGGAGCCGCTCCCAAAGTGAAGACGATGTCACGTTCCTGCCCTGGTGCAAGTTCGAACTCCGTTTGCATCGCGCCACACGGATCGAGTCCCGTCCCGACCTTGCCCGAAAGGCGCGTCCGGCCCATCGCCGATGGATTGACCGCGGTGCCATTGCGCCCGAAGAATTCCGTACGGTCACCGGTTATGGTGCGCCAGCGGCTCACTTAAGTCGAGAAAGGCAACGCGGCCAGGAAACTCGGAGTTGTAAGGATTGCGAGCCAACAGCGCCCCGGTCTTGGGATCGACTTCGGTCACCACATACATCAGCGATTTAGGGCGCAACTCCGCCAGTACCCATTCCAGACAGTAGGTCGCCGACAGCCGGCGCCTTCGTTCGGAGGCATTACGGATCTTCAGCGAAACGAATTTGATTGGGGCATCGATCGCCACGTAGACCGTTAGTTGCGTCGTGATCTCATTTTCAGTTGTCTCGAAGACGCTGTACCCGAAGCCGTGGCGGGTGACGTACGCGTTTTGGCCAGGCGTCGGTAGCGGCGTGGGAGACCAAAAGCGTCCACTCTCCTGATCACGAAGATACAACAATTCGCCGCAGCGATCGGTGACCGGATCGTTGTACCACGGAGTGAGGCGAAGCTCGTGGGCGTTTTCGAACCAGGTATATCCGAGGCCGCTTTCCGTGACCACGGTGCCGAACTGAGAGTTGGCCAGTACATTAGCCCAGGGGCCGGCGTCCGCCGGGAGGGCCCGGTCGTGATCACGTATTCGCGACCGTCGGGCGTAAAACCGCCAAGGCCGTTCGCATAAATCAGCTCACGCTGCGGCAACTCCATTCGTGCCGGCGACGACGGCCCTTCGGCTGCGCGTGGGAACAAGTGATGGCATGCTTATTTCACGGCGACCCCGCCGGTCGATCTGATCTGCCAGCATGCCGCCACGATCGGTCAATACGACCCGCGCCACGGTCTGCATGAGGATGCGATCTTCCGTCGGACATCTGTTCAGGCCGCCGCACAAAGATTCCGCCCGGTCGTTCGACGACATGATCCTCGGTGCTGCCGGCGATCAGGCTGACGATTTCGTCCTGTAACGATTGACGGTATCCCGACTGTTCTTCGTTCCAAATCACCAGATCGACGGATAACCCTTTGAATCGCCAATAGGCGTGGGCCTGGATCAGTTGGCGGACCAGGTCGATCTTGCTGTGATCGGCGATTCGCAGCAGGACAATCGGCAAGTCGCCGGAGATGCCGTGTCCCCATAATCCCGATTGGCCACGTACGTTGTTGGCCAACAAGCTGGCGCTGGCACGTCGCAAGCCACTGGCATAGATGATCGAACTGGCAAGGCGGCCGTAGAGTTGAGCTTCGGCCTCCGTGGCGTTGAGTTGCTGCAAGATCACTTGTCCGTGGGTCCAGGCCAAGGTTCGAGTAAGCGGTCGGCCAAATGCCGATCGTGGCACTTCTCAACGAGTCCCATTGCCGCATCGCGCGTTTCCGCGACGCCGGTGACGATGTCGATCACGGCGGTTTCCTCGGGCTCAATGGAAACGGTGCAGCGAATCGCCACGATCGGGTCGAGCACCGACCCCTCGCTGTTCGAGAGTGCCGAGGGGCGTGGCCATTGCCTGCTGGGTCGGCAACGCCGCGCCCACGGCCAAGAAACTTGGCTCGATCCGTTTCATAGGAAGTCGTGCCGACCGACGTGCCATGCACCGACATTAAATGCAACATCCAGGGCGGATGTTCTTGATGCGAACGAGGCCGGCGTGTACACAGAATTGCCTGACGGTTGCGGATAATCTCTGTCTGGACGAACAAGTTACTGAAGGCCGGATGGGTCGCGTCGGCTGCCGCGCTGGCCAAGACCACTTCGGCATAGCTCGTCAGTTCAACCGTGCGTCTGAACCGGGAAGTGTTCGTGATGCTGATTCGGCGCAGCTCGACGTCATCTTCGGGCGAAACGGTCACTTCGGTGTGCGTTTCCAATCTCAAAGTCGCGTCGCCGAAATTCCGCCCGCGACTGGGGAAAAATGGCCTCATAGGCGGGGGACGGCTTGAGCGTTGGCTGAAATCCTGCGGACCAAACCTCGTTGGACGCGACGTCACGCAGATAACAGAACGTACCCATATCATCGCGTGTGGCGTCCTCTCGCCAACGAGTCACCGCGATATCCTTCCAGCGGCTAGACCCGCTGCCCGCGTTGGTCATCATGACGTGATAGCGGCCATTGGAAAGCAGATGCACTTCCGGAATCGGCGTGTGCGGTGTATTGAGGACGCGCACCAGGGCTTCGGACCCAACCGCAGGTCGCGGCATCTCAGGCTTTTCCGCCGAGCGGAGAAAGACGGGTGCCGCCTTGGGAATCCGTTCGTGCAGGAGCAAAGTCCGTGGCTTGAAACGGCGGATAGGCCTCAAACCGTCGCTGCATTGGCCGATCGAGCAATACATAGGCGAGCGACAAGAAACTCATCCCTTGGTGATGCGCCATGAACGACCGCACGATGGCAAACGATTGGCCACGTGCGAGTCGCGCCGGTGTGTAATCAATTGCCTCGTAGTAACCGTATCTGCCTTCAAAGCCCGCGGTGGCCATCCGTCGCAGATTGCGCGCACGCCGCCTGGGGAGCAACCATCAGACGCCATCAGTGAAGCGTACGGCGCAACCACGAGATCGTCGGCCAGCCCCCGTTTCAAGCCCAAGCCGGGCACGCCGAACGCTCGGTACTGATAGTTCAAATGCGCATCCGTGATGTTGTATCCCGACTCGGACATCCCCCAGGGAACCTTGCGGCTAGCGCCATATGCGATTTGCCGCGCGACGGCCGACTTGCACGTTTGGTCTAGCAGGGTATCGTCAAAGCTCGGCATGACCAGCAACGGCATGAGGTACTCGAACATCGAGCCACTCCAGGAAAGGAGAGTGGTCGAGCCGTTAGATTCTGTCAGCAGGCGACCCAGTGCAAACCAATGTTCTTGCCGCAATTGGCCCTGCGCAATCGCCACGAAACTGGTTAGCCGGGCCTCCGAAGCCAGCAGATCGTAGAAGCTGTCGTCACGCCGGTGCTCCGTGACGTTGAAACCAATCGCGAGCAGTTGTCGAGACTCGTCGAACAGGAAATCAAACTCAGCATCGCTAAGTTCGAGACACGTCCGAGCCAGCTGTTCGTGCGACGCCATCCGTGCAGCGGCATAGTCGCTGACCTCGTTGATACGCTGTTTCAGTTGAGCCAGCCAATCGCGATGTTCGCCCGCCCTCGCCAGAGCCGCATCGAGGACCACTGAAAGTTCTAAACTGAGCTGGGCGATGTGCCGCAGTGTTCCCTCGCCATCAAGCCGCTCCAGCGCGGCTCGCAATTGAGTCAGTGGATGCCGCCTCGTGCGGCGCGGTGCTTTGCCATAGAGAAGGCGGAGGTGGAGACAACGCTGCCAGTGGCGCCAGCAGGTTCACCTCGTCAAGCCAAGCCTGGGCTTGCCGCGTCAAGGCGCCTGCCCACCAACTGACCTGATCGTCGGGATGCGCCGTCAATTCGGTGATTACCGTCTCTTCGCCGCTGGCCAGGCGCGCGAGCAAACGAGAACCGGCTGACAGCGTGGGCGATGTTTGCATCACTTCCCGCTGAAGTTGCTCAAGGCGGTCAAGCGATTGCGGCCCGCATTGCCCGATGCGTGCCCGACCGGACGATCGCGGCCGTTCCCGCGGCGCGTACCGCGGTGAGCAGGACCCGCAGCGTAATGCTCAGCCCATGCAGGGCCGTGGACGGCAGAATTCTTTGGTCAGCCAGTTGCAACAGTCCCTCGCGCAGGGTGAGCAAATGGCCGACAAGGTTTCCACTATCGACGGTCGAGACATAGCGGGGCTCAAGCGGCTCGAGCGTGCGAGTGTCGTACCAGTTGAAAAAGTGACCCCGGAACCGCTCGAGTCGTTCCATGGTCGCGAAGGTTTTGGCAGTCCGCTCCTCCAATTGACCGGCCGAAATAAACCCAAAGTCATACGCGGCCAGGTTCGACAACAGGGCCAAGCCCAGGTTCGTGGGCGACGTCCTGTGGGCTATCACGGCCACTGGATATTCTTGGAAATTGTCGGGCGGAAGCCAGTTATCTTCCGGGGTGAAAAAGGTTTCGAAAAACCGCCACGTGTTGCGCGATACCTCCTCGAGAAACTCTTTGTCGTCCTGGTTGCAAATCGAGCCACGGGGCTCGGCAACGGGCGGCTGAGCCACCAGGCGATCGCCGGAGACATCAACCACAAACCGAGTAGCGGGACGGAAGCCGGTAGAGCATCTGCACGAAATCGGGAAATGTAGCCGCCGAGAAGCATGCCAAGATCGGCGCGACCCACATCGCCCGAAGTGTCCCGGCCAAGTCGCTCCGATGCGCCCTGTTCCGCATCGGTAGACGTGCGCCACTGGAGCAAATTGCGTCTCGTAACAGTCAATCGCGTCAGCGTGCGCAGCACCGCGTCCAAGCTGTAGTAGGCTTCGTCGGGTAAGAAGACCAACACGCAAACCGCCTGCGCCGTATGTCGACGCAATGAACGCAGGACGTCGCGCAGATGCAGCCGCCACGGAAGATCGGCCGGCCGCTTGATCAGCTCAACGAAGCCCCGCAGGACCACCGGCAACAGCATGATCGCCAGGACCAACAGGACCCAAGTAATACGCCGGCCATGCGGGAATCAACCAGGACAAGACGAGCAAAAGCATTAACGCGGCGGGCACCAGACTGCGCCGCAAGTTGTCGAAAATCTTCCAACGCGACAATGCCGAAAGCGGATTCCTGACGAGCGTTCCCGAGTTGGTTCGGCGCCCAGCGCAACGCCCACATCGCGATCTGCCAGTCGCCTCGAATCCAGCGATGCCGGCGGCTGGTATCGGCGCTGTATTGGGCCGGGTAAGCCTCATACAACTCGATGTCGCTGATCAATGCGGACCTGGCATGGCATCCTTCCAAGAGGTCGTGACTGAGGATGAGGTTTTCGGGAAACCGGTCGCTCAAAATCCTTTCAAAGGCATCCACATCATAGATTCCTTTGCCGATGAAGGAACCTTCCTGAAACCAATCTTGGTAGACATCCGACACGGCTCCCGTGTAGGGATCGATGCCGGCCTGTCCTCCGAAGATGCGCACGAACCAAGAGCGTCGCGCGCTGGGCAAGCTCAAGGCGACTCGGGGCTGCAAGATCGAGTACCCATCGCAGAGCAGATTACTCTTGTTATCGAAACAAGGCCGGTTCAATGGATGGGCCAAGGTTGCCACCAATCGGTGGGCAGACTCCCGTGGGAGCTGAGTATCCGAGTCGAGCGTAATGACGTACTTCACTTCGCCGAGTGAATCTGTGTTTCCGACGATCAGCGAAAACCGATCACGTGCGCCCCTCCGCGAAGAAATCTGTTCAAATCGGCGAGCTTTCCGCGTTTCCGCTCGTAACCCATCCAGACTCGTTCTTGTGGGTTCCAGCGACGAGGCCGATGAAACAAGAAGAAAATATCGTTGCGTTCGCCTTTGTACTTTTCGTTGAGCGACGCGATTCCTTCCCTTGCTCGGTCGAGGAGGCTTGATCATCCGGCATCATTTCGGAAGGGGCGTCACGCCAATCCGTCAGCAAGCCGAAATGGAGGTGCTCATCGCGATTGGCCAGGTAACGGACCTCCAACGCCTCGATCAGATCACTCACGGCCTGAGCACTGGTCAGCATCGTGGGTACGGCCACAAAAGTGCGAAACTCAGCGGGAATTCCTGCCGAAAAGTCCATGCGGGGCAGAGCCCTGGGTGTCACGCACAAAGTTACCAGCCAGTTGACGATGGCCACGCCGAGATGGGATGTCCCCAGCAGAACCAGGAGTGTCATTGGCGCGAGCAGCCAGAGGCGGGCTCCCATCTGCCATGCCCGAAACAACGCAGCAGCGGTTACGGCAAGCGGTGATCGATGCGGTCGCTCCAAGATAAAGCAGAAGTGGATGCCGTTTGGCCGATCGCTTCAGTTTCTCGGCAAGCGAAACTCGCGCCTGGGCGGCCGCTTCGAGTTGAGGCAATCCCCTGTCGATTAAGAAATACCCGACGTGAGCCGAGCGGTCGCGAACACCTTTCGCGTCGGCGACCTGACTCGCCAACCGGACCGCCTGCCCAGCCACCTCCCACTCGGCCAATGGGCTGTGCTTGGCGATTTGTTCGACGACATGGCGATACCGGTCACGCGTCGCGAAATTCATTTCGCTGTAGACATCCGAATCTTCTTGCTTTGTCTGAATGACACGCTGGTGATCCTGTGAGCTGATGTCGAATTCGCCGAATTGGCCTTGTGAATGACCGCACAAGGTCTGTTCCACCAAACTGAGTGATTCGACAAACTTGCGCCAATCCATCGCCGCCAAGAACCGCAGACTGCCGATGCTGTTGCCGAGCGAGACTTGATCGGCTGCCCGCTGCTTCCCGTCAATCTGCATCAGCTGCTCGACCGTGATCGCCTGCTCGGCCAACTGATGTTCGAGCCAGATCAAAGGCAATGCCATCGCCTGAGGGTGCTCGTGGAGCCGGCGGGCAAATTCGGCTGCGAACTCGCTGTCCATCGCCGGAGCCTCGCGCGTCATATCCGCCATGACGAAGATCAGGTCTTTCGGGTCCTTTTCCACGGCTTCGATCATCTGATCGGCCCAAGCATTGGCGACGTCTCGATGCTGGCGGGCGGCGGTCATCCGCGCGGCAACGCGGCGCAGATTCTCAATCAATGCCAGGCGAAGCATGATCGGAATTGCCCAGAGTTCCCCGAGGGTGAGCGGCGTGACGGTTTGGTAGGCCGCCACGACGGAGGACAGATTCTCGGCTGTGATCCGGCCGTCCACATGCGAGATCAGTTCCAGTGCGATGTCGTACACCCGCGGAAAGCCGGTCGAGGGGCCCTTGAGCAACCGTGGAAGCTCCGCGCTGTAGTGCTTGGGAAGGTGGCGGCGAGACGTGCGGATCTGTTCTTCGATCAGGTAGAAATTGTCCAGCAACCATTCGTCAGCTGGCGACATCCGCCGGTTGGCCGCCAGACTGGCCACGATCATTTGATATGCTTCGAGCAGAACCGTTTCGTTCTTCTCCAAACGACTCAGCAGTTGGTTCGGTCCGGTCCGTTCGTCTACCGCGTGCCGGCCGGCCAAAGCTTTCGCGGACTGCTCGAGCTGGTCTGTGCTGAACAGCTCCGACCGCAGCGGTTGCTCTTCGCGCACTGCGAGACGCTCGCGCCCTGTGCGCGTCATCAGACTCAACATCCTTCGCCGCAAGTCGCCATTCCAACGCTTCAACGTACTTCTCCCTGCATCATCGCGGCGAGTAACATGACTAGAACCTATTTCAGAGCCGGCGATCAGGGGATGTGAGTTCCATGATCCCTGTTGTTTCCGGAGGCGAACGCCTGCGGCTCGCCAGTCTTCAAATCACTTCTAAAGTGCGAACGAGTGTCTCTAATAATAGACTGTGGACCAGTGCACCTCTACGGGCGAAACATGGTGTTCCAAATGGCACACGGGCTGTGCGTGACAGGACCGTTGGCCATGAAGTGTAGTCCCAGCACCGAGTCTAAGACGGGTTCGGCATGCGAGTTGCCACATCGTAATCGTGAAGTGAACTCGGACTACGCAAAGGACTTGAGCAAGGTTTCAAGTCAACCGCGAGGTGGACGTGGATCAAGCCCTCGGGACGGTGCTGGAAAAGAGCGAAATAATTCTTTCAACAATCTGAAGAAATAGCAAGCTGGCGCAGGGCCGAACAATGATTGCTGCGATCCACAGCGAAGCCAGATCACGTTATAATAAGAATGCAGGTGACGTGCTTCGCATGCGGAGGCGCACCCGTATTTGGTGTCGAGACTCGGACGATCACGCCATTTGGACAGGAGCGATTCCGACCCATGACTTTTTCGCTGCGAGTGGCAATTGCCGATGACGAGCGTGAGATGCGCGAAACGCTTCGGAAAATGCTCTGTGACTTGGGACATGAGGTCGTTGCGGTGGCCGAGAACGGCGAATCGCTCATCGATCAGTGCGCGGCGACGAAGCCAGACGTGGTGATTACCGGTACACTGACGCCCGAAATGAACGGCTCTGACGCGGCCGCGGTCATTTACGAGAGCCGGCGGATCCCGGTGATGCTCTACTCGCGGCATTGCGAACCTAACCAGGTGCTAAACGCCGAGCACAAGCACGTGTTCATGTACCTCGTCAAGCCGATCTGCGCGGAACACCTGCAGGCGGCGTTGAAGGAATGCCGTAGCGCGACGTCGGACGAGCCATCAGAAGACGACGAGAAGAGGGTTCCCGTTGGCCTTTCGTCCGAGGCCGTCGGCAGCGCACGCTATCGTGAACATAGCCGCCCCCCGTATCGGAAGCTGCCCCGCTGATAAGGATTCCGCGCGATCTTGAGCAGCGGATTGCCGTAGGCGGAGATCTAGCTGCGACGCGACCAGTTGCCTTGGTTGCATTATCACGCCAGCGATCCCCCCTTGCATCGGGGAGACAACTGCGCGGCCGTTCGGTCTGCCACTCACTGATTCAGCCACAGAATTAGCGTCAAGATCGCCAGCAGTACGACCCACACGAGGATGGCCCGAAAGGTTGCCTTCTTTGCTCGTTCCGCCTCCCACCAACTTCGGGGCCGAACTCCCTGTGCGAGAAACGTGGCAACGCCGGCAAGGTTGACGCAGATGACGTTTGCCACCGTCAGAAGAAATGCACCACCCGCCGATGTGGCATGACCTTCTCCGAGCAGCATCCCACTAACGACCAGCGGAGGTATCAGTGCGACGGCCACCATGACGCCGATCACTGCACCCGACAGCCCTTGGGTGAACGCCAGTGTCCCTGCGGAACCTGCCGCCAATGCGAGCAAAATGTCGCCTAAACCCACGTGTGTCCGAGAGGCAATGGCGGGCACAGAGGGGTCCACGGTGAATAAAAATCCTCCACATAAGGCTAATCCAAAGGCGGCCGCCATACCCGCCACGTTCGTGACGGCCGCGCGGCGGAGAAGTTCGTAGTCGCCCAGAGTTGTTGCCAGCGACATGGCGACATTCGGTCCCAACAGTGGAGCAATGACCATGGCACCGATGATGACCGCCACGTCATTCCGCAGCAACCCGACCGCAGCCACGACAGCCGAGAGAATCGCCATCCCCAGGAAGACACGGGAGACACCGAGCCCCTCACTGACTTCGGCGTACAGTTCCTCCCGGCTGATCCGTTGTTTCTCATTCTTCTCGGTTTCTGCGTTAGCTGCCTCCGCCTCCTTGTCTTCCTCTGGCTCCGGCTTGGAACGAGGTAAGACTGCTTCAACGGGAAATAGGATGACGTGAAAACCTTTCGCATCGGCGAATTGCTGTTCAAATCGGTCCATGATCGGTTCGGTCTCCTCGACGGGAACCAGCAAATGCAAAACAATCTGGCCGGTATCCGGATCTCGCCAGCGGCCAAGAACTTCACGTCCCTCAAGCAGCTCGCCGAGCTTGTCGTCGCTGCTTTGCGGAACAAAAATCTGCATCACCCGGAGGACCATCGGTTACGTCTCGGCTTTGAATTGCGCCATCCTGAAGAATTGCTGAGTTGGCGGCATGTCTAAAGTCCGCCTGTTTGCTCTCCCTGCTTGTCAGCGGCTCGGACCGCCGCGTGGACGATCGTGCCCTTTCAGTATCCGGAATTCGCCCTTCAAAAAACAGTATGCCGTTTGCGTTGTTTAGAGTCGAGTTCGTGTCATGGGACAAACGACGCCCTGGTGCGTTCTGAATGTGGTTGGTATAATGCAGCTAGGTGCGGTGAGCGGTGGCCAGTCAGGCGCAGCCCATGGCGCTATCGGAAGACGTAATAAAGCGCAGCCCACGGTTGTACGGGAGGTGCGTTATTCAGTAAGCCGACGTGGTGGAAAACCCAGAGGGATTTCCACCACGTCGGCTTTTTTCGTGTGCGTGCTCGGATCAGCGGCGCACGGTGGGAGGTTCGCATGATCAACTACATTTCTGGGCTCGTATTCGTCGTATTGACGCTGCTTGGCGCAGGTTTGGGTTTCCTCATTGAGCTAGTCAGTCCCGTGGGGGCGATCGTGTTTGCCGCGATCTGGTTGGTCGGAGCGATCGTTGCCGCGTCCAGCATCAAGCTTGCCGCCCAATGGGAACAGGCCGTAGTATTCCGGCTTGGGAAATACCACGGCATCCGCGGCCCGGGACTGTTCCTGATCATTCCGCTCGTCGATCAGGTACGCATGGTAGACATCCGTATTCGTGCCACAGACATCCCCGCCCAGCAGGTCATCACCCAAGACAACGTCCCGGTGACCATCAACGGCGTTTTCTTTTTTAAGGTCGACAATGTGGCCGATGCGATTATCAAAGTGCAAAACTATGGCTATGCCATTTCGCAATACGCGCAGACTTCATTGCGAGACGTAATCGGTCAAATGTCTCTGGATCAGCTGCTGGTGGAGCGCGAGGCGATTGGCAAGGCGATCGCAGAGAACGTGGAAAAAGACATTGAGGGTTGGGGCCTGGAGGTCACCGGCATTCGCATCCAAGACATCAACATGCCCGAGGATCTGAAGAAGATGATGTCTCGCCAAGCGTCAGCCGAACGTGAGAAACGCGCGACCATTACCAAGGCGGAGGGAGACCGAGAGGCGTCGACCAACTTGGCCGCGGCAGCCAAAACGATGGCGAGCAGTCCCGGCGCGATGCAACTGCGGACATTGCAGACCATCGACGGGCTAGGGCCGACTTCCTCGAATACCGTCGTGCTGGCGATCCCAATCGACGTCATGGATGCCGTTGACACTGTGTCACGCGGACGTCACCAGCAAAGCGGTCGTCCCGAATCTGACCCGCGGCTGTCCGTGCAACTCGGTCCACCATTAAGCCACGACACCGTGGACGAGGCGTCAGAGGAATCGTTTCCGGCAAGCGATGCGCCGGCCTGGACACGTTCCGCATCACGTGCGAAATGAAATCAATAGCCACAAGAATCATGACGATCAAAGCAGGCGTCTGAATCGACCAGCAATCACCAACAACTTCAATATTGCTCTTACTAGGCGTGTCGCACGTCGACGCCTGCTTCCGCATTACCGGTTTGCGTTGGAAAGCGTCCGATTGCGCTAATATGGTTGTCGGCAGTTCACTCATCCTAAGCTTGGCCATGTTTACTATCCTTCAGGTTGTGCATTGGGGCTTTCATCATCATGACGCGCGCGAGATTCAGGCGACGGACGGAGTCCGTCGTCATCCGCGCGCTCGGCCATGTCACGGTTGGTGCCTGTGTACGCCACCATTTCTGGGGTTAGCAGAAACACTTGCACCATCTCACCGGTCGTGAATGCATGCACGACTGCGCCCGTTGCGGTTTCGATTTCCGCGGTCGCTTCGCGCACTTCCCTGCCGGTAATCCTATTGATCTCTTGCCGCATTGAGTCGGACGAACTGGAAAAGAGCTGGCGATGAAACTCTTGCACCTGCGCGGCACCTTCCGGGGTCCGGGACAAGGCCTTTTCAGCCGGCGTCAATGCGTCGTGCAAAGTCACGACCAGCGTGTCCTCGCTGAGGACCACGGTCGCGGCTTTGGGCGCGAGTCCCGTCCTCTGCTGTTGCAACACGCTGGCCACGTGCGGCGAGTTCTTGCGCGACATGCGAATTCGTATTGGTTTTGTTCATTTTCGTTCCTTCATGAGGACCGCTCAGGCGACGAACACTTTGTGACAGCTTGACAGCGTCGAAACGTGCATAAAAAAACCGACATGGCAGAACACCCGCAGGTGTCCCGCCACATCGGTCTACTTTTTAACGAGACTCCCGGCCGAGCCAGGCTGCTGTTTATCTAGTCATCCGACGAACTCAATTCAGCTAATTACGGGCCCTCGTGCGGATACAGGGACCATTTGCCTCAGCAGCATTGGACCTCGATCCGACGCGGCTTCCCCTTTTCGCTCTTCGGCACGTGCATTGTCATGACGCCGATTCGCAATTCGGCGGAAATCCTCGTCCAGACCAAAGCGCCCGACAAGAACAAAAAAAGCCGATGTGGCAGCACACCTGCGAGTGCTCTGCCACATCGGCTTACTTTTTAACAAGCCCCCTGGGTCTGCCAGGTTGCTATTCATCTAGTCGCCCGAAACGATGCGAGGAAGGGTTTACTGACCCTTTCCACGACATTCGGCATTGTACGACATTCGGTTGATAACACAAGGTCGCGTTGTCATTCAACGCCAAAGGGACGGACTGTGCGGCTTACCGCCGGCTTGTCGCATCGCGGTAACGAACCATCCGTTGTGTCCCGGTTTCCCACAGATTCGCGCGAAAACAGGTCAGCATGTTGAAGGCTCCATCGCGTTTCAGAGATAGGGTGAGAAGAGCCCCGCCACGCCATCCCGAAGTTTGATCGGCAGGCTGCGCCCATCCACATCCTCCAGTTTAAGTGCCCGCGAATTCTGCATCTTGGATCGAACCAGATCGGTGAGGGACGTCGCCAATTCGCGGTCGTAGCATTCCACATTGAACTCAAAGTTGAGCCGCAGGCTACGGGGGTCCCAGTTGGCGGAACCCAGCAGTGTCCAAAGTTCGTCGACCAGCATCAGTTTGGTGTGATCGAACGGCGGGGGCGAAAGCCAAACGCGGCAACCCCGTTCCAGCACCTGCCGCAGGAGGCCGGTCGAAGCCCATTGCACCAACGCCAGGTCGTTCACCGCACGGCAAGACGAGGTTAACTTGGACGCCTCGCAGGGCGGCTACATTCAAGGCTGCGATCAGCGACGCGTCGGGCAGGAAATAGGGCGTGACGACATGCACGGAAGATCGTGCGCACGCAATCGCACCGAGAAGCGTGAGACGCAGAGTCTCAAAATCATCGTCCGGTCCATCGGGAATGCCGCGCGCCAGAACGGGTCCATCCGGTTCGATCGGCGCGAACCACGGCTCACCCTGAAGTAATTCGCCGGAGGAGAAGGCCCAGTCGTCGACAAACACCTCTTGAAGCTGGGAGACCACGGGCCCGATGAGGCGAAAGTGCAAGTCCTGCACGGGATGGCGGGTTTGCCGCTCGAGGCAGTTTCGCTCGTCGATATTGATGCCGCCCGCGAAACCGATTTTTCCATCGACCACCATGATCTTGCGGTGGTTTCTCAGGTTCGAGTACCGAAACCTCCACGGAATCAGCGTCGGGAGGAACTGGGCGCAGGGAATCCCCGCTTTCCGGAGAATACGTGGCATCGGTCGCCAACTGTAGCGCGCCCCGACGTCATCGATCAGCACGCGCACTTCGACCTTGCGAGCGACCGCACGTTTCAACGCATCCAGAAACTGTTGGCCCATCGCGTCGTGGCGGAAAATGTATGTCGTGAACGTGATGGACCGTGAGGCATCCTCGATTGCCTGCAGCATGGCGGGATAGGCCTGATCGCCATTGATGAGCGACACAACGCGATTACCCGCCAGCAAGGGCTGTTGAGTCACGTCGCGCACCAGATTGATCAGATGCTTGAGGTGCGACCCGTCCCGTGTCGAGCGTCTGATCGAGGATCTCCGCAGAACACTGGCAAAGCCCGGAGGACGATCCTGGATGAGGACGATCTGCACGAAGGGAGCGGGCACGTCTCTCGATCCGATTGATCCCCAACCATATGTAGAGCATGGCGCCGACGAATGGAGCGAGCCAGATCACTCCCACCCACCCGGCGGCTGCGCGCGTATCACGTTTGGATAGCACCGCATGCCCGGAGACCACCAGTGCAACGAGCACATGGAGCACCAGGGCGATTTCAAAGCCGACTCTGATGACCATGATAGCCTACTTTGCTTGTGGTCCGCTCGGGATGGATCGACAATAACGCTACACACGTCCTCAGAATCTAGTCGAGAATCCCATCCCAAAACATGAGCAGGCCGTCATCGGCCTTCACCGCTTTGACTTCGCCGTCCTGAGACACGATCAAGCCGATTGCCTGTTCACATTTGTGGCAAACCGAAAAGACCGACTGGTGTCGTAGTCCCCATTGGTCACACGAATGCTCGCTCCCCGTAAGAGCATCCAGCACCGTCGTTCTCCGGTGGCAGCAGCACTGGAAATCTGACGCCAAATCCCTGAATTCGCAGGTGATCATCAAGGAGAACCGCCCCGTCGACCGCCGCCAACAGGCTGATTTGACTGATTCCACGAATCAACCGTCGGCTTGTCCGGTGGAGTTCGAGTTCAGTTCGGCATCTTTCCAATTCGGCGGCGGTGTCTAAGTCTGGAATGAGGCTCACGCAGCAAGTCATCGAGAGTTTTATAGGCAATAATCTCGCCAGCGAGTCCAGCATGTTCAGACACGGTATAGGTGACGTGGGCAAGCTGCTCGTCGAACGGCACACGAGAGATCACGACACTTCCTCCGTGTTGTGTCAATCGGATTCGCTCGAGGATGGCCAGGATAGAGGTCGTGTAGATATTCAGCAATGAACGTTGTCCAACTCTCTCTCTCGGTGGAATTCGACACGTCTCGATACTGCACAGGATTTCTGGAGATCATCAATCAGTTGGCGAAAGAATCTTCCCAGTGGATTCTGTTCGGACTGAAACAGGTCTTCCTGAGGAAAGATGACCCGTCCATCTCGCAGTCGCACCAGGCCCGTTCGCCCTTGTGAGATCGTCAGTGCTCCGGGTCCTTCGATCGTGATCGTCAGGCAGTCGGGCGGGAAATCGGCTAATTGAATCGGAACCGCGGGAGGATCGCCGGCGGAATGTTGCACCCATGCGTGGCCATAGTCGAAGAATCCCCAAATCGAAGCCATCCGTCCATTTGCTCGCAACCGATCACGGTTTGTCGGTGTTGTGTCACAGGCGACAAGCGGACAAGTTCGGAATCCGTCAACACGACGGGACGGCTGAGACGCAAAGCCCCTTGCGGAATGTCCGCGCGGGAAGCGTATGCCACGACACATTGGACCTTGCGCTGCTCACTTGTCCGAAAAGACGCGTGGTAGCAGGTCTCCAGTAGCCTTTGCAGAATGCGATCCTCGGGCAACTCGAATTGTTGATCAGGAACGATTTGCCAACGGGTCTTGATCGCATCGAGCAAGTCTCTTGGAAAAGCGTATTCGGTCATGAGGGATATTCCTTGTCGAAGCCGCCTTGGCCAACGTCGTCACGCCAGCGATCCTCGTACGGCGCACGATCCCTCCACCGGGTGGAGACGAATGAATCTGCGGTTCCGGCATCACTTAGGTCGTTTCGCTAGTTTTGGTCATCGCAATTAGGTGCCAAATGCCAAGAAAAACTCCCAATGCAAACCCAAGTACGGTGAGGAACCGGGTTTCCAATTGGCTGTCGAGCCACAATGCCACCCGAACATCTCGGATATTCTGCCAATAAAGACCTCTCGCTTTCCGTCCCTGAACGTTAGCTCGTCTAGCTTCTCTCTGATGTCATTGATATCAAGCACGAATCGCACTTGTTTACTCACATTCTTCGAATCGTTTACGATTGGCGTTGGGGCGATGATGGTGCGATTGGCGTAGCACGGCATTGCTCCTAGGGGCGTTGGCAGGCGAAGGCTCACTCCGTTGCGGAATCACTCAAAGTGACACGTGTTGTCGTCGCGCGAGTGCCATCGACTTCGACCACTTCGGCCACCGCACCTTCCAAATCGAGCTTGTCGCCAACGTGTAACGCTTGCCCGACTTTTGCCGTCAGGTAGCCGGACAGTGTGTCGGCGTCGTCAGCTTCCAGCGAGAGATTCAACCGACGATTCACCGCCGCGAGCGGCGCAGTCTCCGCGCACGATGAAGCGCCCGTTTCCCTCTTCGACAATCGGTGGAGCTTCGTCGTCGAATTCATCTTCCACGGCGCCGACGATCGGTTCCAGCACATTCTCTAGAGTAACCACGCCGACGACCGTCCCATGTTCATCGTCGACCAAGGCCATCAGTTGGTGCGTCTGTTGAAAATGACGCAGCAAACGGCTGATCGGCATGGTTTCCGGAACGTGATGTGCCGGCCGAATGACGGAGCGGAAGTCGATCTTCTCGGCCGAGTCGACGTCGATTAAATCTTTAATGTGCAAGATCCCAATCGCATCATCCAAGGACGTCTCGCAAATCGGATATCTCGTGTGTTTCTTTTGCTTGACGATCGGCAAGCACTCGGCGAGCGTCTGGTTGACGGTGAAGTAAACAACGTTGCTTCGCGGAACCATCACCCGCCGGCAGATCAGATCGTCGGACTCGAAAACGGCGTTGATGAGATGATGTTCTCGGCGTGACAATTCACCATGCGCATGCGATTGTGCAACTAGGGCGCGGATTTCGTCTTCCGTGTGAGGCGATTCATGTTCGTCGGCTGAACCCACATTGACCAAGCGAAGAAGAAAGGTAGTTGTTGCGTTCAAGGCCCATAGCAGCGGGTATGAAAGGAAGTAAAAAAGTGCGAGCGGCAGCGCGCACCACACCAGCATTTGTTCCGGCCGCCGAATCGCGAAAATCTTCGGCGTCTGTTCTCCGATAACCAGGTGCAAGGCGGTGATCGTCGTGAAGGCGACTGCGAAGGCAACAGTATGAACGAGCTGCGGCGTTGCCACACCCACGGCCTCAAACAGCGGACGGAGCAAGTCAGCAAAGGCCGGCTCGCCAACCCACCCTAAAGCCAATGATGCCATCGTGATCCCGAGCTGGCACGCTGAAAGCGAAGCATCCAGCCGCTTGCCCAACCACCTCGCTACGCGGCCGGCGAAAGAACCTTTGGCACCAAGAACATCGAGCCGACTCCCTCGCACCTTGACCAGTGCAAACTCCGCCGCCACGAAAAAGCCGTTGAGACCTACGAGCAGCAAGGCGACAACGATGTCACGAGCATCCGTTAGCCAATTCATACATCCTACCAAAATCGTTCCAGATGGATTTGTCCGGGCGTCCACTTCGTGTGCTCGACAAATCCTTCGGCGACAAGAATTGAGAGCATGGCTTCGATCATAGCGGGGTTGCCGCAGAGGAACACATGGCTGTCGCTGGGGGTCGGTTGGGCGCCCCATTTCGCGATGAGCGGCTTTCTATTCCAAAGGTCTTGGAGGTGACCCGTCTCGCCTGCCCAGGATTCGTGCTCGTCGCCGGGCCGGGTGATGGCGGGAATGTATGTGAAACAGGAACACCGGTGCGCTAGCATCCCCAGTTCATTGCGATAGCCCAATTCCCAAGAGTGTCTTGCTCCGTGAAGCACCGCGATCCGTCGCTCGCCGCAGATAGATTTCGTGCGCAGCATGCTCATATAGGGAGCTAACCCGGTGCCTGTCCCGATCAACACAAGCTGATTGTTGGCGGGAACATCGTCCAGTGTGAACATGCCCGACATCTTGCCGCCGAGCCACACTCGACTACCCGGCTGTAGGGCAAAGAGCCTTGGAGTCAATGTTCCCGATGGAACCAACGAGAGGTAAAACTCTACATATTCCCTCGCGACGGACGATGAAGCAATCGAATACGCGCGTTTGATGAGTCGTGCCGGGTTTGGTTTCGATTCCTCGGGCATCGCCAGATCACATCTTTTCGCCTCGCCCGGCAATCCAAGCACAGCATACTGGCCCGCGTCGAATTCCGGCAATTCCCAACCTTCAGGCGCAACTCGAAGGATGATAAGGCCTGGCGAAACTTCGATTCGTTCGAGCACAATCGCATTCAACTCAGTCGACATTTGGTGGTTCCGACATGACCTTCATTCTCAGCAGACGTTTGCTCAACGCGGTGATCTCGCCAATGCCAGCGGAACCACGCGAACGACTGTCTCATCACATTCCTCTTGCGCCGAGTGGGTTACGACATGAAAGCCTCGACCACGCCTTCTGCCGGACTCGCGATCACATGGCTGCCTATTAACTCGCCGACCTGATCTGCCACGCGAGCGCCGGCTTCCACGGCAGCGCGGACGCTGCCCACATCACCGCTGACGATCACCGTCACCAGACCTCCTCCAATTTCGATGCGCTTCACAATTTGGACGTTGGCGGCTTTGACCATGGCGTCGGTCGCGGCCACCAAACCGATCAAGCCTTTCGTTTCGACCAATCCAATCGCATTCATCGTACCGCTCGAACTTTTCTAGGTGAGAACTCCAAAGCAAGTCGCGCGGCAAGAATCTGCCACGCGTCACATCATGCACTGGGCTCGAAGTGGGTAAGTGCCAGTTCCATTTGGGCGTCCAGGAGTTCCTGCTTTGGAACTACCGCATTGACGATATTTTGAATCTGCACACGAGAGTATTCCGCTTCCGGATCACTCGGGTTCGATGCCATGACTTCCTTGTAAAGACGCAGCGCCGAAGGCAAATCATGTCCGGTATAGTGCGCGGCATATGCCGCCGCGTATTGCCGATTCGCCTCCGTACGTTCAGTTACATTTCTCATGTTCGTTGTTCTTTTTCAAAAAGTGATTGGTTGTCTAACCCTGTCCGCCAAGCTCAAACTCGAATGAACTTGTTGGATCGAGGTGATCAGTTAAGTCCTCTAGGCCTTCATTGGTTTCTCCGTACGCACGTTTGGCCTCGTCGAACATCGCCTTTAAACCGTCTAGATCGAGCATTCGATTTGCCAACATCGCACCTTGAACAAATCCAATCCAACGATGCAGTTTGGTGACAGGACTATCTTCGGCGTGTTCCTTAATCTTGCGGCACATCCACAGAAGGTGTTTCGGCTGAAGTGCTTTCGGCAGATCAGGCGCTGGCTTGTCCCATTCCTGGATCACATTTCTGCACTGTTCGGCCATGGCTACTACTAAAAGGCTGGTGTTATCCATCTGCTTCCTCCTTCCGGCAGTTAAAAGTGCTCTCCGTGTCTCGGCACGATATTCGCCTTCGCGTTCCGTGTGTCATGGACGTGTATTTATTTCCTATTTTGTGAAGAACTTACCGTCATGCCACGACTGGGCCGAGCCCCAGCCAGTTTGACTCCGTCGATAAGCGCACAAAAAAACCGACGTGGCAGAACACCCGCTGGTGATGCGCCACATCGGTTTACTTTTTAACAAGCCCCCTGGGATGCCAGGTTGCTATTTATCTAGTCGTCCGAAACGTTCTGATTGCCCGGCGGAAAACCGCTGATCCTTCGCCCACTACTTTGATCGTACGCCGCGCCGCGTGGCAAGACAAGGACGCGTGATTGTTAACCCGTATCGTTGTGGTCCGGCACGAGCCGGGTGTGGGGCATAAATGTCTGTTGCGACAACTGAACGAGCTTTGTGATTCTGCCTTTAGCCATGATGTCATCTCTTGCCGTAAAAAGTCACGCTCTCCGTAGGACATCAGGGTTCAACGTTCTTCGGGCTTAGACGCTGGGGCCGTCTGTCTCCAAGGCTTCAATGCCGCGGATATCGTACGATTCTGTCGGAGCATCTGTGGCGCAGGAACCGATTCCTGGCGCGCCCGAAAACTGGTCCTTCAATTCGCTGCGCAGAACATGGATATCCTTGGGGGCATCAATCCCAATCCGCGCCTTGTTACCCCGAATCTCTAGCACCGTAACGACAACACTGTCGCCAATGTGGATGCGTTCCATCGGTTTTCGACTTAAAACAAGCATTTTACCCTCCGTGGGTTGGGATGTGGCAGTTTTTACTAGACGTTGCTCTTGCCCCGACTGGAGGACCGGGTCGTCAACCAATTGGTGTTCATTCGTGTTTTCCCTTCGCGGCGCCGAGCTGGACAATCGCGCCAGCACGACGCGTTCGGTGAGCGCACAAAAAAACCGATGTGGCGAAACACCCACGAGTGCTTCACCACATCGGTATACTTTTAGCAAGCCCCCTGGCCTGCCAGGTTGCTATCTATCTAGTCGTCCGATACTTTGGCGAGGAAGGATCTACTCGGCCTTGCCCCGCTGTTCTCCATCCTACAGCTTTCGGTTGACAAAACAACAGCGCTTGATCGTAATAGCGAACTTTGAAGTCAACCGGAGAGATTCCGTAGGTCTTTTTGTCTCTTGTCCCAACCGTATATCGGCAAGAAAGCAACGACCTGTTGGTGGTACGCTTGCAGGGTGTCTTGACTGCCGCCGAGCAGCATCTCCTGACGAAGCTTTCGGCTGAGAATGGAGAGGGTGAATTAAAAAGCCCCTGCTATTGCATTGCAGGGGTTACGTAACCAAATCTCAGCCAGAGTCAGCCTCTGGCTCGGAATTTGAGGGGGGGAGGCGGCGGGGATCGAACCCGAATACCCGTCTCGCGAACCCGTTACCAGCGAAGGACTTACGAATTCGCCGATTCGCAGGTCAGTCTATTGGGAGCATCCTGGCGACTCTCCCGGTCACCCCGTGACCTCGGATGGCTTGAACGGAAGCACATCCGTCTCAAGCATTCCGGCCGAGCCAACGAACAGTCAAGCCGAAGTTGACCAACGCAACTGCGATGCGTCTGTCTTCGGAGTCAGCGGCTCTGGGCCATCGCCGATTCTTCGTTGCACTCTCGGCTGTATGACCGAGTGTGCCTTTCTGGCATCTCGTGTCTCTGAATGCCCCGTCGCACTGGGACGAATCGCTTCCGCTTGGCCGTCACTGCCGGTCCATGTGCAGCAGACCATTCTCACTCTCGTCGAGTCAGCTCGTCCAAAGCTTGCCGTCGGCTTTCCGACGGCAAACGACGCGTCCGCCGCCAACCCTTCCTCGTAAATCAAGAACATGCCACGACGTTCGATCATCGCGAAATCGTTTTTCGTTTCCAACAAGAATCAAAAGAAAGGAACCCGTCATGTCACATTCCGCCAACTCACTTCTGCAAGCCTTAGAGCCAGAACTCGCCAAAGCAAGAGACGAGGAGAAGAGACTTCGAGCACGAGCAGAGTCAGCAAATGAGGAGCTTAAACTTGCCGCCGAACACTTGAAGAGCCTTCAGAAATTCATGGACTCGCTCAAAGGCAACAGCCGTCCACGGCTGACGAAGGACTTCCTCCGACCACGTATTTCGTCACTTCTTTCGGAACGCGGACCACTGTCTCAGCAGGATCTGAAGCAAGAATTTACTGCGATTCTAAGGAAGAAGCACGTCCCGGCGACCGGCATTCAGTCGGTCATGAATTCCCTTCGCAGTGAGTTCGCCGGAGCGGACGGTCTTTGGCGTCTTGAAAACGAATCGCCATCTCCGAAGCAACAGACCGCCCGTCTCGATTCCGACCGCATTTCGGCAAATATCTCGCCTCAAGAATAGACAGGGATACCAATGACGCATTTCACCGTAGCGAAAGCCACTAAACAAGCAATGTTTCCGTCGGCCCTGGAAATCGTGCAGTTGCTCGACCAGCACATTGTTGGACAACGCCAAGCCAAGGAAGTGCTTGCCAAGTCCGTGTACCGACACTTCATGCTGCGTGCGTATGCGGATGAAACCAACGTTGAAGTCGATACACGGCACAAGAATATCTTGCTGATCGGGCCTACCGGATCAGGCAAGACTGAAGTCGTTAGACGCCTTGCGAAATGCTTGGGTATCAGATTTCGCAGCTTGCCGCCCGGTCTAATAAAGCCGGGTCGAAGCTCGTGCTTTTTCATACGCAAAGTAAGACACCGGAACATCTGCAACGAATAGCCGACCGCCTTGGCATTGCTTGTCATCAAAAAACGGCATCACAAACACGGCAACGTCGACAATTGCTCGACGAGGAGCGAAGCCATGGTCATTCTCATTAAGCTCGTTTGTGTTGCGGTCACGTTGGCCGTGGCGACCGCGTTGTTCGCCCTCGGTCTTCGCGTGCTGGATCGCATGCTTGACGCCCGCCACGACAATCACATCCGAGGTCGGCGTCTCCTGCACTACTGGGAGGCTCGCGGCTGGTCTCCAAGCGAAGAGTCCCTTCCGTTTCCCGTGCCATTTGGCGGCACGTTCATCCCAGACGGGCGAGAAACGGAAGGTTTCTTCTACTGTGGATCGCCGGGAAGCGGCAAAACGGTCTTGCTGCGTAATCAACTGGAATACGTCCTACGGTCTTTCCGGAATCACAATGACGTTCGCTATTGTTTCCTCGACGCCAAACAGGACCTGACCTCGTGGATTAGCTGGGCCGCCCGCGTCCATTTGTCGGACCAGGCGAACGTGATCTTGCTCAATCCCTTTGACCATCGCTGCTGGGCCTGGGACATGGCCGCCGACGTTACGGATAAATCGTCGGCGTTAGAAGTCGCCAGCGGATTCGTACCAGTAGAAAAGGAGACCAATCCATATTTCACGAATGCGGCTCGTCACATTTTCGCCGGAGTGCTGTTTGGCCTGCACGTGACTCGCCCCGGCCAGTGGACCTTGGCGGACGCCGTTCACTTGTTGATGCGACCGACCGCGCTCAAGAGCTTCCTGCTTTCGTCGGACTCAACACGGCATTTCGTGGATCTCTACTTCGACGCACACTCGTTTCGGGATGTCGTGACGACGATTGCAACCAAGCTTGCTCCATTCGAGGCGGCGGCAGAACGCTGGCGGAACGCCCCCAACCGCATCTCGATTACGCAATGGATGACGTCGCGAAGCATACTCATCCTCTCTTCCCATGACCAGTATGCCACGGCACTTGCCGCGATCAATCGCGGTTTCCTGAATCGACTTGCCGCAGGTCTGCTCACGCGGGAAGACTCGGACTATCGTCGCACCTGGCTCATTATGGACGAGTTCGCACAGGCGGGCAGGATTGACACGATACCGAGACTGCTGAGTCGCGGTCGCAGTAAAGGTATCGCCAGCATCCTTCACGTTTCAGGACATCTCGCTCGTTCGTGATACTTATGGACCCGAGTCCGCCGAGCACCTCGTCTCGCAAGTAGCCCACCAGTGTTTTCTTAGGCAAAACGGTGCCGTGTCCGCCAAATGGGCCTCTGACACCATCGGTGAGAACGAAGAGATAGAAGCCCAGCACAGCCGCAGCCAATCGCGTGGCCCGAACGCCTCCGCGTCCGAATCCACGTCGTGGCATCACGTGAGACGGCCTCTCATCCTACCGTCCGAATTCCAGTCGATCCCGCCGGTATCTCACGGTCTCGGAATCGAAGGCGTGTATGTGTCACCGCACGTACCCGGTGCATGGAGCCACACTCTTTCGCAGGACTACTTTCCACAACGGCCCCCGGAGTCGCACGTGCAAACCAACCCGGACTTCCTTCCGCACGAATCAACGCCGCTGGTGTCCGTAGAGTCACCCGGTTTGTTTCCCATTCAGTCAACTATTGGCGACCAACTCGATGATGCGATGCATCGTCGAAAACTCAAGCTCACTTTCACGCAAAGGAGAACTCCATGAATGACCTTCCCCAAAGAGTAGTCGACGCAATTGCGGGACTCAGGCAACCATGCTCGCAGTGGAACGATTCCCTCCAGCGAGCACTTGTTCCGGCCACGGCAGTCGTCTTCGGAATTGTCGTCGTAGGACTTTGTTTCTTTATGCCGGAAGACACGACCGAGGAAGTATGCGAGTTGGTTTTTGG
This sequence comes from uncultured Planctomycetales bacterium, assembly GCA_963785495.1. Lineage (GTDB taxonomy): Bacteria > Planctomycetota > Planctomycetia > Pirellulales > Pirellulaceae > CAWAVP01. Next base: position 291,076 of record CAWAVP010000025.1, on the reverse strand, counting down.
CAGGAGGCGTTCGCCCGACCAAATTCGCAACGACAATTTTCTATCGTATCATTTGGTCATGCTTGCGGCCTGCTTCGTCTACGCGTGCTGGTTCGCCTTCCTGACGGGCGTGATCATCACCTATCTCGGTCGTTTTGCCGAGAAGGTCCTCCCAGCGGCGATTCCGATCTGCTGTATCGTGGTTCCAATTGTCGCGTGTCTCATCGTTCTTCGAGTCTTATTCGGGTAAGTAAAATGGGACGTCTTTTCGGAAGAATGAAAGCGAAGTCACCAATCATTGAAACGGTCATTCCCGCTCACGTCGAATGCGACGAGTTCTCAACCATCGAATTCACCATACGAGGGCGGCACTTTACAAGAGCGACAGAACTCCATGTCCTGGGACACGCGACCGGACATCAGACTAGGTTCGTGTCTTCGGAAGAGCTTCGCGGTCTGTGCGATGTATATGGCTCCGAATGGAATCGGGACTTTGTCATTGGCTTAATTGTGGTCAATGATCCAAAGTCGTTTCAGGGAGGATGTAGTAACCTCTATCCGATTTCAGTGACCTTTACTGAGCGACAGGAGGCAGAAGCGAGCGAGAGGGATTCCAAAATTCCGTTTTAGGCGACTCCAAACACTTGCTGCTGTCCTTTGAGGTCATTGTTGGTGAAGCCGCGTTCGATGTGACCGCCGCGTCTTTGCAACTTACGGTTTCGTCAGCGTGTCATTACGCCGTCGCTTGAAAATGAACTTTCGGAAAACTGCGTCGGGCGATGAATCGAATGGCACTAGTTTAAGCCGGAAGGCGTTTCTGCAGGCCTCTACCCGGCGAGATCTATCTTGACGTCAAGTGCTTGCACAACGGCGAGCACCGTTGAAATCCTCGGGTCTGATGTTCGATACAGAAGGGACCACGCGCGCTTTCTCGCAGTCGGACCATCGTATCCCAGGCATTCGCCGAGTTCGGACAAGGTCATTCCCGAACTCTCAAACGCGCTGCGTATGTTGTCCATTACGTCGTCTGCGTCCATCGTTTCTCCAGTTTTCTACGGTGGGCGAACAAATGCACCGGTCGTCTACGTAAGCATAGACAATGGACGTTGGTTTTACAGCCAACTGCGCGACCCTCGGTGAAGCACCCGCTTCGACCGAGGGAGTAGGATCACACCAATGCGCTTCCGCCTAAGAACGGGACCCGCCTGCTTCGCATTCTAATCAGGCGGTTGGAATCGCTGCCAATCTGAAGGCGATTCAATGACCAGTTTAGATGCGGTGTGCGCACGCTTTGCGCAATCAAGGACTTCCGTTCTCAAGCATTCTAACCGAAGACAGTATCCAGGAAGTTCTTGACGAGCATGGCGTCAAGTTCCGGGACCGAGTGTATCATCCGGTCACGACTATCTGGGGGTTTCTGAGTCAGGTGCTCAGCGAGGACCACAGTTGTCGCGACGCCGTATCGCGAATCATTGCCCATCGCGCGTCGACCGGCCAAGCGGTCTGCTCGCCAAGTACTGCAAGCTACTGCAATGCCCGGAGTAGAATTCTTACAGAAGTTCTACGCACTCTGGCGAGGCGAACCGCGGAGGAGTTGCAGGCAATCGCTACAGACCAATGGAAGTGGAATCGTCGATCTGTGTTCATCTTCGACGGTTCTAACGTTTCGATGCCAGACACGCCAGAAAATCAAACGGCGTACCCGCAACCGCCGTCTCAAAAGCCGGGCCTCGGATTTCCACTCGCCAGAATCGGCGTGCTGCTGTCGCTGGCGACCGGCGCCTGTCACGATTTGGCCATCGCCCCGTACAAAGGCAAGGGTACGGGCGAAACCAATCTCTTCCGACGAGTCTACGGCTCGCTTGAACCTGGCGACGTGGTTCTTGCCGACGCCTTATTCGACGATTATTTCATCGCCTGCGAATTGCGCCAACGCAACGTCGACATCGTTGCTCACACTCAATACGAGCGTAAAGGAAGTTGGGCGAGAGAAAACAGACCTGACGGCGACATTCTGGTATGGCAGCGTCCCCAAAAGCCTCGCGGAATGACGAGAGAGCAGTATCGGAACTATCCAGAACAGTTGTTGATGCGGGAAGTGATTGTTGACGCACGCGATAAAGACAATCGCGCCAAGCAATTCAAAGTCGTTACCTCGATTCTCGACGAATCAATCGACGGACAGGAGATTGGCAGTTTATACGAGCGGCGGTGGGATGGAGAAGTCGATATAAGATCGATCAAGTCGACGATGCAAATGGACATCCTGCGTTGCAAGACACCCGACATGATTCACAAAGAGATCTGGACTCACTTGCTCGCGTACAACTTACTCCGCACGATGATGGCGATTGCCGCCACCGAAAGTGAAGACGACATCGAGCCTCGCCAGATCAGTCTCAAAGGGGCCAAACAAGCCTTGACTGCCTTCGCCCCGAAAATTGAAGTTGCCCGGCCTCAGGATCGCTCGCAGTTAATTGATGCGCTGTTAACAACCATCGCTTATCACCGCGTACGTAATCGACCAGGGCGATGGGAGCCGCGGGCACGAAAACGATGGCCAAAGAGGTCGGCCAAGCTAATGCAACCTCGACACATCGCCAAGTTGCCGCACAACCGGCCCAAGTGGTTCTGGCGCCGGACTCATGGGCGCCAAGTCGTGGCCTTCTAAACATCTTCGATGTTGGCGACACCGCAATCGTTAACTGATTATGCAGACTTGCCTCATCCCAGCCAAATGCGGCGTTGCAGCGCGCGACGAAGAAGCTGCACATGGCAGCGATCCGCGGGCTGTTCGATACGCTGGTGTTGCGGCATGTCGTCGTCATCAATCCCGCACTTTCGGTGAGGACAGAAAAACATTCGGCGATAAAGGCAAGACGCCGGAGATTACCGTCGAGCAGGCAAGGCAGCTGCTTAAATCGATTCCCATCGATAACGCCGTTGGGCTTCGCGACCGCGCTATCATCGGTATCCTGGTCTATACGGCTGCACGGGCCGGTGCGGTGGCACGGTTGCGAGTGCAGGACCTGGTCCAGGACGGCACGCAGCTATCGTTGCGATTCCGTGAGAAAGGTGGAAAGCACCGAGCGATACCGTTGCGGCACGACCTGCAGGAATACGTAAGCGACTACCTGGCCATGGTGCCGGAGGGCGTGGCGAAGGAAGCGCCGTTGTTTCGGACTGGCCGTGGCCGGACGGGAACGCTTACGGAAAACCCGATTACAGGCGTGGACATCTGCCGCCTGGTCAAACGGCGATTGAAATCAGCTGAGTTGCCAGGGAACATTTCCCCACACTCATTTCGCAGCTGCACGGCGACCGACTTGTTGCTGCAGGGTGTGGCGCTGGAGGACGTGCAATATCTGTTGGGGCACAGTGATGCTCGGGTTACGCGACTCTATGACCGCCGACAGCGGAGAGTAACAAGGAATATCGTAGAGCGGATTTCAGTTTAGCGGGTTCGGCCGAAGCGAAGCAAGCATTGCTTACTGCCTGCTCAATAACGACCGACAAGCCGATATGGCGTGTGCTGATTCCTCCGTCATTTGTAGTAAGGAGCCCATTCTTCATTTCGCTTTTTCTTGCCTAGAGTGCGTCGTAGACGCTCGTCAATTCTTTCCGTCCGCCCTCTAACTGCTCCAATACCGACGCCGAGCTCTTCGGCGGTTTCTTCAAGCGTCATGTCCGAAACGTGCAAATCCAGCAAGCGATTCTCCTCGCGTTCTTTACGCAACTTATTTAGTGCTCGCCTGAGCTCAGAGGTGCTCACGCCCACCTGCGACGCAAAATCACTAAGCAGCGCCAACCCTCTCGCCTTCATTTCTTCTTCGACTTGTTTTATTGTTTCGACGGCCGCGTCACATATGACCAACCGACCATGCATCTTCGACACGATATCTCGCCCGAACGTCGTCCTTTCCTTGTCCGCGACCCCGTAGATCCGACCGTCTGGCGGATACATTTCATTTGGTTTGATACGCCTAGCGATCTGCTGAATTCTTTTCAGACTGACGCCCGCGAACTCAGCCGCATCAGCAAGGGTTCGCCAACCTTTGGGGATTTTCAATTTGTTCATTGTTGTGATTCTCTCTTTACACACGGTGTTGAGCCTACTGGCATTGCCGTTTTTCCGCAAGCAAGCGTGCGGAGTGATATGTCCTACGACGAGTTGCAAGCCACCGTTGTCGATCGCCCCACTCCAAGAGAAGAATTGGGAGCTGCAATCCGTCAGGAGCTGGATCGGGTCTACCAGTTTGGCAGCGTGTAGAGTTTTAGCCCGCCAGGAGCTGTTACGTTCCTGAATGAAATGACGGGCAGCCTGAGCGGCCGGGCTTTGCATTTCGGCGATCGCTGGTACACTGTTGATTGTTAGTGCACCTTTCTGCACCGAATCGGCGGAAGCGTGCACCTAATCAGGGTAAAATAGTGCAAACGAGGAAGAAAACGGCGGGGGATTGGTATACGCAAGCCCTTACGGCATAGGTGCTTAGGAAACACGCGCCCCGTGGCGCAATTGGATAGCGCATCGGTCTTCGGAACCGAGGGTTGTAGGTTCGAATCCTACCGGGCGTGCTCTTGGCGTAATGGAACCTCGGGAAAACCGCACAGGTCGTGGTTTTCTCAAGGTCCTTTTCGTTGGAGAGGGTGGCTGACCGAGTCTCTTCTCGCTCGACCTACCAACAGGTCCGTTCCGAGGATCGTCGATGCCGGGGCCAATGTGGGATCGAGCGTAGTGATACCATCCTTCCATCCACCCGCCGGCGGCGCGTCTGGGCACGCGAGGCGGGAGACTCCCCCTGAAGTATCCCGCCGAACTCGTTGCTTAGGTTCGAGCCCCAAAACACTCACGTTGGATTCCCTCGCTTCCACTCAACGGGATGCTCCAGTCCGTGTTGCACGACCAGGTCAGCAGGCGGACGTCGTCTTCCGGATCCGGAACGTCGACTCCCAGACGATCATCGCGACTTTCCAACTGAAACGTCGATGTGCCTTCGCTGTCGGCATGCACGCAGCTTTTCTTATTGCTGGCCCGGCTCGATCGACTCCAGGCCTTGTTTACTGCGGCGGCTCTACGGATAGTTAAAATCGGCACAACCGAGATTCTTTCGCCGCCGAAACAGGTTGTGAATTCGTTGCAATGCGATCGACCAACGCGGCGACGATGCGAGGACACGTGGCAGAGCTTGCAATCGCCATTTGTGCAATCAGACTGAATGCAGTAGGCGATTACTCTGCAGCAACATGACGATTCCACTTCGATGAACACCTGTCCAATTTGTCAACAAGAGGCCGCGCGACTGTTCGCGGTGCGCGGGCTGCTGGATTCGTCGTTGTTTGCCATGCCAGCATTGTTTTGCTGAGATTGCATGTCACCCTGAGCATGTGCAACGGGTTTACAACGACGACTATTTCTTGAATGGCGGAGTCGGATACCCGGACTATCTGGCTGAAAAAGAGCTGCTGATCTCACATGGCCGCTTCTACGGCCGCATCTTGCAGCGTTACATGAGTTCGGGGTCGAGCACTGGACATCGGTGCGGCCGCCGGCCTCATACTGAAAGGTCTGACGACTTACGGCTGGGATCCTCATGGTATCGAACCGAATGCGACGATGGCGAACTACGCCTGTCAGCAACTTGGAGTGCAAGTGAACGTCGGAACTCTGGAAGATGCTCGTCTGACGGACGAATTTGACCTGTTGACGTTTATCCAAGTGGTGGGGCATTTGTATGACCTTCATCGAGCGTTTGAAGTGGCCGAATCGCTCACGCGATCCGGCGGCCACTGGCTCATCGAAACTTGGAACCATCGCAGTCTGACTGCACGGATGATGGGTCGGCGCTGGCACGAATGGAGCCCTCCCAGCGTGCTGCAATGGTTTTCCCCCGAAAGTCTGAAAGCATAGGGCAACGCTTCGGCATGACTGTCGTCGCACAGGGACGCCCTCGCAAACGCATCAGTGGCTTGCATGCCAAGTCACTGTTGCGCTGCAAACTGGACCCTTCTCGATTGGGCCGCCTGACGAACAACATCCTGGATGTAGCGTTGCCCAACTGGATATGCCTGCCTTATCCAAGTGAGGATGTGTTTTGGATGCTGCTGCAAAAAGACCGGCAAGGTAGCGCCCAACAGCAGATTGCCAAGGCCGGTTAATCGATGCCCCGACACGATGCGTCGCGTCCCTCTGCGAGAGAGGTTGGACTCACACAACTTCCTTCTCCCCGCGGACGAAGGTGGCCGCAGGCAATTCCGTTCGGCTCAAGATTTGCTGCTCGGGCGTTTTCTTTCAAACACAGTGCGCCGAGACACGGAGGGCGCGCCAGAGGCGCCCTTTGTGTTTTGATTCCATATGAGCAGGGGCGAAGCTCCAGCTGAGCCATGTTTTTCAGTCAAATTGTGCACGGGCGGCTCGGCCGGAGCCTCGCCCTCCCTGTTTTGACACCATTACAAATGGCTACGAAGGCGCAAGCGAAGCGACCGACGCCAACTGATGCAATAAGCCGTCAGACGAGATCTAGGGTCGAGGGCCGTATAGCACTGGTGGGTCATTCGGCGATTTGGCGGAGTGACTCATTGGCACCCGATCGGCGGATTTCCTGTCGCGTAACCCGGCCAATGGACTAACAGCCAGTTGATACAATGGCGTGAGCAGATTTTGCGAGCCAAAAGGATTTCGAGAAAGCGACGGTAAACGGACATGGAAACCACCTCATATACGCACATTCTGGATTTGGCCCGCGAAGTTGACTCACCGGCGGATGGTGTTTTGAGTAGGACTCTTTTGATGGGTGCACATGTCTGCTCACCTGAAACACGCGATCCACGCCAAATCGTCCACCGTAATGCTGCTGATCCTGTTGAAGTGAATTCACCTTGGAAATGAGGTTCGCCATGAATTTGCCAGACCGCGCCATGTTTGAGTCCGCCTACGCCGGGCAGGCCCCTTGGGACATTGGCAAGCCGCAGTCGATGTTTGTCAATGTCGCCGATGAAACCACGGGTGCGATTTTGGATGCCGGATGTGGCACCGGTGACAATGCGTTGTTTTTTGCCGAACGTGGCCATCGTGTAGCGGGAATCGATTTTCTGGAGGAGCCCATTCGTCGCGCGCGAGAGAAGGCCCGTCAACGTGGCCTTGAAGTCGATTTCCGTGTCATGGATGCCTTGGCACTAGATGCCTTTTCGACGCACTTCGACACGGTCATCGACAGTGGACTGTTTCATGTCTTTAGCGATGACGATCGTCAACGATATGTGACCGGCTTAGCGACCGTACTCCCACCTGGCGGCAGGCTATTCCTGCTGTGCTTTAGCGACGCCGAACCCGGAACGCAGGGACCGAGACGCGTATCACGCGGCGAACTGGAGGATACGTTCAAAACCGGCTGGCAAATCGAACGCATCGATACGGCACGTTTTGACGTCCGCCCCGATCTGCAGGACATGACCTTTAGTGAGGGTGGACCGAAGGCATGGTTTACGATCGCAAGCCGGACGTAATCCTTGTCGATTCAGATTCTCGATTTCCTTGGTACGCCTGCAATCGCCGGCCAGATCTCTTGGTGTAATTCGATGTCGACACCCACTTACCATTCGATGCTGACGGCCATTCGGCAGACTTTCCCGCAGCCTGTCTCCGATCGAATGCACGATTCGTACTTTGTGTTTTCGATTATGCGGGCCTTGGACCAAGTTGACGGAATGAAGTCCGAAGTGCCGCTACTAGGTCACGTCCAGGAACTGAATTACGAGACGGCGCAGTGCGAAACGTTTGCCGAAGACGTATCGAATGTGGAAGAGGTGAGTCGCAAGCTGGTCCAGAAGTTGGAAGGGATGCCGATCTGGGGACATCCATTGACGCAAATCAACGTCGTTCCTCCACCGTCCATTCCCAGCATTATTGGTGCGTTGTTGCCTGCGATCTACAACCCGAACCTCGTCTCCGATGATACTTCCTACGGCCTGGCCGTTGCGGAGACGGCCGTCGCGGCGATGGTGGCCAGGCTGATCGGTTACGATCCCGCCGAATCGACCGGTCTCTTTACGTTTGGCGGAACGGCCACCAATTTGTACGGCACCAAGTTGGGAATTGAAAAGGCGTTTCCGGATGCGATGGACGGCGGTATTGGAACGGGCGGCGTGCTGTTGGCGTCGGGGCAAAGCCACTACTGTCGCTTGAATGTTGCGGGTTGGTTGGGCATCGGTGAGCGAAATGTGATCCAGATTCCAACTCATTTGTCGAACGACATACAGATCGACCAATTGGAAGTTGCCGCACGTCAGGCGATTGAGTCCGGGCAACGCATCGTCGCGATCGTGGCCACCATGGGGACGACCGACGCGTTGGGGATTGACGATCTCGAGGCCATCGTGCGACTCCGCGATCAGTTGGTCGAAGAGTACGCTTTGGACTATCGCCCGCACGTTCATGCCGACGCGGTCATTGGCTGGGCATGGTCGGTATTCAACGATTACGACTTCGAGTGTAATCCGTTAGAATTCCGGCCTCGAACCGTGAGGGCTTTAGCTGGCGCAAAACGTCGCATCTCCAAGCTCTATTTGGCCGACTCGATTGGCATCGATTTTCACAAGACGGGCTTCACTCCATACATTTCCAGCCTATTCCTGGTCCGTTGCCGCAAGGATCTCCAGCTGCTGGTCCGCGGCCGCGACGACATGCCGTATTTGTTTCAGACCGGCGAGCGGCATCCGGGAGTTTACACGCTTGAGACCTCGCGCAGCGGGTCCGGTGTCCTTGCTGCCTATGCCAACCTACATCTGTTTGGTAAAACCGGCATGCGCGTGTTATTGGGGCATTTGGTCGAAATGGCAGAGCTATTGCGAGAGCACTTGGAAGGTCACAACTCGACGACCGTTCTGAATGATACGAATTTTGGCACCGTCACTCTGTTTCGCGCCTATCCGGAAGGTGTTGACACGTGGACCATCAAGGATCGTGAACGGACCGATCCCTCGGCGCACGACGAATTGCTCGCTCACAACGAGTACAACCGTCGCTTATTTCAGCTGCTGCATGAACGTGCTATGCAAGGCAAGGGCGTCCACATTTCGATGACGAGCTGTTATCGTCACACCGACTACGGCGAGCCGATCGTGGCGCTCAAGTCGTATATGCTCTCGCCATTCATTGATGAACAACACGTGGAACATCTGGTCAATAATGTGTTGGCGGCCCGGGAAACGTTGGCAACAAATACGTAACGGCAGCTCGCGGTGCGTGGTATGGGAGGGCCGTTGCGCCGGCAGGGACAGGCGACGACAAGTCCCTTCGTCGTTGCGGAGAACGTTGTCGGAAGGTTGGAAGCGGGAATTATGCGCCGTTTCGCTGGGCAATACGCCAAGTGAGTCATTCTGGCACGTCAGTTGCAGCTGGACAGGGTAGGTGAGGACTTCCGCAGTTTAAACGACGAGAGGAGACGGCAATGTATGGTCATACGGCAAAATCATCGCCCTGGCATCGATGGCATGCCACGTTGGAGCGGCCACAGACACGGACAACTGGCACAACACCATCGTGGGTCGAGGGAGAACGACCTCGAGTTCACGGAATGGCAGCGGTTGGCGAAAACATCGTTACCTTCGTGTCTTACGTGGTTTTCTTCGTCTTTAGTCTGTTGGGAGCCCTGGCAATGACAATCTTGGCCCTGCTGGTGGTGCCGTTCGTTGTGTTTGGCTCGCTGGCGATTGTGGGCCTCTTTCTGCAGGTTTGCCGCCTGGGCCTACACGGGATTGGACTGTTATAACCACGGTTCACTGAAGGGAAACTCGGGCCGCACGACTAGCCGACCGCCCGAGAACAAGATGGGCGAAGTATGGCAAGTTCTGACGGCATTCATCGCGACATTGCCTGCACCGTGTGCGGCTGTGTGTGCGACGATTTGGTCGTCCACTTGAAAGACGAGCGAATTGTTCGCCTGGAGGGCGCATGTACGCTCGCGGAACCTTGGTTTGCACGAGTAGCGCAAGCCGAGCGTCCGGCAGCGTCGGTGCGCGGTACGGCGACCGAATTATCCGAGGCGGTGAGTTGCGCGGCGGAGATTTTGAGCACGAGTCGCGCTCCGCTGATCTTTGGGCTCTCCCGTAGCAGTACCGCTGGACAACGGTTGGCCGTACGCTTGGCGGAACGGTTAGGCGCAACAATCGATACGACGGCTTCTGTCTGCCACGGCCCGTCGATCATGGCGATTCAGCAAGTGGGTGAGTCGAGTTGTTCGCTGGGCGAAGTCCGCAATCGTGCGGACTTGGTTATTTTTTGGGGCGCAAACCCGGCTGAAAGTCATCCTCGCCATTTCGAACGCTATTCGCTCGACGCGAAAGGAATGTTCGTTCCGCGAGGGCGGGACGATCGCGAAGTGATCGTGATCGATACCCAGCCCACTGCGACAAGCGAACGAGCTGATTGGTTTTTCCAAGTGCCGGCTGACTCCGATTTCGATATCATCTGGGCCGTGCGGCAGTTGCTGCGGGGCATTCCCTTGCCGCCCGCTTGGGATATCGGGATTCCGCATTCGCAACTCAAGAAGCTTGCAAGCCGATTGCTTTCCTGTCGCTACGGTGCCGTCTTTTTCGGACTCGGTTTCGCGCGTCGTGGCATAGGGCACGCGAACGTCGAGGCGCTTTTGCAGTTGGTGGCCGACCTGAACGCATATACTCGCTTTACAGCTCGACGACTTAGGATTCCAGGCGATGTCGCCGGTGCCGATACCGTTTTGTGCTGGCAGACGGGATTTCCATTCGCCGTCAATCTAGCGCGGATATCCACGCTACAATCCGGGGGAATACACGGCCAACGAACTTCTGGAACGAGGCGAAGTCGACGCGTGCATGTTGATTGGTAGCGAGGCCGTCGGTGAACTCTCGCCGCGAGCTCAGCAATCGCTGAGGAAGTGCCCCACCATCGCGTTGGACCATGCTCACCAATCGCTTCCGTCTGTAGCCACCGTCCAATTCACGACGGCCGTCTATGGTATCCACGCCGCCGGCACTGCCTATCGTATGGACGAGATCCCCATCCCGCTGCGGCCGTTTTTGCGATCCCCGTACCCAACCGACGATCAAGTCCTCACCAAAATCTACCACCGCTGCAACACGAAGTCGCTTCTCCCCGCGGAAGTCGGTGGCCGCAGTTAGTCCTGCTCGGCTCAAGATTTGCTGCATGGGCGTTTACGAAGACACGTCCCAGCGCCCCACGGTTTCACTTACCGGCGATGGGCTCGGGCAGCCCCTTGGCAACTTGCATGTCGAACAGGGTTGGGCCGCAAGCCGGAATCTCAATGGCCGCGCTTTCCTGTGTGCCGCTACGTGACAACCAAGTCGTGGATTTCGACGATGCCGAAATCTGGGTAACTGCCCTCTTTGGGCGGTTGTTGCTTATCGGTGCCACCCAGGCACAGTTGCCTGCCCGTGGGGTCGAATTGTGCGCTGGTCAGGCGGTAACCCGTGTTCAAATGCTGGAGTCGTGAGCCTTGCGTTGCTGAGAATATGGCCGCGTTCCATTCGCCTCCACGCAACCGACCTCCCATCAGGAATAGCGGTTCTCGCGGATGAAATGCCAACGCTTCCATCAAACCTTCGCCGCTCTCACCCGCGTGCGTCTCGTCCACCTGTTGGACCGGGGACGCACGCCATTCGAACTGCTGCCAAAGTTGTCGGCCATTGCCCGCCATGGGATCGCGCATGGGACCCATCCCGGCGGCAAACAAGTGCTCGCCGTCGGCACTAAACTGCACGGCATAGATACCGCCGATGTAGCAATGACTTTTGATGATTCCCCAGCTAGTGAATGCGTCCGTCGTCCACTTTGCCAGTTGCTCGCCCGAATCCAAATCCCAAACGCGGATTTCTCCCATAAGGTTGCCGGCGGCCACGTAGCGACTATCGGGACTGATGGCGACTGCCTGGACGGGAGGTAGATGCGAAAACGCGTGCAATAGGTCCCCCGTGGTGACATCGAACACTTTGACCGACGGTTCACGTTCTGCCGCGGGGTCGTATTTCTCGCTGCCGGCCAAATACTGCCCGCTACCAGACGCCACGCAACGACCGTCCGGAGACATGGCGAAGTCCCATGACCAAAAATGGTGCGCCTGCACTCGACGAAAGACGGTGTCGCGGCGCACATCGTACCAAATCAATTGTCCGTCGTAGCCGGCCGAGATCACGACAGGCCGGGCAGGGTCGCACACCACGCCCGAAGCGTAGCTGTCGTGCTGGAACAACCGCCTTGCTTCGCCGCTTTCCCGATGCAGGCGATAGACACCATCCAGACACGCCGCGTACGCATGTTCGCCATCCGCGTCCAGTGCAATGTCGAGGACTCCGGTGGGCAGCGAATGTCGCCTGCGCTTTTGACAAGCGACTTGTAATGCCGCGGCATTCGATTCAGTAGCATTCGGCTCAGTCATGAAATGATTGCTCTCCCAATCAGCTCAGGATTTCGTCGATCGGGTCGGCTTGGCCTTCCACACGCGAAAAAGTCGGCAGGCCAGGCAAGTCGTATTCGCGATGAGGATCTAGTCCCAAAGCCGTAAAGATTGTGGCGAATAAACGCCGCTGATCGACCACGTTGTCGGTTACATCGATGCCGTCCTGATCGGTCGCACCAAAGACTGCCCCGGCTTGCATTCCGCAACCGGCCATCGCCAGACTCCAGGCGCGGGGATAATGATCGCGACCTCGTGCTTCGTTCAGCCACGGCGTGCGGCCAAATTCTCCCATGGCGATCACCAAGGTGTGTTCTAGCAATCCCCGCTCCTCCAAGTCGCGGACCAGATGAAACAGTACATGATCCAGTTCGGGTACCAGCATCTGATGGATTTCATGGTTCATCACATGGCAGTCCCAAGGCATGCCATTGGAGACCATGACGAACGGTGCCCCGTTCTCAACCAAATGTCGCGCCAACAATGTGTGCAGACCAAAGGTGCCCGGGCCGTACCTTTGCTTGTCGGCGTCGGGGAGCTGCTCCATGTCGAACAAGGAGGCACAGCTCATAATGCCTTTGACGCGTTGGAATGTCGCGTTATACGACGCCGCGGCGGAACTCTTTCGCTCGTTCTCGAATCTCTGGCTCAATAGCTTTCGCAGGGCTTCGCGGTCGGCGTGATCGGCATCCGATAGGCCGGCGGGCCTCACCAGGTTTTCGATGCGATACTCTCCACCGACGCGGACCGGACCGTACTCCGCTCCCAGCCAGCCCGACCAGTTACCCGCCTTGAATCGTTTATATTCATTGCCTTCGGGACAAGGATCCAAAAGAACGAAGTCGGGAATGGGACTATCGAGTTGCGCGAGCTGTTGACCAAGGACGGATCCCAGCGTGGGTCGCACAAACGGAGGTCGAGGTCCTTCGCCGCGAGTGAGCAAATTGATCGCCTGAAAGTGTTCGGATTCGGCGGTCTTCATCGAACGAACGACGGTCAGTTGATCGGCGATGTCGGCACAGCGCGGCATCAGTTCGCTGAAGTGGATTCCCGGGATGCGGGTCGGAAGGCTGCCAAACGGACCACCACTCGGCCGCCCCGGTTTGGGATCCCACGTCTCGAATTGGCTGGGAGCGCCACACAACCAGAGCAGAATGCAGTGCTTTTGCTGACGTTTCGCTTCGGCCGCCAGAGCGGGTACGGTGAACAACCCGCTGAAGCTCAGCATCGAGGCGGCTCCGGCAGCCATCGTCCCTTCCAAAAACAACCGCCGGTGCAGTTCGTGGTCGGCGCTACCGCAGGTCAGTTTTCGTGGTTTCCGCATGGTTCCTCTCAGCATTCAGTGGTTAACACGAAACTCGGCGCTGGTCAGTAAGGCCCACATCAACTGCGCGACACCGTCCTTAGGATCCGCATGTGCCGTGATGAATTGCTCGCATGCCGTGCGTTCTTCGTCACCCGGTTGCCGCCCCAGTGCGGCTTGAAACAACCGCTCGACTTGCGCCGACGGGTTTGGCAATTGCACGGACTCGGACAGCACCGGAGAATTGGAAACCTCGAACAGATGATTAAACCGAGCATGATTGGTTAACAGCAGGGCCTGGGAGAGGTTGGAAATCGGTTCTTCCGGCAGTACATCCGGGAAGGTCTCGCAGAACTCGGCCATTAAAGCGGGATCGGGTTCCGCCGGGGTCCCCTGAAGTGCGGTGCAAACCGACCGCAGTAGGCTTTCGGCGGGCAACAGTTTTGTCAGGCCAAAGGCAAACTGTTCGGGCTGGGCGTTTTCATCGACAGGTTGCGACACGAGTTGATAACAGTCGGCAGCCACGATGTGGCGAACCAGTCGTTTCACGTCATAGCCCGACGCGCGAAAATCTGCCGCCAGCCAATCGAGCAACTCGGGATGTGACGGAGAATGCATCGAATCCATACGGTCGTAGGGATGAACAAACCCGCGGCCTACCAACAGGGCCCACATCCGATTGACGAACGCTCGTGACAAGAGGGGATGGTCCGCCAAGACTTGGTCGGCGAATTGTCGTCGACGAGAGAACTTCGGCACGCGGGGTTCGGCGGGATCCACGACCACGTAGTCGTCTTCCGATTCCTCGGCCCCGTCGGTCATCCCCGGTTCGTCGACCACAGGACTTTCAAAAAATGTCAACAGCGTATCGTGGCTGTCGCCGGCCAAGTCGGTGAACTTCTTTGCGCCTCCCGATGCGGTCTCCGCGACGCGCGGTCCCTGGTCCGTATCCTTGTTCTCGCTGCGATCAAAAAACGCCACCAGCCCCCAATAGTGTCCTTGCTGGATCTCACTTGCCAGCGGATGGTCGTGGCATTGAGCACATTCGATACGTATGCCAAAAAACGCCGGTGCTACGGCCTCTGCGATCTCCTGATGCGAGTTGCGACGTTCGTACATGAACCAGGCCGCTCGCACATCTGTCTGATCCGTATTTCGCGCCAAGGCGATATCGCGCGCCATGCGATTCCAGGGTCGGTTGGTGGCAAACGCTTCTTCCAGGTACGGTCGCCACGCGGATTTCGCGCGACGCTCACGCATGCGAGGCTTCGGCCGTCCCAACAGCATGACGTCAAACACGTCTGCCATATGACGCGCGTACGCGGGACTTGCCAGCAACTGATCGACCCAGCTCGCACGTTTGTCTGGATCCGAATCGCGCAAAAACTCGCTTTGTTCGGCAGGGGTTGGAATACGTCCAATCAGATCCAGATAAATACGACGAATGAACACGGCGTCGTCGCAAACGGGGCTCGGCTGCACACCCGCACTTTGCCAGCCGGCCGAGATCATTGCATCGATGACGGCAGTGGGATCGGCCGACGGCAACGCTTGTGCATCAACGTTTACGTCCGATGCCGCAGCAGCGTTTGTCACATCCGCCGCGCAAACCATCGGAGCACGTTGTGTCGTAAGGAGACCCAAGGACGAGCAGATTAGTCCAATCAATACGCTTCGCAGGATTCGAATCATGTCAAGTGCCGTGATTTCGAATGGAGGTAGGCGAAAAATCGTCGTGACCGCATCGTGAGGACTGAAGGCGGTCGCACGCAAGGCAAGGACCGTATTTTCGCGCATTGAGCGGGCAGCGCCAAGTCAGATCCGAGGAGTAGGACGGCGAATTTTTGCTTCGACCGGGACGATTGAATCGCATGGAGGGAGCTGTGGCGGACATGAGAAGCCAGGACACCGGCGTATCGCTCACTTATCGCCGCCAACGCAAATCACCGCCGGCGACGGACCTTACGCAACCTTCAGCAATCGTGGATAATCGCGACTTGCGTGTTCAATGAGTCCCCCGACAGCGGCGAGACCGGGGATCCCAATTTCGCCGTTCGTGGGGTCGGGACTCGCCACATCGAACCTCGTCAAGTCAAGCGACGATCATTGCTTCCTTCACTCGTCAGGCTATTTGTCGGCATGCCGATCATCACAATCAAGGATTTGAGCATCGGATATCGCGGTCCGCTGCTACTGGACTCGGTGGACTGCCAGATCGAAGCTGGCCAAAGAATCGGCCTTTTGGGGCGAAATGGGGCCGGCAAGACCACGCTGCTGAAGATTCTCTGCGGCGAACTGCAGCCAGATCACGGTGCGGTGGTCTTTGCTCCTCGCACGAACGTGTCCTTGTTGCCCCAGGACGTGCCCCAAGGTGTACAGGGCACCTGCGCAGACGTCATCCATCAAGGGCTTGAACACGCCATCTTGCCGGACACAGGCGAGGCGATGCCGGGGTGGCAGCAGGAGCAGCAGGTTCAGCAGATCATCAAACGTATGGGGCTCGACGGCCACGCTCGTTTCGATTTGCTTTCCTCCGGGATGAAACGACGAGTGCTACTGGCCAAGTCGCTGGTTTCCGCCCCCAGCGTGTTGCTGCTGGACGAGCCCACGAATCACTTGGATATCGATGCGATCGTTTGGTTAGAAGATTTTTTGAGACGTTGGCCCGGGACGCTAATCTTCATCACTCACGATCGTGTTTTCCTTCGGAGTCTGGCGGATCGAATCTTGGAGATTGATCGCGGACGGTTGTTTGATTGGTCGTGCGATTACGCTACTTTTTTGAAACGCAAACAAGCGGCACTGGATGCGGAAGAAAAACAGAACGCACTCTTCGACAAGAAACTGGCCCAAGAAGAGTCCTGGATTCGCCAGGGCATCAAGGCACGTCGCACACGTAACGAAGGCCGAGTCCGAGCGTTAGAGCGACTGCGTCTACAGCGCAGCCAACGGCAATCGTCGCCAGGCGATGTCAAATTGCGCATTGAGGAAGGCGCGCGCAGTGGTAATCTGATCGCGGAAGTTGATCACGTTTCGTTTGCCTTTGGCGATCGGCCAATCGTGCACGATTTTTCGACGTTGATCATGCGCGGCGATAAGGTCGGGCTAATTGGACCAAACGGAGCCGGCAAAACGACGCTGTTGCGAATTCTGTTAGGTCAACTTCCGCCGCAAAAGGGTCGAGTTCGCTTGGGAACCAATCTGCAGATCGCGTACTTTGATCAACTTCGTGAACAACTCGACGACAGTCTGTCCGTTCAGGAGAACGTCGGCGATGGCAGCGACACCATCAAGATGGGCGGAAAGTCGAAACATGTGATCGGCTACTTACAGGATTTCTTGTTCACTCCGGAACGCGCACGCACACTGGTACGGTGGCTGTCAGGCGGCGAGCGGAATCGCGTGTTGCTCGCTCGTTTGTTTGCCAAGCCCGCCAACGTCATTGTGCTTGATGAACCGACGAACGATTTGGATGCCGAGACCTTGGAATTGCTGGAAGATCGGCTGGTCGAATATGAGGGAACTCTGCTGGTAGTCAGCCACGACCGTGAATTCCTCAACAATGTGGTTACGAGCTCGATCGTCTTTGAAGACAGTGACGTCAAAGAGTACGCCGGAGGTTATGACGACTGGAGGCGACAACGAGCGGACGCGGGGGCCCGTGGCCAAACCAACGATTATGCCAAAGTAGAATCCGGCACAAATTCCAGTGTACGCACTCGCTCGACGCGGTCGCCTACGACAAGCCCTTCCGCGAAGCGTCGCCTAACATACAAAGAGCAGCAAGAACTTCTCGCGCTGCCGGAAACCATCGAACACCTCGAAGCGGAAGTCGCGGCGTTGCACGAAAAGATGGCTTCGCCCGATTTCTATCAGGCATCTGGCGAGCGGATCGCCACTGAAAATGCTCGACTGAAGGGCATAGAAGAGGAACTGGCCGCCGCGTATGCTCGCTGGCAGGAGTTAGAGGACGTCGACTAACGTTGACGCAATCGAGAGGTTCGCTCGAGCACACTTCGCGAGACGGCTTGACACGTGTCAAGGCCGTCTGCCGCGCGGAAGTCCGCGCTACCGCAATACTGTTGCTGGTGACGCCGTCAATCATTCTTGATGGCAATCGTGTGCCCGGAGATCTGATAAAACGCCCTCATCGGGCCTTCGACCACCTTCTCCCGGAGTGAGAAGGAAGTTGTTTGAGTCACCGTTTTCACTGGGAAACGTCGACGCGGGTTACTCGCTCGTGGGTCGGCGGCGGGTGAGGGCGGTTTAGCGCCACAGGTCGCCGTCGGCAAACGGGTGACCCGGACCGGATAACTTCGGCTTTGGCAGCGCTTTGAGGGCTTGTTCTGCGAGTCGCAGGTCGTCGCGCGTGGTGATCTTCAGGTTGGTGCGCGAGGTTTCAACCAGGCGTACGGGATGTCCCAACTGTTCGACAGCTTGGGCTTCATCGGTCGGATCCAGCCCGCCGCGTTTCGCATAGGCTTCTACCAGTAGTTCCCGACGAAAGACCTGCGGCGTTTGCGCCTCCCACAGGCCGCTGCGGGAAACGGTTTCTGCAATCGTTTTACCGTCGGTCGACTTCTTGAGAGTACCCACCACAGGGTTGGCCAGGATGGCCGCACCTGATTGCTCGGCGGCCGTGAAGACTTGATCAATCCAAGTATCTGCCAGGCAAGGGCGCGCGGCGTCGTGAACCGCGACAAAGTCGATGTCCGAGCGGACGTGAGCGAGTGCATTCTGAATTGAATCGGCACGCTGCCGGCCGCCCTCAACGACATCCACTCCCAGGATCGCGACGTTGGCGCCGAACTTCATTTGGAAGTCTTCGCGGTCGTCTGCCGAGATGACCAGGATAAACTGTTTGACGTCGTTGCGATTCAAAAACTTCTCTGCGGAATGCAACCAGACCGCCTTGCCGGCCAACGGAAAAAAAGGCTTCTTGTAGTGCTGATCACGAAACCGCTCGCTCTTGCCGGCCGCCGCCAAAATCACACAGAAACTAGCCATGAATGTGCCCCTTTGGCAGCTTAGTAAGGCATGAGGATTTCATCGACCTTCATCCCTGCGATCGATTTAAAGCCTCCCTCGGCGACGGTCGCTCCCAATTCGGTCGCTGCACGGAAGTAGCGATCGCTAGGACGCCGTCCCGTGTATTGTTGGTGAATGCCTTGGCAGAGAACATCAGCGGCGCACTGTATGACTTCATCATTTTGACGCGCTGCGTACAAACTGGTGCACAACATGATCACCATGTTTTGGATCCGCGCGGACAATTCGGACATGCGACATTGTCGATCGGCCAACTTCAATTGATGTTTTTGCATCGTCCCACTGATTTCCAATGGACTCTTTTGCAGTTGGGCAACTGCGTATTCCGCATGCGCCTTCAGCGTATCGGGCATGGTGGGCAGGCTGGGGCGAGGTTTGCTGCCGTAACGCTCGCGTAAGTACCACTTTCCATACGGCAACAACGCTTTGCGCAGGGCCCAGGCGTGAGCCGGATTTGCCGGGTTGGGCTTCTTGATGCCGGCAGCTTGCAGCGCCTTGCCGATCGGCTCGAAATAGGTCATGCCGTGATGTTTAACCAGCGATTTGAAAAACGCCATCCCCAACATCTCGCCCTCGCCCTCGTAAATGCACGGAGCCAGATACTCGTGGACATTGTCACCAAACATATGCCCGTGCAAGAACGAACGACCTCCGTGCGTTTTCATATACAGTTCGATCGCCGCTTCCTTTTGGGATTCGCTGCCGAAGATCTTGGCAATAATGCATTCCATTTCGCCTCGATAACCTTCGTCGATCAGCTGCGAACACCATGCCACCA
The DNA here is from genome assembly GCA_963785495.1 of uncultured Planctomycetales bacterium. Lineage (GTDB taxonomy): Bacteria > Planctomycetota > Planctomycetia > Pirellulales > Pirellulaceae > CAWAVP01. Next base: position 271,521 of record CAWAVP010000025.1, on the reverse strand, counting down.
GTGCGTCGCAGGCGACAATCAATCCCGCCAGGCGGCCGAGGCGACGACGGACCAGTTCCCGAGTCGCGATGGGTTCGCCGTACGTTACGCGATAATGCGCCCAGGGGATCATACTCGCCATCATCAACCGCATGGTTCCGGCCGCGTTGGCACACAGCGCGACGCGTCCCAGGTTGAGTCCATGGTAAGCGATGGTCAGCCCATTGCCTTTCTTGGGCTCCAGCAAGTTGCCTGCAGGCACTCGGAAGTCGCGAAAAATGATGCCTTGGTTGTAGGTGTGTTTCAGAGCCCAGAGACCGTATTTGCGCAGCTGAAAGTTTTCATTCTCGGCTTGGGGCAAATCGCAGATCAACACGGCGGGCGTGTTGTCGATCAGGCACACCAGCCCGATCATGCGACCTGGAACAACATTGGTAATAAACAACTTCTCGCCGTTGACGACGTAATGATCGCCATCCAGGCGTGCCGTGGTGCGCAAGGCCGTCAGATCGGACCCGGCACAGGGTTCGGTCAGTGCAAAGGCCGATAGTCGCTCGCCACTGGCCAACAGCGGCAGAAACCGCTTTTTCTGTTCTTCATTGCCAAATGCTGTAACGGGGTCGACGGCGCCAATACAGCCGTGCACGGACGCCAAGCCGGCAACGGTCGGATCGGCCATCGCCATCCGTGTCAAGAAAGGCGCGAAGTTGCGAAATGCGGCGCCGGAACCCCCATACGCTGGATCCACGAAAAGTCCCCAGTAGCCCGCGTCGGCCAGATCGTTCAACACGGCATCTGCAACTTTTTGCTGCGGGTTCAGCAAGGTTCCGTCGGCGCGATGTCGCTGAACGACATTGACGGAATCGTCCATGACCTTGCGGACCTGGGGCGGCGGTTCGGTGGGTTTGCTGGTGAACAGCTCAACCGGTAATCCGTGGTCCCAGATCGCGCGATGAGCCGGACTTTGCACGGTTTGGTACTGAGGCTTAAACAACTGCTCGACGTCGTCGTCCGCACTGTCGATGGCACCCGTACGACGAGCTTCTTCCGCACTCTTCCCGCCCAGCTTCAAGGCTGTTTCCGCAAACGACTCGTGGTGAGGCTGATCGTCACCGGGCGGCTTTTGTTGGACATCGGCGCCGGGTGTATCGGTTGTCATGGTCAGTTCCTTTCCGAGAAGTGCGTTGGCAGTGAGTCGTACGTACGTGGCGTCCGCCGGTCTCTCTCACCTTCTACATCATATCCTGTTGATTCATGCTGCACAGCGCAGCCAGCTGGTTGGCAGGTCCAGCTCGGCGCGTGCGAGCGACCGTCGCAGATATCAAGTCCGCCAGGTTCTGAGGTACGCGGCGATACGACCGTACCACGTCTTCGCTGCCACCGACGTGCCATACATCGCCTCGATAATCGGCTGGCAGTTTTTCTGGATTTCTAGTCTTCGCAAGCTCAACTTCGGCGTCATCTCCCCCGAATCTATCGTGAATCCTCGGTCCATCAGATGAAAGCGACGGATTTGTTCGTGGTGAGATAATTGGCTTAGCCGTTGATTCGCAGGAAGCCGTCCGCGTCCAGGCTGCCATATTCCCCCGTGTGAAACCAACCGTCGCGGAGGACTTCATGCGTCGCGGCCGGATTTTGCCAATAGCCACAGCAATAGACACGAATCTGGCGGCCCGGGATCCTATGACTCAGCGGTAGGAAGCACAGTCGTAAATCCGATTCGGCAATCCCGAAGGCTTCGATCATGGCCAACGTATTGGAGACCAAGTTGCCGTGCGACAACGTCACTCCTTTTGGTGCGCCGGTAGTGCCCGAAGTATAGATGATGGTGGCCAACGACGCGGCGTCAAGCTCCGTGCACGCTCGTTCTAGCAAAGCCTGTCCCTGCGCTACGGATGCCACTTGACGCAATGCATCCAAGTGTCGCACGTTGTCCGACAGTCGCCCCGCAAGTGGCTCGCTCGCCAGCCATGTGTATGCGGTTCGACGTTCGTTCGCCAGGCCGCCTCAATCTTCTGCGGTCCCGGCGCTGTCGACCTTGCGCAAAGGTGCCTAGGTGACGCGTTCAAAAACGGTTGCGATGCCCTGGCCCGCGCCGATGCACATCGTGGCCAGGCCCAAGGACGCGTCTCGATCCACCATCGCATGAATCAGTGTGGTCGCGATGCGAGCGCCGCTGGCTCCCAACGGATGGCCGATGGCAATCGCGCCGCCACGAACGTTGATTTTGTCGGGATCCATTTTCAGCATGCGGATGCAAGCCAGCGCCTGCGCGGCAAACGCCTCGTTCAATTCAATCAGATCGATGTCGGCCAATGTCAGGCCGGCGCGTTTCAAGGCCTTTTTAACGGCGGGTACCGGTCCCGTACCCATCACACAGGGATCGACACCGGCTACGGCAGTGGCGCGGACTTTGACCAACGGTGTGACCCCCAAGCGTTCGGCACTGGCAGCCGACATGACGAGCATGGCCGCGGCGCCATCATTCAGCGGCGAACTGTTGCCGGCGGTGACAGTGCCCATTTTGGGCATGAACGCTGGTTCCAAGGCGGCCAAGGCCTCCAGGCTCGTTTCGGCACGGACGCACTGGTCTCGCTCGGCCAGAAACCGATGGCCTAGTTCATCGCGGGCGTACGTGGGAACGATTTCCCGCTGGAAGTCGCCGCGATCGTACGCCTCACTCGCCAGCCGATGACTTCGCAGTGCGAACGCATCTTGGTCTTCCCGCGAGATGTCCTGCGTCTGCGCCAGGAACTCTGCGGTGACGCCCATCATCAGCGCGCCTTTACTTGTGTGCCGGAACAGTTTCGGATTGAGATTCAGGCCGTGATCCATCGGCACATGTTGCATGTGCTCCAGTCCACCGACAATCTGCACGTCTTCGTATCCCGCAATGATGGCGTGAGACGCTTGATTGAGTGCCTGGAGACTACTACCGCACAGACGGTTAATGGTGGCACCGCCCGAGGTCGCACTGACGCCAGCCATCAAGGCGACGTTTCGCGCGACATTCAAGCCCTGTTCTTCGGTTTGCTGCGTATTGCCCATCACCACATCTTCGATCGCATCCGGTGATACACCGGTACGCTGTAAAAGGGCCTCCACGCAAATCACAGCCAGATCGTCGCTGCGCGTGTCGCGGTAGTAGCCTCGCTCGGGATGCAGCCCGCCCACGGGAGTGCGGAGACAATCAACGACGACAGCGGTGTTCATGCCACGATTCTCCTGGTTCGCTGTGCGGTGCTTCGATCCTGCCAGATCGAAATCCCAGCTGCGATGACTAAGTTTGATTCAAATCGTAAAACTTGCGACCATCGGCAGCCATCTCCTCTAACATCGCCGTGGGTTTCATCCGCGCGCTAACGGTTGGAGAGGTTTGAGCATTTCAATGATTCGCGCTGCACCGAGTGTGTCGGCCCAGAACAACAAGCCGCCGCGGAACGGAGGGAAGCCGATACCAAAGATCAGGCCCAGGTCAACGTCGCGCACGTCGCGCACGATGCGTTCCTCCAGGACTCGCGTGGCCTCCAACAACATGGGTAAGAACAACCGGGCCTCGATTTCTGACTTGTCAAATTCGCGGGTTGCACCCTTCGTGTAAGGCTCGATGAACTTGGCCAATTCCGGGTCGGGCTGAGAACGCCCTTTTTTGTTCTCGTACGAAAAGAAGCCTCGGCCTGACTTTTGTCCCAGGCGTCCGGCTTTGACCAAGGCCGGCAGGATGGGCGACGCGGAGATGCGGTCCGGGTAAGCCTCCCACATCGTCCGCCCAGCGTAGAAGGCGGTGTCCAGGCCGACCATGTCGTACAACGTGATGGGCCCCATCGGCATGCCGAAACGCTTTGCCACGCGTTCCACGGCTGCGATTTCCGCCCCCTCGGTAATCAACTCCAGCGCTTCGTTCATGTACGGTAGCAACAGTCGATTGACCAGAAAGCCAGGACCGTCGTTGACGACAATCGGTGACTTTCCCAGCCGCTTTGCGTACGCGACCGCTGTCGCTACCGTTTCGTCACTCGTCTTGGCACCGCGGATCACTTCGACCAACTTCATTTTGCGGACCGGATTGAAGAAGTGAATGCCGCAAAACCGCTCTGGGTGCTCAAGGTGCTCTGCGAGTTTGGTGATGGGGATCGTCGACGTATTGGATGCCAGAATGGCTTCCGGTTTGAGTTTCGGCTCGAGGCGACGATAAATCTGCCGCTTGACTTCCATCGTCTCCACGACCGCCTCGATCACCAGATCGGCCATCGCGACCTCCGCGTCGGAAGATGTCGCGTTCAGCAAGGGCGCGTTTTCGATGGCCTTGTGGAGCGTCGCCTTGCGCAGTCTTGCGGTCGAATGCCGCTTCTTCCATTACGGCCGACACACCTCGGGCAAGTGCGTTGCGGTTGGCGTCGGTCATCGTTACCGGTACTCCCCGTTTGACGTTCGCCGCGGCGATTCCCGATCCCATGATCCCGGCGCCGATAACCGCCGCTGTCTGGATCGCACGCGACGTCACCCCCGCCGCGTCCACGCCCAAGTCCTTCTTGTTGCGATCGGTTAGAAAGAAAACGTTCAGCAGCGCCGCATTAACGGGCGAGCCGAACAGTTGTGCCATGCCCTCGGCCTCCATCTGACACGCCTGATCGATGTCGGCCGACGCCGCACCCAGCATGACTTCCAGAGCGGCCTGCGGGGCGGGATAATGCCCCTTGGTCTGTTGTTGAATAACCGCCGAAGCCGTTACCCCCAAGAACCCTAACTCCGTCTCGCTCAATTCCACCGGTCCACTCCATTGTGCCCGGTCACGACGGAAATCCCCCGTCGATTGCTCGGCACGAATCAAGCGAATCGCCGCCGGCAATAACTCATCGGCAGGGACGATATCACTGACCAGGCCCAACGCGTGAGCTTCCGACGCTCTCACCGAATTGCCACTGGTAATCAACTCCACCGCGTTGGCCAAGCCAATCATCCGCGGACCGCGGGCCGTACCACCCCAACCAGGGAACAGGCCCAGTTTCACTTCGGGAAATCCAATCTCCGTGCGGTCCCCGTCGCTCATCAAGCGGCGATCACACCAACACGCCAATTCGGCGCCGCCCCCGACGCAGACGCCGTCAATGGCCGCTACCGTCACGAATGGGGTCTTACTCAACCGTTGAAACAACCGCTGCCCCGCGCGGCACTTCTCCACGGTCTCGGCCGCGGCAATATCGAGCGACGCCGCAAACTCGCGCAAATCCGCGCCGGCAATGAAGATGCCTGGCTTGCCCGAAATCAGCACCAGGCCCGCTAGGTCCGTTCGTCCTTCCAGTTGGTCTAAGTGCGCGTGCGAGCTCCTCCAGCACCGGACGCGACAGGATGTTCGCTCCCTTGCCGGGCATGTCCAACGTCAGCAACGCAACGTCCGCTTCCGGAAAGGAAAGCGTCATCGAAGTTTCATTTGCCATAGCGTGCCTGCCAAATCGAACGTCTGCCACGATCGCCGCCAACGCGTGCATCGGTGGTTCGTGAACTTCAAAGGAAAGAGACACGGCACGGTTACTACGTACCACGCGGCCGCCGCCTCCAGGACAAACCAGCCTGCCATTCCCGTCGTGCCGCCGGATCCCTAGTATGGTTGATATCTGGTAAATAGAGCAGACTAGTTGAATCGTATGGGATAAATTCACCCCGTCAATTTCCTGCCAAGACTGTCTATGCTGCACAGATTAACAAGTGACGACGGCCGCGCTGCGGATCGCTTTGCCGCGTAGTCGTCTCAAACGGCAACTTCAGGGCATTGCAGGCTAGTGGTCATAATTTCGAAGACTGTGGCTGCCCAGATCGCGAAGGCGAATTGGCGCGAGGTGCAGGACGCGAAGTGTTTGACAGTTGGCAGGCGCACCGGAGGAACATCGCATGAGGGAATCCATGTATTCGCGCCCGTCATGGGGGGGGCGCTTTCACTTGCGCATCGCGTCTTTGGAACGCATTCGCTTCTGTTTTTATTCTGTTTTTTGTTACTGATCGTGATGGCGACGCCGTTGGTACAGGCACAGGATTCGCCGTCGACCGCAACTCCCTCTGTGGAGGGCGTCCGCTTGGTTGTGAAATATGGCGACGGTGTGGAGAAACACTTCACACGGCTGCCGTGGTCCGAGGGCGCGACCGTCTTGGATGTGCTGCAGGCGGCGGCACGCCACCCTCGCGGAATCCGATTTAAGCATCGAGGGGATGGAGCGACGTTATTGGTGACACAGATCGACGACTTGGCGAATGAATCGGGTTTGGGAGAAGGGCACAATTGGATTTACCGCGTGAATGATCGCATGGGCGAGCGGAGTGCGGGGATTTGTCCTGTCCAGCCAGGCGACACGGTCTTGTGGAGCTTCGAAAGGTACCGCTAGAATCGGAGGTTTGTCTAACGAGCATCTGGTTTCCGTACGCAAGTGGGCGGGCGTGGACCGAAAGGGTTCAAGGAGTTGAGTCGGTGAAGCGATTAACACGGGAACAGTGGGCGGTATTCGCAACGTTGGTCGTCTTTGGTGCCGGGCTGCGACTGTATTTTCGAGACATTCCGAATTTTGCTCCAGTCGCTGCGCTCGCTCTGTTTGCCGGATACGTGTTTCCGTCGCGCATCGTTGCAATTCTGGCGCCGGTTAGTGTGATGTTGATTACCGATTCGGTTTTGGGCGGCTACCAGCCGGCACTCATGTTGACCGTCTATAGCCTATTGGCCTTGCCCGTTCTGATGCGCGGGTGGCTGCGGCACAGTTTTCAATTCCGCGGGTCGACCGCTGCCTTGGCGACTTCGATGGCAGGTCTGCTGACGTGCACGCTTGCCGCGTCGTTGCTGTTCTTCGCGGTCACCAATCTTGTCACTTGGTGGGTAACACCCTGGTACTCACGCACTTGGGCGGGGCTGTGGCAATGTTATGTCAACGCCGTCCCCTTCTTCCGCTATACGTTGGCCGGAGATGTCGCGTTTTCCACCGTTTTATTCGGCTGTTATGCGATAGTCCGATCTCTGGTCCGTAAGCCGCTGCCGCGGCCCTTGGGTGACGCGATCGTGCGTTGAGACGGGGGCGTTCCAGAAGGTAATTCAGGCGACGCGGGTTGCGTGTTGTAGCGCGTTGCGCACCGCCCCTCATCCGGCCTTCGGCCACGTTCTCCCAGGGGCGAAGGAAGTGATGCGAGTCGCTTCTCTCGGTGGAAGGAGTGGCTTGAAAAGAAGTAGCTTGTTTGGAATGAGGATCAAACCGAAAGGGAGAGACTCCTGCCGAGCCACCTGGTGGTAACAATTGGGCCCGGCGGGAGTCGCATCTCTTGGTGTGTTCTAGCCCACGAATGACTGGTGGCGTCACGCACAGTGGTCGCAAGCCTGGCACGGCGTTGCTGATAGCGGAGGCCACGGGGGGGCAAGGGTTTGGGATTAGTTATTCTTTACGAAGGCTTCCAAGCGGACGGCGGGCTGGCCGATCTTTTCGAGTAGATCTTGGGGCTGCATGTCTTCCGCGTCCAACTCTTTGGCAATCGCCATGATCTGCGATTGGATCGACGTCGCGGCATTCTTTGTTGCGGCATTGGCGGGAGCTTGCTGCAGACCACGCAGCCCGCGGCCGACGCAGATTAATTCGTACTTGAGTTGCCGCCGGACTCGCCGCACAAACGGATCTTCCGGTTGTTTTTCATCTGCTCCATAGCGACGATCCCCACCCATCGGTTGATTCGGGTTCTCTTTCAAGTGCTCTTGAATCGCCTCGATTTGTGCCGCTAACGCGCTGGTGGCCAATTGTCCGAGGGCCTTGACGATGGCAGGCAGGTTGAGGTTGGCGGCGTTGCGATAATCCAAACGTCCCAGGGCATCGGCGGCGGCGCAGCGAAGCATCATCGGCGCTGAGTTGTCTCCAACGATGGGTTCCAAGACGCGTGCCGCTCCCGACTGGCCCACATCGCCTAGTGCATCAATTGCAATGCGGTGCATCCACATCAAACCGTCGGCCGTACCGTCCGCGCTGGGTTCGGTTTGCTGCATGACGTTGACAAATGCTCGCAGCAGAGCGGGATCTGGATTCGCGCCGGCTGCGGCGATTAAACGGTTGTGGCGGGCCAGGCCGATCAGCGCCCCGACTTTCATCTCCTGAGAATCGTCACTGCCGAGCACACCGAGTAAGTACTGCCGTCCTTGGGCGTACGGTACGGCGGGAGTGACGGATCGTCCCCCACCTTCGGCCTCACGTTCATTCAACTCACCAATGATCAGCAGCGCGTTGTACCGTGCGGCCGGACTGTAACTGCGATCGTCGACCAGTCGCTTGCCGTAGTTGTAAATCAGATTGCGGACGAAGGCGTGTTTTTGCGGCGAGCTGCTTAGCGTATTCAAATCGCTGATGATGGCTTTCCGCCAATTGGGATATTGCTCAGGTTCCATCGCCGCATCGCTCTGCGTCATGCCGGCAATGACGTGCATCACGTAGTAGGTCTGCAGCGTCTTCTGATCGGCCGCATTCAGGGCGCCGCCGCCCCGGACGATGGCGCTGACTTCACGCCGCAACTGGGAAACTTGGCGAGCATCCGTAATGGCTCCAGAGACTTCCTTGTACTCCTGAGCCAGTGCGGACGTTGCGGCTGCCCACAGGCAGAATCCAATGCTCAACGGGAGATTGAATCTGAAAACGGCCGACTTCCCAATCGAAACACAAGCTTCCACCATTTCACTCCAACAACTTCTCTGTTGCCACGCCGAGCGCAACCAGCAATTGCGTCCACTATGGCCCGTGGGCGAGTGGAGCATTTGTAGCTGGCGACGGGCCGTGCGTGACAAGAGGACTGTTCCGACCAACCTGGCGAGGCGACCCCGAGCGGGGGCTCAGATCTCTCTGCCTATACCTCCAGAGTAATCTTGGTGAAGTTTCCGTGTCAACGATTCTCACCCCACCTTTCATTGCCACCCCCCCGGCGCAACGTCTCCTGAACATTATAGTAATAGTCACGTCGTCACGCCTGCGACGTCCGTACCGTGTTGGCTCACATGCGGGTTGCAGGACGATTTGGGTCAGAATCGGCCCTTTTTCGCTGCGAATCGCAGGGAGTATCGGCGTCGATGGGCCGCCCGGCCGGTGGCTCAGTGGGTTTAGCGGACACTTGTGAAGGTATCGGCCCGGAATGCGACGGGCGGTGGGAGCAACCAGATGGGCGAATTCGAGGAACGGCTTTCCAAAGCAATTGAGCGCGGGCAGACTCGCAGTGCCGCCCGGGCCCGGGCGGAGCGGATGAAGCAGCTAACCGAGGCCGAGCTGCGCCAACTGCACACGCAATACCGTCTGCGGTTTTCTGAACATATCGAAAAATGCGTCCGTCAACTGCCCCAACATTTCCCCGGGTTTCAGTGCGAAATGATGTATGGCGATCGGGGCTGGGGTGTGGCATGCAGCCGTGACGACATCGGTCCTGGGGCCGAGGGCCGCTCGGCCAACTACTTCAGTCGGTTGGAGATGAGCATTCGACCGTATTCGTCTTCTGGAGTCGTGGAATTGGCCGCCAAAGGCACGATACGAAATAAAGAAATCTTCAATCGGAACCATTTCGAGTTGATTAACGAAGTGGACGAGGACACGTTTCTGAATATGATCGACGTCTGGGTCCTGGAATACGCGGAACAATACGCCGCGGTGATCAACTGATTTGATGGCATCGAATCGGCGACCTGCTGGCAGCCGACCGGGCCCGACGCGTGTCGGTGCAGCGACTCCGCAGCAACCGCGTTTGTGGCATTTGCTGCTATGGATGACCGGTTGTGCCGTGTATTTCGGATTAACGCGGCACCTGATCGTGCGCTCACCTGACAACCCAGCGCAGATGACGCTGCTGGTGGCCCTGGCGCTCTACACCGGGCTTTGCTGGACCGGTGCCGCCCTGGCGCTGATTCAAATTGTGGGAGTCCGCCGGCCTGCGTTGGAACCGGGGACCTGGCTCCTCTTTTCGCTGGGATGCATCTTAGCGATCGATCTGGGAGTTGAATTCTTGCCAGCGCAATTCGCGATCCGTCCCGAAGCAATCCAGCTCAGTAGCACATGTCTCGCGTTGACACTTCCCGCGCTCAGCCGCCGCATGCCGGGGACGTGGAAGTCTTTATTTGCCATACTCGCCTTACTGATGGCGGGCCAATTAATCTGGCTTGTGGCAGCACTCCGCGGCAGCCTCGCCATGCCCGATCGCTTGCTCTACCGCTATGTGATGTTGCGGTCACTTTTGGGTTTGGCGTGGATCGGAGCGACCCTGCTGCGGGACCAGCAGGCGGGCCGGCGTTACGGCTGGTTGCATTGGATGGGAATCACCTGTGCCGTCATTTGGTTGTTGTTGGTCGTTGTCATGCGCCAACCTTGACGTATGGTCGCGCGATGCATGCCGTATGCGCGTGAACCGGATAGAATAGCAGAGTGCCCCCAGCATCTCTCATGAACGCCAGCACACCACGCCCGTATCCAACGTCGCTCGACCGTGCCGGTCAATCGACGCCGTGGCGCCGTGCGCAGAACTTTCCACGGATTCTTGGATTCGTGTTGGTATTTGCGTTCGGCTCAGGTTGTGGTCGTCCGACACCGCCGAGTACGGCCGCGTCCACGTGGCCGACGACGCGGCAGTTAACGGGGCGTGTAGTCAGTCAGGGACAGCCGATTGCCGATGCGCAAGTGCGCATTCAAGGGTCGAACGGAATCCACGACGACGAATGACTTGGGGCAGTTTCAGCTCCATCTGGCCTCGGGCGCCTCACTCCAGGAGCTCACGGTTACGGCGGCCAAGCCGGGTTATTTCATCACGGGCGCCAGTCCGACGGACGGCATGCAATTGGAGCTGCGGCCGCTACCGGAGAGCGATCACGGCGATTACAGCTGGGTCGACCCGACACCGGATCCGACGGGATCGCTGAACTGCGGCAACTGCCATGCCGAGATCTATGCGCAGTGGCGATCTGGGGGACACGCTCGTGCGGCCACCAATCGACATTTCCTGAATCTGTACACCGGCAGCACCTGGGACGAAACGCGGCAGCACGGTTGGGGGCTGTTGGAAGAGTATCCGGAAGGGGCGGGCGTGTGTGCCTCTTGCCACGCTCCCTCGGCACCGCTGGAGGATCTGGGAATTGCCGACATTCGGATGATCGAGGGCGTTGCCCAACAGGGTGTCCATTGTGATTTCTGCCACAAGGTCCAGGGCGTCAATCTGCTCGCACCCGGCTTAACTCACGGCCGTTTCGGCATGCAGTTGTTACGTCCGGCCGAGGGCCAGTTGTTCTTTGGACCACTGGATGATGTGGACCGTGGCGACGACAGCTACTTACCGCTGCAATCGCACAGCCGGTACTGCGCGGTTTGCCACGAAGGGATTGTGTTTGGCGTGCCAGTTTACAGTACGTACAGCGAATGGCTACAAAGCCCGGCGAGTCGGCGGGGCGAACATTGTCAATCGTGCCACATGCAGCCGGACGGCAAGATGACGAATTTCGCACAAACATGGGAGGCATTGACCGCGATCCTTCGACCTTGCCCAGCCATACGCTGATGCCCGGTGGCCGGGAGTCGATGCTGCGGCGCTGCTTGGACGTAACTCCGACCTGCGAGCGCGACGCCGACGAGATCCTGCTGCGTGTGGAAATCGTGGCACAGGACGTGGGGCATTTCGTGCCGACCGGTTTCGTTGATCACCACGTGATTTTGGTTGTTGACGCTCAGGATGCAAATGGGCAACGGATTGAGCTGCAGTCGGGGCCTCGGTTGCCTGCGGCTGCCGGAGATTTAATGGATCAAAGTGGAGTGCTATTTGCTAAACTGCTGACGGATGCGAACGGCGACAGCCCCGTGCCGTTCTGGCGAGCCGGTGTGACCGTCGACGACAACCGTCTGCAGCCAGAGACGCCGCGGACCATTTCGTTTCGTCTGCCGTCCGAGGCTCACGTCGTACGTCTCCGGTTGCTCTACCGTCGCTTCTGGCAGAGCACTGCGGAGGACAAAGGATGGCCAGATCCGACGCTGGTGATCGTTGACCGCACGTGGACCGTCGGCGAACTGCTTCCGTAAACGCGGCGGGGATTCCGCATGAGATCGATGTTGTCCACACCCATACGGCGGCTGGTGGCGTCACTGACGTACGTGCTGTTGGTGTTGGCCGCGATCCGCGCGTACTACGAATTGCTGACCCGTTACAACCGTGATTTAGGCGATTGGTTTGCCGTTCATCCGGCTCGCCCGTTGGCCCTAGTGGGCATGTCGATGGTTACGGCGGGGATCGCGGCATGGTGGGTACGGCGACAATTCGGCACCGCATGGTCATTCCCACCGCAACGGTCGTGGGTGCGTTGACCACAGCCCTACATACCAGCCTGAGTGGGACGTTGGTAGGATTTGTTGTCGGCTTGGTCTTGACGTTCAATCCCCTTTATCGCTGCATGCTCTCCGTTTTGCGTTGGGGCGTCCAGCACGTGGTTCCTGTCCTGATTGTGTCGGTGATCACGGGCTATCTGGCACGCGCTGCGCAATACTCTGACGTGGCAGGACTAAGACGGGCGAGGTTGCCGCTGTATGGTGTCGGGGTTGTATTGGCGATCGCCGTGGCGACTCATACGCTCTGGATGCGGTCGAGCGTCCGGTCGATTGCGAAACCCGACGCCGCTCTTTCCTCGCGATGGCGCCGGCTTTGGCGCGGTGCGGTGTGGGCCGGTTTGCAAGTGCTCTCGACCGCATGCGTATTTGCAATCGGCATTTTGCTAGGTTGGCAACTCGATATTCAACGACGCGCTGCAGTTCTTGATCGGGTGGGACGCATCGGGTGGTGGCGTCCGATGGCCCCCGGCCAATGGCTGCGCGGCGGCTTGTGGACGCCGGCAGATGTGTATCTTGGTGAGGACGCGCAGGATTGGCATCTAAAGTATCTGCGCGGACTTCCTCACATTCACTGGCTGACGATTGCCAGTTCCCAAATCACGGACGAAGGCTGTCGTCATTTGTCCCAGTTAACTTATTTGGATTCCCTAAACTTGATGAGAACGTCGTTTGGCGATCGAGGATTTCGGCATTTGGCGGGACTGCCGAATCTGACGACCTTATATATCGACGGAGCCCACATCACTCGCGACTCATTTCAGATCTTCGGCGCGTTCCCTCGACTGAACTACTTGAACATATCCAACGTGCCTTTGGGCGGCCAGCAGCAGCGGCCCATTCGCCTGGCGGTCGGACTGCAAAGCGTTTCCCTGCGCAACTGTAACTTAACCGATGCAGATTTGGCCAGCTTCGCCACCACCAGGTTTATCCGCTATCTGGATCTGGCAGCAAACAAGATCAGCGGCGCGGGACTTCGAAACCTCACAGCGAATGCCAATCTGGCGACGCTGAATCTGAACGGCAATCCGTTGGACGATTCCTACCTGGCGGTATTGTCGGGGATGAGCTTGAACGGATTAATGATTGACGGTGTGCCGCTAAGTAAGGCCGGCTACGATGCCATTCTGCGGCAGCGGTGGCTGCAGGATATTTCGCTGCGCGAGTCCGGGATTTCGGATGAGCAATTTCGCGTGTTGCTTTCGCTGCCTAAACTGCAGGACGCCCAGCTGGATGGTTCTCGTTTGACCTACAGGTCCATGTTAGGTTGGCGACAGCGTGACGTCTCGCTTTGGGTCGATCATCAGACCCTTTCGGCTGCCGACATTACGCGCCTCGGAGAGATTGGACCCGAGGTTACTTTGGTCGAGTGCGAGTTGACTCCGGATGCGGTGGCAGAGTTGGCGAACTACCCACGGATTTTCGATGCCGTCGATTGTAGGACGCAGTCGCGTCTGGAGCGATGGCTGTCACGATACGCCCCACCGTAGTGTTTGAAGTGATAAGCGGACCGTCATTGCTCGCGCACGACACTCGAGCCATAGCAGGCCTAACGGATTTTGCTGCCGGCTAACTTCATAATCTGCTGAAATTCCGCTTTGCGAACGGGCTGCCGGAGAGACGCGAGCCCTTGCGTAATAGCTCCATCGCATTTAAAGCGGGCTGCTCGCGCAGTTCTGCCAGGGCCAAGGGGCGGGCAAAGACCTCCTGCAGTTGGATGTCCACCATGAACCAGCGAGGATTCTCTGGAGACGACTTGGGGTCAAAATGCGCGTCCTTAGGGTCCCACGCCGTGTGATCGGGATAGCCCTCACGAACCACACTCGCGACACCGACGATCGCGGCAGGATTGGCGTTGGAGTGATACACGAGTACACGGTCGCCCAGATGAATCTCGTCGCGTAGGAAGTTGCGCGCCTGATAATTGCGGACGCCGTCCCAGCAGGTCGTGCGCCGATTTGCCGCTTGAAGGTCCAAGACCGAAAAGTCATCGGGCTCGGTTTTAAATAACCAGTATGCAACCGATTTCGTCTTGGACATGCCGAACGTCTCCTTTGGATCCGGACTGGCAACCGGCGAGCAGCTCGGTATCGCCCTCAACGCGCGGCGCATCAATTGCCGAGGTGCATCTAGCGTATCAGGTCTTAAAAAGTCGGCAAAGGATACGCTCTATGCTAGATTTTGGCGGTGCCCCGCCTTCGATCCTACAACCCGATTCACCACACCACTCGACCAAAAACGCGTCGGTTTGTCCCACTACTTCGTGTCCGCTCGTTGCAGGGAAATTCAGGATCCACTACGCTGAGCGAGGGAAATTCGTGGGTCGTGTGACAATCTGAGACACCGATCAAGTAACAACTCCATGCGACAGATACGGCAGATATATCAGTACGATCCGGTGGTCGGTTATCGGTTCATCCCCAACATTCGGGCTCGTATTGAGCACGAAGGGGGCGGGTATTTGATCCGAACGAATGAGCAGGGGTTCCAGAGCGACCGGGAATATCAGTTATCGAAGGACCCCAGCCTGCGTCGCGTACTGGTGTTTGGAGACAGCTTCACGGCGGGTCAGGGCGTATCAAACGGTTATCGTTTTAGTGACCGTATAGAGGACTTCGCGCCGGATACGGAGACCTACAACTTTGGTCTTTCGGGCAGCGGTACAGATCAGCAGTATTTGTTGTACCGCGAGTATGCTCGGGACATTGAGCACGACTTGCTGATTGTGGCGGTCTTTGTGGAGAACATCCGTCGGGTGGCGTCGCGTTATCGTATGTGGCGAGATCGGGACGAGCGGCCGATCGTGTTCGAGAAGCCGTATTTCGAATTGGACGGTGAGCAATTACAGCTAAAGGGTGTGCCGCCCCGGAAGAAGCCTTACAAGCCCGAGGAGTTGAACTCGGGACAACGTCGGCATGTCGCAGCCCATGTCCGCTTCCCGAAGCTGAGAGAATGGATGCAGCGCGTCTGTTCCAATCCTTCCTTGGAACGCACCTTAAACTCTGGCGGACTGAAGGATCAAGCGCTGAAGCTGATGCGTTATCAGCCGATCAAAGAATACGATGATCCGAACTACGGACCGTGGCGAGTTATGCGGGCGATCCTACAGACGTGGATTCGAGACAATCCACAGCCCGTCTTGATTGTACCGATTCCCTTGTTTCATCACGTCTGGGGAATTGCCGATCCGACGGCGTATCAGCAGCGATTACGCGAGGCCGCAGAGGGAGCGGACGGGTTTTTCTTTGATCCGCTGACCGACCTGCAGAGCTACTCACCCGACGAGCGAAAGAGGTTCTATTTTCAGGACGGACACTTAACACGCTCAGGTCATGAGGCCGTCGCCCGTAGCTTGGCCAGACACGTTACACGCATGATACCCGCCGCGGTCTCGACGTCGGCACGCTGATGCCTCCAGCGGACCAGTTCCATTCCATCAAAGAAAAGACCTCGAACGACTGTGAAACACATCCTCGGCATTTCTGCTTTTTATCATGATGCAGCGGCTGCGCTGGTTCGCGACGGCGAAATCATTGCGGCCGCGCAGGAAGAGCGTTTTACGCGGCAACGTCACGATCCTCGCTTTCCTCATCACGCGATCAACTATTGCTTGGAAGAGGCGTTCATCGAGACAGAGCAGTTGGATGCTGTCGTGTTCTACGACAAGCCGCTTTGGACGTGGGATCGCGTCGTCAAGAACTGTCTGTATGCTGGCGAAGCTGCCGCCGAGCAGTTTCAAAAGGCCGCCAGTGCCATCCTGGGTATCAAACTCTGGATGGACGACTTTGTTCAGGACCGATTGGGGACGGTCGGCAAGGCGGGGCAAGTGCTCTATACGGAACATCACATGGCCCACGCTGCATCGGCCTTTTTCCCTTCGCCATTTGCCGAGGCCGCGATTCTGACGGTCGACGGCGTGGGCGAATGGGCGACAACGACCATCGGCCACGGTACGGGCAATCAAATCGAATTGCTGGAAGAAATCCAGTATCCGCATTCGTTGGGACTGCTCTACAGTGCGTTTACGTACTTCTGTGGATTCAAAGTTAATTCGGGCGAATACAAATTGATGGGCCTGGCGCCGTACGGCCGACCCGTTTACGCGCAGAAAATCCTGGATCATCTGATCGATCTGCGAGACGACGGATCGTATCGTTTGGATCTCGATTATTTCGGTTACATCGACGGTTCCGTGATGACGAACGATCGATTCAGTAACCTTTTTGGCGGTCCACCGCGTCAGCCCGAATCGCGAATCACGCAGCGCGAGATGGATTTGGCGGCATCCATCCAGGCCGTGACGACCCAAGCGGTTCTGCAGTTGGCGCGACACGCACGCGACCTTACCCGTTCGCCACATCTGACTTTGGCGGGCGGTGTGGCACTGAACTGTGTCGCCAACGGAGTGCTGCTGCGAGAGCACATCTTTGACCGCATCTGGATTCAGCCGGCAGCCGGCGATGCCGGCGGAGCCTTGGGGGCGGCGCTGTTGACGGCTCATCAATACTTTGACGTGCCCCGGCGCAGGACCGCCACCAGCGGTGACGATCAATTCGGCAGCTATCTGGGGCCGTGCTATCAGCCTCACGAAGTCCGCGCATTTCTGGAACGCAATGACTATGTCTACGAACATGTACCCGACCCAGACGCACGCGCCCGCCGCATCGCCGAGGCCTTGGCGGCGGGTAAGGTCGCGGGCTTGTTTACCGGACGGATGGAGTTCGGGCCGCGCGCGTTGGGCGGCCGATCCATTTTGGGTGATCCGCGGAATCCCGATACGCAGCGCGTGATGAACTTGAAGATCAAGTATCGCGAATCCTTTCGCCCCTTTGCGCCCGCTGTCCTGGCCGAGGATGTTTCCGACTATTTCGAGTTGGAAGGGGATAGCCCCTACATGCTGCTGGTCGCACCCGTTGATGAGGACCGTCGGTTGCCGTTCAATCACGACGCGATTGATGATCAGGACGGAGACCTATTGAAGATCGTCAGTCAGCCTCGTTCCGATTTGCCAGCCATCACACACGTCGACTATAGCGCTCGGATCCAAACCGTCCACGAAAACACCAATCCCGAACTCTATCGATTGATCGACGCCTTTAAGCAGCAAACCGGTTACGGTGTTGTCGTCAACACGTCTTTCAATGTGCGTGGCGAGCCGATTGTCTGCAATCCTCAGGACGCTTATACGTGCTTCATGAGAACGGAAATGGATCTGCTCGTGATGGAAGAGTTTTTGTTGTGGAAAGAAGATCAGCCGGAATTCGAAGAAACTGAGGATTGGCGAAATAAGTACGGGAATGACTAAGCTCCATGAACATTGCCACCAAAACACCACCGCACGATCGCCGACTGAAAAAGTTCTTCCGCAGCGAGCTTTTGGGTATCGCCGCACAGTACCGACGTGAGGGACGAGAGCTCTTGGCGGGGAATCCTGATCCCGATTTGTCGTCGTACTATATACGTCGTTCACAGACCAAAATGTCCAAGCAGGACTTTGAAAGCGGGTCGTGTCGACACCCCGGCGAACTGGCTCAGGCGTTGAATGAATTGTGGAGTAGCCAGGGCTACGAGGAGCTTTGTAAGTTGGCACCGCAACTTGCCAAACTGGCGGAAAGTCTGAAACGATCACAGCAGGAAACTGACGAAATCTCGCCGTTCGTGTATGTGATGTATTGAAGTTGCATGGATCGACACGTCGGGTCGGATCGCCCGCAGCTGAAAAGGCAAAGGCCGAGTGATGAAGTCCGTGCGACGTGGCTTGAAGCGATTGCTTGATAATCGCCTAATCTATTTCTCCAGTCGCCATAATACCGACGGCATTGTGCTGACCTTCGATGACGGCCCCGATCCGGAATTGACGCCACAGGTGCTGCAGTTATTAGATGAGTACGGCGCGAAGGCAGTCTTCTTTCCCATCGGACGAAATGTCGAGGCCCATCCGCAATTGGTCCACGAAATTCGGGACCGAGGTCACATGTTGGGCAACCACACGTATAGCCATTTCGATGGCAGACATGGGCGACGCTACACAAACGCTCAGTATCTGCAGGAGATTCGCCGAGCACAGCAAGTGATGTTTGACGTCGCCGGAGTGCAGACCCGGCTGTTTCGTCCTCCCCGCGGTGAAATCAACCTCCATAATCTTCCCGCCATGCTCGCGTCGCGACACAAGATCATCTATTGGTCGATTGAGGCAGGCGAATGGGGACGCCGAAAGTCTCATCCGGGAGAGCAGTTGGCCGAATACGTCGTCCAACACATCCAGCCGCGCGACGTCCTGTTACTGCACGACAACAATCCCAAGACGCTGACCGTCTTGTATAGACTGTTGCCGCATGCCCAACAATGCGGCTGGGATATGACTCAGGGCCTGTTGGTCTAGGCACCGTCGGTAGCGTCACACCCACGGATCGAGTTCTCCGTTACCTGGCTCATGTTCCTGGTCCCATGTTTTGTCGACACCGAAAGCTGACGGACGGTCACCAGACCACTCGGCAAAGATCAAATCCCGTTCGCCGTCCGGGGAGACCAAGCGGGGAGGACGGGAGGTCATTTCGGCGACCAGGGAGGTTGCGTCCTCGACCTGTTCGCCGATACGACTTGCCGCTGGGACGCTTTCCGCCACGTAATTCCCCTGCTGCAATGCGAAGACAAGATCGGATGTCGTGAAATCGCCATCGCCGTTCCAATCGCCTTCCTCGAACGTCGAATTGCCGACAATGCCATCTTCGTATTCACCCGCAGCGAATACCGTGACGAGGTCGGAGGAATTAAACACGCCGTCGCCGTTGGCATCTCCTGGCAGCTGGCTGGCCGGGCCGGTCCCCGGCGTACCGCCCAACAGGGAACTCGGCTGCCAACTCGTCCCCACATTCCAATCGTCCAAGTCGGCGCTGGCGTCAATGATTTCCAGCGACATTCCATCTCCGTCTGTGGTGGTATGCCAGTCGTCCTGATAGGTGAATTGCTGCAGGATGGAGCCATTTGTCATTACGGTGATGGTTTCCGAATTGTTGTTCAAACCACCAGACCAGGCTCCTGCCACCGGCAGTTGTTGCCCGTAGCGGAATTCAAAGGCGGCCTGATTCTCTACGACCAACACACGCTCGCCTGACGCCAAGCGTTGGATTGCTGACTGCGAAAAATCGAAGTCCACTCCCATCACATCGGGGCCGACCGCGATTTCGCGCCAATCGTACATTGGCCAAGTCGACCGTCTGGTTTGAGATATTGACGAACTCAATGAATTCGAATTCGTCCTTGTCGTCGAATCCAGCCGCCACTTCGGCTGCCGTCGTCGCTCCCGGATTGTAGTGAACTTCGGCGATACGCAGGTTTTCTGGACCCGCAGGCGCGACGTCGACCAAGAATTCCGCCTCGTCGATCGCGGACCACGCACCATCGTTCAATGCACGCACGCGCACGACGCCGGATTCGGGTAAACGGAATGCCCCTCGATATTCGACGGCGGCCGGATTTACCTCACTGCCAATCATTCGTGGGTCGCTGCCGTCGAGTGTGTAATAGATCGTTCCCGCATCGACCGACAACGTCACATCGGTATCTGCCGCGATCGATCCGCCTCGCTGGTTGAACGTCGGTACGTTCGTTGGCGGATATAAGTCGAGTGATTTGAAAATATCCAGCAATTGAAACGTCCGCTGCGGGAACCAGCTGTTCATGATGCGGTCGAATTCGCGTTGCCACTCGGCGTCCCGTGTATACGCGCGGCTGCTGCGATGCTGGTCACCCCAGCGAGCCGATTCGGCGAGCAGCGCGTCATAGATCGTGTCCGTGAACTCCACATAACGCGCTGCCGGCACGTTGCGCTCCGGATGGTCCGGATCCCACTGAGGGTTTTCGGCGTCCACGTACAATGCGCCGCCATTAAAGAGATGCTTGTGGACGCGGTCAGCAAACAGCAGACGAAACTCCTGACTGGTCCGCAAATCACGAAACGGATCGGCGACTCCCTGTGAATTTGTCACCAGACTGGGACCTTGGTTACTGCGCAGCAGCAATGACCATTCCGCGTCCCACATGAAGAACTTGAAGCCGTCGCTATCCGGGCTGTTTTTCGCCGAAAATAGTAGTTTTTGAAGGGCCAATCGGCATTGCCCCCGTAGTAATTGGCGATCAGATAGTCGGCATAGTTGACCGGGTCCAGGTATTTTTCCAGCTCGGGATTGTCACTGCCGTCCGGATTCAGTCCCTGGGCCGTCATATAGGCGGCCGTTTTGGCCTCTTCTGTATCCGCCGTGCGAATGTCATCGGTCAGTGACGTCAGCGTCCGCCAAGAGTCGATGGAACGGCGAGCGCGGTAAGAGTCCCCGTCGGCGTTGATGGCGGTCCCTGAATTCTGTCCGTCCCAATCGTACCCATAGGATCCGAAATATGCCTCTCCAAAGGATTCGTCCGGTCGCTCTACCATGTTGTACATGCCCCAGTACATCCCATTGATGTACAAGTGCACGTTTTTTCCGTGGGAGGCAGGTTGTCCCATAGCCAACTGCGTTCTGCGCAAGAACTCATCGCGTGCATATTGCGGTTGTCCGCCAGCACCATCCCATTGCCAACCGTCGTTTGATTCCATGCGTAATGTGAGCGTATCGAATTGATCGGTGGCGTCCGCACCAAACAAGGGATAATTCAGTTTGCCGGGACCGTATGTCGTTTTGAACAGCAATCGGAAGGACTTCTTTTTCGTTAGCCCGAAGCCACGGAAGGCGCCTCCTTGGATGCGTATTCCCGAGTCAATCTGAAAACCCTCGGTACCGTCTGGGTTAATTAATTCCACGGAAGTAGGGCATCTCCATGCCAGTCCGTGGCTATCGGGATTGGTGTAGATCCCCCGCGTCCCAAACATGTCGTCGACGTTCAGCACGATCGAAAGTGATGGTATCGACAGCAATGAATCCTGGATTTTGGCCGATGCTTCCTCGACCGACATATCCACGTCGCCGGCAATGCGGGGAAACTCGTCCAGATCATCCAAGCCGTAATCGGGTGAGGTGGAACGCCAGGAATTGGGAAACCCCGCGTCAAGGGTTGTTTGCGCATCTTGCTGTACGATGTCGGCGACGAAGAAATACGACTGCGTGTCGGTGTTGGTCGCGACCATACCATCGTGAAAGGCCCGCGCCGCAAGGTCGTCGTCCCTGAGATCGTTATGGGGCCTTCGTAAATGGTGCCGTTGCTGTCTGTAGGAATGGTCCCGTCAGTCGTATACCGGATTTGCGCTCCCTGGGTTGCCGTGCTAATGGTCAGCTGGAATGGCTCGCTGTAGAACCCGCGTTTGACGCTGAATTGCGTGTCTTCGACCAAGCCCACCACTCCGGCCGTATTTGTATTGCCGGGAGTGGGATTCTCAAAGTACTGGGCGTTACCGCTGTCGTCGACGCCATAGCTGATATGCGTTCGCATCTGCGGATAAGGATCGAACGCATCAATGACCGCTCCAGACGGGCTCGTGATGGCCAAGTACTCGCCGTTCGGATCCAATTGAAAGTTCGTGTGCAGCAGGCCGTTTTCATCCAACTCCGTATCACGAATGTCCAGTCCGGATGCAAAGACGACAAGGTAACCCGACGCAGGTATCACCGTTCCCGCAGGTACCTGCCATTTCATCGCGTTATCGCGATTATCGGTCAAATGCAGACCCCCGATGTCGATCGGTTGTCCCAGCAGGTTGTGTAGTTCGAACCAATCGGGAGATAGTTGCTCGCCGACGAACTCGTCCGTCGGCGCGGCGCGTAGCATCGTGATCAACGTGTCGGCATTCGAGGCCATGACTTCGCTGATCGCGAGCGGCCGAGGTGTGATGGTCAGCGTGACGGATGCCGGATCGGATTGCGACTGCCCATCGCCGGCGCGGTACGTGAACGTGTCGGTCCCTTGATACCCCGCATCGGGTGTGTAAGTAAACGAGCCGTCCGCAGACAACCCAATCTGCCCGTGTGAAGGTCTACTCACGAGGGCTGCAACGAGATCCGCGTTTTCGACATCCGCGTCATTTGTCAGCACGCCAAATGCGGCGGAAATCGCGAGTGCACGGCCGGGCAAAGTGAAATACGCGTCGTCGGCCGCAGAAGGGGCATCGTTGACACTCTGTACGTCGAGCTGTACCTGGATCACAGACGAAGTGTCCACACCGTCTGTGACGCGATAGGAAAACGAATCCGCGCCGAAATAATTCGCGTCCGGACCATACAGGAAGGAGCCATCGGCGTTAAATGTCAGTTGGCCGTGTACTGTCGAGTCTTCGATCTCGGCGGTGAGGGCGTTGCCGTCGGCGTCGGTGTCATTGCCCAAAACGCCTGTGGCGGACGTGGTTGTTAGGACGGTATCTTCCGGGATTTGATAGGTGTCGGCCGTGGCGGTCGGCGCGGTGTTCACGACCAGTGTCACGGTGATCGGATTCGACAGTTGGACGCCATCGTCAATCTGATATGTGAAGGTCGCGTCGCCCGAAAAGCCCTGCGGATCGTAGCGGAACGAGCCATCGTCGTTGAGTGTTAAATTGCCGTTCGTCACGTTATCCTTGAGCGCGGCGTGGAGGCGCCAGCAGATCGACATTTACGTCATTGGCCAGCACGCCGTTCCCTGCATCAACGATTAGCGTCTCCGATGGAATTGACTTGTAACTATCGGCGACTCCGCGGGCGGCATCGTAAACGGGTGTGACTTCCAACGTTACCGTGCCGACAATTTCCGAACCGCGAAAATCGACCGCGAGGTAGGTAAACGTGTCGGTGCCGAAGAAGTCGAGGTCCGAATCGTAGAAGAACCCACCGTTGGGCTGGAGTCCCACATTGCCGTGCAGGGTCGGTTCCACGAGCACTGCCGTCAATGTGTCACTATCCGCGTCGATATCGTTGCCCAGCACACCAGGTGGCCGTACGGAAAAGAACGACGTGTCTTCCGCCAGGGTATAGGTGTCGTCGATCGGCACTGGCGGAGAATTGCTATAAAACCCACGTACGGCACTACTAATCGTTGCGACCTCTGTGTCATCGAGAGCTCCATCGTAGAAGCGGACTTCGGCGATGTCGCCCGTAAACGGCAACGTTTGTGTGTTGAGCCGCCCGATCGAAAATCCGATATTCGCACGCGTGGAACCGTCCGCGTCGTTGCGCACGTCTGCGGGTTGATCGTCGACGTACAGGGAAATCGTGTTGCCGCTGCGCGTCAAGGTAGCAACATGAAGTTGACCGTCGTTCAGTCCCGTGGCAGTGGAATAGACCGTCTTTGACTGCCCACCCAGTCCACCACTGAGGCCTGCGCTCAATTGGCCGGTGCTGTTGATCGACAATCCCCAATCGGTCGTCAGTCCCAAATTGTTGCCATCCACCAACCCGGTGTTTTGGTACCAAGGTCCATTGGCACCTACCAGATTCGAGCTGTCGGTGGCAAAGGCGACGACGACTGAAAAGGTATCGGCCCCGGCGGTTGGGTTAGCGTCGCGAGCGACTACGAAGGCGTCATCACCATCGCTCGGATCGAACCGCACCACGGCGCGAACCTCCCAATTCGTTTGGTACCAACGACGGAGCGCCCACGGCGTTCGCTACCGCGCCGCCTACCACGTCGGTCCAGGATTCCACCGGGGTATTGTCGGCCAACGGCGACATTCAAATCCTCGGCCAACCAGTGGGCAACCAGATCTCCCGCCAGCAGTTCCCGCGGCTCCAGCGACTCGAGTCTCCCATCGATCTGTCGCATGCGCGTCGGACGTTTTCGACGGAAATGTGTACGAAGTGAGCGTCTACCCATGTGCTTCATGATAGTTCCGGATGATCAAGATGGTTGTCCCAGCATTGCCGCGCGGAATCACTTGCAATGGTGGGACAAGATGTTCGTCGCCAAGCCCGTATGATAGCGGGGATATCGGTTCGAAGCCAGGAAAAGCTGGCGACGGCGTCTCGTTTACAGGACGCAACAACCGAGAGCGATGCGGTGAAGCGCATGGTGGCTCGCGAAGGCTGAATGCCACCACTTCGCGCGGGAAAGCTGCACTGAACGCCCGTAGGAGTTCCTTAGCTCTCCGGGAGACAGTTGCCTGATGAGGCCAGTGCGATATTTGACTGCGCATTCCTCGAATGCGCCCTTACCCGCCGCTGGCGTAGCGGCCCCTCGCGGCGGGAGCGTTGTTACCCACGCGACGCCCTTCACGTGGCTGGATGAAAACGGCAACGCGAATCGCCGCCACGTTACATCCGTCGACTCTCGTATTGAATCCCGCAAGGGCCTAGCGCCGCTGACGCTGTCCGATCACGGCTAGGACGCCGCAGATTGCAAGGAGGATCGAATTTGGCTCAGGGACGACCGCTGCCACCGCTGCGCGGGGGCCTTGCTCATAACCGCCGTCGGACAACGCGGCCACCAAGTCGCCGGAATCAGCTCGGCCGTCGCCGTTGAAGTCCCCGGACGACCAGACGGCTGCCACGTCGGCTTCGTACGTCCCCGAGCTCAATACGGCGACCAGATCGCCCGAATTGAACTCGCCGTCGAGATTGGCATCACCGATCCAACTGGTGTACAGGTCTTTGATCCAGAAGGTGATGTCGTTTGTGTCCACCTTTGTATCTCCGTTCAAGTCATACTCGGCAGGATTCATGCCCTCGGCGGACTTGCCGGTCAGGTCGTCTATATCCAGCGAATCGAGCACGCCGTCGCCATTAAAGTCGCCAGGAACTGTGGCGCCACCAAACAATGAAAGGACGTATGCCGACAAGCCGGGATCGTTGCCATCTCCAAAATCGTTGCCGTCCCCATCATCAAGGCCCGCCGCGCCCACCAGGTTGATGTACTGTGTATCCGCATCGGCGGTAAAAGTTCCAATGACGGATCCTGGACCGCGGTCCCCGTCTTGATCAAAGTCGTTACTGCGCCCGAACCAGACGTCTTCATTGACCGGCTCTAAGTCGTCGTCCCAAATCTGTAACTGGCGGTATTCGCAGCAATCGCGATCATCGGCGGGTCCGATCAACTGGATCTGGTACGTTTCGCCGACAACCAGATCCGCCAACTCTAAGACCGCGATGGCCCCACCGTCCGGACCGCCGCCTACCCATCCATGACTGTTAAACACGGTGTCAAGGTCTTGATTGTCCGTCGTCAGCGCGGCGTCTTGTCCCGTGAAGAATGTATCTGTACCTGTAACGTTGCCCCCGCCGACTCCTCCTAAATCCTCGTTAAACTCGAATGTATGTTCCGGCTCAAACTCGACAACAACATCGCCGGGAAAAGTGACTTCAATCACGTCGACGGAATTGGGATCGGCGACATTGACAGCTCGGACGATCTCCTGCGACACGTCCACATCCGCATCTGTCTCTATTTCAAACGCGGCTCCCCAATCAATCACGGCCGCAATGGTGGTTTGCCCACCGATCAATGACCAGCCCATTAACAACACAAGTCCAAACCATCTTTCGACTTTCATCAGCGACTCCTCAATGGAAAAAAACCTTCGATGCAAAAACAACGTCTGGTGGAATCACATACCGCGATCCGCTGCCATTCTCCGATTCCGTGACGCAGAGATGCCATTCGACTCGAATAAACCACGAATGATATCAAGGCGACTTGGACCTCGACATCGTGCCCCAACGTGGTCACAATTAACGACAACTTTCGCTGAAAATCGTGTCTTTCGTGCCGCTAGCCTGAGTTGGGGTTTATAATCGAGGCACTCGCAGAGGTCAAGTTTTTTCCGCACTTCCTCATGGGAATATAAGACGGATCCTTGGCGAATTCCCATTCGCTTTCGATTCGTTACCTACTTTCGCTTTGGGTGCGAGCGTTCGTGTTGCTGAGCAACGGGGGCAGACGGTTTGAGTACGGAATGTTCCGCGACCAACGAGGGTATGCGTCGCCGTCAATGTGTCGATGTCAATCCGATGATCGAAGAATTCAACGTTTTGCGGTTCATTCGCATTGCGCTCCGCGCGAGACCTTCGCAATGACTTACCCTGTCGGAGCTGGCGCCGTCGGGTGTCGACGCTCACTATCCTGTTTGGCATGGCGGGGTGTGGATCTAGCGATGTCACTTCGTTGCCCGTGAATCCTTCTGCTCGGCCCGCGCCGGTGTCGGAGACCAAGTCGCAGCTCGTGAGCCAAATTACGACGGCTGCATTGGCCCACGTGCAACAGCGGCAGCAACAGGAACGGGCGCTGTTGGACCCGACTCAGGATGGTTGGCCGACCGAAGCATTTGCCGACGATGCCAAGCAACGACTCGAATCGCTATTGAGCGTACTGGTTGCGGACCGTCGCCCCGAAGAAGCCAAAGTGGTTGAGTATTTGGTTCCGGACAAGCAAGTCAAAAGATGTCGCCCTGAACTATCCGCGGTCTACGACGACGGTACCACTCGCGTCCTGCGACCTCGCTCGACTGACCGAGATGAAATGAGCTTGTTTGCCGCACTTGTGGAATTGCTGCGACCGTTGCAGGACGTCGGTCCACCGCAGTGTCACGTCAAAGTCGTGCAAGTCGATCTGAGTGGCCCACAGGCCGAAACGGTAGTGCTGTACGATGCAAACGCTACAAACAAGACTCGATCAATCCAGCAGACGGCGAGGCTGAAATGCCGCTGGGCTGCCTCCGATTTGCGAAATCCTCAACTCATCGACGTGACGTGCGAAGATTTCGAGGAAGTGCACGTTGAGTTGGTGGGAGGCAGATGGTTTGCGGATGGAACACAAACGGTGCTGGGCGGCGATCCCTTACATTTTCGTACCGAACAATTGGGCTATGGGCTAAACCACTGGATGCAACGAGTCGAACGTGCACACCATATGGACGATTCGGTCCGCAATGGTCTCGCTATCGGCGATGCAAATCGGCGACAGGTCCGGACGATGTCTACTGTTGCCAAGGGCCCGGATTGCCCAATCGATTACTCATTCACAATGTCGACGGCACAGTCATCGACAAGGCGGCTGCTGGAGGCGTGGACTGGTTGAACCAACCCAGCAATCGCACTTGTTCCTGGACCTCGATAACGATGGCGACCAGGATCTCGCGATTGCGACGACCGGTGGATTACTCATCATGGAGAACGACGGTGCTGCCCATTTTACGTTACGTACTCGACTTGGCACGCAACGCACTGACGTGCAAGCGTTGACGAGTTGCGATTACGACAATGACGGCGACTTGGATCTATATCTTTGTGTTTATCGCCCATCGCATGGCCGTTCTCGCGGCGATTTTATTTTTCACAACGCAACCACCGGTGGACCGAACGTGCTCTTTCGCAACGATACGTTCGCCGATCAGTGGGATTTTTATGATGCCACTTTCGAATCCGGTTTGGACGACGGTGCCACGCGCTATTCGCTCGCGGCTGCGTGGGAGGATTACGACCAGGACGGCGATCAGGACTTGTATGTTGCCAACGACTATGGACGCAATTATTTGTACGAAAACCAGGGCGGCCATTTTCGGGACGTGACGGCGATGGCGGGCTTGTCAGACACTGGCTTTGGTATGTCGGCTAGTTGGGGTGATTACAATCGAGATGGACGTTCGGATTTGTACATCGGCAACATGTTCTCTTCGGCGGGAAGTCGCATTACTCGGCAAGAAGCGTTTCAACAGTACGCTTCACCTCAGCAACGTGCTGTTTATCAGCGGATGGCCAAGGGAAATACTCTATTTGCGCAACAGGCTGATGGGACATTTCAAGAAATCAGTGGTCAAGCCGACGTCGAAATGGGTCGCTGGGCTTGGAGTTCTGTGTTCGCCGACTTAAATAATGACGGCTGGGAAGACTTCGTGGTAGCCAACGGCTACATCACTAGCGATGATACGGGCGACTTATGAAGTTTTTTCTGGCGGCAGGTTCTGTCGCGAGCGGAGGGGGGGCCGATCAGTTCGGGAACTGTGGTCGAGGAACCAGGTGACGATCCGGCGTGGCGTTTAATTCAATTCGTTCGCAGCGGGCGATCGTTTAGTGGTCGTGAACGCAATTGCGTGTTTTTGAATACGTCGCAAACACAATTTGCGGATGTCTCAGCCGTCAGCGGAATCGACTTTCCGGACGATGCCCGGGCAGTCGGCCGAGTCGACTGGGATGGTGACGGCGATCTGGATCTTTGGCTGGCAAATCGCAATGCACCCCAGTATCGCGTCCTGATCAACCAGTTGCCTTCGACGCATAACTGGATCAGTTTGCAATTGGAAGGTCGTGAGTCTAATCGCGATGCGATCGGGGCCCGCATCTTCGTGACGTTCGATGAAGACCCTCGCGCACCTTTGGTCCGAACCATTCGAGCCGGTGATGGCTATATGTCCCAATCGAGCAAGGTGGCGCCATCGGCCTGGGGAAATCACCGAAGGTCTGTGAGGTCCAGGTGCTGTGGCCATCGGGGCGCCGATCATCGTATGCCGGTCTTAGCGTAAATCGACACTATCGGTTGGTCGAAGGTGCTTTGGCGCCGGACTTGCTCCCTGATCGTACGCACCCGCCACTCGCGATCTCGCCGCTACGGTTGCCTGAATCGACTGGCGTTCTACAGGTCACGTCAATGATTCGCCCATTTTTGCCAAGGCTGGAATACATTGACGGACAGCAGGCGACTCGCGATATCATGTCATTTCATGGAACTCCGACTTTGGTTGTTTTGTGGGCAAGTTGGTGTCAGCCGTGCATCATGGAGTTGAATGAACTCACTGAGCATCGGGCGGAGCTTCAGGCGAACGGTCTGCAGGTCCTGGCTCTGTCGATTGATCAGTTGTCTTCCCAATCGCAATCGAATCTCGCGGCCGCAACGACCTTGCTGGAGCGACTCCAGTTTCCGTTTGCCAGCGGGCGGGCCACCGAAGCGTTGCTCGATAAACTGCAATTGGTTAACGATTTCCTCTTTGGTTTGCAGAAACCGTTCCCCGTCCCAACCAGTTTCCTTATCGATAAAGATTATCGATTAGCAGCCATCTATCGTGGTCCTTTGGAGCTGGATCGACTGTACCGCGACCTCGCGAATTTGGGTGTCAAAGATCGAGACCGACGGCCATTGACTGTTCCTTTTGCCGGCCGATGGGCCGAAGACCCGACGACCCTCTCGATGGCCGTGCTGGTAATGGAAATGATCAATGCGGGTTTCATTGACGATGCCAGTGAGTTTGTACAGCGTACGCAGGGCATTTACGACCGAGCTACCATTTTGGACCTTGTCGTCCGGCTGGGCATGGCGCATTTTGCCGCGGCGCGACGGATCGAGCGGATGTACATTTCCGAATGGCGCGAAAGATTGAGCCCGATACAGTAGGACCGGAAATCAGCATGGGACAGTGGTATGAGCAACGAGGCGACTACGAGCGGGCCAAGATGCAGTACATGACCGCGGTGCAGCGAAATGGTCAAAGCCTGCCAGCACTCAATAATCTCGCCTGGCTGGTAGCAACTTGTCCGGACGACGCCGTTCGCGACGGGACGTTGGCGGTCAAACTGGCCAATCGAGCCGTGGAGGTGACTCGCTCGCGACACCCGGGGCTGTTGGACACGCTGGCGGCCGGACTGGCAGAGATAGGGCGATTTGCCGAAGCGGAGCGGACGGCCTCGCTGGCGGCCGAGCAAGCTCGTCAGGCGTCGCAGTTTAACTTGGCCGGCGAAATTGAAGCCCGCGCAGCACTTTACCGTATTCATCAGCGCTTTCGGCACGCCGCACCCTAGGCCATCTCCGCCGATCACTTGCGTGTCGTCGGGCCGAGGCTCCGGGACAATCGGTCGTTGTCGGACATCAGGTAAGCGAATAGGTCGACGATTTCTTCGAGTGTCAGGCGGTCGAGTAAGCCTTCGGGCATGGCCGAAACGCCGCTCGGTTCGATTTCATCCACGTCGTCCTCCGATAGGCGGGCCTTTTGGCCATTGGACTGGAGCACGACGATTTCGTTAGCCGCACCGGGGGCGACGATGCCGCTATAGACCTTGCCACCGGTCGTATACACGGTCTTGCCCGCGTACTGATCCGAGATCACCTTGGACGGATAGAGCATCGAATCCAGAATCTCTCGCTTCAGAAAACGTTTGCTGACCCCGGTCAAGTCGGGACCCATGCTTTCGCCTTCTCCGGCGAAGCGGTGGCAACTGGCACATTGTCCCTTGGCGAAGACGGCTTTGCCGTTGTCCGGTGAGCCCAATCCTTCTTGTTCGGCGCGGCCCAGTTGTTTTAATAGGCCTTGTTCGTCCCATTTGCCATTGCCATCGGAAATTGTCAATTCTGGCACGGGCTGGTCCGGGTATTTGTCCTTGAACCAACCTTTCCACGCCTGCAACGCGACCTGCCAGGGAATCTCTTCGCCCCGGTGGGCGAATCCCTGCCAGTGTTCCAACAATGCGATCGCCTCCGCCGCGCCCTCATTTTCCAGACGCTCGGCGACCAGAATCACCTGACGATACGGTTCGGCTTCGGTGGGCCATTGTCGTACCTGGCGCAACGTCACCAGCATCTGACGGGCGTCGTCGGGATCCAGAATCGGCAAGCTTCGAACCAAATAGGACCAATTGTCTTCGGCCGACGCCTCGGCCATGCCCAAGGCCACTTCGACACGGCGCGTGGGATCGGCGTCGTAGATTTCGCGCAAGTAGCATTGCGCCGGCTCGCTTCCGTCGCGGGCGAGAATGGCCACGACGGCGATGCGCAGGCGGCGAATCGACTCTCCCGCTTCGCCCTTGAGCTGCTGATCCAATGTCTGCACGTGTGCCAATTGCACGGGCGTCAGCTGATGAGGCAACCGCAACAAGGCGGCCAGGGCAGAACCCGGGTTTTGCCGGCCCTGCTGCAAAGCGAGTATGAGTTCGGGCTCGGTGAATTGATTGCCAAGCATCAGAGCCGCATTCTGCAGATAACCGGGGACACTGTTTCCGTCTTCGCCGGATGTCGACAAGTATTGAAACACCGCCATTTTCTGCGGGGTTGTCCAACCAGAACGGAGGAATGTCAAATGCATTGCCAGATGCAGTTTGTCCTCACTCGGCCAATCCTGTTCCAATTCATTAACGTAGCGATCGATAATCCAGTCGACCTGCAGATAGGCCAGCAAGCGGATTAGTTCCCGATTGATCGTGGCGCTACTGGACGGGAATTCTTCCGCCAAGACCTTACGCAACTCGGGCACGGCCTCAGGCGCTAACTCCGCTCGCAATAGCACTAGTTGTTGGAGTCTTAGCAAGTCCACAAAGTCCGCGTCGCTCAAAAATCCTTGCATGAATTGCAGACTGCGATTCAAAATGGTTTGCGCGGTAGACGCATCGGTGGCCACTAGTGCAAGTGCCGTAGCGCCGACGAGGAACACTCGAGGATTGTCGTCGGTCAGGACGGCGTGTTGCCATGCGTTGCGTGGCGTCGTCTCCAGAACGCGCCGGGCGGCCCACGCGGTGAACCGATCTTTGGACGCCAGCACGGGTGACAGGGCGTCCCAGGCGACGGGCTGATGGTGTCGTGCCAGCCCCTCGCACGCCAGCCGTTGCACGACGGAGTCGTTGGATTTCAGCAGCGCGATTAAACGTGTCATAGCCGCTGGATCGCTGTGCAGGCCCAACAGCAAAGTTGCCTGCCGACGTACTTCAGGACGAGGGTCTACTGCTAATGGCAACAACAGCTCGATGTCAGGTGATGGGCCCAGCCATTGCATGATCTGCAAAGCTTTGGCACGCTCGTCCTCTGGTCGACTCGTATCGCGAGCGGCCGTTTCCAGAAGCATCGGCCAACGCTCGCCCAGTTTCGATTTTACGGCCGCAAGATGTGCGCGGCCCATGCGCTGTTGAGTTGAGGCTGATGAAGGGCGGTCTCAATCTCTTCAGGTGATTCGGCGTCGGACTGTGACGAAACGCCTTTCCAGACAACCCGATAGAGGTTTCCCGCCGTGCCACGCCCTCCCGTTGCGAAATACAACGCCCCGTCGGGACCGACTTCAATATCGGTGACGTTGAGCGGAGTTCCCTTGATGAATACTTCGGTCTTGGCGTCCAGACTTGCCCCACGCTCATTGTATCGAATCGCCCAGATGCGTCCTTCCGACCAGTCACACGAGAACAGCGTGTTTTGATAGCGTTTCGGAAACGCATTGTGATTGTAGACGACCATGCCGGTTGGAGATCCCCGTCCGGTGTCGGCAATGCCCGGTAGTGCGTCCAAGAAGTAATCCGGCCATTTGGCCCAGCCACTCCGCCAACCGAATTCCGCACCATCGATAACTTGGTAAACGCGAGTCGGTCGATACCACGTCGTACCTCGATCCGATTCCATGTCCGAATCGTGAGTGAACAACGCACCGGATCGGTTGAAGGCCAAATCGTACGCGTTGCGGAACCCGCCAGCGACGATTTCAACTTTCTTACCTTCGCGGTCGGTGCGCAGCAGGTAACCGCCTGGGGCCTCGATACCTGTGGCATGGCCTCCGGGATCCTGATAGCGAGGTCGCAACAGATCGCCTTCGTATTTGTAGCGATAAGGACTATCGCCGCTTGCTGGCAATTTTAGCGGGCTATGGTTGCCCACCATCACGTAGAGCAGACCGTCGGGTCCCAATGCAATTCCATGCGGACCGTGTTCTAGATTATCGCCTTGAAATGGCACGACCACCGTTGCTTCATCGAAACGTCCATCCCCGCTGCTGTCACGAAGTCGATACAGGCCCAGACCGGCGTCTCCCAGCCCTGTCACATAGATGCTGTCGTCCATCGCCAGTAGCCCCTGGCATGTCTTCATGACGTGTCCGCCGTCACGAATCGCGTCCCACTGTTTGTCGTGGTCGCGATCGACAAGTATCCACAGTTGACCATCTTCTCGACTAACGATCGGTTGTCCCTGCGAGTCGAACGTTATCGCAGTGACCGAACCGAGATCGTCGTTTCCGGCCAACCATTCCACGGCAAAGTCCGAGGGAGCTGTCAATTCGCTGTCGTCCCGAGGTGAGTGCTTGAGCGGTCTCAGCGATGCCGGGGACACGGGGTCCTGAGAGGTTTGCTCGACAGCCGGTTGGTCGACCTTTGCCGTCGCTTCACGCTGCAGAACGGCTTGTTGATTAGCAATAAACGTACTGAATGGACCAAAGTTGATCGCCGGCTTCCAGCGAGCATCGAAATAGGCATTTCGCGTCCACATGAGCGTGGGAGACAGCGAGGTCTTCCAACTGGTGTCGGTCGACTGAACGGTCGTTCGTCCCAATCGATTAACCACAACCAGACGCGCGGCCAAGCCCGCGGTTGTCCCCACTTGATTGACGACTTTGACCGCGATGGTATTTTCGCCGTCGCGCGTCCAACGGGTTACGTTGAACGTGCGAACTCCCTGCTCAGAGGTGCCCTCGCCGATCAGATGCCCATTGATGTGCAACTCAAATTGGTCATCGCCGGCAATTGCGAGCGTCGCCTGCTTCACACCTTGTAACTGGACGGTTTTTCGAAAGTAACAGGTTGTTGGCGGCACGTGGCCTACTCGATGCTGCGGCGCCCAGATCCAATTGGGAACGGCGTCGGTGTGTTCCATCGTCACGTCGGACGCGTCGCGAGGAGTCTGAGCAAACCCGGCATGGTTCCCGCCCAATGTCAGCACGGCGAGTGCGATCGTGTGACCGATGAATAATGATTGCATCCGCATGGCCATGGTCCTTCATGTCGGCGAAACGCGCGATACTCGTGATCGACCCAGAGTCCGTCGAGTCGCGGGACCGTACCACGAACGGGCGGCCTAGAGCAACAGGAGTTTGTCACCAAGCCTAGCAGTGCTGAGCATCCGTCACATGAACCACCCTTCCCGCCGCGAGAGGTCGTCGCGGGGCATTCGCTTGCGGGTCAGCAGCGGGTGAGGGCTACCTGGAGCGTTTTGTGTCGGATGTCCCTCGATCGGCCGTCGGTCGCTCTTCCCAGTGGGAAGTAGCGACGCATGGCGGGTCGTGGGCGAGCGCTTGCCTGACGCTAGGGATGTAGCGGATAATGGAAGTTGCAAATTGGGACCGCCAGTCGTGCGGAGTGAGCGTGGGGATGAGAACGGGGTTAGGCGATGATGTGGCCGCAAGGCGAGCAGACCGAGGAATTGATCAACAATGCCAAAGCAGGCCAGGCCGGGGCAGCTGGGGAACTGCTGGATCGCCATCGCAATGCGCTGCGACGTATGATCGAGCTAAGACTGGATCGTCGCATCCAGCAGCGTGTGGATGCCAGCGACATTGTGCAGGAGGTCCTGATCGAAGCGAATCGCCGTCTTCGAAACTACCTGGATGACCCTGTGATGCCATTCCACCTGTGGCTGCGACAGATGGCGAAAGACCGCATTATCGATGCTCACCGTCGACATCGGGCCAGCCGAAAACGGAGCGTGGATCGCGAGCAGGCGATGGTGGCGCCCGCGGCATTTGATCATTCGACGATCGAATTGGCCGCGCAGTTGTGCGATCCCGAGTTGACGCCGGCGGCGGCAGCGACCATGCAGGAATTACAGCGACGCTTCCAGGCGGCGCTGGGGACGATGGAAGAGCATGATCGCGAAATCGTCTTGATGCGACACTTCGAACAGCTTTCCAATCAAGACGTTGCCCAGACATTGGGTCTGACGGAGCCCGCGGCAAGTATGCGTTACCTGCGGGCGATCCGTAAACTCCGCAAGCTATTGGCCGAACCAACGGACGAAAGCACTCTGCCGTGAATTCTCGTGCAAAGTCGGATCCCGAATCATCCGGTCCGCCCGGTTCCGCCATGGATGCGTCGTTGGAGCGGAATGACGAGCGACTAGCTCAGCTGTTGGCTCAGCTTTCCGAACGCGCGGTGAGCGGCGAGCTGATTGACATCGAGCGAGAGGCGGCACGACTGGGGCCGCTGGGGACCGAGCTGCGTGAGTTATGGGGGGCCGTGATGCTGGCCAATGCACTGGGTAGTGACGCGGCCAGCACCGTCGATCCGGTGTCGGATACGAAAGCCACTCCGATTTTGGAACTCCCCTATCGCTTTGGCGATTACGAATTGGTCGAGGAAATTGGCCGCGGTGGAATGGGCGTTGTGTATCGCGCTCGCCAATTGAGTTTGGGACGTACTGTGGCCCTTAAGATGCTGTTGCGGGGGCAATGGGCGTCGCGGTCCGACCAAGCTCGCTTTCGGGCTGAGGCCGAAGCGGCCGCGCGACTGGATCACCCTAACATCGTACCGGTGTATGAAGTGGGTGAGCACGATGGGCACGCGTTCTTTAGCATGAAGTTCGTTGCGGGCCAGACACTGTCCGAAAAACTGATCGATGGCCCTCTCACCCCTCGCGAAATCGCCAGGATTTTGGCGACTGTTTGCCGCTCGATCGATTTGCGCATCGACGCGGAGTATTGCACCGCGACCTCAAACCATCGAATATCATGATCGATGATCAAGGGCAACCGCATGTCATGGATTTTGGTTTGGCCAAGCAAGTTGCCGATACGGTTAGTCTGACGCGGACCGGTTCTGTGCTCGGTACTCCCGCCTACATGGCGCCGGAACAGGCCGCCGGCAATCGGGGCGAAGTCGGGATCACTAGCGACGTGTATAGCCTTGGATCGATCCTCTATCACATGTTGACCGGTCGTCCTCCGTTTCAAGCGTCGTCGCCGATGGAGGTCGTCTTGCAGGTTCTGGAACAGGATCCGCCGTTGCCACGAATGATCTTTCCCAAGGTCGATCGTGACCTGGAAATGATTGCCTTGCGCTGTTTACAGAAGCCTCCCGATCTGCGGTACGACTCGTCGGCGGCGCTGGCGAGCGATCTGGAAGCGTACTTGAAGGACGAGCCGATCTCGGCGCGGAGCGGTCAGTTTTCGCAAATCGTGGTGCGCTTGTTTCGCGAAACGCACCATGCCAACATCCTGGAGAACTGGGGCGTACTATGGATGTGGCATAGTCTGGCCCTGCTGGTCATCTGTTTCTTGACCAACGCCATGCATTGGGCTGGCGACGAAACACGCGTCCACTATTTTTTGCTCTGGACCGCGGGACTGGGCGCATGGGCCGCCGTCTTCTGGTGCTGCGGAGACGCATGGGGCCCGTCACCTTTGTGGAACGTCAAATCGCGCATATTTGGGCAGCCAGCATGGTCTGTATTGCCATGTTGTTTCCAGTCGAGTACCTGTTGAATCTGCCGGCACTGAAGCTGTCCCCCATCCTGGCCCTGGTCAGCGGAATGGTGTTCTTGGTCAAAGCCGGCATCCTCTCCGGCACCTTCTACCTGCAAGCTGTTGCCTTGTTTGCGACCGCCATCCCGATGGCCCGCTGGGACGATTATTCCCATGTGCTGTTTGGTATTGTGTCGGCAGCCTGTTTCTTCTTTCCCGGCTGGAAATACTACCGGCAGCGAGCTGCAGGGATTCCCGGCCGCGGGCGGTGAAGTCGCGTCGTCCCCGACTGCACGTGGCCCCAGGTCTCCTACGCAACTCTCCTTCTGGATCCGAGCGATGGCAGCTCAAACTTTACGTCCCAGAAAGAAAACAGCTGATTGACCCGTCGGTACAGGGTGCCCAGTTGCGTCAATGAATAGCGCGACTGAAGAGCGAGCCACCGGTCGAAAAGTGACAAGTGTCCGGTAGCGGAGGATGCTGCTCTCGCCTGGGCTTGCCGCCGTCGATCGGGATGGGGCGTCGAACATTTGCCCGTCTTCTACTAAACTGAATTAACCAGTGAGTGGCACCGGCACCGCTGCACCGGCACCGCTTAAGTGCCGGAGGTGAAATGCCGCTGAAGTGGCCGGCGAGTAGACGTCTTGGGCGAGCAAATCATGTCGAGCTTTTTATTGTCGTGGCGATCATTGGTATTTGTGCCTCTGGTGGTGTTGGTGACGGGCATCCTCTGGGCACGGTTGGCACCACGGCCCAAGAATCTCGGGGTTAAGGCCGGCGAGCTGTCCCCATGTCCTGATCGTCCCAACTGCGTCAGCACTCAGGCCCACGACGGCGACCAAGCGATGGATCCCCTGCCAATTTACGGCACGTTCCGCGACTCGTTGCAGCGACTGAAGGAAATCATCCAGGCGATGCCTCGAACGCGAGTCGTCAAATTGGACGACAACTATCTGTATTGTGAATTCCGAAGCCGTTTGCTTGGATTCATTGATGACGTTGAGTTTTACGCGGATCCTCAGAAGGGCGTCGTGCAATTTCGCTCCGCCTCGCGCCGCGGATATTCCGACTTTGGTGTCAATCGTGAACGCATGCAGCGGATCCGATCCGTTTACATGCAGGGAATCAAGTAGTGTGCGGCTTGTTCCTCCGGGACAAGATGGCCGCCGACGGAACACCACGTGGAATCGTATCGCAGGGGGAGCTTGCCCGGTGAGTGGCATGTTGGTGCATCAAACGTTATCCGTCGTCGATCGACAAGCGGGTGCCACGGGGGATTTTTTTCTCGGGAGTATTGACGTCGGCAGCAATTGCCAGCTTTCGCCCGCCGTTGGACGGCCTGCCAGCCGCGACTGCACTGCCGCTCGCATGCTGCGTGTGGAGAGGTGCCGAAAGCGGCGCTGCTGCCAGCGGACATACGGATAACCCACCTTGGCCAACCAATGTTGGGGCCGCGAAAACGATTCGATGGCATACACCACGCGGTCATCGTCCAGCCATGTGACCACAAATCGTTCTTCACCCAATTCAATGTGGTCAGTGAGCGTACCGTAGGCAAAACCGAACTGGCGCGCGCGCTCGAAACGTCGTCGCCTGACAATTCCGGACGGAGCATGTCGAGTCGATAGACGATACGACACGCACCGAGCGTCAGCACGGGTCCTGCTTTAAGCAGTACGGCCACGACCTGGCCTGGTTCCTGAGCGGTTGACGTCCCATACACTCGACTCATTTCCGCAGGAAACATCGCCCAATCTCGAATTGCCTGTCGCGCCGCGGCGAATGCCCGCCAGCCATGACCGACATCGATCTCGGAACGATCGTGATCAAAACCGTGCGGAATCTGATGTCGTGTCGCACCGATCTGCGAGTAGGACCAAGGCCGCTCGATCGCCTGCTGCAGGTAGGCGCTAATTTGCTGTGACGTCGGAGATTGCCAGAGCAACACCGTAGGGGACTCCTACCATTGGACATCAAGTCATGAGTTTGCCAGCTCGGCGTTTTCAAAAAAGGTGCGAACGCCCCTTATTCCGGCACCCGACTTCCTTCTCCCTCCGCAGGAGCAGCAGGCCGAGGCCGGATGAGGGACGTCGGACACCATGTGTCTCGTTCTGTCCTACCGGACTGACGCACCGCTAGTGTCAAACCGAAAAGCGGGACGTGTATTAACTGGGCGAGGCCACAGAATCGAAGCGGTAGCCCACGCCGTGAACGGTGCGGATGATTCGGGGCGTGCTCGGGTCTTGTTCGATCCGTTTGCGTAGCTGCGAGATATGCTGATCGAGTGTCCGGCTGTTGGGCAGGTAGTCCAGCCCCCAGGCGTGATTGAACAGTGTCAGTCGATCCACGGCTTGGCCACACTTCTCGTGGAGTAAACGCAGGATCATAACATCCCGCTGACTCAAATCGATAATCTTTTCTCCGCGGCGGGCACGCAACTGTTGAGGCCAAACCTCCAGATCGTCCATTACAAAAGGATGGGACGGATCATCGGATGCCTGACAGCAACGCCGCAAAATGGTGCGCATGCGGGCGACGATTTCCTTGGCTCCGAAGGGTTTCACGATGAAGTCATCGGCGCCCAAATCCAGTCCCAGGACTTTGTCGATTTCTTCCGACTTAGCGGTGATGAAGACGACCGGCACATGTGCATTCAATTGGCGAATCGCACGGCAGACCTGATAGCCATCCAGCTTGGGCATCATGATATCGAGGCAAACGAAATCTGGCGAATGACGCCGAAACAGACTCAATGCCGTATGACCATCAAAGGCCTCGAGCACTTCGTAGCCTTCACCCTGAAAGACCTCAGACAGCCCATTGCGGATCAAACGGTCATCTTCAGCCAGCAGCACTTTCATGTACGTTCTCTCGTGGTATCGACAAACGAAACGTTGCTCCCGAAGGACTATTCACCAGTGTCAGGTCGCCTCCATGTAAGCGAGCCAGTCGCCGTGCAATGGAGAGACCAA
Source organism: uncultured Planctomycetales bacterium (assembly GCA_963785495.1). Taxonomy (GTDB): domain Bacteria; phylum Planctomycetota; class Planctomycetia; order Pirellulales; family Pirellulaceae; genus CAWAVP01. Next base: position 232,147 of record CAWAVP010000025.1, on the reverse strand, counting down.
TCCCGGTGCCAGTAACGTCACTCAACCCGACCGCTCCTCGTACGAAAGGCTCAAACAACCGTTGCGCCAATTTCAGGATGGATCCCAGGACCTCGATCCGTCACGTCGATCACCGCCATCGGCCCCTCGCAAAAGCTGCGAACTCCCAAATACGCACCCGCCACCGCGTAGCGTTGGACGTTGGAAATCAGGTTGTCAAGAATCTGCTCAATCACATCGGCATCCAGAAGGAGTGGCTGACCGATTTCCGTGGACGATTCGATCTCAAATCCGCTGGCCTCCAAGGCCGGCCTGAATCGCTCGATGACATTGCGCACAAGTTGATCCAGGTCGGTGCCACGACGATGTAGCTGCAATTGGTTGCGTTCCGAGCGAGCAAACGTAAGTACATTTCCGATAAGGCGGGACAAACGTTGACTCTCGGCCGTGATGACACTCAAGCGGCTGCGAGGCTTTTCCGTTTCCAGATCGGTGGCGGGAAGTTGATCCAGATCGCGTTCCAGTAAATCGGCGTAAAGTCGAATGTTGGTCAGCGGCGTCTTGAGTTCATGCGAGACCTGATTAACAAAATTCACGCGCTGCGCCGCTTCGCGAACATCGCGCGCGTATTCGCGATAGAAGACCACCACAAGCCCCAGTAGGCCACACGCTAGACTGGCCAAGCCGGCAAAAATTGGCAGACGTGTTGCACTGGCATACGCTGTTTGGTCAAGGTACGCCTTCAATCGCCAGGAGGAGAGTGGGGCCACGACGGCCGTCTCCACGAACGGCGCCACGGTCGCGGCGGGCTGAAACGTTCCCCACTGGTAAACGACCTGATCGGAGGAGTCGACGAGGCAGATGCGCTGTGTTGTAGGAAGTGGTCGAGCGGTGGGGGTTGGCCACGGTGTGTCGGGCAGAGCGGCCAGCAGGTCTGCCATCCAGCGGGCGCGAGCCAGTGCGACGATCGTTAGCCGATCGTTGTCTCCGCGGTTCCAATACATCAGATTGACACCTCGTCCCCAATACCACGTAATCCAGCCCTCTTGGGTCGCGGTCGTGTTGTCCTCGTCTGTCGCATCAGCCTGGGTCGGGCCGGGAGAGTCCGCGGTCCGCTTCGCATCAAGTCGAGTTGTCGACCAAATTCGCGGTGCCACCGACGATGAACTCGGTCTCGTCACACCGGTGGCTTGCTCGGCGCCCGGTGCGGCGGTCGTTAGTCGAGTTTCATCCTGGACAGGAAATGCTAAACGGACCAGGTCCTTGTCTTGGATTATCTGATCGATTTCGGCCAGAAAGTCTGCCTCCGCGCCATTCATCGGTCGATCCGGACGCGGGTGGATCAAATCACCTTGACGATTAAGGACGATAATCTGTCGAATTGTGGGGGCATCGCGTACCAGTTGCCGCAGCGCGTCGGATGCGTCGCCGCAAACCGAGATTTCGTCCGCGAGTTGACGTTGAGTCGCGGCGAAGTACTGCGCCAATCGATGGTTCTCTTCCCCTAGGCGGTCGGCAAGCAGTCCCCGATATTGTTCTTGGACCCGCAGTGTTTCGCCACGTGACACCCGCCACCCTAGCCAGGCGAATGCGGTCAGTGGGACGATCGTCAATAGGACCAACAAGATCAACGGTTTCTTCGACACGCCCGGGGTCCGTTACCAAAATGAGCGACCCCAGTTGTCCATTGCTGGGGCCGCTGGCAGGCAGTTTTCGATCCAATGCACCGAACCGCAGGACATCACCGGCGGTCGATTACCAGGTTACCGTTTAGGTGCGGGAGCCGGCACTGACTCAGGCGACTTGACGTTTTGCTGCGTCGCCTCGGAGTATTGTAACGCACGCATCAGTTTGCGGCCGCGCTTCCATTCTTCATTGTTTTCCACCCAATCCGCCTGATTGCGATTGTCCACGCTGCGCTGTCGTAGTACGGTCGAATTGAGTTTGTCAGCGTACTCCTTGAGGTAGACGGCGTTCGATTCCAACAGCTGCCGCGCCTTTACGACATCACCACGGTCTCGCAACAGCGTCGCCGCCTGGTTTTCTAGATTTGCCAGTTGTAGTACGCATTGTTCCATAACGCTCGAATTGGTCGAGGCCTCCACGCTGGCCAGGTTCGCACTGAAATTAATGCCCACCACGCTCGACAGACGATCCTCCGTCTTCGTCTCCATGTTCGTATACGAGACGCTTACGTCAGCAACTTCCATCGAAGAACCGTTGGGTCGCGCCGGAAACTCAAGTTCCACGATGATGTATTTTTCTTGCTCGCTGTAAAGTTGATTCAACTTCACGTACACATCCTGGCCGGTGATTTCGCCGTCCCCGTTCAGTGATCGCACTGGACGAATGTCGTCGCGGCAATGGATCTTGATGACGACCTCCTGGGCGACGACCGAAAGAACATCGTTGAATTCGCGGTTGAACACGTCGACCAATTCTGTCGATTTCTCGACAAATACATGGTTTCCGTCACTCGCACGTGCCAACGCGGTCATGAGGTCTTCATTGTAGTCGAGCCCCAGGCCGATCGTGGAAACCGAAATGCCCTCCTTCGACAACGACTTGCCGAGTTCGCCCAGTTCGCTGGGAGACTGAGGACCGACGTTTGCCAGACCATCGGACAACAGGATGATACGATTGACCCGTTCCTTGTCCAAGAATTCGCGCAGTTCCTCGGCACCTTTGCTCACGCCGGCAAACAGCGCGGTCGAGCCTCCCGCCTCAATCTGCCGAACTCGCTCGATTACCGCCTGGCGATCTGTCAATTTCGTGGCCGGCACCACGACCGTCACGGTGGAATCGTACGTGACAACCGACACAATATCGTGGCTATTCAGTCGTTCCAGTGCATTGATGGCGGCCTCTTTGGCACGTGCCAACTTTTCGCCCGACATCGATCCGGACTTATCCAGGACCAGGGCCACGTTGATCGGTGTCCGCTCCGTGTCATCGTCTAGGCGGAAACCGGTAAGTCCGATCTTCAGAAAAGACGTCTGCTTCTTGTCAGCCGGTAGCACCGACTGCGCCAGCGATACGTCCAGATTGACTTGGCGTGCCCAGCTATTTGATGTGACGACAACGGCCAGGACACACGTCAGCGCCCACTTCGATTTGTTCCAGAACATGACGATCCCCTTAAGGTAGTGACGAAACCTCGGTAATCCCTCGCACAACACCCTAATTGTCGCTTTACCCGGTGATCGCTGGTCAGATGTTTGTCACGGATTTGTAAGAGATATGTAAAGCCATAGGATTTGATCGGTCCCCGTGCGGTGGAATGCCGCTGCGGTCCGCCCTCACCCGTCGCCGACCCCGCGTCGCTCAACTACCGGCGGGAGAGGTTCGTGACAACTTCCTTCCTCGGCCGGGCGAAGGCCGGATGAGGGGGCAACGGGGAATCGTGCGGTGGGCGGATTGATGAAGGACGCTAAACTCTCCATGATACACTTGTGCCCGATAGGGGCCACAAACGGCATGTTGACTTGCCAGGACAACATCCTGACGTCTGTAATGGGAGCGATGACCGGCATGTTGAGGAATTCTTCACTGTTACTGATTTCGATTGCTGCCCTGTTTTGCAGTGGGTGTGCGCGAGCGGCCGAACCGCCCGGATCGAGCGTCGCTCTGGGACAAACGCCGACCTCGGTGACCAAGACGGCGGCTGACGAGTCGGATCCGACTGCGCAACGCCTTTCTGCCAAGGAGAATCAGTCGATGCCTGAGCTTGAAACGGCCACCTTCGGCGCGGGATGTTTCTGGTGTGTCGAGTCGGTCCTGCTGCGGATTAAGGGAGTCGAATCCGTGACGTCGGGCTATATGGGAGGAACGCTCCCCAATCCCAGCTACGAAGCCGTCTGCACAGGACGCACCGGGCATGCGGAAGTGGTACAGGTGAAGTTCGATCCCGCGACGCTTCCCTACGAAAAACTGCTCGATATCTTCTGGCAATTGCACGATCCGACGACCCTGAACGCGCAAGGGCCTGATACGGGTACGCAATACCGTTCCGCCATTTTTTTCCATTCACCCGAGCAACGGCAGATCGCGGAGGCGTCCAAGCAGAAGTGGGACAAATCCGGCAAGTTCGACCGTCCTATCGTGACGGAAATCACGGAGGCGACGGCCTTTTATCCGGCCGAGGGATATCATCAGGACTTCTTCAATAAGAATCCGCAGAATTACTACTGTCGCATCAACATTCTGCCCAAATTCAAAAAACTGGGGTTGCTCAAAGAATCGGATCTGACACGGTAACAGCCGCGTCCGGCTTCGAGCGTCTGGCGCTGCGGCCGACCCCGCGCGAACGCCAAGTGGCGTCGGCCGGGAGAGCATGGTGGCCATCCACCAAGGGCGGTCGACAGAGTTGGTCGAGAGGATGTGGGGCGGACGGGAATTGACTCCCGCCTCAATTCGCGTCACGAGGCGGGCAATGGCGGGCTACGATTGAACTACGTCGTTCAGCTGCCTTGAGGAAAGAACCCATTCGCTATGACCAACGTCCATTTGCGGGCGGGAGAGCCGACACCGCTGGGAGCGACGTGGGATGGTCGCGGCGTCAATTTCGCCATTTTCTCGCGTCACGCTACTCGCATCGAGTTGTGTCTGTTCGCGTCGGCCGACGCCCAGCGCGAAGCCGTCTCGATCCCTTTGACATCGCGAACCGAGGACACGTGGCACGTCTACGTCGAGGGGCTGGGGCCGGGGCAGCTTTACGGCTATCGCCTACATGGTCCCTATGCTCCGAGTGACGGCCACCGTTTCAACGACAACAAACTCTTACTCGATCCCTACGCCCGCGCTATCGGGCGCCCGTTACGGTGGTCCGACAGCCTGTTTGGATATGCACTGGGCGACCCGCAGCAGGACGTGTCCTACGACGCCACGGACAGTGCGGCGAGCGCACCGTTGGCAGCGGTTGTCGATTCCCGATTTCACTGGGGAACCGATCGACCGCCGCGGATTCCCTGGGAGCGGACCGTCATTTATGAAGGTCACGTGCGGGGGATGACGAAACAACATCCTGCCATTCCCCCTCGCGTGCGCGGCACGTATTTAGGACTCGCCAGCCGTGCGATGATCCAACATCTGCATCGAATGGGCATTACGGCCGTGGAATTGCTGCCCGTTCAGTACTTTTTGGACGATCGCCATTTGGTCGACCGCGATCTGCGGAACTATTGGGGCTACAGTACGCTCGGTTACTTCGCGCCCCATCCACGCTACGCTGCGGGTGCTCAGCCTAGCGATGCGGTCAACGAATTCAAACGGATGGTCAAACGGCTTCATGCTGCGAACATCGAAGTGATTTTGGATGTGGTCTACAACCATACGGCTGAGGGCAATCATCTTGTCCGACCTTGTCTTTTCGTGGGATTGATAACCGGGCCTACTACCGATTGGAACGCAAGGATCGCCGTTTTTACACCGACTACTCCGGCTGTGGTAATTGCCCGGAAATACGTCATCCGGTCGTGCAGCGTCTAATTGCTGATAGCCTGCGGTATTGGGTGGCGGAAATGCACGTGGATGGTTTTCGGTTCGATTTGGCCTCAATTCTTGGCCGCGATCTCCACGCCTATCATCGCTTGAGCACGTTTTTTCAAATCCTGTATCAGGATCCGTTGTTGTCTCAGGTCAAGTTGATTGCCGAGCCTTGGGACTTAGGAGATGGCGGTTATCAATTGGGAGGATTCCCGATCGGTTGGCGCGAATGGAACGGGCGTTATCGCGATACCGTGCGCGATTTCTGGCGCGGTGAGCCGACGGTGAAGGGAGAGTTTGCTACACGTTTGGCCGGCAGCCAGGATCTTTTTCCGCGCGAACGGCGGCCCCTGGCAAGTATTGATTTTGTGACTTGCCACGACGGATTCAGTCTGCAAGACCTGGTTAGTTATAATCACAAACATAACGACGCAAACGGCGAGGAAAACCGCGATGGAGACGAGCATAACCGTAGCTGGAACTGTGGTGTGGAGGGCGCGACGACCGACGACGAGGTCGTACGGCTGAGGGACCTGCAGGTCCGCAATATCTTGACGACGCTGTTGGTTTCGCAAGGTGTCCCGATGATTCGCGCTGGCGACGAACTGGGACACACTCAACTAGGCAACAACAATGCGTACTGCCAAGACAACGAAGTCAGTTGGTTGAACTGGCAAATTGATACGAGCGCAAGACAACGATTGAAGTTTGTGCGGCGACTGATTCGTTTTCGCGAAGAGCTAATTCGGCGCGAGGTGTTCGTACGGTATTCCTGGGACTTGTCGACCGCGCCAGCCGACGTTCATTGGCTCCGCCGCGACGGTCAACCCATGTCCGACGCGGACTGGCATGACGGCAAGCCCCAAGTTGGCGTGTTACTCAGTCGGCGGACGGCAGCAGAGATTCCAGCGTCGGAGGATACCGACGAGCGCAACATCTTTCTGGTGTTTAACGCACATCACGAGCCGCTCGTTGTAGAATTGCCCGAGCGTCCTCGACAACATGCATGGCGCGTTTCGATTGATACCAGCAAGCCGCAACACCGAGCGGCACACTGCCGCAACAACCAGTATGTGGTCGCTGCCCGATCGTCATGCATCTTCGTGTCGACGCGCAATCGTCTACGCCTGCCCTGGCCGATCAAACCTCGGCCAAGTCCCTGACCGACTGCCCTCAGGTGTGCTCGGTGGCCGACTCCGGCTACGACATTCAACCTCCGGTTGCCGCCAGCGACGAACCGAGGCTGATTCCGGGTGCCGGCAGGCTGCTCTTGCCCATCAGGAATTCGTCGATGGCGCGAGCGGCACCTCGTCCTTCGTTAATCGCCCACACGACCAGCGATTGTCCGCGACGACAATCGCCTGCCGCGAACACCTTGGGAACGGTGGTGGCGAACTTGCCGTGATTTGCGCGGAATGTTTCCCAATTGCCGCGGGGGCGCTGCAATTCCAGCCCCAGCAATTCGCCGATGGTTTTTTCCGGGCCGACAAAACCGGTCGCCAAGAGGATCAAGTCTGCCGGCCAGACTTTTTCCGATCCAGCGACTTCACTAAACGGGGCCTTCTCGCCCGGTTGGTTCCAATCGACCTCGATTGTGCGCACACCCTCGACACGACCTTGGCCGTTCCCAATAAACTCCTTGGTCAGCAATGAGTATTGGCGGGGATCATCACCGAAGCGGGATTTGGTTTCGGCATGGGAATAGTCAACTCGGTAAATGCGGGGCCACTGAGGCCAGGGGTTGTTATCGGCGCGTTCGGCGGGCGGACGTTCCAAGAGTTCGAAATTGACGACACTCTTGCAGCCGTGGCGCAGCGAAGTGCCGATACAGTCGGCGCCGTGTCGCCACCGCCGATCACGATCACATGTTTGTTTGTCGCTGGCGTGAAGCTGCCGTCCGACAATTCGGAATCCAACAGGCTCTTGGTATTGCGAGTCAGGAAGTCCATCGCGAAGTAAATCCCATCCAGGTCGCGGCCCGGACACCGTGCGACCGGATCGAACGGCAAGGTTGCACCGGTGGCCAACAGCAGCGCGTCAAACTGCCCTAGTAGGTCGTTGGGATCGATGAACTGGACATCGCAGCCGCGCTGCTGCATGATCTGCGTGACATGCCCTTCTGGAAATTCTTCGAGCTTGCCTACGTGCGCCGACGTAACGAACTTAACGCCTTCCTGACGCAGCAATTCGACGCGCCGCTCGACGACACCTTTGTCCAATTTCATATTGGGAATGCCGTACATCAGCAGCCCGCCGATACGATCGGCCCGTTCGTAGACCGTCACGTCGTGGCCTGCTTTGTTTAGTTGCGCGGCGGCGGCAAGACCTGCCGGTCCCGATCCGACCACGGCCACGCGCTTCCCGCTGCGCCGTTCGGGAGGATGAGGACGCACCCAACCTTCGGCCCAGCCGCGGTCGATAATCGCGTTCTCGATGTTCTTGATCGTTACGGGCGGTTCGATGATGCCCAACACGCAAGCGCCTTCACAAGGTGCGGGACACGTGCGCCCGTGAATTCGGGAAAGTTGTTCGTCTTATGCAGGCGGTCCAAGGCGTCGCGCCACCGATCCTGGTACACCAGATCGTTCCATTCGGGAATCAGGTTGTCGATGGGACAACCGCTGTCGGATTGACAAAAAGGAACGCCGCAGTCCATACAGCGTGCACCCTGCGTCTGCAGATGGTCGCTTTGGGGTTGCGAAAAGATCTCCAGGAAGTCGTTCGCTCGCTCGACCGGATCGCGGTACGGTACGGGTTGACGAGGGAATTCTTTAAAGCCCGTTGGTTTGCCCATGATAATGATCTACTTGGTTTGACGGTGATCGGTAAGTGGAGCGTGGCCCGCAGGCACGACATCCCTGTTCGCGACACGACCGTGATTTCAGTTCCTGATTTCTTGTTCCATGCGCTCCATCAACACGCGTTTGTAGTCGGTTGGCATGACCTTGACGAAATGTTCCACGGACTTGGGCCACTGTTGCAGCAGTTCGGCCGCGACGGTCGAGCCCGTGTTTTGTTCGTGCAGTTCCAGCATTTCTAAAAGTTCGCTCTTGTCTTCGTCGAATTCGACACGTTCCAGCAGGACGGTGCCCAAATTGCAGCGGTTGTCGCGGAAATCGTCGTAGTCGGTCAACACATAGGCAACGCCGCCACTCATGCCAGCGGCGAAATTACGCCCCGTCGAACCAATGATGACCGCGCGGCCTCCGGTCATGTATTCGCAAGCGTGATCGCCCACGCCTTCGATCACCGCCCATGCGCCACTGTTGCGGACACAGAATCGCTCGGCCGCTCGCCCACGGAAGAAGGCATAGCCTCTGGTAGCGCCATACAGCACCACATTGCCCACGATAATGTTGTTTTCCGCGGCGAAGGAACTTTCCGGAGCAGGCGCGATGATGATCTTACCGCCGGACAAACCCTTACCCACATAGTCGTTGGCATCGCCTTCCAGTCGCATTGTGATGCCTTGCGCAAGAATGCTCCAAAGCTTTGTCCAGCCGAGCCCTTGAACTTGATGTTGATCGTATCGTCGGGCAAAAGCGCCAGTCCGAAATGTTTGGCTACTTCGTGGCTGAGGGTCGTACCCACAGTGCGATTCGTATTGACGATCGGCAGCTCGATCTGTACCGACTGTTGGTTTTGCAGGGCGGGTTTGGCCAATTCAATCAACCGATTGTCCAGGGCCTTTTCCAAACCATGGTCCTGGGCAATCTGGCAATACACGCCCACGTCTGGACGTAGTTTATGAGCCGGCGTGAGCACGGGTGTGAGGTCCAGGCCGTCCGACTTCCAATGTTGAATGGCCGTGTTCGTCTCCAGACAATCCACGCGGCCGATCATTTCGTTGATGGTGCGGAAACCTAACTCCGCCATGATCTCACGCGCTTCCTCGGCTACCATGAACAGGTAGTTCACCACGTGTTCGGGCTTGCCGGTAAACTTTTTGCGCAAGACGGGATCCTGAGTCGCTACGCCCACGGGGCAGGTATTCAGATGGCATTTGCGCATCATGATGCAGCCCAGCGTGATCAAGGGTGCTGTACTGAATCCGTATTCCTCGGCACCCAACAACGCCGCGATGACCACGTCGCGGCCGGTCTTTAGCTGGCCATCCGTCTGCAGCACGACGCGCGACCGCAGGTCGTTTAGGACCAGCGTTTGGTGCGTCTCGGCCAGCCCAAGCTCCCAGGGCAAGCCGGCGTGTTTGATGCTGGTCAGCGGTGACGCGCCGGTCCCGCCGGAATCGCCGGAAATCAGAATGTGATCGGCGAACCCTTTGGCCACACCCGTGGCAATCGTGCCCACTCCCACTTCGGAGACCAGTTTGACACTGATTCGCGCGCTGGGATTGGCGTTCTTCAGGTCGTGAATCAGCTGTTTCAGATCCTCGATCGAATAGATATCGTGGTGCGGTGGTGGGCTGATCAAGCCCACGCCGGGCGTGGAATAGCGGACGCGTGCGATCCGCTCATCCACCTTGCGGCCCGGCAACTCGCCCCCTTCCCCGGCTTGGCTCCCTGCGAAATCTTGATCTGCAGTTCGTCGGCGTTGGTCAAGTAGTTGATGGTTACACCAAACCTTCCGGACGCCACCTGCTTAATGGCACTGCGGCGCGAGTCGCCGTTGGGGTCGGGCGTCCAGCGTTCGGGTTCCTCGCCGCCTTCTCCCGTGTTGCTCTTGCCGCCCAGGCGGTTCATCGCGATCGCCAATGTCTCGTGCGACTCCGCCGAAATCGACCCGAAGCTCATCGCGCCGGTACAGAATCGCTTGACGATCTCTTTTGCCGGTTCGACTTCGTCCAACGGGATAGGACCTCCTGCAGAGCCGGGCTTGAGCTTCAGCAGGCCGCGCAGCGCACAACGCGTGCGCGCGTCCTGGTTGGCGTGTTGTGTAAATCGCTTGTAGGCTTCGACACTGTTCAGCGCGCGGCGACTTGCAGATCTGCGATGGATTGTGGGTCCCACATGTGTCGTTCGCCATCTGCCCGCCAATGGAATTCTCCCACGTTGGGCAACGACCGCAGTCGGTGTTCGGGCGCGTCCGGATAGCCGATCGAATGGCGCCGCAGCAGTTCTTCTCCCAGCACGTCGAAGCTGACCCCTTGAATGCGGCTTGCCGTCCCGGCAAAACAGCGTTCCACCACTTCCTGCTGCAAACCTAACGCCTCAAAAATCTGTGCGCCTTTGTAGGACTGCAACGTGGAGATGCCCATTTTGGCCATCACTTTGAGCATGCCTTTGGCGACGCCCTTGCGATAGGCCGCCACAATCTTTTCGTCGGACATGTCGCCTGGTAGCAGCCCATCGCGCTGGGCCTGCCACAGAGATTCAAAGGCCAGGTAGGGATTGACCGCGTCGGCTCCATAGCCCGTCAGCAGACAGTAATGGTGCACTTCGCGCGCCTCGCCGGATTCCAGAATGATGCCGATCCGCGTCCGCTTGACTTGCCGCACCAAATGGTGATGCACCGCTCCGGTCGCCAGCAGCGAACTGATCGCGACCCGCTGGCCACTCATCGCGCGATCGGTCAAGATGATCAAGCTGTAGCCGTCGTCGATTGCCTGTTCTGCCTCGGCGCAGATCCGATCCAGGGCCTTGTTCAATCCCGGACCACCTTCCGTCTTAGGCCAGGTGATGTCGATGCACTTCGTCCGCCAGCCGCGTCCCCGCGGATGTTGTTCGATATGCTTGAGCGAGGCCAGCTCCTCGTTGGTCAAAATCGGATGCGGTACGAGCAGACGGTGAGCGTGATCTTTGGTGGTGGCCAGCAGATTCGCTTCGGGGCCCACGTAGCATTCCAGCGACATGATCAGCTCTTCGCGAATCGAGTCGATGGCGGGGTTCGTGACCTGGGCAAATAGCTGCTTGAAGTAGTCGTAAAGCATGCGCGGCTGATCCGACAGACAGGCCAACGCCGAATCGTTGCCCATCGAGCCGACCGGATCGCGCTGTTCGCGAATCAACGGCAAGAGCATGAATTGCATGGTCTCCAGCGTGTAGCCAAACGCCTGCATTCGCTCGAGCAACGTATCGGGCGAAAAGCCGTGGGGTTGCTGGTTGGGTTTGAGGTCGGACAGCACGATCCGCTCGGACTTCAACCATTCGCCGTAGGGTCGTTGCCGCGCAAACTCTTCCTTCAACTCCGCATCGGGAATCAAACGTCCTTTTTCGAAGTCAATCAGGAACATTCGGCCGGGCTGCAGGCGTCCTTTCTCTTTGACCAATTTGGGTTCCACCGGCAACACGCCAACTTCGCTGGCCATAATCACTCGGTCGTCGGTCGTCAGGTAGTAGCGCGAGGGACGTAAGCCATTGCGGTCGAGCACGGCGCCGATGTAGTGACCGTCGGTAAAGACGATCGATGCGGGACCGTCCCAAGGTTCCATCAGGCACGAATGGTACTCGTAGAATGCCCGTTTGGTTTCGGGCATCGTCACGTGATTTTGCCAAGCCTCGGGGACCATCATCATCACGGCTTCCTGCAGCGTACGGCCGGTCATCAGCAGGAACTCCAGCACATTGTCAAACGTGCCGCTATCAGAACAATCGGGTTCCACGATGGGAAACAGTTTTGAAATCTCGTTGCCAAACAGAGAACTGCGGACCACGCCCTCCCGAGCTCGCATCCAGTTTTTGTTGCCGCGCAATGTGTTAATCTCGCCATTGTGGCTCATGAACCGATTCGGCTGCGCTCGGTCCCAACTGGGAAAGGTATTGGTGCTGAATCGCGAATGGACCATCGCCAAGTGCGACGTGTAGTCGGAATCCTTCAAATCCGGATAGTAATCCCGGACCTGCCACGACATCAGCATGCCTTTGTAGATCATGACCTTTGTCGAAAGGCTGTTGATGAAAAACATCTTGGCCTGTGTCAATTGCGCGTCACTACGGATGAGATGGCTGCAGCGTTTACGTATGAGGTACAATTGCCGCTCGAAGGCTTCTGCATCCAAGCCGGGGGCAGCTGCGATAAACAGCTGGTCGGACCACGGTTCGCTTCGCAAAGCGGTGGGACCCACATCGGCCGCGCGCGTCCGTGGGCACCTTCCGCCAACCCACCATCCGCTGTCCTTGCTCGGCCACGACCTGTTGCACGACGTGTTTGCATTTTTCGCGCTCGTCCGCTAACTGCGGCAGGAATACAACGCCGGCCGCGAATTGGCCCGGCTCCGGCAAGTCTTCTCCCAGATCGACCTTGGCCACCTTCCGCAAGAATTGTTGAGGTAAGGCGGTTAGAATCCCCGAGCCGTCGCCGGTGTTCGCTTCGCAGCCACACGCGCCGCGATGGTCCATGTTGCGCAGGACCTGATCGGCGTCCAATATGATCTGATGGCTGCGCTGTCCCTTGACGTGCGCGACAAACCCCACGCCGCAACTGTCTTTCTCGTTGGCCGGATCATAGAGCCCGTGTTTCGCAGGAAGCCCGAATGGATTGTGAATCGAATTCTGCATTTTTTACCTACCCCAAAACCTTGCTCATGTGAGCGGACTCCGCCCGGTATCGACTGTTGGCCAGCGCCCGGAGCTCAACGGTTGACCGGCGCTGCCTCGGCGACCTCCGACAGCGTCGCTAGGTCGCCGCTCGTCGGTTTCGCATTTTGCAGCAAAAAGTCGATGAAAAGTCGAGTCGTCTTTGACGGCTCTTTGCCACGACGCTGGATGATTCCCAGAGGTCGAATCAGAGGACTTCCACGCAGCGGAATCGCGCAGAGCGTGCCCGATGTGACTTCCCGCTGGACGGTGGGAGTCGGTAACAGGCCGAGGCCCGCGTCGATCTCGATCGCACGCTTGATCGTTTCCGTGTTGTCAAATTCCATGACCACTTCGACGTCCACCCCGTGTCGTGCCAACTCACGATCAATTTCGCGACGTATCAACAGGTTGTTGTCGAATGAGATCAATGGATGGCCGTGCAGCTGCTCCAGGTCCAGTGAGGCCAATCCGGCGAATTCATGCTGCGGAGCACAGACCACGGCCATCGGTTCGTCACGCCATGATATCGCATGGATCGTGCGGCTGGCACGCGGATAACTCACTAATCCCACATCCGCCTGGTCCCGCTCCACCAATTCATAGACGCGGTCCGGATGCTGATACTCCACTCGCACGTTTGCCTTGGGGTGCCGCGCCAGGAATTCCTGCACCGACCGGTTCATGTGGCTCAATCCCACGGAATAGATCGACGCCACACTCACACGCCCCGCCACGTCCTCGTGCAGGGTCCGTACTTCCTCCTCTAACGCCAAATAGCGATCCACTAGCCTGCGACATCCGCGGTAAAATACCGTGCCTTCCGGTGTCAACATCAGCGGTCGCTTGGATCGATCCAATAACCGGACCCCCAACCGCTCTTCTAACTGCTGCACCATCTGACTGGCTGCCGATTGCGACACCAGATTCTCGCGCGCCCTCGCGAAAAACTCCGCTGCGCTGCCACGTCGCAGAATAATTTCAGCAACTTGATCTGCATGGGACGGCGACGCCTCGGGCCAAGTAGTACCGCTATTAGCGATCACGATACTAGGGGACAGCAGAATTACGATTTGAGAATTGGCCAGAGTACCGTCCCTAGCGGGCCTCGTCAAGCTATCAGTCCCGTTAGGGGGGCACACGCCCGTCCCTGTTCGCTCCGCTCCCGCTGCCCGCTGCCCGCTGGCGGCTGGCCGACGGCCGGACGAGTATCGTCATTTGGACTGGGCGACCGGGTTGGGTTTGTAGATGTGATCTCGTTTGCGGATCACGGTCGCGCTGACGATGTGATCGGGCGTGATGGCCGTCTGCTCCGGGTCACTCGGATCGCGCCGCTGCAGTTTCGCCAACACGTCCATCCCCTCGATGACGCGGCCGAACACGGTGTGTACGCCGTTCAACTGGGGCGTCGGTCGGAACGTCAAAAAGAATTGCGATCCGCCTGTGTCGCGGGCGGCCCCCTTGGCCATGCTCAGACTGCCGCGGAAATGATTCCGATGATCTTCGCGGTAACACTCGCAATAGATGTTGTAACCGGGGCCGCCGGTGCCATCGCCGCGCGGACAGCCGCTTTGGGCCACGAAGCCTGGCAACACGCGGTGAAACACTAGCCCATTGTAAAAGCCCTGTTCCACCAAGCTGATGAAATTGCCGACGGTATCTGGCGCCTCATTTTCAAACAGCTCAACGACGATGTCTCCCTTGTTGGTCGTCAATTGTACGCGAGGCAAATCGTCGGCCTCCACCTCCGCCGCGCGGATGGTTTGCTCCTGGTCCCACAGAGTACGGACCGTATCCAGATCGGGCAGCGCGTCCTTGCCCTGCTGCTGCAGCACGCCCAACGATTCGGCCTGTTGCCAATACTTTTCCGCTAAGTCAAAGCGATGGGTCGCGTAGGCGGCGGTCCCGGCCAGGTCGTAGAGCGACCGATCGGGAACGTCGAATTGCAGCATGGTTTCGCAGGTTTCCCAGGCTTCGTCGACGCGATCGCGAGCGACATCGTCAGCCAGCATCTTCATGAGAAATCGCGTCAATTGAGGATCGGCCTGTGGCGCCTCGGCGTAGGCCTGCAGACCGGTTTCCCGCAACTGTTCGACCATCAGCGCAGGCCCTGCTCCACTTTTTGCAGGAATTGTTCGCGGATTGGTTCGACATTCTTTTCCTCGGCGATCGTAAAGCGATGCTGTAGGTCGCGTAGGTCCTTAAGCAGAGATTTCCATTGAGCGAACACCTGGTCAAAGGCCTGACGTCCTGGTCCTGCGGATGCGGTCCCGGCCACCGAGGGCGTCGTCGCTGGCGCATCGACCGCTGTTGAGTCGGAGTCTGCCCCTTGCGCATAGCCTACGGCCAGTGCACCGAGCCAAACCAAGATCACGCTGCCAAAGAATCTCGGGTGTCCACTCATCGCGCAGTATCGCTCCTGTGTCATACCTGGTTTTGAATTTCCGCCTACCGACGACACGCGTCAGGTCAATTCTTTCTGAATTGCCGGCCACCGGCAAGCCGCTCGTGGTCAGCCCGCTGCCGGAGGCGTACATATTGGACTAGAATCGAGCACGTTGGACGTCCCCGGCCGATAGCGGGCCTCGAACGGGACACGTGACGTGATCCGCAGTCAGTGCCCCTTGTGAGCTGATCAAAATGAAACGCCGCCGCTCGTCCGAACCTCGCTCACATGGCCCTAGACCCAGCGACAAACGCCCCCCCAGTGCGGCTCCGATGAGGATCGTCGGCGGCGAGTTCCGGGGGCGACGATTGGAGTATTCAGGGGATTGGCGGGTGCGACCCATGAAAGACCGCACGCGCGAAGCGGTGTTCAATCTGCTGGGGCCGGGCGTCAAGGCAATGCATGTTTGGGACCTGTTTGCCGGCACGGGAGCGATGGGGCTGGAGGCGATCAGCCGCGGCGCGGCAGCGGCGACGTTGTTCGAACGGCATATCGGCACGGCCAAGTTGATCGCACAGAATGTCGCTACACTCGGCTTGCAGGACCGAGTGCGGATCATCCGCGGCGACGTATTCAAGGCCATCGAGCGGGAACTTGAAACGCAGTCCGCGTCACCGGCCCCACATCCCTGGCTGATCTTTTGCTGCCCGCCATATGCGTTTTACGACGAACAGCTCGATGCGCTCGGCAGTCTGCTCGGCCAATTGCGCGAGGCGGCTCCCCCGGGGAGTCTTGTCGTGGTCGAAGCGGCGCTGCCCTTTGATTTCGCAACCCTTTGGCCAGGCGAATGGTCAGGCCGCGACTACCCCCCAGCCACCATCGGCATTTTTTGTACGTGACTCCCACGCATCGCTTCATCCTGCGTGTCACTGCGCACTGCGTTTAAGAAAACACGTCCCAGTGCCCCACCGTTTCACGTATCGGGGATGGGTTCCGGCCCCCCTTGGCGGCGACTCGCGTGCCGGACAGGAATGGGCCGGAGGCCGGATGAGGGCTGGTTGACCTTATACGTCATCCAGCTCGTTCGCCACAATCTCGCTCGCCGCAATCCGCGTTTTGCCGCCAGGCAACTCGGCAAACACGGATTCGACGGCAGCGGCCTGCAGCGACAGGCCGCGAGGCTGCGCGGCCTGTGGTTCGCCGTTGTTGACGAAATTGCCCGCGACAAAGGCCGCCACGAGATCGCCGGAGTCAAAGTCGCCGTCTCCGTTCCAGTCGCCTTCGGCCCACGTTGCGTTGTCGTCGATACCGTCTTCGTACTTGCCCGCAGCCAATGCCAAAATCAGATCCGACGAATCGAAAACTCCGTCCAGGTTCGTATCGCCCGGCTGAACGGGTGCCGAACCGGGGGTGCCATTTATTTGTCCACTGGCCATCCAATTACTGGACTGATTCCAAGCATCCAAATCGGATAGCGTTGGATCACGGAACTCCAACGAATACCCGTCGCCGTCGGTGACAGGATACCAACCGTCGTCGAATGTGAATTGCTGGATTACTGCTCCGTTCGGATCGATCAGTGTCAGCGTCTCGCCGCCGTTGGCCATCTGACCGCTAAAGACACCGAAGCGTCCGGCATCACCCTGCCCGTCGGCCAGTCGGACCTGCTCACCGTAGCGACTAATGAACGCATCCCGATTGTGGGCAACAATGATCCGTTCGTTTGGTTGCAGCATCTGCGGGCCGAACTCGAAGCGAATGCCTTCCAACTCCCGTTCACGAGATACCTGTACGAAGCGGACGCCATTCAAATCAATTGGCTGATCACCTGTGTTGATTAGCTCCAGGAACTCGAATTCGTCGTGATCTAAAAACGTTTCACCACTGGCCGGATCGGCCGGGTTGTAATTGACCTCGCTAACACGCAGTGAATCGCGCACTGCCGAGACGCCCGTGGACGTGACGTTGATGGACACCGAATCAATCAGCTGGCCTTGGAAGTTGTAGGCCTCCAGCACGACATCTGCCGTCCCGGGGTCGACGGGCACATCAATCTGCCATTCGTTGTTCGTCGTCCAGTGAATCGGCAGCGGGATCTCGGAACCGGCCAACCGGATTTGACGGACGTCGACCCAGCCGGTTCCCGCGACTTGCGCGGTCGTGGCATCGCCAACGTCGAGCGGCCCGGCGGTGGTGATCGCGAATGGAACCACAGGCACTGCGGCTTCGACACGACCAATGGCAAATTCCGATCGCGTGCTGATGTAGTTCTTGAAGCCTTGGAACTGCGGTTGTGCCGGCACCAGTTGATCGAAGTGATCGATCCAGGGATCCATGTATTCTGAATTGAACGTCGTATTGATGATGTCCATCACGTGACCGTAATAGGTATGTTCGTTACCCGCATCGTCCATCATCTTTCGCTGTTCGCCATTTGTCACGAGGCCTGT
Source organism: uncultured Planctomycetales bacterium (assembly GCA_963785495.1). Lineage (GTDB taxonomy): Bacteria > Planctomycetota > Planctomycetia > Pirellulales > Pirellulaceae > CAWAVP01. The sequence continues at coordinate 214,376 of CAWAVP010000025.1, read as the reverse complement.
CGTGGCACCCTGCGTGAAGGAAAAGTCCTGATCCCAGGGCAAATAGAGTGCCCGATTGTCACTGGGACGGATATAGAAGTAGGCGTTATGTTGTGCGCCGGCTGAATAGTTGTCACCAATCCCCGACAGGATCGTAACGGCGAACGACCGCAGCCATTGATCGACATCGACGACGGCTGCCAAATCCTCTTGGTAGTTGGGGTCGGACGTTCGTCCTCCCAGCGTCTTGAGCACTTCCGTTAGCCGACTGTAATCGTCCTGACTACGATTGTTCTTGATCAGCCAGTGCCAGCGATACGCTTCCTTGCTATCTCCTTGGTCGGTCATGTTCACGCCCGCGACGCTATCGGGTGTGGGACGCTTGAGCCCTTCGACGCCACCCTCGGTGGTCGTCGGATAGTAAATCAGTTCGTATTCATATGCCGTTCCCTGGCTACCGTTTTCATACTGGGAATCTAAAAACACGTCGTTGTAACGTGCCATGTTGAGCATCGCGCTGCCGGTGTGGCGGGGATCCGGCGCGATGACATGAATCAGATCGTCATAGATTTGCGGGCCCTGTCCGGAATGGTTGACGATCTGCCGCACGATAATCTCTTCCTGACTGTATTCGTCGCCGCTCCCGCTGCGATCAACGCCGATTGTCGAATGCACGTCGCGGAACAGATGATCCGGGTCGAAGCTGATGTTGAAGCCCACACGCACGTTCTGGAACCGTCCTCGTTCACTCCCTTTGAGCCGAACCCCTACGTCGTAAAAGATTTCGTCTTCGCGATAGATTACCGTTGCGCCAATCCGCTGGTTACTCATGACGTTCGTCAATTCGTGCAGCCGAGCGGTATCTTCCGCGGTCATCAGGATTCGCAGCGTGTGACGCTGATCGTCCGCCGCCTGACCGTCTTGGACCCGGTACAATGCACGGGCTTCCGGTCCGGCCTCGGGATACATCGAAGACGCCCCGGCGCTGTCCTGAGCCTCGACATAGAAGTGCACCAAATTGCCTTGAGGTTGCGGCGGGATGATGCCTCGGTACCAGCCGTCGGCGTCGCCCGTCATGGCAACCGACGTCCAGTCCCCGCCCTCCACCGAATACCACAGCGTCATGCTGCTGATGCCCTGTGGGTCGCTGCCGCGGATCACGACCTCCACCGGTTCTGTCGGTTCTGGCACGGCCGGGGAATGCAGCATCCCGTCCAGTGTCGGGGCGATGTTGTCAACTCGCTGCGAATTCACGCTGCCAGGCGTCCCAACGTTGACGGGTCGGTCGAGCCGCGTGGAGGCTCCGAGGCGGTTGAAGTAGAGCCGCGAATTCAACTGATTCGAACCGGATACCCAGTGGGCACGGAACGTGATCTCATATTCGTTGGAATTCGAAAGTCGGGGGTACTCGTCGCCAAACTTCAGTGTGGTACCGGCATTGTTGTGCATGTGTTCCGTGGGACCGTTGGCCTCCAGCAGCAGCACGTGGTTGTTCGGATCGTCTGGATCGGCCACCACCGATCCGTGTTGATTACCGATAATCCGCCATGCTGCTGGTTCGCTGTCCAACGGATCGTTTTCGAAAGTGCCGTTTTGAATCAGCTCTCGGGCGTCCGGCGTATCTGGGTTCTCCGTGACCACGACGTCGTCAATCATCACGACACCAGCATCGAGCAGACCGAGAAGGAACTCGTTGTACTGCGCCGGATCACCTGCGTTGCCGCGCCCGGAGCCGCGGAACGTTAGGGTTTGCCAACCCACCTGATCCGCTTCTTCACTGGCAGCCCACGCTTCAGCAATCGAGTTATCGGCGAACGGATCGCGTAGTTCCAGGCTTAGCCCCTTTGGCATCCGCCTCCTCTGGCCAACGGCCGCTGTCGTAAAAGTGCACTTCGTCGACCAAATTCCCGTTGGCGTCCAGCAGCTGCAGATTCTCGCCCGAGTTGGACAGATTGCGCGAACGGTCCTAACACCTTGTTCGGATCAAGACCCGGACGGCTGGCCAACAACCCCGCCGGATCGTTGGAAATGACCAAATACGAATCGGGGGGCAACATGACACCTTGCGGGATCACGTAATCCACCCCGTCGCCGAAATTCCAGCCGCTTAGATCGACCATCTCCGCATCGCTGCGATTGTACAGTTCGATCCATTGCTCCGTGTTATCAAACAATTGATCAAGGGGCTCGACATAGAATCCCGGCGCGTGATACATGATTTCGTTGATCACGATGTCCTGATTTACCTGAATCACGTTGTCACTGCCGAAACTCGCCTGCGTGGGATAGAACCAGCGTCCCCCGTTGGCACTGTCGCGGCCGATCAGCCGATCGCTAACTCGCTGAGCGTCAGCAACTTGTTTGCCATTGGGAGTGACCAGGAACAAGTTGTCGCCGTCGGAACTGGGTTTGCCGAGCACGGTTTGATCGACCACGAAGTATCCGCCGGGTTGTAAGGTGCCGGCGGGGATGGTTGCTGAACCCAAGCGATAACCGGCCAAATCAATTACCTGATCGGTCGGATTGAACAGCTCGACCTGGAACGGATTACTATCGCCGGCACTGATTTCGTTGAGGATGGGCAGTGGCACGGCGGTTAGGTCGGTGGGGACGACCGCGGCAACTAGCTGCGCAGATAAGAGAGCGTCGTTTGCCGCGTCGCCACTCTTGTGTACTTCGATGGCCAGCACGTTCTGCCCTACCTGCAAAGCGGAAGCTGGCACAGTGACCGGCCCCGTCTCGCCGATATCAACAATCTCGGAACTGGCCGGAGTGCTTGCGTCGATGGGCCCGGCCGGCATGTTGTGACGGTAGATCTCTTGGCCATTCAGATAGAACACCGCACCATCGTCGATTAGGCTGGTGAGTGTCAGTTGAGCCTGCACGGGTCGTCGTCAAACGTAAACTCGTACCGGAAATAATACGTGTTGGCTGCGGCCGCCAAGTCGACGCGATCTGTCGGCAATCCCTCGGGGATGATCGGGCCATCCAAAAACACGGTTGGCGCGGTCAGCGGGCTAAAGGTGCCGTCGGCCAGTCCCTGAATCGTTTCCGCCGGCAAATCGCGCGTCCACATGGCGACATCGTCGATCTGACCATCGGCATATTCGCCTGCCACATTGGGATCGCCGCCCAAGTAGAAAGGACTGGCCGCCGTGTCGTGCTGTGTCACTCCCGTTGCCACGACTTCGCCGTTGACGTAGTAGGTCAACTCGGCACCGGATTTGACCACGGCCAGGTGATACCAGCGATCGTTGTCCAGCGTGTAGGCCAGGTTGGGATCTGCCGCGCCGCTATAATACTCGAAGTTCGTCGGCGTCAACTTGACGAACTGCAGCGGATCCTGCTGACCGCCGTCGCGGTTGCCCGCAATCACGGCGGTGTCACTGCGGGCTTGGTCCTGCTTGAACCACAACGACCACGTGAAATCGTCGTTCACAGCGAGAGCTGGCAATTCGCCGGCGATCACATGGTCGTTAATTCCATCCAGAGTCAGCACCTGGCCTCGATCGGGATCGGAAGCCCAGCGAGGGCTCCGCTGCAAACTGCCTTCAACGCCCCCGGCCACCAAGTTCGGTGCCACCGTACCGCTGGATTCATCGAGCGGCCAATAGGCGTACAGCCCCTCACCTGGTTCGGCCAGCCCGCCAACGTTATCGGGCGGGAAATGGGGGTCGCCCGCCTGAAAAATGCCCGTGGCGGTGGACCACGCCGAATCATCAAATCCCAGATCACGCCACGCGGTGCCCAGATCGGTCCCTTGGTCCGCGTACGCGACGGCGGTGTCCCAATCCAGAAGTGTCTGATTTACGGGAGTGGGGTCATAGGGAGGAAAATTGTCAGCGCCTGGCGTACCACCGACCTGGAGGCTGGTCGTCCAGTTGAACGCATCGCCCGACGCCAGATGTCCGCTGCGCTTGGCCAACGTTGCGCCCGATCCATCGGGACCGACGGGCCAATCGCCGGCATCGTTGTAATTCATGATGTCCATGATCCGGTCGGAGTTGTTCCGCAGCAGGATTTCCTCGCCACCGTTATCCAGCCTGCCGGAGTACGGACCCACCGCGCCGACAAACCCCGTATCCTCTTCCAGACCCGCTGGATTGGCGGCCACCACCAAGTAGCCGTTGCCGGGAATCACGGTGCCTTCCGGGAAGGGGAAGTAGATACCGCCGGTCAGCGCACCACCCGGAAATGTCCATGTTGATGCCCATTTGGTTGCGCAGTTCGACCCACTCCAGACGACTCTGGGCACCGTCCGGGTTGTACATGATCTCGTTGAACGTCACGATCGAATCGCCGGTCGGATTTGCCACGTTGGGCGTGCTCGGTTGGATCACAATCAGGACTTCCGCAACTTCGGTTGTCGCGAGCGAATCGTTGACGCGATACGTAAAGCGATCCTGTCCCGTGAAGCCGGCGTTCGGCTGGTAGATAAACTCACCATTGGGCTGCAGCGCCAGGCTGCCATTGCTCGGTCCGTCGACCAATTCGGCCGTTAATTGGGGACCGTCGATATCCACGTCGTTGGACAGCACACCGCGCGAGGCGTCGACGTCCAATCGCGAACTGGTGGCGACGTACGCGTCGGCGACGATCTGAGGCGGATCATTGACCGGATTGATCGTCACGTGGACGGTCACGGGGCCGGCGGGGTCGACACCGTCACTGACCGAATACGTGAACTGGTCTTCGCCAAAGAAATCTGCATTCGGTACGTAGGTAAAAGAACCATCGTCGGCCAAATCCAGCGTGCCGTTGGTCGTCTCGGTTTCCAGAGTCAACGTCAGCGGATTGCCATCGGCGTCCACATCATTCGCCAGAATGCCGCTAGTAACGTCGATCGTCAATGTTTGATCCTCGTCGACCGCATACTGATCGTCCTGGGGAGCAGGCGGCGTGTTGACAATCAACGTCACGGTAGCCGGGGGCGTGGAATTCTGCCCATCCGAGGCGCGATAGGAGAACGTGGCAACGCCCGAGAATCCGCCGGCGGTGTAATCGAACGAACCGTCGGGACGCAGCACGAGCGTGCCGTTGCTAACGTCCTGTTCCAGCACCGCGGTCATCACCGCATTGTCGATGTTCCGATCGTTGGCCAACACGCCCTCGGCCGCGGCCACGGTCAGCGTCTGCGAAGGTACCGCTTTGTACTCGTCACGCTGTGCGACGGGAGGATCGTAGACTGGACGGATATCAAACGTGACCGTGGCAATATTGCTGGGACGGAAGTCGTTCGCCGTGTAGGTAAACGAGTCCGGGCCAAAGTAGTCGCTTGCCGGAGAATACGCAAAGGACCCGTCGGCGTTGAGGACGATATCGCCGTGTTGGGGAGGCGTCACGAGCACGGCCGTCAAGCGTTCACCGTCGGCGTCGGTGTCGTTCTTTAATACGCCCTGTGCGGCCGAAATAAAGTAAAGCGACGGATCCTCGTCTAGCGCGTACTGGTCGTCCTGCGCGACCGGTGCCGAGTTACTGTAATACGTGTTGATTTCTGATTGCAGCGTGGCAACTTCGTTCGCGTCCAGAGTGCCGTTGTAGAGTCGCACTTGAGCGATCTGGCCCTCGAACGGATTCGTATTGTTTTGCAGCATTCCCCACGTGACGTCCAACGAATTGCGAGGATTCACGTCGAAGTTGTTTTGCGTGACGACCGCCTGATCGTCGACGTACAGGGACATCGTCCCGCCCGACCGCGTCACCACCAGGGAATGTGTCTGCCCGTCGTTTAAGCCACCGGCAGTGGAATACATCGTCTGCGGCGTCGCGGCAAAGCCTCCGCCCATCCCTGCCGCGACCTGCCCGGCGTTGTTGATGCTCGTTCCCCAATCGGTCGCGAAACCCATCGCGCCGGAATCGACCAACGCCGAGTTCTTGAACCATTCCTGACTGCCGCCCAACAGGTTGTTCGAATCGGTGACAAAGACCACCGCGACGGAAAAGTCATTGGCACCGGACAACGGATTGATCGCCGATCGCAGGCGAAAGCCGTCCAAATCGTCGGTCGGATCAAGCCGGACGGCCGCCCGCCCGTTGATCGCGTCCGCGACGAAAGTGGGTGACCCCTGGGCGCTGGCCTCCAAGCCTTCCTGGCCTGTCCAACTGGAGATGGCGTCACCGTCGGCGGCCGCAATCTGGTCGGCCAGCCAGTAACCCACCAGGTCCCCCGCCAACAACTGGCGGGCCTCTAGGGGTTCGGTCTGAAGTGCAATCCGTTCACGGGCGTTACCCCGCGCTGATCGTCGTCCCAACGCCCCAACATGATCATCTCGACGCAATATGGAAGTATGGGAATGACGAGGTTTCCGCCTACGCATCATTGAGGTCCTTCAAGGGTCTGCTGCAAAATCACTGATCCAAGATATTCGCCGCCGCGGGGGTCGATCATGACCTGCTATCGTCGCTGATAAAGAGCTCAGCAACGCACATCACACATCTCGGTCGGTACACAAATCAAGCGCACCGACGAATCGTCGCCCCGATTCAACTGCGGCGCATTTTAACGGATGCCAATTACGGACGCTTGCAAAAAATCGAGCGGATCTGCTGCCCCATGGTGTGGGGGGATTTCGGATTCTTGACACCAACGCCTGCCATGCGAGAAGGCGACTCACCCGAGTCCCCTCTCTTTCCTCCTTCCTTTGACAGATTCACCATTGGCCGGATGGGGTGTCAGCGAGCCGATCCGGACAGACGCGAGCGCGGGTGGGCCTTGATTGCACGCTAGCGCGAAAGCTGTAAGAATCGAGAAGTGTGCGGGCTGGCCGATTCGCTTCCAGAGGAGACGAATTGAAAGGAGCATGATTCGTGAGAAGTGGCGCGATCCGTGAAATTCGCCTGGTACCCAACTGCAGTCGCCCAATTCTAATTTCTGCCGCGATCTGTCTGGCGTCATGCCCGATCGCGGCCGCTGCAAATGGGTCTGAGCCGTCGGCCGCGACGGAGTTGCCGCGGCCGCAGGCGGTCACCGACTTGGCGTTGCCCAACGCGTTTCGACTTTGCCCGGAGGTTTACTCGGGCGGTCAGCCGGAAGGGGATGCGGGATTTGCACGGTTGGCGGCGCTAGGAGTGAAGACGGTCATTAGTGTCGATGGCGCCCGACCCGACATCGCCACGGCGGCACGGCATGGCTTGCGATACGTTCATCTGCCTCATGGCTACGACGGTATTCCCAGCGACCGAGGCGTGCAATTGGCGAAGGCCCTGCGTGAACTGCCAGGGCCAGTCTATATTCACTGCCACCACGGCAAACATCGTAGCCCCGCTGCCGCTGCCGTGGCTTGTGTGGGGGTGGGGTTTATCGACAATAAGACGGCCAACGCCTTCCTGAAACAGGCCGGGACGAACCCGCTACCGCGGACTCTATCAGTCGGTCGCCCAGGCGAGCCGGATCGAAGATGCCCGGTTGGATCAGTTGGACTTCGTCTATCAGGCCGCTGTACAACTGCCGCCGATGGCCGAAGCCATGGTCGCGCTGGAGCACACGGCCGATCATCTGCGGGAATTAGCCGCCGCCGATTGGCCGACCGAAGCTCCGACGTCCGGACTGCGGGCGGCACATGAGGCCCTCTTACTGGAAGAGCATTTTGCGGAACTGCTAAGGGCGCCGGACGTGGAACGTCGACCGCTCGCGTTTCGCCAACTGTTGGAGGCATCAGGCCGCGAGTCGCGAGAATTGCGCGAGCAACTGGAGCAGGCCGAACAGCAAACAGCATCGCGGCCGCCCACTGCCATCCCGAACCAACACTTTGCTGCGATTCAGGCGAACTGTCAGGCCTGTCATCAACAGTTCCGCGACATCCCGCTGTCCGAAAAATGACACGCGTCGATGGTTACCGGGCGGCTTCCCATGCCGGTCTCATCGCCCGCCTACCGTGGCAAAGCGTCGGTGGCGCGACTGGCCAGGCGACGCGATGCGACCGCCAACCGTTTGCGAAATTGATCCGCCGGGACATAGCCCTCAATCCGGTCAATCAGACGGTTATCGGCATCGATCAAATAGGTGGTCGGGTAGATTCGAACTCCCAGTTGCTTTGCCACGTCTGCCTGCTGCGAACTGTTGACGACCGTTAGCAAAAACGTTTCAGCCGCTTCGGCGGCGATGCCGGCCTCGGTGTAGGTTTTCCGCATCATCTTGTGGCAATAGGGGCAACCGTCCGTCGTGACGAATACCAAGAGAGGCCGCTGTTGCGCGACGCGGATCCGTTGAGCGCGGGCGAAATCGGTCTGCCAGCTTGTCCGGTCGAGTTCACTGGCCCACGACCGCGTGGCGATCGGCACTATCAGGCTACTTGCCAGTCGGGCGAGAAAACGGCGACGCGACCCACTCATGCATGCCTCCCTGCGACGAGAGTTAAAGAAAGTTAACGCACTGTAGGTTTATCGACGCACTCGCAAAGTTCGTGCGATCAATGTGGCCAGGTACCGATCGTGCCGACTTGGCTGAAGTTGTCGAAGGACAATCGCCCGTGAGCCGAACCACGTTGCAGGACCAACAGCAAGGGTCGCGCGGTGGGGGCGATCGGGATGTCGCGGTCAGTGGATTTCCGGTTCGCGATTTTGACCGGGCTTCTGTAAAAAGTCGAAATCGCAACCCTCGTGTGCCTGCGTGACGTGTCGCGCAAACAGATAGCCGTAGCCCCGTTCGAACTTGGGAGGTGGCGGTTGCCAAGCTTGCCGTCGTTGCGCGAGTTCGCTGTCGTCGACGCACAGTTGGATCTGTCGCTGTGGGACGTCCAGTTCAATGAGATCGCCGTCGCGTACCAGGGCCAATGGGCCACCGACATGGGATTCGGGCGAGACGTGTAAGATGCAGGTTCCGTAGCTCGTGCCACTCATTCGGGCGTCCGAAATGCGGACCATATCGCGTACGCCTTGCCGCAACAGCTTGGTGGGGATCGGCAACATGCCCCATTCCGGAAAACCCGGCGCGCCCAGGGGGCCGGCACTTTGCAGGACAACCACCGAATCGGGTGTGATGTCCAAGGATTCGTCGTTCAACCGCGCGTGCAAGTCGTTGTAGTCGCGAAAAACGACCGCGGGTCCGCGATGGTTCAGCAGCCGCGGATCGGCGGCGGTTGGTTTGATGACGCAACCGTGCGGCGCGAGATTGCCGCGCAACACGAAGGTGCCGCCCGTGGGTGCCAGCGGCGTTTCGCGCGGCAGGATTACCTGGGCGTCAATCACTTCGGCGTCTGCGATGGCCTCGCCCATGGTTTGTCCGCTGACGGTACGGCAACTCAGGTCAAGGAGATCACTTATCTGGTTGAGCAACGCGCGTAGTCCGCCCGCATTGTAAAAATCCTCCATCAGGTACTTGCCAGCGGGGCGGATGTTAGCGACGACCGGCGTCGTGCGCGAAAGGCGATCGAAATCGTCCATCGTCAGATCGATGCCAGCTCGACGCGCCAGAGCGATCAGGTGCACGATGGCGTTGGTTGAGCCGCTGATGGCCATATCCGTCACGATGGCGTTTTGGAAAGAGCCCCGCGTGATGACGTGCGACGGCTTGAGATCATCCCAGACCATTTGGACGATGCGCCGTCCGGTGGCGACGGCCAACCGAGAATGTTCGGACAAGACGGCCGGGATGGACGAACCGCCCGGCAGGATCATCCCCAGGGCCTCGGCGATTGAGGCCATGGTGGAGGCGGTGCCCATGGTCATACAATGGCCGGGCGAACGGGCGATGCTATTCTCGATTTCTCGCCACGCATCGTCGCACAGATTGCCGGCACATCGTTCGGCCCAGTATTTCCAACCATCGCTGCCGCTGCCCAGCGTTTGGTCTTTCCATCGCGCGTTGAGCATGGGGCCGGCTGGAAAGAAAATCGCCGGGACGTTTGCACTGATCGCGCCCATCAGCAGCGCGGGAGTCGTCTTGTCGCAGCCACCCATCAAGACGACACCGTCCAGGGGGTGGCAGCGGATTACTTCTTCCGCCTCCATCGCCAACAAATTGCGATACAACATTGTCGTGGGTTTCATCAGGATTTCGCCGAGCGACATCACCGGCACTTCCACGGGAAACCCACCCGCCTGCAACACGCCTCGTTTAACTTCTTCGTGCGCTGACGCAAATGCGAATGACAAGTATTCAGGTCACTCCAGGTGTTTAGCAAGCCGATGATCGGTTTTCCCAAATAGTCGTCGTCGTCAAAGCCCATTCCCTTCAATCGCGATCGGTGGCCGAAGGAACGCAGATCGTCTGGGCCGAACCACCGAAAACTGCGCAATTGCTCGGGACTGCGATCAGGGAGTGCAGAGGAATCTTCGCTCATTTCATTCGTTTCCTAAGGTTTGCTCGCATCCAGAATGCACGGATTGTAACATGGTCCGACCGTCTGCCCCATTGTCTCTCACGACCCAAGGAAATTGGCGATGGATCCGCTTGTCATTTTGCTGTTGGGCATGAGCGTCGTCGTGTTGGCGGTGCTCCGACTTCGACTACACGCATTTTTGGCCTTATTGGCAGGCGGTGTCGTCGTCGCCTCGCTGACCTCGTCGCAAGGAATCTACTTCCGTGAGGTCCACGACCACGTGGTGCCGATCGAAAGCATCTCGCCCGAGGGCGTGGCGACGTTGCGGTCCGCGGCGAGGTTGAGTTTGCCGGCCGTTTTTCGATGGGTGACGTTGGTCCGCCAGGACAACGGCGTCCATGACGAAGGACAAGTCGAACTGCGGCCGCTTGCTGTCCCCAACTCAGAGCCACCGCCTGCCGATACGGTGGATGTCCAATTGTTGTCCCCTGCCGGCGCTGACCGAACACCCGGACCCGGTGATCTGCTGATCGATTCTCGTCAGCTGGATGCCGCCCTCGCTGCGAGCCGCGAACGCTGGCCGACGCGGCTAGCCGAAGGTTTCGGCAGTACCTGCGGCAAGATTGGGATAGTCATTGCCATGGCGGCGATCATCGGCAAATGCCTGCTGGACAGCGGCGGAGCGGAACAGATTGTCGCCGCGGCGCGAGCGGGCTTAGGCGAACGCAACACGCCCTTGGCGTTTGCCTTGAGTGGCTTCGTGATCGGAATTCCCGTTTACTTCGATACGGTCTTCTACTTGCTGCTCCCCCTGGCCCGCGCCATGGCGCAGCGGACGGGACGTAACTACCTGCTATACATCCTGTCCATTATCATCGGCGCCACGATGGCCCATTCCTTGGTGCCGCCAACGCCCGGGCCGCTGCTGGTAGCCGCCGAACTGAACGTGGGACTGGGAATGATGATATTGGCCGGCTGTATTGTTGGCGCAATCGCCGTCAGCAGCGGCTTTGTTTACGCGCTGTGGGCCAATCGGCGTTGGGTTCTGCCCCTGCGCGATGAGGCGGGGGTCGCGGGCCACCGAAGTGGATACGGCCCAGCGGCCCCGGCCGCCCCTTTGGTTGGCTTTTCTGCCCATCGCGCTGCCGGTCGCATTGCTTTCGGCGGGTACGCTGTTGCAACTGGACTGGGGGTCGGCCACAACTCCCGGCGTCGGTGCGCTGCGGGCCATTTGGCAGACGCTGGGAGACAAGCACGTGGCGCTGGGCTTGGCCACCGTCATCGCGCTGGTCATGTTGGTTCGCTATCATCCGGTGGGGCTCGATCCGATGCGGTCGGTGCAGGACGCGCTGTTGAACGCGGGCAATATCGTGCTGATCACCGCGGCCGGAGGCGCATTTGGACAGGTGCTGCGACAGAGCGGCATCGCCGCCACCATTCAACAGCGATTCCCCGTTGCGCAGGGCGGATTGTCCCTCTTGTTGGCGGCGTTCTTGATCACTACCGTCATTCGCATCGCACAGGGTTCCGCGACCGTGGCCATGATTACCGCCGTGGGCATCGTCGCCCCGCTGGCTCAATCCGTCAAATTGCCGTTTCACCCCGTCTACATAGCGCTGGCGATTGGTTGCGGATCGAAACCGATTCCCTGGATGAACGATAGCGGGTTTTGGGTGATCACGCGGATGAGCGGCATGACAGAATCCGAATCGCTGCGGACCTTTTCTGTCGTGCTGACGCTCATGGGTCTGGTCGGTTTGCTGGTCACGCTGGCCGGCGCCGCCTGGTTGCCACTGGTGAATTAATCGCCGCACTCAAGGACGCCGAGGGGCGCGCAGAATGACAGCCATTGTTGGTGTTATTTTTCTGCGCGACCGCTGCGTTGACAGAAGCTATACAAGCTCGGGCAGCGCATTGTAGTCGGCGTCAACTAGGTATCTAGGCCGACCCGTCAGGTCGGTGACGGTGATGTTGTGTGGGTCGATCCCCAAGTTGTGGTAGAGCGTGGCAAAAACTTCCTGGAAATGGACCGGACGATCTTTCGCTTCGCCCCCGTAACGGTCGGTCGTGCCGATTGCCTGACCGACTCGCATGCCTCCACCGGCCATCAACGCGCAACTCACATTGGGCCAGTGGTCACGACCAGCGTCTTTGTTGATGCGTGGGGTGCGACCGAATTCGCCCCAGACGATCACCGTCACATCGCGATCCATGCCGCGATCGTAGAGGTCGTCAATCAATGCGCTCACGGCCTGATCCAGGTCCGGCATGTTGCGCCGCCCGTTACGGAAGTTGTCACCGTGCCAATCCCAGAAGCTGTAACTTAGCGTGATACAGCGGGCACCGGCTTCGATCAGGCGGCGAGCCAGTAGAAACTGTTGGTTCAGCCGCGGAGCGGCATCGCCCTGTACGCGATCGGTCCCTTCACCATATCGCTCGCGAGTTGCAGCGTCTTCCTTCTCCAAATCCAGGGCTTCGGCCAAACGACTGGAAGTCAGAACGCCTAAGGCCTGCTGTTGCAGCTCGTCGGCGCCTTGCACCTGCGGCAGACTATCGGCACGACGGCGCAGGCCATCCAGAGAAGCCAGCAGCTGGCGGCGGTTGCCCAAGCGATCGACCGAAATGCTGCCGAGCGTCAAATCACCGCGGCCATCGCCGTTGGGTTGAAAGGCCGAATGAGCGGGACCGAGGAACCCCGCATAGCCGTTATTGTAGGGACGATGCTGCATCTGTGGCGAGAGACCGATGAAGGGCGGCACCGAGATATCCTGTGGTCCCTTCAGCTTCGACAGGACCGCACCCAGTTCAGGCCAGCCGCCGGCCGGCTGGTTGTCCCGCAGCCGTCCGGTTAGGCACTGAAACGACTCGTGCCGGTCCTTCGCCCCCACCACCGACCGCAAGAGCACCAACCGCTGCATCCGCTCCGCCAGTCCCGGCAAGTGCTCGCAGATTTCGATGCCGGGCACGCGTGTGGCAATCGGCTGGAATTCGCCACGAATCTCCACGGGAGCCGACGGTTTCAGATCGAACAGGTCCTGATGCGGTGGCCCACCGGGCAAATAGATCATGATGATCGACTTGCTCGATGAACGGATGCCGACTTCCGCTTCAGCGCGGAGCAGACGCGGCAGGGTCAATCCACCGAGGGCAAGTGAGCCGATCTGGAGGAACGAGCGACGGGGCAGGGCGTCGCAAAAACCGCGCGAAACCGGTCCGCTGTGAAGGGTCAGCATCGTCAGTACTCCAACAGAGGCGGGAAGTCGGCCGAAGCCGTTGTGGGGAAGGCCCCCTTATTCAACACCTTGTCGGCCGGCTTCGCAAGTTCGTTCCGGGACTACTTACGCGTTCGCCGTACCCGCTCGTAGCGTACGCCGCAGCCAATCGCTACAGTTTCCGTGGTGTCGGGCATCCCCCCATCAAGCGCAGCTTCGACAGCCCGTTCGACGTAGCGTTCCTGCACTTGCGATCCATCAGGGCTGTCGTCCATGGCCCCCATGTAGACGATTTGGCGATCACGATTGAGCACGAAGAACTCGGGCGTATAGTTGGCACCATAATCACGGGCAATTTGCTGAGTTTCGTCGAAAAGATAGGGAAACGAGAACTTCTTTTCCGCCGCCCGCACTTTCATGGCGGCCAGTCGATCCTCTTCGCCCTTGTTGACATTGATCGCCACCAACGCGACGTTCCGTTGGGCGAATTTGCGCTGGAATGCAATCAGGCGATCTTGGTAATCAACGGCGTACGGGCAGCTATTGCAGGTAAACGCGACAACCACCACGGTGTTGGCTTTTAGGTCGTCGAGCGCATGATTGCGATCGTCGACGCCCGGCAACTCCCGCCACGCCGGCGCTGATCGCCGATGCTGAGCACCGGATTATATTCGCCAGCCTCCGCCCCATGCCCGGTGACGGAGCACCCTACGATGATCGATATTATGGACAACCACTTCATCCGCCGGACTCCCTTGGTGTTTCATCTTCACGTCACGTCACGTCACGTCACGTCACGTCACGTCACGTCACCACTTCCATCGAATTGGCCGCGCCGTGGTCAACGGGTCGACATGGCACAGTGTCGGCGGCAAGGCCGCGGCGAGGCCTAGTCTAACGGGCGGACGAACAGATTGGCAAACTCGATCGGCGTGCCGTGATGCTGCAGTGCGATCGGGCCGCTATTGGGGACGCCGGGTAATGGACAATGGTCAATCACCAATTCTCCATTCAATACAACGGTGACGGCTTCGCCCTGCATGGTGATTTCAAAGCGATTCCATTCGCCCACCGGCCGATCGGCTGCGATGCGGGAGTAGCTTGAGCGCGGTTTTGCGGCGGCAGTGTTTCGTCCGTGCGATAGCCCCAGATTTCGCCGGACCCGATGGGCCATTGCCAGATGTTGACTTGGGCCTTTGGCGAGCCCCGTAAATAGATTCCCGAGTCGGCCACTGGCACGTCGACCAGCTGTGGACTCCCCGCGTCGTCGCGCACGTGCTGACCGTTGGCTAAGATGACCGGACGAGGTTGTGTTGGCGGTTTTGCATCCGAACGTGGCCAACGCCAATCGACGATCAACTGGAAGTCCGTGAACGATGCGGTGCTCCACAGGTGAGGATCGTCGCCGGTCGCCTGTCCGTCGTAGGACAGGATCCAGTCCTGCGGCTGCCAATGACCAAGCAAGCCCGAATGGACGCGCCAGCCACTGAGCCCAATGCCGTTATAGAGACTGACAAAGCCTTGATCGCGATCAGCAATTTGTTCGGCAGGCAGGTCATCGCCGGGCAATTCCTTAATCCGTAAGTTGCGGAATTCGACGGGCGAGCCTTCCGATTCAAGGCAGATATAGCCTTTGCGTGGACTGCACTCGGAACCCTGAGTGACGACCTTGCCATTGACGGCCAAGCGAATCGTGCCATCAATGCATTCGATGCGATAGTGATTCCATTCGGGCGAGGGATGAGCGCAGCTTTTCGGTGGGAAAAGCCCGCATACCGCCGCGACCGTTCACCGGCCGCATCGTGGCTCCGTGGATTGGAAACACATCGCCGTCCGAGGTAAACCCGGCGCCTTCACGGCCGTCCAGCACCTGGACCTCAACGGCCCGATGAAACGGTTGGCCGCGTGCCGGTAGCGCGTCGGCCCAGACAAAGATGCCGGCATTTCCCTGAGGCCGCAGGTGTCGCCAATCGGCTTCCAAAATGAAATTCTGGTACATCCGCGTCGAACGCAGTTCACCGATCGGACTGCCGGTGCAATAGATCATCCCGTCGCGTACGCTCCACGTGCTCGGCACACAATTCACGTTGACCCATCCGTCCAGGTTGCGCCCGTTAAACAACACGACGAAGCCTGCGTCATCCGATTCGGCGGCCTGAATCATTCCGGCCATCCCGAAAACGGCGACGATGGTGGCAAGAAACGAGCGAATTCGCAACATCGAAGGAACCTCCCCCTGCAAACGGTCGCGTCGAAAAGAAACGGCCGAACGTCGACCGCAACCATTGTAGGCCGCCTCGCACGTGCAATGCGAGCTGATCGTCACAGTTCGTCGCACGTCTCGCCGCACGACACCCGCTTGCGGGTCGGCGGCGGGTGAGGGCGGGCTGGATCGCAGTACGCCCTGCACCTCATCCGGCTGGCAGTTCGTCACGGTGGAACATCGGCCGCGCGTGGGTCAATCCGAGTCTTCCGTTGTAAGCGAGGGAAGTTCGATCTGGAGCGGATCGGCGTCTCTTGGGATGACCTGCCAGTGCTGCTGCTGGAAGTCAAATTCGCTGATCGCCTCCAGCGGCATTTTCATGTACCTTCCCCGCGCTTGGACGGCGATCGAGTCGTCAGCCAATAGAATCTCGCCCGTGCCCTCGAAGTGCCGTCGGGTTTCGCGCGTGATACGACCGACGACTCGGATCGGGGCATTCAGCGGGACGGGCTGGCGGAAGCGAGTGGTCAGTTCAATCGTCACGCCCCAAAGGGAATCGCCATGCTGCAGGCGGATCGCGCGACCAATCGTTTCGTCCAAAATGGAAGCGGCGATGCCGCCGTGAAGTCGTCCGGGATAGCCCTGATGGTAGTTCTGCGGTGTAAACAGCCCTACGACTTGACCGCTATCGAGTTCATAAAACGCGGCCTGCAATCCGGCGTTGTTTTGCAGACCACAGACCAGGCACATTTTGGAATTCGGTTGTTTGGCCGTGATGCGGTGTGATGCCGACATTCTCAAGAGGTCCCTCTACGCATTCGTCGATGATTCGGACTGCCATCGTGACTCGCAGCCGGCTCCCACGTCAAGAGCCGAAGCGTCGCGGGGACATCGCCCGCAAGGTGAGAGGTGACAAAGGAGAGACGTGACACACACCACTTCCTTTTCCCGCGGGAGAAGGTAGAGCGCAGGCCGGATGAAGGTGGTGAACCCATGGCCTTGCGGTGGGCGATTAGCGGAAGAGCATCCCCGCGTAGCCGACAACGCGCGATTTGTCGCCGGATACATCGGCGCTGGTACCATACGCCACCGTGCGGGCCTCATTGAGTCGATTTAGGTTTCGGAGCGTGGCGAGGACCATGCAGGCCGGCAGCATGCCACACATGCTGATTTGATGGTCTCGCACCGTATGATAGAGACGCTCGGGATCCAGGGCCGACATGGCGTCGACGGCCAAGGCATCGATGCGACGTGTTTCGGCATCGTTGGCAAAGTGATTCATGTCACTGGAAATGACCAACAGGGTGTCTTCCGGGCGATTTGCCAAGGCCTCCGCCAAGCCGGCGGCGAATTGATGGCACATCGCCAGGTTGGCCTGCCCCACGGCAATTCCCACCACGCGGGCGTCGGGCGCCCAGCGTGCTAACCACGGCAATTCCACCTCGATGGCATGTTCGCGTTCGTGGGCGGCCGCGTCCAATTCCAGCCCGTCGATGGCATCACACAACTGCGCGGCCCATTCGGGATCCGATGCCATCGTGATGCCCGGCAGCGACCAGGTACGATGCGGAGCGACGGCCCAATCGACACCCAGCGACGTGTGCTTCGGCCCAATCACGATGATGGAGCGTGGCAGCCGGATCCTGCGAAAGACGTCGGCGGCGATTCGGCCGGAGTAGACGAGCCCGGCATGGGGCACCAATGCGGCCTGCCACCGGTCTCGTTCCACGACATCGGTCGGTGTCAGCTCGTCCAACATCTGTCTTAGCGAGTCCGCCTCGCCTGGATAGAACCGGTTCGCCACTGCCGGTGGCCGTACTTCGTAGCCCTGGCGTGGTTGGGGCACGTTGACCACTTGGATCGGTACCCGATTGGATTGCGCGACTAAGCTGTAGATCGCCGCTTGTTCGGGCAGTGTAACGTGGGCTGCCGTGGCGGTCGCGGAGACCAATTGTTCGGCCGTTTGATTCGGGTCGAACAGCCACGCGGATCGATTTCCCTGCGCGACGAACACCGCACGGTGTCGTGGATCGAACCCGTCGAGGTCCGGTTCCGCCAGCACACCCTGCATAGCCGGGTCGTACAGCACCGCCAGATCTACCTTCAGCCGATCGGCGGTCACGGCCCCAAGTCCCTCCTGCAGCAGACGCCGTCCCGCGCCTTCGCACATCTGAAACAATGACGACTGCAGCGGCACGGGATTGCGCAGCACGAGCCGCGCGAATTGCATCCGCTGGGGACGGCCCTGCACGTCCAGTATCAGGACCATACCGTGCACCGCTCCATCGCTCACGTCGGCCAGATAGTAGGTGGGAACCGCCCCTCGCGAGATGGCGACGATGTTGTCGCGACAGAAGGCGGCGAGCCGCTCGATCTCTTGTGGAGTAAACCGCAGTACGGAACGTGCGGAGGCGATTGCGGAAACGTCGAACGGGCCACGGACGGCGGTTCCTTCAAAGGTAAAGAGTTGACTTGCATCGTCCTTCCACGACGTTGCGGGCAGGCCCGCCTTTAAACTTACTTGTTGGAGGAATGTCGCGGCGTCGAAGCCATGGTCCGTGGCCACGCCGGGCAACAACAGACCTCGCTGCTCTCTCAGCTGGATTTGTAATCCGTGCCGTCCAATTTCCACCGCCTGTATGCGATCTTCGCCACGTTCCAGGATTGGTTGGCGATGGTACAACAGCCAGATTTCGAACTCCAGGTGAGGCAGTTCGTCGGTCACGATGCTGGGCATGCGCGTATCACCGATCGCCGATGTGATCGCCGATTCCTGCAGGGCGTTCCGCAAGGTGTCGCGTCGCCCCAGAAAGCCACAGCACCCGCGGAGTTTCCCTTTGCGCTTGATCGACACAAAACAACCGAAGACGGGCACATCGGCCGCGCCCGCCAGAGTATCGTCCGACAGCCGGGGTTGCTGACCTGTGACGGCGGCCTGCACCAATTCGCTGGCGGCCTGAAGGGCGGCGGCCTGTTGATGCGAGCTAAGTTCGGGACGCGGCGGATCGTGTTCGTTCCTATGCGCTGGATCGGACGGCGAATGGGTCGGCATCGTGAATGTCCCCTCTCCCGATGGCGAGGATGGCTGCGATTGCGGCACGATCGTCGGATCGATCGCGTAACGCCGCATATCAACGGGCAACCGTTTCCGCCCCCAGCTACCCGGCGCGGCGTCGAAGCGTCCCACGATGGTACTGCCACAGTGTCCGCAGCGGTTGCCAGAAAGATGGTACGTTCCCAAATCGTACCAGTTTCGTTCGATCACGACCTGACGGCAAGTCGGACAGTAGGTGCTCTGGTGCGTCACGTCGTCCACGTTGCCGACGTACGTGTATTGTATGCCGGCGCGGCGAGCCGTTTCGTAGGCCCGAAGCAGCGTATTCGTGGGGGTCCTGGAGCGGTCTTGCAGGCGAAAATCGGGATGGAAGGCGGTGAAGTGCACCGGGACGTCCGGGCCCAAGTGCTCGACGAGCCAGTCGCACATGCGGCGAAACTCATCGTCGTCGTCGTTTTCGCCGGGAATCACAAGATTCGTGATCTCAAACCATACCTCGCTCTCGCGTTTGAGCCAGACCAAGGTGTCGAGCACGGGCTGGAGGTGCGACAGGGTCAGCTGGCGGTAGAACCGCTCGGTGAAGGCTTTCAAATCCACATTCGCCGCATCGATATACTCAAAGAACGGCGCGCGTGCCGCCGCGCTGATGTAGCCCGCGGTGACCGCCACGGTTTTGATGCCTCGCTGACGGCACGCGCGGGCCGTATCGATCGCGTATTCGGCCCACACGATCGGGTCGTTGTACGTAAAGGCGACGCTGCGACATTGTAAATCCGCCGCCGCCTCGGCGATCGCCGCCGGAGACGCTGACTGGCTAAGTTGACGGATTTCGCGCGACTTGGAGATGGACCAATTCTGACAAAACTTGCAACCTAGGTTGCAGCCCGCCGTGCCGAAACTCAATACGCTTGTGCCTGGATAAAAATGATTCAGCGGCTTCTTCTCGATCGGATCGATGCAAAAACCGGTACTACGCCCGTACGTTGTCAAACGCAATTCGCCATCGAGGTTCTCGCGGACAAAGCAGAATCCGCGATCGCCCGGCTTCAGATGACACTCGCGGGGACACAGATCGCAGACGATGCGGCCGTCGGCCCCATCATGCCACCATCCGCCGGTGACACTGCCGTCAGCGTGTGGCTTTATCGACGGAGGACTGGTGGTCACTCGGTTCATGCACTTTCCACGGTCCAGCACGGTCTGGAGATGAAGTTCTCACCTCAAGCCGTTCGATGGTCCTATGTAAGGGAAATCGTTCGTCCCCTTGGGATTGGGATGATGAGGTAAGCGTGTCCGGCTCGGAATCAATCATCACTTCACAGGGCCGAGTGGCGGCGACCGAGGGCCGCGGCGATAAGGCCCCGCCGCCGGCGTCCGCGCGCCTGCGGTATATCGATGCGCTACGTGGTGTCGCGGCGACCGGCGTGATGCTCTTTCATTTTAGCGGCCATCGGATCTGCCGGGAATTGAATCGGCAATTGCCGCAGATCGTCCCCTGGATTTTTCGACACGGAGACCTTG
Organism: uncultured Planctomycetales bacterium; assembly: GCA_963785495.1. GTDB lineage: Bacteria > Planctomycetota > Planctomycetia > Pirellulales > Pirellulaceae > CAWAVP01. The sequence goes on along the minus strand of CAWAVP010000025.1, from coordinate 194,147 downwards.
GCGTTCAAATCTTTTTTGTGATTAGCGGCTTCGTCATCGCTTATAGTGTCCGCGGCCACCGGATGAACGGCCGGTTTTTGGGACGCTTCGCCCTCCGCCGCAGTATACGGCTGGACCCACCCTATTGGTTTACGATCGCGGCCGTGATCGCCACTGGATTCTTCTCAAAATATGGCTTGGGCAATCGCGATGTCTCGCTGCCCACCGTGGGCCAAGTTGTTGCCCACGTCTTCTACTGCTACCAAATTCTGGGTTACGACGACATCTATCCCGTCTTCTGGACGCTTTGCCACGAAGTGCAGTTTTATCTGATCTTTATTGTCCTGCTGGGGATCGGGCAGCGACTAACTCGACCGGAGGCAGCGGCTGGGCGGATCAACGGCGTGGCCCTCCCGTGGGTGATGTTGCTGTTTGCCATGCCCACGATTTTGTCGGCCAGTGGTTGGTTTCAGTACCCGGGGCTCTGTTTGGATACATGGTACCTCTTTGGCCTGGGAGTGTTGGCCTACGGAGTTGTCTTTGGCCAGTTGCCGTGGCAGGTGTTTGCCGGTGTTTGCCTGTGTGTGGCCGGTATCAATCTGGATATGGAACAGGTCGAGCCAGCGCAAAAGGCGATGGGGTTGATCACGGCCGTGTCATTTGTCTTGATCGGCCTTCGGGGGCATCTTCGTGACTGGGGAGATGTGCCGGCGCTGCAATTCCTAGGGCGGATTTCGTACAGCCTGTATTTGATCCACGGGGTCGTCGGTTATCGTCTGCTAAGCGTCGGCGACCGCTTAACGGGTGCCAATCCCTGGTTCGCCGTCGGATGGTTCGCCGCCGCCCTCTGCCTCTCCGTGGTCACGGCCTCGTGGATGTACCGCTGCATCGAGGCGCCCAGCATCGCATTGGCCCGACGCTGGCGCTGGGTCCGCACGTAATTCGCAAAGCGCTGGGGCGCGTGGCGACACGACGTCTGACGGACGGCGGCTGCCGATGCCACGAATTGGCCTCTCGCCTTAGTCTTCTCGATAGACCACGAAGAAATCGTCGCGCAGACGACGTTCGGCCACGCGACCGACTTCGTCCAGACTGCGTCGCTGGCCGACAGAATGCCAAGCACTGATGTCGGCCAACTCCGGCATAATCTCGGTCAGTTGCGCGATCAGAGTATTGGCGAGTCGCCGCAATTCGATCGATTCGCACTTTTCGCGGATTGCCGCGGCCGTCTTCATCAGTCGGACTAAGCGCGCCCGTTCCATGACGGGACGCGAGAGCGGGGCGCCGGAGTCGACGAGCAGGTCGATCAACGGCACATCGAGCACCTGTTGCCACGCCACCAATTCACTCAGCCGGAGATCCGTCGTGGACTTTTCCTGGTGCCGGACCGTCGGCATGTCCTTGCTCATATGTCGAGCCGCAGTCCTTAACGAAACGCCCTGCTGTTGGCGAACTTCCGCGATGCGATGGAGCGGCTTGGGCCCTGCATCGGAAGCGCGTGCGGACGCGGGGGACGTTGTGTATTCACCTAGGTGAGATTGGGGAATCCCCGATGTAGCGATCGACATTGCAACCTTCCTCCGTTCCCTTTAACGGGACGTCATTTCCAATTTTGGTGAGTCAGTGTGCAAGTACAGATTTGCCAGAAACTTGCACGCACTGATGGCGACGAAGTGTCGCCCGATTGGGCTCTGTTCCGCGGTTGCAATTACCCCTCGTTCCGTCAATCCTTGCGCTACTTGACGAAAACGACTTGCGATCCTGGCGATTGACCCCCTTTCATTCGCAAGCGCCAATTTGGGAAGGCCATCCTCCTCGTTGTTCCTCGTCTCTTGTCTGCTGGCCCGCAGTTGAGGAGGGTGGTGGCCCGGTGACAGCACCACGGTGATCGACGCTTGGCCGATCTACCTATAGAGAACGCCATTGAAAGGTGTTTGTACTCAGCATGAAGTTTTTTTCCAAAATTGCCAGCGAATTGTGGGTCGAGGAGCTCGGGCGTTATGTCACGCCGGCAATCTCCCGCATTTCCTCCATTTTACCGGCCGCGCGCGGAACTTATTTCGTGGGTCGCGGCAATGGTTAACAGTGCGCATTGTTTTGATATGCTGAAGTAGGCGGTGCGTCGCGCGGCATCGGCAAACGAGCATGAGGATCGTCGAGACGACCACAGCCACATTGATCTCTGCGCATTGGTTACAACGCATTGATCGCCGCGCATTGATCGCCGCGCATTAGGTGTTCTGACGATCGGATTCGCACGGACGATCCGACTTACGGTCACAAGCTTTTCACGTTCATTTCCTTTGACTTTTCACCCTGCCGCCGGAGTGATCTCTTCGGCGTGTAGTTTTGCACCATTGGGGTGCCATTCCTGTTCCCGTGCCCGGTAAGGTCGGGCGGACGGCGTCCGATTGCGAGGGGTGTTGCGAACAAGAGGGTGAACATTGGGGTAGATGTGGTGGGAAATCTTCGGCGCTAAGGGTGATTTTGCGCGGGAGTTGAAGCAGAATGAAGACTAGGCCCCGTCTGGGCGGCAGGATGGACGTCGGCCGTTGCGAGCCAGACGGGTCACGCCGCGGTACGTCGAGGGAAGAGAGCGGTACGTCGAGGGAAGAGAGCGACTGAGGGACACTCAATCAGGCAGCTGAGAAGGACAAAGCGGACACGTGTTTAAGTTATCCCGGCTAAAGTTGACGCCTGGCGCGACCATCCGCATCATTGCGGACGCAGTACTGCTGCAAATTGCCTTGATCACCGCGCTGGCGGTCCGGTTTTACTGGGTCGTCAATGTTCAAGGGCTGAGCGACAAGACGGTTGCCGAACTGTTGGCGCTCTACCAAAGCTGGTACTTCAATACGGCGTTTCCCCTGACGGCACTCTGTCTGTTTGTGTTTTACATCACGGGATTCTATACGCGGGGGGAGACCTACCAGAGTCGGTATAAAGTCCTGGTGGTGATTCAAGCGGTGTCGATCAGCTATCTGATCTACATCAGCACGGTGCTGTTTTTTAACGTTTACGATGGTCGCCTGTCATTTGCCAAGGCGGCGATGCTGTTGGCTTGGGGCGTCAGCATTGTGTTATTGGCGGGTGCTCGAGTCTGGAATCAGATTTGGCAGCGCACAGCAGGTCCAGCATTGGACCTAATGTCCCACGATGCCGCGGATCGATGGGTGCTCGTGATCGGCGGCGGGGGCTACATTGGGTTGGCGCTAATTCCACGGCTCCTGGATGCCGGATATCGGGTACGGGTGTTGGACATCATGATGTTCGGCGAGAGCACGCTGAATTCGGTTCGCAATCATCCTCGACTGCAGCTGGTCAAGGGGGACTTTCGGCAGGTGGACAAGGTCGTGCAGGCGATGCAGGGAGTTGATGCAGTGGTGCATCTGGGCGCCATCGTAGGGGACCCCGCCTGCAGCTTGGACGAATCGTTGACGATCGACGTGAATCTGTCGTCGACCAAGATGATTGCCGATTTGGCAAAGACCCACGGTGTCCATCGTTTCGTGTTTGCCAGCACCTGTTCGGTCTACGGCGCCAGCCCCAGCACCCTGGACGAGCGATCGGAAGTGCGGCCGTTAGGCATTTATGGGAACACGAAACTGGCTTCCGAAAAGGTCTTGTTGGACATGGCGGGCGCCAGCTTTACCCCGACGATCCTACGGTTTGCCACAATTTACGGCTTGTCCGGCCGCACGCGTTTCGATCTGGTCGTCAATCTGTTGACGGCCAAGGCGAAGCTGGACGGCGAGATTACGGTGCACAATGGGGACCAATGGCGCCCCTTCGTGCATGTGGAAGACGCGGCCCGCGCCATCTTGGCCGTGCTCGAGGCACCGACGGCGACGGTTGCCAACGAGGTGTTCAATGTGGGGTCGAACCAGCAGAATTACACGATTCGCCAGGTGGGCGAGATCATTCACCAGCAAGTCATTTCCGCCAAGTTGATCCTCTCGGATGACGAAAAAGACCGCCGCGACTACCGTGTCGACTTCAGCAAGATCCGTAACCTCTTGAATTTTGAGGCGACGTGGACGGTGGAGGAGGGGATTCAGCAGGTGCTGGAAGCGATCGCCAGCGGACGCGTGGTGGACTACCGGGATCCACAGTACAGCAACGTCGCGTTCCTCTCGCAGGAGGGCACGGCGGGACTGGCCCGTGATCGGTGGGCGCGTGAACTGATCCAGGATCTGACGAGTCAAGACTAGGACCGGCCGCACCCGCCTGGACCAGCAGTGCCATTGGTTTTCCCTTCCTCGAGTCGGCCGACGATTTGCTGCCACGATGCATTTGTTGATAGTCCATCAGAACTTCGTCGACCATCTGCATCCGGGCGGCACGCGCCATTTCGAATTGGCGCGACAGCTCGTCCAACGCGGGCATCAATGTACGATTGTCGCAGGCAGCGTCGATTTTCTGACCGGACAATCCTTGCCTCGTACGCCGCAGCAGTTGGATGGGGTCGTCATCCGTCGCGCCTACGCGTTGCCGACGATCCACCACAGCTACTGGGGCCGCGCGTTGTCGTACCTCTGTTTTATGATGACCAGCATCTGGCAGGGCCTCCGCTGTGGCACCGTGGATGTCGTGATGGGGACGTCGCCTCCGATGTTTCAATTGCCGTCGGCGTGGCTCATCGCTGTGCTGCGGCGACGGCCGTTTGTGTTGGAGATCCGCGACCTGTGGCCGGACTTCGCGGTCGAGATGGGTGTCTTGCGCAATCGGTCCCTGATCGCGACCGCGCGAGCGATCGAACATTTCTTCTACCGACACCAGGATTGGATTGTCATCAATTCCCCTGGATTTCAGACGCATTTGGAAAACGCCGGGGTCAATCCCCAGCGACTGACCGTTATTCCCAATGGCGTGGAGACCGGCATGTTTGCCCCCGATGACCGGGGACAAGCCATTCGAGAGCAGTTGCAGATGGGCGACCGTTTTGTCGTGACGTACGCCGGTTCCCTGGGGCTGGCCAACGATTTGGACACGTTGCTAGGTGCCGCGGAACAGCTGCAGGACTCGCCGCAGGTCCGTATTCTGATTGTCGGTGGTGGTAAGGAACTGCCTCATTTGCAGGCCAAAGTGTCTGATCGGCAGCTGGAAAATGTCATCTTCGGTGGGCACTATCCTAAGGGTCAGATGAGTCAAGTGCTGGCGGCCTCGGACCTTTGCGTGGCGACGCTGCAGGACCTGCCGATGTTCCATACGGTTTATCCCAACAAGGTCTTTGACTACATGGCTGCGGGGCGGCCCACGGTGTTGGCTATCGATGGCGCGATTCGCGACGTGATCGAAGCGGCAGAAGCCGGGACCTTCGTACCGCCGGGCGACGCCTCCGCTTTGGCGACGGCGATCCGTCGCTATGTGGCGGATCCGGAACGGGTGCAGCGTGAGCGAGCGGCCGCTCGACAGTACGTCTGTCAGCACTTTGAGCGGTCTGAACAGGCGGCGGCCTTTGAGCAGGTCCTGGAGCGATTGTGTCAGGATTCGCCGCGTCGGACCTGGTACAACCAGTTCGTCAAACGGTTGCTGGACGGCTTGGCCGCGGCCCTGGCGGGGGTACTATTGAGCCCGCTCATTGTTGCCACAGGGATCCTCGTCCGCTGGAAGCTCGGACGTCCCGCCCTCTTTCGTCAACCTCGTGCCGGGCTGCGTGGCCGACAATTCACGCTCTACAAATTCCGGACGATGTGCGACGCCTACGATGACGACGGCCAACCGCTACCCGACGCACAACGCCTGACTCCGTTTGGCCAAAAGTTGCGGTCGCTCAGTCTCGACGAGCTGCCGCAGCTCTGGAATATTGTCCGCGGCGACATGAGCCTGATTGGACCGCGCCCGTTGCTGGTCCGTTATCTGCCTCGCTATTCGCGCGAACAGGCGCGACGTCACGAAGTCCGGCCGGGAATCACGGGCTGGGCCCAGGTGAACGGCCGTAACGCGATTAGTTGGAGCGAGAAATTCCGTTTGGACGTCTGGTATGTCGAGCATTGCAGTTTTACGTTGGATCTGCGCATCCTGTGGCTCACAATGGTAAGTTTGCTGACGCGGCGCGGCATCAGTTCCGCGAATCATGTCACAATGCCCGAATTCATGGGCGAACCGTCGGCGAGCGAGTCGACATCCATCGAGGAAACGGTTTAATGGCGCCAGAACCAGTGGGAGACGTTGTTGCACGAGTGATAAACCGGGTCCTGACCGATTCCGGCCGGCCGGCTCGAACATTGCGAGCGGACGATACCCTAACTGGGACCGTAGGACTCGATTCCCTAGACCTGGCCGTCTTGGTCGTCGGACTGGAACAGTCCCTGGGAATCGATCCCTTCCGCCGTGGTGCACGGCCCGTGCAGACGTACGGCGAACTGGTCGCGTTGTACGAGTCGAACTTACGTGAAACGGCGTAGGGCTGGGGAGTTCCCCGATGGTTGCCGCTGATGAGGGAAGGTGATCGAGTGAGCCAGACGATTCTGATTTCGGGTGGCAGCCGGGGGTTGGGACAGGCGTTGTGTAGCGGATTGCTGGCCGACGGACATCGCGTGGCCACCTTCAGCCGCACGCCTAGCGAGTACATCCGTCAGGCGAGTGACCAGTACGGAGATCGGTTTTTTTATCGCCAAGTCGATGCGGCGGACGCGGCGGCACTGCACGCGTTCGTGGCCGATGCGCACGCGCGATGGGGGGTCCCCTACGCGCTGATCAACAACGCCGCCGTGGCGATTGATGGTGTCTTGGCATTGGCCCGCGAAGAGGACCTGGAGCGGATGTTGGATGTAAATTTGAAGGCGGCGTTGGTCTTGGCGAAGGAGTGTTCTCGTTTGATGCTGACGCAGCGACGCGGCGTCATCCTGAACATCGCCTCCATTATCGCCCTACGCGGTTTCTCGGGGCTGGTTGGCTACGCGGCGACCAAAGCCGGCCTGCTGGGGATGACGCGTGCGCTGGCCCGCGAGGTGGGAGGCAGGAACATTCGGGTCAACGCCATTGCGCCGGGGTATTTGGAGACCGAGATGTCGGCCGCCCTGTCGCCCGAGCAGCGTGCTCAGATTATTCGCCGAACGCCACTTGGCCGCTTGGGCCGCGCCGAAGATGTCGTGCCCTGGGTCCGTTTCTTGCTCTCAGACGAGGCCGCTTTCGTCACGGGACAAGTCATTACGGTCGATGGCGGTGCCTCGATTTGACCCCTACGCCTGCGGATCCGGGTTGGTGAGCGATGTCCGGCCCCGTAGTTGGCAGCCTGCGAGTCCTGAAATGAAAGACCTAGTCATAATTGGTGCCGGTGGCTTTGGCCGCGAATTGTACGAGATGCTGTGGGATGTCTTTTCGCCGGAGCGGTATCGCTTCAAAGGTTTTTTGGCCCAAGATGACGGGCGGCTCGCCGACTTTGGCATCAGCGAGCCCATATTGGCCGACCCGGAGCGTTATGAACCCACGGCCGACGACCATTTCTTGTTAGCGATCGGCAGTATGGAGGCGCGGCGCCGCACAGTGGAAACCCTGGAAGCTCGCGACGGCGCCTTTGTTTCCTTCGTCCATCCGCTGGCGCGCGTGGCGGCGACCGCAACCATCGGCGCGGGCGCGGTCATCTATCCCTTTGCCGTCGTCTCCAACAACGCTTCCCTGCGCCTCATGTCCACTTAAACTACTACGCATCCGTTGGTCACGATTGCCAGTTGGGGCGATATTGCCTGCTGGCACCCTACGGGACTTTGAATGGATTCGTGCAGTTGGCCGACGAGGTTTACATCAGTACACACGGTACGGTCGCGCCAGGAAAGCGGCTGGGGAAGCGATGCAAGTTGAGTGCGAACTCGGCCTGCATGCAGGATGCTGTCGAATCCATGTTGATCTTCGGCGTACCGGGCCGGCAAGTGCGACGACTGGATTAGCGCTGCTGGCTAGATGTCCATCTGCCCTCGGCGCAAACCCCAACCGGGCGTCCTGAACAAGTGGTTGGAGTCCCATCGGCCGCCAAAATGGTGGAGGTGCGATGCGAGTCAACCTGATGGTGCCGGTTCGGGGACGAGCTGGAGGGATTTTTTGACCCGTTCCGTAAGGCCAGGCTTTGGCGGGATTGTAGAATTTCGCAATCATGAACCGGGGGTTCGCAGGGCTTTCGTCCACGAATTGGCGTAGGAAGATTATGTCGAAATTGCGAGTCATGTTGATTTTTGGGACACGTCCGGAAGCCATCAAGATGGCGCCGGTCGTTCGCGAGTGCCTGGCGCGTCCCGAGGAAATCGAAACGATCGTCTGCCTGACCGGGCAGCATCGCGAGATGCTCCAGCAGGTGACGGATTACTTCGAATTGAAGGCCGACGTCGATCTGCAATTGATGCGGCCCAATCAAACGCTGGCGGAGTTGACCGCCCGCTGTATTCAGGGCCTTGACGAAACCATCGAACACTGGCAGCCGCATTGCGTGGTCGCCCAGGGAGATACGACGACCGTGATGGCGACGTCTCTGGTCGCGTTTTACCGTCGCCTGCCGATGGTCCACGTGGAAGCCGGCCTTCGTACCGGCAATCTGCAGGCGCCGTGGCCCGAAGAGCTGAATCGACGCATCACCAGCTTAGTCGCTGACCTGCACTGTGCCCCCACGCAACGGTCGGCCGAGAACCTATTGCGGGAAGGCACGGATCCGGCCTCGGTGCACGTGACCGGCAACACGGTGATCGACGCGTTGTTGTGGGCCGTAGATCGCGAACGGGCCCATGATGCGACATGGAGGCAGAAGTACCACCAACTACAAGAACGTCGGATGGTCTTAATCACCGGCCATCGCCGCGAAAACTTCGGGCAGGGCTTTCAGGACATCTGTGAGTCGATTCGGCAACTATCCGAGCGATATCCGCGCGTCGAATTCGTGTACCCGGTGCACCTGAATCCCAATGTCCAAGGCCCGGTCTTTGAAATCCTGGGCGACCACGCGAATGTGCAGTTGGTCAAGCCCGCCCCCTACCCCGAATTCGTATGGCTCATGGATCGCAGCAGTGTCATCTTGACGGATTCCGGAGGAGTTCAGGAGGAGGCGCCTTCACTGAAGAAGCCCATTTTGGTGATGCGAGAGACGACGGAGCGACCCGAAGCGATGGACGCCGGCGCCGTGGAGCTGGTGGGGACATCGGTGGAACGGATTGTGGATCGTGTTTCGGCCCTGTTGGATGACCCGGTCGAATATGCGCATCACCAGATCGATCAAAACCCTTACGGCGATGGCCAAGCGGCCGAACGTATCGTCGATCTCATGCTTCAGCAGGAATGGCAATCATGAATACCGAATCGCAGTTCACTCCGACTCTTCGAGATACGGTCGCGCCGAGCGAAACGAAAGTCTGCGTCTTGGGCTTGGGCTACATCGGGCTGCCGACGGCCAGTGTTTTGGCGACGAAGGGTTTTCATGTTTACGGAATGGACGTGCGGGCAGATGTGGTGGACACGATCAATGCGGGGCGGATTCACATTGAAGAACCTGACTTGGATATCGTCGTTCGCTCGGCCGTCAATAGCGGCCAGCTGAAGGCCGGCTATGAACCTCAACCGGCCGACGTTTTCATCTTGTGTGTGCCGACGCCGATTCGGCCGGATCACTCACCGGACCTATCCTTTGTCGAACAGGCCGCTCGGGCGATTCAACCGCATGTCCAGCCCGGCAACCTGATCATCTTGGAATCGACCAGCCCGCCGCGGACGACTGCGGACATCGTCGTTCCGATGGCCGTGCCCGAAGGGTTGAAAGTCGGGAAGGACGTGTTCGTTGCCCATTGTCCCGAGCGGGTGCTACCGGGACGCATTCTGTTGGAAGTGGTTCAGAATGATCGCGTGGTCGGCGGCGTGACGACCGCCTGTACGCAAAAGGCGCTGGCGTTTTACGAGACGTTTGTCAACGGGAAAGTATTGGGCACGAGTGCCTTGGCGGCCGAAATCACCAAGCTCGTGGAGAACTCCTATCGCGACGTTAACATCGCATTTGCCAACGAACTATCAATCTTGGCCGATCGGCTGGGTATCGACCCGTGGGAAATCATCGAGCTGGCGAATCGACATCCGCGCGTCAATATCTTGTCGCCCGGCCCCGGTGTCGGAGGGCACTGTATCAGTGTCGACCCCTGGTTCCTGGTGCACACGGACCCGGAACACACGCCCTTGATTCGCATGGCCCGGGAAGTCAACGATGCGAAGCCCCACTATATTGTGAATCACGTCGCCGAACTCGCTCAACAATTCGCGGCGCCCAAGATCGGTTGCCTGGGGCTGACGTACAAGGCGGATGTCGACGATTTGCGCGAGAGCCCCTCGTTGGAAATCGTCCGCGAGTTGCACGAACGGCAGGTCGGCCAGGTGTTGGCCTGCGATCCCTATGTGTCGAGTGAACGGTTTAATGAATTCCCGTTGTATGACCTGGGTGATGTCCTGGAACAAAGTCATATCCTGGTGTTGCTGACCGACCATCGACATTTTCGTCATGTGCCGCGGCGAATCTTACAGGAAAAGGTCATCGTGGATACTCGAGGTATTTGGCGGTAAACTGTCCGAGGAACACGTCGTGAAGCAAATCGTTCAGAATCTGCGGTCGGGTGTTTTGGAATTGATGGAGGTGCCGTGTCCCCAAGTGGCACGCGGCCATCTGTTGGTCCAAACGCATGCCAGTCTGATTTCGGCCGGAACGGAACGTTCGTTGGTAGAATTTGGCAAGGCGAACTTGCTGGCCAAAGCGAGGCAAAACCCGGAGCGCGTCAAACAGGTCTTGGCAAAGATTAAGGCCGACGGCCTCTTGCCCACGTTGGAAGCCGTCTTTAGTCGCTTGGACGAACCGTTGCCATTGGGTTACTGCAACGCCGGAACTGTCGTCGAAGTGGGGCCGGGCGTTAGCGACTTTGTGGTGGGAGATCGAGTCGCCAGCAATGGCCATCATGCGGAACTGGTCCACGTGCCGACCAATCTGTGTGCCAAGATCCCGGACGAAGTGCCCGACGACGATGCGTCGTTTGCCGTGCTGGGTTCGATCACCCTTCAAGGGATTCGGCTACTCCAACCCGAATTGGGCGAAACGGTCGTCGTGTTTGGGCTGGGCCTGGTTGGTCTCATTGCGGTCCAGACGCTAATCGCGGCTGGCACGCGCGTCATTGGGATCGATTTGGATCCGCATCGGTTGCGGTTGGCGGAATCATTTGGCGCTGACGATCAATCCCGCCGAGGGGGCCGACCCCGTGACCGCAGCGCTGGCGTTGACCCAGGGCCACGGTGTGGACGGCGTCCTGATCACGGCCAGCGCGAAACACGATACGATTGTCAGCCAATCGGCACAAATGACACGGAAACGTGGCCGCCTGATCTTGGTTGGCGTCGTGAATCTGGAATTGAATCGCGAGATTCTACGAAAAGGAACTCACCTTTCAGGTGTCCTGCTCGTACGGTCCGGGGCGCTATGATCCGGCTTACGAACAACAGGGGCAGGACTATCCTCTGCCGTTTGTGCGGTGGACCGAACAGCGAAATATCCAGGCGGTTTTGGAGCTGATCGCACGGCGAAGGTTGAACGTCGATCAGCTGACTTCCCATCACATTCCGTTCGATGACGCTCTACGGGCTTACGAGTTGCTTTCGAGCGGATTGTCGCAATTGGGCGTTGTGCTGACATATCCCGTCGAGCCAGTTACGCGCGTACGGAGTGTGTCGACAGCGGTCCGTCCTTCTGCTTCGTTTCCCCCGTCCAATCGCGCCATCGTGGGCATGATCGGAGCGGGAGCGTTTACCAAAGGGGTGTTGCTGCCGGCCCTAGCGAAGACCGATGCGGTTTTGCATACGATTGTCAGCGCCGGGGGCATTAGCGCAATGCATGCCGCTCGCAAGTTTGGCTTCCGAAACTGTTCGACCGACTACCAAGCGGTCCTGGCGGACGATCAAATCAACACGGTGATTATCACCACACGACACCATCAACATGCCCGCATGGTGGCCGAATCGTTGGATGCTGGCAAACATGTGTTTGTCGAAAAGCCTTTGGCGATTGACGCCGAAGGGTTGGAATTGGTCACGGAGTCGTTCGAGCGTTCGCGGGGGCAGCAGCTGATGGTTGGATTTAACCGTCGCTTTGCGCCATTCATCGTGAAAATGCAACAACTGCTCGCCGGCCGCACAGGTCCGCTATGCATGAATATGGTGGTCAATGCGGGAGCCATCCCGGCCGATCACTGGGTCCACGATCCGCAGATTGGCGGTGGTCGTATCGTCGGCGAAGGGTGTCACTGGATCGATTTGCTGAGTTTCCTGGCCGGCTCCGGTCGTGCACGCTCACGCCGATCACGTAGGGCAGGCGGCCTCCGTGGCGACTCGTGATGATCATTGTTCCATGGCCTTAACGTTCGCCGACGGCTCCCTGGGTTCGATCCATTATTTTGCAAACGGCCATCGTTCCTTTCCGAAGGAACGTTTGACGGTGTTTGCCGACGGCAAAGTACTCGAGATGGACAATTATCGCCAGTTGACCGGTTTTGGATTCGCCGGCTTCCATCGGACAAAGTCAATGCGGCAGGACAAAGGTCATGCCGCCGAGTGTCAGCAGTTTATCGAACGAGTGGCCCAAGGAGGCGAGCCGCTAATTCCCTTCACGCAACTGCGAAATGTGACGGAAACCAGCTTTCGCTGCCAGTCGAATGCTGCCGTCGTGTCTCTCGAGCCGGCCACGGTCTAGCCCACCATGACTTCGCTTCTCCCGTCCCGGCGGGGTGAGGTTGGACTCAGACAACTTGCTTATCCCGCGGGAGAAGGCGGCCACAGGCCGGATGAGGGCGGTCCCCAGCTCGTTGCTCGCCACCATCTGCCCATCGGCGGAGACCCGCAGTTGGGTACCACGTCGCGACCTCCTCAGAACGCCCAGAAATCGCCTGTTCCGTTCCGACTGACTCGACACATGTGGCGGTTTGTTAGATACTTAAGAATTGCCGGGCCAAGCACTGGCGCGGCGGGGGCCAAGGGCGGATTGAAACGCGAGGACACAAGTATGTCGGACAAGAACAGACAAGGTTTTACGCTGGTCGAGCTGTTGGTTGTGATCGCCATCATTGGTGTCCTTGTGGCCTTACTGGTGCCCGCCGTCAACTCCGCGCGTGAACTAGCGAGGAAAGGCCAATGTGCCAACAATCTGCGCAACTTGGGTCAAGCCACGGTCAGTCACGAAAGTGACAAGGGATATTATCCGGGGCGCATCAACATGGTGTTGGCCAACACGGGCCAGCAGATCCCGGTGTCTTGGGTCGGCAAATTGCTGCCTCACATGGAGCAGAACAATGTTTGGGACATGATGGTCAACGACCCAGTGCCCCTAAACAACTGGACGTTGGTACTTGATAGTTTGGCAAATCCGACACTTAATCCTCCCGGCACTGCGCTGGTTCACGACCGGTCTGGAAATTGCAAGCTGTCCAAGCGATCCGGCCGTCAGCCAAATTCCGGCGCGGCTCAGCTATGTGATCAACGCCGGCATTTGGGACCGGACGCTCGGTAACGACATGTCGCAGTGGAGTAATTCACAGGTCAATCAGTTTCAACGGGCCAACGGCATCGCCAATGTCATTCCTTACAATTCGACAACCGGACGTGTTGATTCCGCGTACGTCTCGAAGAACGACGGCACCACCTCGACGATCTTGTTGTCCGAGAACGTCAACGCGATTAGTTGGGTGATGCTTGAGGAAGGCGCGACGACAATGGTCTGGACGCCGCAGGAGGAATGGTTGCTCGAGGGACAGGATCCGACAGCTGGTCGGCAGTACGCGATCAATTCAGGCCACGAGCGGTACTTGGACGATCAGTTGCTCGGGTTTTCTCGCACCAGTCCCGACAAATTGGTTTCCGTCGCACGTCCTTCTAGTAATCATTCCGGGGGCGTGAATGTCGTCTACTGCGACGGGCACGTCGAGTTTCTATCAGACGATATTCATCCGTGGATCTATGCTCGGCGGCTCTCGACCAGCAAGGCCCAGGCGCGCCACCCCAGTACTGGTACCTCCATTCCCGTTCCCGCTCAGGTGAGTCCGCAGGACAGCAAGGGGACGGTTGTGCCTACGAACTTTTAAGTCTCAGATTGGTTGGTTTGAGCTCTGTCATCATTCGCCGTCACCAACGTTTTGCTGACGGCCAAAGTCGCCGACTCCGGCGCCCGTGAGGTCGATGTCTAATTCGTTCGATCCCTATCTCCAGTGGCTCGGTATTCGCGATCCTCAGCGGCCACCCAACTTGTACCGGCTGCTGGGAGTGGACTTGTTCGAGTCGGATGTGGACGTGATCGAGTCGGCGGCCGATCGGCAAATGGCCCATTTGAGAACCTTTCAAAATGGTCCGCATGCCGAGACCTCTCAGCGCCTCTTGAATGAGATCGCCGCAGCCAAAGTCTGTCTGTTGACGCCGTCCCGAAAGTCGACCTACGACGACCAATTGCGGGCTCAGCAACCGCCCAGAGAACCACCTCTGGCTGCCCCGGGAGAATTGCCTGGGGAGGATGTGCTGGACGTTGTTGTCGAGCCGGATCCGGTTACGCTGCGAACGCCGGGGCGGGGCCCTCGCGTCGCGCGGCCCTGGTACGCGTCAATGAAGCTTCTGCTGCCCCTCTTGGCTTTGCTGCTGAGCTTCGTAACCTACCGGATTTACCGAGATCATGCCCCTTCTTCAGCAGCACAACCGATTGCCGACGATCGGACGGCCGAGGCACCGATCACCAAGGAACCGAGTCTCTCGGGGGCGCCGGACTCGGAGGTTGTCCGTAACGACGAACGGGTGGACACATCGACACGTGATGAACTGACCGACGTAGCTGCGGATCGCTCTCCAGTCCCGGCCGATGTTTCCGATGTGGCGGAGTCTCCGTCGGAGGAGCCCAGCCCGAGCGACGTGACAACCGAATCGCAGCCTGCCACCGACCCAGACTCGGTAAGCGCCAATGCGGACGCGCCGTCGCCACCTGGATGGAACGAGGCAGCGCTCAGCCGTCCGCGGCCAGCCGGCTCGATTTACGACAAGCTCGCCCATGGGCGCCGTCCTGCTGCAGCACTTTCTCAGCGCGACCTAGCCGCAGCGGACGGTGCGCTTCAGGCACTGCGGTTGAATCAGGCCTTGGGTTTGCCCGAATCGTTGTTTCAAGAGGCGGAGTTGGTCCGCGATGCGATCGCCCAGTTTTGGCAAGCCGTCGATCAGGCCCAATCGGACTTGAAGGCACAGGACACGTTGGTTATCGCGGGAGTTCCCGTCACGGTCGTCTCTCGAGACGGGACGTCCGTGACGCTGGCCGCTCCGACAGGCCAACAACACTCATTCGATCTGCGCCTCCGTAACATCCATCCGGATCTGGCAGTGGCGCTAGTGGAGTCGCATTACCGAACCTCTCCGGCGACCGCTTGGCGATTGATCGCGACCTGTTTGGCCGTCGACCACCAGGGGGACGTGAGGCGGGCGAATGAGTTTGCTCAGCAAGCCGAATGGCAAGGTTTTGCGGCCGAGTTTTTACCACAGCTCGTGCGTCACCTTAGCGGCGACGATGTCTCCGATGCTCCGCCACTGTCCTTTCCTGTTCCAGCAGCGCCTGCACACTCCAACGACGAACCCGACGTTCGTCCGACGGATGCGCCGGACGCGAGCGAAGGGTTGCCGGACTCGGCCGCCATGCAGCAAGCGCGTCGCGAGGTTCTGTCGCCAATCTTAGTCGAATTGAGGCAACAAGAGGTGCCAGTCGAACGCTGGCCTCAGGAACTGCTGGCACGGGCCGACTCGCCGGAACTCGACGAAGCGGCGCGGTACGCGCTGTTAGACAACGCCCTAAAGCGTGCCCGCTCCCGGCGCGATGTCGATGCGGCACTCGCGGTAATCGATGTCATCGCGCGCGATTTTGGTCAGGACCGCGCGGATTTGCGTTACGAGTTGTTGCAATACGTCACGCGTCGATTAAAAGGGGAAGACCGTCGACGTTACGCGGAATTCGCGGAGCAATTGGCGCGAGACGCGGTTGATGTGGACGACTACGAACAAGCAATTCGCTTTGCGTCACTTGCCCAATCCATCGGTCGCTCCGTCCCGGACCGCGCGTTTCGCAAACAGTTGTTGGATTTTCGTTTGGAAATTGACGCGATTCAGGCCGCCTTTGCGTCCCTGAAGTCCATGCCGAGTGGCCCAGATGCCGGCGCGGCGGCCGGCAGTGCCAGATTTAAGGTATTGGCCAAGGGCGACTTTGTACAGGGCCTGCAAGGGCTGCGCGACACGGCCGACGCGGCGCTCGCTGAGCTGGTGAAACAGGAACTCGCACCACCCACTTCGGCAGAACAACAACTGAAGTTGGCGCGCGGCTGGTTCCAGTTTGCCGAGAAGCTTTCGGGAGTCGAAAAGGTGAACTCGCTGCGGCGCGCTCGATACTGGTTCCGGGCCTGTGATGCGAAATTGAGTCGAGTGGAACGCGTCCAAGTTCAACAAGACTTGGACGCGATCACAAGCGTCTTGGGGCGCGACTCGGATCAGCTCGATCTAACCGGATTGTCGCCTGTCGAAATGCGTGTCGGTTATGGCACATTTGGTATCAACAAGAACATTGATGCGGCCGCGAATCCGAAAGTTGCGGCGCTGCCGCAACTTGACGGTGTGAAGATATCCCGTTTCCTCTGGGCGTGTGCTCCTTCGCGTATCGAATACCTGTTGCCTTCGGCGCAAAGAGCTTTAGCGCCATTGGGATGGTCAACGCTGCCACTGCCGACGGTGTTCGATTTGTCGTGAAGGCCAATCAGCAAGTGGTGTTTGTCAGCCCTCTCATCAAAGTGATGGGAGGAAGTGTGCCGATTCAGGTCGAGTTGCCCGCCGATACGCAGACTCTGGAACTGATCGCTGATCCGATCCAGAACAACAGCCTGGACCACGCCTACTGGATCAACCCAACACTCCACTGGTAATTGGCTACGTCTGGGGCGATGTTTGACCGTAGCCCGGAGTCGTTTGACCGTAGCCTTGTTGTCGACTCAAGTGGGCGTAGTAGGCACTCCAGCGGCGCCGCATTTCTTTCACGTGTTGGCGCTGGTATGCCAACTTCATCACCGCCGATTGGCGACTGATCATTAGACCGCTGGTGAATAGGAAGGTGTTCGTCAGAAACGAACCTTGCTTGAATGACAAGATCAACGCATACGTAAACATCGCACCCAGAGCTACGCTTACTCCTCGGTCGACATCCGAGTCTTTCGTCAAGAAATACAGTCGGATCAGGTCGCGGATAACCAGCGCCAAAAACGCGATGAGCAGCACGAAGCCGACGAATCCTAATTCGGCCAAGACCTCAACAACGGTGACGTGGCAGTAGCGCCCCAAGATTCGATTGTCATACGAAGCCGAGCTGCCGAGGCCGAATAGCCAGTTGATCGGTGAGCTCTCCATCCAGAATTCCAACAGCTTGTGGCAGTACTCTAGTCGAGTATTGGCAAACTGCGATTGCATATTGTTCAGATCCCAACGTCCGCTCTGATCGGCATTGCCGATAAACGACCACGCGGCGACCCCCAGGATGGTAAAGGTCGAGACGCCGGCCGCGATCCAGCCAATTGCCTTTTTCGTGCCTCGGCTAAACGTGATGAACAACACGATGGACGTCATGGCGGCAATCAATTGTCCTCGCGAACCCGAGCGGTAGATGATGGCCAGTGCCAACACGACAATTCCCCACCGCAATTGCTGCCAGATACGGCCGAATCCGCGGAAGTTCATCAGCACGGAGATGATCAGCAATAAGCCACCCAGTTCGGCGACGGCCAACGGAGCCAAGCGTGTCCGCAGTTGGCCCACGCGGTCGACGACTCCCCCTCCGCTCTCAACCTCGATGGTGCGCCCGTAAGCGTGAATGTGTGTGCCCACGAGCAACAACAGAGCGACGATCGTGCCGAAAATCAAAGTCGACATCATCGCCTTTTGTGCATCCTCACGATCCTGAATGGCCAGTGGAACCAGGGCCACAAACGTTACCACGTAGGGCAGGTTGTACTTGAACAAGAACATCGACAGCGTACGGTCGATCGACCAGAGGCAACTGATGGCCGCCAGCATATACAACGCGGTCCAGATCCACATGGATAATGTGGGTGGATTCAACGGATTGCGCCCGCAGCACCACACTGATCATGGCGAATACGCAGAGGATGCCGAAGCCAAAGTTGATCAATGCGGCATGGCGACCAAAAAAACCGGAATTGGCCTGCGCCCATTGCTCAAACGCATAGACGGTGATTGACAGCGCAATAATGTTGGCCGGACGAAAGGTAATCGCAAGCGCAAAGCCCAAGAAGGTCAACAAGACGACGACAAAAACCATGAGCGACCTCGAAGGTGTTGAACGTGTCTGCGCCGATGGCGTCGGACTTGACTTGTGTATCGTACGAACCAGGGCGTCGCTGAGTGGCAAGAAAGCCAAGCTGAGCCGAATCCGGGTGGTCAAGCCAACCGCTAGGTCATCCGCACGAGACAGAAAAGGCTATTAGGCCTCATTGTATCACAGCCATGCTGAGGCGCCTCATAGTTTTAACTGACCATGTGCCAATCCTCATGTTTTTTGGGGCCCAACAATCGGCCGTCGCGCTGATACCTCCGCCCGGTGGCCGACGATGGGCACCGATTGTACCGACGGCACCGATCTGGTGACCTCACTACCACGTAGACAGTTACATCCTCGGCTCGGTGACGGTTTTCGCGGACAAGCCTGAGATCACGGCGTGCTGTCAGCCGATGGTAACCTGAGGCCCCTCCAACGGACCGCCGTCCGAAGCGTATTGACGCCCGGATCGGCCTGGAGCGACTAGACACCGGGGGGGGTGGCCCCAGGGCGGGTTGGGGCGTCCGCCGTGCTCCGACGCTCCTTCCTCGTTTTTGATTGCGAAGGTCTTAACCGCCCCATGTGTGGGATTGCCGCTCTTTTTACTGACTCGCCCGATCCCGACCTACCCACGTGGCTGGCGGCGATGATGGCCCGCGTTCGTCACCGTGGACCGGACGGCGAGGGAATGCAGTGCGGCACGCGTCAGGGCCTTCAGATCGACAGACCGCCACGGACCGAGTCGCCCGCCGATTGGGGGTTGGGGCACGTTCGCCTGGCCATTCTGGATTTATCGACGGCGGGGTTACAGCCGATGTCCACGGCGGATCGGCGGCTGTGGATCAGCTATAACGGCGAAGTCTACAACTACGTGGAACTAACTGCGGAGTTGCGCGCAGCGGGGCATCTATTTCGCACTGGCACAGATACTGAAGTCATCCTGGCGGCCTACCGACAGTGGGGACCGGATTGCGTCGCCCGCTTCCGTGGCATGTTTGCGTTTGTGCTGGTCGACTTGGACGCTGCCCAGGTGTTCGTGGCCCGCGATCGTCTGGGCATCAAGCCCTTGTATTTGTGGACGCGGCCGGGACTGACTGCTGTCGTGTCCGAGTTGAAACAGCTGTATCCGCTGCCTGGTTTCGTGCCCCGGCTGAACCATCAACAGGCCGTCGACTACCTGTGCGAGGGATTACTGGGTCACGAACCTGAGCAAACGATGCTCGAGGACGTGATTCCGTTCGAGCCCGGCTGTTGGCTCAACTGGAGGCTGGGCGATGCGCCGGCGCTGGAACGTCGTCGTACTTTCTGGCTGCCGTCGCGCAGGCACGCGCTCCCAGCCTTGGTCGGCCGCCGTGCAGGCAACCGGGGCCACGTTCGCCGGAGCGGTTGGGCTGCGGTTACGGTCGGATGTCCCGGTCGGCACGTGTCTCTCGGGAGGCATCGATTCGTCCAGTATCGTCGCGGTTGCGTCACGGGACTATGGGGCCCAGATGAAGACCTTTTCCGTTTGCCACGATGACCCGCAGATTAGTGAGGAGAGGTACATCGACGACGTCGCGGGATATTGTCACACGGATTCGGTCAAATTGCGGCTACGACCGGAGGATGCGCTGGCCGACCTAGACCAATTCCTGTATCACCAGGACGAGCCGGTATTCTCTCTGAGCCAATACGGTGAATACGCAGTGATGCGGCTCGCGCGGCAGCATGGAGTGCCCGTCTTGTTGAATGGACAAGGGGGCGACGAAGCGCTCTGCGGTTATCGCAAATACGCCTACTTCTTCCTGCAACAATTGTGGGCACAGCGGCAGTGGACGACTGCCGTGCGCCACGTGGCATCGACCTTGCGACACGGCGATCGTCAATTGTTTCAATTCTGGCAAGGCATCCGCTATGCGCCTCGCTGGCTGAGCCGGCGATACGATCCAATGGACCGTATCCTGCGTCCCGCCGTGCTGAGTCAACGTCGAGGTGCGTGGAAGACACGCATGCGCGGCGTACGAGATCTGCACGAGCATCAATGGGCAGACTTGCGGCTGTGGAGCTTGCCGGTGCTGCTGCGCTATCAAGATCGCAACAGTATGGCACATGCGGTTGAAGCGCGAGTCCCGATGGTGGACCACGAGTTCCTGGAGCTTGCACTCACGATGCCTGAGCCGTATTTTTTCCGGCGCGGAATGACCAAGCGACTGTTAGTCAACGCGCTGGGCGATCGCCTCCCTCCGTCGTTACGTTCGCGGCGCACGAAGTTGGGGTTTGACACACCTCAAGCCTCGTGGATGCGGAGTGTTGGGACAGGAGCTGGAACGTCGAGTGGAGCATTGCGATCGCATCGATACGCTGGTCGATCGTCGGGCGGCGAGGATGCCTTTATCGAGTACCGTCAAGGTTCGAAGCGTATTCCCCATTTCGTCTTGTTCCGTATCGCCTGCTTGGCGATCTGGTTGGAGCGTTTTGGGATTGAGCCGGTTTAACGAGTTTGTCATGCCGACGCAACGCAAGAAAATTGTTCACCTGACGTCGGTGCATCGGCCGCTGGATGTGCGGATTTTCGAGAAGCAGTGCAAGAGCTTAGCTGCGGCGGATTACGATGTCGTCTTGATTGCCGTGCATGACCGAAATGAAGTACGCGACGGTGTGGTGATCAAGGCCCTGCCCAAGCCGCGAGGGCAGATCGGTCGCATGACCGTCACGGCCTGGCAGGCTTTCCGCGAGGCGTGGCGTCAGCAGGCGGATCTTTATCAGATCCACGATCCCGAGTTGTTGCCGTGGGCAGCGCTGTTGCGGCTTGGCGGCAAAGTCGTTGTCTACGACATGCACGAAAATGTTCCCAAGGACATCGAGGTCAAGACGTGGCTCCCGAATTGGCTCAAACGTCCCGCGCGGTACCTAACGCGGATGGGTGAGCGCTGCCTGCTGGCGTCGATGCCTGTGGTATTTGCAGAAACGTCTTACGCGGCCGACTACGCCTGGGTCAAGCGATCGGTCACCGTGTTGAACCTACCGCGGCTGGAGTCGTTGCCAACGCCGTCGTCGGAGCGGACGGAGCGACCGACGTTGGCTTACATGGGAGGGGTAGCGCGGGAGCGTGGAAGCGAGGTGACATTGCAGGCCCTATGCCAATTGCATCAGCGCGGAGTCGACGTCGACTGGCGATGTATCGGGCCGGGATGGCCGCCCGCCCATTTGGCCAATTTGCAGCAGCAGGCGACACAAGCCGGGCTGCACGGCGTGCTTTTTTACGGGTATTTGCCGTCGCAGCAGGGCTGGAGGCTTGTTCGCGATTGTCAGATTGGACTCGCCGTGTTGTTGCCGTTGCCGAACATTATCGATTCGTACCCCACGAAATTATTCGAGTACATGGCGCTGGAAATGCCGGTGATAACGTCCGCATTTCCTCTGTATCGGGAGGTCGTCGAGCGTCATGCGTGCGGGATCTGTGTCGATCCTGAAGCCGCCGACGAACTGGCCGCCGCCATCGAATACTTGATTCGACATCCGGCCGAGGCGGCGGAGATGGGCCGTCGCGGTCGGCAGGCGGTTTTGCAACACTACAATTGGGCCGCAGAATATCAAAAGCTGCATGCGTTTTACGAACAACTACTGTAGTCGGGTCGTAAGGACTCCTCACGCCCCCGGGCGACCGCTGCACAACGCCCCCGGGCGAACCGCTGCACAGGGGCCCCGGGCGAACCGCTGCACAGGGGCCCGCTGGCCCCCGCCGTCTCGAACAACCTCGTGGAGAGAAAGTTGAGCTGTGGATTGATGCCCTATTTCAGACTGCCCCCCCTTCGTCGGATGGTCTGTCGCGATGTCGCGATGCCGCCGTGGCGATCCCGTTTGTCTGCACCGTCGTCCTTACTCTTGCTCGGCTGCCTGCTGTTTTTGGGATGGGGTGGGGTTCCTACCGTTCAGGCAGGGGGTGGGCCCGAAAATGTGCTGTTGGTCGTCAATCCACGACGCAATGATTCGTTAACGCTGGCCAACCATTATGCTTCACTGCGGCAAATTCCGCCTTCCAATATCCTCTATCTGGATTGGGACGGCTCGCTGGAAACCATTGATGTCCAGACGTTTCGTACGCGATTCCTGGAGCCGATCTTTGCCGAGATCGACCGTCGCCGCTTGCAGCATCAGATCGACTACATCGTTTATTCCTCGGGATATCCGTACTCGGTCGATTTTTCGGCCGATCTGTCCGAGCAGACCGCTCACGGTGGCACGAAAGGATCGTTGACCTCGCTCACGTATTTCAGCCAAGCCGTCCGTATGCGCAAGCGCCGTACGTATTTGAACCCAATCGGCAACGCAACAATAACTATTACGGTGCGGAAACTCGCGGTTTCAGCAGTTCGCACGGCTGGGGCGAAACGGGCGAGCCGTTGGCGGTTGGTGGCCCGACTTACTATTTGTCGACCATGTTGGGATACACGGACGGTCGTGGCAACACGGTTGAAGAAGCCATCAATTACTTGCGTCGCGCCGCCTTGGCGGACGGCACGCGACCGGCGGGCACGATCTATCTGATGCGGATTGATGGTGAGGTGCGGTCGACAACGCGGCACGATATTTTTCCGGAAATTGCCACGGCTATTCAACAAGAAGGAGTCCGCGCTGAAGTCCTGGACGGCGTGCTGCCGGCGGGACGCGAGGACATTGTAGGCATCACAACGGGCCGGTCCGACATCCATGCAGATCGAGTGCGGTTCAAGATTCAACCGGGCGCGATTTGCGATAACCTGACCAGTTTTGGGGGGGACTTGCGTGCGGCCGCTCATCAAACACCGCTGACCGAATTCTTGAGCTACGGCGCCGCCGGGGCGAGTGGTACGGTGATGGAACCCTTTGCCCTGCAGGCCAAGTTTCCGCATCCGATTGTGCATCTGCACTACGTTCGGGGCGCGACACTGGCCGAAGCGTTTTACCAATCGCTTGCCGCCCCCTACCAATTGCTGATTATTGGCGATCCCTTGTGCCGTCCCTGGGCGCAGATTCCTCAGATTGCGGTAGATGGCGTGACGGCGGAGCAAACCGTGCAAGCCATGTTGACGTTGACGCCCCGTTCGGAAACACTGGCAGTCAAGACATTTCGCCTGTTCGTCGATGGTCGGTTGATCCAGGATTGTCGTCCGGGAGAAATCTTTGAGGTGGACACGACCAAAGTCGGTGATGGTTATCACGAGCTGCGAATTGTCGGAATTCAAGATTCGCAAATCGAATCCCAAGGGCGGCTGATCATTCCCATTACCGTAAATAATCATGGCGGCGAAATCAGTCCGCAGGTGTGCAGCCGCGCCTGGTCGATTCCCGCGGACGAATTCAATGTTTTGTCAGTGCCCCGGGCCAGGTCCATCTATGTATTCCACAATCGTCGTCCGTTGGGACAAGTGAAGGGCAATCAGGGGACAGTACTGATTGACGCACAAGAGTTGGGGCGTGGTCCGGTTCTGTTGACGGCGGTAGGCCTGGGAGCGCGTAGCTCAGACAATGTGTTTTCGCCCCCCATTCCGCTGAAGGTCCAAGATCCGATGATGGCAACCCGAGTTGGTGCTGAGGGACAATGACGTGGAAATGGACCAGCTGTACATGCAGCTTGCACTTACCGAAGCGGAGCAGGCGCGGGCGGCGGGAGAAGTCCCCGTCGGTGCAGTGATTGTGCATGAGGGACGAGTCATCGCGTCGGCTCATAATCAACGCGAGCAGTTGCACGACCCCACGGCACATGCCGAAATGATCGCGATCACGCAGGCCGCGGAGTCGCTAAGCAGTTGGCGGCTGGAAGGCTGCCGGTTGTATGTGACATTGGAACCCTGCCCGATGTGTGCCGGCGCAATCTTGCAGGCGCGAATCGCCCAGCTGGTCTACGGTGCGGCCGATCCCAAGGCCGGCGCGGTACAATCGCTCTATTCGATGCTGAATGATCCTCGGTTGAACCATCAAACTCAGTTTACCGCCGGCGTCTTGGCGGTGCCTTGCGGCCAGATGTTGACCGACTTTTTTCGGCAGCAGCGACAGTTGGGTAAGAAGTAAACTTCAGCTCGAACGCGTCAACGTTCGATGCCTACGCGCCGATCGTCTCCTGCGACCACGACCGCCTGACCTGCTGGAAGGACCCTCATGGTAAAGCAACCACGACTGTCCCTATCGCGGGAACGTCGCCGCCGACGCCTCAGCGATCGTACGGCAGCGTCGTTGCCCGAGGGATGGCATGGACGACCGTGGCGGTGATGATAGGGCGAGTCACCGCATTTGCGACCAATCTGATCCTCGGCTGGTTGCTCGCTCCCGAAGATTTTGGCGTGTATGCGATCGCCATCGGCTTGTCGGTCATTGCGCTCACGCAACGTTCGGCCGGCGTACAGAAACTGCTCATTCAGCGCGGCCGAGATTTTGCGGGCCAAGCTGGCGATCGATCTTCGTTTCCGTGCCGTGGCGTTGGCCAATGCGGCACCCATGCTGATCATGCAGGCGCTTTCCATCCTGTTCGCCTTGGCGGGCTACGGACCGTATAGCTTTGCCTGGCCGATGGCCATCGTGGCTGCCCTGGAATCGATTGTGCTTTTGCGCGTAGTGGGCAAGTGGCCGCCTGGTCGTCGGCTGGATTGGTCCCTTGCACGCGAGCTATTCGGATCGGCCAGTTGGATCATTCTATGCGGATTCGCGGCCGCCTTCATCGTCCACGGCAGCAGTTTGGTCGTGGGTCGTTTTGAAGACAACGTGGTGACCGGGCTGTTCTATTTTGGTTTCCAGCTAACCGCCGCGGTGGCGTTGTTCTTCAACACCAGTTTGCAGCGCGTGTTGATGCCCGCCCGGAGCCGCTTAACTGATGAGCCGCAGCGGCAGGGCGCCGCGTACCTGCGTTCGGTGCGCGTGCTATCGACCGTCGTAGCGCCAACGTGTGGTTTAGGAGTTGTCGTGGCGGCGCCGGTCATTCATTTCTGCTGGCAAGGTAAATGGGATGCGTCGATTCAAGTGTTTCGCCCGTTGACGAGTGTCTTGCCGGTGTACATGATGACCGCGATCGGCGCGGCTTTATTACAAAGCGCGCGGCATGTGGCGAGCGAATACGTTGCTACATTTTGTTAGTGCGGCCGGCACGGTGATTGCCGCTTGGATCGGCGCGGCGTCCGGCGGGCTGCGCGAAATTCGCTGGCGGCGGCCGTGTTTCGCTGTGGCTATGGAGCCTTTCATGGAGTCTGTATGACGAAGATCTTGGATCGTCGTCCCACCGAGTTTTTATGGGCCGCGGTGCCACCTTGCGTCTTTTGTTCCGTGACGGCCTGGCTGGTGATCGCGTCGGCAGGTGAGTATCTGAGCCACTACCATCCGATCGTGCAGGTCGCCACGTTGGCCGGCGGCTATTGCGTGATTGTTGGTCTGTTCTTCGCGACCTGCTCACGGGGTCGCGTCCAAGAACTGTTGCAGACCATGCGTGTGATGCGTCCAGCGCGGTCGCGGACACCTTTCGTGTCCGATGTGGATGCTGAAGGGCAGCCGTTCGCGACCCAGGATGGAAAGCCATGAGTAAGAACAAATCCATCCGTCGACTTGACACGGTCGGTTGGTCTATTTCTCGGAACCGGCCGACGAAGCGTACTGGCATGGCCGCTGGCAAGACCGTTTGAAACGCGAACACTACGCTCGAGGCGCAGCAGGGACATCTCGACTACCTGGAACACGTCTTTGCACGTTGGCTACCGCGCGAGGAACCGATTCTGGAGGCCGGTTGCGGCCGCGGACAAATCGTGATGGCACTGCGACAGCGAGGATGGCTCGTCGAAGGTGTTGACTATTCCGAGGATACGGTTGCGGCGCTGCACGAATTGTTTCCCGATCTCCCCATTCGGATTGCCGACGTAACCCAATTGGACGTCCCGGACGGACATTACGGTGGCTACATTTCGATTGGCGTGGTGGAACACCGTCGGGAAGGACCGGAGCCGTTTTTGTCCGAAGCGCTGCGGGTGTTGCGATCCGGCGGAATCGCCGTGATCACCGTGCCCTATCTGAATTCCCTTCGTCGTCTCAAAGCTCGTTGGGGTTGCTACCGAGGAGCGTCGCACGGCCTGCCGTTTTACCAGTATGCCTTTTCGGCCGACGAGATCTGTGAGTACCTGCGCAGCGCATGGATTTCAAATCGTTGGCCAACAACCGTACGGTGGCTACAAAGGCATCATCGACGAGTTGCCTCCTGCCCGACTTGTTTTGGGGCCGCTGAAAAAACTGCCAGAGATTGGACTTCCCATCAATCGGTGGCTGGCTCACGACCGCTATGGTCACATGTTGGCGGTAGTGTGTCGAAAACCGTAATGGATACAGGAAAGGGCAATGCACGGGTTCCAACGCGAAGTCCTGAGACCTCGCGAGCGGCTTCGACGAATGGTTCGTCCTGCCGACCGGATCCCATTAAGACCAGCGCCGCAATAGTTGCTCAATCACCAGCGCTGTTGGACTACACGTCGTGGGGCGGACGAGCGAGCGGCGCGCGTCAGGATGCGGTGCGTGCCCCAGCGCGACACGGTTCCCGTCATTTGCGGTGTATGCTCTTTTGCCCAGCGGCGTAGCTCCAGGATCGACGAGACGACCGCGCCCAGGCCGGTGCCGGGACGATGCAGACGCGATTTATCCAAGTAGGGCAGGTCCGCCCATTCAGGATACGCCTGACGGATGACCTCGCGATGAAACCATTGCCCGCAAGCGTATTGGCGCACCGGCAACGACGCCAAGAAGTCGAACAATTCGTAATCCAAATAAGGCGCGTAGTAGGTAGGCACTTCGGCGCACATCAGCCAGGACATCATGGCAATCTCACGGCGCGTGCGATTGTGGATAATAAACATGGCCAACGGGTGTCCCGTGTCGGCGAATCGCGCCGATTCCTCGGTCAGCCTCTCCAGCACGTATTCGCGTCCCAGGTCGTCGTAGCTGAGAGCCCGCAACAGCGGCGCGAGGGCTTCTTCCGAGGGGCTGAAATGTGCGAGAATGTGTGCGGCCAAAGCACGCCAATCTCGGCGATTCGACCAAGTCGCTGACGTGCGAATTGTATTCGATGCCCGCTAGGTATCCGGACGAAAGCATATCGCCGGCGATACCATCGTACGCCCCACGAAAATCGCGGAGGCGGTCCAGCAGCATGGACGTCCAGCCCCCTTCGTCCGACATCACGCCGATGCGGCGGTATTTGCGGAAATCTTCCGCGACGGGCGAACATCGCGGCAAGATCGTTTCGTGAGGCACTTGCAGGGCGTGGGCCAGACCCTGCTACGGTGGCGTCGTCGTATTGCGTGGCGCGGTGCGTTCGGACCGTTAAACACACATTGGGCGGCGTTCCGCGTTGACACAGTTCAAAGAGGATATGACGTGAATCTTGGCCACCAGTTAACGGCAGCGCCGTTGGTCCCTCCGGCAACGGGCGACGCGCGATCGCTTGACGAAACAAATCCACGTAACCTTCGATCGCCTGAGCGCGGTCGACCGCTCGCTCCGCGGGAATGACCGGCCGGCCAGTGACAGACAATTGGCCCATCGTCCAGCGCAACGAAGCGTTTACCGGGAGAGCGCGGACCGCTTTGATTGGCGTATCGCAGCCCAGCATGAAGCCCAAGCGAATCAGTACTGAGAGAGCTCCCTGGTCCCACTCGGTGGAAACGCTGAGCTCGGCATGGTGTTCCAGATGAGGCGAAAGGACGATGCCTTGGTCCGCAGGCAACAGGCCATAGAGCATCTGACCCATTCCAAAACGATCGTTGCGCACATTCAGCCGTTGCCCGTCCCAATTCCACTCGACATAGACGCCGGCCGGACGGTCGTATCGCGAATCCGCGACTTGGTGGCCGAAGACGCCCTGTTCGTGTCCCTGGAGTACGACTTCGCCCGATGGGACGAGCGCAAGCGCAGCCAGGGCACGGGCGTTCGCTCGTTGCAGCGATTTTTCAAAGGGGCGGCCGCGTGAATTACGAGGTGGTGTCTTCTGCCTTGAACAGCACTTTGTTGATCAGCGGCAGAAATGCTCGCGAGAACTGGAGCGTGGGATTGCCTTCGATCGAGGCCGGCACGGTCGTGTTGTCCAATTCCGTAATCATGTAGATCTTATACATCGCCGGGCGCCCGGCAAACGCCGGCTTGGGCATCCGCGGACCTCGCCAATTGCCATCGTCGGAAAAACTCCAAAAGATGCGAATGTGGTGAGTGGCCAGCGTGTCTTCCTTAAGGAATCGCGTTGTTAGGAATTCGGGCAAGCTCGGCAGGCCAGGGGCATCCTGCAGTGTGTACTGTTGCGGTTCATCTTCCATTACATAGCCCGCACCGACGTAGCACCAATCAGGTGTGTGGATGGTGACGTGACGAGCACTACCGGCCACCAGGTAAACGTTCACACGCTGGCCGTCTTTGTTGCTATAGGTGCGCGAAACGTAGCCCGTGCAGTTCGACGCTTTGAATTCCGCCTCGTCAATGGGATCGTCCACTCCCGTCCAGTCACCGAATTCTTTAGGCACTTCCGCCAGTCGATTTGTAAACTCGATCAGCTTATCTGAGCTCTCGCGTCCCCAGCGATCGGAGAGCTTTCCTTCGATCAGCGTACCGACGGCTAACACGACCAACACAGCGGCGAACGGCAAGTACTTCATCGGGGAATTCTCAGCGAAAGCAGATGAACAGAGACATAAAGTTACAAACTCAAATAATCACAACCGACTTCGCGCATCGCCCGCGGGGGCTTACACCTGCTCCAGTTGTGGGTCTTCTTTCTTGGGACTGGCGGCGGGCAACGACAATTCGCTTTCCCGTACATCGGCACTTGCGCCGTTGAGTACCGCGCCGACTACCTCGACGCCGACCGAGCGGAGTCGATCGCAAGCCTCTTGGACTTTGGGCAGTCGACTGACATCGCGGCGGACCGACATCACGGTGGCGTCGGCATGTTGGCCCAGCAGCATTGCGTCAGGGCTGGTCAATGCGGGACCGGTGTCAATGACGATTAAGTCAAAGCGGTTTCGCAACTCCGCAAACAATTTGGTCATCACGGGCGAGGCCATATACTGATCGGTATTGGCATCGCGGTATCCCGACCCCAAGAACCACAGGCCTTCGGCGGGGGTCGGACGTACGACGTCATCCAGGGTGACGTCCGAGCGGAGTAAATCGCAGAGTCCCTTGTCCAATTTCATGCCGAGGACGACATGCTGTTGGGGGTTGCGGATATCACCGTCAATCAGCAAGGTGCGTCGGCCAGAGCGGGCGAAGCTGACGGCCAATTGACTTGCTACTGTGGTCTTGCCCTCTTGGCCCAATGCGCGTTGGTGACCATAATGACTGCGTACGGCTGCTGCCTTTTCGCGAAGAGCAGCGAGGTGCGAATGCTATCGATCGAGCGTGTCAAGCTTATCTCGATTGTCCGGCGGGAGTTTTCCGTGAGCGGCAGCAAACCGCCGGCACGACGGCTACTTAGTTGCGGCAATGTACCGATCACGCGGATATCGCCCGATTCGGCAACTTCCTGTGAATTGTTGACTCGCTGCGACTGCATATCCCACAGGGCGATGCCCAGTACCGTGCCGATCAACGCCAATCCCCAGGCGGCGATAATCTGCATGTATTTCATAATCCAGTTGCTTTCGTCCGGAATGATCGCTCGCTGCAAGACCTCAATCTGCGGTTTGGAGCTCATCTCCAGTTCCAGGGTTTCGATTTCTTCCTTAATCCGCTCCATCATCTCTTTGTCCGACTCCAAGGCCACTTGTCGAATTTGCAGATCCGAGCTGAAGGCACCCATCTGTTGCATGCGGTCGCTGACTTCCTGGTGCCGGGCATAGATGTCACGGCGGCGCTTGTCGAGGTTCATGACACGCGCGCCTGCAGCATTTCGTATTCCTGCTGCATTTCATGGTCGTCGTTGTTGTTCATCAGCTTGAGTCGCTGAATCGCTTCGTTTTTCTTCTGATACCGAAACTCTTCCATCTGCTGCTTGAGCTGTGAAATGCGCGACTGCATCGCGGCATTCTGTCCAAAGGGAGATCGCTGCTGCTGTTGGGCGCCAAATTGAACGGCTTGTTCCAGTTCCATCAGCTGCTGTTTCATCGTCAAATACTCGGGATACTGCAGCATCACATCTTCGATCAAGAAATCCTGCGGCTTGTACAAGGTACTGGCCTGCATTCGCTTCTGCTGCATCATCAAGTTCTCGTAGGCTTCGAAGAACTGCTGATCGATGGTGTATTTGTCTTTGTCTAAGGCTGCCAACTGGCGATAGCCCATATCCACTTGAATCTTCACCGCATCCGATTGCGTCGAACCATAGGTCTTGGATAGTTCGGCGATTTCATCGTATTGATCGGTGATGTCGCGGTGCAGAGTACGGTGACGTTCCTTGAGCTTGTTCAGCTTCGTCGATTGCTCGATGCGTTCGGCGTCGACAATCTCCTTCATGTAGGCGTCGGTGATCGCGTTGAGCAGCGAAATCAGGTCGTCTTTGTAACGTTCCCGCATGCTCAATCGCAAAAATTCCGAACCTTGTGCGAATTCCACCTTCAGCTGTTTTTCTAACCACGCCACGGGGTTGTCGCGTTTGCCAAACCAAGGCTCGTCACGGACCAGTCGCAGTTGGCTGATGGAGGGTTGGCGCAAGGCGGTTTGAATGACGAAGGGACTTTTGAGCAACGCGGCCTGCGTCTGCTTTTCGATTTCGTAGTCCTGAGGATGCTGGGGCCGATTCATTTTGTCTCGCAACATCTGTTCCGGGTTGCGGCGAACGCGAATCTGCACAAACGCCTCGTACTTGACCGGCACCAACAACCAGAGCAACGCGGCGATGGTGGAGGCGATGAGGGTCCCGAGGCCGAGCCCCAGTAGCCAGCGCCGACGCAGGGAGTGTAAGAAACTAATGAAATTGAAGCCGCTTTTGTCTTCAGTGGTCTCGATCCAGGGAGCTGCGGGAAGAGGAGTGCCAATCGCGGTGGACATCTGCGGCGGAATCGCCGGCAACTGATTGAAGTCACGCGATGGATTGATGGGACGAGGGTCGAAGTCGGACATGAGGGTTCGCTCCTGAGTGACCGAGAACTGAGCTCAACAAGCAGCGCGACGGGGATGCGTCAAGTCGTTTGACCAAGGCCCACACCAAGGGACGAAGGCGCCGATTTGTCTTCTATGACCAAACGCGACAGGATCTGCATTTCGAGGAACAAAAAGCCTAAAGCAAGCGGCATCATGATCAAGCCGGCAAAGTCGTGGAAAATCTGATTCGCAATGTTCTCGTTTACGTTCAAGCTGTACAGCAGGCCGGTCAGTGTGATGCGAATGCAGTTGACCAGCAACGCGATCGGAATGGAACTGAGTAAGATCACGATCCGTTCCCACCAAGGGCGATGATTGCTGATCATCACAATCGCCACCGCCAAGGCGATGAAGATTGTCAACATCCGCAGACCGCTGCACTGGTCGACCACGTTCATCGCCTGCCGCTCTAACTCAATGCGATTGCCGTCGCGGTAGACATCCAGGCCGAACGTCTGCAAGGCATACACACTGGACATCGTGGCGACCGTCTGCATGGGGCGAAGGATGTTGTCCACCAGAATGCGGGGAAGGGGAAACATGAATGCCAAAAAACCAATGGCCGGTCCCGCCCAGCGAATGGTGCGAAAACCGCCCGCCATGATGAACACACCCATAAAACAAATCAGCATCGTTAAACGATCGAGCGTGAACTGCACCATGTACGTGCCGGTAACACGCATCAGCGTGGCCGCGATGATCAATCCCGCACCCCACCAACGTTCGGTCGACGTGACTTCGCCAAACGGCTCACGTCGTAAATACAACAGAAACGCGGCAAAGGCCGGAATCAAATAACCGTGGCTATACATGGGGGACGACCAAGCATCCGCCGTGCCAACAATCGTGTTCCAATAACAAGCGATTACCAACAGGCTCATGATCCCGATGAGCGTCCAGGTGCTTTTCTGGCGGTCTTGTAGGAGCGAAATCGAGGAAGCGTCGGTCACAAGGAGGTCCTCTAACAAGGAAAAAATCGAATCAATTGTGTCGCGGACAGCGGACCTGTCTGGACGAAGTCGTCGTGAACTTGAAACATTTACAGAAAGAGGAGTGGCGGCGACGCTACGCAAGGCAACGGCACTGCGTCACCCAGCAATCTGTAGCGACCGCTGTACACCAATGCAGACACGTCGCGCCAGCTCCAGAATAATCGTGCTCGTCAAAGCGGTCAAACCAAACCCTTGTCAGGTAACGAGTTGAACGCCGCAGCTTGCGTTAAAATCGGAGTTTCTTCACCAGGCCTCAGAGGCGCTCAGCTCGACCCACTTGATACGACGCGGTACGACCTGCAACCATGAACGGTTCGCGCTAGATCAAAAAAAATGCTCGCACGCCATGTCCCGTCGAGGGATCTTCATCGTGCCAGGGACTCGAGTCCCGTCGTCACGTGCGTGGCTTTGCACTCCGGGAAAAGATGCGCGAGTGCCGTCTCCCTTCGCGAGACCATGGCGGCAGGCCGGGCCAGCGCGTCGTCTTTGCGTCACCAAACGCAAGGTTATTTGGGGTCAAACCAGCGGATGTGAAACGCGTGGTGGGGCTGCCGAAATCGCGACTGGCAGCAAGAATTGGGACGGCTGACGTCGAAGCGAGGATGGTAAGTCCCTGGGACGCACTCGGGCTGGCCTCCCTCGACGCGCGCCGCCAGACGCCAGCCTTCAGGGGTCCGCCATCGCAACTCGGCGGGGTCCGTGGGAGTATCCTGCGTCACCTGGGGGTGCAGATAAAACCTCGCCATGGCTTCCGTGAACTCCCCCGATAGCGTGTCCTTGATCCATAGACTATCAGCGGTCAAGTCCCATTGCCGCTGGTGGTTTACGCGTCCTGGCAGACGCTGATAACCGTTGTGGCTGCCGGTCACCCGCAGGGTATCGCCGGAGTCGTGGAGTTCGACCGGGCCGGGTAGCGCCAGGCGTGCGACGCGAAATCCGCTCCACACCTCCGACGAATTCTGACCATCGACTTCCACGGTACTGTGAGCGGCCGTACCTCGCTGTCTTTCTCGCTCGGCACCCAGGCCGTAGCATGAAGTCCCGGAATTGACGACGATGCGTTGTTGTCCCAGCGACCATTCGAACGACAGGGTGTCGGCGTGCGCATGCCCAGGCTGAAAATCGGGGCCCACGCGTCCCACGTCCGCCAATAGCACGCTGGGGCCGCATTGCAGCCGCACATAGCCGCTGGCGGCCAAATGCACCAATCGATCGGTCGGTGCCGCGACCGATCCCAGTCCCAACCGCTGCGCGTACGATTCTAGACCGCTGGGCGGGATGGCGATCCCCAGCGCGGCGTCGTTGAAAAAGGCAATCTGTCCGTCGGGATGCGTCATGGCGCTGAGCCAGTAACGCATTCGGGCGATATCGGGCGGGAGCTGTGTGGTCCAACGCAGGCCTGGAGGCTGGCCGTAGGTGTGGGAAAGATTCAGAATATCCAGTAAATCCTCTAGGATGATGCTGTGATACATCGGACTCAGTTCGAAATGCCCGCCATCCGAAAGGATTTGTTCAGCGAGCTGCTGCTGCAGGATCCGGCTGCCCAGTTGCAGCCAACGTTCGGCTTGAGGTCCTTGAAAAAAGAGACCAGCAAAGACCAGGGCTTTGGCATTCGCCAGTAAATGGTTGGCTCAGCAGGTGATATTCCAATTGTTCGGCCAGCGCCTGCACTTGAGTTGCTAGGGAAGTCTGTTGGTCGGCTGCTAAGGCATGACCGCTAAGGCACCATTTGATCCAATTGACGATTCTCAGGGAGAGCGGATAGGGTTCCCATCCGGGTCCCTGCCCTGGTGGGTTCTGGGCGATCCACTGGGCAAGGAGCGCGGCGTGCCAGGCGGAGCGTGTATCGGCGGCGGCAGCCGTCAGGTCGTCGAAGTAGTGCAGGTTGTAGAGGACCAGCGGAGGCCAATCCTGGCGACTCCAGTCGGCGCGAGACGACGGCAAGGCGGCGCTCAAATACGTGGAACTCATGCGGACCGACGAGCGATGGTTCTCGCTGGCAGGACGCCGTCCAGGACGCGGAAATTGGTCGACGCGGGGGGGCGTCGACCGTCTGCCAACGGGGCTTGCGCCATGCCGCCGCAAGCGATTGGTGACCTGTATTGGTTTCAGGTAGCGGACTGTGTGGTAAATACGCGCGATATGCGAAAGCTTCATGATCAGTGGGCTTCGGCGAAAAGGGCAGTTTGTGCGCTGCGTGGTGCTATTTCAGCACATTGCAAGGTGACCACCGTCGGTTGCGCGGGACGAGCCGGTGTGTCGCTCAGCGGCTGGCGGTGACTTGATGAGCAACGAGTATGACCGCAATAACAGGGACAACTGTTGTGCATTCGGAAATCGGAGCGGCAGGGGGGCGTTGGTTTGCTTGACCATCTGACGGACCCCTGCTTAAATGGGACTCAGGAACGGGACTCGTCTTTCATTCATGCCTTCCTATGGCCGCTGGTCGCCGCAGTGCGTAAGGTGGCGGCTTTCGTTGGATCGATTTCGAGCACCGCATTGGATGCTTTCGGCTGTGCGAAATGTTCATATCTTTTGTCTCAAAGATGAGGCAAACGGTTATCTGGGCTCTGTCTTCGGCCCCGGTCACCGCAGGTAAACTAAATTGATGTGACTACCTTGAGTCAATTGCCAGCATTAGGTTTGCGTAGCCATGGCGATCGCCGTTTCGGCACTCGTACTAGCGTTTTTATTCAGCTATGTGCTGACACCCCTCATCCGAGAACTTGCCGTTCGTTTTGATTTTGTCGATCGTCCTGACGGTCAGCGGAAGATCCAAACGAAGCCAGTTTCCTTGGGGGGTGGCATCTCTCTATTGATCGTCACACCTGTCGTGGTCTGGTTAATGGGCATGTGGTGGGGGGCCGATTTGTGGCAGACCACCCTCATGCCGGTTTCTCTGATTGGCCTAGCCGTGGCCGTGGCCGTCCTCGGCGTCGTTGGTGTACTAGATGACGGATTCGGGGTTCGCGGCAGCTACAAGTTGCTCTGGCAGGTGCTGGCCGCGTGCTTAGTGATGGGAGCCGGCTTTCGCATTCCCAGTATTCAACTTTTCGATATCCGCATTCCACTGGGAATACTCGGCAGCGCCTTTACGGTGGTGTGGCTTTTGGGCGCGATTAACTCGTTCAATCTGATCGATGGAGTGGACGGATTGGCCGGCAGTGTGGGGGTGATCTTCAGTATTTCGCTCGGCTGCATGGCCTTAATGACGAACCAGTACCTAGATGCGATTATCGCCTTTGCCTTGGCCGGGGCCCTGTTGGGGTTTTTGCGATACAACTTTTCACCCGCCACGATCTATTTGGGTGACACGGGGAGCATGTTTATTGGTTTGGTGCTGGGGACCATCGCCTTGCGCTGCTCCATGAAACAGGCGGCCACGCTGGCATTTGCCGCCCCCTTGGCCGTTTGGGCGATCCCTATGTTTGATTCCATGGCAGCCGTTGTGCGGCGCAAATTGACCGGTCGCAGCATTTACGCGACCGATCGCGGACACATTCATCACGTCTTGCTCACGCAGGGTTTTAGCGCGCGCCAGGCTGTCGCACTGATTTCGGTACTGTGCATTGTGACCAGCGCCGGGGCGTTAGCGAGTTTGTATTACGAAGAAGAGTGGCTGGGGATCGTCGCCGTCTTGCTGGTGATCGGCCTGCTGGTCTTCACGCGGGTCTTTGGACACGTCGAATTGCTGTTGTTAAACACTCGCCTGTTGGGATTCGGGCGGTTCATATCCCCGTTTGTGTCGAATCATCGAGGCGATGTGCGCCAAACCAGTTTGAACCTGCAGGGCTCACGTCGCTGGGAGGACTTGTGGGGGGCGTTGGTCGAGTCGGCCGAACGTTTTCATGTGGTCAAGATGCGTCTGAATCTCTCGTTGCCCCGGTTACACGAGGATTTTTATGCCTCGTGGCAAAGGTCTGGCAACCACCGCCGCGAGCTGCTCTGGCAGACCGACATCCCGCTGGTCGTCAACGGACAATCGGTCGGCCGCCTATGTGTCACCGGCCAACAGCACGCCGATTCGGCCAGCGGCGAGATGAGTCAATTCATCGATTTCGTGGAAGGCCTGGAATCTCAGCTCCAGTCACTCATCCAACAAGATCTCAGCAAGCTGCTAGACGCCCAGAGCGGCGACGCGGTGACCGTCGAACCGGATGCACAGGCAGACGACCACATCGATGACGTCCACAGTGCCGTGACCAAGGCCTGAACTCGAGGTTTAGCTGCAGGCGGCTTTGGTGACGTTGCGCTTGGCGTGGGGTTCTGGTCGGTCTGACTTGTAGTGCCGGACCATCCGCCGAAGTCCTTCTGGAGAGGACACGCGTTGCTCGAACCCCGCGTCGCGAATGTGTTGGGCATGCACTTGGGTCGGCGTCGCGAGTTTCTTCACGCGGGCGATTGACACGGGCAGGTTCTTCCCCGTGATCCGGGTGAACAATTCGAATGGGACGGCCGCCAGGACGCCCAGCCACAGCGGCAGCGTGAGGGGGAACCGCCCTTTGCCGAGCGACTCGCGGATGATCCCCACGATTTCACGAACGGTCATGTCCGGTTTGTCCGCGTAATTGAAGATCCGGAGCCCCGGCGATAATTGATCCATTTGCAGGGCCATCGCTTCGACCAAATTGCCGACGTAGGCGGTCGCTTTCACGTTGCGTCCCGAACCAAACAGGACGAAGTAACCCGAATTGATTTGGCGGATCAGATTCATCATGTTCGACACGTTGCGTTCGCCGTACACGGCACACGGCCGGATTATCCTGACGCCGCGTGACGAATCCTCACTAGCCCAACGCCGTACCACCTGCTCGGCCGCGAGTTTGGACGCGCCGTAGGGCGTGTTGGGACGGGGTTTCGTATCTTCGTCGGCCCAGCCGGCATATTCGCCGTAGACCGCGATCGAACTAGTAAACAGAAGTCGCCGGATGCCGAGTTCCGTCATCGCCGACAGCAGGACTTCCATGCCATGTTCGTTCGTCTCGAAATACTCACTATCCGCATGGCCAAAGTCAAAATGGATGGCCGCAAGGTTAATGACCGTATCGATTCCTTCCAGTGCTTCCAACAGGTCGGATTTGCTGCGGACATCGCCTGTATAGAAGTGCGTGATGCCAAAATCCTCGTCCGGTTCGTGGACGTCGAATCCACAAACCTCATGGCCCTGTTCGGCCAGTAGCGAGCTCAGGTGCGACCCGATAAATCCCGAGCTCCCGATAATCAGGATTTTATGCTTTTGAACCAAGGTTTTTACTTCCGTCGCCGTCATCGAAAGACCTACCCGTTAACCTACTAAAACAACACCGTCGTGGCTTCAGGCGTGCGACGACCCGGCCGCGACGCAGAATCGGTCGGACGGCCTACGTTGAGAAAATCAGATACAGCCTGAATCTTCTATCTTAATTGCTCATGCGCCATATTACACGTGGAAAGAACGGTTTCGAGATCTTTGAGGCCGCCGAATGGCATCGATCGACGGTCCAATACCCCGTCCACGGGGCTGTTCAGGGTTGCGGGATCAGCGAGGTGAATACGTTTCTTAACACGGTGACCGCTTTTTCGCGGGTGAAGCGGTCCAGGACCAGTCGGCGATTGCAGTGGGCGTGTTGATTGAGTGCGGCATAGTCGCGCAGGGCCGCCAATAGCGAGGCTTTCAGCTGCTCGAGGTCGCCGGGCGGAAAGACCACGTTCGCGCCGGTCGACTCCA
The DNA here is from genome assembly GCA_963785495.1 of uncultured Planctomycetales bacterium. GTDB lineage: Bacteria > Planctomycetota > Planctomycetia > Pirellulales > Pirellulaceae > CAWAVP01. The sequence continues at coordinate 156,085 of CAWAVP010000025.1, read as the reverse complement.
GGATCTGCCGGCCTTCACCGGCCAATCCGGCTAGAATGGGCCGCGCCGCCAGCAAATAGTCGAACAGTTTTGACGGGATCGTCTGCTCCATTGTTTCGTCCTGCATGAGGTGCAAATACAGCATGTCAGCCTGGCTCATTTGCCGCGCGGCCTCTTCCCGTGTGACCGGCGCGCAAAAAACGGACTCGGTCGCCCAGCTGCAGTTTTTCCGCCAGGCGCTTGAGGTTGAAGATCTGAGCACCTGCGCCGAGTAATTGGACCTGCCAGTCCGCCAGGTCCGGCTGCTGTTGCAAGTCGGCGATGGCCTGTAGCAGCAAGTCCAGTTGTTGGACGTGGCCCAGATTGCCTGCATACAGGAGTACATGCGGCGAATTCGGATGCTGTGATGCGTGCGGCGTTGTCGGCTCGGCTTCGATCGATTCCGCCGAAATGCCATTGTAAACGACCGTCACCGGCGTCGCTGATTGCTGGATCAGGTAGTCGCGCATGGGCGCGGCGACACAGGTAATGTGATCGGCCCGTTTGTAGAGGTATTTTTCCAGCGAGCGACCGATGCGGAACGCCTTGCCATTGGCGCGGATCTGACCGGCCGAGACGGCGGCCGCCGGCCAGACGTCACGGACCTCGAAGACCATCGGCCGACGAAACAGGACCGACAGTGCGCGACCCGTGACGCCGACGAATAGTGGCGGACTGCTGGCAAAAATCACGTCGGGTCTCCAGCCGGTGCGCCAGATTTCCATTCCCAAACGGAGGCTGCCGCGGACAAACGAACCGTAGTGCCGCAAATATGCCTTCGCGCCGGACCCTTCACTTTGCGCAACTGACAGCGATACACTCGAATGCCCGCCTCCTCATAGGGGCGATCATCGACGTCGGTCACGTGCGCCTTATGGGGGTAACTGGTAATCACCCGCACCTCATCCCCTGATTGGGCCAGCAGTCGCGCGAAATCCGACATGCGAAACGCCGCAGCCGTGATATCGGGAGCAAAAAACTGGCAAATGAACAGGATACGCATGCGAGTCCCGGAGCGGCGGAGAAGAAACGACCGAGGCCAAAGCGATCGCGCGATACAGAGTAGCACCCCCCGAGTTTACTCGGAATCGACGGATTCACTAGTGCCGTGCGAGCACTTCCAGTCGTGCTAGGTTCACCCCGATTCGATCCGACCGCCACATTTGCGCCACGTGGTCCTCGCGGCGGGAAGCCGCTCAGAATCGCTCAGCAGACCCGAGCGTGTCAGAACTTAACACCGCAGTGGGCAGATTGCCTATGTTCACGCGGCTGCGCCGTGTACGGCGATGCGCGACGAGGGTGTGTTGATTGCGCGATATGTTTTTACTGGATAAGCCACGTAGACTTTGACGATTAATTGGGTGCGTCGCGGCGGACGGTAAGGTTATTTGCCTCCGCGGGGCGTCATCCGTAGTATTTCAGTAAGGTTGCGGCGGACACGCTATCTGCCCCCTGAGGAATGAAAACAAGGTTGGTGTACCATGAATCGAACCGTCTTGGCATCCTGTATCGTTGCCGCCGCCTTTATGTTCACCGGAAGCGAACGTGAGGCATTTGCCCAATACACGTCGTCCAACACCCAGTCCTTGCCCTACGCCACGCGTAACTATCTGTACAACCGGCCTACGGTTAGCCCGTACCTGAATCTGATCAGCCAGGACGCGGCGTATGGCATGCCCAATTACTTCACTCAGGTTCAGCCTCAGGTGCGAGCACGCGAGGATGCACTCCAGTCTGAGCGCCACGCCTCACAGTCTGCAGCAACAACTGAACATCGTCCAAGACCAGGTGCGGCAGAATCAGCAGGAGGCCGCCGGCATGATGTATACAGGACGTACGGGCTGGTCGAGCCGTGGATATCCTCGCTTCGGGACGTATATGAGCTACTATCCGGGTTTTCAGCGGATCGCACGCTGATCATGGACCGTGGATGAGCCATTCTTAGCGTCATTCCAGGGATCCGTATTCGTTCCCCTCGTATTGCCGGGCGTGGGCGATTGCAGGATCCCGATACCTTTGCTCCGAATTGGGTTGCACCGGTTGGCACGCGTCGGACGGTGTCGCTGCGGCAGAGGAGATTTTTGCCGCCGGCTGGTGGGATCTGTATACTTAGGGAAGGTTATGGCCGAGGGCCGGACCGACCCCGGAGTAATTGAGCGAAGGTTGGTGTCCCATGAATCGAACCATTTTGGCCTCCTGCGTAGTGGCCGCCGTGTTTCTGTTGTCTGGTGGCGAGCGTCAGGCCTTTGCTCAGTACAACGGGATGAACTCACGGTCCATGGGTTACGCAACTAAAAATTATTTGTACAACCGGCCCACGGTCAGTCCTTATCTGAATCTGACCAGCCGTAACTCGTCCTACGGTATGCCCAGGTATTTCACCCAGGTACGTCCGCAGATCGAAGCCCGTGACCACGCGATGCAGACCCAGCGTCAGACTTCCCAGATGCAGCAGCAGCTGAACATTGTTCAGGACCAGCTACGGCAGAATCAGCAACAGTCGGCCGGCATGATGATGACCGGTCGCATGGGCTGGTCCAGCCGCGGATATCCGCGCTTTGGGTCATACATGAGCTACTTTCCGGGTTTTCAGCGCGTTCCGCGCCGATGATGGGTGAGCAGACTGGATGAGTCACCCACGCATCTATATGTCACCGCCCCACATGTCGGGGCGCGAGCAGTCTCTGATTGCGGACGTCTTTGCGTCGAACTGGATTGCACCCGTAGGTCCCCATCTCACTGAGTTTGAACGGTGTTTTGCGGAACGTCTGGGCGTCGCCCACGCCGCGGCGGTGGCCAGCGGGACAGCCGCCCTGCACCTGGCTCTGCGGCGACTAGATCTGCAAAGTGGTGATGAAGTGATTTGTCCGACGTTCACGTTTTGCGCATCGGCCAATCCGATCCTATACGAGGCCGCGCGACCGGTCTTCTTGGACGTCGATCCGCAGACTTGGAACCTGGACCCCAACTTGCTTGAAGACGAGCTAGTTGCGTGCGCCGTGCGCGGGACGCTGCCCAAAGCTGTCATGGTTGTCGATCTTTTAGGGCAGAGCGCGGACATGGACGCGATTCTGGAGATGACGGGGCGCTGACGAAGTGCCAGTCATCGAAGATGCCGCCGAGGCCCTGGGGGCGACGTACAAGGATCGTGCCGCGGGAGCGTCTGGGTGGGCTAGTGCGTTTTCGTTTAACGGCAACAAAATCATCACCACCAGCGGCGGTGGCATGCTCTGTTCCAACGACGGTCAGTTGATCGAAAAGGCCAAACACTGGGCGACGCAGGCCAAGGAGCCCGGGCCGCTCTACTACCACACCGAACTGGGCTATAACTACCGCCTCAGTAACGTCTTGGCGGCCATCGGACTCGCCCAGCTTGAGGTCTTAGACGAGCGGATCGCGGCCCGCCGCGACGTCTGTCATTTCTATCAGCGGGCGCTTGGGGACTTGCCCGGAATCCAATTCATGCCCCAGGCGTCGTATGGTGAGCCGAATTTCTGGTTGACGGTCGTACGGATCGACGAGGCGGTATTTGGGGTCTCCTGCGAAACGGTCCGTTTGGCGTTGGAAGACGAGAATATCGAATCACGCCGAGTTTGGGTGCCGTTGCACACGTTGCCTCTCTACGAAGGTTGCCGCTATCGAGGTCGTGGAGTGGCCGAAGCCATTTTCGCGGAAGCCCTCTGCTTGCCCAGCGGCTCGGCCTTGACGCACGAAGATCTCACACGGATCGTCACGGCGATCCGCAGTGCGCGGACGATGTAGGATTCCTTTCCGGCCAGCATCCCACTTGCGGACCTAGCGAGTTCCCCTGGGACGCGATTCTACAGGTCGCTCATTCGTCCAACTGCTGCCGCGCGGAGCCGAGGCTCAGGTGAGCGGCGGTGAGCTGCGTGAGAGCTTACCGGCGTTCGTAAGCGGCAGGTGCGCGACGATGTCAATTAGTCGCGGACATTGATACCGGTCTAAGTTTTCGCGGCAATGTTCGCGGATGCGTTGCCGGACGATGTCCGCGTCGTAACCGGCGGCCGCAACGGCCTGGCAGGCGACAAGTTGGCCTGCCAGCGACGAGGACTGGGCGTAGACCCGAACATCGGCCACTTCGGGCAACTGCCGAATCACGCGTTCGACGGCGACCGGCGATACCTTGTTGCCGCCAACGTTGATCAGGTCGGAGTTGCGGCCGACGAAGTACACTCGGTCACGCTGGGCCTCGACCAAATCGCCGGTGGCGAACCAACCGGCGTCGTCGGTGCGTCGTGGCGAAGCAGCGCGGGGGTCGTAAGCGGTCATGGCATTGGCCGAGCGGACCCACAATTGACCGTCGCGAATCTGAAGCTCGACGCCGTCGCCGGAGGTCCGCTCGAGCCACTCGGCGGGAAAACCCGCCCGCCCGTCGCTGACGGAGAAGCATCGCCCCAATTCGGTCGTCGCGAAAATGTGCACCACACGGGCAGCTGGGAAACACCTGACGCAGTTGATCCAGGATCGCTTGATCGACGACTTCGCCACCGAGCGTGATTTGCACAAGCGGGATGCGGCGCTGTGCCGCGGGTTCCGACGACATCAGCAGTCGACGCCAATAAGACGGCGTGGCGGATGCGAATTCGACCCGTGCCTGGACCAACAGCTCGACGATTTCCGCCGGCTGTGCCTCGGGGGGAGCCACCACCAACGTTCCGTGATTCAATAGGGCCTGCAGGATGACTTGGAGCCCAGCGTAGAGGTGAGGACGAAACGCCAAGAACCAGCAAGGCGGGTGCGATCCGGTCTGACGACGAACGGGACGAGTCAGACTGCGCCAACTATGTCGGACCGCTTTGGGTTCTCCTGTGGTTCCTGACGTGAGGATGGTCACGGATCCGGGTTGCGGCACGACGTGATCGCCGGCGACGGAGGCAGTCTTCATCACCGTGGTTTCCGGCAAGATCGCCGCCAACGCGAACTGACGGCCCCAAGTGTCGCGCTGCGATGGTGCCAAATCGGCATCAAACAAATAGGCGTCACAGTTGAGTTGTTCCAGTGCGGCCATGGTTGCGATGCCTGCACTGTCGGCCCGCACGGCAACCCCCACGCGTTGGCCGGAAAGCGGCCGCAGTTGCTCGACGCGCTGTTGGAAGTCGGTGCGCAATTCACGCCAGGTCACAACGTTCTGTGGCGTCCATACCGCCGGCCGATCGAGCGCAGAGTGGCCCGTGGTCAGCGCCGCTGCCAACGTGGAAGCCATCGGGCTGGGCCCGACGTTCGTCGTTGGGGGTGGGTCATGAGGCATGTGGCGTTCGATCGGAAGCGATGGTATTGAAGCACGTTGTCGCCGAGGTCGCCCACCGGAGCCGCATTCGCTGAAATTGGCAGTCGGCCTCCGTGTGCGGCGTACGGAACGTGGGGAGCGGTGGGCTGCCAGGAATCGGCGACAAAATCAACCGCCCTGTGATATTATCATCGCCAGGGCGGTTGTTCGGAACAAGCCTGAAGTGACAAGCGGAAGTCGGAAGAACAGTCCGTTGTGAAGCCGCCGGCGACCTAGCGGTTGCCTTCCAGCTCCTCGGCCGAAGCGACTTCGGCGGCGGGAGCGTCGGACTTGATCTTCGCCATTTCGGCGTCACGCATTCCTCGGACCACTTGTGCAGCCTGGCGGATCTCTTCCGAGCTGACTCGCCGCAGATTGCCCAGGGCCGTGATTGGCTCCAGCGTCTGCATGGCCCGCCGCAGTGTCGGCTCCATCAGCACGACATCGGTCAGCCACCGGCGGACATCGCTAAACGACTGACTCGCCTCGCGAAACTGCTCGGCCAGGTCGACCGTCTGTTCCAGCGTCACAATCGCATCGCCGATCGAGTCGGTTTGGGCGAGGACGTTGTCTTTCAGCCGGACTATTTCACCAAGCGTCTGATGCGACCGGGCGACATCGGGCGATTGTGCCGAGATCTGTTCGCGCAGTCCCACCAGGTCGTCAAGGGTCAGTTGCGCGGTCACTGCTTCATCCGCTTCGTACACCAGGGTTTCACTGATGTCGACCATCTGATCCGCTACCTGCTGGGCCTCGTTGTGCAAGTCGGCGGTGCTGAGCAGATGACGATGCAGGCTATCGACGTCATTCACCAGCTCTTCGGCGTGCGAAAGCAGTCGATCCGATTGTGCCACGCGACGCTGGACGCTACTGAGGCGATCGAGCGCAACTTCGGCTTCGGCACTTCCGGTGGCGGCCAGTAACAGACGCTGCTGCAAGTCGTTGGTGGCGCGGAGCGCAGTGCTGGGCCTGATCAACCAACTGAGTTTGTCGTGCAACTTCTTGCCGCAACGCTCCCAATCGTTCGACACAGCGGGTCGCGTCCAGCAGTCGGGCGTTTTCGCGGACCAGCTGGTCGTGCAGTTGTCGAATCGTAGTCAAACTCGCCGCAGCCTGTTCGCTCCGCTCTCCCTGTTCGGTCAACTGTGCTAACAGGCTGGTGGCATGCGCCGCCGCGGTCTGTTTTTGCGTAAGTTGCTGAACGGTCTTTTCGAGCACAGTTACTTGAGCTCGCATTTCCGCGAGTTGTCGCGATGCGGCGCAGGAAGCCCCAGTTGACAGCGATCATCGCCACCGCGACAGCGAATAAGAACATGTTCCAGCCAAAGCTGTTGGAACCATCTCGCTCTGAGAAGTCTTCCATGATGTTTGACGGACCGTATCCGTAGTCATTCGGGCTATCCAAGGCTCATTCTCCCTCTCGATTCCGTGATTGGTGCGAGTCCCATTCATGCTCGCCGCCCTTTCTATCACTCGAATAGTGCTGACGACGTGCGATGTGAGAGCTCGATGCAACCCGCCTCCATTCTTCCTGTGTTTCCCTATCGGAAACCTGCCATTGACCGCTAAGCTTTTCCTGAATTGTGCAGGCTGGCTGGTGTAAACAGATTGTGACGAGCAGCGTCGCCATCCGAGGTCTAGCGATCCTCCGATGTGGCTTTGAGCCGTCGAATCGCGATGTTGCGTAGTGCAGCGCGAGTTTCGAACGAACAGAGGCCGAGCGGTTTGTTGAGTTCAACTTCGGGGCGTAACGACAACGTTCGCCCTGCGATCGATTGATCAATCACGCGCTGATCGTCAATCCAGACTTGAACTCGTGCGTCCCTGACGGCAACTCGAATGTGATACCAAGTGGACTTGCGAAATGCCATGCTGCGTCGCGTTTCGTTGTCGGACGCGTCGCGGCCGTCAAGGCTCGACAATCCTACTAGGGATCCCCCCCAACCGCCGACAATTAGCGACAAGTGCTGCTGGTGGACCGGGAACGTCAAACCGCAAAAGAAATCGCTGCCGTCAAGCCGTTGGGCGTCCAGTTGCAGCTCGTAATTGTCATGGGGTAGATCCTTGCCGGTGTAGGTAATGCCGGTGAGCGGCGAGCCGAAGTCGAGCATGAGCTGTCCGTTTTCGACGTACACGTCCCCCTGGCCGCCAAAGGCCGTCACCTGCCAGCCCTCCAGCGACTTGCCGTCAAACAGCGACTTCCACTCAGGCGTTTCGGCACGCAGCGATGGGCAGGCCCAGACCAGCGACGCGAGGACAACGGAAATTAATGCGGTACGCACGACGGTGATTCCTTCAAACAGTACCTGAGCACGTCCAAGCTGCCGTACTCAATTAAGTCACGCCCTTTGGTACACACGCGAAGTGGATTGGGTGTACGGGCCTAGCGCTTCGCGTGCCACGCTTGGAACCAATCGCAAAACTCCTGGATGCCCGCCTTAATCGGTACTTGGGGTGCATAGCCCAGCAGCTCGCGCACTTTCGTCAAATCGGCAAACGTGACCGGCAGATCTTCCGGACGTTCCGGGCGTCGTTCAATCAAGGCAGGCTTGCCGAGCGAGTGTTCCAAGAGTTCGATGATGCGGCGCATTTCGATCGGTTCGCTGTGGCCCAAGTTGATCGTCTGGCCGGCGACGTCATCGCGGTAGAGTGCCGCGAACAAGCCGGCACAGATGTCACTGACATGTGTGTAGTCACGGCGAATGGTACCGTCGCCAAACAAGGGAAACGGCCGTTCCTGAACGATCGCATCGGCGAAGATCGTCAACGCCAAATCGGGACGCAAGCGAGGTCCATAGACGCTGAATGGGCGCAGGCAAACGACGGGCAGACCATGCAATTGATGGTACGTCAGTCCCAACAGTTCCGCAGCGCGTTTGGTCGCGCCGTAGGGACTTGCCGGAATTCCCAAAGGAGCGTCCTCCCGAAATGGGATTCCTGCACCACACCCGTAAACGGTTGACGACGAAATCAACAAGAATCGCTGAATCGGTCGTTCCCGCGCGGCCTCCAACAGAGCCAAGGTGCCACCCACATTGGTCTTTTGGTAGATGAAAGGGTTCTGCACGCTGTAACGCACACCTGCATACGCGCCCAAGTGGACGATGCGATCGATGGCATATTCGGCAAGCAAGCGACGATTGAACTCCACGTCGCAGAAGTCTCCTTCGACCAATTGAACTTGATCGAGCTGTGACAATTGCTCGGCATTCGCCCGTTTCAATCGCGGGTCGTAGTAGTCATTGAAATTGTCCAAGCAGATCAGCCGATCATCGGTCTGCTGCTGCATCATTTCGGCGAAGTGACTGCCGATGAATCCGGCCCCGCCGGTGATCAAAACGGGCATCGTCTTGGTCCCTCAAGTGGAAGGTCGCCACCTCGGAAGGGTGGAGGATGTTGGTCATGGATGTCGATTCAGTGTCTGCCCCAGGCATCCTTGCTCCCTCCGGAAGAAGGTGGCCGCAGGCCAAACGAGGGGACCGCCTTACCTTAACAATCCGCGGCGTTCACGACCAGAGTTTTCCCCGGCCGGAGGCGCGATTTGCACGCGTGGCGGTGATCAGAAATTGGGCGTGGGCGGGCGGTAATTGTCAATGTTGATCGTGCGGAACCACTCGATCGTGCGTCGCAGGCCTTCGTCCAGCGGCACGTCGGGAGACCATTTCAGCTTTTCTTGGGCCAGGGAAATGTCCGGGCGTCGGCGCGTGGGGTCGTCGGCCGGCAGGGGCGGTAGGCGATTTTCGATGTCGATCCCGAAAGCTCGATGACCTTGTTGGCCAATTCGGCGATGGTGTATTCGCCGGGATTCCCTAAGTTGACGGGTCCGGGGAAATCGTCCGGTCCGGCCATCATCCGCATGATGCCTTCGATCAGATCGTCGCGATAGCAGAACGATCGTGTTTGCGAGCCGTCGCCGAAAATGGTGATTGGTTCACCACAGAGGGCCTGGCGGATGAAGTTCGAAATCACGCGGCCATCGAACGGGTGCATGCGAGGCCCATAGGTATTGAAGATCCGCACGATACGGATGTTGACTCGATTCATGCGATAGTAATCCATGAACAGGGTCTCCGCCGCGCGTTTTCCTTCGTCGTAACAGGCGCGGGGACCAATCGGATTCACATTGCCGCGGTACGATTCCGGCTGAGGATGGATTTCGGGGTCGCCGTAGACTTCGCTGGTTGAGGCTTGCAGAATCTTTGCGCGACAACGCTTGGCCATCCCCAGGATATTGATGGCGCCCATGACCGAAGTCTTGGTCGTCTTGATGGCGTTGAATTGATAGTGGCCGGGAGCGGCGGGGCAGGCCAGATTGTAGATCTGGTCAACCTCCAGCCAGATGGGCATTGTGACGTCGTGTCGAATGAGTTCAAAATTCGAACAGTTTAGCAGGTGCTGGACATTCGTCTTTTGGCTGGTAAAGAAATTGTCCAAACAGATCACGTCGTGACCCTGCTCGACCAACCGCTCGCATAAGTGAGAGCCTAGAAAGCCGGCGCCGCCGGTCACCAAAACGCGTTGAATCTTTGCCACAGAGAAATGCCTTCTCGCCGTCAGGCGGCTCAGGGAGTGTCGTGCGCGCCGTTGCAGGGATCAGTTACGATGGTGGCTGGCCGGGAAGTTCGTCGCGCGGCGACGGCCGGCCCGAGGGCTGGAACACCGCTGCGGTTATTCTAGCTTGTTGCCTAGCCGGCATCTTGCCGTCCGTCCCCAGGAACGTCAACCCGTGGCCGATCGCGAATGGATTGATCCGCTGCCTGATCTGGCGGCCGAGCTGCGTGGTTTGCTGCGGCAAGTGCCCCGTGGGCGAGTGACGACTTATGGCGATCTCGCGGACGGGCTCGGCGATCGGCGGGCCAGCCGCTGGGTGGGTGCCGAATTATTGCATCACCGTCACGGGCCCCGCTGCCGTTGCCACCGTGTGGTCCGAGCCGGCGGCGATCTGGGAAGTTATATCACGGGCCGCGTGGCCGACAAACGTGCGGCCTTGCAGCGCGAAGGCGTTGCCTGTGAGGGTGATCGCGTCGACCTCGGCAGTTTTGGCTTCGCGGGCTTTCGCGGTGCTCAGCCATTGTGTGAGCTGCGCCGATGGCAGCATCGGCTGCTGGCCGCATGTCGCAGATCCGACTCTACCGTCGGCGGTTCGGTCGCTGGCATCGATGTCTCGTACCACGGAGGCGATGGAGTCGCAGCCTATGTGGAATTGGCGAACGATTCGCGCGAAGTGGTTTATCATTGCCTACGTCGTCGCCACATTTCATTCCCCTACATTCCGACCTACCTGTCATTTCGCGAATTGCCGCTATTGCTCGATTGCTTGGATCAGGTGCGGCGCGAGCACCGAGTGGCTGATATCGTGATGGTCGACGGCAGCGGGATCCTGCATCCACATCGAGCGGGCGTGGCGACGATGTTGGGACACGTTGCCGCGGTGCCAACGATCGGGGTCACCAAGAAGCACTTGTATGGTCGAGTTGACATACGAGCGCTCCAATTCGGCGAAGCACGTGACGTGTGCGATCCAGAGACAGCGGAAGTGATCGGTCAGGCACTGCTACCGCGGTCAACGACAGGCAAGCCGATCTTTGTCTCGCCGGGGTACCTCACCTCGGTCCGCACCGCCACGCAAGTCGTTCGGGCGTGGCTTGGCGGCTCGCCGTCTACCGGACCCCATTTATTGGGCCGACCGCCTCAGCCGACGTTCGGAGGTGCGGTGTTCGGCCACAACTCGTCGCCGCCAGGACCATTCCCGGCGGGCGAGGTGACTCGTGTGAGTGCCTTATCCCGATCTCGGGAGTGATACGTTTGTACGAGGGCGACGTTACGCCTTGACGATTTTTTCGCGGCCGTGCACGACGTGTTTGGTAGCGTTACGCGTGTCGACGACAAGGCGGGCGAGCTGCACGATGGAATCGTAGTCGTAGGCGCTGTGGTCGGTTGCGATCAGCACACAGTCTTGTTCGCTGACGTACTCAGGAGTCAACGGCTGACTTTCCAGAGCGGGGACGGCGTAATGCCGCATGGCTGGCAAACTGGGGATGTACGGATCGTTGTAGCTAACGTCGGCGCCGCCGGCCAGCAACAGTTCCATCAAGCGAAACGAAGGACTTTCGCGAGGATCATCGATGTCCTTTTTATAGGCCACGCCCAAGACGGCGACCTTGCTGCCTTTAATTGGCTTGCCGATCTGATTCAATGCCTCGGACAGGCGGCTGATCACGTATTCAGGCATCCCTGCATTGATCTCGCCGGCCAATTCGATGAACCGTGTGGTCAAGCCCTGCTTCCGCGCCAGCCAACTCAGATAAAACGGGTCGATGGGAATGCAGTGGCCACCGAGGCCCGGTCCTGGGTAGAACGCATGAAAGCCGAAGGGTTTGGTTTTGGCAGCGTCAATAACTTCCCATACGTCGACTCCCAAGCGATTGAACAATAACTTCAGTTCGTTGACCATCGCGATGTTGACGGAGCGATAGGTGTTCTCCAAGATCTTGCACGCTTCGGCTACCTCGCAACTGGACACGGGCACGGTGCTGACGACGGCTTTTGCATACAGGGCGTTGGCCACGTCGCGACTCATCGGATTGAATCCACCCACGACTTTGGGAATGCCGCTGGCGCTGAAGTCGGGGTTGCCTGGGTCTTCGCGTTCTGGGCTGTAGGCCAAATAAAAATCCTCGCCGGCCTTCAGCCCCGAGGTCTCCAGGATTGGCAACACAATATCGCGTGTGGTGCCGGGGTACGTGGTGCTTTCCAGCACGATCAATTGACCGGGCCGAATTACCTTGGCGATCTGCTCGACAGTTGCCGCGATGAAGGACAAGTCCGGGTCGCGTGTATCGTTCAAGGGTGTGGGGACACAGATCAACAGGGCATCGGGTTCATTCAATCGACTCATGTCGGCCGTCGGATCGAATCGCCCTTCGGCGATGCAGGCGGCGATCCATTCGCCGGGCAGGTGTTTGATATAGCTGTGACCCGCCTGCAGTTTCGCCACCTTGTCGGGATCGACGTCGAAGCCCAACGTACGGAAGCCGGCGTGTACGAACGCGGAAATCAACGGCAGGCCGACATAGCCCAAACCAATGACGCCGACTTTGGCGGTCTTGTCTTCGATTGCGTTCAGTAGCGGATTGCTCATACCAGGGTTTCCTTCTCGGCCGGGTGGCCCATCAACGACTCGGCTGGACATGCGCCGCCCTTTTGCTGTAACCTTCGGCGACGACTGTCAGTTTGTCAGAATCTATCAGATTTGTCGCGGGAGATCGTAATGAGTTTTTCGAGGCTCCTGGTCCTGAGCGGCCTAGCGACGTGTTGTACGCAGCTGAGCAATCGCCGGGGATGACTTCGCCATTCGGACTCAGATCTTTTCGGGTGACCAAGGCAAGCCGGTTGCGGAAAACCTGACGATTTTTCACGGCGGCAAGATCTATGATTTTGCCGAGACCGCGCCTCGCGGTGTGACGGTCTTTGATACGAAGAGCCGGCAGTTTGTGCTGGCACGTCGCAATGGTCAAGTCCAGACGACTCTGTCGGCCGACGAACTGGTTCGCTTTGCCGCGACGGAACTCGCGCAGGCACAAAAGGCTGATAACGAACTCGTCCGTTTTGCCGCCGATCCACATTTCACCGAATCGTATGCCGCCGATACGGGACATCTGTCGTTAACGAGTGCTGTCTGGGACTATCATGTCGAGACGCGACACGTGGACGACTTGGAATTACTGAAACGTTATGGCGAATTCGCGAATTGGTTTACGTATCTCAATGTGCTAGTGCGACCTTTACCCCCGGCGGTCCGTCTGGAACTTAATCGCGTGTTAGACAAACATAGCTGCCTGCCGGAACGCGTCGTCGTGCAGATCAAGCGTGACGACCAGGTTGTGGTCGAACAGCATAGTCGCCACGAATTGATTATGCCGTTGCGCGAAAATGAGCTACAGCGGATTCGGGTTTGGGAAGAACAACAGGCGGACTACCCCGCCGTGGAGTTCGCTGCGTATCGAGCGGGCCTGTAGCTGCCGCCACGAGCCAAACTTCCTACCTTCCCTCTCGTCCGCCAATTCGTCAGCTAGTCGCAGGCATGCGACCACCGACACGGTATGAGATGCTTTGTGGTAATTACGTTGACTCTCCGGCTAGTGACACCAACCTGTCGCTAAACTCTTGCTCGATTCATCCGAGGTCACGCAATTATCTTACCTAGTCTGCCGATACTATTTCCTGCCGGCAGGATGCCACTTCTCGAATAATCTCTGCGGGGATTCTGGCAGTGTCTAGCGGCTGTTGATGCAAACCCAAGGATGGTTGCGAAAGAATCGAGTACGTCTGATGACCAGACGTCTCTATGTTATCTCTTGCCTTGCTGAGGATTGTTTTATTCAGGCTATCGGTCTGCCCCTTTGCCGCCGCATCGCGTGAACTCGCATGGGGACCGTCACTGAGGTGGGCCGGTGATTTTATTCAGCAGTCATTTATTCATATTGGATGCAAGGAGCGTGCGTGGCCAATGAGGGCACATTTGTCTCATTCCAGCGGTGTTCAAGGACTGAAAGACTACATTTACCAGACGCTTTGTCATCATGAAAAACTCGAAGTCGGCGTGTTCCCGATGACGCACAAGATCTTGATGCGTCGCGCGATGCCCTGCGGCATGTATTTTTGCCTGCACGGTCCGCGCAGTGTCAAGTTTACGGCGATTTGGGACGCGGAACGGAACACGGTCTTGTTCTACGGCGCCACGGGCGAACGGTTCATGAAGATGGAACTGCCCAAGACGGTCGGGATCGAACCGATGGCCAAGTAATCTGGTAGACCATAAATTCAACTCAAGCAGGCGGAGTACTGCGACTCCGCGTTCAGGGAGATCTGGGGGATGTTGGTATTGTCACGGAAGAAAAGTGAAAAGATCAAACTCGGTGATTCGATCGAGATTACGATCGTTCGAGTTTGTGGTAATAAAGTGCGACTGGGGATTCACGCCCCAGCGGACGTGGCCGTTTTAAGAGAGGAGTTGAATCGGCCGGAACCACCTGCGTCCGAACCCTAACCGCCGTTTCGGGGCTGTCGACCGGCGGGCGAACCAGGCGATTGGCGACGAGCCCGTGCGTTGGTCCCCGAACATCGAACCACGCCGAGACGCAGAGCAAGGCCCGTCCCTCTGCGTCTCGGCGTTTTTTTTTGCTCTTCGTTCGTCGAGCTGCGCAAATGATTCCCTTCGTGCCTTGGGAGAAGGTGATCGCCGATGGGCGGCCCGAGGCACGGGCTCCTCGGCTGAACTCGCAGTGGAGCGCCGCGCAACAAAAAAAGCGGAGCACCCTAAGGCGCTCCGCTTCGATCACTTCGAAGGGATCTAACCCGTCGTCGTTCGGTTATTTGCGACGCAGGCCCAGCAGTCCCAGCAGACCGCAGCAGACCAAGGCCAAGCTGGTGGGTTCAGGCACAACGTAGAGGTAAGGACCGCCACCCTCGGCCTTATCCAGGCCACCCGACGGATACAGCGAGCCACCGATTGAGGCGTCGGCTATGATCTGATCGGCGGTCAGGCCAGCGGGCATGACTTTACCGATATTCACGGCAGCCACTTGGTTGGGAGCGGTGGTCAGGGTGAAGAACTTACCGGCGTTCAAGACGTCGAAGGGTCCGGTCACGATGCCTTCGTTGACGCCAGCGGGAATAAGCATACTGCTGGCCGACTTCAGCTCGAACGTAGTAATCTCCTTGCCATTGCCGTCATAGCTGACGTTTCCGTCAGTCGGGTCGTAGGTCACGACCACGGCATTCGCGACGACAGGATCCAGCGACTGCACAAATGAAGCGGCTTTTGCGACGTTTGCCATTAGGCAAACAGACAAGGCTGCCATCACGACAGCAAAACGACGGGCGATTCTCATCAGTCTCCCTCCACCAAAGTTGAAAAGGTCAAAGCGTTGTGTGCTACTAAAACCAAGCCAAATAAAAAAGGCGCCCTTATTCTCGACCTCAACGCTGGCAGCAAACACCGAGGGACGGTGCGCCGAAGTGTCGGAGAGATCCGAGAATCAGAGTGCCTTCGTTAGCTTCCCTTTCAGGTCGGGCGGCCATAGAGGCATCCCGAGTTTTGTTTTCACCGCGGGCCGGACGATCTGAGACGATCTAAGTAGACCCGACACCACCCACGATACTGGAAGAATTGGCACTGTCAACAATAAGCTTTCCTTTTTTTCGTAAATTCCCACAACGTGCGCAAAGTCCCTAGTATTTGAATTTCTTAACATCGCGGATCTGGGGGGCGAATCTTGGCGGCAACTCATTTAATGAAGGCAAGTTAACGCGTTAGATCAACGCCAAAATCCATGTCGAATTTACCCTCGAGTGGGTGTTTGCCATTCACTCTACAGTGCCGTCTTTCCTCCGCGCCGGTTTCGTCCGGTGCCACTCCCTGCCCACGGTCAGCCAAAAAACCAGAAAAATCGCGCGCGTGGCGGTTTCGTCCGGTGCCGTCGTCCGGCGGTTTCGTCCGGTGCCACTCACTGACGGGAAAATCTGGTCGGCCGAGTGCCCCGCCGCCGGTCCGCCGGTGCTACTCCCTGCACGTCGTCAGAAAAAAAGACGCCGGTCCGCCGGTGCCACTCCCTGCACGTCGTCAGAAAAAAAACACAAAAACACGCCGCTCCCGTCTTTCTCGGCCGGTGCCACTCCCTGCCGGTCTTACCTGCCCGGTTTCAAGACAAAACGCAACGGAAAATTCAATGCCGGTGTGAAGAACGTGGCTTGCGGTGCGTGGCCGAGGTACGGTGCGGAGTGATGCGAAGTCCGGCACAGGTTTGCCCGGCGCATCGCGGGCCTGCGTTCTTGGGTGGGCGCCGGTGTCGCGGTCATCCAATCTTGGCCTGCAACCGACGAATAACGCTCCCACAACGCGCACTTGCGCACGACCCGAACGATCACCTTGGTGTTTGACTAAATGCTCTATTTTTCCTGCAATGGCGTTTGGCCGGCAACTGTCCTGTTTCGCCAATCGACTTCGTCTGCACCTCGCCCAGCTCACCCGGTTCGCGGTTCTTCATTAACTGCTATATTCCCTCAAAGTCACCGCGCATTCTCACTACACAGGAGTTAATCCAGGTCATGCAAGCTCTACGACCGTATCGAATGGCGTTGCTGTTCGTTATGTTGTTGGCAGCGGCCGCACCCGCTCAGTCGTTGCGTGAGTCAACGTCGCTGCGGTTTGTGCCAGCCAGTGCGTCGCTCTATTCCGCCAGCCTGCGAAACCGCGAGCAACTCGAGCGTTTCGTCAACAGCCGTGCGTTCGCCAAACTCAAGTCGCTGCCACTGGTCCAAATGGGGCTTGCCCAGGCCAAAGCGCGTTGGGAGTCGGATGAAAAGCTGGCCCACCTCCGCGAGTTTCTCGCACAACCGGAAAACCAGCAGTTAGTCGACCTGCTGCTCGATGGCATGTCGCGCGAGATCTTCGTCTATGGCGATGCGCGGCACGGAAAGTGGCTGGGCACGCTGGCGCAGATGAGTAATCGAATGAACCTTGCGCAGATGCAGGCCGCTCAACGTGGCATTTCCCCTGACGAAGCGATCGGCCGCGCGGTTGTCGAGCTGCTGGAAAAGGATCCCGATCTGCTTCGTGTCCCCGGCACGGTGATAGGCTTCCGCCTCTCTGACACCCAGCCGGCCATCACGCAGATCGCCCGACTGGAAACGTTGCTCAAGCAAGTCATCGAGGCCAAGCGGCCGGACTTGAAGGATCGCGTCACCCGTCAGGCCATTGGCGACGCATCGTTCCTTACCCTTAAACTCGACGGCACTCTGGTTCCCTGGAACAACATCCTGGAAAAGGCCGACCTGGACGACGATGCCCGCGACCAGCTTGCCATCAAGCTACAGAAAGCCACGCTCAACATTAGCCTGGGTGTTTATCAGGACTACCTGCTGTTATCGTTCGGCGAAGACGATTCGCAGTTGCGATCGATCGGCCAGGGCAGCCTGCTGGTCGACCATCCCAAAATGGCGAAACTGGCCAAATATTTTGATCGCCCAGTGACATCCGTGGGTTATGCAAGTGACGAATTTGTGCAGCAGGTCACGGCCGTTAACCAGCAATTCGATCAGTTTCTCGAGATGTTCCGCACGGGCCTGCGGATGGTGCCGTTGAGTGAAGACATCAAGCAGGACTTGCTGAAAGACGCCGCGTCGTTCGTCGCCGAGGCCAAGGCGTTGCAGGTCAAGCCTGGCGCGATGGCCGCGGTAACTTATGAGGCCGACGGGGCGTTTGAGACCGTGGCCTATGACTGGAGCGAAAATCGCTCGCTTGACGATTCCCAAACGTTGACGATCGTCGATCATGTGGGTGGCGACCCGATTGCCTTCTACGCATCGCGCCGCAAGGCCGATCCGCAGGCGGAGGCGTTTGGCCGCAAGTGGACCGTCAAACTGGGGCAGTATTTCGATCGCATTGCGGTGCCCTTCATGGACCGCGACCAGCAAGAGCTGTATCAGGAAGTAAGGAAGCGGATGCTGCCTTTGCTGGTGCGGCTGGCCGACGCCAACCGGCAGAAGTTCGCGCCGGCCCTGGCCGACGGCCAATCGGCGATCGTCCTGGACGCCCAGTTGTCCAAGCCGCAGTGGCACCTGGCCATGCCCGCCGCTGACGAAGCGGTCCCGCTGCCGGAGATCACATGCGTGTGGGGCGTTTCCGACGCCAAATTGCTCCGTGAGGGCGCCCGAGAATACTTCGACGTGCTGCAGGACGCGATCACGGCGATGAGTGAAATCATGCCGGACCAGATCCCGCCCATCCAGTTGCCGCCGCCGCAAACGGAAACGACAGCCGCCGGCACGATCTATTCGTATCCCATTCCGCCCTTTGTCGGGCTGGACGCCGACGTGGCCCCCAACGCGGGCCTGTCGGACACGGCTATGGCGATGTCGCTCGTGCCGCAAGCCACTAAACGGGTTTTGGAAAACCAACCGCCGGCCGCTACCGGACCGTTGGCCCAGGTCAGCGACCGTTCGTTGGCCACTGCCTGGCAGTTTAAGACCGATCGTTTCATCCAGATGGTGCGCCCCTGGGTGAAATACGGTTTTCAGGTGGCCGAGCAGCAGCGGGACATCGATCCCATGATCCCGATGCACGTGTCGGCCGTCTTGGATGTGTTGGAATGCATCCGCACGAGCAACGGCGTGTCGTACTTTGAGGGCAACGCGCGGGTGAAGTTTTCGCGATGCGAATTCCAGGACTTGGCACCATAGGGCTTGGCCCCATAGGACTGGAGAGACCAACACGCAGCGTGCGAGAACGCCGTCATGATGCCCGTCCTGGACTTGCGCTACATCAAGTTACCGCTGCCCGAGGCGACGCGGTCGGAGCGTGAGTTGTCGCCGTACGAGCACACCGAGATGCAGCAGCTGGGCGACCGGCGCAGCGGCCGCGCTGCCTGGATCGCCTCACGCTG
Source organism: uncultured Planctomycetales bacterium (assembly GCA_963785495.1). GTDB lineage: Bacteria > Planctomycetota > Planctomycetia > Pirellulales > Pirellulaceae > CAWAVP01. Next base: position 137,335 of record CAWAVP010000025.1, on the reverse strand, counting down.
GCTGATCAAGCGGTTGCTCCGGGAACGGCTCAGCGAAGCCGAGGCCCGCCGCTTTGACCCGACGGCCATCAGCATCCTGTCACGCGACAACGACGGGCACTCCTGCCGCCCTCGGATTGTCTTTGACGACCATCCGCTGGGCCTGGGCGTATCCATCGCTCACACGCCGCGCGGCGTACTGGTCGGCCTCTCGCGACGCGTGGGCATGTTGATGGGCGTCGATTTGGTGCAACCGGAACGCGTGGGTGTCGGTTCGCTCGATCCCTGGTACACGGCCCTCGAACGACGGTGGATTGGGCAACAAGCCGAACCGTCCGCAGCCGCTCAGATCTGGTCGGTCAAGCAGGCCTATTATAAGGCGGCCAATCGAGGCGAAAGTTTTTCCCCTCGATCGGTCGAAGTCACCTTGGACGCCGACGGGCATTTCCAGTGCAGCTACTCGCGCCGCAGCCATGCCCTGCCGGCCTACATCGCCGTCACCACCTGCGACAACCATGTCGCGGCCTTGGTCGTCGTGCTACCAGATCAATCGCTCCGAGACGTCCAAGAAACCTACGATGTTGTGATCCCTCAATCCGAATTGATGAGGATTGGGCGGATGATTATATGAATGTGGAATTTTAAACGCAGCGCGCTTTGCGTTTAAGGAAAGAAAGCACCCCCAAACATGCCCCTCTACCTCGTCACCGGCGGCGCCGGATTCATCGGTTCGCATATCGCCGAGGCCCTGATCCGTCGCGGCGATCGCGTCCGTGTGCTGGACAATCTCAGCACCGGCTTTCGTCATAACCTGGAGGGGCTGATGGACGAGGGTCTGGAGCTGATCGAGGGGGACATCACCGACAGCGAAACGGTGGCCCGCGCGGTTGAGGGCGTGGATTGCGTATTCCATCAAGCGGCGTTGGCCTCGGTACCACGAAGTGTCAAACGGCCGTTGGATACGAACGACGCCTGTGTCACCGGCACGTTGACCGTACTGGATCGGGCCGCCGTCAGGCGGGAGTCCGCCGCGTGGTCTATGCCGCCTCCAGCAGTGCCTATGGCGATCAGCCGTTCAGCTCGAAACGCGAAACCGATCTGCCCAGTCCGCTCTCTCCCTACGCGGTCGCCAAACTGGCCGGCGAATACTATTGTCACGCGTTTTATCACACCTACGGCCTGCAGACGGTCTGCATTCGCTACTTCAACGTCTTCGGTCCGCGTCAGGATCCCGATAGCCCTTACTCGGCGGTGATCCCGTTGTTTATCACCGCGCTACTTAACGGCAAATCGCCGGTGATCTACGGCGACGGCGAGCAGAGTCGCGACTTTACGTATGTGGAAAACGTGGTGCACGGCAACCTGTTGGCGGCCGAGGCCAAGGGGGCGGTGGGCAAGACGGTGAACGTGGCCAACGGCCGCTCGACCAGCCTCTTGCGTCTGATCGAGCTGCTGAACGAATTGCTCGGCACGGCGGTCGCCCCCCACTTCCAGGAGGCCCGCCCCGGCGACGTCAAACACAGCCTGGCCGACATCACGCGTGCCCAACAGCTGCTCGGTTACGAGCCCCCCGTGTCGTTCGACGAGGGCCTCCGCCGTTCGATCGAGTACTACCGCACCCTAGCGGTCTCGAGCTAACCTCCGACTCCGCGGCCCTCCGTGCCCCGGCGTTTTTGAAAATGCCTCTCATCTCCATCGCCACCTACAACGAACTGAAAAACCTTCCGGCGTTGGTGGAAGCGATTTTTCGGCAAGTACCGACGGCACACGTTCTGGTGGTTGACGACAATTCCCCCGACGGCACAGGCGACTGGTGCGACCAGTATGCCGCGAGCGACTCACGCCTCCGCTGCCTGCACCGACCGGGCAAGCAGGGCCTGGGCACGGCCACCGTGGCGGGACTGCGTTATGGGATCGAGCACGATTACCGCTACGTGCTGACGATGGATGCCGACTTCAGCCACGATCCCCGCTACCTGCCCGACATGATTGCCGGGATGGAAGCCCATCCGTCGGGCCCGGTCGACGTCATGATCGGCTCTCGGTACTGCCCGGGGGGCGGAGTGGAGGGTTGGCCGTGGCACCGGCGGGGGATGAGTCGAGCGATCAACACGTTTGCCCGCTGGTGGCTGCGGTTGCCGGTCCGCGACACGAGCGGCGCCTACCGCTGCTATCGCACCTCGGTGTTAAGCAAATTGGACTTAGAGCAGGTCCGTTCGCAAGGGTATTCGGTGTTCGAAGAGTTGTTATGGCTGCTGGCACGCCAGGGAGCCCGGATGGCGGAATTGCCGATCACGTTTGTGGACCGTCACCAGGGTGAATCGAAGATCACGCTGCACGAGGCCTGTCGCTCGCTGGGCCAGCTATTGCGGCTGCGGTGGGGTGTATTCTAAACGCCTCTGCGCCTTCTGGGCCTCGGCGTTTACGATCGAACCGCGTGACAAGTAGTTCGAACACGGCTAGGATAAACCGGACTTATCCGGCATTGCGGGGATGAGCCCCGCAAGGAATTGGCAATGGGGAAATCCCACACCCGATGGAATTGGGGCCTACATATGTATATGAGTTGTAAATTCAACGGGCCCTGCACCCCACGGGGACGGAGTGTGCGCTAACGTGCCAACCGTCCTTGTCGAAGCCAACCGTCACCCATCTATCATCCCGTTGGTTTTGTGCGGTTACGTAAACGTCTGCGCACAATCGTAAGCGAGAACCCATGTCGCAACTGACCGAGCTCCGCAGCCACGAGATCCAAACGCAATCGTCCAGCGACATCGACCTGATGATGCAACAAGGCGGCGTCGACATCTGGGGCATCCTCTCCCGCCGCAAATGGCTCATCATCCTCGGCCTGATCCTCGGCCTCGGCCTGGGCTACATCTACCTGCTGCAAGCGGACCCGATGTACGAGTCGCAAGCCCAGGTGCTGATCGAAGAGCGCAAACCCCCGTCCATCACCCTCACCGGCATGGATAAACAACTCGGCCTCGCTGGCGAAGAAGCCAAACACGCACACATGCTGCAGAGTCCGAGGATTTTGGCGAGGGCGTTCGAAGACTACAAGTTGGAAAAGTTGCCGACCTTTGTGCAACAAGAGGACGCGCTGCTATTCCTAAGCGATCATCTAATCGTTGAACTGGTCGAAGAAGGTACCAATATCCTGAATGTTAGTTTTCGTGGCCCTAACCCCGATGATACTCAAACTGTGGTTAATGGCCTTCTGGCGACGTATCAGAAGTTCCTTGCAGGAGACATACAAGAACACAGGCGATAAGACTCGCGAGATTGTTCGTCGAAGCGAAGGATGAATTGCTCAAACAGTGGAAGGCATTGACCGACGAATACAGCAAATTCAAGGCAGAAACGCCTCTGCTGTTTCAAGGTGATGAGGCGATCAATTTGCATCAGGACCGGCAAGTCGACTTCGAGCGGGAGCGAGTGAAATTGCGGAAGGAGCTTGCCGACTTGGACGCAAAAATTCGGACAACTGAAGCGACTGTCGAATCCGGCCAGGATCTCGAATCCGTCCTGCTGTTAGCGGAACAGGACGGAAGCCGGATGATTCAAGATCAGTTGAACTACCGGCAGGAACTGCAGCGTGAGAAATACATGTCATTGCTACTGGAGGAAGAAGAGTTGTTGCGTCGCTATGGTGCAGATCATCCGGATGTACTTACGGTTCAGGCGAAGATCAAGCGGTTCAAAGAAGTGTTTCCTGAGGTTGTTACGGATGAGGGTGCACGACGTTCTTCTACGGATGTCTCAACATTTGTCCGCAATTATCTTTCTTCCCTTAAGCAACGTCATTCGCAAATCGAAAGCCGTATTGGCAGTCTCGATCAATTCTTTGCCGATGAAGAAGCCGCATCAAAGGCTCTGCGAGCAGGCCCAGGCCGAAGATGAACGTTTACAGAGCGAGATCGAGCGGACTCAACAACTTTTTGATGTAACCGTGAAGAGCCTAGAAGAATTGAGTTTAGTAACGGATTACGAAGGATATAAGTATGAAAAGTTGGCTGATCCAGCCATCGGTGAAAAAGTTTCGCCAATGGCACTTAAAGTTTTGCCAGTGTCGGCGATTTTAGGGATGTTGGCAGGTTTTGGCTTGGCGTATCTGGTTGACATTTCGGACAAGGCGTTCCGCACGCCCGACGAAGTCAGTCAGGTTATGCGACTGCCAGTTGTGGGACATATTCCCTTGATCGACACCGAGTCTCAACAGTTACTTCGCAGGATCAAAGGTTTCACCGGTCGTTGTCACCGTTCATCGACCGAAGTCACCGCAGGCCGAATCATATCGAGCCGTGAGAACTTCGTTGTACTTCAACAACCGCGATCAAAGGCATCAAGTTATTCAAGTTACCAGTCCGATGCCGGGAGATGGTAAATCGACACTCATTGCGAATCTTGCTGTCACTATTGCACAGTCGGGAAAACGGGTCCTGTTGATGGACGCCGATTTTCGCCGGCCCACTCTGCATCAAGGTATTTGGCATCGAATCCGGTCATGTAGGACTGGCGTCTGTTGTGAGCGGTGAAACTCGAGCCCGGCGACGCATTTTCAGTCGTCGGCGAAGTCCCGAATCTCAAGCTGCTTCCGTGTGGGCCACGTCCGGACAATCCATCGGAGCTACTGTCATCGGAGCAGTTTGAGCATGTGATTGAGTTTTATCGATCCCAATTTGATTTTGTGCTGATTGATACACCGCCAGTTCTTGCTGTATCCGATCCATGTGCTGTTGCAGCTCGCGTTGATGGTGTTGTTTGACATTTCGTATTCATAAGCGAGCGAGGCCGCTGGCAATTCGTGCCCGCGAAGCGTTGGCAAATATTGGTGCGACCGTTATCGGGGTTGTTGTAAATGGTGTTGATCAGGACGCCGGCGGGTATTACAGCCAGTATCGATATGGATATGGCGGTTACAAATACGGTTACGGTACAAAATACGGATCGTACGGAGCTCAACAAGACTCCGTGGCTATCAATCGATATTACAGCGACGACGAAGTGCATGTGGAGGCTCGTTCTTGAGGCCAACCGGTTCGTCGGCGAATGTTATGCGGCGCAACGCTTCATCCTCCGGCAGCCGGTCTCCTTCGGCGTTGTCGCTTGTGTTCATCCTGGGTAGTCTCTGGCAAAATAGACGCACTGGTCTTGCATTGACGACGATGTGCGTTTTCTCGCTCCAGTTGGCTGGATTGATCGCATCCTTTTTTGTTCAGCTGTTCTTGTCGCGTTTTGCTGGAGCGGACGCTTTTGGTGAATATGTCTTCGTGATTAGTTGGCTGGCAATTCTGGCCTTGCCGTCTCGACTCGGTTTAGACACATCTGTATTGCGGTATGGTGCTGAGTACCTGACGCTTGGAGCTGCCGACCAGTTTCGGTCACTATTGAGGTTCTGTCGAGCAGCTACATTGATCGGTTCTCTACTCACGGCCATTGCCGCTGGGGCTTTTGTCAGTCTTCTCGCACATTATTCAGCCGTCTCGTCGACGTTACTGACCGCATTCCTAATCGGTTTGGCTATTTTGCCTGTAGACACATGGAAGACGGTTGATGAATCTGCACTTCGAGCGTTCCGGAAGCCAGTGGTCGTATCGGCCATAAGTTGGCTAGGACGCCCGTTATTGCTGCTGACTGCGATTGTCGTTTTGCATCTTTGGGGATCCACCACGATTGGGTCGGCCGCGAGCGTCGCGTTGTACGGAGTAACGTTGTCGGGAGTGGCTGTGGCAATGTTTCTGTGCGTTACTATTTTGACTCCTGAGTCGAGTACTTTCGAAGTTGGTCAAAGCAGTACAAATCAACGACACGATTGGATGAAATCATCCTTAAGCTATTCGCTTTCGAATGGAATAAGTGTGGCGATGAAGCATATGGACATTCTTCTAGTAGGCTTGTTTCTTGGCACGACACAGGCTGGCGTCTATTCTGTCGCGACTCGAATTGCAAACTTGATTTCATTTGGACTTACGGCTGCCAATGCCGTGTTTTCTCCAATGATTTCCGAGGGGCTTGTGCTTGAGCAAAAGGAGAACTTGCGGCGACTTGTCGCTAAGGCGGCAATTTCGACGGCAATGATAACAATTCCTGTGATTCTTGCGGTCTTGGTTTTCGGTGCATCAATTCTTTCACTTTTCGGCCGTGAGTTCCTTGAGGCGTATCCAGTGCTTGTTGTGTTATGTCTTGCTCAGGTTGTAAACGCAGGGTGCCGGAGTGTGGGGCTAGTATTGAATTTGAGCGGTCGCGAGTGGCATGCGACGCGGATTCTGGATGCCGCCGTAGCTTGCGGACTTGTGCTCCACGTGCTGCTGATTCTGACGTTCGGTCAACTTGGCTCGCGTTAGCCTCGTTGTTTATGACCGGCATATGGAATTTCTGGATGCTTGCCCGTAGTCAGAAACGAAATTGACGTCGATCCCTCGGTCTGGTCGGTAGGCGCGGTTGGTATTCGTAACACGTTCTCATCAAGGCGCTAAACGCCTATGACCAAAAACCGCCAACGCATTGTCTATATCTGTAGCTTGGCTAGAAGCGGCTCAACATATCTTCAATTGGAATTGAGTTGCCATCCCAAAGTTGTTGGTGTTGGCGAACTTCTCACTGTGCTGAAGACGCTCAGCCAAGGCGATGCTAAACGACGAGCTTGTCTCTGTGGTGAGTTGGGGCAAGAATGTGAATTCTGGGGTCCGATTCTTTCGGAATTCAATAAGTTGTCTGTTCGAGAATTGCACTGAGGGCGCTTGAACATTTTGCGGCTCTTTACCCCAATAAAATAATGCTCGATTCCTCGAAAGCCCTGGATTTTTTGAGTGATAACTATTTAGAGCGACATGCGAGAAAAGAAATCGATCTAAGAGTAATTCATCTGATTCGCGATTTCAGAGGTTGGATAAGCTCAGTGCAAAAGCATCGAGCTTCTGAAGGAAAGCGGACTGGATATTTGGAGTATTCGTATCGGTGGCTGTACGGAAACCGAAAGGTGTGGGCTCGACTCAATGAAAGCGGGTGTCGCGTATTGACGCTGCCATACGAGAATCTTGTGTTTGAGAACGACCTGCAATTGTCGAGGCTATGCGATTTCTTCGGCATCGAGCGTCCGAGTGTCAAGCTTCCTCGACGACAGTCTATATGTCACGAATTGCTTGGGAGCCCTTCTGTTCGCAATCGATCCCCAGGAAAGATTTCGAATAAATACGATACGACATGGATGAATGACTACAGATCGTTGCTGCTTGGGCCGCTTCTAGCCCCTGTCATGTCTTACAGGGAAAAATGGTTTCGATCAGATGATGAGAGTATTTCGAAGTGAAAAGGCACGTTACACGTTGTAGTGAAAATGTGCAATTCTCCTTTTGAGTCTGATGATAATGCGTCTTACTAGCACCGGTGTGGATCAGATGAGGTGGCTCGCTGTCAATGAGTAGATCGTCGGATAGGACGATTGCAACAAGTACCGACGATGTCGAGCATCTGCAGATAGAGCGGCCGAGACATCGTCCGTCGCCTATCGCTGTCTCGTCGCCGGTAATTATAGTCGACCTAGCTGCCTTGGGTACTGCCATTCTCATGGCGAATTATGCGCTCGGACAATCTCGCCAGCTTATCTGTGGTTGTGCCTTGTGATTGTATTTGCCCTGTCGTTTTTTCAAATGACTTCTGCCCTTGAAGACAGAAAGCATGTTAACTGGTTTCGATGCGATTTGCTTCTGATTCCGGGGTTCGTAATCGTGCATTTTGCATTCGTGTTTACGGATTATGCGGATGGCTTGGTCCAGCATGGTATCGAGTCAGCAATCACACGGTAATCAACTTTGCCACGGCAATAGCTACGGCAGGTCTCGCCGCGTTCTTTTGTGGCTTTAATGCGATGAGATCCGCAGTGGCTGCACCCCGTCGTTTTCCTTTGTCTGCACGGTGGATAACAATCGGTTGGGAGAGTGTGGGCAGGACGCTGTTTTGGTGTGGCGTACCAATTGCAGTTTATGCGTTTGCGACTGGATATGATGTGTTTTTTGGAGGGCGTTACCGGGGCGGAAACGAACTTGAGACCGAGACGGCTCGGTTGTACGTTTTGGGGAAATACCTGTTTGTGGCGGGCGTCCTTGGAATTCTGTTGAGCCGTTGGGTTAGGGACTCAAGTCTGAAGTTCTCACCAATGGTCTATGCGGCGGTCGCGAGTTATGCGAGTGCGCTTGCATTGTACGGTGGTCGATCGCAAATGGTGTTGATGATTCTTCCGGCGGTAGCTGCATATTCGGAATACTGTCGTCGAATTCATTTCGTAAAATTGATGGTCGGGATTGGTCTTGCACTTACGGCGTTTGGCGTGCTTGGTGTGGCGCAAAGCACATAATCGGGGAATTGGTGCGATATCTGAATCGGCGACCGAGGTTTGGTCGGATGCGTGGGAAAACGCAATACAAAACTTCGCGAGTAGCGGCTTAGTGTTTTTCGCTGCTGTCGAATATGTTCCGACTCATCATCAATATTGCATGGGGAAGATGCAACTCGGACGTGTCGTTGGCGAGGTTCCGTTGGCGCAATCACTGATGCTGGGCGACCGAAAAGCGATTCGGGAGTACAACAGCGATGTTTTGCTTACTCGAATTATCAATGGCGAAAGAGCTAGGAGTGGAACTGGCACTACGTGCGTCGCCGATCTCTATCTTGACGGTGGGGCATTTGCTGTAGTGCTTGGCATGGGACTATATGGTTTGTTGGCAAAGTTCGTTCAACAAAGGGCATGGATGACACAGAACATTGTGTGGATGGTTGCCCACTGCTGCCTGTTGTCGAGTATATGCGTTGTAAGCCGGTTTTCAATAATGTCACACCTAATGCGTGAAGTACTTTGGCCATCGATGCTAGTACTGGGATTGTGTTGGTTTCGAAAAATACCATTACGCACGAGTTCGCGTTAGTTTTAGCGGTGTCGCACCGCGGGAAAAAAAGCTGTCTTGGCAAAGAGCATAGAACTAAGTCTTGCTAGATGTATTTGTGCGCGTCATTCGACGGTTGAGGGAGGCAGCGAGGCAAGTAGGCTGCAACGGCGCCTGTCCACATCTTGGCGGGGCGACCGACATCCATTTGATAGATTCTCTTTTTAACGAAACGATTGGAACATGCGAATACTCCATTTTATCGGGCGCGTTAACCGCAGGAGGAGCGCGGAGACGTTCCTGGCTCAATTGGCCATCTCGCAGCGCTCGCATGCTGAGGTACACGTAGCCACATATGCGGGAATACTTGACTCAAGGGGGCGGCAGATAAGTGACGAATTCGCAGAGCGTGATGTAACGTTGCATTGCCTGAAGGCAAATGGGCGGTGGTCGGTGCCAGTCGCTTTGTCTCGTCTGATAGAGGATGTTCAGCCAGACGTCGTCAATTGCCATCTCGAGGCCCCAGAGTTGTTTTGTATGTTTTCGGCACGCCTCACGAGGGTTCGGCCGATATACGTTCGTACTATTCAGAATCAGCGTATCAATCGAGTCCTTTCACGCGTGCTACAACCCTCGCTGACACGGTTCTTTGATTGTAGTGTTGCTGTATCTGAGGTTGTTGCGACGCTGAGAAGGTTGCCCGAAAATAAAACAGAAATCATATACAATGGGATTGCGATCCATAATCCAGATCCTTCGGTGACTTTTCGGGAGCCCGCGGCAATCCGTGGCGAACGTGGTTTGCCTATCGATAGAGTGTTGTTGATACACATCGGTTCAATGAGTCCCAGGGGCGGAGTGCTACAGAAGGCACAAGATATCTTGCTTAGGGCCTTTTCAAAAAGCAATCTGTCCAACGAAGGCGTATGTTTAGTTCTTTTGGGCGATGGAATCTACCGGTCACGATTAGAGGAGGAAGCTCAAAGCCTTGGTATTACGGATGATGTGGTATTTGTAGGTGTGACAAACAACGTGTCGGAGTATATAGAAGCATCGGACGTTGCGGTTCTGCCGTCTCGCTTTGAAGGCCTACCACTTGCTGGCATTGAATGTGTTACGGCCGGACTTCCAATTGTTGTAAGCGATATCGATGTCATGGAAGTGTTTGATTTGGATTCTACGCTTAAGTGTCAGGTTAACGACGTCGAATCGCTTGCCGAAACGATGAGAACTGCATGTCGCGACCGTGAAGCGTTGAGCCGAGCGGCGTGCGTAAACGCTGCACGATATCGCGAGCGATTTGACATTAACGCGATTGCCGAGAAGTACCTCAAGTTGTACCGTCGGCTGCAGCGATCATCGCATTCTCAGAGTCAATGCGAAACCGAACAATTCGCATCCATGCGATAGTACGACTGCAGTTACGTGAATTGTGGTGAGCGGATCGTCAGAAAAGCGATGTTGTTCAGCGGTAGTGGCCGGTAACGGGGGTGGATCACTCTGTGTGCAAATCGACAACGAACATGTGCTGTATGTGCAAAAGGCGATTGTAGGCCGGCCGGGGTATATTGTGCGATTGCGGTAGGGTTGTCATTGTGTATGGCAATTTGTCGGCAGTCCTCGAGGAGATGTAGGATGGACAATCGGACCAAAATAGCTATTTGGTGCGACGCGGCAGAACGTTTTGTTCTCACGAGGACAATGTCGGCTAAGTTGCCACTTTATGTTGTAACCGAGTACCCGAAATCCGGTGGATCGTGGTTCGCGCAAATGCTGTCAGAAGCCCTTGGCGTGCCATTTCCGCGCAATGAACGACTCGGCTTTCGTTCGGCAGTCGCCCATGGCCATATGCTTTATTCTCCGCTGATGCAAAACGTCGTCTGTGTTTTTCGCGATGGTCGCGATGCGATGACATCGCTGTATTTTCATTCGTTGTTCCAAAACGACCGCAATTCTCCGCGGCTGGTCGAGCGCACGAGGCGGGCACTTTCCTTTCGCGACTACGATGATGTGGTGGAGAATATGCCACGGTTTTTGGAGTATGTCTTCGAAACCGAGTCGAGATCTCGTAGCCCATTCCGGTTTACGTGGGCGCGGTTTGTGCGCAGTTGGTACAAGAGATCCCTAGTATCTGTTAAATACGAAGAATTAGTAGAAGATACGCCACGTGTGCTAGGTGACGCCGTTAGGTCGCTGGGTGCGAAGGCGATTTCAGCAGCTCAGCTTGAAAGAATCGCACATAAATATTCGTTTGCCCAACAAGCCGGGCGCGATCCCGGAGCTGAGAGTAAGAGCAAGTTTCTAAGGAAGGGACGGCCAGGGGACTGGAAAGAGAAGTTCTCAAAGAAGGCCTGTGAGATATTCGATGCCGCTGCCGGGGACGAATTGGTGCTTCTTGGGTATGAGGAGGATCGTTCCTGGGTTCAGTCTCATAATCTGGTGGAAGTCTGAATAGGGGTGTTCCGGACACTTGTGAAAGTCCTATTAAACACAACTAGCGTACATCAGGGCGGCGGCCTGCAAAAGGTGACAGCTTTCTTGCAGGAGATGCGCGCCGATGCGCATGCGATCGATTGGTCGGTCGCGATCCATCGTTCGCAGGCATCAATCGTTAATGATTTGGGCATTCAGCCAGAGTATGTGGCCGATTTGCGACCAGCGAGATCACGCCAATGTGCTCGAGAACTCATTGCCCTTGAAGAATCACTCCGTCCGGATGTCGTCTTGACACTGTGCGGGCCCGCGTACTGTCGGTTTCGTGCACCCCATCTAATGGGATGGACCGATGGTTGGACGTCGCATGCGACTCGCCAGGCGTATCGGGCGGTGGGTTGGAAACAGTCAGGCTACATCGCACTTGCGAATGCGTACAAACGTCAATGGGCTGTCAAGGCGGACCACTGGATTGCAGAAACGATTACTGCGAAAGAAGGACTAGCGTTGCGTTGCGGGATTCCGATGGAAGGAATCACGGTAATCGAAAACACATGCTTGCCAGCGTATTGGCGAGGCCCGCGGAGTCGCGAAATTGGCGACAGCGACCGCGTTTCCATCCTCGTGTTTGCGGCGCCATGGAAGCATAAGCGAATCGACCTTGTACCTCTAGTTGCAAGAGAATTGCTTCGGAAACGCTTAGGTTGTGAATTCGAATTTGTACTGACACTTCCAAATGAATCAAAACTATGGCAACACGTCGAGTCAACGTCGCGCACTCAATGTTGAACGCAATATCCGCAATGTTGGGGCCGATTTCGGTCGACAAAGGGCCAGATCTCTTTCGAGGTGTTCACCTTTCATTTCTTCCGACAGTGCTAGAGACGTTTAGTGCGACGTATGTCGAGTCCATGGTAATGGATTGTCCGCTTATCACCACGAATCTGCCATTCGCCCGCGAAACATGCAAAGACGCCGCGATTTTGTTTGAGCCCGACGAACCGTGTTCCGCCGCGGATGCTATTGCCAAAGTCATTGGCGATTCAGCTGTTCGTGAAGAGCTCGTGACAGCTGGGCGTCGTCGGGCTAGAGAGCTTCCAACGCCTAGAGACCAGTATCGTCGTATTGTCGGCCTACTGGAGCAGCTGGCCGATCGAAATCTGGTCGAACACGTGCCATGTCTAATTTGATCGTAGATGAACATGACAAAACAGATTTGTGTTACGTGCATCTAGGCAGGACCCCGCCTACACGAAATCGATAGTTCGGCGAAGCGTTGTCGATGCGATTCAAGCTGTTGTTGACGATTACGTTCGTGGTTTCCGGTCAAAAGGTTGTCCTTAAGCCCAACTGGGTCAAAGAATGTGACGAGCGTTTTTCCGACGACTCGCATTGGGACTACGTCGTAACTCATCCCGCGGTGATCGAGGCGACGGCGGAATGGGTGGCAGAGCGACTCAATGGTACCGGCAGTATTGTCATTTGTAATGCACTCAGACGGATTCGTCGTTCGCGCAGCTGCGAGAGTACTGCCGACTCGACGACATGTTGGATCGATTGATATCGCGTTTTCCGGGTGTCGAGTTCTCGTTGCTGGATCTACGTCCTGAAGAATGGATTGCACGCGACGGTGTCGTTGTGGAGAAGCGAAAACTGCCCGGTGATCCTTCGGCACGCCCATGTCAAGCTTAATGACGACAGCGAGTTCGTTGGCTTTCGTGGCCTCGGCCAGTTGTACGGCACATCATACAACATGCAGGAAACAAATGATCGGCACATGGAAAACCGACACGAGTACTTGCTCTGTCAGAACACCAATGGATGCTGATGTGCTGATCAACTTGCCGAAAATGAAAACGCACAAAAAGGTCGGCATCACATGCACATTGTAAAAACCTAGTCGGGATCAATGCCAACAAAAACTGGTTACCGCATCATACAGAAGGCACGCCGGACCAGGGTGGAGATCAATACCCGGATAATTCCGTATCCGCCAGATTGGAACAATCGGCCATGGCGGGGCTTAAGCAGTTCCTCTATGGACGGCACGGCTTATCGAGGGCTTTCGTGCCCATCAAACGACTTGGAAAAAGGCTATTGGGAAACAATCAGCAGGCCGTTCGGTCCGGTAACTGGCACGGAAACGACACATGCTGGCGAATGGTATTAGATCTGAATAAATGCCTCTTCTATTTTGACGGGAATGGTAAACCTCGTACCAAGCCACTGCGGTACCTGGCCGTCGTCGACGGAATCCTTGGAGGGCAAGGAAATGGTCCCATGGCGCAGATCCCTATCCTGCGGGTGTCATCGTTGCCGGCACAAATCCTGTCGCTGTCGATTGTACGTGCGCCGCGTTAATGGGCTTCGATTGGCGAAAGATCAAAATGCTCAAGGGAGCGTTTGCCTGTAGCGGCAAGCCACTAATTGAATGCCGGCCGAATGAAATCCAGATCGCCTCGAATGATCCAAAGTGGTGCAAACCGTTGACGGAATTTGTCGCCGGTGATGCGTTTGAGTTTCATCCTCATTTTGGCTGGAAGGATGCCATTGAATTCGATTCAATACGAGAAGCCGTTGGTAGTGGCTCGGTATGAGATATGCATAATGGTTTGCGAATTACCATGAACGCTGAAGCATTGTACCTGCGACTTCCTACGTTTCTTCAGAATGCGGCCTGCAGTATGGCAGGTTGGCAGATCCAGCGGACGCGTTTTGATTCGCGGTATCGCCGCGTCCTTCAACATTCGGAAGAACGGTTTCGTTGGCCGGAAGAACGGATTATTGAGTTTCGCGATCAGCGTCTGCAGCGTTTTCTGAAACACGCGACCGAAACGGTTCCGCACTACAAGGAGTTGTTTGCGCAATCGGGTTTGACTTGGCGTGATTTTCACACGCTGGAGGACTTGCAGCAGCTGCCGATTCTGACCAAAGCTGAGATTCAAGATGATCCGATGCGGTTCATGTCGTCCGCCGTACCCGAACGTAGCCGTGTCCACGATCACACCAGCGGGACGACGGGAGCTGGTTTGCGATTTGTAACGACAAACGATTGCATTCGCGAACAATTTGCGATTTGGTGGCGATACCGACGTATGCACGGGTTGATGGGCCCGCTTTGGTGTGGGTATTTCGGCGGGAGGTCGGTTGTTCCGCTGTCGCAAGAGCGGCCGCCATTTTGGCGATATAACTGGCCTGGCAAGGAAATCTTTTTTAGTGCATATCACCTTTCGCGTGAAACATTCCGTGCCTACGTGGATCAGCTACAGCGGCGGCGTCCTCTTTGGCTGCATGGCTATCCTTCTTTCTTGTCGCTGCTCGCGGGATTTATGCAGGACGCGGGTGTCCAGCTCGACTATCAACCGCGTTGGATTACGACGGGCGCAGAGAATCTGTTGCCTCATCAGGTGACTCTAATCGAAGCGGCCTTTGGTTGCCGTCCGTTACAGCACTATGGAACTCGTGAAGCCGTCGCCAATATTTCGCAGCATCCTGATGGCAACTTATATGTCGATGAAGATTTCTCTGCGGTCGAGTTTCTGCCCACGAATGTGGCAGGTGCCTATCGAATTGTCGGTACCAATCTGGCTAACCTGGCAATGCCCATGATCCGCTACGATGTGGGTGACATTGCTCACCTCGATTCGCAGCCCGATGCCAGTCGCGTGCGACGTGTGGTAGGAATCGACGGGCGAAAAGAAGATTACGTCGTTCTCAAAAACGGTTCGCGGCTCGGTCGATTGGATCATATTTTCAAAGACATGGTGGCTGTCCGCGAAGCGCAAATCTACCAGGAGCTGCCTGGCGTGGTGGAAATCCGTATTGTTAGGGCAGCGAGTTGGACGGCGACGGATCAACACACCCTGATGGAAGAGGCGCAGAAGCGGATGGGAGCCGACACAGATATCACGCTAACGTACGTTGACGAATTGCCTCGTACTGCTGCAGGGAAGCTGCGATTCGTGATCTCGGCGATCGACGAAAGTCAAATTGCCCCCGTCGCGCCCGCGACTGTCTACCAATAAAAGTCTGTTGTTGCATGGCGGCCATTGGCGATTGATTCGACTCTTCCCGGCGTATTCGTGTCCTATCATTGATGTGAATTGGATGCGCCGTTAGGTTTACCCTTAAGGAAATTCGCCACTCGACTTCGACCGCTTGACCTGCACCCTTATGCGAATCCTCTTTTTGTCTCATTATTTTCCGCCGGAGGTCAATGCGCCGGCGACGCGGACGTACGAACACTGTGTGCGCTGGGTCGCGCAGGGCACAACGTGTCGGTGATTACTTGCCAGCCGAATTGCCCCACTGGTCGGGTGTTTGACGGGTACAAGAATCGTCTGTTCCCCGAACGCGACGTCATCGACGGCATTGAAGTGGTCCGAGTGTGGTCGTTCATGGCCGCCAATGCGGGGGTCATCCGCCGCACGATCAATTACTTAACCTTCATGGTGTCGGCGATTTTCGCCGGACTGTTTCAGCCGCGGCCCGACGTGATTGTTGCCACCTCGCCTCAGTTCTTTTGCGGTTGGGCCGGCATTTTCCTCGGGTTTCTCCGCTGGACGCCCGTTGTGCTCGAGGTGCGTGATGTTTGGCCGGCGTCGATCGAGGCGGTTGGCGCAATGCGCAGCCGTCCCGCGCTCCGTTTCCTTGTACTGCTAGAACAACTGATGTATCGTGCGGCCACGCATATCGTGACTGTGGGCCACGGCTACAAGGACCACATTGTCGCTCGTCTGAACGGTCAGCATGCCGACCGAGTGAGCGTGATTACCAACGGTGTCGATCTGACCAAGTTCCGGCCGCATCCTGCCGATCAAGATTTTTTACGCAAGCACGGACTGCACAACAAATTCGTCTGCAGCTATATCGGCACGATTGGTATGGCGCATGGGTTGGACGTTATCTTGCGGGCCGCTAAGATTTTGAAACAAAAGGGACGTACCGACATCGCCTTCTGCCTGGTCGGTGATGGCGCTCGCAGGGCTCGGCTGCAGACCATGGCCCAGCATTTGGGACTGAACGACTGGGTCCGTTTTGTCGGATTGCTGCCCAAGTCCGATATCCCGAAGGCACTTGCCAGCTCGGATGTGATGTTGGTCCACTTACGGTCGTGCGAACTGTTCGAAACCGTGATCCCTTCGAAAATCTTCGAGACCATGGCGATGGAACGGCCCATCATCATGGGTGTGGCTGGCGAAGCGTATGAGATAGTTGACGAGGCGCACGCTGGGATCCCCATGAAGCCGGATTCGGAAACGGATTTAGTGCGGATCGTCGAGCTGTTGGCCGACGACCCCGAATTGGCTCGTGAGCTGAGCGAATCAGGCCGCAAGTATGTGACTCAGCATTTCAACCGCGACTACCTCGCCGCCGACTACCTGCAAGTGCTCTCGGGCGTCACCGGCCGCCGCCAGGAAACGCGCGAGCTGAGCTCCGGTACGCGTGCCGGCGGACGAGCCCGAAGCGGAAGCACTCGCGCAGAGTGGTCACCCGGTGTCGCAGGCGAAGTAGGGGCCGTAAGTCGTGTTGGCCTCCCTTGTCCGGCCCGAGCCCATTCCCTGGGGGTGATGCTGGCGCTGGGACGTTCTGACTTAAACGCCCTCTGCGTTTATAAGGAAATGCCAGAGGTCGCTGACACGCCACCTGGCGGATAGAAACCGACACAACCTATGCAGCCGACTCCGACCTATGTTTGAGAACAGATGCTTGGGCCTCGAGGATTTCGTATACTGCGAGGATCGTCGCGCCTGGGGATGTGAGAAGGTTCGTTCGCGGGTTGATTCATCCCGGCCGCAGTGGCTGGGCGTTCGATCCCACAGCAATAATTCGATCGCAAGGATTCTAGAGGTACCACGCGATGTCATTGACCGCGGAAGCCGTTCAAGAGCGCACCACGAAGCCAACTCCTAAACCGTTGGGCGGGTCACTGCCGTTTTCGCTGCCGGCCGCGATAGCAGTTGTGATTGGGTATGCTCCGTTGGTTGCCTTACATTTGCGCGGATTGTGGCGGCGCGAGCAGTATCAATACTTTCCCTTTGTCATTGCCGCATTCATCTACTTGTTGGTAACTCGCTATCAAAATGGACGTGCGTTGCGGACGTCCGGCGAACGGTTGCCGATCGTGACGGGCAGCTATTGCGTGGCGTGGTTGTTGTTGGCGGTAGCAACACTGATTCAATCGCCGTGGCTGGCGATCGTGTCGTTGAATATCCTGTTGGCGGGCCTTTTGATCTCGTTGGGGCAGACTCGGCATATTGTCAATCTGCTGGGGATCTGGCTGCTGGTGTGGTTGCTGGTGCCATTGCCATTTGACGTGGATACGCGGTTGGTCGTGAAACTGCAGGGACTCAGTTCACGGATCAGTAGCGGCATCCTGGACATGTGGGGCGTGCGCCACTTGATGTCGGGCAATGTGTTGCAACTGCCTGACAAACAATTTTTTGTCGACGAAGCCTGCAGCGGGATCGTCTCGGTCATGTCAGTGATCGCGTGCGGCCTGATCTGGGTGGTTTGGAAGAATCGCTCGCTGCTGCACGTCGTGCTGCTAATCCTCGCGGGTGTGGGCTGGGCGATATCGTTGAATGTCGCGCGCATCTGCATCATCACGTTTGCGCACGCGTGGTGGGATGTGGACTTGTCTGCGGGTTGGCAACACAAGGCACTCGGATTGACGTTGTTCAGTCTGACATTCGTTGCCCTAATCAGCACCGACAGGATCTTGGAATTCATGCTGCAGCCGATCGAGTCGCAAGGAGAGCCCACGCCCAGTACGCGACAGAACCCATTGATTCGCGTGTGGAATCGCGTGGTCCAGCTCGGTAACCCCTTGGAGCGGCAGGCGGCGCGTGCCGTCCGGTCTAGCTCCACCTCGGCCGGTCTCTCGGCACCACCTGATGGCAACGCACGATTCGGCGGCAATCCGCTGATGTTCGGTGGATTTGCGTTACTCGGCGCTGTTTCCCTGGTACCCATCGCGATTTCGACGCACGGCAATTTTCAAGCGGTCGAGCATGCCCAACAGATCGAGCGGGACTTCCTGCCGGAACGCATGGGAACATTGGTGCTCAAGAACTTCGAATCTCACCATCGACCCGCGCAGCACGAGCTTGGCGACTATTCCAAGACGTTTACTTACGAGGATGAGGCCACCGGACAGACATACATGATCTCGTTCGACTACCCGTTCTCCGGTGGCTGGCACGAACTGTGTGTCTGCTATAAAAACACCGGCTGGACGCTGCTGAATCGTAAGGTGGAATTGCCGGAAGTGAACGATGAGTGGCCTGTGATTACTGGGGAATTTGAACGGTCAGGTACCGAACACGGCTACCTGGCATTCAGTAACTTTAATGCCGATGCGTTAGGCATGTCGCCGCCGACCGACCTGATCTTTTGGCAGCCGTGGCGTCGTTTGCGTCGCCGCCTACTAACCACGGTTTCGGAAGACGTGTTCCAGGTTCAAGTGTGGACGGGGAGTGAGACGGCGATCGATGAGTCGTCTCGTGAACTGGTTGACAACACGCTGCTAGAAGTGCGCGAGCGTTTTCGCGAATATTTTGAAAAGAGGTAGGTAGGGAATCGAAACGGTGACGCTGGTTCCTGATCCGCACTGCGGGCACCGGGAAGTTATGGGCGGATGAGGGCATACGACGCCACCAGTCGCCACCGCGCCCAACCCTCAACTCGGCCGCCCTCACACCCGCCAAACCCAAGGGCTGTCAAGCCCGCCGAGTCTCGAGGGCCGTCTCACTCTGCCCAGCCGCTCCATTCGCCCTCTGGCGGATGATCGCGAGCGCCAACCGGCGGGCGCCCGCGCCGATCTTATCTCAATATCCCCCACATTCCCACCGCCCGAGACCTTTGCGTGCTGAACTGGCCGCCGCAGTCATTCTCGTTCTGACTTCCAGTTCAGCTACAATGGCGTGTACACTGATGCTTTGCCTGACGTTGCACGCGGCGCTGTGCCGCCGTGTGCGTCTCGCGTCTGGTACGGCCAGTGGGGGTGAATCTGAGTGGATTCCTCGTTCCTTTCGTATTCCTTTTGGCTCTTCGAATTGCTATGTGGCTAGTCACCGGACATTGTGGTTTAGTGGGTTCTGCCGTGCAGCGCGAGCTGCTGGCGCGGGATGCGGCATTGGATGTGGCGGTTGCTTCGCGCGACCAGGTGGATTTACGCGACGAATGGGCGGTACGGGGGTGGTTCGATGAAACGCGGCCGCGGTTCGTCGTGCATTCGGCTGGGCGAGTCGGTGGGATTCAGGCCAATCGCTCGGCACCGGTCGATTTTTTCTACGACAACACCTTGATGCACGTCACCGTGCTGCGGGCGGCCTGGCAGGTGGGCGTCGAAAAGCTGCTGTACCTTGGCAGCTCGTGCATTTATCCGCGCGACTGTCCTCAGCCAATTCGGGAAGAGTACCTGCTGTCTGGACCGCTGGAACCGACCAACGAGGCCTATGCGATCGCCAAAATTTCGGGCCTGATGTCGTGCCGATTCTATCGTCGACAGTACGGCTGCAATTTTATTTCCGCCATGCCCACGAACCTTTACGGGCCCCGCGATAACTTCAGCCTGGAAAACTCACACGTTCTGCCCGCGCTGATGCGCAAGTTTCACGATGCGAAGTGCCGAGGCGACTCGCAGGTCGTTGTCTGGGGCACAGGGAAACCGCGTCGCGAGTTGCTACACGTCGACGACCTGGCCGCTGCCTGCCTGTTTCTGATGGAGCACTACGACGAGGAGCAACCGATCAACGTAGGGACCGGCGAAGACGTTAGTATCGCCGAGCTGGCCGACCGGGTGCGCGCCGTCGTCTATCCGGAAGCCGAATTGGTATTTGACACAACGAAACCCGACGGTACCCCTCGCAAACTGCTTGACGTAAGCCGCATCCACGACCTCGGTTGGCGCCACCAGATCGATTTGCAGGACGGCATCGAGCGGACCTACCAGTGGTTCGTTGAGAACCTGGCCAGCGACAATGTGCGGCTGGAACCGCTGGGGCCAACGCGAACGCGGTCGATGCCGTTGATCTCGCGCGGTGGCGGGACGGCGTGAAGGTTGGGTTGCTGGGAGTGTTTGTTGGCGGGCGAGTTCGAGGTAGTGAATGGTGTCTTGCGGCGCGCAACCCATCACCGACTTCCTTCTTCCTCCGGGATAAGGTTAGATGAGGGCGGTCGAGCGGGGCCGTCGGCCGTCCGTTTGGGACTTTGCGCCATGCCGCCGAATTGCTTACCGTAAGTACGTGATTCCAAATCCCAGTCGGAGGTTCAATTCTCGTATCATGCTCGAACACAACTCGCCGGGGCGCGATGCTTTGGAATTCCCTCCGCTGTGTGGCAAGCGGGCCTTGATCACGGGGATTACGGGACAAGACGGTTCGTATCTGGCCGAGCTGCTGCTTAGCAAAGGCTATCAGGTCTGGGGGATGCTCCGCCGTGCGTCGTGTTTCAACACATCGCGCATCGACCACATCTATCAAGATCCGCACGACGACGATGTGCGGCTGCGATTGTGCTACGGCGATTTGACGGACGCTTCCTCCGTCGCGTCGGTGCTGCAGCAGGCGTGTCCCGACGAGGTGTACAATTTGGGTGCGCAGTCGCATGTCCGCGTGTCGTTCGAGATCCCCGAGTATACCAGCGAGGTCACGGGCATGGGCACCTTGCGATTGCTCGAGGGACTTCGCTCATTGGGCATGAACGCCCGCTTCTATCAGGCCTCGTCGTCGGAACTCTACGGCAAGGCCGTGGAAACACCTCAGACCGAGCGCACGCCGTTTTACCCGCGGAGTCCCTATGCGTGTGCCAAGGCGTTTGCGTTTGATATCACGCGGAACTATCGCGAGTCGTACGGGATGTTTGCCGTCAACGGCATCCTGTTTAATCACGAATCGCCTCGCCGCGGCGAGACGTTTGTGACGCGCAAAATCACACGGGCCGTGGCCGCCATCGCGCATGGACGACAGCACACGTTGTACTTGGGCAACTTGGAAGCTCAGCGGCGACTGGGGCTTTGCCGGTGATTATGTCGATGCCATGTGGCGCATGCTGCAACGCGCGCCGAAGCGGACGACTATGTGATCGCCACCGGTCAGACGCACAGTGTTCGCGAATTCTGTGATATGGCGTTCTCCTATGCGGGCTTGACTCTGGTCTGGGAAGGCACGGGAATCGATCAACGCGGCATCGGGTCCGATGGCCAGTTGCTGGTCCGCGTCGATCCTCGCTACTTCCGCCCGGCGGAAGTCGACGTGCTGCTGGGCGACGCAACAAAGGCCCGCGAAGAACTCGGCTGGCAACCGACGACTTCGTTGGAAGAGTTGGTGCAGATGATGGTGGAGGCGGACATGGCGGCGCTGGCGCTGCTCAATCCAGAGGGGGCGTAGGGCCCGCTGGTTTTTTAAACGCAGAGGACGCGGAGGGCGCAGAGGCGCGCAGAGAATGCGGCTATGGTTCGTCTAGACGATTGACAACCCTTTGGATGCCGTCGGTTAGCTTTGGGACATGGAAGTTGATCAAGAGGCCCACCGTGGTACCAGTCAGACGCAGGTAGGTGAGCAACTGCTGCTTATCGATGGGTGTAAGTTGCGACTTTGCTTTCACGTCTACAATTAAACATCGCTCAACAATGAGATCCAGACGAAGTGCTGACCCCAAGACCGCTGCTTTGTATTGAATTGGTACTCTCTGTTGCCGTTCGAATTGAAGGCCCGCTCGCGAAAGCTCGTAACAGATGGCTTCTTCATAAACGGATTCCAACAGGCCGGGACCCAGCTGACGATGGACCTCGATCGCACATCCGATCACACCTGACGAGATCTGGTTAGTATCCATTCGAACTCCTTTCCCACAATTATCACGGCGATGACACTATTGGTCGATCAAAGTGTCACCCTAGGAAAGGTCTTCTCTGCGCGCCTCTGCGCCCTCCGCGTCCTCTGCGTTTAAAAAAACACTGCCACATCAAACTCCCTCAGCGCTTTGCATTTTCTTGCGGCGATCGCGCACAATCACCCGCCGTGCCACGACGGACCGGTACGGTGCGGGGTGGTGATCGACGCCGATTTGGCGCGTGCGGCCGGGCGGACGAAGAACTAGACGCCTTCAGGTTCGAACGCCCGCGCCGCCTCGATCACTCCTCGACCGCACCGGAGTATCGGAGGGCAGTTTGCGAGTTTCTTTCAGTGGGATAGGAGGAAGGATGATGTGGAAACACGGAGGGTTCAAATGGCGGCTGCGGGCAGGTGCGTTGCTGGTGGCCAGCGGCATGGGGTTCGCCACTGTTGCTCAGGCAGCAACCATTGTGGCGTACGACGGGTCGAACAGTCCGACCACGGCGGCGCCGACGCAGTGGTTTCCCGGAGTGGCGCCGCTCGATTTGTCGCGCGGTGCTGGCCTGAATGCCGGCAGCGGTGCCACGTTTAATTCGTCCGGCTGGACCGACGAAGCGACGGATTATTTGGAATGGGGCTGGTCGGCCTCGCAGCCGATCGACTTAACCAAGCTCGATCTGCGTTACGATCGATCGGCATCGGGTCCGAGTCTGGTGGACGTCCAGTTGTCGATCAACGGCGGCGTGTTTGCCTCGATCTTCAATGATCCGCTGGTCGACGAGGCTGGCGAGGACGTGTTGGACATCGACCTGACGGCCTACACGGGCGTCACGTCCGCCACGTTCCGCTTGTTCGGCACAAATGCGTCGGGCTCGACTGGCACGTTTGATCTGGAACCGTTGACCGGTATCAGCCCCGACGCCGCCATCATGGTGTCGGGCAACGCCGTGCCCGTGCCTGAACCGCGCAGCCAGGCCTTGGCCCTGATGGCCGGCTTGGGCCTGTTAGTCGCTCGCCGACGGCAACTGCGCCGTTAAGAGCGGGGCCGCGGCAGAGGTGCCACAGGACGGGCGCCTCTGCGCGGCCTTTGTTCATCAGGGTCCGTAAGTCCCGCAGGGGGAAAGTCGCCGGAGGGCAATCCTGTTTGGGAGGCAAGTTGCCCATTTTTTTAAACGCCGAGTGCGCAGATAGGCCGCCGAGGGCGCGAGATCCGGGGCGAACCGTCAAAACCCGTGCGTCACGTGTTTTCAACAGGGTGGATTTCAACCTAGAATGTCCGGTAGTCCCGCACCGATTACAGGATTCGCATGCCAGATTACGACGACTATCCGCAGGACTCGCCCAATCCCTTTCGCCAACGCGGGCCGACTCGCCTGTTGCACCGGTTGCTGTCCGCCTTGGCATACCTGCGCTTCCGGCTGTTGCAGCCGTTTTATGCGGTTAGCCCGCCTGTGCGGCCTCACGGTCGAGTGGCTGGTGTACGGGGTATTCGCGCCGATTGGCCACTTTGTGGCGTACTTCGTCGGCCGGCCGTTTCATCTGATTGGCGACCTGTTTGGCCGCGTCGGTGCTCGGATCGCTTATGCGGTCGAAAACCACTTGGGCCATTTTGTCGCGTGGCTGTCCACCCAATGGTGGCGGTTAGCCGCCCTGTTGCGGCTGGATGTGGTCCAGCGGCATGTCGATAGTCTGCAGGACACCGCCATTCGTTCCGTCGACGAACTGACCATGTCGGTGCGCGAAAAGACCACACAGTCCTCTTGGGTTCGATCGCTCAGCGCCGGCGTCGCTGCGTTGTTCGGGAGGATTCAGGAATGGTATGTCGCGTTCATGGCGTGGGCCGAACAGTCGTGGCTGACGCGCATTTTGACGCTTCCCTTACGCTGGTTGGCACACGTCGCGTACACGGTCGGCGACTTTTTGATCGGCTGGCTATGGACCCGCCAATATCGACACTTGCTGTTTGGTATTCCTGCGATCTTGCTGGTGATGCCGCTGGCATATTGCGCAGTACGGTTGCCGTTTTACACAACCGAATCCAAAGCCCGTATTTATCGTCGAGCGGTTAGTGAGGCGTTAATTGCCGAAGACTACGAAACGGCCAATCTGTATTTTCGCAAGCTCGCGCAATTGGGCGACATGCACGAGCAAGTTGTGTTGCGATCGGCACTGTTGGCCGAAGACCAGGGCCAACTGGACGAAGCGTACCGCCAAATGAAACAGATCGCGCCGGAAGGCGAACCCGGATTGGCACAGGCTCACCTGTGGATCGCGCAGCGGATTTCCGCCGGTCAGATTGAAGTTGACAACCCGCGGGCGGCCCAGTTGGTCGAGATCCACGTGAATCATGCCCTCAGCCGCGGCGAATCCGATTCGCTGTTGAGCGTCTGGCTGGCACAGATTTATCTGCAAACCGGTCGTAAGGACAAGTGCCTGGCGGCGCTCGCACAACTTGATCTCAACGACTTGCCTTGGCAGACCCGCGTCGTGGCGGCCGACATCTACGCGGCATTGGGAAGTCGTGAGCGAGCGCGGATGATCGCCACGGGCGCTTGCGAATATTTTCAACAACAGCGCGATAACGGCATCACGCTAACGGTCGACGATTATCTGCGCTGGGCCATCGCCGCCGAACTGATGGGACAATGGACCGATGCCCTCGATGTCCTCCAGGTCGGGCTGGATATGCACCCCAATCATCCTCGTTTGTTGGACGCGATGAGCCGCGCAGGATTGGCTTACTACGATTACTACCGGGCCCAGACGCCGGAGGCCTGGGACGCGCGATACCAGATTCTGCAACGGCTGCTGAACGTCTTACCGGGCTCGGAACCCGTGCTCAAACGACTGGCGGAACTGACCCTGTTGCCTTCGCTGGCCGAGCGTGCCAATCAGATGCTGCAAGACCAGGAGGCCGCCACCGGTTCGCTGCCTGCCCAGGTCGAAAAGACCTTGGGCGATACGGCCGTGATGAAAAACGACTTCGACGCGGCGCGGCAGCACTACCAGGCCGCATTGCAGCAGGACCCCGAGGCGCATGCGGCGCGTAAATAACCTGGCGTACTTGCTATCCAACCACGAACCGCGCGACCTGAACCAGGCGTTGCAAACTGTCAATCGCGCGATTCAGTTGCAGCCCGAGAACCCACATTACCTGGAGACACGGGGACAGATTTATATCGAAATGGAACGTTGGCAGGAGGCCGTGACGGACTTGGAGGTCGCTTTAAATGGATTGCCTGGCAAGCGAGAAATCCACGCTTCCCTGGCCAAGGCCTATCAACAGCTGGGAGACGACGGAACCGCTCGGATGCACGCGACTCAGGCAACAAGGTAAGCTTGCTAGATCGCCATTGGTGGGGAATGCTTTGAGACTTCGACCACAACAATGGACGGGGACGTCTGCCTGGTCACGCCGGGCAGCGTTAAAACGTACGCATGTCGCTGCGGCTTGGGTCACGGTCCGATCCTCGGCCGCCGCGTGAACCTTCGGCTTTCGAGACGTATTTCGCATGTCCGGTTTTCGCAGATCACCGCTAAGTCGCTTTCACCGCTGGGTCGGCCAGCAGACGCATCGCTGGGGACGTTGGCTCAACTTCCAATGGCTGACCTCGTGGAATCGCAGCGTGCAACGACGCTGGTCGCGCGGGCTGGCGGCTTTGCGACGTTTGATCGCCCCCAAATGGCTGATCGATGCATTCCACGCTCTGCAGCTGCGTCTGCGCCGTACTCGCTCGTCGATGATCCGCAAGCGGCAACAGGTCGAACAGACGGTGGCTCGCTCAGCCGTCGGCGAGGGGGCCAAAAAACTAGCACGCAGCGGCCGTGTCCTGGAGTTTCGGCTGTCGACGTTTTTTGTGGAAGGTGCGAAGTTCTTGGGCACCATCGTCGCCGGATTGGTGCCCGCACCTCTGCGGCGGATGTTCGCGCGACTTGGCTGGCAATTTGGTCAGCTGGGCGGCGTGCTGTGGGTATTCGTCGGTCGCTGGTTCCGCACACGGCATTACTGGCATTTGCTGGGCGGCCTACCGGCGTTCTTGCTGGCCTTGCCCTTGGCATACTGCATGATCCGGATGCCGTTCTACACGGCCGATCGCAAGGTAAAGCATTATCGTCGCGCGGCAGAAGACTGCGCTGCTCGACAAGGACTACACGACCGCCGATCTGTACTATCGCAAATTGTATCAATTGGTGCGATGAACGACCGCGTTGAATTTCTGTCGGCGATCAACACGATCGCATCCGGCAACGAGGCCGAAGGCGTCGACCAGATTCGACGGTTGGCACCCGAAGACCAGCCCGGTTATGCGCCGGCGCATTTACTGGATGCGCGCTGGTACCTGGACGGCAAATCACCGCTCGATCGCGCTGCTGCCGCGGACCGTGCGGATCGACATTTGCAGTTTGCCTTGGACCGTGAGCCCGGAAACGTGGAAGTCCGCCCCCTACGTGCTCGCCATATGCAACAGACCGGCCGCTGGGATGATGCGGCGAGCGAGTTGCAGCACGTCGTCAAACAATTGCCCGAACGGGGGCTGAGTCTGGCGGAGATCTACGCGCAACAAGGTCGCTGGGACGCGGCTCGCGAAGAAGTCGACAAAGTGTTAGCGCTGTTCGATGGGAAGAAGAGCCGTCACGACGATCTGAACGCCTTATGAGTACAGCACGTGGTGTTGTGCGTACCGAATTCTGGGTGAATTGGATCGGGCGGAAGTCGTCCTAAAAGAAGGCTATGAAAAGTTTCCGCAGGATCCGCAGCTCCAGAAGCAGCTTCACGAGCTACTTATCGACCTTGCGAACTCACGCTGGCAGCACCGAGAAGGGAATCCCCAGGAAAGCATTGAACGACTGCTGCTGGCCGCCCAGATGGAACCGGACGACACGACGCCGGTGATTCTGCTGGGCAATATGGCAGTGGAACCCGGGGAATTCGGTGAGTTTGCCATGCAGTTTGTGCGGCAGATTTTGGACAACGGTCAGGCCCCGCCCAAGCTGTACGCGGTGGTCGCGCCGTTAGTCGGGTTGAAAAACGATCTGCCGACGGCGATCCGCTATTTGCGCAAGGCGATCGAGCTGGACCCGGAAGACTCCTATTCGCTCAACAATCTCGCCTTCTGCCTCCTCGAACAGGGGAATGACCACAATCAAGAAGTCCTCGATCTGGTCAACAGGCGCCTGGCGATCGAACCCGATCAAGCGATGTACCGCGAAACTCGCGGGCAGGTGCTGCTCCGGCTAGGACAGTATCAGGAAGCGATCGACGACTTGACGTTTGCCCTCAACGGAATGGGAGATCAGCCGTCGATCCACGCCGCGCTGGCCACGGCGTACGAACGGCTGGGTCAGCCGGAACAGGCGCGCATTCATCAATTGCACTCGCGCGAATCGCGCCTGCGCGTGACGGCCGTTTGCGCGGCGACCTGCCACGGAGCGATTCGCCAAGATTGTTTTACGGAACGCTACTCGTCTGTTCCGTCTGCAGGATTTCCATCGCGCCGCTGGCCATGGCCGATATACCCGTCAACAACGAAGGCTCGGCATCGGGGTAGTACATCGCCGAGTGCAACGACGGAGGGCTTTGGCCGAGCTGTCGATAGCGTTCCAGTCGTTGGGGCTCGACGGTTCCCAGGCCGAACATGAATACCGGGACGCCGGCGCGACCGTATTCGCTGAAATCTTCACCGCCCATCCTGGCTTCCGCGACTGAGACCTGGTCGGGGCCCAGCACGCGACGAAACACTTCGGCCATCCGCTGCGCCAGGGCCTCGTCGTTGAACAGAGACGGCGTCCCTTCACTGACCAGCACTTCCGGTTCCGGGGCATTCGCTCCGATGGCGATGGCTTTGGCCTTACGCTCAATTCCCTCTAGCAATTGCTGCCGCACGGAGTCGCTGTAGCTGCGAACGGTTAGCTGCAGGTGACACGAGTCGCCGATGACGTTGTGTTTCGTCCCCCCATGAATCGAACCGACCGTAATAACGGCGGACTGTGTGGGATCGATCTCGCGGCTGACGATGGTCTGCAGGTCCAACACCAGTTTGGCGGCCAGTACGATGGGGTCGACGGTCGTATGTGGATAGGCGCCGTGTCCCCCCTTGCCCTTCATCGTCACGTCAACGCTGTCGACATTGGCCGCCGCATAGCCCTGCCGGAATTCCACGCTGCCGGCCGCCACATCCGCGGCGACATGCAATGCCAACGCCGCATCGGGACGTGGGAATCGTTTGAAGAGGCCATCGGCCAGCATCGCGCGGGCACCCGCCCCGCGTTCCTCGGCCGGTTGAGCGATCAGCATCAAGGTGCCGGACCACGCGTCGCGATGCGTGGCCAAATAGCGCCGCCGTGCCGATCAGGCAGGTCATGTGCATGTCGTGGCCACACGCGTGCATCACTCCCACCTCTTGCCCCTGCTCGTCGTCGACGCGTACTTGGGAGGCGTACACGAGCCGTGTTTTTTCTTCTACGGGCAGTCCGTCCAGGTCGGTACGGATCATTAGCGTTGGCCCCGGTCCGTTGGTCAACAGTGCGACCACACCATGTCCCCCGACATGCTGCGTAACCTGAGCACCCACTTGCCGCAATTCTTCGGCTACCCGTGCTGCCGTCTGCTCTTCCTGGAAGGAGAGTTCCGGATGTTGATGGAAATAGCGATAGAGGTCGACCAGTTCCGCAAGATGCTGCTGCGTCCATTCCCGGGGCGATTCGCCGTGAACTTGCTCCGCTGGCAACGACATGACCACGACCGTCCACACCCCGTAACACAACGCCCTCACGCTTGGTGTCCGCACGATTAGCTCCCCGTTGTTCTCTTGGCTTCGACGAAAAACAATGTCACGTCGCTCTTCCACCTGTCCCTCGTCCGCTCTCCGGCCACCTTCGTACGGAAGGCGAAGAGGACTTCGTGAATCCCACCTTTTCTTGCGACGAGCAGCAACTTCCTCAATTGGCGACAAGCGAAAAGCGGGAGGCCACCGTACGGTTTAGGGATTTACAGAGGCGGCGTCAAGTAAGTAAACTGCCGCGTATCATACCTGCAACGTTTTCATTGAGGCGGATGGCGTTTGTCGCGTGCATCCGCCTTCTTCATTCTTGCGCTCCGTCAGCGTGCAGTGCGGCGAGCAGTTGTGGCAAAAAGTGGCGCATGGCCCGCGCCCGGTGGCTGATAACTGCCTTGACCGCCGAACCCAACTCGCCGAACGTTTTGTGCAGCTCGAGGATTTCGAACAGCGGGTCATAGCCGAAGCCGTTGTTCCCTGCCGGCTCGTGACGCATGCGTCCCCGACAAATGGCTTCACAATCGGCGCACACCTGGCCGGTCGGGTTGGCCAACGTGATGTGGCATACGTAATGTGCCGAGCGTTTTTCCCAAGGCACATCTTGCAGTGCTTTGATAAGTCGCTGATTGTTACGTTCGTCGTTTGCCTCTGGTCCGGAGTAGCGAGCGGAGTAGATGCCGGGAGCTCCCTCGAGTGCATCGACGCACAAGCCGCTGTCTTCACCAATTACCCAGGCCTGCAGATGTAGCGCTTGTTGCACCGCTTTGAGCTTGGCGTTCGCTGCGAACGAGTCGCCGTCTTCCACGACCTCAATCGCTTGGGGGTAGTCGGCCAGACTACGGACTTCCACTCCATGCGGGAGTAGCAACTCGTGCAACTCGCCCGCCTTCTTTATATTTCGCGTCCCCAGCACGACGATCGGGTGGCCGTTGTGTTGCATTGATCGAGTTGCCATCGTTGCGAATCGGGTCGCACACGCAGAATTGACCTGTTTCGCCGGGATTTGTCCGTCGAACCTCGCGGTGTCACGCCACCGGCGTTACGGATACGCTGCGGCAGAAAACGCTTTATAACACACTCGACGCGGATCGTCTGCCGACCGTCGCGTTGGGTCGGCATTTCAGAATGTGGGCACGGAGAATAGCGACCCTGCCGAGGTGCGTCGGTGAGTTTGCCTGGCGGCGGTAGGCGACCCAAGCACAGTGCGCAGGTGTCGAACTTGATGCTCGTACACAGTGCGCAGGTGCGAGGGCGATGAATTCCTTCGTTACCGATTCACGTAGTCGATCGCGATCGACCGTTTGGGAACTTCGACCGGCCACGGCTGAACGTCGCAGGGGATGCCAGCGACCGATTTGGGCTGCAAGCCAGCCAAGGCCTGGCCGTCGTTACCCGTCAGCGGCGTCCGATTTGGAGAGTAGCGTTGGATTAGGGCTACGATGGCGGGATTCATTTCTTGCGAGCCGTCTGGCTGCGCTCGGCCGACCCATTCGAAGTTGCCGACCGTAACATAGCTTTCGTGCCGATCATGGAATTCATAGGCTTCCACGCCTTGTTTGCGTAGGGCCATCGTCATCTGATGCGCCCTCAATGCGGCTTCTTCCAGGCGGCTCTTCATACTCCCACCCTGCTCGATTTCAGCGACCTTTTGTTGATCGATGATGACATTTCCACGGAACGTGGCGATCCGCAATGAGTATTTTCCCTGGCAATCCAACAGACTGTGCGGTACGCCGTCGTTCATCTTGATAACAAACGAATCGACTCCTTTAGGAGCGAAAAATTCATCCGGTATGAGTGGATTAGGGGTCGCGAACGCGCTGCCGAGCGGACCCTTGCGTTTCTTATCCTGATCGCCGTTCACACGCGCATAAAGGTCGCGCAGGCCGGCGAATCGTCGTGTTGTTTTTTCGGGTGTGTTCGTCAAACACGTCGGCCGAGCGAACTTGATTTTCTTAAGCGTCTTCTGCAAATCGGGATCGTCGACCGATTGGAAGTCGCCAATCAGCACCGCGTACTCTTCAAATACGCCCGCCTTGTCGTAACGCATTCGCTTGGGTGTCCGGTCGGGGTTAATACCCTTCCCTTCCACCGATTCGGAAAAGTCGAATTCCTGGCTGTGCAGATAGGCGGGCAAGTGATAACGGGTCCGCAGCTCATTGACGAGCTGAGTCGCCTCGTTCAACGCTCCTTCGCCGGCAAATGAAGCGGTAAAGATCAGCCATGGTCCATTCTTGTCCGTTAGATGGAGGGACGCATTTTCATCCTTATCGTTGCGGCGAAAGGTAACCCATTGCCAGGGCGACTTCGCGATCGCCACGTCCGCGCGGCTGATGGCGACCAATAGCCCCAGGCAAAACGCCTTGGCGACATAGTTCGAATGCATGAAAGACACTCCTGTCCATCCATTATTTGTCCCGCCTTCCCTGGCGAAGCGGGCGAGAATGTAGCAGATCCCCCTAGCGGCAGCCAGGGCGTTTTTTATCGCCCAGAAGACGGAGGACCCCGCGTGTTGAGGGCGGACGAAGACCTAGTCCCACCACCAACGATCGCTGGGGATCGCGGACTTCCAATGTGGGAAGGTGGTGGATTGTGCGGCAGGGAGTTGCCGCGTTTCAGGCGCGGCAAAGCGGACGCCTCCGCTGACGGCGGCCACAAACGTGCGTCGGTCCACTTGGCGGTGGTTGACAATCGATTCCACCCACGCCGGTGCTCGGCCCGTCGCGACCGGGAATTCGCCCGATTTTACCCAGTCGGCGAGGTTCCAATCGCGTTCGGGAAAACCTCCGTGCTGTCGTATCATGGCAGCGACCAGGGACAGGCGAAACACATTATCCAGATCGGCGTAGGTGGGATAGCGGCGGGCCAGTTCGTCGAAGTCCGCGGTGAAATCGCGGGCGAATTGTTCGTTCAACGGTTCGCTACGGCCCGTAGGGACTCGCTGGCCAGTGCGCGTCAGCAGCTCGTTTTCACTTAAGACCTGCACGGCTTGGTCGCCGAACACGTAAAGCATGCCCCCGCGACCGACTTCGAGCGCCCGCGGATGCAGCGTGAACCACCAACGCAGGACGTCCATCTGCTCGGGGATCTCACCCGACTCGACCAATCGATCCAAATAACTCGGCACCCGGTCCGTTCCAGGCTCCAGGCCAATGCCGATACGCTTCATGTGATGGTCCGCCTCCACAATCACTCGCGCCACGCGAGTGTCGGCGGCAATTCCTTCGACTTGGATGCGTTGCAGTCCCAATGCAGACCGAAACTCCTGAAGCCAACGATCACGTTGACCGGCGGGAACGGGCTGTCGCGAGGAACGGGCGATAAAGCTTTGAGCCTCCACCAGGCCGTCCTGAGTGGGGGTAATAGCGCAGAGGAATTGACCGTTGCGGAAATAGACATTGTCCAACAGCACAATGAGGTCTTCGAGGCGGACCACGGGGCGCCCGGAATCTGCGCGCGACGTGTCTACCATACAGATCAACCCGCCAGGGGCCCGCGGGACCGGCAACAATGCAGTCGGCCGCGTCATCGTCAAAGATCAGGTAGTCGATCCGCTCTAATCCGGCCAGATGGAGCATCTCGCTGTCGAGAGGTTGTTGCTGTGCAAGTCGTTGACGGCAGCACTCCAGCAATTGCGCCAACGAGACCTTGCGGAGCGGACTCTTGCGGGCGACATCTTGCCCTGACATTTGTCGCCGACGCAACAGATTCCACTTCTCCCAACGCGGTTTCAATCGCTGCGTGGTTGACGGATCCAGTTGTCGCACGATGCCTCGCGTGTCGACATACACACCGCCGGGAAAACCTTGGATCGAACCATCACCCCCGACATCATCCCACGTATCCGGCGCGATTGTAGCGACGATCAGATCGATCAACGAATCGAAATCGGCTTGTGCACCTCCGCCCGCCGCGTCCATGCGCGGAGTCTGAGTCGTCGTCGGCCGAGACGGCGCGTCGTCGGTTCCCGTCTGGCCTTCGGCGGAAAAACCCGTTGCTAGGCAGAGTAGGGCAACGACTGAAATTCGCCACATGATCCGTTCCTCCCCATTGTCCAGCATCTCCCTGTCAGCGTGACGGATGGCAGGCCCTCCGTCAAGCAACTTCGGGGGGGCGTCGTTCTAGAAACGCGAGGATACGGAGGCGCAGAGGTCGTGCCAAGTAGAGTCCCTTAGCGGCGGTGCTTAGCGGCGGTGGCTTGGCACTAATTGGCGGCATAGCGCAAAAACAAAGCCCCCATCACACAATGATGATGAGGGCCTTTGCGCCAGTGAGGACACTGTGCACGCTCGTCCGATGACGAGTAGTTGGCTCCTAGTTGCAGCCGCAAGCAGGCTCGCAACCACAAGAAGCTTCCACGGCGCAACCGCACGCGGGCTCGGCAGCACAGCCGCAAGCCGAGTGGCAACGGTGCTTGTGAGCAAACAGCCGAGCCAGCAAACCACCGCAATGACGGCGGGCGCACGGATCACAAGCTGATGCGCAACCGCAAGCTGGTTCGCAAGAGGCTTCGCAACCGCAGGCCGGTTCGCAAGCCGATGCGCAACCACAAGCCGGTTCGCAGGAAGCTTCGCATCCGCAAGCCGGTTCGGCTGCACAGCCGCAGCCGCTGTGGCAACCAAACAGGTTGGGCTTACGGAACTTGAAGCAGGAAAATAGGCCGCGATGACCGTAGCCGCAGCCACTGTCACAACACGACGGTCCAGTATCACAACACGTAACGGCAGGCGCGCCGCAGGCTGGCTCGCAACCACAACCGCTGTAGCTGTGATGTGAGAACAGCCCGGCTTGGGCGCTGCTGCTGATCATTGCCAGCAGTGCAACGGCCAAGGCCGGCGCAACAATTCGGAATTTCATGGGAGGGCTCCTTCTGATCTTCCCACACACACCTAAATACTCAAGCGACACGACTGTTCCCCCAGGGCTTCGGCCCCGCATTCATTGGGTTATTTGCGGCGGTCCATAGGAATACCCGTGGAGGTACAGCTGAGTAACACTACTCAGGTCATGCGTTCCTATCGGTTTTCCTGTAGTGCGCAAATTAGCTATCTATCCCGTGTTCTGGAAAAATCATAGTCCAACTAACGGGCGTAGCGTGAAGTGCGCCGTTACGGGTCTTAGCGACGATGAGATCTGCGGAGTTTGGAGAACGCGCGGGCCATCACCATTTCCGGCGCCAGAGGGATGTTGTGTGTAACTTCATGTGGAGAGAGAAGGGAATTGCGTCAGCTCAGCGGGTTACCCAGGCATGTCACGTCGTGTCGGCGGTGTTGACCGCCGTGCTGCCATGACCTATCGTGCCGACTGGGGTTTGGGGTTTCCAGGAGCTTCCGCTGAAGTGGCTGACTATGAGTACAGGCGAAGGAACGGTTGGCGATTTACGGACGATGCGAGGGGCGATTATCCTACGATCCGTCAATTCACCGTCTTTTTAGAGAATCGCGTCGGACAACTTTTGGATGTCGTGCGAAGATTTGAAGGGAGTAAAGTCCATATTGTGGCTTTCTCCATCCACGATTCGACCGAATGTTCCTTTGTGCGTTTCTTGCTGAGCCATCCGGAACAGGGCCGTGAAATCTTAGAACGCGCGGGTTTGGCTCTGATTGAGACCGATTTGATCGGTATCGAACTGCCGGAGGGGCCCCAGCCGTTGCTACAGATTTGCACTGCGCTATTGCAGGCCGAAGTGAACATTGTGCAGGCCTATCCCCTGATGATGCGCCTCACGACCGCCCGGCGGTGGCCGTGATGGTGGATAACATTGACATGGGATTGGAGACACTCGCCAGCAAAGGGTTCACGATGATTACGGAACGGGATCTGACGGACGCCGATTAATGCAAGACTAACGGCGCAATTCGTCGTTGGGCAGCTGCACCTGACGGACGGTTTGGGGTTCATTTCGACGCGCGATTTCGGCATCGACTGCGGTGCGTTTCCGCTGCAGCTCCATCGGGTCCTCGAAGTTGAGAATCAGCGGCGGCTGATCTTCAAAGACTTGAGTCGCAAAGCCGGCCACAGCCCAGCCGGTGGCCTCGTGCCGCAGAATCCAGACGATTTCATGCGTTGAGGTCGAGCCATCTTCCTCGGTGTCCGTCCAATCGCTCAGGACGTGAGCACCGTCCTGTTGGTCGCCCACGATTTCCGACTTGGTTACTTTGAACTGGGCAGTTGAGCTGCCTGGAGGCTGGATGGTCGCCTCGGACTTGGCCATCTCCTGTTGTGCCTTGACGGTCAACATGGACATCGCGCGGGCCTGGTCGCCATTCTTTAGCACCGTCAGGAACTGCGTCACCGTAGATTGAGGGTTATCGTATCGCTCGATGGATACGGCTGCCTGCGCGACATTGCCGCCGGTCACGGGGACCGCGGCTGACGTGCTATTCGCGTCCGAGTCGGAAGGGGTCGGACTGGGGCCCGAGCTGCCCGAACCGCATCCAGCTCCCGTTGCGAGAACGAGAAAGGTAAGCCAAAAACCGGCGATATTCCAACGATCGACGACCATACTGCCCATCTCCTTCGGCTGCCGATGTAAATTTGTTGCGGAAAAGCGGCGGGAGTTTGGCAGGAAGCAGGTAACGCGTCAAGAGCACACGTGTGCGCCCCTGTCAGCGTGTCAGCGAGTGGTCGCGGCGCGGTACTCGCTTGTTGGTCTGCGGCGGGTGAGGATTGCTGAAAGCTGCGGCTCTGCAACGGCACACCGCTCTCATCTGGGCACTTTCTCCGCGAGGGATGAACGACTCGCGGTTGCAAGGGGGGCGGGAAGGGCGACCTACGTGCGATTCTCTGCCATATCGCGTTCGTACAACGCCAGCTCGGACTCAAAACGATCTTTGGAGATTTTCCATTCCGGGTCTTCGTCCGTATGGGCGTTGCAGTGTGCCACCAGCAGTTGATAGAGAAACTTGTGCAAATGTCGGGGGACGCGGAGCGTACGGAATGCGTCCAGTAGTCGTTCGTGCGTAATGGCCGGGTCGAACAATTCGCGAATGTTGGGTGTCCGACCTTCCATCGCGCAGGCGCGTCAGGCGGGCATTGGCGACGTCCGACAACGCCTCTCCCGTCCATGCCAGCGAGGGCACCATGTTCTGTTTGTCCAGGCGAGCTCGCTGCGAAAACTCCCGTCCTTCGCGCTCGACGTAGTACTTCAGCTCGGAGGGCAGCATGATCTTAACCCCCAAGCCGGGGTGTTTGAGGAATTTGTTGTCCAGCATTGGCCAAATCAGGGCCTTCATGAGTTCAGCCGAGCCGTTGATCAGATACGGTTCATCGACGCGATCGACCAGCACGAAAACGCCGCCGTAACCTAACGACTGCAGTAGGCCCTGAAACTTCGTCAACAATTCGTATCGATCGTCCGTTCGATCGTGATTTGGCAGAGGTTGCCCGGAGAGTTCGCCGCCGGTGCATCGCAAAAGAATCTTGCAGAGCGGGTTAAGAGGGCGGTTGAGCACGCGCAGCCCGCGCCGCACGCCGATTGACGTGATGGATCGCGTCGCGAATTTCCACAACCAAGGAAGCCACCCGATTAATGCCACCAGCGGATAGACCCACATCGGAACCCGCTCGGTCACTTGCTGATAACCCTCGTTTTTCTCCGCGCCGCGGAAAACAACGACGGCGATATAAACCACGAGCAACGATACTGCGACACCGATCCAGAAGGGAATCTGGGCCTTCAGCGTCCAGTAGTGCAGTCGCCGCGATAGGCCTTTCCAACGCTGCAGGACTGGCTGTTCGGTGGACTGATCGTAGCAGGCAGCCAAGAGCAACAAGTCACGGCGCTGGTGTCGATCGAGTTTTCCCAGTTGATCAACGGTGATTTTCGTTGCGGCGCTCGGTCGGTGCGAATCGAGTACGCGGTTGATCAAATCGGTCACGCCCAGCGATAGGATGGCATCCATGTGGTCCCATAGACGCCAATTGGCGAGTGCGCGGTCGATTCGCCGTCGACGTGTCGGCAGACGGTTCACGAAGCGATCGATGAACGGATTGAAATCGTCGTAGTGGATGACGAATCGCTGGGCATTGGGATGCTGGCGATTGTAGTCGTCCAAGTGCCGTGCAATCTGCAACCGCATGGCTGTCTTTCCAGCGCCCTTCTCTCCAAATACCACGGACGTTGCCGGGTCCTGAGGCTCGCCATAGATTTTGTCCCATGCCGGATGAAAGGCATCATTGATGCAGTGATCCTTGAACACTGGATCCGACTGGGCATCTTCCTCGGCAAAAGGATTGCGCTCGATACCGTGATGCTCCAAGAAGCGTTGAATCTTCATCGTATCTTCCGTACCTCTGTTCCTTCCTTAACCTCTGCTGGCCATTTGCCAGCAGTTCGCCGTGCTGACCTGCCGAACTGCTGCTGCAGGGCACGGCCTGAACGGCCGCCGACTGTATTTCTCGTCCGGAGAAACGGGTCGGCGTTATTTCATGAATCGTACGACGTATAACAGGGCCGCGAACAGGACGGCGCACGCCAGTCCCAGCAGAGCGACGATCGTTACCGTCATCTTCGTTGACTTTTTTCGACGATACAGTTCGCTGGTACTGGTCGTCGCGGTGTAGGTAACAATCTCGGGAATCGAATCACCTGCCGCGGTGGCGGACGTTGATACGAACGGTCCAAACACCTGGTCCGCCTTGCGCCACTCTGGCCAGCCTTCGCGCCAAATGTAGGATTCTTCCGTGACTCGTCCTTCGGCCATCCAGTTTCGCAGCACGGAACCCGGTGCCGGGCCGAACTGTCCCCCCGAGGGCGGTCGTACGAACCACTTCGCCTGCGGCGCGGCGGCAATCGGATCCACCTCGGTCTCGCGGGGTGCCGCTGGCCGGACAGCGGCTTCGGCGGTCGCCTCCGGCCGGGTGGCATTCTTGGGAGTCGCTGCGGGGGACGGCTTGTCCGCAGGGTGGTTTGACGACGGGGATCCGCTCCGATCGGGTACGGGTGTCGGACGCGTGGCGGTGGCGCCGGTCGCCCGATTGGGGGTTCCCGCGGGGGCCCCGGGCTGCGGGTGGGCCCGCACAGGGCGTTTCTTCTGGACCTTGTCGGCAAACTCCGGGTCAGATTGGGGTGGAATCGGCACCTTCAGCCCGCACTCCGGGCAAATCCCCCGCTTGCCGGCCAAGTAGGCTTTCACGTGGATCTTGTGGCCCTTTGGGCAGCGGAAACGGATCCCCATCGGAGCATGCGTGCCTATTTCTCGAGCGAGGCCACCCGCCGGGCGGAGACAAGCGGACCGGCTGCCTCGGGGTGACGCGACCGAGATTTGTGAGAAGAATTGGGCTTAACACGAACAACACTCAAGATTTATAGTTATAGTATAAAGGCGACGGGTTACTCTGAAAACAGGCGCCGCGCGGCGCCTCCGTGGGTCGATTTCAAACGGGTTGCTAATCAAAAAACCCCTGCTCAACTGACAGCCGGTTCGCGTCGCCACCGACCTGCTTCTCCCCGGCCTGCCGCTAAAGATTACCCTCACGGGCCCCAGGCATCCCGGCTTCGGTGTCGCTGATGTGACGTTTTTCGCTTGCCGCGCTCAGATACTCAAGACATTTTTGATTGAGAATGTTCCGCCAGCGAAATGATTAGGAGCGGAATTGGACGGGAATACAATATGGACCGAATTGAACACCGAACTCATGACGAATACGACGGCCCCATCGAAATTGCCTTGGTGGGGGACCTGACAGATAACGAAGGGGAACTAACGGATCGATTGTTGAGTGTACCGCCCAACGGCGAATGTACGCTCTTTATTGATTCTCCCGGCGGGAGCCCCTACTGTGCGATCGCTTTGACGACGCTGATACGCTTGCGCGGCATTCGCGCGACGGGCGTGGTGACGGGTGAATGCTCCTCGGCCACTCTCTGGCCCTTCGCCGCGTGTGTGCGCCGCATTGTTACGCCTTACAGCGTGTTATTGTTCCATCCCATGAAGTGGCAAAGTGAGGAACATGTGGGATTGCAGGAGGCAGCGGAATGGGCACGCCATTTCGGTTCCCTCGAACGCGATATGGATCAGCTGCTGGCTGACATGCTAGCTGTCGACTCGAAGTTGCTGGAAAAGTGGATCAGTCCGGGGCGCTACGTCTCCGGCCGCGAATTTGCCGAGGCGGGTCTCGCGGAAATGGTGACGCTCGGCAAGATCAACAAAGAAGGTCCTGCCATTCTGACCGTGTCGACTCGAGACGACGAAAACGGCGCCCCCAAGGCGACCACACTGAGCGTGCAATCGACCTAGCGTCTTGGGTCGATCACGAACGGTACAATTCGTGACAGGCGACGCAGCTGTTTTTCATTTCCCCGTGCGCGTTTCGGGCCGCATCCGGGGCATCCTGCTCGACACTCTGACGCAGTTGGGCGGCTGCCCGCTGTAGCTGATCACATAGCGCGTCGTATTCCACATCTCCCGCATCGGGCATTTCGGGTTGCGTCAGGACGCGCCAGCGCGGCGGCCAGCTCGCTTTCGTGTACCAGTGTCGCGCGTTGTCGTTGAAACTCACTGGTCGAGCCCAAAGCGGTGGCCATGGTATTTTGAACACCGACTTCCAATCGTTGCATTATTAGCTGGCGATCCGCAACGTCAGGCCACCGAAGCGAATTGGCTGTGGCGGCCGTGAGCTCAGCGCCGCGGATCAAATCGCCAAGCTCCTGTTGCCGCAGCTTGGCCTCGCGAAACACCTGGGAGCTGCCAGCTTTGGAATTCCGCGCTACTCGAGCAAAGCGGTCGCGCATTGTGGCGGCCTCCGTGTGCCAGCGCACTGAGCCGTCAAATAGATCGATGATGGCGAACACGACCGCGGCCGTGCCCAAATCGGCCCGCAATTCGCGGTAACCCTGTTGCTTGAAATACCCTTCGTTTTGCAAGGCCTGATCGGTTTGCAGCTTGATCGCCTTCAGCTCATCTTCCAACGTTGCCGCTGCAATCAGACCCGACCAGCGGAATGCCGGCCGCTCGACGTCGGGTCCGGCCGCCGTATTCGGATCGACCTGCGGCGTGCTGTGGGCAGGTTCGGGCAACGATGCGGGGCGAGGACCACGAAGTCCTTCTCGGAACGCGTCCTGAAAGAAAACGCCCGCCGGGACGTCATCCCATCGGGGTGGACGAGCCCGTCGTGTCGAGGAATCTTGCGCACAAAGCAGCAGCATCGGAGTGAGGACCACGGCCAGGCCGACCGACGCTCCCACACGTTTGGCTGACCCAACGATGTGTCGCAAGTTTGACATTTCAATCAGGAGTCCGTACCGAGTGTCCGCTGGGGTGATCCAATAAATCTATGCGGAGCAACACACCTGCTGGATGACTTTCGGTGTCATGCGCCGCGCGAGCCGGAGTCTCGATTTTCATTGTAAATCATAAGTTGTGTCAGTTGACTATAATCCCCTACGTGCCTTCTGCCTTCGGCTCCAGGTTGCTCCCGCGAGTCCCTGCTCCCACCAGCGGGTGGCCGAGGGCGGGATGAGAGGTGATACTGACTGCGAGTATCGGAGACACTCGCCTACGAGGGAGGGCATTGCACCGATGTCAGAAAAGCTGACTCGCACCACGCGGAGGGAATTCCTGAAGGGCAAGTCCGCAGTCGAGGCCGTTGGGGACCTAGGACGCGCGATCTCGCCAACCGAGGTTGCCGAGTCGGCGGAGGGCGGAACGCGATCGCGTAGTTATCTGGTCCAAGTTGGGCGTTGCGCGATGGCGTGCCAGTTCGAGGTACTTCTCAACGCGCGACAGCACGATGCGGCGACGGAACACGCGATCACGGCGCTCGACTTGGTCGATATGCTGGAAGAGCAGCTGTCAGTATATCGACATCGCAGCGAGGTCAGTCAGTTGAACGCCGTGGCTCAGCACCGACCGGTGCGCGTGGAACGGCGGTTGTTCGGCTTACTGCAGCATGCACAGGACCTCCACCGCATGACAGACGGTGCGTTTGATGTGACGATGGGACCGCTGATTCAGCTATGGCGAGCTGCCCGGCGCGAGGGGAGATTGCCCAGCGACGCAGCGATTCGCCGTGCGCTGGATTCGGTGGGTGCGGGCAAACTTCGCTTGGACCCGGTCGATCAATCGGTTCAATTTGGCGAAGCGGGCGTCAGCATTGATTTAGGTGGTATCGGCAAGGGGTATGCGCTCGATCGCTGTGCCGACGGGCTCGCCGCTGCAGGAGTGGACCACTATCTGATCCATGGCGGCAGCAGCAGTATCTTGGCGCGGGGGCAGCGTCAGTCGGGGACGGACCGAATGGGCTGGACGGTGGGCGTGCAGCATCCCTTGAGGCCGGACAGACGGCTGCTTGAGCTGCAGTTGTGCGATTGTGCGGTGGGGACGTCAGGTGCGGGGACGCATCAGTTTTTTGTGCAATCGAAACGGTACGGCCACATCCTGGATCCCCGCACTGGATATCCGGTAGAGGGTGTCTTGTCGACTACGGTGGTCTCGCCTCAAGCCGCCGATGCTGATGCATTGTCGACGGCCTTTTATGTATTAGGAGTCGAGCAGGTCGAGCGTTACTGCGCCGAACATCCCGAGGTCGCCGTATTGATGACGACGCCGGGACGCGTGCCCGGGACGATCGACGTTCATTCCTTCAATTGCCAATCTCTCGATCGGCGCTACGCCGACAGCGGAGCGTAGGGGGCACCGAGTTGACGCTCTCGGTGCCCCGCAGCACGTACTCGGTTTTAGCGAGTCTTTCGTTGCGACGCGGGTCGGACCAGCGTCGGGCTGGAATGGGCTGGCGAGGCGCCAGCTGCCGGTGCCTCGCCGACGCGCGGCGCGCCACCCGATTGAGACCGACCTGCCAAGAAGTTGTCAATCTGTGCAGCGTCTTTCAGTCGATCGAATTCCTGGCTCATCGCCAATCGCAACTTCTTCTCGCGGATGTCCTTCGTCAGTTCATCGCGGACATCCACCAGGTTGGTGACGATCGGATCGGTGCGACCCAGGTAGTACAGGACGATGTACCGGTCGGCAACGGCGACAATGGCCGATAGCGGGTCGTCCTTGGTCAGCGAAAACGCCTCTTCTTCGACCTTGGGTTGGCCACTGAAGCGGCGAATCGGGGGGACTTCACCGAGGTTGGCATGCGAGACCGGCTCGATCGAGTACTGCGCCGCCAATTCGCCGAAATACGCGGGGGTCAGATTCGAGCGAGCCATGTCCCAAACTTCTTGGGCGGCACGCTGATTGCCGAGCACGATGGCCAGCACTTCGACGCGTGGGCCATAATTCGCTTCGAAACCTTTTTGCAGATCCTCGTCCGTGACCTCGATTTGGTCTTCGACCAACTTCTTCAGCGCCACGGAAGGCCACACGGCGTCGCGGATATGACTCGACGTCCATCGCCTCCTGTTCCGTCACTTCCTGCAACCAACGTTTGACGTCGGGTTTTTGTTCCTGCGTCAGAAAGCCATACGCTTCGGCAGCTCGGGCTACTTCTGCGTCGATCTCGCCACCGTCTACCTTGCGTTGTTTTGCCTTGAGGGCCTGCTGC
Organism: uncultured Planctomycetales bacterium; assembly: GCA_963785495.1. GTDB lineage: Bacteria > Planctomycetota > Planctomycetia > Pirellulales > Pirellulaceae > CAWAVP01. The sequence goes on along the minus strand of CAWAVP010000025.1, from coordinate 94,936 downwards.
AACAACAAGAAATTGATTTCTGCATCCAACACATCGACTCCGTGACGGGAGATGCATTCTTCTGCTAGTTGAACTGTCGAGACTTGGTGCCCATTGATGGTGGCGGCGACACCCGGCTGTTTTTTTCGCTCGTCCGGATCGTTGAATACGTTGACCACTTTCGCGGACTTCTGCAGATTCTGGAAGATCTCGGTCGATGCGACGCGAAGATTGCGATCGACGATCCGATCCTTCAGGCGATCGTAGGCGGCTTGACGATACTGAGGCGAAATGTGAGCGGCCGGCAGGTGTTTTTCGCATTTGAAGATCAAGTGCTGTCCTGCGACCGACACGATATTCGAGACTTCGCCGGGTTGCATTGCGAAACAAACCTGTTCGACCGTGGCGTCACCAACGTGTTTCCGAATCGGCGGAATGAGTCCGCGAGCGGCCGCGCTGTTGGGGTCTTCGGAATACTTCTTTGCCAGGATGCCAAAATCTTCCGTGTTGGCTTTTACCTGAGCCATGACCTCCTTCGCCTTCTCGGCGCTGGCGGTGGCGATCATGCGAACCTGCACCTTCGCGCCGTATTCCGATTCGAATTCTCGCTGCAGTTCTTCGTCGGTGACCTGCAGCTTGTCGGCGGCCAATCGCTGCAGAGCGAGTGTCGGCCAAATGATGTCGCGGCGGTATTGCTCGGGGGAAATATTACGTTCTTGTTGCAACATCTGCAGCCAGCGATCTTTGGGCAGATTGAACCGCCCGGCAATCCGCGTGACTTCCGCTTCAATGTCCTGATGCGTGATCCGCACATTTTGCTCACGACAGGCTTCCAGAATCAGTTGCTTGTTCACCAAACTTTCCAGCACCGATTTGCCGTACCGTTGCAGGCATTGCTGGGCGAGTTGTTGCCGCGAGATGGATTGACCATTGACGACGGCGACAATTGCGGGCTTGGTGATAGCGGCGGTGCCCGGTGTGGCCGCACGGGGCGACGCGGACGTGGCCGAACGTTTGGCGGGCGACCGCGGTGACGCGGGGCGCGAGGATTGGGCCTGGGCCGAATCCAAGCCGGCCGCGGCGACGACCAGCGGTCAGCATCCCTGCGCAGGTGGGGATTAGACGGGGGGTATCAACGACGCGAATGGCGCCAACATCTCGGTTCCTCCTTAAACCGACGGCGAAGATGGCTGGCATCGCATTTACAGGGCTCGATGCCAGCTCACGGGATCGGCGAGTGTAAGCAGAGTGCCGACCGGGGTCAAGATCAGCGTGGCTCAGTCTTCCATGACTTCCGTTTCGCGGGCCTTGGCCATATCGTTGACCTTGGCCTCGAATTTCTTAGTCAGCTCCTGCACCTCTTCCTTAATCTGGTCTCGCTCGTCCTCGCTCACTGTCTTGTCCTTTTCGGCGGCATCGGAGGCCTTATTGGCGTCGCGGCGAATATTGCGGATTGCGACCTTTGCCTCTTCGCCCAATTCTTTGATCCGACTGACCATTTTGCGACGGACTTCGGTAGAGAGCGGCGGAATGTTGATCCTCACGACGCGACCGTCATTTTGCGGATTGAGTCCGAGGTCGCCGGCGATGATGGCCTTTTCGATATCCTTGATGGTGGAAGGATCGTAAGGTCGGATCACGATCTGGGTGGGCTCGGGCGCGCCGACCGAGGCGATTTGTTTGATGGGAGCGGGCGAACCGTAAACATCGACCCTCAGGGAATCGACAAGGCCCGGGTTGCGCGGCCCGTGCGAATACCCGCCAGGCTTTTCTTCAGTATGTCGACCGCCTTCTCCATTCGGTCTTCTGCGTCGAACAGGATCTCTTCAGCGCTCATAGCTCAGCTCGCTTGGTCAGGTCCCGGAATCAATATGGGGGATGCGATGGCGGCGAGGGGCTGGTGTGGGCCTCGGCCAACGACGGACGATTTTGGGTTGTCGTGAAAAGCCCGCGGTGAGATCACCGCAGTGGGCTCACGAGACCGGCGACCGTCTTTCGCTGGAGATGTATGTTCCCACTGCCTCGCCCTGAATGGCACGTTGGATGTTGCCGTTCTTCTGATAGTTGAACACCAGCAACGGCATCCCATGTTCCATGCACTGCGTGATCGCCGTATGGTCCATCACGCGCAGGTTTTGCTCCAGCACTGTACCATAGTCCAGCTCGCGGTACAGGACGGCGTGCGGATTCCTTTCGGGATCGTCGGAAAAGACGCCGTCGACGCGGGTGGCCTTGAGGACGATGTTTGCTTCCAGCTCGAGAGCCCGTTGGGCCGCAGCGGTGTCGGTCGTGACAAAAGGGCTGCCCGTGCCGGCCGCCAGAATCACGATGCGTCCTTTCTGCAAATGCCGGTGAGCGCGGCGACGGATGTAGGGTTCTGCGACACCGTCCATCCGTACGGCCGTCATCAGTCGCGTTTCGCTGCCAAGCGATTCCAGGCCGTCTTGCAGGGCCAGGCCGTTGATGACCGTAGCGAGCATGCCCATGTAATGTGCGGTGGCTTCGGCAATGCAGGCGTTGGCCGATTTGAACTGGCCACCGCGAAGGATGTTTCCACCGCCAATCACGACGGCCATTTGGCAGCCCAGTTGCTGCGCCTTATGGATCTGGCTGGCGATGGTCATCACTTCGTCCATCGCAATACCCCGCTCGCCCGGTACGGCAAAACTCTCGCCCGAAAGTTTGAGAATCACGCGTTTGAATCGAGGCGAGCACACGTCAGGAGTTGTCTGGGCCATGGTTGGTCATCCTAGGGCGAGGTCGTTTGGGTCAAGAACGCGGGGCGACTGCCATGCAGTGCCCCGGCGGAGGTTTCATCGGCAAGCGAGTGCCAAATCGGGCTACTGCCCCAGCTCCCAATGCGCAAACTGGACGATTTCCAACCCCTTCGATTTGGCGTACTGTCCCACGGTCTGCTTATCATCCTTGACGAACGGCTGCTCCAACAAGACGGACTCGGCATAGAAGTTGCGCAGGCGGCCCTCGACCATTTTGTCGATAATGTTTTCGGGCTTGCCTTCTTTGCGTGCCGCTTCGGTCAGCACGTCGCGTTCACGAGCTACCACGGTCGGGTCGAGGTCATCGACGTTGAGGGATTTGGGACGCATGGCGGCGATATGCATGCAGATGTCGCGTGCGGCATCTGCATCACTTCCCTTGACCTCCATCAGCACGCCCGACACGGTTCCGGCATTGTGGGAGTATCCTGCGCAGGGACCGGAAAAGCGAACCATGCGGCCGATATTGAAGACCTCACGGATGCGATTGAACAATTCCTCGTTGTGGTCGCGGAGCGTCACCCCGGACTTGCTGGGCGAAGGCTGGTCCAACAGCTCGTCGGGCGTCTCCGCGCCAGGGCCGGTGGCGAGTTGCTTGGCCAGATCGTTGGCCAGTTGCACGAATTCGTCATGGCCTGCGACGGGAGCACTCTCGCATTTCAGCTCGACCATCGCTCCCGTTTTGGCCGACAGATCCGCGTAGATTCCCATGCGGCCGAAGTCGGTGTCGCGGCCCCGGCGTTTTTCTAACGTCTTCAGGCCCTGTTTGCGCAGCCAGTCGACCGCAGCCTCCTCGTTGCCTTCACATTCGCTCAATGCCTTCTTGCAGTCCATCATGGGCAGTCCGGTTCGCTCACGTAACGCTTTGACGGATGCCGCAGTGATCTCGGCCATGGCTCGATTCTCCCCTGTCGTGTTCAATAGCTTTGAGTCGTGTAGAAAATGATTTGGGTCCATCGCAACGCCGCAGGCGTCAGGCGGTTTGCCGGCGAAAAATCGGTCGCCGGGCGCGGGGTGTGCCGCGTTTACGTCGCCTGCCGCTTATTCGCGAGCGACAAGTCGAAGCGGGTTGTGTACATCCCAGTCGGGACCGCATCCTACCCGCTGACGTCACATCCGCAGAAATTCGACGAACTCGACGAATCACGGTTGCGAGCCGACTTGCGACCCGCTCGCGCCGTATTTCACGAGTTCCCTAGCCAATGCGCGAGGCCTCAGATGCCAAGCGACGGCGTCACTCAGCCGCGGCCTCCACGCCGGCCTCGTCCTCCGTCACGGCCTCACTGGCTCCTTCGTCCGCCGCCTTGTCGGCTTTGGTCGTCGGCGCTTCCGCACGACCGGCCGAAGCCGCATCGGCCAACAGCGATACGATCAGCTCGATGGATCGGATACCGTCGTCGTTGCCCGGAATCGGTAGGTCGACTAAGTCGGGATCGCAGTCCGTGTCGATCAGCGCGACCGTCGTGATCCCCAGCTTCTCGGCCTCGCGAATCGCATTCTTTTCCTTGCGCGGGTCGACCACGAACACACACTCGGGCAACCGATGCATGTTTCGCATCCCGTTGAGGTTGCGATACATTTTGCGGTATTCGCGGTTGAGCGACGATTGCATCTTCTTGGAATAAGTCGCAAGTTCTTCGCCAGAGCGAATCTGTTCCAGTTCTTCCAAACGACCGAGCCGACTGCGGATAGTACGGAAATTCGTCAACGTACCACCCAGCCAACGGTCCGAGATGAACGGCATTAGGCACCGAGAGGCCTGCTTTTCAATCGTCTCGCTGGCCTGCCGCTTCGTGCCGACAAACAACACCTGGCCATTCCGCGCCGCAATCTGTCGCACGAACTTTTGAGCGCGCAACAGACCTCGAATCGTCTCGCGAATGTCAATGATGTGGATCAGATTCTTTCGGGCGTAGATGTAAGGAGCCATCTTGGGGTTCCAGCGGCTGGCCCGATGCCCGAAATGGACGCCCGCCTCAATCAAATCTTTCGCCAACGACTCCGCCACGCAGCATCTCCTGTTAAATACGAATGTCTCGTTCGGTCTCGAAAAAAGATCTATAGCCTCTAAAAGACTCGGTTGTTTAGCCCCCGAATCTTTGTGGTTGCAGTCCGAAATTCGCGTCGCCGCGATGTTCGTCCGTCGTGACACAGCCGCGTGAGCAGCTCCCCAGTCGGGGGACGGCACCGATACCAAACCCGCGATCCTAACAAGTCCCTTTGGTCAGGTCAATCGGACGAAACGCGGTTTTTCCTGCACCCTGTGCGAGTCTCGCTTGGTGTGTGTCGTTTCCCCGGGAAGGTAGCAGGGGCGTTCGGAGCGAACTCGTTTCAGTGTGGCGAGTGTCGCGTTGCGGCCACCGGTGAGGTTGTCACGAGTTACCGAAGCCCTGGTTGCAGCTTGCTTGTCGCAGGTGCGGACCGGGGATACCATGAAATGCAAGGGAGCCGGCGCTGGCAGCGGATCATGTTATTGCGTTTGCGTCCCGTTCAACGTTTGGGCTGCGGAACGTGGGGTATTAGCGCAGGCGAGTCCGGGATGGACCTTCCTGACGTGGGCCATGTATTTCCGCCAGGGCCGTTTCGCTTGCTCCTCTCCCATTCGGTCGTTGTCCATGGTTAGAACTTATCCCGCTGTTGTCCTCGGCGTGCTCGCGTCGGTCGGCTGGCTCGGTTATGCCGCTCCCGCAGTGCAGGCCGTCGTTGTATCGACGTCACGTGAAACGACGACCGCTCCGGAGGACGATTTTGGTTGGGGCAACGTGGGCATTATGCGTAATGCCACTGCGATCTATCTGGGGGATCGCTGGGTGCTGAGCGCTAGCCATGTCGGAATCGGCGATGTGAGCTTTCCCGAAACCGGGACTTTTTCCGTCGACACCGATTCGGTCTATCAGTTTTCCAATGCCAAAGGGTCCGGGATGACCAAGCCGGCCGATCTGGTCCTGTTTCAACTCAACGAGGACCCGGGACTACCGCCCTTGCGGATCTCGTCCGTCACCCCGACCGTAGGCACGGAGGTCTGGGTCGTAGGGCATGGGTTGAATGCGGAAGATACCATGACCTATTGGGATGTCACCCAGCGCGGGGCGACCTGGACGTGGACCGAGACCGCGCCGCCGGGGGATTACAGCGGCTTTAAGACGTCCGGTGCGGGAGTCATTCGGTGGGGGACCAACTTGATCGAAGACGACGAATCGTTCAAGAACGAATTTGACGATGACATCCTCACGAAACTGTCCACAACCACGACGCAAACGCTGACCATGTTAACCGAGTTTGACAGCGACGAGAGTAACTCGGATGACGACGTGTTAACTGCAAATGGTTCGACTGCCACGGTTTACGAATCTCAGGCTGTGTTGGCAGATTCTGGTGGTGGTCTGTTCGTCAAATCGGGCACCGCCTGGGAATTAGCTGGCACGATTCTCTCCGTCGAGGGGCATCGTGACCAACCGGACGTTACCAGGAACGCGATTTTTGGCAATTTGACTTACTACGCGGACTTGGCAACCTACATCGATCAGATTGAGCGGCGTGTTGTGTTCGGCGATTTCGACGATGATCAAACGCTGACGGTCGCCGACGTGGACGCCTTGATCGAAGCAATCAATAGCCCCGAGGTGGAACTGCGGTTCGACCTTAATCACGACGGCCAGATCACGGACGCCGATCTGGACGTGTGGGTTGACGACCTTTATGGGACGTATCTCGGTGACGCCAACCTGGATGGCGAATTCGATACGGGCGATCTGATTATGGTTTTTCAGGCAGGGGGCTACGAAGACGACGTCTTCGCGAATTCGACTTGGAGTACGGGCGACTGGGACGGTGACCTGGAATTCAATACGAGTGACTTTGTGGCCGCTTTGCAGGAAGGAGGCTTCGAGACCGGTCCTCGGCCTGATGCTTCGGTGTCTGCTCGTGCGGCCGTCGTTCCGGAACCGAGCTCCTTGGTGCTCGCCAGCATCAGCATCTGGGGCGTAATCTCGGTCTTTCGTCGATCGCTATCCCCGCCGTCCGCCAGCCCATAAGTCATTGGGGGGAAGGACTCTGCATTGGATTAGCCCGACGTCTGGGGGTGGGGCCCAGTGTCTGCGTTTCGCTGGCTAAACGCGATGGGTGAGGATTGTTGCGCGGGTCTGGGAAAAAGGGTAAAAAGCGATTGCAATTCAGGATCTTTGGATAATACTGGCAATTCGATTTTTCCAAACTGTGGCATCCGCCGAGGAAACGCTAGTGATCTGAAAGCGAAAGAGAAAGTCTTCTGATGCACGACCACTTTGCCTTTCAATATCTGGTGGGTCAGTCCCACTGGACCGAGCATACTCGACGACGGATCGTTCAAGCTTCTCGTTATACTTATTCCGTTCTCATCACCGGTCCTCAAGGTACGGGCAAGGACCTTATCGCTCGTGCTATTCACGCTCACAGCCCGCGCGCTGACCGACCCGTGATTCCATTTCGCTGCGGAACGCTTCCGGCGGCGCTCACCTCAACGCAACTCTTTGGACACACGTCTGGCGCTGGCCCACTAGCGCGTGGTGCGGCACTTGGATGCGTGGGTGCAGCCAATGGGGGAACCCTGTTGCTGCACGAAGTCGGAGATTTGGATTTGGCCGCGCAGGATCGGTTGTTGGCCGTATTGATGCAGCGGCGGGCGCGACCGGTGGGGGCGGGACCGGCCGCTGCGGTGGATCTACGCGTCATCGCGACGAGTTCCCGCGATTTAGGCGCGGCAGCGCGTGCCGGACACTTTCGTTTTCGACTCTTGTACGCTCTGAATGCGATTTCCATTTCGGCACTGCCTCTTTGCCAGCGTCGGGCCGATATTGCGCCACTGGCGCGCCACGTGATTGCGCGGTTCACATTCGAGCAGGGCTTGCCCTATCGTCCACTGACCCCGTCCGCGCTGGCGTTGTTGGAAGCGCACGACTGGCCCGGTAACGTGGTCGAGCTGGAACAGGTCGTTGAGCAAGCGATTTCGACCAGCGACGGTTGCGTGTTGGACCTGGAGGATTTTCCGGAATTGTTTGCCACGATTCAGGAACGGACAATTGACGCGGCCCGCCGCGATGTGAGTGACGGAGAGCCGGTGAACGAATTCGAGCGAGTACCGACGATGCCGGTCGTTGCGGGACGTTGGCCTTCGCTGGAGGAATTGGAGTCCGAGCATTTACGGGCGACACTCCGACGTTCCGGCCAGAATCTGACGGTGGCGGCCGGGATGCTGGGGTTGGACCGAATCGAGTTGCAGGCGAAACTCAAACGGCATGGCATACTGCTGCCGGGGCAGATGTGGCCCGGTCAGTCGACCTCGATGTCCGATCAGCCGGCTTAGGCTTTTCCTCGTCCGGACGATCGCTGGCGGAACCTCGACTGACTTGTTACTGTGCAGGTAAGCTTGTCGGTTGGGGGATGTGCGCGAAGGGCATCCGATCGAGCGGTGGTGGTGAGGACCGCTTCCGCCGCGGGTATTCGTTCTTGAGTGGAAGCTGCAAGTTATGTCGGAGTACGAACTGGACCATGTGGAAGGGCCCGAAGTTGATCCGCCGAAGTTCGAAGTGCAGTTAGCGACACGCGTATTGCGTTTGCCGCCGTATATGTTCGGCCGCATCAACAATCTGCTCTACGAAAAACGGCGGCCGGCAAGGACGTGATCGACCTGGGGATGGGAAACCCGTCTGACCCCCCTGAAGATTGCGTCATCGAAAAGCTGGCAGCTACCGCTCACGATCCGAATAATCACGGCTACAGCAAATCCAACGGCATCCTGAATCTACGCCGTGAGGTCGCCAGCAAATACCTCAAGCGGTTTGGCGTCCGCCTGGATCCCGACACGGAGGTCATGACCTGTTTGGGTTCCAAAGAGGGGTTTTCGCATATGTGCTTGGCCTTGATGGGCCCGGGAGACACGGCGATTGTGCCGGCACCGTATTTTCCTGTTCACACCTATGCCGTAGCGCTTGCGTCGGGAAACGTGATCGCGCTGGAAGTGGCCGACAGCGACACGTTTCTTTCGAACATCGCTTACACGTGCCAGCACCTGTATCCCAAGCCCAAGTTGTTGATTATTTGCTATCCGCATAATCCATCGTGCGTCACGGTGGAGCCACCGTTCTTCGTGGAGATCGTGAAGCTGGCGAAGAAGTATGGCTTTATGGTGATCAGCGACTTTGCATATGCGGACGTCGCCTTTGAGGGCTATCAACCGCCCAGCTTCTTGGCCGCGCCCGGTGCGTCCGATGTCGGGGTGGAGTTTACGACCATGAGCAAGGGATACAACATGGCCGGCTGGCGCATCGGTTTTTGTTGTGGCAATGCCGAGATGATACGCGGGTTAGGGGTGATCAAAGGTTATTACGACTACGGTATGTTTCAGGCGATCCAGATCGCCGCCATCGTGGCCCTCCGCGACACGCAGGCAGCCGTAGAACGGCAGTCGCTGATTTACAAAGGCCGCCGCGATGTATTGGTGGACGGGCTGCGCAGACTGGGCTGGAGTATCGAACCACCTCGGGCCGGTATGTTCGTGTGGGCGCCGATTCCGGAACCCTGGCGATCGCAGATGAGTACGATGGATTTTGCCATGATGTTGTTGGAGAAAGGCGATGTCGCGGTGAGTCCCGGCAGTGGATTTGGGGAGGCGGGTGAAGGCTTCCTGCGGATGGCTTTAGTCGAAAATGAAAATCGCCTACGGCAGGCCGTACGTCAAATTGGACGCTGTTTAGAGCGAGAAGCCAAGGCTGCGCGACGTGCCGAAGGGCAATCGGGCGATGCGGTATCGTCGATCGCCACCTAGATACGGCGGCGCGGATTTGCGCTCAATCTTTTTCGCATTTCGACGGTTAACGTGTCGAGGCGAGGCCGTATGATGTTTTCGAGCGTTCCAGCCATTTACCCTGCGGCGCATAAAAAAGGGCCCTTGCTCGCCGCAACAAGGACCCAGGAGTCTGGCTGCCCGGAATTAACCTTTGAGGATTAGCTCCGGAGACCCACAGCCGTACAAGGAATATCGGGACAAACATACCGGTTACTTTAGGTGGGCGTAGACAACCGTTCGGAAGCACGACGGTATCTTCCTCAAACTGGGGTTCAACCTGTATGATCGTTGCAGAAAACATGAACGGTCATCGGGAGGTGATATGAAGACCACGGCAAAACTCGCACTGGAAGACGGGACCGTATTTGTTGGCGAGTCATTTGGGGCCTCTGGCGAGGTCGATGGCGAAGTCTGCTTTAATACGTCCATGACCGGTTACCAGGAGATCTTGACCGACCCAAGTTACCGGGGACAGATCGTGACGATGACTTATCCCCAGATTGGCAACTACGGGATCAATGACGAAGACGTCGAGAGTTGGAAACCGCATCTGGCCGGATTTATTGTGCGGGAAAACAGTCGCGTGGCCAGTAATTTTCGCGCGCAGGGTCGTCTGGACGACTATCTGTCGCAACACGGCATTGTCGCGCTGGCCGGTATTGACACGCGTGCGCTGGTGCGTCGCATCCGGACGCAGGGGGCAATGAAAGGGGTGCTCTCGACAATCGATTTGGATCAAGACAGCTTGGTGGACAAGGCACGTCGCAGCCCGGGGCTGGTCGGACGAGACCTTGTCTGTGAAGTTGTGCCGGACGAGCCGCGCGAGTGGAACGAGGCGCTGAGCAAGTGGGCAAAGCTGAATCCGGATCGCGCGACAACACCGGCGGGAAAAGTTCCGCATGTTGTCGCGTTGGACTTTGGCATGAAATGGAACATCGCACGGCACCTGCACGATCAGGGCTTTCGCGTTTCGATTGTGCCCGGCACCAAGACGACTGCCAAAGACGTATTGCGACTGAATCCTGATGGCGTTTTTTTATCAAACGGTCCTGGAGATCCCGAGCCATTGACGTATGCAATCGAGACAATCCAGGGATTGCTTGGTAAAATGCCGATCTTTGGGATCTGCTTGGGACACCAATTGTTGGCTTTGGCTTCCGGGGCAAAGACATTTAAGCTCAAGTTTGGCCATCGTGGGGCCAATCAGCCTGTCTTGGAGACGGATACCGGCAGGGTCGAGATCACCGCGCAAAACCATGGCTTCGCGGTTGACGAAGCGACTTTGCCAGCGTCACTCGAAATTACTCACCGCAATCTGAACGATGATACGATCGCGGGCCTTCGCCATCGCAAGTTCCCAGCATTCAGCGTGCAGTATCATCCCGAGGCGTCGTCGGGGCCGCATGATAGCCGGTATCTATTCGGTCGCTTTCGCAATCTGATCGCCGATCCTCAGGTGGCGCCCTAGGCGCGGCCGGAAGGTGCGACAGCAGCGGCACCGTCCCAAATGTCGACCGTCCAACAGCGCGAGACCCGCGTGAAGTGAGTAAGGGCTGATGGCTAAGAAGTTGAAACGTCACCCTGGACCGTCGGATCGGCGCTCGCAACAAGAGCTGGATGTGACCCAGAAGAACTCGGGTGAAGTGGTGACCGTTGCGTGGATGTTGTCGTTGCTGGCCGCTCTGATTGCGGAAGTTTTGGGGATACTCTCTCGCTTCCTAATGCTTCAGGTGGGAACTTCCGATCGCTTGCAGGTGCTCTCCGGCACGTTGCTGCTGGTCGCCGTGCTGGCAGGGTTGTGCACGCTGTTGCTCACGCCCGTGACGCTGAAGCTCCGCGAGGTCCCGCCGCCGCGACCAATTGTGGTGTCGGCGATTGTTATCGGGTTGATTCCTTTGCTGACGGTGACCGCGATTCTGTTTCGCTAGTCGTCGACGCAATTACCTGTACCGAGGGGTTAGAAAGTACGGGGACTTGGCGTAAAATCGAGGGAGTAGCTCAGCTGGCCGGGTCCATGGGAAGGGAGCAGCGGCGATGTCCGCATCGATCAACTTCGAGGGGATGCTGACGATCGCCGCACCTGAGGACGTGCCGACGACGGTGCCCTCATTGACGGAACAGGTCGCCAGCCATCGCGGTTGGCGGGCTTGGTGGCAGCAGTCGGTCGACGATGTCCCCAGTTGGCTGATCAGTTTGATTGTGCACCTGGTTGCCTTTCTGATCGTGACTTCGGTGGCGGTCCCTTGGACGGCGTCGGGCCGATCGGGGTCTGGGACGATTTCGCTCACGCTCGGATTTGCCGACCGAACACAAACCGCGCAGGGGCCGGAGGTGACCATCGAGCCTCCCAGTCTGTCCGACTCCAGCAACTCCCCGTCCCAGGATCGAGCGGCCACGGCATCGCAACACGATGACAGTGCGTCTTCACGTTCGGCCCAGACACCCTCCGAACCTCGACATCAACCATCGCCCGTAGAACCGGCGCTCTCTGCCGCGCCTACTCCTTCCCAATTGCCAGCGGCTCGAGCAACGGGCCGTGCACCGGTGGCCAACGTCGAATCGTACCGCACCTCGCCATACGCCGCTTTACTCAATCGACGGCGTCCCTCCTTGGGAACTTCGGCCACCGTGCAAACGATTCGGCCGATGTCGGAGTCATCGATGGACCCACGGGAGCGAGCCCTAGATCAGATTGTGGATGATTTTATTGCCTACGACGTAGGAAAACTGCGTGGCGCGGCCGGGGCGGCGGCTCGGCAGCGTTTTGCCGAATTGGGGCCGGAAGCATTACCGGCGCTGGTCCGCGGGCTAAACAAAGCGGCTGGTATTCATGCCAGTTGTCCGGTGGGAGTCATCGCGGGCAAGCTGATTACGACGCTTCGGACGGCCAATGACCCGTCGCTCCGTGAGTTCGCCATCGCCAACATTGGGGTTGGCGTCCCGGAAAACGCACCCCGATTTTCACCGGTTGGTTGCCCTCCGTAAGAATTGGCTCGGGGCGCCCGACATGCCCCCCAGCGTGGCCCTGGTGGTCGATCGACTGGAAACGCGCCAGGAGGGGGAATTGATGGAACTGATGTTGGCACTCTCCGATGCGCCCAGCGATACCGTGATTGCCGCCTTGCGGTCCGGCGACGAGTATCTGGGCGCGGCGGCCGTCTTGGCAATTCTACAAGGATCCCCTATTTGGGATACTCCACAACGTGGACAACTGCGCACGGCCGTAATGCACTTTCAAACGACGGTGTCGAATCCGCAGATTCGTACTCTGGCCGGCGACGCCCAGCGGGCCTTGACCCGCTCCAGCCCGCCACCACGGCGGCGAGTCTTGATGGATTGGTGTCGTCTCGAATACGGTCGTCCCTCATCCGGCCACTGAGCAAGAAGAGGACGTGCGTGAGGGCATCATCAGCCGCGTAACAGTCGAACGAACTCTCGCAAGAGGGCTGTGTTGTCGTGCCACGTGCGCCTGTCACAAGATGTCCGTCGACCACGACTTCCTGGTCAACATATTGCGCCTGACCTTGAATCGCATCCATCGCACATTTGGCGACGGTGGTCACTGTGCGGCCGACGATACAGTCAGCGGCCGAGAATTTCGATACCGTGACACACGCATGCCACTGGTTTTCCTGCTGCGTAGATTTCGCGAGTGATCCGCAATAAATCCTGGTCGTATCGTAAGTACTCCGGAGCACGACCGCCTGACAAGAAAAGTCCGGCGTAGTCGTCGGACCGTAGGTCACGAAACGCGCGAGTGGCGGCAATATGATAGCCGGGGCGTTCCTCCGTGATGTCCCAGGGTACGTTGGCCTGCGGTGGGATCTCGTGCAGCACGGCGTGATATAGTCTCGCTTCCGGCCCAGCAACCTCAACCTCGAAGCCGTCCTCGGGCAATCGGAAGTAGGCGTAAAACGTATCCAGAACTTCGGTGGCGTCGCCAATCGGCATCAGCACCTTGGGCATGCGGGCCTCCTGTTCGCGGCGGCGCCCAGCCCGGGCAAGACGCCATGGTAATGGTCCGGACGATCGAGGATGCGCAGGCTAGAAACTAATATTGCAGTCAGGTAATGCCTGCTGCAATTTCTCACGTCCTTCCTGGCTGAAATTGTTGAACGTCAGAATCAACGTCTTGAGGTTTTTCAATTGCGACAAGGGTTCGATGGCGGCATCGGTCAGCTTGTTTGAACCCAGGTGTGCCCAGGTCAACTGTTGCAGTCCGGTCAGATCTGCGAGCCCTGCATCGGAGATCATGGTTTTGTCCAAGTTCAACCGCGTCAACGCCTTCATTTCGCCAATGGATTTGAGACCTTCGTCGCTGACTAGGGTAAACCACAAGTTCAAATCGGTAAGTTTAGGCAAGTCTTTGATGGCCGCTACCGAGTCGTCGCCGATGTCCGTCTCGCTAAAATCGATCTGCTGCAATTCCTTTAAGTTCGCCAGATGGGCGACTCCTTCGGCGCTAATGGCGTCTTCTCGCAGCTTCAACTTTCGCAGCTTGGTGAAGGGGGCCATTTTCGCAAGACCGTCATCGGTTATTTGGGTCTTGTACAGGTCGAGTTCTTCCAGGTTGGTTAGCCCCTGTAGGTGTTCCAGCCCCTCGTCGCCGACGGCGGAGAGGTCCAGATTGAGCGTTTCGAGATTGGTCAGGTCTTTGAGGTGTGCCATGCCTTTACTGGTAATTCGATCGGTGGACAGCTTCAATGATTTCAGACCTGTCAGGTTGCTCACGTTGGCCAGTCCATCATCGGTCACTTGCGTATCGCGAAGGTCAAGTGACGTGAGCGTCGAAAGCTTGGCCACGTGACTTAGTCCCTCGTCGGTGGTTCGCGTACGGAGCAATTCCAGCGTGCGAAGCTTAGGCAGTTCTGCGATGGTGGACAGCCCCTGGGCCGTCACGCTGGCGTAGGGCAGCTTAAGAGCCGTAAGGTTGGGCAATTCGTTAAGCCGTGCGAGGCCCGCATCGGTGACGTCGGTTTTTTCGAGCGTCAGGTCACGGAGTTCGGTCATCTTGGCAATGTCATCCATGCCCGTATCGGTGATACCGGGGCCGAACAGCACTAGCACCTTCAACGCTGGTAGCTTGGTCAAGTCGGCGAGATCCGCGTCGGTGACGGGTACAGAAACGTTATCGTAACTGTACGAGGCATAGATGACTTGGCCGTCCTGCTTGCGCAAGCTTACTCCCCTGTCTTCCAGGGCCTTGACCAGTGCCGGGTCGTCCGCAGGTTGGACCTTGGACGGCGACTGTTGACCGGCCGTCGATTGCGCCGCACCTGCGGCGGCCTTCGATTCGTTGGCGTCGGGCGTCGAATCGCGCGGCGGGCATCCGACCACCAGAGGGAGCGTGCAGATCGCGGCGAGAAGAAGGAGGCGATGACGATTCATGGTCCTGAGGCTCCGGTTCGATGGGGTTGGCAACGTTCTGATAAGCTAACGGCACCGCCTACCTCCCGTAAAGCCGGGGTTCCCGGGCGTCCGTCGGTGAGCATACTTCGGGCGTTTTGCGCGTGGTCGTCTGCTGCGCGGCGGGTATCGCAACGCACGGGCCGCTCGGTACCGAGGAGGTAATGCCATCCGGCATCGCTGCGACAAGCTGCCGCGGGCGGCTGGAGGGCGGTGGCCCCTCGGTCGATCTATTGGGGCACGTGATGTAGGTGGGCTGATTTCCCGTTTTGCCTGATCCGCGAAGGTTTTCAATCGCTCTGCGGCAACGGTATAATGCAGGTCGCCTCAACCGTGGGACGCCATCGCCCCACGCACCCGCTTCTGTATTAGAATAACGGGTCAAATCCAGGTTTTCACCCGCCTTGTAGTATTGGAGAAGTAACAAGATGCCCATCAAACCGGATCGCCGTACGTTTATGCAGGCTTCTGCCGCCGTCGGAGTTGGTTACTGGGTCGCCGGTGGTGTCGCCGCGGCACAGAGTAATTCGCCCAACGAACAAATTCAATTCGCCTGCATTGGTATCAACGGGAAGGGTCGTAGCGACTCCATTGATGCCGCTCGCAGTGGTAAAGTCGTCGGGATTTGTGATGTCGACGGCGAAAACCTCGACAAGGCTGGCCCACGTTTTAAGGATGCGGCGAAGTACTACGACTTCCGCCGCATGATGGGTGAAATGGGCGACAAGATTGATGCGGTGACCGTCAGTACACCGGATCACAATCACGCCGTTGCCGCCGTCATGGCGATGAAGATGGGCAAGCACACGTTTTGTCAGAAGCCCCTGACGCATTCGATTTGGGAAGCGCGGGTCATGACGGACGTCGCGCGCGACAGCGGTGTCGCCACGATGATGGGCAATCAAGGCACGGCGTTGGATAGCCTTCGCAAGGCGGCGGCCGTCATCAAGTCTGGCGTGTTGGGCAAAATCAGTGACGTCCACGTATGGACCAATCGACCGGTGTGGCCGCAAGGGATCGAACGTCCCACGGAAATTAAAGGCAATCCCAACTCATTGCACTGGGACGAATGGATCGGCCCGGCGTCCTACCGTCCGTACCACGAGGCCTACGTTCCCTTCAAGTGGCGGGGCTTCTGGGATTTCGGCACAGGCGCGTTGGGCGACATGGCCTGTCATACGCTGAACATGCCGTATATGGCGCTTTCAACTGCGCGATCCCGTTGCCGTGACGGCTGAAACCAGCGGTCACAATAACGAAACGTATCCCGGTTGGTCGGTAATCAACTTTGATTTCCCCGCCAATGCGAACCGAGGTCCGGTAAAGCTGACCTGGTACGATGGCGGCAAGCTGCCGGATGCATCGTTGTTTGATGGAGAGAAAATCGAGAGCAGCGGTGCGTTGATCGTGGGCGAAAACGGCAAACTTTACTCCACTGGCGACTACGCCGACGCGTACCGCTTGTTGGGTGGACTTGAAGAACCGGAAGTGGAATACGAAAAGTCGCCGGGACACTTCGAGGAATGGGTGAACGCCATCAAGGGTGGCAAGCCCGCTACGTCCAACTTCGCAGATTATGCCGGTCGATTGACCGAAACGGTCTTGCTCGGGAATCTCGCCGTGTGGGTGGGCGGTGGCAAACGAGTGGAATGGGACGCCGAGAATTTGAAGAGTCCCAATATGCCCGAGTTGGCATCAATCGTGAAACCCGAGTTCCGCGAAGGCTATTCGCTGTAAAGTTGTCACGACGCGATTTGTTATCGACGCGGATTCGGGTAAGTCCCCCAATCCGCGTTTTTTTGCGCGTTCATCTTCTCTGCTCGCGCACGTCCCTTCCCCAACCGCGAGTTAGATGGCCGCAGGCAATCCTGTTTGACTCGCGAGTTGCTGTGGGGCATATGGCTCACTTCTCCATCACGAAGTCAAGGGAACTTACATCCACATCGCGGTAAAGATTGCTGAATGCCAAGTGACCGTTGCGGGCGACAGCAGCCGCCGTAGCAGGTGTTATGGAGCAGACCCTTTGCCCGTCGTGACAAACCTGCGTAAAATCACTTACATGCCGTGCGGCGGCTGCAATTCGAGTTTGCCGTGCGAGCGCGATTGGGCTTGGGGCGTGAGGCTCCGAGTGAGATCGCCGCTGGGATGCGTCCAATGGTCGCGGCTCACCAGGAGCCGCTGTGGATGACCGCGCTGACTGTCGCAATCGTGTAAACGAATTGGGACGGTAGCGATTCTGCCAATGAAGGCGAGGCAAAATCCCGGCTGGTTTTTTTGACCGATGTCAAAACGTGGCCTATATTCACCTGGGCCGAGAGCACGGATTCGCTTTCCCCGAAGTGGTTCCTTCAAATCCTGACATGGCGAGAAACGGCGCCCGACGCTGATTGTCAATCCGGCACGCTGAAGACCATTTGGTCGGTTGCCTTGGCAAGGATGTCGACGCCAACGCCCTTGTGACGCTTGGATGTTGCTCGATGAAACCCAGGAATTCTCTCGCGTTCCTCCTGCTCGGATGCCTGTTTCTTCTCTTTTCTGTCGTTCCTTCGGTTCCCGCTCAAGATGCGTTTCGTGACGTCGACGCGCCCGCTCAATCCGAGCTTCTGAGTGTTTTGGACCAGGGACTTCAACTGGAAGAACAACGCCGTTGGGGTGAAGCATTAACACATTACGAAGAGGCGGCACGACGTTATCCCGGTCATGAACAGCTGGCGCAACGCATGGTCTTGGCGCGGCTGCACTTCGACCTGTCGCGTCGCTATGTTGATTCGAGTTATCTCAATAGTCTGCGCAGCTTGTCCGAGCAGCAGGCTTTGGATTTGTACGGCGAGCTGGTCGCCAAGATTCAGTCGCACTATGTGCAGCAACCCAATTGGGACGCATTGCTGAGCCGTGGTACGGATAGCCTGCGGATCGCGCTCTACGATCCGACTTTTGCGAAAGCGCATCACTTCGAAGGCCATGCGGATCAGATCGACCCGCTGCTCCAATACATCGACAGCATCCTGGACCAACGCCACGTTCAGGACTTTTCCCAAAGCCAGGAATTGGTCCGCTGGATCGGTCGGCTCGTATCGCGACGACTGGCCCTGCCTTCCAACGCCGTTATCTTGGAATACGCCTGCGGGGCGACTAGCGCGCTGGATGCCTATTCGACATTTCTTACGTCCGACCAACTGGATGAAGTGTATTCGCAGATTGAAGGCAACTTTGTTGGGTTGGGTATCGAGCTTAAAGCGGAAGCCGATGCACTGCTGATTGCTAATGTCATCCCGAATGGTCCCGCGCAGCGGGCCGGCATGCGGGCCGGAGAACGCATCGTTGCCGTTAATGGCACAACCACCAAAGAGGTATCCACAGATTATGCGGCCGACCTGTTGAAGGGTGAGCAGGGTACATACGTCGAGGTGACGCTGAAGTCGGCCAGCGGCGACATCCGGCAATTGCGCGTGCGTCGCGAGCGAGTGGAAGTGCCCAGTGTCGAGGACGTACGTATTCTGGATGCGGATGCCGGTGTCGCTTACTTCCGCATCAGCAGTTTCCAAAAGACCACCAGTCGCGACGTGGATGCGGCGTTGTGGAAGCTGCATCGCGAGGGCATGCAGAGCTTGGTGATCGACGTACGTGGCAATCCAGGCGGATTACTGAACGAGTCGGTCGAAGTTGCCGATCGGTTCGTCATGGAGGGCACGATCGTTGCCACTCACGGCCGCAGTGCTCGTGAGAACTACGACTACAAAGCGCACCGCGTTGGTACGTGGCGTGTTCCGCTGGTTGTGTTGATCGACGGTGACTCGGCCAGCGCCAGTGAGATTTTCGCTGGGGCCATCCACGATCACCATCGCGGTACTGTGGTTGGCGATCGTAGTTATGGCAAAGGTTCGGTGCAGGGCATTTTTCCCCTACGGACTTCGAAAGGGGGCGTGCGTCTGACGACCGCCAAGTTCTTTTCCCCCAGCGGCCATGCGATCAGCCAGGGAGGAGTTGAACCGGACATTCGTGTGCAGTCGGTCAGCAAACCGGTCGTGGACGTGTCCGGTGCGGAGGCAAATCCCTCAGAAGATACCGTGCTCGTGGCCGCCACTCGGATTGCACGCGATCTGACGTGCGCGCCGGCTGCAACCACGCGATAACACGCAAAAGTCGTCGGCTCAGGCCGACAGCCGACGCGTTCTGCAGCGTTCCGGTGTCAGTTGGTAGCCGGCAGGTAGGGCCCAACTTTGCCTCGCCCGGGGGGAAGCGGTCTGCGCCATGACGATGGGCCGGCCGCGGCTTTCGCTCTTGGGCTCTCTTGGAACGAACTGCTTTGGTGGCTACGATGGGGGCATGTACGGCCCCGCTGCTAACCTAGATCGTCCTGCACGTTTCCACGCACCGGCAAGCGGGGGGGCTGCCGCCAAGGGTGGTGGCCCTGCTTTCTGTCCCGTCCCTGTCCTCTGCCGGCCTTCTGATGGCACGCTGATGGCCGCCAATCCGTCCCGTTCTGATTCGACGACGTTCCAGATCTGGCACGGTTGATCAGGTCAATACGGTCCATCGAAGAGTTGCGTAGGATATGTTCGCTCGTCTCGCTCAAGTTGTAGGCCGCCACTGGCTCGCCGTAATCGCGGTTTGGGCCGTTGTGGTTGCGGCCACGGTTCTGCTCACGCCGCGGTGGGACGATGTGACATATGACGGCGACTTGGCTTACATGCCTGCGTCGATGACGAGTGTCCAGGCCGAACGATTGCTGGAGCAGGCATTTCCGCGTCGTCGCTCAAAGAGTGAAATGGTCGTCTTGGCATCACGCGATAGAGGACCCTTGACCAACGACGACTTGCGGTTGATCGACCGCGTCGCCGCTCGCTTGCATAATTTGCTCGGTGTGTCCCTGTTTCATGAAGCCGAGGTCCTGTGGTACCAGGCGGCGGAGCAGCGGCGGCAAGGAAACGCTACGGCCGCCGACCAGCTCTTCCAGCAGGCCGACGAACTGCATCGCAAGGCCGCGATGGCGTGGGATGAGGCCCTTGAGTTGGACTCGCATCTGAGTCCCGCACTGAACAATCGGGCATTCTACTATACGTTCCTCGGACAGACAGAATTTGCTGAGCAGTATCGACGATTGGCACAGGATTTTGATCCGTCGCTAGAGTCCGCCGGTGAGCAACTGCTGCCTCGTCAGGCTGACCCGCTTCCGATTCTGGATGTCTGGACGCGTCACACCGACGTCGTGGGGAGCAAACTCAGGAGTCGTGATCGCCGCGCCGAACTGGTTGTGGTACGACTCTCGCAGGAGTTCATGGCGACCGACAACATACGCGTCTTGGGCCAAGTGGAAGCGGAGTTGGATGCGGTGTGCCACGGGCCTCTGCATCCGCCAGGGCTGCAGTTGGACGTGACGGGTTCCGCTGCCGTCGGTGGGGATATGCTGCGATCGGCTGCCGAAAGTATTAAGAACACCGAGCTGTATACGGTGATTCTGGTGATCGCCATTCTGGCAGTGGTATATACGCGCTCCGCTGTTGGTTGCCGTTCCTTTGATCACGATTGTCGTCTCCGTCACGGTGGCGACCGGTTGGGTGGCGGCGCTGACGCAACTGCATCAGGTGCCAGGGTTCCAGTGGTGGAACTTCAAGATCTTTACCACGACGAAGATCTTCGTGATTGTCATTCTGTTCGGTGCGGGCACGGATTTTTGCCTTTTCTTGATTGCTCGTTATAAGGAAGAACTCGATCGAGGTACACGCGGTACGGAGGCCGTGGCACCGGCGTGTGCGGCGTAGGACACGCGTTGGTCGCCAGCGCGTTGACCACGATCATCGGCCTTGCCACCATGTTCTTTGCGGAGTTTGGCAAGTTTCGCAATAGTGGACCGGCGATTGGCTTGTGTTTGGCCGTGACGCTGACCGCCTGTTTGACGCTTGCACCCGCACTGCTCAGCGCATTTGGCGCGGCCGTATTTTGGCCATTTGGCATCCAGGATCCTCAAAATAGCGCACCCAATTCGCGGCTGCACGAGATGTGGGATCGTCTGGCCCGCCTCATTGTTGCTCGTCCGGGGCGCGTGTTGATCGTGAGTCTCGCATTGATGGCTCCCCTGGCCTTCATGGGCGGTAGCGTATCGGTGACCTACGACTTCCTCAGCGAGCTTGGCCTCGCGGCCCAGCCGGATTGGGGCAGAGCAGATGCGCGAACACTTTCCCATTGGTGAATCGGGACCGTTAGTAGTGCTGGCGCGGGTGCCGGGCGGGGATCTAGATTCTAACGAAGGCAAAACCGCCCTCAATCAGCTAACGCGGGACCTGTACGTCGATGGCGTGCAAGCCGTCCGTAGCCTGGCCGAGCCACGCGGGGATGCGCCCACCGGCTATTCGCTCAAGAAGGCCGCAATGCAAAGCCATCAATTGACGCGGTCGCTGTACTTGAGTAAACGACCAGAACTTGGCGGCGATGTCGCGCGGTTGGAGGTGTTGCTCGAGCACGATCCTTTTTCTTCCGAGGCCATCCAGACGCTGAATCACATCGATCAATTGCTGCAACGACAGTCGCAGCAGTCGTCGTACTGGCAAGGTGCAGATTTTCTGTTTGCCGGCACGACCGCGGCGATCCGCGATCTCCAGAAAGTGACGCGCGCCGACAACGTGCGTATTCAAATCCTTGTCGTATTAGCCGTGCTGATGGTGCTGCTTGCCATCCTGCAGCGGCCGGTGGTCTGCATCTATCTGATTCTGTCCGTGCTTTTCAGTTATTACGTGACGATGGGGGCGACCGAACTGTTTTTTCAGTTTGCCTATGGTGACACGTTTCACGGTTTGGATTGGAAAGTCCCCCTGTTTCTGTTTGTCATCTTGGTCGCCATCGGCCAAGACTACAACATCTACCTAGCGACCCGGGTATTCGAAGAGCAGGCCACCCACGGAATGTTCGGAGGCCTACGTCGGGCGATTGTCCGTACCGGCGGCATTATCACCAGCTGTGGCGTGATTATGGCCGGCACATTCGTGTCAATGACCACCGGAACGTTGCGGGGCATCGTCGAATTGGGGTTTGCGTTGTCGCTGGGCGTGCTGCTCGATACGTTCGTCGTCCGTCCGATCTTGGTACCAGCGTTCCTGGCGCTGCTGTTCCGCGTGTTCGCCGCCCGATCGGCCCGTGACGCGGTCGTCCCGCCGCCGCATGCCGTCCATGCGCGACAGTCACAGCTCAAATTGTAGCCCCCTCATTTGGAGGAAATTGCCGGCAGGCTGACTGCGAATTTGAGCAATCCGTGCTTCTGTCTTTCTGTCATCTGGCCGACGGCCGATTGCGTGCGGACCGCAGTCTACGCCTGGGGGGGATTGTCCACCCGTGGCGTGAGTCGCTAAGTTGTTGCGTGAATCGCAGTCAACTTTCTTGTGCAATCACAGGTCATCGGTTCACGCTAGCTCCTCACGCGCCCCCCCGACTCGGCGAGATCGTCTTGGGTACAACGCCCTCCGACGCCTCTCTTTTCGCGGGGTCAGCGGCGGTGTCTGCGTGGGGCGTGAAATGTGGTGGCGGCTGACAGCGGGCAAGGCAGTCGGCGTACGGCGGAGTGTCGTAACAGCCGCAGCGTTCCAAGGTTCAATTAAGACGAGTGATTACGAGTTATATGAATATGAAAGGGAATACCAACATGACTCCCAAAGAAGTTTTGGCTTTGTGTCGCGAGAAAGACGTCAAGGCGGTTGACCTGCGATTCATGGATTTTCCCGGACTTTGGCAGCACTTCACGATTCCCGTAGGCAAGCTGAGCGAAGACGTATTTGAGGACGGGCTGGGATTCGACGGTTCGAGCATCCGTGGCTGGCAAGCGATTAACGAAAGCGACATGCTGGTAGTCCCGCAGCCCGAAACGGCGTTTCTGGATCCGTTCACGAGCTTGCCGACGCTGGTGATGATCTGCAACATCCAAGATCCGATCACCCGCGAGGACTACTCGCGCGACCCGCGTAATGTGGCCCGCAAGGCCGTCGAACTACCTGAAGAGCACGGGCATTGCCGACACCGCGTTCTTCGGTCCCGAAGCTGAGTTCTTCGTCTTTGATGATGTTCGCTTCGATCAGAACTCGAACACGAAGGCTATTACCACATCGACAGTATCGAAGGGCAATGGAATCGGGGACGCGACGAAAAGCCGAATTTGGGCTACAAGCTGCGGCACAAGGAAGGCTACTTCCCCGTTCCTCCGGCCGACCAGATGATGGATCTGCGAAATGAAATGATGCAGACCATGATCGATTGCGGGCTTGGACGTGGAATGCCAGCATCACGAAGTGGCCACGGCCGGGCAGTCCGAAATCGACTTGCGATTCAACGAGCTGGTCCAGATGGCCGACAACATGTTGATGTACAAATACATCATTAAGAACGTGGCCACGCGTCACAACAAGACGGTGACCTTTATGCCCAAGCCGATTGTTGGCGACAACGGTTCGGGCATGCATACCCACATCTCGTTGTGGAAGGACGGAGAGCCGCTGTTTGCAGGTAACGGCTACGCGGGCCTGAGCGAAATGGCGCTGCACGCCATTGGCGGCATCCTGAAGCACGCCCCGGCGATCCTGGCCTTCACCAACCCGACAACCAATAGTTACAAGCGATTGGTTCCCGGCTATGAAGCACCGGTGAACCTGGCTTACTCGCAGCGTAATCGTTCGGCCGTCGTGCCGAATTCCGATGTACAGCCCCAGTCCGAAGGCAAAGCGAATTGAATTCCGTTGCCCCGATCCCGAGCTGTAATCCGTACCTGGCCTTCTCGGCACTGCTGATGGCCGGCATCGACGGCATTCAGAACAAAATCAGTCCGGGAGACCCGCTGGACAAGGACATCTACGACCTGCCGCCCGGAAGAGGCGGCAGCCGTGCCCAAGACGCCAGGTTCGCTGGAATGCGCGCTTGGACGCCCTGGAAGAGGATCACGATTCCTGCTTGCGGGCGACGTGTTTACCGAAGACGTGATTTCGACCTGGATCTCGTATAAGACGCAAGAACGAAGTCGACGCACTGCGGCTGCGACCGCATCCGTACGAATTCTGCATGTATTACGACATCTAAGCGACGCCCTCGCGTATCGTGGCTTGAACATCGCTTGGGTCCTTGACCCCGCAGGTAGTGGTTCCAGCTGCCGAGGACGGATGAGAAACGAAAAGGGTCGCCGGTTCGGTGGCCCTTTTCTCGTTTCCACGACGCAATTGCTGCGGTCGATCTCTGCGACAGTGTGTCTTACCGACAGTTTGCTGGCCGGCCATCCGGACCCTAGTTACAATTAATCAGAGTGTCGGGAACGAGCGTTCTGTTTTGACCGGTGCTCTGCCAGACAAGGCGTTTCGCCTGCTTCGCTTTCCGCGAATTGCGAAGTTCGTATCGAAGCACCCACAGCCGCGTCACGAATCCGCGGTCGTGATATTGACTTACGCCCTAATTGAGTTCGGAACCCCTAGTCCTTGGTGGGTGTGTGGTTATGCGGCTGTTCGCTTTGGCCTTGGTGTTGCCGTTGCTGGTGTCGGGCTCCGTTCACGCGGGTTTACAGTTTGAGTTCGACTATCGGTACGACACGAAGGGCTTCTTTGATGACCCGATACGCCGCGAGGCGTTGGAGGCGGCCGGTCGTGTCGTCAATCGATACGTTGATGACTTGGAGGCCATTATCCCGGAGGGTGATAACGGCTGGGCCTCGTTCTTTAGTCCGCCCAATGGGGCCCCGGCGATGATTCTGAAGGATCTGCCCGTGCAGGCGGACACAATGCAGATATTTGTCGCCGGAACCTCGCTGCGCGGGCGATTGGCGCAATCGATTGATACGGCACCGGTTGGCAACGGCGATCCGGAGTGGAAAGACATTGTGGCGTATCGTGGGGAGTTTGGCGCGGCTGGTGATCCGGCGACCGATTTCGGGCCCATGGGCGGGACGATCAGTTTTAACAACGACCCCAGCGAGGTGCCTTGGCATTTCGGGCTATCGACCGAGGGCCTCAACGCGAATGAGTTCGACTTCGTGACGGTCGCCATGCATGAATTGCTACATCTGCTCGGGATCGGCATTTCGGTTTCCTTCGCCGATCATGTCAATTCGTCGGGAGAATTCGTCGGAGCCGAGTCGTTGGAGGTTGGAAGTCCGACGAATCCCTACCTGAAACTGGACGAATTTGAATCGCATTGGCAGTCGGGTACCAAGAGTACATGGAACGGGAATCTGCAGGAGGCGCTACTGGCCCCGGGCATCTATCCGGGACGCCGGACGTTCCCTTCCAAGCTGGACCGCGCCGCGCTCCGAGATATCGGCTGGGAAGAGGCCTTAGCGGGCGATGCGAATCGTGATCGCTCGTTTGGCACCGGCGATCTGTTGCAGGTTTTCCAGATAGGCCGCTATGAAACGGGCGAGTTGGCCGGCTGGTCCGAGGGGGATTGGAACGACAATGGCATGTTCGAAAGTGGGGACCTAATTGAAGCCTTGCAGACCGGTTCGTATGAGC
This sequence comes from uncultured Planctomycetales bacterium, assembly GCA_963785495.1. Taxonomy (GTDB): domain Bacteria; phylum Planctomycetota; class Planctomycetia; order Pirellulales; family Pirellulaceae; genus CAWAVP01. The sequence continues at coordinate 69,479 of CAWAVP010000025.1, read as the reverse complement.
AAACGCCTACTTTGGCCAGCGACGCTGCCGAAGGCGAATCGATCACCATGCCGCTGGTCACGGTCAATTACGATGCGCAATCTGGCGGAATCGATGTCCAGACCGATTCTTCCGCACTAACCGCCCTGCAAATCGTCTCGGCGCAGAACTTTCTGGTCGGTGGCAATGCCTGGAACCTCGGCGGCCCTTTCGATATCGACCGAACGGATAAGTTGTTCGTGATGAAGTTGGACGGATTTGATTCGCTTGAACTGGGGCCGTTGCTCCCACCCGATCTGTCACTGGCCGAACTAGCAGCCGATCTACGGATCGAAGGCGCCTGGCTCGGTGGCGGCGCATCGACCTCGGAACAACTGAAATTGGTGCCCGAACCGGCTGCAGCATCTCTGCTGGCCTTTTCCCTTGTGGCCTGGCCGCTGGGCCGTCGACGTTCTTCACGTCCGCGGTAGCGCTGACTTACGCCGTCCCGACTCCCGCTGGGAAACGCTGGTCGTAGGACGGGACGGATCAGGAGTGGCGATGTCCTGGTCACTGGGGGCCACTACGCCCTGCAATGGTTCGGCTGCGTGCTTCCGCACTATTTCTTCAACGTCATCAAATACTCCACAAGATCGACCAGATCCTGTTCACTGAGGTTTTGATTCAAATCGGCGGGCATCAAGGAGATGGGCTGTTTGACCATCTGGTCGATATCACTTCGAGCGAAGCGCCGCACGATGCCTTCATTGTTCTTGATCTCCACGTCGCGGTCCGTTTCGCTGATCAATAGTCCTGTCACGATGTTGCCGTCGGACAGTTCCACCGTGAACGTCTCGAAGCTGTGGCTGATCCCGGCGCTGGGGTACAAGATCGATTCAAACATCGCTTCGCGACTCAACTTACTTCCGATCTCCGATAGTTCTGGTCCCACGGGAGTACCCTGCCCTTTAACGACATGGCATTTGGCACACGTGCCGTGGGTGCGGAACACGATTTCGCCGCGCGACACATCACCGCTGCGAGTTGCCAAGTCACGAATGACCGGAAACGGCTTTTGTTCTTTGGACAGAGATAACGGATAGATCGCGATGGCGCGAGTGCGGAGATCATCCCAGGGGATTTGATGTAGATCGGCGGCGACGGCCTGCGACAGGTCGATCGGAATCTCGCCGGCTGCCGATTCGCGAATGAGGAATTCTGCCGGCGGCGAACCTGTGCGAAGCCGTGTACGGCGGCGCGGCGTGCTTCGGCCGGCGCCAGATCGTCGGTCATCACGGAACGCAGCAAAGGCAGGGCGCGGTTATCGGCCGAACGGCCCAGTACTTCCAGCGCGGCCAGTTGCTGTTCGGCCCCGTTCTGTTTTAGTAGTTGAGACAAACGGACACCCTGTCCGGACGCCAGCAGCATGCGCACGGCATCGATGCCGTCGCTTTGAGATGGGTTCGAAACCGCCAGTTGCAGGACTTGATCGAAGCGATCGTGCAATTGAAATCGCTTAACCAGATCCAGGAATTCCCGTGTGCCGACCAACGAATCAAGAAGATTGTCCATTTTGTTTTCGATCGGCGGCCGCGGTGGGCAAGCGATCGGCGTTTAGGCGGGATAGGGCCTGCGTCTGAACCAACCGTCGCCGAGGCCCGTCGGGCAAGCCCGTGTGCAATGCCAATTGTTCGATGGCTGCGTCGCGCGTGGGGCCTTGAAGGAAATCGAAGGCCCTCAGGTAACTGGGGATTTCGTCGGCGGGCGTCGCCGGATCTTCGATCAATTGTCGAAGGAGTTCGGGCGTCTGTGTTGCCCGCGATCGCCAGACCAGCCGTCGGCCAGCCAGATCATTCCATGCCGCGCCCGTCTGTTTCAGCCAAGCTGCCAAACAGGCGTCCCATTGTCCTTCCGCACCGATTCCCAAGGCCTCAAGGTACCAGCGATCCTGGCCGTCATACTGTGTGGCCAGCTGCGTCCACAGCTCCGACACTCGCGGGTCCTGTTGACCATGCAGCGCGATGGCGCACTCGCGACGCACTTGCGGCGAGTCATCGTGGATCAGCCGCGCGGCAGTGGACAGCGCGTCGACGTCGTCTAGTTGTCGGGCCAACCGCACGGCCAACATCCGCAGCCGTGCATCGTTATCCGCAGCCGCTACGTCGACGTACTTCCCCCCTCGTCCCGGAATCTTACCCAACAGCCACAGTGCGCGGGCTCGCCAATGGGGTATGTCGCTGCGGCTGAGCGACGCCAGAGCCGGTTCGGCATCAGCACCCATACGATGCAGGGCGGTCCACGCCATCTGCCGCGTCGCGTAATTAGGATTCTTCAGCGCATCGATCGCACCCTCCGCCGTACTTAGATCGATCGGCGGCACAACATAACGTTTGCTCTTGCCCTTCATTGTGACACGGAACAACCGTCCCTTGTCCAAGTCGCCCATGCGATGACCGCCAACACCCGGGTCGAACCAGTCCGCCACGATCAGTGAACCGTCCGGTGCCACCTTGACGTCCGAAGGGCGAAACCACGGATCACGCGTTCCCTCCAATAAATTGACGATCTCCGCACTGTAGCCTGCGCCTTGGTCCTTCGTCACGTAGGCCCGTGTGACGCTGGGACCGGCGTCGCAGTGAATCAATTGACCTCGCAATTGTTCCGGCAAGGCGTCACCCTCGTATACGGTAATGCCCGTCGGTGAACCGGCGCCGGTTTGTAGCAAGTTAGGGACAACGCCCGGGTCGTTCTGATGCCAGTGCCGCGTGGGGATGTCCGGGGCCATCCCGATCCGTTCTGTCTGCCAACCGGCACCTGTCATCTCGTCGCGGTACCCATAGTTGCCGAACTCCATCACATAGTTGATGCGAACACCTCGGTTACCGTCATCATCGTTGTCCGATTGCCAGATGCCGCCGAACGAGTCGACCGTAACCATCCAGTTGTTGCGGAAGTTCCACGCTAACGTCTCGAATTGACTGAGGTCGGGATCGCAGCGAAAGATCATCCCCTGTTGATACGGCTTCATCGTCTGGGCTACGACATTTCCAGCTTGATCCACGACCGGCTGACCTTGGGCATCTTTCAGTTGCTTGCCTTCGTTGCCAAAATTGAAATACAGCTTGCCGTCGGGGCCAAATATGAATGCATGAATCCCGTGGTCATGCTGGACACCCGAAATGCCAGAAAACCAAACGTCTTTGCGGTCGGGTCGATCATCGCCATCCTCGTCCGTAAAACACAGCACATGTGGTCCGGATGACACGATCACTTGGTTTCCCAGCACACAGACGCCGTGAGGCGAATCGATGTCGCGCCCTTGGTAGAAGACTTTCTTTCGATCGGCTTGTCCATCGCCGTCGGTATCTTCCAAGATCAGAATGCGGTCGCCTTCGCTACGGCGGCCATTGTGCCCACGATAGTTAACGATTTCGCAGACCCACACTCGACCACGGCAATCGATGTCGATGTTGGAGGGGCTGAGCATCATCGGTTCGGATGCAAAGAGCCGAACGTCCAAATCCGGATGCACGTCCAGATTTTCTACGGCAGTCTCGGGCGTGTGCGACAGCGTAACGGTCCCTCCCACGGCTGCGGGAGGCTTTGGTTTTTGAGTGTAGACGGCGAACCGAACGCTGGAGGCCCCATTGCCTTGGTCGGTCCCGCCATTGTCGAGCCCGCCCCGCGCGCGAAAGTGGGTGTAGCCTGCGGGCACGGCGAATTCGATTACGGAGTGAGCATGCGTGCCGATGCCAAACGCCACCGGTCGTCCGTTTACTCGCAGCGGCCGGCCGGCCGCATTTTGATTTACGTGGACACGGCCCCACTCGGCAACGGCCGATTTCCAGGGCACGTCCGTCAGCTTCAGCTCGCCTTGAGGGCCGACCAATCGAGGCTCAATCCAATCGGCCCAATCGCAGCTAAAACCGTTGCCGCTATCATCGACCACTAAGAACAGTTGGCCCGAATCGCCCAAAGCGATATCGATGTCCACGGCATGATCGGGCGTTGCAGCCGTCACCAGTGGACTTAGATAAGCGGGCTTCGCGGCGACCGCCGCTAGTCGCTCAGCTAATTTTTTTTTTCGCCAGCTTGGTCGTTGGGCTTGGGATAGTCCTGGTTGGCCTCAAGCTCCGCGCGGGTCGGCGTCACGCCATCGACGCCTTGCGCCGGCACGTCGCCGTGCGCGGTCCAGACGATCGCATTCAGGACAAGTCGACGAAAATTATCGTCCCCCCAATTCCAATGATAATGGCTGCCTGTGAAGCCGAATCCTCGACCGCCGTCGATTCGCTCCGTCGCCCAAGCCACATGCTGGATCTGTCCTTGTTGGACGGCAGCTCGGACCGCCGGGTTGCCGCTGTGGGGACCGTCCGGACGGTTCATCGTTTCCGCGGGAGGATGCGCGGACAGAATGGGTGTGACGTTGTCCATTCCGGGGCGAAATCGCATGTGGAAATACCACTCGTCGTTGATCTGGAAGGGTTCCACACCCCGGCTGATGGGATGGTCGGGCAGCGCGGTGAAGTGCGCGGTCCAGTGTGGATTGACCGACCAGTTCATTTCAAAATAGCCGCCCAGCCAATCAAGGAAGTGATCGCCCCCGGCGCCGGCGGGCACTTCCACCGCGTAGTGCAGACAGACCAGTCCCACGCCCCGCTTCATGACTTCATCAAATTCATCCAGATGCGGCATCAGCAGATGACCGTCTCCGCCATCGCAGTACACCACGACGGCGTCGGCCCCTTCAAACGCTTTGATCCCTTCGGCGGGCCAACCGTTGTGATAGACTTCCGTCTGGAAGTTCGGCATGTTTTGCTGCAGATAATGCGCCAGCAGCAGACAGCCGGCATTGTGTTCGTGCGCGCCATAACCGTGACTGGGACGACCGGCCACGAACACCACTTTCTTTTTACTATCCGTGTTGTTCGACTCGTTGGACGCATTGTCGGCTGCCGTCAGGCGTTTGAGTTGAATATCCTTGAACTGCACTAACATCGGTGGCCCGGCGTGCAGTTGGAGGGCCAACAGGCCCGACATCGCGCGTTTGGCGGCGTCGTTGTCCGTCACGTCGACCGTCACGTGTCCGTTAATCGCCTGGACCAGGTGGTTCCCATCCGCCTTGATGTAGTATTCGTTCCAGCCCTCTTTCTTAATCGAATCCAAGATCGTCTGATTGTCCGCAGTCGTCCCTACATCGGTTTTGTTTCCGTCTTCGTCAATGACGACCTTCTTGCCACGCAACGCAAGGATTCCGCGCAAACGCTCCTCGTACAAAATGCCGATGTACTGATCTCCCGAATCGATGTCGGCCTGGTAGCCGGCGATGACCCATTTTTCAACTTCCTTGCTGCGATATTGAATCCCGGAATTGCCTCCGACAATGCGGAACTGAAGTCGGAGCTCAAAGTCGCTGACTTCGCCGTCACGCCAAATCAAAAAGGTGTTGCCATTCGTCGGATTCTCGGCCGTCGTCTGTCCGGTAATCGCGCCATCCTCGACTCGCCATAACTTGGGATTGCCATCCCAACCATTCAGCGTCTTGCCATCGAAAATGGATTGAAAGCCATCATCGGCGGCCCCGGCTAAGGATGTAGCAGAGCACAAGACAGCAAGCGAAAACCACAGCAATTTGCAGTTCATAGAAGAGGTCTCCGGTCAGATGCAACAGGGCGGGGGCGTCATTTCGTCCAGTCCGCCTCAGGACAGACCGGGACGCCGTCGGTAGTCCATCAGTGTAATGCCTGGACGCGTCCGTAGCAAAGCAGCAACGCCAGCAACTAGCCGGGTGTTTCACGCGAGGCATGCATGAGTCCCTGCTGCTCGTGAGAGAAGTTCGCGGTCGGCCGAATAAAGGTTGTCGGGCGAGTGGTCACACGTCCCAAGGGCACTCGCCGCGTGCGACCGCCCCAGGCTTTTGGCCGCGTCGGTTCAAATTGTTATACTCGGCCCTCAACCATGGTCACGGCGTGGGCCGACGCGGCTCCGGCGGGGAACGCAGTCCCACGTCGTCCTTGTGAGTGGGGTTGACGATCGAAACAAGTCGAGCGCCGGGCAAGATTCGGCGGCGACCGGCGAATAGGGATCTGGAAAGCCGGACACGAGTGCGGCATGGTTCGGGACAACGGAGGCAATACATGCACCAGTGGTATTTGAGTTACGACGGAAACCAGCTCGGGCCGATGGACCATGCGCAAGCGCTGGAATACTGTCGCCAGAACCGCAATGGTCTGTGTTGGCGTCAAGGGTTTGCCCAGTGGCTGCCAATTTCCCAAGTCGCCGAATTGAACTTGCACAAGAAATCCGATGTCGCGCCGCCGCCGGTGTCGTCGTTCGTGGCCGATGAGATCGACTTCACGATTTTCGGCGAAGAGATGCAATACGTCGAGATCGAACTGGATCCCGGCGAAAGTGCGGTCGCCGAAGCGGGCTCGATGATGTTCAAGGACAGTACGATCCAACTGGAAACCGTGTTTGGCGATGGTTCATTTCAGTCCCAAGCCGGTAGCTTTTTGGACAAGCTGGTCGGCGCCGGCAAGCGGCTCATCACCGGAGAAGGCATCTTCACGACCGTGTTTACCCACGGCGGAGCCTCGGGTAAGGCTCACGTCGGCTTTGCCGCTCCCTATCCAGGCACGATTATTCCCTTGAGTCTGACAAATTTTGATGGACGGATTATCTGTCAAAAAGACAGTTTCCTCTGCGCTGCCAAGGGAGTGCAGATCGGCATCCACTTCCAGAAGAAAATCCTCACAGGGCTCTTTGGCGGCGAAGGCTTTGTGATGCAAAAGCTGGAAGGCGATGGTTTGGTATTCTTACATGCAGGTGGCACCATTCGCGAACACACCTTGGCCGTGGGCGAAACGCTGCACGTGGATACCGGCTGCCTAGTTGCCTTGACCGACACCGTCGATTTCGACGTCCGCCGGGTCGGCAATATTCGCTCGATGATGTTCGGTGGGGAAGGCATTTTTCTGGCGCACCTCACGGGCCCGGGACAGGTGTGGCTACAGTCCTTGCCGTTCTCGCGGATGGCAGGACGCATGCTGGCAGCCGTTCCTTCCCGCGGCGGCAGCAAGGGCGAAGGTTCGTTGCTGGGCGGTCTCGGGAACTTGCTGGATGGCGACAATTTCTGATCCGATCGACCGCTAGCGCAGATCGGAGACCGAATCGTAGTGCGGAATCAGCACGTCCCAGCGGTGGGCCTCGCGCAGCGCCTGTGCCAGCGACAACGCTGCGTCTTCTTCACCGTGCGTCAAAAACACACGACGTGGTGATTGCTTGAAACCAGCGGCCCAATGCAACAGACCGGTCCGGTCGGCATGTCCCGAGAACCCGTAGATTTGTGCGACTTTAGCACGCACTGGATACGTGGCGCCATGGATGCGGACGTCGCGTTTGCCTTCCAGGATTTGCCGTCCCAGCGTGCCTTGAGCCTGATAACCAACGAAGAGGATGGTCGAGTTGTCGTGCGGAAGATTCTGCCGCAGATGATGCTTAATGCGGCCCGCAGTACACATGCCGGAAGTCGACATGATCACACATGGTTCCTTGACTCTGTTGATCGCTTTGGACTCGTCGGTACTACGCGAGAGAACGAGGCCGGGAAAATTGAGTGGCGGTAGTCCGGCGGATATTCGCTCCCAGGTCTCTTCGTCGAAACGATCGTGGTGCCTGCGAAAGACGTCGGTCACATCGATGGCCATCGGGCTGTCCAAGAAGATTGGAACGCCGGGAATGCGGTTGTCGTGCACCAGGTGGCTCAGGTAATACAAAAGTTCTTGAGCCCGTTCGACGGCGAACGTAGGAACAACGACATTGCCTTTCGCCCGAATCGTGTCATTGATCACGCGTTCTAGCTGAGTTAGGATGTCGCCGCCTTGTTCGTGGTTTCGGTCGCCATACGTCGATTCCATCACGACATAATCGGCTTCAGAGAATTCCGTCGGATCGTGAATCAACGGTTTGTCCCACTGGCCAATGTCACCCGAGAAGATGACTTTGCGCTGGACGTCTCCCTCCTGGAGTCCGACTTCGAGCATCGCGGAGCCCAGGATGTGGCCCGCTTCACGAAACGCGACGGAAATGTCATCCGTCACCTGATGACGCCGATCGTAGGGAACCGGTTTGAGCAATTTAATCGTTTGGTCCACATCGTGGTCGTCAAACAGCGGCTCCGCATCGAAACGACCAGTGCGCCCTTCGCGCCGATGGCGTTTCCTCTTGTAGGCCACATCTTCCTCTTGGATGTGAGCCGCGTTGCGCAACATGATTTCGACCAGATCGGTTGTTGCGGGAGTGCAGTAAATGGGGCCGCGGAAACCATGCCGAACGATGCGAGGGATCAGACCACAGTGGTCAATGTGCGCGTGAGTCAACAACAACGCATTGACGCTGTCCAAAGGCAACGGACACTCGTTCCAATTGCGAGAGGCAAATTGGCGTTCTTGAAACATTCCGCAGTCGATCATCACACGAGAATGAATCGTCTCAAGGCAATAGCGCGAACCGGTTACCTGGCGGTTCGCGCCATAAAGTGCAACTTCACCATCCCGTTTCTCCGACAGATTATCAAACGCAGACACCGGTCGCCGTCCGCCGTACCTAACTTACGGTACGCTGCGCTTCGTACTTAGCTTGCGGTCGGTAGCCGACGCGCGGCGAGGCCAAGCATGACCAGGGTCCAACCGTTGAGCAGCATATCGATACCCACGAATAGGCCGATGACCCATAAGCCCGACAATGGCCACTGCTTCCAGATTAGAACGCCTAACAGCACGTCGACGATGCCGTGCAGCAATAGCCAGCCCCAATTATGGTATCGCGTGGCAATCGCGACGGCGACGCGAAAGATCCCGCCAAACAACAGAAACATCGCGATCAACAGCGTCAGTGCCGTTGCGGTTTCGCCCGGACTGCGGATCAACATAAAGCCCACCACCACATAGAGAATGCCAGTCAATAGGTCGATGAAAAAGCCGCTCCATTTTTGCGCAGGAAAATGCGTGAAAACCTTCGAGGAGCCCACCAATGACCATCAACCAACCGATGAACACCATCGTCACCAGGGTCATCAGCACCGAGGATCCCAAAGCAATGCTCCCCAGCACGATTAACAGGATACCCAGCCCTAAAAACCAACCCCAACGTTGATGCAACTTTTCCAAACCAACCAACCGAAGTTCCGGTAACGATGTGTCGAATTGCGGATTCATTTGATTTGCTCCCTTCGGAGGACTTCACCGAATTGAAATTATTTGGCTGAATTACCTCGGATTGTGACACGTTAAACTGCCACTGCCTAGGTGGTGCCGCACGCCCCGTTGGTCGGGACAGCGCGAAGCGGTGTACACTGTCCGGCCCGGCGCCGAGGGCGGCTGGCTAGTTCCATTCGGAGGTGTACCGGGGGCTGCCTTTAGCCGGCGTGCGACCAACCTTTTCGCAAGGAGATGGGACTTGTGTGCACTTCCCTCCCGGAAGGAAATAGAATCTCAGAGCGACGTGGGGCGGATTTCCCGCGTGACGGTGGTTCGCTATTAATAGAGTGGATGCCACCGATTCGGTTATTTGACCGGTGGTTTGTACGGTTTTCACAACGCCCCCTGAAGTACCTCTATGCCATTGCCCATCGCGATCTCTATGGGCGACCCCGCTGGGGTCGGCCCTGAATTGTGTTTGCACGCCTTGAGCGACACTGGGCTGCAGCAGCACGGCGTCCCGGTAGTGTTTGGTGATCGGTCCGTGCTCGACGAGGTAGCCGACAAGCTGAACCAGCCGTTCGACGCCAATATCCTGTCACCTGAACAATGGTCGTGCACGTCGGTCGATCTGCAGTCGCCTACGATCGTCGATCTGCAACAATTGCCCTCGGCGCAGGTCGTGCCCGGGCAGGTCTCCGCCACCACGGGTGCCGCCGCTTACGAATACGTACGCCAGGCCATCGCGGCGACACAACGGGGGCGCGTCGCGGCATTGGTGACGGCACCGATCCACAAAGAAGCCTTTCACGCGGCCGGCGTGCCGTATCCAGGTCATACTGAGTTGCTGGCCGAAATGACCGCGTGCCGCCGCTACTGCATGATGCTCACCAGCGACCAGATTAGCTGCTCGCTGGTGACGACTCACGTCGGTTTGCACGAGGTGTCCGATCTGCTAACCTGCGAGCGAATCGTGGAGGTGCTTGAGTTGACTGACGAAGCCCTACGGCGTTGGCTCGGGCGTCCCAGTCGACTCGTCGTTTGCGGCCTGAACCCACACGCCGGCGAACACGGTTTGTTCGGCCGAGGGGAGGAAGAAGAATTCATCCAGCCCGCGATAGCGGCCGTGCGACAACGAGGCCTGAACGTCGTCGGCCCCCTCGCCCCCGACACCGCTTTCGTCCCATCTCGGCGCGATCAGACGGATGCTTACATCTGCATGTATCACGACCAGGGCCTCATTCCCCTCAAGGCTTTGGCCTTTGACACGGCCATCAATGTGACCCTGGGCCTGCCCATCATCCGTAGCTCGGTCGATCACGGCACCGCATTGGACATTGCCTGGCAGGGACGCGTCGATCTGACGAGCTTCCAGGCGGCGTTCCGCTGGGCGGCCCGAATGGCGGCCGCCTCCGTCTAATACTCCTTACACCATCCGCCCGGGCGCCTATGTCGCTCGTGCGCACGATGTTAACTCTGCCAAACAGGCACGCGTCAAGGAAAAATTCTTTCGAATCAAGAGACGTGCAACAAACCGCATCACTCGCTAAGATGAGGAGCGATTCGAAGGGAGGCAGCGGGACTTGGATTTCGCGATTGTCTCCTGATGGACCAAAGCAGGGCGCGATGAGGTCGGCGGTCGGCACGTACTTGCCGCGGCAATCTTCGCGAGGGGCACCGATGCCCGATCCTGCGCGAGTGACTGCGCACGACGCGCTGCTTGAAAGGGACTTCTGCCCAACCGAACGTAACCGTGGCTCATGGGCCAAGGGTGCGGGGTTGTCGCGACAGAAGGAGTTGAGGGGTGCGTCGGTAGCTGGCATGTTGATCCTGCCGTGCAGGCCATCCTCTCAGTCTAGCTTGTCCGCGACGGGACGATGCAATCGATTCACGCACAAAGCCGTGCTGGGTAGCCAGACGATGGCCAGGACGACAGGATGCGGTTGTGGCGAGCGATTTTTCCAAGACACACACACAGAGTACCGCAGCAGTAAGGGACCTTGGAGGTTGACCACATGAAACTCACATCCATCGGTGGATTGGCGCTCGCTGTTTGCTTTTCGTTGCCCAGCAGCTTGTTGGCGATCAGGCAACATCACGATGCAGGTCGTGCCAGCCTATGCGCCCAACGGCCGCGCACCTTTCGCCCAGTTGGCCGCAATACGTTTCCAATGCGACAACGGCGCTGCAAAACGGTTACACATCGATCGGCAGTCTCGCGACCGACCCTAGTGCGTACCAAGCGATCGGCGGCGGAGTTTCGCCCTTGGACATGTTTTACACGGACTTCAATTCCTGGTTGGCTGTTGCCTCGCCCAATCCGGTGTATACGACGTTGCCTCCTGTATTCCAGGGGGAAATGGGGAACAATGTGCATTTCGGTCTGCATGCCACGTCCGATGGCTCGTCGACCTTTGCGCTGCAGGATCTCTCCTGGCAGTTGCAGAGTACGGATTCCACGACGTGGTTTAATTCCCAAGGCGACTTTTCTTCGGCAAACTATTCGCCGACGCGCGTCGGTATCAATTACGGCACCGATGGCATCCGGGGCACCGCGGACGATCAGATCTATAACAACAACGAAGCCGGCAATATCCAGATTCACGAACTCGTTTACGTGGGAGTCGGCGACGGGTTTGCCGCGTATACGGGAGATGGTGTCAACAACCAGGATTCCATTTCGGACAATATCCGGGACCTGCTTGCGACCGCCGCCGGAACCGCGTTTGACCTCCGTGCAACCTACACGTTGAATGATCCTTTGGGTGGCACCCCTCTGTCCGCCAGCCAGGGTGTCGGCATTTCGGTCCTGCCGGGAATGGGTGGCGACTTTGATTTCAATCGGCAAATCACCTCGTACGACAAAGATCTGTTAACTCAGGCGATCGTCGCCGGCACGAACGATATTCTGTACGATCTAAACCTCGATACGGAAGTCAACTTCAACGATCTGGAACGAATGGTCCACGAAATCGCTGGGACCTACTTCGGCGACGCGAATTGCGACGGCGAATTCAACAGCGGGGACCTGATTCAGGTGATGGTCGCCGGCCTGTACGAAACGGGACAGCCCGCGGTATGGTCCAGCGGCGACTTCAATGCGGACGGGATATTCGAGAGCGGTGACCTGGTGTTGGCCCTGGCAGATGGCGGCTACGAGCTCGGTCCAATGCCAGCCATTGCGGCCGTACCCGAACCTTCGACGCTGGCCTTGACCTTCGTCGGCGTCCTGCTGATGGTCATCCGCGCGTTCCGTCGCTAGGCAGGCGGACAGGCCGACAGTGCTGGGGTCGGGCCGGTGAGTTCACGCGTCCGGCCCAAGGTACATCGGCTGAGCGACGATCACCGAAGTGCGGCTATCGATCTGCGCCATCGACGGCGGTAGGCAACGGTGGTAAGTCGTCGTACTGGACATAGGGATTCCTTTTAGTCTTCCTCGCGCCGGTTCAAGGGTGTGCCGGTTCTTCTGATAGCCGACGTGCGTCGAGCTCACGACGGTCGTCGATGTGGCGGCGGCCGGATTGGAGTCGGTGCGGACGTGATCGTGGTAGTTCGGTTGCGCTATCGGTCTCCAGTCGAGCGTGGTACGCGATGGAATTCGACGGATGGGCGAGTTGGCAGGAAACGTTTAGAATACGGCGAAGGGCCAGTGGTGGTTGCTCGCGAGAATCGCGAAGCTCAACGGCTGGGTGCTACAGAATGATGTTGACGATCACTTCGATAGGCAAGCCATGCACACGGGCGGATCATTAAGCAAGCGTGGTCGAGCGTTGGAAGATGAGTTCTTCTATCGTGTCGACCAGGAGTTGGCCGAGCGGTTGCGGGCGAACCTGGCCACGGAAGCACAGAAGGCTGCGCTAACCGAAATATGCCGTGTGACCGATGACGATGTCCTTGACGCGTTGGTCGCGGCGAAGATTACGAACGAGAGTTTCGCTGCTTTGACGCTCGTTCCTTTGACCCGCATTGCTTGGGCCGATGGCCACATCGAAGCGCCGAGCGAGACGCCATTCTACAGGCCGCTGGCGAAAACCATTGCCCGGAAGGCTCGCTCGGTTATGAGTTGCTCGAGAGCTGGCTGCACGAGCCGCCACCGGATCGACTTTACGAGGCGTGGCAGTCCTACACGCATTCGCTCTGTACGCACTTACAGACGGATGCACGCGAGAAGCTGCGCGAACAGATCGTCTCCGGCGCTCGCGCCGTCGCACACGCCGCCGGCGGTATCCTCGGAATGCATAAGATTTCCGCCAAGGAGGAAGCGGTCTTAAAAGAAATAGAACACGTCTTTGGGATGGGATAGTCAACCCGAGTGAACGATCCGCCCAGACTCGCGCCCGTTAAACCTCTTTGATTGCGCGGTTTGGCTAAGCCAGGCTGACATGGTCGGCATCTGAAACGTTTGTCGATCACGGCGCCGTTGTACAAAAAAACGATCAACGGATGCGTACTTCCTTCGGCGGAATGCGTTTATACTAGGAGGCCGACGAGCAGGTGTGTCATGTGGTGGAATGACGAAAGCGTTTCGCACACCGTCTGACGAGCTCGACGAATACATTCCTTCGTAGTCACCTTCCGCGGGCGGCTTGTGTGCCGTACGGCCGGCGGCGTGAGGAGTTATCGCACGATGCGACCGTATGAAGCGACACAACATCCCGTCATTCCGGCGACGCTTGCTGCGCCGACGTCGGGAGTTATCTCGGGAGTATGCTCGGCGTGCGGAACGACCTATAGCATTCCGTGTGAGGAAGAAGGTCACACGGAGCTGTGCTGTCCTCGCTGTGGCCCTTCCATGCCCATCGAAGTCAAAGATGCGGTGCCCACACCGCGACGACGGAGTCGATTGCGTTCGGTGTTGCCGCGAATCCCATTTGTCGTCGTGCAGTTGATGGTCATCCTGCTCACCTTTGGGATCTTCATGGGGTTCGTATTGAAGTACATGAACGGCAAATCGCCGGCCGCTCGAAAGCTTGCCAAGCAGGCCGTGGCAGCGGACGGGCCGGCAGCCGCTGACGCCACGAACCAAGCCTCCACCTCGACTCAGGACGCCAACGAAGGGACGAAGGACGACGCGACGCCTGACACCGATACCGTCGCGGTCCCCTCGGCCGATGTCGCATCGGGGAACGCGGATCGTACCGACGATCAACCTGATGCCGAGGCAGAGTCCCCGGAAACGCTCGCGGCAGAACACGTTGTGGCCGCACGGACTCCCTCGGAAGTATCCGCCGCCATCGCCGCCGCCATCGACATCGAGCCGTTGCCAAGCGCCGATGATTCACTGACCCTGCGGGAAATTCAGTTTCGCCGGTCCCGACTCTTCGAGCAAGAATTCCTGCTTCAATGTCGTGTCCTGCAGATCTTTGATGATGCCGTCGGCAAGGTCCCGAATAGTTTTTATGTCGGCAATCGCAAAGTTGACTTGAATGCGTCGCAAGAGGCCGATTATTTGCGTATGGAAGTGATGGATTGTCGCGGCGAGACCATGGATTCGGTGTTTGTAAGCACGCAGGGGACCGTGGGCAACGAGCTGCAATGGACCATGCCGGGCGACTGGGTGTTGGTCACGGCGACGGTCGGCATGCGCTATGATAGCACGATCAGTGATCTGGGTTACGGCCTGATTCTGACCAAGATCTCGGCATTGCAGGAAAACACGGTCAACACGCGCGAGCCGGACGCGAAGAAGATCGCCGAACGCTAGATCGCCGATCCGCGTAACCGATGGCGGTGGTGGCGGAATCGCGGTTCGTATCTAACACTGTCACGTTTCCGTCGCGGATGTACGATCGAGGTGGCAGTTGCTCTTCACCCGGGGCGATTGGCACCGCGGCAAACGGGTGATCCTCGGCCATCCACACGCTAAGCCTTGATCGATGGAACTCTTACCTCAAATTCGCCGCGCGAAACGTCACCGGGTCGGCGGGTTCGAGCGATTGGAAGCGCGTCAATTATTGGCGGCCAACTTAGGGATCGACGTGGCAAGCCTCGCGTTTTCTCTGCCGCTGGGCGATTCGCACGTCGTCCTGGGCGACCTGGATGGCAACGATCGCTTCGACGCCGTGGATCTGTCTCACGCCTTGGTCGGCGGGCGGTACGAAGCCCACGACGCCGTGGACGTCGTCTGGTCGCAAGGTGACTGGAATGGCGACAAGCGATTTGATTCTGCCGACTTCGTGAAGGCATTTGCCGAGGGCAAATTCCAGGGCAATGCACGAGCGGCAGACGCGGCGGCCACGTCGGTTGTGATTAGCGAGATCATGTATCACGCGCCCAACAACGATTCGCGAGAGGAGTTTGTCGAGTTGTGGAATCGCGGCGCCGGCGCGGTGCAATTGGCGGACTGGCAGTTTGCCAACGGCATCCAGTTTAGGTTTCCCGAGTATCTGCTTTTGCCCGACCAACGCGTCGTCGTCGCGGCCAATCGTGACACATTTTTGCTGCGTTACCCTGATGTCGTCGTCGTACTGGGTGACTGGCAGGGGGGGCTGAGCAATCGCGGCGAGACGTTGGAGTTGGTCGATGCCACAGGACGGACGGTGGATCGCGTGCGATACGCCGACCAAGGCGAATGGGCCGTTCGCGTTCAGGATCAGCTCGATCACGGCCACCAGGGCTGGACTTGGTGGGCCGATCACGATGGCCGGGGTGCGTCGCTGGAATTGATTAACGGCGCGGTTGCCACCGATTTCGGTCAGAATTGGCAGGCAAGTCGTGTCGCGGGAGGGACGCCGGGCCGTGCGAATTCCGTCGCGCGGGACGATACGGCGCCGCTGATATTCGATATCTCGCAACAACCACTGCTTCCCACATCGCAGGACGCCGTTCAAGTGTTGGCCCGCATTCAGGACGATCATGGCACCACGTCGGTCGTAACACTCGAATATCGCATCGATGGATTCTCCGAGTCCTATGCACTGCGGATGCGCGACGACGGCAGGGCACCGACCGTTTGGCCGGCGACGGACTTTTTGTGGGGACGATTCCCGCTCAACCGGACGGCACGATCATCGCGTTTCACATCCATGCGACCGACGCCGCGGGCTGGACACGTATCTGGCCGGCTGCCGAATCGGCCGACCTGACTCGGCGGCCGGATGCCCTGTTCCAGGTACTGGACGATTTTGTCGGTCCCGCACCCTGGAATCCCTCCGACGCTCCGATCACGTACTTGATTATGAGCACCGACGATCGAGCAGAATTGGCGGACATCGGCGATGGACCATTCGACGAAGCGCTCAGCAATGCGCAAATGAATGGCACTTTTATTCGCGTAGATGGTCGTGGTGCTCACATCCGCTATTTGGTCGGTATCCGCAATCGCGGCGGATCCAGTCGGATTGGACCTCCCAACAACTACCGCGTCAATTTCGCTCATGACCAACCCTGGGATGAGGCGATCGCGCTGAACCTGAACAGTCTGTACATTGAATCCGAAATCATGGGCCACGCGATGTATCGACTCGCGGGGCTACCGACAGTCAATGCCGTGCCGGTAAGGATGCGCGTAAACGGTGTCGATGTGACAGATCCGTCCGTTCCTGGGATGTCGACTGCGTATTCTCAGATTGAAGTGATCGATAGCCATTTTCCCAATCGTCATTTTGCGGATGACGCGGGCGGCAATCTGTATCGTGGTGAGTTGGTGGGGACCGAGAGCAGCGACTTGCGGTACGAAGGCCCCGATGCCGACGCCTATCGCGACACGTATACGAAAGTTACCAACGACGATGTGGATGATTGGTCCGACCTGATTCAATTGACCAATGTGCTCAACAACGCGCCCGACGCGTTATTCCTTGAGCAGGTTAGCCAGGTTATCGACATAGAGCAGTGGATGCACTTCCTGGCCCTGGACGCGCTGATGGGAAATCGCGAAACGGGGTTGTCGATGGGAATCGGCGACAACTTCTGGTTGTACCGTGGTGAGATAGATCGTCGTTTCAAGCTGATTCCGCAGGACCTGGATACGCTGATGGGAGTGGGACGGACCGCTCAGCCAAATCGCAGTATCTTCGCCTACACAGCAACCGCGGGACTGCAGCGATTGCTGTCGCATCCAGACACCGTGCCTTTGTACTATCAGGCTTTTTTAGATCTAATCGATCAGGTCTTCAATCCGCAGACCCTGGATCCGCTGATGGATCAACTGATCGGCGGACTCGTCACACCAGCGACAATCGACGGCTTCAAGCAATACGTCCGAGATCGCATCGACGGTGTGCTCGCACAGATTCCCCGCGAATTCTTGATTACCAGTTCGTTGCCCGTAGCGGGCGACTTTCCGCGCACGACTCAGCCTCTGACAGAATTGGTGGGAACGGCCGACGCCGTGCAGACGCAATCGGTACTGGTCAATGGACAGCTGGCGAACTGGTCGCCATTTACGCGCGAGTGGTCGTTGCGTCCCGAGGGAGATGCCCAGGTTGAGGTTGTCGTGCCCACAGAGGCGGAATGGGCCTATTTGGACGATGGCTCGGACCTCGGTCGCCGCTGGCAATCGATAGACTTTGACGACGTCGAATGGAAACGCGGCGCGGCGCCTCTAGGTTATGGGAACGGCGACGAGTCGACGGTGGTGGGCTTCGGCGCGAATATCAATGACAAGACAATTACCACTTACTTTCGCCATACGTTTGAAATTGCCGACGCCAGTCTGGTGCGTGATTTGACGTTGCGTCTGCAGCGCAACGACGGCGCGGTGGTGTATTTAAACGGAGTGGAGATCGCCCGCAGCAATATGCCATCGGGGGACATCGACTTTCAGACCGTGGCGTCGACGTGGGTCGGTGGAGGTCTGGAATCTCAATTTCATTCCTATGCGGTAGATGCATCGCTGTTGACGACGGGCGTGAATGTGCTCGCTGTCGAGCTGCATCAGCGCAGCGCCATCGACAACGATCTTCGATTTGACCTTAGCCTGGAAGCTGCGGTTGGATCGTTGCACGGTGGTGTTGCCTTACGGCCGGGCGTCAATCGAGTGTTAGTACAGGCCTTCACGGCACCGAATGGCACCGGCACGGAGATAGATCGCGGCTATATCGATATCTGGTATGACGGCGCGGGAGGCATTGACACCGCGAAGTGTCAGCAACTGCGAGACTCAACCCAATTGGCGCCCCCGCAACTCGTCGCCGGCGTCCTCACCGAGGACACCACCATGGCCCCGTGCAGCACCGCCTATCAATTGACCGGTACACTGATTGTGCCGGCGGGCGTGACTTTGTCGATCTTGCCCGGAACGACCGTTTTCTTTGACGCGGGAGCCAGCATACGCGTCGAAGGAGGCCGACTGCTTGCCGAGGGGACATTGTACGAACCGCTTCGCTTCACACGAACACCGGGTACTGGTGGCGCATGGAACGGAATCCAATTCGTGGATGCGGCCACCGACAATCGATTGGCCTATGCCGTCATCGAATACGGCGCAACCGCTGATGGCATGATCGGTCTGGAACGTTCGGAATTGAACGTCGATCACGTTACCTTCGATCATTGCGACCGCTTTCGGATTCGCAGCGTCAATTCTTCGTTGGTGGTTCGGAACTCCGAATTCACGGACATCTTTGCGGCCGATCAGCCACCAACGACGGATAATCGAAGTGAGCACATCTGGGGTAGCGGCATCTTGCCGAGTGGGCAGTTTCTGATCGAAGACAACGTGTTTGGTACAACCAAGGGACACAACGATCTGATCGACTTCGACGGCGCCGAACGTCCGGGCCCGATCCCCATAATTCGCGACAACATCTTTTCCGGTAGCGGCGATGATTTGCTGGACCTGGAGTCTGACGCACATATCGAAGGAAATCAATTCCTGCACGTTCAGAAGGATGTTTACAACACGGCGTCGGGCGATGCCAACGCAATCTCTGCCGGCGCCGGACGACACTATGTCGTGGTGCGGAACGTTTTTGTTGATGTCGATCATGCGGTACAAGTCAAAGACAACGCCTACCTAACGTTCCAACACAATTCGGTTTACGACGCCCACGTATCGGCAATTTATTTCGACCTGGAAGACCGCTCGCCCGGCCGCGGGGCGCGCTCGAGGATTCCATCATTCAGGCGACGCCGCTCGCATTTGCATCGGTCGACGAGTCTACGGATTTGGTCGTTACGCGTTCGATTGTGCCGCCGGACGCGCTAGCTTATGGCGCCGACAATCTGGCGCTGGACGCCCGCTTCGTCAATCCCGAACGTGGCGATTTGCGGCTCGCACCAGGCTCCCCGGCGATCGGTAGCGGGCAGTATGGTCAGGACCGCGGCGCCGGCGTGCCCCACGGCGTTGTTATCAGCGGCCAGCCCAAGGCGGTCGACGCTCTGGATCACGTTGCCCTAGCAGTGGCTGGCCCCGGATTTATCAATTATCGCTATCGCGTCAATCAAGGAGCGTGGAGCGACGTACGGCCGATCAACGCACCGGTTGATCTAACCGCTTTGGTCGACGGCTCGTATCAGCTGGAATTGATCGGCCAGGACTCAGCCGGGCAATGGCAATCCATCGAAAACGCCACGCGATCCAATACCTGGACGATAGATCATCAGTTCTTTGGCCTGCAGATCAATGAAGTCCTGGCCGCCAACGATGGGGCAGTCCAGTGGGCAGGCGAGTATCCGGATTTGATCGAGTTGTTCAACGCCGGCGCAACGACGGTCGATTTGTCCGGGATGAGTTTGACGGACGATCCCCGGTTGCCACGACGATTCGTGTTTCCTGCCGGTGTCCAGATCGAGCCGGGAGCGTTTCTGGTGTTGTCCTCCGCGCCACCGTCGGCCGACAATCCGTGGGCCTTCGATTTTGGATTGAATCGCAATGGGGAAGGTGTGTACTTGTACGATGCGCCGGCGAGAGGAGGCAGGGAGTTAGACGCGCTTGAATACGGGATACAGTCTGCGAATCTGTCCTTGAGCCACATCGGCCCCGAGGGGCAGTGGCAATTGTCGCAACCGACCTTCGGTTCGATCAATCAAGCGCAGCCACTGGGTGATCCATACCAGCTAAGGATCAACGAATGGTTGACCCGTGGTGACATTCGCGTAAACGACGACTATGTGGAGCTCTACAACGCGGACTCGTTGCCCATCGACGTCAGTGGGCTCACGATAACCGATGATCCTGTCAGTCGCCCGACACGTTATGCGATTCCCGCATACAGTTTCGTCGCAGCTCAGGGCTATGTCGTATTTCACGCAGATCGCAACGTCGATCAGGGGGCCGACCACTTGCCCTTCCGGCTGGCCGCCGATCAAGGGCATTTGGCCGTATTGAATTCCGCTGGGCAGGTCATTGATCAAGGCCTATACGGCTGGCAGACGATCGATGTTTCGCAGGGTCGGTATCCCGATGGCGGACAACGGCTATCGTTTCAGCGTATTCCTTCGCCCGGCAGCGCAAATCACGTGACAGAGCAACAGCGCACCGAGATCGTGGCGTTGGACGCCACGTGGCGTTTTGATCCATCCGGCGCCGAACCCAGCCCTGGCTGGCAGCAACTCGGCTTTGACGATGCGACTTGGCAACAGGGCACAGGCGTCTTCGCGGCAGAAGAAGGAGGCTTGCCCGCCACCGTCCACACGACGCTGCCATTGGGGCAACTTGCGTACTATTTTCGCCAATCGTTCACGCTGGACGATGTGCGGTCATGGCAACAGTTGCAACTGACAACGTTAATCGACGATGGGGCCGTGCTTTATCTAAATGGCATCGAATTCTTGCGATTGGGAATTCCGGCCGGTCCCACCAGCGCCACGACGGCGGCCAACCGCGGTATCGGGAACGCCGCCCTAGAAGGCCCGTTTGAAGTGCCCTTGGAGTTGCTGCACGACGGTAACAACGTCTTGGCGGTCGAAGTGCATCAAATCAGTCGCGGCAACTCGGACGTCGTATTCGGAGTGATGCTGGAAGCGTGGCAAGCGCAGTCGGACTCGCAATTCGATCAGGCACTGGATCTGCTCGAAGGACTGCGGATTACGGAGATTATGTACCATCCGGTCAATAACGAAGCGCTGGAGTTCATCGAGTTGGCGAACGTCTCGCAGCGTCCGCTCGATTTGACCGGCGTGCGGCTGGATGGAGCCATCCAATTTTCGTTCGTCGCGGCAAGCCTCGATCCCGGTCAACGTGTTGTGGTGGCCCGAGACCTAGCGGCGTTCCGCGCGAAGTACGGAATGAGTGTCGAAGTCGCGGGGCAGTACAGCGGCAATCTTAGCAACGATAGCGATGGATTAACGCTGCTGCTTCCAGCCCCGTTGGATGTCGGCATCTTGAGGTTCGACTACGACGACACGTGGTACCCGCGGACCGATGGTGAGGGGTTTTCGTTGACGCGAAACGAGCTGGACGCGCCGGCCGCCGCATGGGGGCAGAGCGATCAGTGGCGTCGCAGTCGTGAGACGGGAGGCACTCCGGGTGGCGACGACCAAGCTAACGGCGACCTCAACCAGGACGCCCACAGCGATCTGACCGACCTGCAATTGCTGTGCGACGCCGTTCGTTTAACAACGACCGACGATCGGTACGATCTGGATATTAACGACGTCGTCGACGTACAAGATGTCGCGTGGTGGCTTGCATGGATTGGCAATTCCGTCGTTGGCGACGCCGATTTGAATGGTGTCTTCGATTCGGCCGACTTGGTGCGCGTCTTCCAAACCGGGGGCTACGAACGCCCGAATGCCGGCCCAGCGACATGGGAGACCGGCGATTGGAACTGCGACGGCAGTTTTAGCAGCTCGGACCTGGTTGCCGCCTTCCAACGCGGTGGATACCAATAGGCGAGTCCAAGCCAATCGCTCCCGATGTCGGCCGTCGTCCCGAGCTGCGGAAACCGGCTCCGGGCGCCGCCCTCGACCGGCCTTCGGCCAAATCCTGTTCGGCTCAAGATTTGCTGCTCGGGCGTTTTCTTTCAAACGCAGAGTCATCATGTGTTTTGATTCCAAATGAGGAGGAGCGAATTGGCGGATGAATGCCGTTCCGCACGATGTCGCCTTTTCTGAAAAGCGTCCAATCCCTCTCTGCGCGGCCCTCGGCGGCCTCTGCATTTAAAAAGACACGTCCCAGCGCCAAACCGTTTTACTCCGGAGATGGGCTCGGGCAGCCCCTTGGCAACTTGCGTGCCGAACAGGATTGCCTGCGGCCACCTTCTCCAGGCGGATGAATGGCGTCGCGTGGGTTAGGGGAGAGGTGGGGTCCCGTCGCGCCAGCGTTCGGACTCAAATTCTCTCTGTAGAGTGCGGTACTGACTCGACTCGGGGCGGGCACGGACAAGAGTAGTTGACCTGTTCGAACGCTTCGTCATAGTGCTTTAGGTCGATCAACAAACGTGCGAATTCGTATCGCCATACTAAATTATTGCTCTGTCGGACAATGGCGTCGGCGTAGACCGGCATCGCTTCTTCTCCGCGGCCCTGCAGATTCAAGATGGCCGCTCGGGTGTACTCGAGTTCGGCGGTTGGGAGTGTCGTGTGATCGAGCGAATCTTGGGCTCGCTGCAGAATGATTTGGCGAATCTTTGCGAGGTCCTCTCCGGCAAAAAACTTGCGGGCGACTTGCAACAGCAGATCGGCCTCTCTGGGCAGTGTCTGTTCCAGCAGTTGTCGAACGGTCAGGCGTCCGCGTGAAGTACGCATGATGTCATGCAGATGCGTGCGCGAGAGCAGTAGACTTCGGTGCCAGCAATCACAGGCCTGTCCGACACGGCCGGAGTTCAGGTCCAACACGCCGCTCCAATACCACAGAGTGGCATCGCCGGGAGCAAGCAGTTGAGCTCGCTGCAGATCGCGTTGCTCGTCGCCCGTCGTGGGAAACACAGGTGAGAGTTCCGCCAGTCGATAGTGCACGCGCGAGATGGTGGGAGCGTATTGACGCGCCGCAAGGAAGTGCCGCACGGCCGGGGCGAGCAACTGTTGCACCGGTTCGGAACCGACCAACGTCGTGATCGCCGCACGATTTTCGTCGCGCTCCAATTGTCGCAGCGTACGGTGCAAGTGCGACAACGATGCCCGAGCCCAGAGGTCTGGATCGGTCGCTTCGGCAGACGGATCGATGTCGCCATCGATCGTCGAACTCTGCTGTTCAGCGTCGTCGACTGCCCGAATTGCACGCTGTTCCGCGACCAGTCGGTGGTAGGTTTCGGACTGATATTGTCCGATCAGCAGCAGCGCCAGTTGTTGGTGAGCCAAGGCGTCATCCCAACGCTGGGGCAATGCGGCCTGCAGCGGCGCCGCCGCACGCGCAATGTCCTCGGGCACATTCGCGTCGACCAGGCTTAGCAAGTTGGCTTGACGCACGGCAGTTTCAATCCGCGCGTGCGCGATTCATTTCCAGCGATCCGAACAAGCAGCCGATCATCAGAAAGCCGACCAACAGGGTGACGACGACAGCCGGCGCCGCGAGGCCCAGTGCAGCCGAACGAGCCATTTCCAAGGGAGACGGTCGATAGGCATAGGCCCGGCGTGACCGCATCGCCCCCGAAACGGTGTGTCGCTCGTCAGACAGCGGCACGTGTGACTTCATTGGACGAGCGGGCGGCGAGACGACGTAGCGAAGGCCTTGGGCGGTACGGTCCATTGCGTCGAGCGCCGCGGCGGGCCACACCGACAACAAGGCCGCACGGCCCACGACGATCCCGCACAGCGCCGACATGAGGATCGTATTCGAGGGAATATAGAGACCAAAATCAAAGAGTCCGCCGACAACTTGGCTGCTTAAGCCAAACGTCCCGGCAATGGCCAACGCGGTGTTGACGGGCCCGCCTGTGCGATACAAGCGAACAATGGCCAGAGCGGTCAGGCCAATCACCGCCAGCAGCGCGACGAGTGCGATCAGGCCACCTTCGACAACGGCCTGAATAAACTGGTTTTCAGCGTGACGATGGACCGTGTCGGGAAGAAACCGTTGTTGGTAACGCTCATAGACAAACGGGTACGTGCCCAGTCCCGATCCCGCGACAGGAAACTCCGGCACGGCGCAACGCATCAAACCAGTTTGGAACGCGGCCTTGCTCGTATTGCGATTCTTCGAACATCATCGCGAACCGAGATCGCACGAATTCAGTTTGCCCGGCCCAACTCATTAGCGCCACGCCAGCGACAAGTATCGCCAGCAAACCGGCGGCGTACCCCCGATTTCCTCGATGGACCGCCAAGGCCGCCGTGGTGATCATGGCCGCGGCGAATAGGGCCAAAATCGAACCACGTGAGGCCGTACAAAGGACGCCGCCTGCCGTAAAACCAACCAACGTCAGCGCGACCCAGTCGACGAGCATTCAAGTCGGCCACGTAGTCCGACACTTGCTCCCGTAGGCCCCGCAGCGACATGCGACGGCCTGACGACGCGTAGGAAAAGGAAGAGCTCCAGGCGGCGTGGGAACCACGACGATCCTCATCGCGGCGGCCAGCATGGCGTGTCGGCGAGCGACGCGGCCCGACACGACGTTCGGCACGGTACTGCGACTCGGCGCCCATTGCCGCGGCCTCCAAGCCAGGCGATGCTTCATCCGAATTCGCGTCACGCGGACCGCCACTTCCGCTGTCCGACGCTGGTTCCTGCAGTTCGCGTTCACCACTGGCTTTGACTGAGCCAGGTGGTCGAGCCGCGGATCCGTACGATTCTGTCTCGTCGCCCATCAGGCCGTCTTGGGACACCGCATCTTCCACGCGGCGACCGCGACCGTGGCGTCTCGCCGCGGACTCGCGTCGTCGATGCTCGTCGCGCCGACGTCGCGATCCGCGCGACGATCGAGATGGCAGCCACATTGCAGGTCCCCAGTGGACCGACACCAGAAGGCCTAGCCCAGCCGCCAGACAGAGATTGAGGAATCCTCCGGCATTGTTCCGATTCACGAAGGGCCCAAACGACTGAACGCCGCCTTCCAGAGGGGCAAACACCCAATAGAATTTGCCGTTCCAAGACAGACGCTGCACGAGCCCAAAGAATGCCAGCGCTGCACCACACACCGTTACCGCACCAAAGAACCACAGTACAGTTTGGCGGTCGACCATGTGAATCGAGGCCAGCACGAAGATCGCCAGCGCCAACGTTAGCAGGGCCAAATACTCACGCGTCGCAACCGCGTACATCGTACGCCGAACTCGATCTCCACCCGAAGCCAAGTTGGTTGCGTCGGCGATTCCGTCGGAATTCACCACTGGAATGCCTGTCAGCTCGGCGCGCCACTGGACGGCTCCCGGCGCGAAGATTTGGGCCAACGACGGAGACCAGGGCACCAGCTGAAACAGGCCCAGCAGGATGCCGGCCAAAACGGGCAGC
Source organism: uncultured Planctomycetales bacterium (assembly GCA_963785495.1). GTDB lineage: Bacteria > Planctomycetota > Planctomycetia > Pirellulales > Pirellulaceae > CAWAVP01. The sequence goes on along the minus strand of CAWAVP010000025.1, from coordinate 44,051 downwards.
CAAGCGGCGGGGACGAGGTTCGGTCGGTCATCGTCGCCAAACCGCGTTACCAAATCAACCGCCAGCAGTATGGCGGCCACCAACATTAGTACCCATTGCACACGTGCCCACACACCGCCGAAGAACCAAGGCGTCAGCAGCAATAATGCCAGCAGCGTCAAGCGGATGATATGAGCTAATCGATGCATAGAGGTTCCATTGTAAATGCACCGCCTCGAGTTGCCGTCAGCCAAACTGGGTGGTACGCATAGTCACTCCCGCCTGCTCTACCGCACGATACACAAAATTCCTAACTCCGTCCTGACCCGCACGGCAAACGATCATCGTATAGTAAAGCCATGCGGTACTGCTTATTCTTGCTGTCGCTGTTGCTGTTCGTCGTCGGTGGACTGGCCGGAAGTGGCTGTAAACCCTCCACCTCCACCGATCGTCAATCGCCCCATCCGCCCGAGGCCCCAAATTTGTTGGAGGAATCGGCCGGTGATTTGTTGGAAGAGAGCTGGGCAGCCCATTTTATCCACGGCTCCAAAGTGGGCCATCGCCATACGCGAGTGTTTCGAGTTGGCGCTCCCGACGCTCCGCTTTTGCAGATTGTGTCGGTCGACCGACTCGAGTTGCGCCGTTTTGGCAACCGCGTGGTACAGCAGTTGACCACTGCCAGTCTGGAAACGGATGACGGGCAGATCCAAGCGTTGGCGTACCGATTGGACGACGGCAAATCGGTCAGCCAGGCCATCGGTGCGGTGACCTCGGGACACCTGGTGCTGACGCGCACCGCTCACGACGCCGACGAAAAGATTCGCTACGTCTGGTCCGACGAGCAACGGGGGATTTTTGCCGTCCAACGCTCATTACGACGCCAGCCCATGAAGCCTGGCGAAAAGCGTACAGTCCAAGGCTTTTTGCCCTTGTTCGACCAGGCCGTCGAATTCCACTTGGAGGCCCTCACCGACGAGTCGGTTGAGATTGGTGACGAGCGGCGGAATTTATTGCGCATCGAAGCCGTCGATCCGCGAGCGGACCGGTGGCAGATTCCCACGATCTATTGGGCCGATCAATCCGGTCGCGTGCTCAAGCAGCAGGAAGCCTTCTTGAATCGTGAGACGGTCGTCGTGGACGAAGCTGAGGCGAACCGCCCCAACGACTTGGTCCGAGTCGACTTAGGCGTCGACGGGGGCGTCCCGGTTGACTCGCCCATCCCGAACGCATCGCAGGTCAATTACGCGGTTTACCGAGTGCAGGTGAGCGGCCTGACGCCGCAGCAGGTGTTCCCCACCGGCCTCTCCCAACGCGTGCTCCCTGCCGAAGAAGGCGTGGCTCTGGTCACCGTGCGGCAAGTGCTGCCCGACGTGCCGGGCGTCGTCGATGTGGACATAACGCCGCCCGAACCGGAGGATTTAGCTCCGAACGCATTGATCCAATCTGACAATCCTCGTATCAGGGCCATTGCCGATTCGGTGGCCGGTTCGGTCGAGGACCCCTGGTTCGCGGCGCAGCTACTGGAACACCATGTCCATGGGCGACTCAGTAAGACCGACTTTTCTCAGGTTTTTAGCAGCGCGGCGGAGGTCGCCGAACAGCGGCGAGGTGACTGTAGCGAACATGCGGTGCTGTTAGCCGCGGTGTGCCGCGCGAGACAGATCCCTGCTCGCGTGACGGTGGGCCTTCTGTATTCGGCCGACACCCGCCGGTTCCTCTACCACATGTGGAACGAGGTCTGGATCAAGGATCGCTGGATACCGCTCGATGCCACACTGGGTCGGGGCAGTATCGGTGGTTGTCACCTGAAATTGCGCGACAGCAATCTCGCGCACGAATCCGCCTACGGTCTCGTCGCGCCTGTGATTTATCTGATGGACCGCATTCAAATTGATGTCGTGGCCGCGCAGCCGAACGTGCCGTGATTGGGTTTTTGCGAGCGAACGCTTACATCCGGCTGGCTGCCGAACTCATGAACGTATTCTGTGGGGAAGCGCGCCCTCAACAGGTCTCCGGCTATCTTCTCCGGGAGAGAAAAGGACGCGCACGAATCACTTCTCGCTCCTGACGATGTCGACGCGGGGCACCCGCTTATGCGTCAGCAGCGGGTAGGGGTGGAATCGGCTAGGGATGCCCGAATCTGACGAGCCCCGGCTGTTCACTCGCGTGCGACGGCATGGTATGTCAACCTGAGCGAATGCGCTTCGCCATCCAAAGTCACCTGGATTCCGGTTGATTTCGATCGCCAGTCCCGCGAAGTCAAACGTGGCAATGGATACGCCAAGTGATTTGCTTAACAAGTTGAAGTTGCGAGCGTTGAGCGCGTTAAGCGCACTAGAATCAGATATCGTTCCGACAAGGAAGTTTGTCGCGCCATTTGCGTGTAAGGTCGTGATATGGTCGGACGTATGCGCCGCGATGACCGTAGGTGAAATCTTTCCCGATAGATCGTTGTGTCCCGCCCAAAGCACAACGAGGTCTCGGTCGTCGAGCGTTTCCCCGGTTGCAAGGAAGTCCGCAATCTGTGTTCCGACATTCGGAATAGGAATCGCAGTCACGATGGTCGAATACCCGTCGCCAGTCTGCGCTGCGCCGTAAGCATAGTTCTTGCCACCCTGCCGGCTTGCCACGGGCGCGGGAAGGTTTAATTCTGCCGCCACATCTTCAATCCATACAGGGCCGTTGGAAAACCTTCCCTCGAAATACGGAGCAGCAGGAGCGAGACCGCCCGTCAGATCAAAGATGTTGCCGGTATCGGTGAGGCTATCGCCAAAAACCACAAGATCCGTGAATGTCTGCGCGTGCAGCGGTAGCGCACTCCAGCTTGTCAGCGCCGCGAAAACTAACGTCGTTGTGATTCGAATCATCACGGTTGCCCTTGTGCGCTAACTTGTATTGCGTCGAAATGCAATTGGAACAAAAAAACGCTAATCAGCCTCCCCACGTCCGAACGCCGTCGTTCGTCGCACCAGACGCGCCAATCGATCTGATGTTTGACCCGAACGAATTCAGCTTGGAGCCCGTTGCCGGTTAGTTTGGAGATCGTCCAGGATCGATTTCCCGGGGTGATCGATGTCTGAATATCAAACAAGGATCATCCGGTTGACGAGGTAACGGCCCACGGCAGCTTGGATACGGCTGTCATTTGGGACAGTGGGTACGAAAATGGGCAACGGCCGGCGATCGCGGCCGTCCCGGAATCGTCTTCATTCGTCCAATCGATGTTGGCATGTCGTTTCCATTCGCCCTGCGTGCCGGCCGCGGATGGTCGCGACGGCTTGTCGCGCCGTCAACTCGTGGCGCCGGCGCGTTCGAATGTAATCGCGAAATCTCTTGGATCGCTAACCATGGCATCTTAACAGTCGGATCCGGACACGGCATCCGGATTTACAACGATCAACCCAGACAACATTCTGGCATAAAAACTTTGATCTGCTTTGCAGCATCGATATAATCCGGGTCACTTCTGGGTGGAGCCTCTCCGTGGAAATGGAATCCGTTGAGAGAGATGCCATATCACCGTAGCTGAATCGACTGGGGGAGATCCGCGATGAGATTGCTTGGCGCTTTGGTGCTTGCGTTTTGCCTACTGGGAACCACATTCGGAGACGTGTTTGAAAAAAGCCCGACAGCGACAAGTGGCCAAATCACCGAAGGCGAAGGGCAGGCGTTGTATGGCGGCTTTGGACTCAATGCAGCCGACGGTGCCGCCTACAATATCTACCGAAAATTCGGCCAACGCGATCCGGACGTTCCACTTCAAGAAGCCGAAAACGATCCGGGCAATCCCTCGTCCATGACATGGTCCGGTTTACATCATCAGGACACGACGGGAATCATCGACCCGGGAATGTTCATTGGGACCGGTCCCGCGACTCAGTCCGATCCCAGTCAGCTCCTGTACATGAAACCCTTGATCGACGAGGAAGGCGGTGGAAATGGTGACAGCAATTTCCGTCGCGATTGGGATCTGCGTTTTGGGTTTTTGGAAGATCCCAACGCTTTCATCGACGGCCGGGCACCCAATGACGAAACATGGGATTTGTGGAGCGGCGAATGGTTTACCGACGGCATCAGCGCCCAGTTGAACGTTGGCAACAGCGATCAGTTGGACGAAACGGACTGGTATACCCGCATGGGATCGGGCTTCCGATTGAATGCTGCCGAAAGCGTGTTTGGCAATGAAGGTGAACGCGTTGCGAACGAAATGATCCGTACCCGTGTCGGCACTGGCGACGAATTAGACGAAGCCATGAACACCAACTCTTACGCGGGAGTCGGCTATGACGATGCGATCGAGATCAGTTGGGGACTGGAATTGAACGATCCGGATAATGCAGACCCGGTTCGGTCGCGAGAAGTCAAGTTTTCCGTAAAAGTCGGCAATGTCCTGCATGAAGGGGTCTTTGACCCTGGCGCAGCAGACGATCCGATGGCTCCCAACGATGATGGTGAAGACTACTCAGGAGGATTCTTTGATTGGCAGAATTCGACGCCCGTATTTTTTGTAGCTCCCACCGGCGGTGCGTTTGATGCGTTTGGTACGATGGGCATTTTTATTCCCGGAGATGTCAACGCTGATGGCACAGTCGACGCAACGGATCGCCAGACCATCACGGCGTATCAAGGTGAGTTGGACACGACGTATTCGCGTGGTGACATTGACCAGGATGGGGACACGGACGCCGACGACTTGGCCGCTTGGGATGCTATTGGCGGTTCGATACCTGGCGACTTCAACAATAATGGCATGCTCGATACCGGCGATATTGACGACCTTACGATGCGGTCCGCCAGTGGCCTGAATCCAGCCACGTACGACCTGAACGCGGATGCGTTGGTGGACCAGGCCGATATCAAAGTTTGGGTAAAAGATCTGTTCAGGGGTTGGATTGGCGACGCAAATCTGGACGGCGAATTCAACTCGTCCGACTTGGTGCAAGTTCTGTCGGCGGGCACTTATGAGTCGGGTCTCGCGGCGGTTTGGACGACTGGCGATTTCAATGGCGACGCCCTGGCGAACTCGTCCGACCTGGTGGCCGCGCTGTCTGACGGAGGCTACGAGATCGGTCCGGCTGCCGCCGTTGCAGTCCCGGAACCGGCAGGCGTGATCCTGTTCGCCATCGCGTGGCTTGTTGGCCTGGCGATCCGGAGGTCGCCATACGCGGACTAAGGCCTTCCGCATTATGAGCGGCATGACGCGGTGCAAGAGCGCGTCGTCGCCGCGGGCGGACCTACCGTCCGGCGGTGTACGGTTGGTCTTGGCGATAGGTCTCGATTCGGGCCTGAATCGCCTCGCGTTGTGCGCCGTTCTGAGCACCCGATAACAGTTCTAAGGCCTCAATTGCCGACTCCGCCGCTTCATCAAATCGTCCCAAACGAGCGTAGGCGGCTGCCAACGCGTCGAGCACGTCCGGTTGTGACCGCTTCGTTCGACGGGCCGCTTCATCCGCCAGACGGAGCGCCTGCACACCGTCAAGCAGACTGGGTTCGCTGGCCGTCGCCAGGATCCAGGCGATCCGCGTTTGGACTCGCGGGTCGCTGCCGAGGAGTTGCTCGGCACGACGATAGGCCTCCAATGCCGCTTGTTCGTTCCCGTCCCCTTCATATAGCTCGCCTAGACGCATCCAAATGCGTGAAGCATCGGGTTGCATTCTCACAACTTCGCGGAGCTGTTCGATGGCGTCATCCGTCTGGCCAAGCCGCAAGAGCACTTCACTCAAATAGATCCGACCGGTCGGCAACTGGGGCTTGGCTCGGACGAGCGTAGGAGTTGTTCTCGTGCCAGCTCCGATTTGCCTGCGTTGTACCAGGCCATCGCAAGATTGACTTGATGAGTTTCGTTGGCCGGCTCCAATTCGACGGCGCGCTGAAAACTGACGGCCGCTTCGTCAAAGCGACTGTTGTGCGGCGAGCAGCAGCCCCAGATTAACGTGAGCGGCCGCGATATTGGCATCGAGTTCGACGGCAGTTCGCAATTCTGCGGTTGCCTCGTCCATGCGTCCAAGCTTTCGCAAGGCTGCGCCTAAATTCGCATGGGCATCGGCGCGCGGAGTCGACGAGTGACGCACGGTTTTTCGAAAACACTCGATCGCGGGTAGCAATTGATCTCGATCGGCTAACAGCGTACCCATCTGGAAATTCGCGTCGGGTTCGTCCGGTACGGTTCGCAGAATTGCTTGGATCTGTTCCGCTGCCTGCTGAATATCACCCCGCTTCTGTAACCATACCGCGGCAGTCAGTCGCGCTTTGATTTGTTGCGTTTGATAACGCGGTTGATTCAATCGATTCGTTAGTTCGAGGGCGGCATGGTCATAGCCTCCCTGCCACAACCTGGCCGCCAGAAGACCGGCTCGATGCGGGCCCGGGTTGGCCACCCACTGCCCGCCAAACGGTAAGGCGTCCCAACTTGTTGGTTGCTGTTCGTCGATCGGCAAACTTTGTACGTCGTGTAGGATTCTTTCGACCGTGACGGGACCTTTGTAGAGTGCTACCAGCCGTCCCTGGCCGTCAATCAACAACGAGGTGGGAATCGGCAAGGGACGATAGTGGTCATACACGACATTGTGGATTTGCTGGAGTACATCCAGCAGCTCGACTGTCGCCTTGCCTGTGCCAAACGGAAAGCCAAGCTGGCGCAATACTTGATCGGGCGCCGCTCCCGTCTGCGCTGCATCCTGCGGATCATTCGGCACTGCCAGGGCGATTACGCGAATTCCCTGGTCGCGTAGTCGGGACGCCTGGCCGGTCCACTCGGCGAGTTCCGTCAAGCAGGGCGAGCACCAAGGCGCCCATAGGTTGACCAACGAGGGGGTACCACTTGCTTCCGAGGCGTCGGCGATGTGACCGTCGCCCGTTTCGTAGTTGAGCGGTGGTAAGGGACACGCCTCGGTCAGGCGATTTTGAGTTGCCAGTCCACTGGCCGGCAGCGCGATCTGATCGCCGGCGTCCGGGCAACTCGACGCCGGCGGCGTCCAGGGCTCGCAGGTCCCCGTCCCTTCGGTAAGCACGAAAAAGCAATCGGAGCTCCCAGGCAATTCGAATTGTTCGAGTTCTCCACTGGGCCAACGCACTTCAAGGCGTTGCATCTTTGGAGTGTCCCCCAAACCGAAGTGCACCCACTTCGAACTCTGAGCCAAATAGCCTTCGCCCGCCCGCACGCTTTGACGCAGCGTCGTCGAACCGTCTCCGTTGGCTATCGTCAGCCGGACCTGTGAGCCAATCGCGTCACGGTTCGACTGGCGGCCGATCAATCGAAACGCGATACAATGGTGTTTGGAACCCGTTTTGTTCTGCAGAAAGCGGACTTGTGGCGCCGTGCGGTTGGCGACCCATAAATCCAGATCGCCGTCAAAATCCCAGTCACACTTAGCGACGGCCCGGGCATCGTCGTCAAAGTCAAAACCACTAACCGTCGAGGCGTTGGCAAAACTTCCATCCGCCACATTCAGATAAAAACAATTCCGTTCGTGGCCACTGAAAGATTTGCCTGCGCGGATCAATTTGTTGAGTTGCGCGGCGGCTTGCGCGTAAGGATGCTCTGGCTGCAGCGTCTGCGGAACTAGCGGCGATTGCGACACGACCTGTCGCCAGAAGAAACTTCACAAGTCGTCGCTGTCGTAACCGGTTACGTTTCCGTTGGCCACGACCAAATCGTCCCAAGAATCGTTATTGAGATCCGCGAAAATACTACCCCAAGACCAGCGACCCATCGTCACCCGTGCGGCCACACTGACGTCATGAAACGTACGGTCGCCCTGGTTGCGGAACAGCGAATTGCCGCGTGACAGACGCTGAACTTTGGCCAGACCGTCGGCATCAAATTGCTGTTCGTATCGGCGCTGATAAGCCACTCGATTCCCGGCCGTAGAGAACATGTTTCCGATATAAACATCGAGACGCCCATCGTGATTGTAGTCGCCATACGAAACCGACATGCCGGTCGCTACATCCTCGATCCCCGCGGCAGGAGCTCGATTCGCGAACGTCCCGCCCAAGTTCTCGTACCAGCAGTTTCTGCCGAAGTCGTTCGCCACGTACAAGTCGATGTCACCATCGTCGTCTAAGTCCTCCCACGCCGCCGCCATCGTATATCGGCGGTTGTCCTGGTCGAGTCCGACTTCCGCTGTGAAATCCTGAAACTGCCAGTTGCCCATATTTCGCAATAGGACATTTCGGCCGCCATTGGTCGCATCATAGAACGGTACCGGGATGGGAATCTCGCCCCGATTCTCATCCGTTGGCCAATATCGTCCGGCATACAAGTCCAAGCGGCCGTCACGATCGTAGTCGGCGGCCGTTAACGAAAAGGTGTTTTGGCAGTCTGGCAGGTAAGCCTTGGCCTGAAAGTTGCCAATCCCATCATTGGCCAACACTACGCCCCCAGAGATCGTGACCAATACGAGATCCTGGTCGCCGTCGTTGTCCAGATCGACGAACAGTGCGCAGCTGGTATCGTCCAGAAAATCGACGCCGGCCACTCGCGACACGTCCCGCACGGTGCCGTCCGGTTGATGCACGTACAAGCGGTTAGGCAAACCTCCAGATTGACACACGTAGAGATCATCGCGACCGTCGCCGTTGACATCGCCTAGGGCGAGGCCATTGTGCCCCAATCGGTTAACTCGCAAACGTTGTTCCAGCCGGTTGACCCAATGGTCCATTCCCAGCAGCATCTGCTCTTGATAGCCTTCAGCCCGGCCCAGAACGCCTTCCGTCGAATCTACCAACCAGGTTTCGCTTTCGCACCGCGTGACAACCTCTTCGTAGTCGTCGACCACGATCGACGCCAGCCGTGGCGCATCATCCCAGCATCTGGTCCAACGACAGATCCAAGACGCCGTCCATTGCGTGAACCATCTTTACCTTGGCAACCGCCATCCGCCACAATGCGCGTCTCCGCCACATCTCCGTGGGCCTCAACCGAGACGATCTTCAGCGTTACCTTCATGGGGCGTCGCGGCCCAAAGGTAAAGGTTTCGACCAGACGTCGCGCGGCAACCGCCAAGCCCTGTGGTCCATGCAACGTTGCCTCGGTCGACTTTACCGTCTGCCCAGACGGACGCATTACCATGGTCGAGGAATCATGAAAAGCGGTTACTAGATCCTTGGGCCTCAGCAAATGGCAGTCGAAGTCGTCGGCCAACAGATCTGGCGGCGGGCCTTCCGCCACTCGCGACGGGGTCGCGAGTACTTGCGCAAGACGCTTTAGCTGTCGCGAGGCCGCGTCATTAAACGCTTCGGTCTCCCAACCAACATCGTGTGGATTCAGGCCCTGTGAGATTTCTTCCTGCAGCTGCTTGGCGTATTGCGTTTCCGGAAGCGCGGGTAGCGCCGCTTGGCTGACGAGTTCGTCTCCGAGCGGCGATTCTTGATCATCGCCGATGAATGGCTTTGCGCTTTCCGAGGGTTCAACCACTGACGGATTACTCCGTCCACAAGAACTAAGCACACCGAACGCCACGAGCCATGTACCGGCAACGAACACCAGAAACCATGATCTTGGGCGTGACACTCGACCACGTCGTGCTCGGCGATTCGAGTGGGCACCGAGATCCGACGGGTCCATCATCGAGCTACCTTCACGATCATGTAAATCTCTCACGCTCCACAGAGCAAGCCAAACCGACGAGGTCTCTCGTCCAGAAGCCTATGTTGCATATTTTACAGGGAATCGCACAGAATAGCACCAAAGAGAAAGGACTCACGCCCGATTGGCGTAAGTCCTTGCTGAAGAAGGTGGGCCTGAGAGGAGTCGAACAACCGCCGGAAACCCCCAAGAAAATGCGTGTTTCAATTCTAAGCGGCGCAGAATCCGGCGCACTTGACGCACGGAAGGTGGAATCCCAGCCTGACTTGGCGATGGTTATCGAGGCGTGGCCCAATTTGCCGGCAGCCATCCGGGCTGGTATTCTGGCAATTGTCCGGGCGGCGGGTGTCCCGGGTTGAATCAGTTCGGCGACCACATCTTGCCCATCGTGAATGGCATTTTCCACCAAGCGTAATTTACAGCCAGCCCCCGTGAGCCAGGCGGTGGCGATTATTGTGACACAGCATCAATGGGCGCAACCGCGCCCGCAATTCATCAAACCGTCGCTCGACGCGCACGAGGGCCATCGCCAGTATCTGAGGAACTGCCGCACGTCCCTGGACCGCGTAGATTCACTACGGGCGCGGATGTCCTTCTGAGTAGATCGTGTGCAGAAGGTCCACGTAAATAGGTGTTATCCCTGGCGAGTTTACGCAAAGAAACTGAGAGAAGTGTTGGTGCGTCAGCGCGAACGCTCCTTAGGGGGGGTGCTCTGGGGGTCGATCGATGGCAAGCGAATTTAGTCATACGAGGCTGTGCGGTCAATGTGGTGAATATCGGCCCTTAAATGAGTTCCGCCACCGGAGTCGGACTAGAGGCAGTCGCCATCGCGACTGCAATATCTGTCATCTGGAGTACGCCAAGCGGCTGCGACAATTGCGGCGACAGCGGGATCTCAGCGAGTTCATGCCGCCGCGTGCAGCTGACCCGCACCAACCCCATGAAGCTGGAGGCACTTACTCGGGCGATGATTGCCCGGTTTCGCGGACTTGAGGGTTTGATTCGAGAACTGATGACCTGGCACAGCGATGCTCAGGGACGCGGTGACCTCAACGCCTTGTCCCGGTTCTATATGGTGGTATCTCAACTTATCCTGGCGAGCGACCAACTGTCGGCCGCTCGAGAGACGCCCGTTTCGGCTTTGAGCGACGACGAGCTCAAGCGAAATCTGCTGTCGCAAGTCAAACAGCTGGTTCAGGAAAAGCCGATCCTGGTACTTTGGGCGGCCAGCGAGTTGGGCTGGGAAGTCACGCCACCACCGGAGTCCGACGTAGCTATTCCGCTACTGGAGTGAGGTCTAAGAGGGCGTAGATGGTGGGCGCGACAGTCCGACGGTGCGGGCGATCCGTGCGACGGGAATGCCATCCGCCTTCAATTGGTGAACCACGCGTTCCTGCTCTGTCGTCACTCGCTTGCGCCTGTCCCGGTTTGCTGCCGCCCCATCGCTTCCCTTGCGCCTTGGCTGCCGTCTGGCCGGCACCGAATACGCTCCGACCGTACTTCATTTTCATACACGGCCACACTGGCCAGCACGTGGGCCATGAGACGTCCCGAGGCGGTTCCCAGGTCGATGTGATCGCGGACGGACTCGAATCCCACACCGAGGCGTTGCAACGTCTCAAACAACGCTGTAAGCCCTGCTGCGGTCCGGCCAAGTCGGTCGATTCGCCAGACAACCAGTTTGCGGACCTTCCCCGTATGGAGGTCCCCCTCGAGTCGCTTCCACGTGGGGCGATCCATGGACTTCCCGCTGGCAGTTTCACGGTACCACTTGACCGAGTGATCGCCGGCGAACGACTCGGCCCAGCGTGCAGGTCGGGCACCTGGCTTCTGAGGTCCTGCTGTCGGGACGAGACCCGCACGTAGATCGCAATGTGCCGAGTGGTAACTGTCATTTCTAATTCATGCTTTACAGTTGGAGGTCCGCGACGCGGGCCAGATTCCGGGAATTTGACGCTGTCGGCTTCCGGGGATGAAACTTTACAGTCCCCCCGGAACCAAACTGGACTATGCCGGGGTTATCTTCGTCGCTTCAGCTCAAGCCCCAACGCCCGCCCGATGGCCTCGGCGGACGACAAACGGAGGTCGGCCCCTTCGTACAAGAAACGGTAAATATTCGATTGATTCACGCCGCTGAGCCGCGCCAGTTCGCTGGTCGAAATTCCTGTGGCGTCAATTTCGGCTCGTATCAAGTCAGCCCATGACTCAAATTCGTTCTTTGCTGCCGTCATATGCTCGCGCTAGTTGTCTTCGTAGCTGTCCATCGTCTTTGCTGCCGACATCAATTGCTCGCGAACGATTTCAGCCCCTTCGACAAGGTCGGCAGGCAACGTGTCGCGCATTGCCAAGATTGTTTCGCACAGCCCTAACGCATTCATGATCGCTTCGCGAATCTCGTCCATTCTGCATCGTTTTCCGCTAATACCGTGTCGGAGCTGTCTCCTGGCTGTAAACCAAGCTGTCGCGATTGTACCAGGTGCTAGTGGAGCGGATAGACGATGTCGACCGTAGCTTGGCTGCAAGCGACACATGCCCCACATTTCGCTCGTGGGTTGGGTGGGATCGCGTTCTTGCGGATCGGGTTACTTGCCCAGGAGTTCAGAACGGCTGGACAAACAATCACCTTCCGGTCCGTTTTTAGTCGCCGTTGGGAGGCCACGTTCCTCGCCGCAGCGATACGATCGTCGCGCCGGGACCCTGGAGTGCCCACAACAACGCTCACTGCCCCAGAAGCGGCCAGGAAACGGGATGTGGAGACACGCGCCTCACGGACCGTCACAAGATCGCCCACTAAGCGCGGTAGAATCGAGCCTTGGCATACGTTTCGACCGGCAAGTGGACGGGAATGCCACTCTCAAGGCAGTACGTCAACAGCTTACGAAACATTGTGCGAAACGTTCTGTCGTGGCGCACGGCCGCCGGTTGCGGAACACTACCATTCGTCGAGATTCGCACCCAGGGCACTGGTTTTCCGCGGCCCACACGTAGCGCAAGCTCCGCCAGCGCGCGACCACAGACGAGCCAGGCGGGCATTTGGCTGTGCCGTTCTAGCTTCCGCTTTAGTTCCGCACGGTCCGGTCGGATCTCGGTGCGGACTGCGTAGCAGGCTTGTGTCGCGCTCTTGTCTGAGGAGCCTGGATGATGTGGACAAGCGCGATCGCAATTGTCTCCTCCGCTCACGTCGAAATTGATCGACACAGAGCCGTCTAATCCCTTGCCAAACGTCCCGAGGATTTTCCCTGTCTGCGCTGCGATATTATGTGGTGCCATAAAAGTTCTCCGAGCAGAAAGCACGAGGGCCAAATCGAGTCCCCCAAACGAAAGTCAAAGTTCATCGCCACATCGCAATTACATGATATGCGATTACGCATATGTGGCAAGTAGTTTGATGGAGGAGATGTTACGGCTCGTCGACACCTGTCCGATAGACGAGTGATTGATTCGAGACGGCGCGACGCGAAGGCAACTCCTCGTCGCGAAGACGTTGCTTGCGACAACAGGCCGAGGGTGGGGGTAGGTCCCTGAGAAATGAATCAGCCCCTGATGGTACCTACAGCGGCGAGTATTTTACGCGCCAGAAACTAAGCCAAAATCCCTGCAGAATTGCTTGACGAATTAAGTAGAGCTGATGATTTCGGCTATAGACGCATGCAGAAATGCGTTCCGGATTTCGTTGTGAATCGTAGCTTCGTTGGACGCTGCGCAGCGCAAGATTGTTTCGCATAGCCCTAAATGTATTCACGGTCGATTCGCTAATCCATAACGCACCGCCATCTACGTTCGTTCGCAACCTTCACGCGTCGTGGAAATACGTTGCGGATTCGTCTTCAGATCACAACAACGACGTTTTTTCCTTGCGGTACACGTTTTGACTTTCGCATAATTCTGACTGTCCAATCTATTATCCGACTCATCATCGTCAGCCTAAGGAAACCAACCCGTGACGAGTCGTCTCCATCTCCGCGCACGTCGTCGGCGACGTCGACTGTGCAACGCAAGTCCATACGAAGGATTAGAGTCCCGATGTTTATTAGCGGCCGACATCGTTATTAACGAAATCATGTATCATCCTGCCTCGGGGCAGGATCGCGATGAGTGGATCGAACTCTTTAATCAAGGTGATGGGCCAGCCGATTTGTCAGGATATCGCTTCGTAAATGGCGTGGATTATGAGTTCTCGAATGTCGTCTTACCTTCCGGATCGTTCTTGGTCGTTGCCGCCGACATGGAGGCCTTCAAGACCGCCTATCCGGAAGTTACCGAGGTGGTGGGCAATTGGACGGGTCGCCTGAGTAATCGATCCGAAACGATCGAATTGGTGGATTCGGTCAGCAATCCTGTTGACGTCGCGAAGTATGCGGACTCAGGCGATTGGGCAGTGCGCCGCCGCGTGCCCGATCCGTTCGGTATCTCGTCATGGGAATGGCAAGCTGGCCACGATGGCGGGGGCGCGAGCGCTGAGTTGATCAATCCGAGCATGCCCCACGTTGTCGGACACAATTGGGCGGCCAGTGTTCGCATGGGCGGGACGCCAGGCGCGGCAAACAGTACCTCGGCAGTCAACATCGCTCCGGCCATAACCGACGTACAGCACACGCCGGTCATCCCGACATCACACGATGAGGTCACCATCACTTCACGCATCGCCGACGAATCGCCGGCCGATGTTGCGGTGATGTTGTACTACCGCGAGAGTACGTTAGACCCCGGTGACTTTACTTCGACGGCGATGATTGACGATGGACAGCATGCCGATGGCCCAGCGGGCGACGGAGTCTATGGAGCGGCGATTCCGGCGTTCGCCGATCAGGCGGTCGTCGAATTCTACGTGGCGAGTATCGATATAACGGGAGCCCGACGTACGTCGCCCGCGGCCACCGACGACCTTGGAGGTCAAGAGGCAAACTACTTGTATCAGATCGACGACGTCGAGCGTCGCGATGACTTGCCCTTGTTTCGCTCCATCATGACCGTAGCGGATCGTGAGCAATTCCGGCGTCAAGTTCGCGACAGTGACGCGTTGTCGAATGCGACGTTCATCGCGACGATCGGCGGAGTCACGGAAGTGCGCTACAACGCATCCGTGCGCTACCGCGGAAGCGGCACGCGTACCAATGCCATCCCCAACAATCGTATCAACCTGCCATCGGACCGACCGTGGCAAGATGTTACGCAGCTAAACATCAATGCCAACAATCCCCACAACCAGATTGCCGGCAGCGTGTTATTCGGCATGGCGGAGCTTCCTGCCGCTGACGCCATCCCCATCCGCATGCTCAGCAATGGCGCGGACCTTGCTAATGGAAATTACTACGCCTACGTCGAAGTGCTCAATGGTGACTGGGCGGATCGTCATTTCCCCAACGATGCTCAGGGCAACGTCTATCGAGGCCGTCGAGCGAACGAAGGCCCTCCAGGCGGACTCGGCGCGGGCCTGGCGTATTTCGGCGACAATCAATCTGCCTATGTTAGCTATCTAAAAGGGACCAACGCGAGTCAAGCCGACTACTCCGACGTGGTGCAATTGACGAACGTCCTGAATAACGCACCAGATGACACCTACGTGCAGCAGCTAAGTGAAGTCATCGACATCGATCAGTGGTTGCGGACCATCGCTATGATCGACCTGATTGGTGATGCTGAGAACGGGTTACTCACTGGCGATGCTGGCGGCGATGACTTTGCCATGTATCGAGGTATCGAAGATTCACGATTTCTGATGTTGCCTTACGATTTGGATGATCTGTTTGTCTCGACCCAACTGCTCACGGCGATGGACGTGCCAGCGCTCAATCGATTGCTCAGCAACCCGGACATCCGAGCACGATACTACGCGCAGGTTTTTGATTTAATCGACAACTCCCTGGCGTTGGAGCGAATTCGGCCGGCACTCACGGAAGTCTTGGGGGGCCTGCGAACCGAAAGCCAAATGGACCGGACGTACGGTTTCTTCGAAAACCGATTTCGGCAATTCCAGAATCGATTTTTAAAAGAGTTGTCCGCAACGAGTGACTTACCGGAAGTCGACGGCTATTTTCGGACTTCGGAAAGCACTTCCGGAACACTTTCCGGTACTTCGAACATGGTGACGACACGGCGCGTCGAGGTCAATGGCGAGCTGGCGACGTGGGATGCGATCGCCGGCACCTGGACAATTGCCGATCTTCCGCTGACGCTGGGCTTGAATCGTTTGCAGGTACGTGCATTCGACGAAAATGACCAGCCTACTGGGGAAGTGACGATCGATATCCTTCGCATGACGGATGCCGTCGATGTGGCCGGCAACATTGACGTCGATATAACGTGGAGTGCTGCCGAGGGTCCCTACCAGATCAACGGCGAGGTCACACTCGCCGCGGGCGCGACACTGACGGTCGAACCGGGAACGGCAGTTTTCTTTGGGAATAACGCACGACTCGTAGTACAAGGGCGTTTGGCGGCCGAGGGAACCGACGCGTTGCCGCTCCTGGTCACGCGCACGCCTGGATCGAACGGCACTTGGAACGGACTGCAGTTTCGCGCCAGCTCGGGCGAAAACTTTATCCGAAATGCCGTGCTGCAATTCGGCCAGACAGATGATGGCATGATCGGACTCGAGGAGTCGCGATTGGAACTCGATGGCGTTACGTTGGCCAATTCGTCGCGACGAAGAATTCGTACGATCGATTCATCGTTAGTCGTTCGCAATTCAACGTTTGCCACGATTGCTGCGCAGGGTGAACCTCCGGCGACCGATAATCTGAGTGAGCACATTTGGGGGCGTGGCATTCCGGCAGATGGAATCTGGTTAATCGAAAACAATGTATTCGGTCATACAACGGGGCATAACGACCTGATCGATTTCGATGCGCCACGGTTACCAAACCCAATTCCCATCATACGCAACAACGTCTTTTTGGGTGGCGGCGACGACGCACTGGATATGACGGGCGACGTCTACGTGGAAGGCAATCTATTCCAAAACTTCCGCAAAGACGAATTCAACAACGACCCCGGTGAATCAAATACGATCTCGGCATCCAGCGGCACGTTTTACGTGTTGCGGAATGTCTTCCAGAATGTGCAGCATGTCTCGCTGGTAAAAGAGCGAGCGTACATGCACTTCCTCAACAATACCGTCGTTGGATCAGAGAAGGCACCGTTGTACTTCGATCTGCCTGGGCAGACATCGGGGCCAGGCATTGGAGCCCAGGTCGAAGGCAGTGTCTTTGCCGACATCGGCATATTGTTCGATCAGGTTCGCCCCACGACCGACTTAACCGTGGACTACTCGTTTGTACCCGCGGATGATGTGTCGCGGGGGATTGGTAATCTGACAGGCAACCCACAACTGGACATGACCGACGAGAGGCGATCGCCGTTGCCCGGCTCGCCACTGCTGGAATCGGGGCGCGACGGAACGGTAATTGGTGCGTCCATGCCGGCCGGTGTGGCAATTCTGAATACCCCACCTCTTACGACATCTCTCGATTCTGCCACATTGAAGGTCGCGGGCGCGGGAATGGTCAATTATCGGTTTCGAGTTAATACGGGTCCTTGGAGCGACCCGCAGCCGATTGCAGCGGACATCGAATTATCCGGACTGGGCGACGGAGACTACACAGTCGAAGCGATCGGTCAGAATCTGTTAGGCGACTGGCAGCTTGAGTCAGAAGCATCTCGATCGTCCAGTTGGACGGTCGACTCGACACTTGCTGGCGTGCGCATCAACGAAATCTTGGCCAGCAATGGTGGCTCGTTCGAACACGAAGGTACGTTGCCGGACTTGATCGAACTGTTCAACGTTGGCCGGTCAGATGTTGACTTGTCGGACATGAGTTTGACCGATGATCCCGCAAGCCCGCGCCGATTCGTGTTTCCAGCGGGGACAACGATTCATGGGGGCGAATACCTTGTTTTGTTCGCCGATACTAATGCGAATACACCGGGTACGCATCTCGGATTTGCGCTGAGTGCCGCAGGCGAGGGAGTCTACCTCTACGAATCGACCAGTCAAGGCGGCAAGCTGGTTGATTCCGTTGAGTTTGGCATGCAGGCAACGGACGTCTCTCTGGGTATCGGAGAGGACCTGACCTGGACCATCACGGCTCCGACATTCGGGAGCCGAAACCGTGTGTTACCGCAAAGCGACGCAACGCAGTTGCGAATCAATGAATGGTTGGCAGATCCGGACATTGCCATCGGCAACGATTTCGTCGAGCTGCACAACCGAGGTTTTGGTCCCATCGACATCGGTGGCCTGTATCTAACCGACAATCCCGTCAGCTGGCAAGACCGCCACCGCTTCCCGTCGCTCAGTGTCATCGCGGGACATGGGTATCAAGCTCTAGTGGCCGACGGTGATCGCGAAGACGGCGACGACCACCTGGGCTTCAAGCTGTCGCGACTGGGAGACATGGTAGGCGTTTATGACTCGGATCTCGAAGATATTGACATCGTCCGATTCTCGCCACAACAGCCAGATCAATCCCAAGGCTTTTCCCCCAACGGTAGCTCGGAGTTTTCGACATTTGCGCTGCCCACCCCCGGATTGCCGAATCCGTCGACGAGTGTCGAAGAAGTCGAATTGATCGCGCTCGACGCCGAATGGAGATTCGAACAATCAGGAACAGATCTCGGCACAGCATGGCGCGACCCGGATTACGACGATAGCACGTGGGCAACCGGCGCCGCGGCGTTGTACGTCGAAGGGTCAACGATACCCGCCCCTAAGAATACGCCACTCGCCCTGGGACAAACAACGTACTACTTCCGCCACGAGTTCAACGTTGACGATGTGACGGCCATTACCTCACTCAATCTGACGACCGTTATCGACGACGGAGCCGTCTTCTACCTTAATGGCGCCGAAGTACTCCGAGTCGGACTTTCCGCTGGAGATGTTGGAGCCTCGACCTTCGCCAATCGAACGGTCGGCAACGCCGCCGTGGAAGGGCCATTTGATCTTCCACTTGATTCGCTCCGTTCCGGCGCGAATGTCCTCTCCGTCGAGGTGCACCAAGCCGATACCACCAGCTCTGACATTGTGTTTGCACTGCAGCTCGATGGAGACGTTCAACTTGCCGATCCGGCGTCAGACCGGGCACTCGCTCTGCAACAAGACCTACGGATCACGGAGATCATGTACAACCCGTTGGGAGGAAGTGACTTCGAATTTGTGGAGGTGCAAAACACCGGGACTCGCACATTGGATCTTGCCGGCGTCCAGATTTCAGGTGGCATTCGTTTCACATTTCCTGCGCTACAATTGAATCCGGATGAGTTTGCGGTGGTGGTGGCAAATACAGCGGCATTTCGCGAACGATATGGGAATTTGGCTCTCGTAGCCGGCCAATTCACACAAAACTTGAGCAACGGAGGTGAAGAGATCTCCTTAGTTTTGCCCGCACCTTTCACTACGAACATCCTGCGTTTTGAATATATCGACGATTGGTATCCCGCCACGGACGGTCGTGGCTTCTCGTTAGTCATCGACGATCCTCTCGTCGCGCGGCGAGCCTGGCAAGATCGATCGAGCTGGCGGGCCAGCAATTTTATCAACGGCTCTCCCGGCTTCGTCGACTCGGGCTTGGATTTGGATATCCTCAAGATTAACGAAATCCTAGCGCATACTGATGCCGCTGCCGGGGATCAGATCGAGATTCTCAACAACACCGAATCAAGTCTCGACATCAGCGGTTGGTACCTAAGCAACGACGCAAATGACTTGACGAAGTACCGACTGCCCGATGGAACGACTCTTGCCGCCGGTCAAGTTGTTGTTTTTAACGCCACGGATCATTTCGGCTCCCAATTTACTCTGGATGACTACGGGGGTCAGGTGATCTTGTCGTCTCCTGACGCGATTGGGGCGGTGGCAGGATTCATCGTGCAGCAGCCCTACGGTGCTGCGGAACAGAACGTGTCGTGGGGACGTTATGTGCGTAGTGACCAAGGCGAAGATTTTGTCCTGCAGGCTCAGTCGAGCATGGGGATGCCGAATAACCAACCTTGGGTCGATGATATTGTCATCAGCGAGTTTGCCTACACGAGCGCCGGTGGCGAAGAGTTTATCGAACTCCACAATCGAAGCAGTCACACTGTCGCGATGTTTGCGCCGGGGGAGCCTGACAACACCTGGTTCTTCGACGGCGCCGTGGGATTTCAGTTTCCTGCAGGAACTGAGCTGCCGGCGGGTGGTTATGTCGTCGTCGTTGGTAGTGACCCAGACACCTTCCGCCAGACCCATAGCGTCCCGCTCGGGGTCGATGTGTTGGGCCCGTACGACGGTTCGTTGGATGATACGCAAGACGACATCCGTTTGCGTCGCCCCCTAGCAGGTCAGCCGTCTTTGGATTTGCTGGTGGATCACGTCGGCTATTCGTCCCGGGAGCCTTGGCCCGTGGAGGCAAGTCAGGGAACGGCGTCATTGATTCGCGTACCTCTCGACGGCTACGGCAATGACCCCATCAATTGGAGTCCCGGTATTGCGGGCGGGACGCCGGGAACCGCCAATCTCTCCATCGACACTTCTCCGGCGTCCGTTCCTTCGGGAGTGGAAAGTCAATTGACGGTAGGCCCAGCTGTCAACTTGTCTTGGACGGCTTCCACTGATCCCGAAACGCCTGTTACGGAATATCGCATATATCGCGATGGACAACGGATTGGCACCAGCGCATTGACAAGCTTTGCCGATCCAGACGTTGTCGCGCCCGGTTCGTTTGTTTATCGCATTAGCGCCGTAAATGCCCAAGGCCTGGAGAGTGCGCTGAGTGATCCGCTGGACGTCGCAATGATGTCGATCGACTCCGTGATCTCGCGGTTTGCCAATCAGGTCGTCATCCGGTTCAGTGAACCGGTCGAGATGGCCAACGCGCTGGTCCTCAACAATTATCACATTGACGGCATCACGGTACTAGACGCTCAGCTTTCGACCGACCAACAAACGGTTGGCCTGACGACAGACGATCTGCAGCTCGATTCACTGTATCGACTGTCCGCCACGGGGATTGTGGCGGCGGACGGCACGTTGTTCCCACCCGGACTACAGTTTCCGTTCTCGTATCAGGAAGGAATTCCGGGCTTCACCGTCGTCGGCATCCAAAAGCAACGTTCATTCTTGAGGTCGCTTGCTGACCTGGACGCGACACTTGAAGAACCCGTCACCAGTGGACAGATTGCCGATCATGTCACCGATCTTTATCCAACAATCAACTTTCAGGACGATGACGACGCGGCCGACGGTGGATCATTTGCCGACGACGCGCGATTCCCCACCGACACACCCGGCGATAACAATCACCTCTTGATTCACGCCACGGCATTTCTCAAAGTTCAACCTGACCAGGCAGGAGATTGGACGTTTGGAGCGAATATCGATTCGCCGGAAACGACGGAAGTTGTAAAGACCGTATTGCCGGCAGGGTCCGTTTGGAAATACTTCGATTCCGGCATCGACTTGGGGACCCAGTGGCGTGCTCCCGATTTTGATGACATGCCTTGGCCAACAGGCACCGCTGAGTTTGGCTTTGGTGACGGCGACGAGGCGACCGTGGTCAACTCAGGTCCGGATCCCAACCAGACGATCACGACAACCTACTTCCGCACGACGTTCGATGTGGCGGATCCAACCGAAATCATCCAGACTCGTGGGCTACTCACGCGGGACGATGGGGCCGCCGTCTATTTGAATGGAATCGAAATCGCTCGCCAAAACCTAACGGACGACGCGAACTTTGATGACTTGGCTATTGTCGAGAATGTGCCGCCTTTCGAAACGGCCAAATACAACTTTCAATTTGATCCGACGCTGCTTCGCCCCGGCGAGAATGTGCTGGCCGTAGAGGTCCATCAAGCTCAATCAAACGATGAAGATTTAAGTTTCGACCTGGAACTGGAATTCCGAGTCAACGAACGTTCGAGCAATGATGGTTTTCGACTCAGGATCGACGGGAATCCGGTCATCACGGCCGATGCACCAAATACCACTTCGCAGCGTCTAGGGTCGATTGCCCTGTCAGCGGGCGCCCACACGCTTGAGTTTGATTTTTTTGAGGCAACTGGTGGGGCTGCTGTTGAATTATTCGCCGCACCAGGCGGGCACTCGTCGTTGGCCGCCACCGACACGTGGCGACTTGTCGGCGATCGCGCCGGTGGCGGTTTGGCCGTGACGACGGATGCGTTGCCACCTGAAGCGTTCGTTTGGTCGCCGGTACGCCCGGATGGCGGCTTGGTCACACAGGCCCTTTCGGTCGGCGAACTGAAGGGAGCAAATGTGCCGGTGGGTTATGCCTCCGATTTCCAGCTTGGCGAGTTGCTTTCGGCTCGCGTAGCACCGGATTCGCCGTCAGCCCAGTTGACGGTGCGGTTGCGTAATTCCTTGCAGACGCTAACGACGTATACGGCGGCAGCCCCTGGAGCGACGGTGGTGATTCCTGGGATTTCGTTGGCGGAAAGTGGCACGTACGTATTGGAAGTTGCCAGCGATATCTCGACGGGGTTCGAACTGCAGGCTCTGGCCAACGCCATGACGGAAAGTGAACTGGCCGCACCGTCGGAAGCCAACGACTCGGCCGCGAGCGCGATGGATTTGGGACCCAGCTGGTCGCTCGCCTTCGACGTTCCGCGCGGGCCGTAAGTGGCCAAACGGAAGTCGATACACCGGACTTCTATTCGCTGGAGTTGCATCAAGGAGATGTGATTTCGATCGCCACGGCCTGGAACATCGCCGGACCATCGCGACTCGAATTGTATAACGCCGAATCGGTGTTGCTGGCCGTCGGTCGCGACCAAGGCGTCAGCAATGTGATTGCCGACTATCCGGTTCCGGTAGACGGCACTTATTTTGTGCGATTAGAACGAGTTGACGTCTCGAACTACACTCTGGTGGTAACTCGTGGTGCCGGGCTCGATACGTCGGCCGATGAATCATTGGGGGCGACGGTTCCCATGTCGAATACGGGATTCGTGCTGGGGCGATTGGGCAACGCGTTTCCCGTCGGTTCCGGCGATGGCGGGCAAGCCGCGCCTTTGCCGTTGCAGTTAACGGATGGCGAAGGTTTTCCCTGGAGCATCTTGCCGGATGGCTATTTGGGTTCAACCGCTTCCGGCGCCTACGATTTTGGCTTGTATATACCCACGCCCACGAGTTTCCCCGGCGCCACTTTGGAGCAAGACGGTCGTGAGGTCGTGTTAGGGCCCAGCTCGTTGACTGAGAACTTGACATTGAGTCGCAAAGTCTTTGTTTCACCGAGCGAAGGTTTTGCCCGATTCCTCGACATCTACACAAATACGGGCGCAACGCCCGTGACTTGGTCACATCAGTTGTTCAGCAATCTTGGCTCGGACAATGTGACTCAGATTGTGGCGACTAGCAGTGGCGATGACTCGTTGGACGAATTCGACTACTGGTTGGTGACCGATGATGCCGACGGACGCAACGACCCACCGCTAACTCACGTCTTTGCCGGATCCGCCGCGCTGGGCCCCACATCGGCCGAACTCAGCGCGGACGAGATAACCCTTGGATACCAACTGGAATTAGCGCCAGGCGAAACACAGATTGTCATGCACTTTGCAGCCCAGAGCACGGATCGCCCAACTGCAGAACAAAAGGCAACGGCACTGGGTGCATTATCGTTGGGAGCACTCCAGGGGATGAGCCTAGAAGAGATCTCGCAGGTCGTCAATTTCGAGCCACCCGATATCCTAGATTCGTACTCGCTTGAATTACAGGCGGGAGTAGAAATCGAGTTGACCACGACGACACCATCGGACGTCGACGACCTCCGAGCCGGCGACGTTATCGATCCCGTCCTAAGACTGTTCGATGCATCGGGAACGCTAGTTGCGGAAGATGACAATAGCGCAATTGACGGGCGCAACGCCCGCCTGGTATGGACTCCGACAGTCGACGGAACGTACGTTGTCCAGGTCTCCTCAGTTGCCGGGGCAGGACCGTACGGACTAAGAAGCCGTGCCGTTAACCTGCCTTCGTTATCCGTCATCACCACCGATCCTCCAGTTGGCCGCCCCGTCCCCGCCCTGCCAACCTCGTGGGTCCTTAATTTTTCCTCGGCGGTTGACCTTGCCTCCGTGCAGGCCAGCGATCTCCTGATCAATGGCCAATCGGCGAGCGCAGTTGAGGTGGTCGATGGTGACTCACTGCGATTCACGGTCGATGAGGACCAACTTGCCGGAGCAGAATCCATCACGCTGGCCATGTCGGCAGATGCAGTGCGAAGTTACGCTGGCACCGCGAATCAAGCCTTCGCTGAGAGCTATCTTGTCGACTCGGCAGCACCGCGCGTGATATCCACGTCATGGAATGGTCTGGCTTTTCCCGTTACGCGATTGCTGAGCGCGGGACGGATACGCGTCGGAATCGAATTTGACGAATCAATTCGCAGCGAGAATCTGGATCCCGATGACGTGCGGGTTTTGGACAATCAAAGTCAAGAGTTTATTCCCGCACAAGACCTCGCGTACGACGACGATAGCCACACCGTATTTGCTCTCTTCTTTTTGCCGGAAGGCGACTACACACTTGTTGTGACGTCCACTGACGGTGCGCTGGAAGACATCGCCGGAAATGACTTAGATGGCGATTCAGCTGACGGCATCGTGCCGTCGGGTGATGGGCTTGCGGGAGGCAATTATTCTTTGCCATTTCGAATCGATGAGCAGACGATCGACGTGAGTAGTCGGTTCGTCGAGCTTAAGCCTGCCGGATCTCGCGTAGGACAAGCCATCGTGACGGATACAATCTCGTATGGCGAAGACGTCGATACGTACCAACTCACCCTTTCTCGGGGCGAACGACTTGCTGCCAATGTGGTGCGGGCCGACCCCAACCTTGAATCGGCCATGACGGTCGAAGTACGTGACCCCTGGGGACGCATCGTCGCGACAGCGCACGATTGGCGACGATGGGCAACTGGCACCGATTGTGGGTGTCACCGCAGATGTTGACGGCGTCTATCAGATTCGGATCTCTGACGGGACAGTCGACGAGGCTTATACCCTGACATTGCTGAAAAACGCACTTGGGGAATACACCGAGTCGAGCCCGCGTAATCCCTTGGCACTCGACGACGCACTGACAGATACGCCGTTGCGGCAGTATGCCGTGAGCGGCATGAGCACTCCCGTGGACCTCAGTGAAGTCGTGTGGGGCGTGCAGTCCGCCAGTGGACGTATCGTGGTCGTGGACCCGATGTCCGGCGACGTGGTCACGAGTTTTGCGGCACCCGGCGACTTGCTGCCCTCGCATGTCCGAATTGGTCTGACAATGGCCGACGTTGGACAGACGCTCCTCTACCTGAACGCCGATGACGATCCGACGCAGTTGTACCGAATCGACCCTTGGACTGGCGAAGTGCTCGGTACGCAAGCGATAGACGACGGTAACTACGATGGACTGGCATTTGATGCCGGCAAGCTTTTTCTGGGGCAGCGCGACATGGGCATTGCCCGCTTGACGGAGTCGGGTGATCCGCTGATTCCAGATTGGACGACGGGCAACCTGGCTGGCAGCCTAGCAGGCGACGACTACGGTCGTATCTTCGCTGTGCTTGCCGACCAACGGATTCACGAATTCGATCCGTCGGATGACGTGGGAACCGAGATCTCGAGCTGGCCGTGCCTACCGGTGACATTGAAGGTCTCGCCTATGATGGAACACTGCTCTATGCGGCCACGGCTTCAGGTCAACTGTTTTCTGTGGCACTGGAGTCCCAAGACACGGTTGTGCAACGCGAAGTGTTGGTCGAAGGGGGCGCACTTTTCGGGCTGGCTGCCGTAAGCAAGCTGGGTGGGACAAACGCGTCTAGCGGTCGGATCGATGAAGTGGAACCGAACAACTCATTGAACGCTGCGCAGGACCTTGATGGTCTGTTTGGCCTGGGATTCGATGAAGATATCGGCGACTCGTCCGCCACAATTCCCCACGTAACGATTGCGGGTCGTGGGACGAACAATTTCGACTTCTATTCATTCACTGTCAATGTTGCGGGCACACACGGCATCTTTGACATCGATGCGACGAGTGGCAATCTTGACGCATACTTGCGCTCACGACCCCAATCGAGTGGTTGTGGCGGAAAGTGACGATTTCCAACTCGACCCAGGTAGTTCCACAGGCCTGGACTCATACATTGACTATGTCTTCCCGACGACTGGCACCTACACGATCGAAGTCGGTTCTTGTTGCGTCTCGTCGGTACCATCCTGTGCCCGCTATGACCTTCACGTGTCACTTGAATCCGCCACGTTTGTGAGGTCGAAAGACATCGACCTGATCGCTGCGGGAACCACGTGGAAGTACTGGGACCAGGGCGATCTAGCGAACGTCGATTGGATGGCTGCCGATGAATTCGACGATAGCCAATGGTCGGCTGTGTGCACAGTTGGGCTACGGTGATGGTGACGAGCGCAGTGTTGTGAGTTTTGGGCCCGACGAAGACTCAAAGCCAATTAGCACGTACTACCGCAAATCGATACAGATCTCGGATCCAACCGAGTATACGGAGTTGTGGATTGACTTGCTCGCCGACCATGCCGCCGCGGTCTATCTCAACGGACAGCTTGTCGTTCGCGACAACTTGCCGGATACGTTTGATCATGCCACGCCTGCCGAATCGTTGGTCGACGGCGAAGAAGAAGAAACATTCCACACATTTTCTGTGGATCCCAGTCTACTGCGGTCGGGCGTCAACGTCATCGCGGTTGAGCTTCATCAATTCTCGGCAACCGACGCCGATGCGAGTTTCGACCTCCGGCTACGCGGCACAATCGAAGGTGTGGCCGTATCTTTGCCCACGGTGGCAGATCGAGACACCTACACGTTAGACCTCACGGGGCGGACGGGACGGAGGTTGGACATTTTGTTAGCAGGCCAACAGGGAGTGGACTTCACCCAAGGCAGCTCGGTGCAATTGTTCGATCCGTCCGGAACGACGCTGCTTGCCGAAGCCGAGTCCGAGTTTGAGGGCGTGCCTACGTCCAACTACGACCTGGCGATACACGACTTTATTGTTCCCGGCGATGGTGTTTACCGCATACAGGTCGAAAGCCAATTGACCGGGACCTATGCGCTACTGGTGTCCGATGGGGCAGTGTTTGATACGGAACCCAATCAACGCGATGCGACCGGTGCGCTGCGGCATCTCGCTGTCGGCGACACAGCGTTCGGCCATGTCGCCGTTGCCAACCCTTCATCAACGGTCGATCCGCAAGGAGACACGCGAGCTACGTCGATGAATGCGGATATTTCATCGATGGATGTACACGTTGAAGGCGATTCCCTTATCGTCTCGGTGAGTTTCTATGACTCAATCCAACCGGCGGCAGATGATGATGGGACCTTCATCTACGTCGAACTCGACGTAGACCAAGACGCATCAACAGGTCGGCCGTCACTGCAGAATCAGGGATATGTACCGGGACAGACAGGGGGACCTCTAGGCGTCGATTTTGTGGTTAACGCCTCACCGCGGGCCGGGAATCAGGCCTTTCTCGCCGATACCTGCGGCTCGGGGCAAACCGTAACGCAAGTTCCCATGACGACGACCGACACATCGTTCCGTATCGAGATTCCGCTCTCCAACCTCAATCAAGACGATGGAATCGTCAACGCCGGTATGCTCTCCGGCAGGTTGGATGTATCGGATGCTGGCCCGACGGTATGTTTTTAACCTCGCGACTCGAAGATGGCCAGGACAACTCCGATTCCGATGTTTTCCTGATGTCACTACAGACAGGCCAAAGACAACGCCTGACCATTCACACTTTGCCAGAGCTGGATGGCCAACCGTCGGTCGCCGAGTATTCGCTGTTCGTCCTGGATCCACAAGGCAACGTCGTTGCCTCGGCCGAGGATCTACAGGCTGGTGGCGCCAACGCTGACATCGTCATGACGGCCGCTGAGACCGGTGATTACCGCATCGTGATTGAAATCACCGGGGGGATAATGCGATATACTCTTACTCGACAAGCGATTGACGGACCGCAGGTCGTGGGCCGTAATCTGTTCTACAACAATTCTCTGGCGGACGGATACGATGTCGCGGCAAATGACGCCGATGACGCCGCGATCGCATATGACAAGACTCCGCTGCTCGCAAACAATTTCGTCCAGTTCGTCAACTACTCGAACTATATCCATGGCATCAATGGTGTCATGGTTGACCTCCTCGATGCACCTGGCCCATTGACTTTGGACGATTTTGATTTCCGCATCGGCAATGACGATCAACCACATCTGTGGAACAGCGCTCCGCCGCCGCGTGAAATGACGATCCGGCAGGGCGCCGGAACTGCCGCGTCTGATCGAGTAACCTTCGTCTGGGACGACGGTACCATCCGGAACGAATGGCTACAAATCACGGTTCGCGCCACGCCGACAACCGGCCTGGCGGCGGAGGAGGTGTTCTATTTCGGAAATCTGATCGGTGAGACGGGCGACTCGCAACGTGAGATTCTTGTTGATTCCCTCGATCTCGTGGGCATTCGCCATTTCCTTGATTCCGCCACAGTCGAGGCGCCCTATCAATCAAGGCTCGATTTTAATCGTGACACGAAAGTGGATTCGCAAGACGTAGCAATCGAACTTCTCGCGTCGCGACGTGAGTTGCGACCTGTCTTTGGCGTCGACCCCAATCTCGTCGACGATGTGTTTCAACAGGGAGACGCGAACTTTGATGGCCGTTTTGACGCGGACGATCTATTGTTCGCTCAACAAAGCAGCGAATATGAAGACCTGTTCGCCGGCAATTCGACATGGAGCGAAGGTGATTGGGACGGCGACGGCGATTTCACGACCAGCGATCTTGTGCTGGCGTATCAGAGAGGCTATTCACTTTAGATAGACCCTCATTCGCAGCACACACAACGCGATCAATGATCTAACCAGAGCGCCGACAACGCGCCGAACAACCATCCCGCTGTGCAGCCCTTCGCTAACAAGCGGAGGCTGAGAGAAATGTCTATTGGTATTCATGTGTACATAGGACCTAAACCGACGGGAATGCCATCCTTACAGCAGTCAGCGTAGCGGACGAATCCTGCTGACGTGCAACCATTGTTGTTCATGGTTATGCTGCCTGCGATTGTAGAGGATTCTTGGTCCCGCGAACGGTCGTTAACCGACGCAATGTGCCAAACATACAAGCCGCACCGTGACTGCGGAAATGGTCAGCAAATATGCGCCCTCAACTCGCCGGCCAAGTGAATTCGTGTTTGAAGTCGCAAGGAATGTATTGGTCATTCACGTTTCGCCACTCTATAACGAGATTCCAGATCGTCTGCAACAATTTCAGATGTTGAACTAGGATAACATAGTTGAGTT
Organism: uncultured Planctomycetales bacterium; assembly: GCA_963785495.1. Taxonomy (GTDB): domain Bacteria; phylum Planctomycetota; class Planctomycetia; order Pirellulales; family Pirellulaceae; genus CAWAVP01. The sequence goes on along the minus strand of CAWAVP010000025.1, from coordinate 15,159 downwards.
CGCCAACAGTCTCGTGTTTCGGTTCGCCAAAGTGGCGTATCGCCTCATGCATCATATTGGTATGAGCGAATCCGTTTTTGACAACGTCGGGGTTGTCCACTGTGACTTTGTTCAGTAGTCGCTTAAGCAGTTCAGTTGGGGCCGGTACCCGGCCCTCACTGTCGTTGTGCTCGCGCAGTCGTTTTTCACTCCATTGTTGTCCCAGCAAGATTGACACGCTCGTCCCGGCGAGGACGAGCACGATTGCTGCATCCACACCAAAGATCGCTTCGTCTTCGTACACGTCGACGTTCTTCACCATCGCCTCAAAATGTTCGACGGCGTCACGCCAAAAGCCGAGCTGCACATTCCAAATCCGAGGGCTGTCTGTGCAGATTTCAGCGAACGGTACTCCCACTGCAAATTCTCCTGTTCGGAATCGGTCGCTCTGTCAATCTCGATTGGCCGAACTCATCTAGCGACCCTGCATGAAGGCATCTGGACTTCGGGCAGCGTAGCCGTGCCAAAACCGGTGGGTTTTCGAGACTGCTGTGAGCGCCGGAACGAAATTTCGTGACCAAGCCGTGCAGCCGGTCAATGCAATTATACCAAGGACGAATGTCGATGGCTCTGCCACAAACTCTCTTGAGCCACCATCCTCGGTGCCGTCTGAAAAGGTCCGAATTGCCGGCGGGGAAAACGACCCCTTTACCTACGAGTCGACAGAACTTTTCCGAAATCGATGCTTTGTGGTGACTACCGACGCATGAAAAACGCCGAGCATTTGATCGCTCGGCGTCAGCAACTGCTGAAAAAAGGGTCAAACTACGGACAATTGTTTCCGCCGGAAACTGAGCATGGGCACGACGCCAAGACACATGAGGACGCCCGCTGATGGTTCGGGGACCGGAATGTGCTCGTTGGCAACTTGAACGTATCGAAACACCGTCGTACTGTCTCCACTTAAGCCCGTGCCACCGGCTAGTCTCACGAAACCCGCAGATGTATAAGTGTTGTCATGTGCTGTGAGCTGGGGTTGCGCAGGCGGTGTGTCCCCTGCTCGCCATGCCCAGAGACTGACCGTGTTTCCTATGACGTCGAGCTGCACGACCGCGTCTTCTTCTCTGATATCAAACGGCATAATCGGGTTGTTACCGAACTGGGTAAAATCGACTCCTAAATCGTTCTTCCCGATAAAAAGAATTGTTCCACCCAAATTTGGAAAGTACCCGATTCCACCTGCGTAGTGTTGAGTGTCTCCTACAACTTGATTGCGAGCTGTAAGAATCAACGAATTTTGATTGCCACCAGATATTCTCCCTTGAACCCTAATCGAGGTGTCGGTTAGCGGAAAATCAAGGGCGTCCGAGGTGGTGTATTGGCCTGAATCCGGTTGCACAGGTGTGAAGACATAGTCTCCACTCGAGGCGTCGTAGTTTCCGTCACCACCATCAGTCCATCTGACGGGCGTTCCATCACTCGCAACTGGGATGTCGTTTGTCACGCTTCCATCGCTGAAATCGTCAAAGAAGATTTCTACAGCTTGAGCCATACCAACCATCAACAGGAAAGCCAATATCGTTGACGCGGTGCGAGCAAACATAGTGTACCCCCTAGTCATTCAAAGGTCCAAGTCGTTGAAGTGCATGTCATCCCCGTCTAACCATGGCGTGGAATCACTATCGGAATCTCTATTGCGGAGCATCGATTTGGCCGTGCCATAGGAAAAGGCCAAATCAGCATGAATATCCACTGAGACAATATCGTGTCAAAACTTTCCGCTCATTGTCGCCGAACGTGGTTGCTGGTTATTCGACGTTGCGTTGGGCCACCGTGGCGGCTATTGATTCGTGATTGATGGATTCATTTGCCACGTGCACGTACCGAAACGTTGCGCTGCTTTTACCCGTTCCTTCATGTGTGTTGCCTAATGCCAGTCTAACGAAACCAGGATCGCTATATGTACTGTCTACTGCAGACATCATAGGTTCGTCGGGCATTTCCTCGCCCGCTTGCCACGCCCAAGCGCGATCCTGTCACCAATTACATCCAATTGAATGACAGCGTCGACCGTACGGACGTCGAATGGAAGTCTCATGTTTGGCCCGAAGAATGTACTGTTTGTCCCAGGATCATTGCGCCCTGCGAAGAAAAGACTTCCACCGAGACTTTCGTAGTAGCCTGCCCCTGCAAAATAGTGCTGAGTGTCCGCTTCAACTTGATTTCTTGCCGTGACGATCAACGAGCCACCATTCTCAGTTATCCGACCCTGCGTTCGCACTGACGTATCTCCGAGAATGTACTGAACCGCATCCGCCGCAACAAAAGCCTCACTATTCGCGTTGGGAGAAATCACCAGATCACCTGACGCGGCACTTAGCGCACCAGGAGTGTTCGATCTGAGTGTCCAAGTTGTCGGCGCGTTGTCGGCATAGTCCCCGTCATCAAACGTGTCGATGAAGATGGTTGAGTGCTGGCAACGGAAGACGTGATGCCAAAGATTGATACAAGGGGATACCCCAACCCCATTGCGATCGCCAGCGCCAGTATGCAAATGGCTACAAGTTTGGTGGAAGTCATTGCTTTTATCACCTCCGTTGCCGTATGGCCCACGATTTCTGAAACGCCTACCGATGACCATGGCTTCCCAGCGGAGAATTGCAGTGCCTTGGACGATATGTCTGCGACGAGTGCGGGATTCATGGGCTGGGCAGCACTTTTTGACAACGACTTGACGTATACGGTGAAGCCTCCGACGGATCCGATGACACCCCTTCTGACGAGACGGCTGGCGAGAAGCTCCTTCCCTTTGGCAATTCGGTCATTCAAAGTCGGCGAAGGGATCCCAAGCCGCATGGCAGCTTCTTTTCGTGTGATCCCTTCCAGATAGCACAGAACAATCGCCGCCCTGATCTTTTCCGGAAGCTTGGCAAGCTCCTGGTCGATAACGATTCGAATGGGTTCGGCATCCGGATCGAACGTCTTTTCTTCATGTCTTTCCATCTTCCGTTTTATTTTTGTGTCCCATGCGGTTTTCGTACGATTGATGGAATGGCCGCATCTCACCGCCGTCCGGTAGAGCCAAGAGCCGACTGCTACCTTGTGCCGCAGACTAGCTGTCGCCAACGCAAGGAAGGTGGCTTGAAAGACATCATCGGCATCGTGCGAGTTTTGAACAATGCGTCGGGCCGTCGCGATGACCATTGGCCCATGGCGGCGGACTAGCTCTTGGAACGCAAGCTCATCGCGGCATGCTTCAAACGGGCGACCAATTCCGCATCGGACGTCTGATCGAACTGCAACGGCGTCATCACGCTCGTACTCAGGCCCCCATGTCACAGTTTTCATTCCCTGTGCCATCAGAATATAAGAGGTGCCCTGCCGACGTTCTCTATGGAGAAATCTGTAAAGATTTCTCCACTGATGGGGCGATCTGACGGCAAACATAGTGCCGCTACTCAAGAATCGTTCGATTCTCGGGTGCTTTACCGGCCCCATTTTAGCCTGTCCGCCGTCACGAATCACCTGCCGACGGTCGGACCCTCTGGCGGGGCATGCGATGCGTCGAGAATGGGTGTTTATGGCTACTGTCATCAATTAAAACCGCTTCCCACGAGTTTTCGGTACGGCCCGATGGCCTGTGCACTTGGGTCCGCAGCGCCGCGTAGGTCCCCCCCATCCCACCCCGGACGTTACGTCCTTCCGGCCTAGTCACTCGACTTTGGTATGAGGCAACTGTTTTCTGCAGCCGAGTCGTTGCCCTCTGTGCCAATATGACGTGAGACAACTTCCTCGCAATTAATTAAGCTAGAGGGCGAGGAGTGGTAACGGATGGCAGGAGGCACGGAGAGACCAGATATGGGCACGACGGAGGTGCCGGAGAAAGCACGGCGGCGGACGTTTGATCGAGCGTACCGTCTACGGATTATCGAAGAAGCGGATCGTTGTAAGGAAGTTGGCCAGATCGGCGAGCTGCTGCGTCGGGAAGGTTTGTACTCGTCGCAATTGTCGAATTGGCGTCGCCAACGGGCCGAGGGCAGCTTGAGCGAATCCAACTCAAAAAAGCGTGGCCGGAAGCCGAAGCAGCAACACTCCGTGCAAGCGGAGCTGCAGCGGCTTCGGCGGGAGAAAGAGTCGCTGACCAAGCGCCTTCGTCAGGCAGAAGCGATCATTGAGGTTCAAAAAAGGTGTGCGAACTGTTTGGGGTTCCGTTGAACCCGACCGACGACGAAAACCACAAATAGTGGCGGTCGAGGAGCTGAAGCAGCAGATCGGCGTGACCAGGGCGTGCCGCGCTTCTGGACGTACCCCGAGCCACGTTCTTACCGCTTGGACAAGCGGTCCACAACCCCATCGACGATCGTCAATCGCCCTCACCGTCGTGCACTCAGTGACCGCGAGAAAGCCGAAGTGAAGTCCGTGCTTTACAGCGAACGATTCATGGACAAGTCACCGTACCAGGTTTACGCCACGCTGTTGGACGAAGGCCGGTACCTCTGCTCGGTCCGCACGATGTACCGCATCCTGCGAGGAGCACGCGTCCGCGAACGGCGCAATCAACTCCGACATCCGCACTACAAGAAGCCGGAATTGCTGGCCACGGGGCCGAACCAGGTCTGGTCGTGGGACATCACCAAGCTGCTGGGGCCGGCCAAATGGACCTACTACTACCTGTACGTGATTCTCGACATCTTCAGCCGCTACGCGGTGGGCTGGATGCTCGCGCACCGAGAAGCGCCGACCTGGCCGAGCGGCTGATTCGCGAGACGATCGACAAGCAGAACGTCGACGCGAGATCAACTGACGATCCACAGCGACCGCGGCCCGTCGATGAAGTCGCACACCGTGGCCCAACTGCTGGCCACGCTGGGCGTCACCAAGTCGCACAGCCGGCCGCACGTCTCCAACGACAACCCGTTCTCCGAAAGCCAGTTCAAGACGCTCAAGTACCGGCCCGAGTTCCCCGACCGCTTCGGTTGCCACGAAGACGCGTTGCGGTTTCTGCCGCGCATTCTTCCACTGGTACAACGACGAGCATTATCACTCGGGCATCGGCCTGCTGACGCCGGCGATGGTCCACTACGGGCAAGCTCCGAAGATCCTTGCCGCCCGCCAAGACGTGCTCTGCAGCCGCCTACGCTGCCCATCCGGAGCGTTTCGTCCAAAGGCCTCCCAAGCCGCTGCGTTGCCCGACGGCCGTGTGGATCAACCCGCCAGCGCCGTCCTCCGACGACCACAAAAAAGGGCTTCCGGAAACGCATCTGTTCCCAGAAGCCCGATGCACCTTTGACGCACCCTCGATCCGGCTATCCCTCGTCGAGTTGCGTCCCCGCAGAGCTCGACTCCGTTTCACCGGACAACTCGCAACGTACCACGAATCAATCCCCAACCACAACTACCCTTGGACACCCGAGCCATGCCTAAGAAAATCCCGGGGGCGTGGGGGCTGGCCCCCACATCCAAGAAAGACTGCTCGCGAAGCGAGTCCACACTACACTAATTTCGACGAGCAGGTGTCTCAAACAGGTTGACACGTTCCGACGTGCCCGAGCCAACCTGGCTTTGATCGATGCATCCGTCGTATCTAGTTGTGAGGCAATCTCACCGCGCGTGTGGAATTCAAGATAGTGCAGAACGAGAGGGTCGCGGTATTTCCGGGGTAGTCGACTCAATTCTTCATGAAGTACTAAGATATTCTCACGATTGCAGATCCTTGCGAGCTCATCATCGACGGAATCCTGCAGATCCTTGAAGTCGACGGATTGCATCTTTTGACGTGACTTCCGGAGACGACTAGCGACGCGATAGGCTACGCGGTACAGCCACCCAGCGAGCGAGTTGGCATCACGCACTTTATGCCCCTGCTTCGCAAGAACGATGAACGTTGCTTGGCACGCATCTTCAGCATCGGCTTCGTGCTGTAATACCTGACGACACACTCCGTTAACCAACGAATAATGCGCTTCTACAAGCTCGCGAAATGCGGCACTGTCACCGTCATGGACAAATCGAAAAAGCAATTCCTCGTCTGTAACAAGAGAGGTACTTATCGAGGGTATCGCGTCGGATCTTGAAGAGTGCATCGTTGCCATGTGGGTCCGGAGGATTGGCACACTGAAGATGCCGTCCCGCAGAGGCATGAGCGGCAACTCATTATAAGAGTGCGAATGCCGTGAACACGGACCTCAAAAAATCGAAAGACGCACACCCGGTGAGCCCCCCTTCTACGGGGTCATGGAACTGTCCCAGGTACCTTCGTTTTGTCGGGCGCTTTCGAAGCCTCGATTCTAACCGGTCAACGCCCGTGGATCACGCGACGGACCGAAGGACCCTCCAGCGGGGCGTGCCTTGTCTCGTTTCGGGGTGGTTTGATCGGCGCATTCTTTGCAGATCACGCCAATTCTACAGGGCATTATGCGGGGATACATGGGTAATTTGTGAGCGAGCCAGGTGCTGGCTTAGCAACAGATGGTCCAGACGGCACATGCTAAGGCAAAGCCATCAAAGCACGTTGACCAAACCAGTGACGACTTTCGAAGCAGATGCCCAACAAGCGCACTGGCAAAAAACAAACCGAGCGGAATCATCGCGTCGTCGAGGTGCAGTGCCGATCGCAGAATCCAGCCGATCAGTGCCAAAGCGACACAAAGGACTGTTAACAGTCGAAACCATGCGTTGATCGATGTCTGCCACGCTGGCACAGACTCGGACGGTTCCACCGAAGAATAGTCGTAACCGCAGGCAGTACATACTGGCTGCGTCTGTCGCATCGAACTACCACATTTCACACAAAGGGCCAAAACCGTGTCCTCGTGTCGGCTGTGCCAAATTCGGTCGTTTCCCGGGGCAATCAAGAATCAAAGTAGCCATCGCACGAGTTTTCGGGACAGAATCAACGACCCGAATGCCAGCGCAAACGGGGGGAATGATGACGGCTCCGGCACCGCCGCTGGCCGCGGTCCGGCTTTGTAGCCGCCGTCGGCGAGAGCGAGGATGAGGTCACTGCTGTCGAATTCTCCGTCGCCATTCCAGTCCCCTGTGGTCCATGTGCTGTTGCTGTTGATGTCGTCTTCGTATTCGCCAGCACCAAACACTTGGACGAGATCGTTGGTGTCGAACACCCCGTCCATGTTCGAATCACCATAGAAGATGCCACGGAGGTCGTGGACCCACGTTTCGCGGTCGATCGTGTCAACGAAGCCATCGTCGTTTAGGTCGTAGTCTGGATTGTTCGTGGCGTCGCGGATTTCGGCTACTAATAGATCGATGTCACCGACATCGAGGACTTCGTTTCCATTGAAGTCACCCAGAACGGCGGCGGTGACATACTTCGCGACAAAAACATCTGTTCCGCCGAACGGCGTTTGCACGTCGAAGCGGCCAAACGTACTTCCCGCGACGAAAACACCTCCCGAATCATCGACCGCGACCGCCCTGGCGTAGTCGCCTTCGCCGCTATTCAAAATCTCAGACCATTGAAGCTCGCCCGTCGTGGAATACTTCCGAATAAAGGTGTCAAATTCGAAGTGGCCATTGCTGTACGGGCCTCGTCTCGATCCAGCTACGAAAACGTCACCTTCTTTAGTTACTGCAACGTCACGTGCGTAAAATGTCACGGCATCCAAGTATTCCTGAGGCATGTCATTTAAAAACTTCTCCGAAGGCAATTGCTCCAGCAAATCCACGGCTGTGTCTCCGAAAGTACTTGTCCATACATGGTCACCATCCGTTGTGTATTTACTTACGGTGACGCCTAAGGATAAAGGAGCAAAATCGTTGTCAGCCATTACGTTGGTCACAATGTAGACGTCTCCCAATTCGTCGGCTGAAATCCCTCCTGCAAAATCGTATCCCTTCGCTCCCAAGTTTCTTGTCCAAAGCACATTTCCGTCAGCATCGAACTTCTGGACGAAGATGCCACGGGATTCGCCGTAGCCACCATCTCCGGTCACGTATGCGTTTCCATTAAAATCAGCAACGACATCGGCTGATGAGTGACCGAAACCGTCAATGTCGCGTGTCCATTTATGATCGCCTGTTTCGTCGTACTTAATGAGGCTCATGCCAAAGTTGCCGCCACTCGCAAGGAAGATACTCCGAGCTGAGTCCGTTGATATCCCGCTGGCGAAAGGTACTCCATTGACTTCTCTTGTCCATTCGAGATTGCCAGACTGGTCGTACTTATCTAGGACCGTTTTCCTTTTGCTACCGCTGCCCGTCCTTACAAAAACGTACGGACTACCGTCTCGGCCAACCGCGACATTTGCTCCAGATGAGTAGGTTCTGGAATCCAACTGCACATCCCAAATCGCGTCGCCTAGGTTGTCGAATTTCTTCAGGAATACGTTATTGTTGCCTCTAGGGTCTTTAGATTCGCCGGTAATGAACAACGAGCCTAACCCGTCGCCAGCAAGATCAAAGGGTTCATCGCTATATGGTGTCCCAAACTGCCAGACGAAATCTAATGTCTGCGACTGCAGACATGAGTTGTGGCTCACGATGCTCAAAACAAGCGAGAATAAGACCTTCGATTTCATTCGAATCATCCTTGTCGCCCCACAATTGATGGACTTGATTCGGTTCGCGACCGTCATCTTAGCTAATACGAGACGCCGCGGCCCGGCCCACCTGAGCGCTTAGCAGGGGTGACAACAACGCGGCTTGGCTATGCCGAAATCCTTCCTTTGCTCGGGCGCCTTCGACGCCCGATTCTAACCCATCATCGCCCGTGAATCATGCGATGGACTGTCGGACCCTCCACTGGGGCATGCGTTGTCTCGTATCAGGGTCGTTTGATCGGGCACTTGAAGCCCTACGGACGGAATCTCACAAGCCGCACTTCACCATCGAACACTCCCTTGGCGATTTCATCCTTCATGATAGCCAAAACGTTGTCCGCTGACCCTCCCCCTGTGCCCGCACCAATGAGCGGTAACGCAATCGATTGAAACTTACTGACTTGGGCAAGTTGAAGTGCGTTACGAGTCGATTCGCGGATCGACCTTTCAGACGATCGCCACAACATGCCGATTCCGGCTACGTGAATTATCGCCTTGTGTGGCAGTCGACCAGCACTCGTCATTACGGCCCCACCAAGGGGAATCGCTCCTAACTTTCCAAGTTCGCGAAACGGACCGTAACCGGCCCGTTTCTTGATGGCTCCGGACACTCCTTGTGGGAGCAGCAGCCACCAGGGAATGATGTTGCGATTCCAGGCGTTAATAATGACTTCAACGTCCTGATCCAGCAGGTCACCCTCGACGATCTGCAATTTCATTTCCCGACCAAGGCCCTGTTACGTCGTCACTCTGTACTCGACGAGATGCCGGCCATCACAGCTTACAAGCAAGCGATCATTTCGGATCGCTTCGATGCGGCATTCTTTTCGTTGTCCCGCATCCACTAACGGAAATAGGTCACATTCTCCGGACGATACATCAAGAATGCCCAATTGATAATTCGCCGGATTCGGTTTGATGTGTAATGGTTTGCTTTGTTTGATCGGTACGTAGTTCGGTGCGTCGCCGAGAACAATAAAAATACGATCATCGTGCAACCTGTAGGAATAGTAATTGCCGTCGACGTGAAGCGAGCGATCTTTGGCAGCAAACCGCCAGAGTGCATGTCCGTTTCTGTCGTGACGGGAAATGACGAATTCAGTCCGAGCGCCGTCTACTGTGATCGTGTCGCCACCAATGTCAAGCGATTTATTGTCATACAGCTTTTGATCAGGATTTGATCGCTCGTAATTGTCTGACACATCGATACTGACTGAGAAACATTTGTGACCTGTGCGAAGATCAAGAGTCCTACCCCGTTCCGTGACGACGCAGTGATCAACAACGCACTTGCACACATCGCGGAACTCGTTGGTGAACGCTGGAACGTAATCTAACAAGCGAAGGACTTTGCCCCAGAGTCCGGGTCCGTGGTTCGTCCACAGCAGCTTCCCCGTTTTCGCATCGATCCCGTAGATTCCAAAGCCAGCGGTCCAAGGACCGTCTGATCGTGTTTCAGAAGCGATGATTACATCGTGGGCACAGTCACACACAGTCGTCGGACGTAAGAACCTGCGAGACCAGTATTCGGATCCTGTGTTGGCGTTGAGTGCAAACCATTGGCCGATGACATATTGACCGTAGTATTCCACGTGGCCGTACCATTTCGTAAGACCGCGCGGATTCGAATACTCCCATCGCTTTTCAATCATCGAATGACTGACTACCCCACGGCACGCATCCCGTGGCATATGCCCTCGTCAAAAGCCCCTTGATCACCGAACCCTCATGTCTGGAAATACCTTCGTTTAATCGGGCGCTTTTGAAGCTTCGATTCTAACCTGGTCGACGGCCGTGGAACACGCGCCGGGCCGAAGGGCCCTCTACCGGGGTGTTGGACGACTCCAAAACACGGTGGTTAAATCGGGGTGCTTCTGACGTGCGTTTGTGGCGACGTCCGTCATTCCTCGGGTTGCCCAACATCTACTTGCGACCAATCAACTTGGGGTCGGTTCTGCTCGATTTCAGCAAGTGCCGTTCTCGCACGACCTAGATCCGCATGTTTGACGATAACATTGACGCGGCCCGGGGCTTCGGCGCGAAAACCTGCCGTGTAACCGCCAATAGCAGACGCCTCAATGCCAAGTGCAGCCAGTGCACCGACGATCGCCGCTGCTTCGACATCGGTGCATACGGATGTAAGGACTTCCGGGTTATTAGGATCAACTAGCATGGGCTAACGAGCTTCTCGACATGCGACGGCTAATGCTGTTTGGCGGGCACAGGCACTGTGTTAAGTCTCGGAAAAGCGATTCGATATTTGCCACTCGGATGCCATGGTTCTCATCTATTCGTCTTTCTCGCCAACGAACAGAATTCTCTTACCATCACGCGACCAGCACATGTCGAGGCATTGTAGTGCCGGATGCTGATTGGGCAGCACGTACGTCTCCTTCGCGTCAAAATCAAACAATCGAAAATGAAGTGGCTCCCCATCCTGCTCTCGAACCGAGAAGAGAATCGTATTCTTGCTCGGATGCCAGGCGACAACGCGGTAGATGTCACCGGAGGCTATCGGAAGCAGCGGCTGAGCGTCGACATTCACCGAAAGGATGACCAATTCGGTACCCGGGGCGTTTCGTCTTGGACGTACGCAGGCTAAGCGGCGGTTGTCGGGCGACCAACTCATACCGGTCAGTGGAGTCCAATTCGTGGCGAACATTAGCGCTCGCATCCCCACTTCTAGCTCCCGCGTGATGTCCCACACAACGATCTGGACGTCTCGATCGACGGCGGCCATTTTCTTTCCGTCCGACGAGAGACGAGGATTGCTCGCCTGATGGTCGAGGACGTCTCGTCTTGATCCATCGATGAGACTCACCGCCACAATTCGACCTTCCTCAAGTGGATAGGTGTGAAGCAAGAGCACCGCATTATCGGGAGTCCATTCAGGCATCGCACCAGGCCCACGATCACGTTCGTCTGAACCATCAAGCGCCGACGTAAACACGTGACTGTCCCAAAATGGACTATCCGATGGCCAGGCGTCGTACGCGATCGATTTGCCGTCGGGCGACCAGACTGGGGAACCGAACGATCGTCTTTCATCGGCCGTAATGGCCCGTAGATTGGAACCGTCCGCGTCCATTGAATAAATCTGACGTCCCCGCGCGTAGGGACCGTCGGCCACCGCCCCCGCGCGAAGGCAACCATGGCCGTGGAAATGGCCAGGACCACAATCCAACGATACGCACTCACGGTCCGTTGTCTCGGGAAGCAAATCGGGAACATAACTCGATTCTCCTCCAGGAACTCAAACTTGACGGCGCTCTGGCGACGTCTCAAACGGTCCATTGTTGACGCAAATCACAAATCAAGACCGCTTTCGACGTTGTACTCCGGCGAATCACGCCCAACATTGCGCCGCTCACCACAACTTGTACCAAGGCCATTTCGCGCGAGCGGACATCACGCCGGCGAGCGGTGGGACGGTCTTGGCGCCCTCAATGAACCCGAATGCAGCCGCATTGAATCCAACCTCGGCTCCAATGGTCGTAGAGCACTCGCGGACAATAAACGCCGTTGCAACAGCAGCAGCCTGCGCTGCCTCTTCGAGCGTTAGGCCCTTGTCACGAGCGATCTTTAGAGCACCATCACGGAACAGTTCCAATGTTTCTAGGGTATTGAGCGTGGGCTGCTCACCTCGCGCTGCGGGTTGCGCATTAAGCCGTTGAGCGTCAAGCGGGACCTTCATCAGCTCAAGCATTCCTCCTAGGATCGAAACGAGGTGAGGTCCCTTTTCGTTGGCTTGCTCCGAAAGGACGAACGTCCCTGGTGTGCAGTCCTTCAATTCCAGCCCGAACGACGAGAGTAAGAAGCTCCCTGCAATCCTTGCCGCAGATGCGATTGCCGTCTCCGGATGGACGGCTCGTCCTTCTCCGAGACGATTAACAATGAGATCCACGATCTGGCCTGCGGCATCCGACTGTGCTTCCGAGATTTGCACGCGATCGTCTCCGTTGGGCCTAACGTGTTCTTGTGTATTACTTGTACGATTCATCGTTGCAGCCTAGCGCTCGTCTGGGCGACGCGCCAGACAGTCCGCGGGTTTGCGGACACCACGACCACCTCGGTTCAAGACGTGCGTGTTGATCATCGTCGTACGAAAGTCGTTGTGACCGAACAACTCTTGTATTCTGCGAATGTCGTGTCCATTGACGAGTTTGGGGCCGATTCTCGCGACACTCGTCGCTTTCAGCTACGCCCCTTGCCCCACACCTTTTCGTTGTAGGAAGTAGATTCTCCGCGAGGGATCGTAATCGTCTCCCAGTCGTCACCGGCCAGAACTCGGGCCATCATGATGATTTGACCGCAGTGGTAAGCGCAATGAGCCAGCGAGCGATGAATCGCCAGGGGAACTGCGTGCGATTCGCCCCGGATGGCGATTGTCTTGGATAAGTCGTCCGGACCGAGTCGGTCCAACGCGCTGAATAGACAATTCCAACCCTTTTCCCAGTAATCCAGAATCTCCTTGCGATCGCGGAACGAATCCACAAATTCTTCGTCGCGATTCCGCCACGTCTTTTCCCCGTCCGTCGTGAGGAAATCAGTCCATCGCGACAGCAAGTTTCCTGCGACGTGCTTCATGATGACAGCGACGCTATTCGTATTCGAATCTAGCGGCACGCGCAGTTTATCATCTGGGAGCTGTTCAATCGCTTTGTCAGCCCATCCCTTGTTGTTGCGAAACACGGTCGCCGCGCTCGAAATGATGCTCTGACCTGATCCGTCACCAAATGTCATCGTGCTACCCTGCTGCTTGGCCAAGATCAAAAAAGGGTCGAATTACGACGCAAATCAAAAATCAAACGACCTTCCGACGGGTACTCAAGACAAGCCGTTTAGCCGCCGGCGGTTTAAAGCAGCTCCAATCGCTGGATGCGATGGTTATGAAATCACTTTTGATTTGCTTCGTTCGCCGCTTCCTCCTCTTTTCGCATCTGTTCCAGAAGTCTTTCCATCTGTTTACGTTGCTCTGCTGGAAGCCACCCTTGGTTGGAGGTGATTCTTAACGACCATTGCGATTCCCAGTTCTCAAGAAACGCTTTGAACTCGCGCATTTTCCGTATTTTGTCAAGCGTCTCCTTCGGCGTGTTCTTCGATGGATCAGGCACCTTGTACTCATCAAGGAGCCCGGAGTAGCTCCCTTGAGCCTTGTAGGTACCCGCTGGCAAGACGCCAGTCTCTAGTGGGCCAATGCCATCTAGGTCCTGCTTTACGTATAACTCGATCGTGAGTTTGTCATTGGGCGCAGTTGCGTACTTCTCGGACGACTGGAATCCAAAGTAGGTTTCACCTGCTTTTGGATTGACAGGCGCGATTATCGGCTCCCACCCTTTCGACATGTGCCCATTCTCGAAGACTACGATTTCGGTCGTTTCCCCATTTCGGCTGATGCTGAGCACGAGTTTCCCCGCCAAGAGATCCTTTTCGCTTTGAAACGTCCAATGAAACACTGGCTGACGCAGAGGCAATTTCAGAGAAATTCTCCGCATTTGGGGCTCAACGATAGTCGTCTGCAGTTCTTTAGGCATCTTGATCATGCGAAGTGCGTACGCGGAAGACGCTGACACCAAAACAATGGCGAGTGCTAGGATGCAAGTCTTATGTGTCAGAGACCTGAACTTGCTATGACTCTCCATAATCTCATTCATAACTTGCAGTTCTACGGTCCGCATAACGTCGTGCTCCGTGGGTTAAACATTGGGGGTAAACCGCATGAAGCACTCGGGTCAGCGGCCGCTAAGTCGGATTCCGACAACAGATTGATCGATGTGACTGGTCAGCAGGAAACTGCATTATCCAGCCACACAGTGCGTTTTCTGATTCACTTTGTGACCGCCATTCTAGCCGATCACTTCACCGCGATCACGCCTTACGTCGACGGACCCGCTGCGGGGTTAAAGCGACTGTTCCAGCACCGTCTTTTCTTAATTCACCCCAAAGGCTCATTCGTCAAGCTCCGCCGCGCCTCGGACTCTACGACTTCGAGGATTTCGGTGGGGTTGAGTAGCTGACTCGCGGTCAAAGTGTGGTTCCGAAGAAACGATGCTACGTCCAGCTTGAGTTCGAGCCAAAACCGATCCCCATTGCTATGGTCCTTCAGAAGCAGTCTGGCTTGTTGTGCAACTTCTTCAGAAGGCGAGTCTGCCAGGTGTTGGACAATTGGCAGCACTTCAGATGTGAAAACTTCCATCGAAAAACCGTCAATCGGCGACTCGTCGAATCGGAGCCAGGATAGAGCCTTAAGCGAACGGCCGGGACTGTCTGAACGGAGAGCTTCGATCAATGCCGACAGCCGCGCCCAGTCATCTCGGTTTTCTCGCCACCATTGCTTGGTACGCCCGATCGCTTGCCGCCGCCGTTGCTCCCTTACATTCTCGTCACCCTCCACCCAAGTAACGTCCCCCAGCGGCACATCCTTCTTGCCCGTGATGGTTGCATGTATCAACTCATTATGGTCAATACCGGGTTCCGAGAACCCGAAGTCTTCGAACACGAGGCGTTCCAACATCCACCCTGCTCGCGTGGAGATGTGATCGATGTCATATCTCACAATGTAACCATGACCGTAATAGGTTTCGGCCCCCGGATAAATTAGGTCAGCCGTATTCTGTGTTCG